>NZ_JAJGQH010000002.1 GCF_020783655.1 Xanthomonas melonis | reverse complement strand
ATCGAGGTGCTGGTGTCCGTCGGCGATACGGTCAGCAAGGACCAGAGCCTGGTCACGCTGGAATCGGACAAGGCCACCATGGAAGTGCCGTCGTCGGTGTCCGGCGTGGTCAAGGAGATCAAGGTCAAGGTCGGCGACGCGCTCTCGCAGGGCGCACTGGTGGCATTGATCGAAGTGGCCGATGCCGGCGCCGAGCCGTCCGCCAAGCCGGCTGCCGCCGCTGCGCCTGCCAAGGCCGCGCCCGCTGCCGCTCCGGCACCGGCTGCCAAGGCCGAACCGGCTGCTGCCAAGCCTGCTGCAGCGGAGGGTGGGCTGGTCGAGGCGCGTGTGCCGGATATCGGCGATTACACCGACATCCCGGTGATCGAGGTGCTGGTGGCCGTGGGCGATACCGTCGCCAAGGACCAGAGCCTGGTCACGCTGGAATCGGACAAGGCCACGATGGAAGTGCCGTCGTCGGCCGCCGGCGTGGTCAAGGAACTCAAGGTCAAGGTCGGCGACACGCTCTCGCAGGGCAATGTGGTGGCGATCATCGCTGCCAGCGATGCCGGCGCCGGTGCTGCGCAGTCCCCGGCCAAGCCCGCTACCGACACCGCCGAAACCGCCGGCAAGGTGGAGCCGGTCGCCGTGCCCGCCGAGCCGGACAAGCTGGCCCAGCGCGAAATCGCGCAGGTGCAGGGCGCTCGTTCCGGTGCAGGTGCACAGGCAGCGCAGAGTGGACAGCCCTCGGCCGGCAACCCGAGCAGCCCGCCGGTGACCTTCGATGCCGACAGCGTGCTGCCGTCCAAGGTGCCTTACGCCAGCCCGGTGGTGCGCGTGTTCGCACGCGAACTGGGCGTGGACCTGAACCAGCTCAAGGGCAGCGAAAAGGGCGGCCGCATCACCCGCGAGGACGTGCAGCGCTACGTCAAGGCGGCGCTCAGCGGCGGCGCGCCTGCCGCTGCAGGCGGCGCTCCGGCCGGCGGTGGCAATGGCCTGAATCTGCTGGCCTGGCCGAAGGTGGACTTCAGCAAGTTCGGTGAGACCGAGACCCAGCCGCTGTCGCGCATCAAGAAGATCTCCGGCGCCAACCTGGCACGCAACTGGGCGATGATCCCGCACGTCACCCAGTTCGACCAGGCCGACATCACCGACCTGGAAGCGCTGCGTGTGGCGCTGAACAAGGAGAACGAGAAGGCCGGCATCAAGCTCACCATGCTCGCCTTCCTGATCAAGGCCAGTGCCGCGGCGCTGAAGAAATTCCCCGAGTTCAACGCCTCCCTGGATGCGGCTGGCGAGAACCTCACCCTGAAGAAGTACGTCCACATCGGCTTTGCGGCCGATACGCCCAATGGCCTGGTCGTGCCGGTGATCCGCGACGTCGACAAGAAGGGCGTGATCCAGATCGCCCAGGAAAGCGGCGAGCTGGCCAAGAAGGCCCGCGATGGCAAGCTGGGCCCGGCCGACATGAGCGGCGGCTGCTTCTCGATCAGTTCGCTGGGCGGCATCGGCGGCACAGCGTTCACGCCGATCGTCAATGCGCCGGAGGTGGCGATCCTGGGCGTGTCCAAGTCGGCGATCCAGCCGGTGTGGAACGGCAAGGAATTCGCTCCCAAGCTGCTGTTGCCGTTGTCGCTGAGCTATGACCATCGCGTGGTCGATGGCGCACTCGCCGCGCGCTTCACCACCTACCTGGGGCAGGTGCTGGCCGACATGCGACGCATCCTGCTGTGAAGCCTGCGCTGCTGACGATCGCCGTGCTCGGCGTGCTGCCGTGGACCGGTGTGGCCGCACGCGAGTGCGATAGCGCGCTCGGGCGTGGCTGGCCGCCGGCAGTGGGCAATTACGGCGCCGCCGTCACCACACTGCTCGACGGTGGCAGTAAACCGGCGCTGTCGCTGCTGACGCTGCCGGTGCGCGGCGTGGAAAGCGGCGTGTCGCTGGTGCCGGGCAAGGAGGGCGCCGACTGGACCCTGCGGCATAGCCGCGCCGACGAGCGCGTCTACAGCTGGGTCAGCCAGGCCGACCGTGGCAGCGTGCAGTTCCGCACCGAGCAGACGCCGGAAACGGTCGAGATCCCGATTCCGGCCGCTCTGGCCAAGCGCCTGGTCAGCAACTGGACCGACGCCCTAAGCCAACTGGCGCCGGCCGGGCGCACCGCGCCGGTGATCGAGGGCGAGGTGCTGTCGTTCCAGGTCGCAGGCGTGCGCTACAGCGGCGCGCGTCCGAGCTGCGGCGCGGGCGAACTGCTGCTGCAGCAGGCCGCGCTGCTGATCGAAGCCAGCGACGGCAAGGAAAAGAAGCGCGACAAGCGCTGGACCCAAATCGAATCGTCGCTGGATGAACTCCAGCAGACGCTTGCCGGCACGGCCGGTTGAGCCACAGGAGAAGCAAATGGCGGTCATTGAAATCAAGGTTCCCGACATCGGCGATTACAGCGATGTCCCCGTCATCGAAGTGCTGGTCGCTGTCGGCGATAGCGTGGCCAAGGACCAGGGCCTGGTGACGCTGGAGTCGGACAAGGCCACGCTGGAGGTGCCGTCTTCGGCTGCCGGCGTGGTCAAGGAGCTCAAGGTCAAGGTCGGCGACAGCCTGTCCGAAGGGGCGGTGGTGCTGCTGCTGGAAACCGAAGGCGAGGCCGCCGCGCCGGCCAAGGCCGACACCAAGCCGGCCACGGCACCAGCGGCTGCAGCGCCCGGCAGCAAGCCGCCGGTGACGCCGTCGCATCGCGCTCCGGCCGAACCGGCCGCGCCCAAGCCGGCGCTGGCCAGCGGCAAGGCGGCCGATATCGAGTGCAAGATGGTGGTGCTCGGCGCCGGCCCCGGTGGCTACACCGCCGCGTTCCGCGCGGCCGACCTGGGCCTGGACACGGTGTTGATCGAGCGCTACGCCAGCCTCGGTGGAGTCTGCCTCAATGTCGGCTGCATCCCGTCCAAGGCCTTGCTGCACGCTGCCGCCGTGATCGATGAAGTGGCCCATGCCGGCGACTTCGGCGTGGACTTCGGCCAGCCCAAGATCACCCTGGACAAGCTGCGCGATTACAAGGAAAAAGTGGTCGGCAAGCTCACCGGCGGCCTGGCCAGCATGGCCAAGCAGCGCAAGGTGCGCACCGTCACCGGCGTGGCCAGCTTCGTTTCGCCCAACGAACTGGAGATCGTCGGCGACGACGGCAAGACCCAGCTGTTGCGCTTCGAGCATTGCATCATCGCGGCCGGTTCGCAGGCGGTGAAGCTGCCCAACTTCCCGTGGGACGACAAGCGCGTGATGGACTCCACCGACGCGCTGGAACTGCACGACATTCCCAAGACCCTGCTGGTGGTCGGCGGCGGCATCATCGGCCTGGAAATGGCCACGGTGTACAGCGCGCTCGGCAGCAAGGTCACCGTGGTCGAGTTCATGGACCAACTGATGCCGGGCGCCGACAAGGACTTGGTCAAACCGCTGGCCGATCGTCTGAAGAAGCAGGGCGTGGACGTCCATCTCAAGACCAAGGCCACCGACGTCAAGGCCGACAAGAAGGGCATCACCGTGTCCTTCGAAGCCGCGGCCGAAGGCGACAAGCCCGGCCTGCAGGCCACCACGTATGACCGTGTGCTGGTCGCAGTGGGGCGCGCGCCCAATGGCAAGAAGATCGGCGCCGACAAGGCTGGCGTGACCATCACCGAGCGCGGTTTCATTCCGGTGGACCGGCAGATGCGCACCAACGTGCCGCACATCTTCGCCATCGGCGACATCGTCGGTAACCCGATGCTGGCACACAAGGCGACCCACGAAGGCAAGCTGGCCGCCGAAGTGGCTGCCGGCGAAAAGAAGGAGTGGGTGGCGCGGGTGATCCCGTCGGTGGCGTACACCAATCCGGAAATCGCCTGGGTCGGCGTCACCGAGACCGAGGCCAAGGCCAAGGGCCTGAAGGTCGGTGTGGCCAAGTTCCCGTGGGCGGCCAGCGGCCGCGCCATCGGCATCGGCCGTACCGAGGGCTTCACCAAGCTGATCTTCGACGAAGACACGCATCGCGTGATCGGCGGCGCCATCGTCGGCGTGCATGCGGGTGACCTGCTGGCCGAGATCGGCCTGGCCATCGAGATGGGTGCCGAGGCAGAGGACATCGGCCACACCATCCACGCGCATCCGACCCTGAGCGAGTCGGTCGGCATGGCCGCCGAGGTCTACGACGGCACCATCACCGACCTGTACATCCCGAAGAAGAAGTAGGCGCTCACAGGCTTGTCCTTCCACGACGCTCCGCCTTGCGCGGGGCGTCGGCGTTGAGCGCTTGGCTGCGTGTTGCTGCTGTGGTCGTTGCCATGCCGTGCACCCGGGCACGCAGGTGCATGCGCGCGTGCGGCTCCCGAATGTTCCGGCGCGGTAGGCAATCGCATGGGCGACGCGGCCTGGCGGCTGCGCTCCGATCGTATCGGTCGGCACGGCTGACCAACGCAGGCGGATGCTGCAGAGGATCTGGCATCGGGTCTGGTGCATAGCGATATCGCACCGATCGTGCTCGACAGGGCCTCTGCTGCGCAAGGCGGTCGCGTCGTCCGATATCCATGATCAGGCGCTTGCACAGCCTGCAGCACGCTTGCACCATCGGTACGCGGACACGCCGTTCGCAGCTCAGGGACGACCCGTATGTCGAAGATGCGTTTGCCGGCCTTGCTCACCGCTGCAGGCTGCCTGTGTGCGTCATTGGCTGCGCATGCACAGACCACCGTCATCACCGCTGCGCGCCTGCTCGACGTGCAGGCCGGCCGCTATCTGGAGCAGCCGCAGATCGAGGTGGTCGCCGGCCGCATCACCCGCGTCGGCCGGCAAGGCGATCCGGTGCCGGCACAGGCGCAGCGCATCGATCTTGGCGGGCGCACGCTGCTGCCCGGCCTGATCGACATGCATGTGCATCTCACCGTGGATCCCACCCTGGGCGGCTACAAGAGCCTGGAATTCACCGATAATTTCTGGACCGTAGTCGGCGTGGCCAATGCGGCCAGGACGCTGCGCGCGGGATTCACCACCGTGCGCAATGTCGGCTCGCTTCACTACGACGATGTCGCGCTCAAGCAGGCGATCGAGCGCGGCACCGTGCCGGGCCCGCGTATCGTGCCGGCGACCTACGGCATCGGCGCCACCGGTGGGCACTGCGATGCCACCGAGTTTCCGCCGTCGGTCAAGGTCACCGGCCCCGGCGTCGCCGATGGTCCGGATGCGATCCGGACTGCGGTACGCACGCTGCGCAAATACGGTGCGGAGGTGATCAAGTTCTGCGGCACCGGCGGAGTGCTGTCCAAGACCGACAGCGTGGGTGCGCAGCAGTACAGCCTGGAGGAAATGCGCGCGCTGGTGGATGAGGCGCACCGGCTGGGGCTCAAGGTGGCTGTGCATGCGCATGGTACCGGCGGCATCAACGACGCGATCCGTGCCGGTGCCGACACCATCGAACACGCCAGTCTGGCCGATGCCGAATCGTTCAAGCTGGCCAAGGCACATGGCACGCGGTTTTCGATGGACATCTACAACGACGACTACATCCTGGCCGAGGGCGAACGAAACGGCTTGTTCGCCGAATCGCTGGAGAAGGAACGGCAGATCGGGCGCAAGCAGCGCGAGACCTTCCGGGCCGCACATGCCGCGGGCGTCAGGCTGGTATTCGGCAGCGACGCAGGCGTCTATCCGCATGGCGACAACGCGCGCCAGTTCGCCAAGATGGTGGAGTGGGGCATGACACCACTGGAGGCCATTCGCGCGGCGACGGTGGAGGCCGCTGACGCGCTGGGACGTGCCGGTGACGTCGGTGCGATCGTTCCAGGCCGCTACGCCGACCTGATCGCGGTCGAGGGCGATCCGCTGCAGGATGTCGGCGTGTTGATGCGCGTGGACAGCGTGATCAAGGGGGGCGAACGCGTAGCCGATTGAGCCGGCCTGCACCGTGGTGTTGATGCCCGCCTCAGCGTCAAGGTCGGTCGCGCGCATGCGGGGCGACGAGGGCGACGAGGGCGACCAGGGCGCCCGATGGGCGTGGATGCGCGCACAGGGGAAAGCGGGCAGCGCGTGCGCTGCCTGCGACGGCCATGTGTCGCGGTATCGCAGGCGCACGAGCGGCAGCAGCAGGGTGCGGTCATGGCAGCCGCCTGCCGGTCCGGACGGCGATCGCGTGCACATGACGACAACGACAACGCCCCGCGCGAGGCGGGGCGTCGTACGCGTGCAGCGATGCGTGGATCAGAACGCGAGGGTCACGCCTGCCACCGGACCCTTGAACTCCTGCTTCAGGCCGATCAGGCCGTCGCTGCCGCGCTGGTCGACATCGAGCTTGAACCAGTCGTAGCCGGCGAAGATGCCGAAGTTCTTGGTAAAGCGGTACTCGGCGATCGCATTGGCGCGGCTCAGGTCGCCGTCGTAATCGCCGAAGTCGCCCCAGCTGGTGTTGAGGTACTGGCCCTGCACGTTGAACAGCCAGTTCTCGCTCGGACGCGCGGTGAAGCGGATGCCGACCACCGGCGCGGCGCCGTCTTCGCTTTCGTCCACCACGTCGCCACTGAACACGCTGCCCAGATCGGCATAGGCATTGGCCTCCACCTTGGCGTACTCGGCACCGATCTGCAGGCCAAGGCTGAATTCCGGGGAATCGATCACCGAATAGTCGTACACCAGGGTGGCGACCTGGTACTTCAGCTCGCCCTTGATGAAGCTGCCGGTCGGCACGGTGACGCCACCGGCGCTCAGATCCTGGGTCAGCGTCTCGCGGCGATCCTTGTCGTACTTGAAGTAGTCGAAGATCAGGCGCTGGCGGGTGCTGATGCGGAACACGCCGTCCACGCGCGGCTCCCATTCCTTGCCGCCCAGCTTGAAGTCCTCGTTGACCGAGACGTTGTTGCCGGCCAGCAGCGTGTTGCCGCGGATGGTGTTGTCGTTGTCGACATTCATCGCGCCAAGGCGGAGCTGGAAGCGGTCATCGGTATCTTCGGCGTGTACGGGCGCGACATAGGCGACGGCCAGGACGCACGGGATCGCCAGTGCGAGGAGATGTTTCATGGGGAGCTCCGAATTCTTGGAATGGTCAGGCCGTTGAGCCAGTGGCGCGCACTATCGATAAGCCGGCGTCTTCCAAAAGTGAAAGCCTCGTCGCATACCTGTGAAGGCGAACATAGCAATCGGACAAGACGGTCCGCATCGTCAATGGCCGTGGGACCTTGCACCAGCACGGCATTTTTTCGTCGCCCATGTCCGCCGTCGTAAACTGTGCGTTGGCGCATACCGATCAGTACGGTTGCTGTCGCCGATTGCGCAAGAGAGAGAGGGCTTGATGCGCATGCGCGCGCCACGCTCGACACCGGCACCCAGCGCAGACGATCGTGCACTGCAGCGGATTGGCCCGTCGGTGGGAAGGTCGCGGCGCGCGACATGGCGTCAAAAGCAGGAGCCCCGGTCTCCCAGGGCTCCTTGACGCGGCCTGCGGTGACACCTTTCGACGAGGATGTGCAGGCCTCGTGGGTTACGACCGCCGGTTTGTGGCAAAGTTCCCGGCCGTTGCAGCGACGGCTGCTTGGTGCATCGCAGCAACTCGTGACCTCCGCCGGTTGTCTCGCAATTTGTCCCATTGCTATACTCTCGCGGCTCGACGAGGCGCAACTGCGCTTCCCACCCATTCACACCTAAGGTAACCGTAGTGCTGAACTCCGTTGACGCGGGTCGGCGGTTGATGCTGCGCGCTGCGGTATATCCGCTTGCAGCTGTAGCTATAACCAGTCTGGGGTTGCTGCTGGTCGGTCCCCGCTACTCTGCCGGGGTGGCGTTGACCGGGTTTGCGACGGTGCTGGGCGGTTGGGTCGCGGCACGTACTGCGCTCGGGGGCGGTGTCCTGGCGGCCGGGACTGCCATGGTCCGGCTGATCCTGGCGATGGTGTTGAAGTGGGTGTTGGTTTTCGTGGCGCTGGCGCTGGGCTTCGGCCTGTGGCGGCTGCCTCCTCTGGCCCTGCTGGCAGGTATCGCCATCGGGCTGATTTTTCAGGTTCTGGCTCTGGCCAGGCGTTGATCCGAACTAAAAAGGCTACGTACACATGGCGGGCGAGGCAGCGACACCTACCTCCTATATCCAGCACCACCTGCAGAATCTGGTCTACCCGGTTCGTGAGGGCGGCGGTACGTTTTGGACCATCCACCTCGACACGCTGATCATGGCGTTGTTGATGGGGCTGATCATGGTGGTGGCGTTCTGGATGGCGACCCGCAAGGCCACCGCCGGCGTGCCGGGCAAGTGGCAGGCGTTCGTGGAAATCTGCCTGGAGTTCGTCGATCGCCAGGCCAAGGACACCTACCACGGCACCAGCAAGCTGGTGACCCCGATCGCGATCACGATCTTCTTCTGGATCCTGTTGATGAACCTCATCAAGATGATCCCTGCCGACTTCATCGCCATCCCGCTGGGCTGGGCCGGCATCCACGCCTGGAAGCCGGTGCCCACCGCCGACGTCAATGCCACCTTGGGCATGTCGATCAGCGTGTTCTTCCTGATGATCTTCTTCTCGCTGCGCTCCAAGGGCGTGGGCGGCATGACCAAGGAATTCCTCACGGCGCCGTTCGGCAAGTGGATGATGCCGTTCAACCTGCTCTTGAACATCGTCGAGTGGCTGAGCAAGCCGATTTCGCTGGCGATGCGACTGTTCGGCAACATGTTCGGCGGCGAGATCGTCTTCCTGCTGATCTGGGTGCTGGGCGGTGCGGGCATCGCCGGCATGGTTGCTGGCGGCGTATTCGGCCTCGGCTGGATGCTGTTCCACCTGCTGGTGATTCCGCTGCAGGCCTTCATTTTCATGATGCTGTCGATCGTGTATCTGAGCCTGTCGGAAGACAGTCACTGAGTCTCGCTTCACCCTTCATACGCTTCATCCCGATTCATCCATCACCCTTAGAAACTTTCGTTCGGAGATCACCATGTACCTCGCCGTCCTGACCAACCTCGCTCAAGTCCAGAGCTCCACCGTCCTCGCCGTCGGCATCATGATCGGCCTGGCCGCCCTGGGTGCCGGCCTCGGTCTGGCCATCATGGCTGGCAAGTTCCTGGAATCGGCGGCACGCCAGCCGGAACTGATCCCGGTGCTGCAGGTGCGCATGTTCATCACCGCCGGCCTGATCGACGCCGCGTTCATCATCAGCGTCGCCGTCGGCCTGCTGTTCGCCTTCGCCAACCCGTTGGCCCAGGTGTTCATCGAGCGTCTGTCGCAGGCTGCCGGCTGATCCAGCGGTAGCGGGATGTGGATGCAGCCGAGCGCGGTTGCATCTGCGGATGAAGGTCGGAAAGCGTCGCCCGTGCGGCGGCGCTTTCACCCCTAAACAGCGATTGAGCGACCCATGGATATCACCCTTACCATCTTTGCCCAGGCGCTGGCCTTCGCCGGTCTGATCTGGATCGTCGCGACCAAGATCTGGCCGCCGCTGCTGCAGGCGATCGAAGAGCGTCAGCAAAAGATCGCCGAAGGTCTGGCTGCCGCCGATCGCAGCCAGAAGGACCTGGCGCAGGCGCAGGAAAAGGTCAACGAAGCCCTCAAGGACGCCCGCACCAAGGCCAACGAGATCATCGATCAGGCCCACGCGCGCGCCAACCAGATCATCGAAGCGGCCAAGCTGGAGGCGATTGCCGAAGCCAACCGTCAGAAGGACCTGGCCCAGGCGGAGATCGACGCCTCGGCCACCCGTGCCCGCGAAGAGCTGCGCAAGCAGGTCTCGGTACTGGCGGTCAGCGGTGCCGAAAAGCTGCTCAAGCGCGAAATCGACGCCAACGCCCACAAGGCGCTGCTCGACGAGCTGGCGGCGGAGATTTGATCGATGAGTCAGGCCCTCACACTTGCCCGTCCCTACGGCCGTGCCGCGTTTGCGATCGCGCGTGAGGGCGGCAATTTCGCGCCCTGGTCCGATGCGCTGGCGTTTTCGGCACAGGTGGCCGGCGACCCGCGCGTGGCTGCGCTGCTGCTCAACCCGGCCCTGAGCCAGGACCAGGCGGTGACGCTGCTGGCGCCGTCGCAGGCCGGCGAAGAGTATCTGCGCTTTCTCGGCCTGCTGGCCGATGCGCAGCGGCTGCCGCTGCTGCCGGAAGTGGCCGGGCTGTACGAACAGCTGCGTGCCGAAGCCGAACACGTCGTCAAGGCGACGGTGACCTCGGCTACCGCGATGACGCCGTCGGAGCTGGACACGATCGCCGTTGCGCTGAAGAAGCGCTTCGGCCGCGAAGTGGATATCACCACCGCGGTGGATGCGTCGCTGATCGGCGGCGCGGTGATCGACACCGGCGAGGTGGTCATCGACGGCTCGCTGAAGGGCAAGCTTGCGCGTCTGCAAAGCTCGCTCGCCCACTGAATTCACATAAACGCATGGCCCTCGCGGCCGGCACCTAGGACTGAACGATGGCAACCACGCTCAACCCCTCCGAAATCAGCGACCTGATCAAGACCCGCATCGAGACGGTCAAGCTGTCCGCGGAGTCGCGCAACGAAGGCTCCGTGACCAGTGTGTCCGACGGCATCGTGCGCATCTTCGGCCTGGCCGACGTGATGCAGGGCGAAATGATCGAACTGCCGAACAACACCTTCGCCCTGGCGCTGAACCTGGAACGCGATTCGGTCGGCGCCGTGGTGCTGGGCGACTACGAGAACCTGCGCGAAGGCGACGTGGCCAAGACCACCGGCCGTATCCTGGAAGTGCCGGTCGGTCCGGAACTGCTCGGCCGCGTGGTCAACGCGCTGGGCGAGCCGATCGACGGCAAGGGCCCGCTGGGCGCCACCCAGACCGCACCGGTGGAGCGCGTTGCGCCCGGCGTGATCTGGCGCAAGTCGGTCGATCAGCCGGTGCAGACCGGCTACAAGTCGGTCGATGCGATGATTCCGATCGGCCGCGGCCAGCGCGAGCTGGTCATCGGTGACCGTCAGACCGGCAAGACCGCGCTGGCGATCGACGCGGTGATCAACCAGAAGGGCACCGGCATCAAGTGCGTGTACGTGGCGATCGGCCAGAAGGCCTCGACCGTCGCCAACATCGTGCGCAAGCTGGAAGAGAACGGCGCGCTGGCGCACACCGTGGTGGTTGCGGCGACCGCGTCCGAATCGGCTGCGATGCAGTACATCAGCCCGTACGCCGGCTGCACCATGGGCGAGTACTTCATGGATCGCGGCGAAGACGCGCTGATCGTGTACGACGATCTGTCCAAGCAGGCCGTGGCCTACCGCCAGATCTCGCTGCTGCTCAAGCGCCCGCCGGGTCGCGAAGCCTACCCGGGCGACGTGTTCTATCTGCATTCGCGCCTGCTCGAGCGCGCCGCGCGCGTGTCCGAGGAGTACGTGGAGAAGTTCACCAACGGCGCGGTGACCGGCAAGACCGGTTCGCTGACCGCGCTGCCGATCATCGAGACGCAGGCCGGCGACGTGTCTGCATTCGTGCCGACCAACGTGATCTCGATCACCGACGGCCAGATCTTCCTGGAAACGGACCTGTTCAACGCCGGTATCCGTCCGGCCGTCAACGCCGGTATCTCGGTGTCGCGCGTCGGTGGTGCGGCCCAGACCAAGATCATCAAGAAGCTGTCCGGCGGCATCCGTATCTCGCTGGCGCAGTACCGTGAGCTGGCCGCGTTCGCGCAGTTCGCCTCGGACCTGGACGAAGCCACCCGCAAGCAGCTCGAGCGCGGTCAGCGCGTCACCGAGCTGATGAAGCAGAAGCAGTACGCGCCGATGTCCATCGCCAACCAGGCGCTGTCGATCTATGCCGTCAACGAGGGCTACCTCGACGAGGTGCCGGTCAACAAGCTGCTGGCGTTCGAGGAAGGCCTGCACGCGCACTTCGCCAACACCCAGGGCGAGCTGGTTTCCAAGATCAACAGCACTGGCGGTTGGGACAACGACATCGAAGCCGCGTTCAAGAAGGGCATCGAAGAGTTCAAGACCACGGGTAGCTGGTAAGAGCCGGGACCCGGGACCCGGGACCGGGGACCCGCGCAAGCGGAGATCCCGGTCCTCCGCCCCAGGTACCAGGAAACAATAACGACGCGTGATTGCGGGGCCTGCCGGGTCCCGGGTCCCGGGTCCCGAGTCCCGAGAAGAGAAATGGCAGGCGGACGCGAAATCAAAACCAAGATCAAGAGCGTGCAGAACACCCGCAAGGTGACGCGCGCGCTCGAAATGGTCTCGGCCTCCAAGATCCGCAAGGCGCAGGACCGCATGAAGACCTCGCGTCCGTATGCGCAGGCGATGAAGCAGGTGATCGGCCATCTGGCGCAGGCCAGCACCGATTTCCAGCATCCGTTTCTGGTCGAGCGCGAGCAGGTCAAGCGGGTCGGTTACATCGTGATCTCGTCCGACCGCGGCCTGGCCGGCGGTCTGAACAACAACCTGTTCCGCAAGATGCTGGGCGAAGTGCGCCCGTGGCAGGACAAGGGCGCCGAGATCGATGTGGTGACCATCGGCCAGAAGGCGTCGGCCTTCTTCCGTCGCGTCAAGGTCAACATGGTCGGCAGCGTGACCCACCTGGGCGACAGCCCGCAGGTCGAGCAGCTGATCGGTGTGATCAAGGTGATGATCGATGCCTACATCGAAGGCAAGGTGGACCGCGTCTATCTGGTCTACAACCGCTTCGTGAACACCATGACGCAGAAGGCCAGCTTCGACCAGCTGCTGCCGCTGCCGGCCGCCGAGCACAAGGTGGCGCACCACGACTGGGACTACCTGTACGAACCCGATGCCGCGACCGTGCTGGAGCACGTGATGACGCGCTACATCGAGTCGCTGGTGTATCAGGCTGTGCTGGAAAACGTGGCCTCCGAACATGCTGCGCGCATGGTGGCGATGAAGGCCGCCAGCGACAACGCCAGCAAGATGATCGGCACGCTGCAATTGGTCTACAACAAGGCGCGTCAGGCGGCGATCACCCAGGAAATCTCGGAAATCGTCAGCGGCGCAGCCGCTGTGTAAGCACGGCCGGGATTGGGGATTCGGGATTGGTTGGAGCGCTGCGGACTGCGCCCTTGCGAATCCCCGATCACGAGTCCCAAATCACAAAATTCAACGAGATGGCATCGGCCCCTCGGACAGAACAAAGCTAACCGGAGCAGCAAAATGAGTCAGGGCAAGATCGTTCAGATCATCGGCGCGGTCGTCGACGTCGAGTTCCAGCGCAATGAAGTGCCGAAGGTGTACGACGCGCTGAAGGTCGACGGCACCGCCATCACGCTGGAAGTCCAGCAGCAGCTGGGCGATGGCGTCGTGCGTACCATCGCACTCGGCTCCACCGACGGCCTGAAGCGCAACCTGGTCGCCACCAACACCGGCCGCGCGATTGCCGTGCCGGTGGGCGCCGGTACCCTGGGCCGCATCATGGACGTGCTCGGCAACCCGATCGACGAAGCCGGCGACGTGCAGGCTTCGGATCATTGGGAAATCCACCGTGGCGCGCCGTCCTACGAGGACCAGGCCTCGACCACCGAGCTGCTGGAAACCGGCATCAAGGTGATCGACCTGATGTGCCCGTTCGCCAAGGGCGGCAAGGTCGGCCTGTTCGGCGGCGCCGGCGTCGGCAAGACCGTCAACATGATGGAGCTGATCAACAACATCGCCAAGGCGCACTCGGGTCTGTCCGTGTTCGCCGGCGTGGGCGAGCGTACCCGCGAGGGCAACGACTTCTACCACGAGATGAAGGACTCCAACGTTCTGGACAAGGTCGCGATGGTGTACGGCCAGATGAACGAGCCGCCGGGCAACCGTCTGCGCGTGGCGCTGACCGGCCTGACCATGGCCGAGTACTTCCGCGACGAGAAGGACGCCAGCGGCAAGGGCAAGGACGTGCTGCTGTTCGTGGACAACATCTACCGCTACACGCTGGCCGGTACCGAAGTGTCCGCACTGCTCGGCCGTATGCCGTCGGCGGTGGGTTACCAGCCGACCCTGGCCGAAGAAATGGGCGTGCTGCAGGAACGCATCACCTCGACCAAGAGCGGTTCGATCACCTCGATCCAGGCGGTGTACGTGCCTGCGGACGACCTGACCGACCCGTCGCCGGCGACCACCTTCGCCCACCTGGACTCGACCGTCACGCTGAGCCGTAACATCGCTTCGCTGGGCATCTACCCGGCGGTGGATCCGCTGGACTCCACCAGCCGCCAGATGGATCCGCTGGTGATCGGCCACGAGCACTACGAAACCGCCCAGCGCGTCCAGCAGACCCTGCAGAAGTACAAGGAACTGAAGGACATCATCGCGATCCTGGGTATGGACGAGCTGAGCGAAGAAGACAAGCAGTCGGTGTCGCGCGCGCGCAAGATCGAGCGCTTCTTCAGCCAGCCGTTCCACGTGGCCGAAGTGTTCACCGGCTCGCCGGGCAAGTACGTCTCGCTGAAGGACACCATCCGCGGCTTCAAGGCGATCTGCGACGGCGAGTACGACCACCTGCCGGAGCAGGCGTTCTACATGGTCGGCGGTATCGAAGAGGCCGTCGAGAAGGCCAACAAGATGAGCGCCAAGGCGTAAGAGCCGGGATTCGGGATTCGGGATTAGGTACGGCGGTGATTGGCACGGTGGATGAGGATGGCAACGACGGTGAACGCCGCGGTTACCAATCCCCAATCCCCAATCCCCAATCCCCGCCTCACAACGTGAGGCACCATGAGCACTATCCGTTGCGACATCGTCAGCGCCGAGAAGGAAATCTTCCACGGTGAGGCGACGCTGGTCGTGGCCACCGGCGAATTGGGTGAGCTGGGCATCGCACCCAAGCATGCACCGCTGATCACCCGCCTGAAGCCGGGCAAGGTGGTGGTCACCACCGCCAACGGCGAACAGCTGGACTTCGCCATCTCCGGCGGCATCCTGGAAGTGCAGCCGCAGGTGGTGACCGTGCTGGTCGACACAGCGGTGCGCGCGCAGGACATCGACGAAGCCGCTGTGCGCAAGGTCAAGGAAGAGGCCGAGCGCCTGCTGGCCAACCGTGGCGACACGGTGGACGTGGCTCAGGCGCAGCGTCAACTGGCCGAGGCGACGGTGCAACTGCAGGCGCTGGAGCGTCTGCGCCGTAACCTCAAGCACTGAGCGGTTGCCCACGCTTCCGACCGGGCGGCGCAGCTGCGCACCGAGCACGAAACGCCGACCCTTGGGTCGGCGTTTTCGTTTGGGGCGCTGCGCTTGCGCGATAGGAAACCGCCTTCTGCAGGGAGTGGGCACACTGGCCCGCCCGGCCTTGCGCTGCATCGAAGCCGCAGCGCGACGCACCGCGTCTGGCCCCCCGTGAGGAGTACACCATGAGACTTTCGACCGCTGGCGTCCGCAATGATCTGTTGAATGGTTTGCTTGCCGTGGCCTTGCTTGGGTGCGCCTGGCCCGCGCTCGGCCAACCGCCACTGGATCCGTTGCTGGACCGGATCGTGCAGCGCAATGCGATCGGCGATGCGGTGGCCCTGAGCAAGTGGGACAGCGGCAAGCCGGTGCTGGATCAGACCCGCGAAGCGGCGGTGTTGCTCAGCGTGCGCGACCAGGCCGCGGCCCATGGCTTGCAGGCCGACGATGCAGTGCGTTTCTTCGCTGCACAGATCGAAGCCAATAAATCGGTGCAGTACGCGCTGTTGGACCGTTGGCACGAACGTGGCCGCGCGCCGCAGACGGCGCGGCCGGATCTGGCCACGTTGCGCGCGCGTCTGGATCAACTGCAAGGCGAGTTGCTCGACGCATTGGCCGCCGCAGGTCCGGCACGGACGGCCCCCGGGTGTCCGGCCAGTACCGCGCGCGCGGCCGCGCACTATGCCGCGCAATGGCAACTGGACGCGCTGCACCGCGCCGCATTGGTGCGCAGCCTGGGCGACTTCTGCCAGCAGGTGGACAACAAGACCTAGCAGTCGGCAATCGGCCGGAGCAACGCCTCGTAGCGGCGAACACAACGCAGTGAGCAGTCGTCAGCGGGGGTGAGGAAGGCGCGGAGGAATCGGAGTATCCGATGGTACATGCCGGTTTCGAGCACCGGCCGCGCCCGCCTGGTGGTGCGCACGGCAGGTTTGTCAGCTGCTCATGGTTCGCGAGTCCATGCAACACACTCCATGCGGCCGTTCGCAGGCGCTGTCGATCTTGCCTCAGCGATACACCACGTGCCGGCCCAGCAGGAACGACACGATTGCCAGCCCGCCTTCGACCAGCGGTTTGGCGAGCCAGGCCTGGCGCAAGCCCACCAGATCGACGGTGGCCGACAGCAGCCAGGTGCTGACGATGGTCAGCGTCACCCACATCACCGCAAAGCGGCCAAAGCGTTGCCAGCCCAGACGCGCACCATCCCGATGCGCGAAGGTGTAGCGTCCATTGAGCCAGAATCCAAGCACTGCGCCGCTAATACGTCCGAGCAGGTTGGCCGGTGCCGTGGGCATGCCGGCGGCGGTGGCGGCGATGAAGATGCCGCAGTCCACCGCCAGCTGCAGTGCGCCGATCAGGGTGAACTGGCTGCCTTGGCGGAACAGACTCATGCATGCCGGACAAGAGGAAAGGGCGCCCATCCTAGCGGGCGCAGCGCTTAAAAACGTGTCATCGCATGCCGAGGGCATGCCTTGAGCACGCGGCATTGCGGCACTGCGACTAGAATTCGATCATCTCTTGCAACCGGAACATCGTAATGACCCTGCCTCTGCACGTCGTGATCCTGGCCGCCGGCGAGGGCAAGCGCATGCGCTCGGCGTTGCCCAAGGTGCTGCAGCCACTGGCGGGCCAGCCGATGCTGGCGCATGTGATCGCCACTGCGCGGCAGCTGCAGCCGGCGGCGATCCACGTGGTCTACGGGCACGGCGGCGACCAGGTGCGTGCGGCATTCGCCGGGCAGGGCGATCTGCAGTGGGCCGAGCAGCGCCGGCAGCTGGGTACCGCGCATGCGGTACAACAGGCCTTCGATGCGATTCCCGACGCGGCCACCGTGCTCGTGCTGTATGGCGATGTGCCGTTGATCCGCAGCCAGAGCCTGCTGGAGCTGCTGCATGCGCCCGGCCGCATGGCGGTGCTGGTGGCCGAGCTGGCCGACCCGACCGGCTACGGACGCATCGTGCGCGACGTCGCAGGCAAGGTCGCCGCGATCGTCGAGCAAAAGGATGCCAGCGAAGAGCAACGTCGCATCCGCACCGTCAATACCGGGATCCTCACCGCCGAATCCACCGCACTACGCCGCTGGCTGTCCGGTCTGTCGAACGAGAATGCGCAGGGCGAGTTCTATCTGACCGACGTCTTCGCCAGCGCGGCCGCCGACTTCACCCCGGCCGACATGGTGCAGGTAGCCGATCCGCAGGAAGTGGAGGGCGCCAACGACCCTTGGCAGCTCGCGCAGCTCGAACGCGCCTGGCAGGCGCGCGCCGCACGTGCGCTGTGCCTGGAGGGCGTGCGCATGGCCGACCCGGCACGTGTGGAGCAGCGCGGCACGGTACGGGTCGGCCGCGATGTGCAGCTGGACGTCGATGTGATCCTGGAGGGCGAGGTCACGCTCGGCGATGGCGTGGTGATCGGCCCGTTCGTCCGGCTGCGCGATGTCGATCTCGGCGCCGGCACGCAGGTGCGCGCGCATTGCGACCTGGAAGGCGTTATCACCGAAGGCGCGGTGCAGATCGGCCCGTTCGCGCGCTTGCGGCCGGGCACCGTGCTCGCCGACGGCGTGCATATCGGCAACTTCGTCGAGACCAAGAAAGTCAGCATGGGCGTGGGCAGCAAGGCCAATCATCTGACCTACCTGGGCGATGCGACGATCGGCAGCAAGGTCAATATCGGCGCCGGCACCATCACCTGCAACTACGATGGCGTCAACAAGTCGCAGACCACCATTGGCGATGGCGCGTTCGTCGGGTCCAACAGTGCGCTGGTAGCGCCGATCGACATCGGCGCCCATTCCACCATCGGCGCCGGATCGGTCATCAC
This sequence comes from Xanthomonas melonis, assembly GCF_020783655.1. Classification (GTDB taxonomy): domain Bacteria; phylum Pseudomonadota; class Gammaproteobacteria; order Xanthomonadales; family Xanthomonadaceae; genus Xanthomonas; species Xanthomonas melonis. The sequence goes on along the minus strand of NZ_JAJGQH010000002.1, from coordinate 355,355 downwards.
CCGCGATGCCCCGGCCGGCGAGCTGAGCGTGACACGCGCGCGCCAGACCGTGGTGGAAGGCTGGCAGCGGCCCACGAAGAAGTAAGCCGCCTGGTGGCGGACAATGCAGTGCGACCCTGACTGCGTAGGAACGCAGCTGGGCGCGACTGACAGCGTTGGTAACGCCCGTCGTGTCCGGGGGCGCTCCTACCGGGTGCGTAGCGGGCTTTTGCCACGCATGAGCCGGCGCAATGAATGGTTCGTGTTGATGCCTGCATGATCCAGGCGCGAGCGGGGCGCGGCTCTCACGCGGCCAACGGCAACAGCAGGGTCACACACAGGCCGCCATGCTCGCGGTTGTGCAGCGAGATACGCCCGCCATGGGCCTCGGCGATCTCGCGCGTCAGCGCCAGCCCCAGTCCAGTTCCGTTGCGCTTGGTGGAATAGAACGGCATCAATGCATTGTGCAGCACCGCCTCGTTCATGCCGTTGCCGCGGTCGAGCACTTCGATGCGCAGCCACTGCGGCACGCGCGTCACGCGCACGACGACATCGCCATTGGGCGGCTGCGCCTCGCTGCAGGCTTCGTGCGCATTCTTCAGCAGGTTGAGCAGGGCTTGTTCGACTTGCGCGGCGTCGATGCGGCTGGTGACATCGCTCAGATCGCCCTGCAGGTGGAACGGGATCTGCTGCCGCAAACGTTCCAGGAACGGTGCCCATTCGATGGTCTGCAGCTGCGGCTGTGGCAACTTGGCGAACCGCGCATAGCCGCGGATGAAGCCTTCCAGATGACGCGCGCGTTCTTCGATGGTCTCGAACACCGTGCCCAGCCTGTCGGTACGCTCACGTCGCAACAGTTCGGCGCCCGAATGTGCCAGCGAGGCGATCGGGGCAAGCGAATTGTTCAGCTCGTGGCTGATCACCCGGATCACCTTCTTCCAGGTCTGCACTTCCTGGCGGCGCAGTTCGGTGGTCAGGGTACGGATCAGCAATAGTTCGTGGCCACGGCCATTGAGGTGGAAGCTGCGCCGCGACAGGTGGTAGATCTGCTCATCGTCCTCGTCGTCGCCGTCTTCGCGCACCGCAAACAGGCAATCGCCGCCGCGGCCCAGCGCATCGCGCAGTTCGCCGGGCATGCGCGCGAGCACATCGTCCAGGTGCTGGCCTTCGAGTTTGCGCCCGCCATGCAACAGCTTGCGCGCGGCGTTGTTGGAAAACCCGATCCGACGCAGGCCGTCGCCGCCGGCGACCACCAGCAGCATCGCCACGGGCGTGTTCTGCAGCATGGTGTCGAGCATCAATTCGCGTTGCACCAGGTCGCGCCGCTGCGCGCGCAGCACGTCGCCGAGCTCGGCGTGCGCGTAAACCAGTTGCGCCAGCTCGTCGTGACCGCGCCAGTACACGCCAAAGTTGTACTCGCCGTCGCGGTAACTGCTGGTGGTGCCGGCCAGGGCGCGAAACAGCGAGCGCATCGGCGCGGTGGCGCGGCGCAGGCTCCACCACATCGCCCCTACCAGCACTACCACCGAGATCGCGGCAACCTGCCATCCGTGGTCCAGCCAATAGGCGGTGAACCAGGGCAGGGCGGCCGCCAGCGCCAGCACCGGCAACAGGCGCAGGAACAGCGAGAACGTAAAGGAGCGTGTCCACATACCGAAGTTCATTCCGACGTGATGCCGTAACGGTCCATACGCCGGTACAGCGCCTGGCGGCTCAATCCCAGCTCGGCGGCGGCCTGGGCGATGACGCCATGGGCGCGTGCCAGGGCCTGTTCGATGCGCGCACGATCCGGTTCGCCCGCCGGGGTGGCCGGTGGACGCGGGGCTGGTGCGCGCGGCAGATTCAGATCGGCGACCTCGATCCGCGCGCCCTGCGCCAGCAGGCTGGCGCGTTGCAGTACGTTGCGCAGCTCGCGCACGTTGCCCGGCCAGGCGTGTCGCTGCAGCGCATCGCGCGCCTGCGCCGACAACGGCTTGTCTGTGGCCAGGAAGTGCGCTGCCAGCGGCCCGATGTCGCCGGGACGCTCGGACAGGGCCGGCAGCGCGATTTCCACCGTGTTGAGGCGGTAGTACAGGTCTTCGCGAAAGCTGCCATCGCGAATCATCGCAGGCAGATCGGCGTTGGTGGCGCTGATCACCCGCACCTTGGCATGGCGCTCGCGATTGGATCCCAGGCGCTCGTAGCGGCCGGTTTCCAGCACGCGCAGCAGTTTCATCTGGCCCGCCAACGGCAGGTTGCCGATCTCGTCCAGAAACAGCGTGCCGCCATCGGCCGCTTCGAACTTGCCTTCGCGCGCCTTGTTGGCACCGGTATAGGCACCGGCTTCGGCACCGAACAGTTCGGCCTCGATCAGTTCGCCCGGCAATGCGCCGCAGTTGAGCGCAATGAACGGGCCGTGCCTGGTGGCCGAATTGGCCTGGATGATCTCGGCGATCTTTTCCTTGCCGCTGCCGTTGGGACCGGTGATCAGGACCGGCAACTCCGAGCGCGCGACCTGGCAGGCCAGCGCGATGGCGCGCTCACTGGCGGGGTCGGCGAACACCGCACCGCGTAGATCGTAGCGCTGTGTCAGTTGCTCGCGGCCACGGTGCTCGCGTTCGCGACGGCGCGCGAGCTCACGGCGGGCCTCGGACAGTTCCAGCAGGTTGTTGACCGTGGTCAGCAGCTTGGTGTCGTCCCAGGGCTTGGCGATGTAGTCGGCCGCACCGGCCTTGACCAGCCCCACCGCGCTGCCCAGATGCGTCCAGGCAGTGAGCAGGATGACCGGCAGATCCGGGTGGCGCTGACGGATCTGTGCGAACAGCGCTTCGCCCTCTTCGCCGGAGGTGGTGTCGGCAGTGAAGTTCATGTCCTGGATCACCAGGTCGAACGCCTGCTCGTCGAGCAATGCCAAGCCGGCGTGCGGCGACTGCGCATGCTGCGCCTCGATGTCGTGCAGCGAGAACAGGACCTCCAACGCGGTGGCCACGGCGGCGTTGTCGTCGATGATCAGGATCTGCGGCATCGCGTTGCTCGAGAAAGCACTGAGGAAGGATTATCAGAACAGGATTCCGTGCAGCGCGGAACTGCAACGCGTATCTGGTCGTAGGGGGAAACGGCCCAGCCGACGAGCTCGAGCGTTGGCCGCCGAGCGCGGTGCTAGCGATGTGGGGGTGGCGTTGCCTGTCCTGGTGGCAGCAATGCGGTGTAGGCCGCCGCCGTCCAGGTCTGTTGGACCTGGACGCCATCGCGCAGGACATGCACGACCACCGGATGGGCCGCAGCGGCACGCAGTGCCGCGATCAGGTGCGCCACCGCGGTGATCTGGGTATGGCCAACCGTGTGGATCCGGTCGCCACGCTGCAATCCCAGGGACGAGCCGGCACTGGCCTGGGTCACCAACAGGCCATCGCCGGTGGCGACGAGTTCGACGAACTGATCATCGTGGTGCCAGCTGAGCCGGGCATCTTCGACGGCGAGGACATCGTGGGTCGAGATCGCCAGGGCTTGGGCACGGGCGGCGCTGAGGGTGCCGGCAATGGCGAGGCAGGTTGCCGTCAGGATGGTGCGCGCGCGCTGGGCAGGACGGCTGGGCATGGGTGGGACCGATAGGAACGGAGGGTGCGGGCGAGGGCGAACGGACTCCTTCCCGACCGCACGCCTGGCCGGGAAGCAGCACTGTGCCATCATGCGCTCCGGGTGGCGACGGCCGGCGGTACTGCGGCGGCGCGTCGGGCCGGCCAGAATACCGCCAGCTGGCCCAGCGCCCATAGCAGCACGGCACCAGCCGGCAGGTAGATCGCCGGCAGTCGCGGCAATTCGTAACGCGCCATCAACCACACATTGATCGAATACGCCATCAGCATGCCCAACGCGATGCCGATCGAGGCCAGCAGAAAGTTCTCGATCTGGAAGTAGCGCAGGATCTGGTTGCGTGTCGCCCCCAGGGCACGGCGGATGCCGATCTGCTTGGTACGTTGCTGTACCCAGAAACTGGCCAGCCCCACGATGCCCAATGCGGTGACGATCAGCAATGCGACGCACACCGCACCCAGCAGCCACACCATCGCACGGTCGTTGCGGAAATACGCGTCGCGGATCTCGGTATAAGTCTGCTGCTTCAGCACCAGGCGACTACTGTCCACCCGCATCAAGGCGGCTACCGCGGCCTTCAGCACCTCTTGCCGCCGTGAGGGATCGGTCACGCGCAGGATGTACTGGCCTTCGGTATAGGGCGCGCGGATCGGCAGCAGCATCGAATAGTCCAGCTGATCCATTCCGTTGACGTTGTTCGGGCGCGTCAGGGTCTGCACGATGCCGACAACCCGCAGCGGCACCTCGCCGGAGTAGACGTTCTTGCCGAGCGCGCTCTGGCCGGGAAACATCTTCTCCGCGGTGGCCTGGGTCAGGATCACCGGCGCCCCCTTGGTGCGCACGCTCTCGTCGTTGTCCGCCTTCTCCATGCTGATGTATTCCTCCGCAGTGAAGTCGCGTCCTGCCGTCAGTTGCAGGCCGAACACCTTCAGGCCGCCGTCGCTGACCAGGTATTGCCCGGCATTGAGCGTGGAGCGCTCCTGCTCCGGGGTCAGCGACAGGCCGGTATTGGATGAGGTGGTGGAGAAAGGCAGCTGGTTGGTGATGGCCGCGGCGCGCACACCGGGGATGGCGCGTAACGCCGCCAGGTCTTCCTGGGTACGCGCATCGGCGTTGGTCTGGGTGCCGATGCCGCCGAGTCGGATACTGAGCAGATCCTGTTCCGCAATGCCGCTGGCACGCGAGAGCGTCTCCACGCGGTTGCCGATCAGGAACAGCGAGTTGCAGATGATGGCGCAGGCCAGGGCGATCTCCAGCACGATGAGTGCGGCCGCGGTCTTGTGGCGGCTGAGGGTGGAAACGATGGGGCGGATGTCCATGGGGTTAGCCTTCGAAGAGGGGCGTGGCCCGGCGCGTGGCGACGGGCGCGGTGATCATGAGGACTTGAGCTGCAGTGCCGGCGCGACCTGGATGGCGCGCCACGATGGCAGCAGGCCGGCCAACAGGCTGGCGGCCAGCGCCAGGACGAAGGTCACCGCCAGCATGGTCGGATTCAGATGTGCCAGCGAGGCGTAGCCCACCGGCTGCTGGCGTACCGCCCACAACCCCAGCCACGCCAGCGCCAATCCGGCGATGCCGCCGACCAGGCCGATGGTTCCCGCTTCCACCAGGCATTGGGCGAAGATCGCGCCACGCGACGCTCCAAGCGCGCGGCGTACGCCGATCTCGCCGCTGCGGCGCAGGAATTTGGCCAGTAGCAAACCCACCGTATTGAGCAGGCAGACCAGCAGGAAGCCCATCGCCAGCCACAGCTGCAGGCGCACGTCGCTGGGCACGACCTCGTTGTGGTCCAGCCACTGCATGACGTTGCGCAGGCGCACGTTGTTGGGCCGGGTGAAACGTCCCGCCGCGCGCTGTTGATCCGAATAGTTCTCCAGGTAGGCCTTGTAGTCGCCGACCTGGCTCGCGTCCTCCAGCTCCACCCAGTACTGCACCCACGTGCAGGGTGCGTTGAGTGCCATGGTGTCGCCGCCTTCGACCTTGCCAAAGCAGTTGGTCCCGCCGGCGTGGGCCAGCTTCGCATCCATCGCGGTACTGAAGGGCACGTACAGTTGTTCGTCCGCACCATAGGTGTCGATGATGTCGTAGAAGCGCGGGGCGACGTTCCAGGTGTCGAGCACGCCGACGATGCGGAAGCTGCTCTTGTCCACGCGCAGCTCGCGCCCGACGCTGTTGCCGCCATCGAACAACTTGTCGTTGAGCGTCTTGGTGATCACCGCAACGCGCTCGTGTCGCTCGTCGCTGGCGCTCGTCCAGCCCTGGCCGTACAGGAACGGGGTTTCGAACATCGGAAAGAAGTCGGCCGAGGTGAAGCGCGTTTCCAGCTTGAACGGACTCAGCCCGCTCTTCTGCGGCTCGATCGCGACGTTTCCGCCACTCATCATCGCCTGGCGTTTGGCGCGCTTCTCGCGCAGCAGCGCTTCGGCATCGAAACGGGTGGATTGATAATCCGGTTCGTCCCCGGGTTGATATCCGGCCTTGGGTTCGGAATCGACCTGCACGTAGAACAGGCGATCGCTCTTCTGCGGGATCGGATCACCGGACAGGACGTAGAACACCGTCAACGTCGTCATGCTGGCGCCGATGCCCAGCGCGATCGCAAGCACCATCAGCGCGGTGAGCACCTTGTTGCGGCGGAAGCTGCGCAGCGCCAGGTGAAAGTAGTAACCGAACATGGCGCTCTCCTTACTCTGCCAGGGTGGGCGCGATGTCGCGCGCGCGCATCAGGCTGGGATCGCGTTCCAGATCGGTGGCCTGTCCATCGACGATGTGCACATTGCGTTGCGCGCGTGCGGCCAGCTCCGGATCGTGGGTGACCATGACGATGGTGGTGCCCTGGCTGTTGATTTCCTCCAGCAGTTCCATCACCCCGCGTGCCATCTGCGAATCCAGATTGCCGGTGGGTTCGTCGGCCAGCAGCAGGCGCGGACTGCCGGCCAGTGCACGGGCAATGGCAGCTCGCTGCTGTTGTCCGCCGGACAGCTCGGTGGGGTAATGCTTCAGACGCGAGCCCAGGCCGACCTTGGTCAGCGCCTCTTCGATGCGCTGCTTGCGCTCGGCGGCAGGCATGCCGCGATAGCGCAGTGGCACGTCGACGTTGTCGAACAGGTTGAGGTCGGGGATGAGATTGAAGCCCTGGAAGATGAAGCCGATCTTGCGGTTGCGCAGGCGCGAGCGGGCGTCGTCGGACAGGTGGCTGACATCTTCGCCATCGAGCAGATACTGGCCACTGGTGAAGGTCTCCAGCAGTCCGGCGATATTGAGGAAAGTGGTCTTGCCGGAGCCGGAAGGCCCGGTCACTGCGACGAATTCGCCCTCGCGCACATGCAGGTCCAGCGAGCGCAGCGCGTGCGTTTCCACCTGTTCGGTGCGGAAGACCTTGGAGACGGAGCGCATTTCGAGCATGGCGGAAGTTCCTATGGTAGGGAGTGGTGGTGGATGGTGGATGGTGGAACCGGGACCCGGTAGATCAAGAACAAAAGCGGTGGCCGGTCGCTTTGGCTTTTCCGGGTCCCGGGTCCCGGGTCCCGGCTCAATGCACCGTGACGCGCGGCGCATCGCCGAAGTTGTCCGCGCCGGAGACCACCACGCGGTCGCCGACCTGCAGGCCGGACAGCACCTGCACTTCGCCCAGGCTGCTGACGCCCATGCGTACCGGGCGGCGCACCGCGGTGTTGCCGTCCATCACGTAGGCATAGCTGCCACCGGACTGCTCGAGGAAGGGGCCGCGCTCGACTTTGAGCACGTTGCGGCGGGTATCCATCATCACCCGCGCACTCATGCGCTGGCTCTGGCGCAGACCCGGCGGTTGCTTGTCGGTGAAGCGGATGCGCGCGGTGACCTCGCCGTTGACCACTTCCGGCGATACCGCCGAGATGGCGCCGGCGAATGGTTCGCCGCTGCCGCTGGTGAGCTGGGCGGGCATGCCGATGGCAAGGTCGCGCGCGAAGCTTTCGGGCACCTTGATCTCGACTTCGAACTTGGACAGATCCACCACACCCAGGATCGGCGCGTTCGCCGCCACCTGGGTGTGCTGTACCGCCTGCACCTGGCCGACCTGACCATCGAACGGGGCGAGCAGGGTGAGCGCGTCCACCTGGCGCTGCACCTCGGCCACCACCGCACGCTGGCGATCGGCCAGCAGGCGCTTGTTGCGCGAATCCAGGTCCGCGCCCTGGCTCTTCAACGCCGCATCGCGTTGGGCGTGCTGCAGATCGATGTCGGTCTTCTTCAGGGTGTCCTGCGCCTTGGCCAGTTCCACCTGCGGCACCGCGCCGCCATCAAAGCCGCGCTGGTAGCGCTCCAGATCGCGGACGGCGGCCTGCTTGTCGATCCGGGCCTGGTCGGTGAGTTTGCTGGCATTGGCCCGCGCCAGCGTGGCATCCAGGGCGGCGCGGCTGGATTCGGCTTCCAGCCCCGCCAGGGTCGCCTGCTCCTGGGCGAGCTTGCTGCGCAGTTCCGGGCTGTCGATGCGTGCCAGCTCCTGGCCTCGCTTGACCACGTCGCCGGCCACCACGCTCAGCGTCACCGTGCCGGCGGAGATGGCGTACAGCACCGGGCTGTTGGCGGCGATCACACGGCCGTCGGCGGCGATGTCGCGCACCAGGTCGCCCTGGCCGACGGTGGCGATGCGCACCCGGCTGGCATCGAACGACCGGCTGCCTGCACTCCATGCGGTGACCGCCCAGCCGATCCCGGCCAGGACCACGATGGCGCCTACTCCGGGCCATAGCCAACGGCGCCAGACCACGCGCTGTTCGGTGGAACGGATGACCTGGTCCTGTGCAGAAGTGTCACGAATCATGGTGGCTGGGCTCGGTGGCGTCACAGGACGTCAAAGCAGGTTGCGTGCCAATCCATAAACTATTGATCAAAAACAACTTATTTTCCGGTGGACAGGTGTCCGCAGTGTCCGCGGACACCCACCCGGACAGCCTGTCCGGGCGCGGTCATGCGGTGGACAAGAACGGACACGCTAAAATGCCGGCTTTCTTTCCTGAAGAGCTGTCCCTATGTGCGGCATTGTCGGAGCGATCGCCGGGCGCGACGTGGTCCCGGTCCTGATCGAAGGACTCAAACGGCTGGAATACCGCGGCTACGATTCCTCCGGCATTGCGGTACTCGACGGCCACCAGGTCCGCCGCGTGCGCCGCACAGGACGCGTGGCGGAGATGGCCCAGGCCGCGCAGGCCGAACAGCTCGACGCAACCCTGGGTATCGGCCATACCCGTTGGGCCACCCACGGCGGCGTCACCGAAGCCAATGCGCACCCGCACATCAGCGACGGCATCGCGCTGGTGCACAACGGCATCATCGAAAACCACGAGGAACAGCGCGAAAAGCTGCGTGCGCTCGGCTATCGCTTCGAGTCGCAGACCGATACCGAGGTCATCGCCCACCTCATCCACCATCATCTCGGCGACGCCGGCAATCTGTTGGCGGCCTTGCAACGCACGGTCAAGGAACTCACCGGTGCCTACGCATTGGCAGTGGTGAGCCAGACCGAGCCGGAACGCTTCGTCTGCGCCCGCATGGGGTGCCCGCTGCTGATCGGCGTGGGCGAGGGCGAAAACTTCGTCGCCTCCGATGTCTCTGCCATCGTGCAGGCCACCCGCCAGGTGATCTTTCTGGAAGAAGGCGACACCGCCGAGCTGCGGCGCGATGGCGTGCGCATCTTCGACGGCAACGATGCGCCGGTGGAGCGCGCGCTGCATCTGTCGGACGTTTCGCTGGCCTCGTTGGAGCTCGGCCCGTTTCGCCATTTCATGCAGAAGGAGATCCACGAGCAGCCGCGCGCGCTGGCCGATACCATCGAAGCGGCCATCGACGCGAAGGGATTCCCTGCGTCGCTGTTCGGGCCCAAGGCCGAAGCAGTGTTGGGCGCCATCGAGGGCGTGCAGATCCTGGCCTGCGGTACCAGCTACTACGCGGGCATGACCGCGCGCTACTGGATCGAAGCCCTCGCCGGGCTGCCATGCAGCGTGGAGATCGCCAGCGAATACCGCTACCGTGCCGCCTATGCGAACCCCAAGCATCTGATCGTCACCATCTCCCAGTCCGGCGAAACCTTGGACACCATGGAGGCGCTGAAGTACGCCAAGTCGCTGGGACATCTGCACACGCTATCGATCTGCAACGTGCCCGAGAGCGCGATCCCGCGCGCCAGCGAGCTGGTGTGCTACACGCGCGCCGGTGCCGAGATCGGCGTGGCCTCGACCAAGGCCTTCACCACGCAGCTGGCGGTGCTGTTCCAGCTCGCCGTGGTACTGGGCAAGCTGCACGGGCGTATCAACGAGACCGAAGAAGCCGAGTACCTGGAGCAACTGCGCTTCCTGCCGGGCAGCGTGCAGCACGCGCTGAATCTGGAGCCGCAGATCATGGCCTGGGCCGAACGGTTCGCGCCGAAAGAAAACGCCTTGTTCCTTGGCCGCGGCCTGCATTATCCGATCGCCCTGGAAGGGGCGCTCAAGCTGAAGGAAATCTCCTATATCCACGCCGAAGCCTATCCGGCCGGCGAATTGAAGCATGGGCCGCTCGCCTTGGTGGACGCGTCGATGCCGGTGGTGGTGATCGCGCCCAACGATCGCCTACTGGAAAAGGTCAAATCCAATATGCAGGAAGTGCGCGCGCGCGGTGGCGAGTTGTTCGTCTTCGCCGACCAAGACAGCCACTTCAACGCGTCCGAAGGCGTCCACGTGATCCGCACGCCGCGCCATGCCGGCGTGCTGTCGCCGGTGATCCACACCATTCCTGTGCAGCTGCTGGCCTACCACACCGCCTTGGCACGCGGCACCGACGTGGACAAGCCGCGCAACCTGGCCAAGTCGGTGACGGTGGAATGAGGCCGCGCTGCGGAGCCTGCGAGGATGGCTCAGCAACACGCATCGCGACGCTGATGGCCTGAGTATCGCGCCGCCGCATGCCTGGCGTTGCGGCAGATCCTGTTGCGGTCACAGTCTTCCCCGTGTGATCGGTGAACGCATCGGGAGCGTCGCCGGTCCTGCCCGGCGACGCTCGCATGTGTCGGCCGCTGTGGCAGTGACGGGCTGCAGCACGATTGGCAGCCGCAACGCGCGGTTGCCAGCGGTTTGGTCCAGGTTATGCATACGCTACTGGCGAGGGTCCACACCACGCAGGGGGACGTATGCACGAGTCTTTCAGGCAGGGCACGCCGGCCGAGTTGTGGCAGGCGTTGGTGCGCGAGGCGGGGCAGCGGACTGCGCGTCCGCTGGACGAATCGCGTGAGCATTATCTGGTGTTCGTTCTGCTCCGTTTCCAGCGTGATGCGCATCTGCTCTCGCGGACGCAGGCACTGGCATGGCTGCACGCGCAGGAACAGGTAGGTAGCGTGCGTGCCGATCTGCTGCGCGATGTCGGCGATGGCTGCCTGCTGATCGCGGGCCTGTTCCCTGGCGTGGCGCAGCGGCGCCGTCTCAGCGTGGAGTACTTCATCGATCTGGGGCGCGGCGCCTACTCCGAAGTGGCCGATACGCGCTGCAGCGACGCCGGCCTGTTCGCACAACTGGCCGATGGCTATCGCGAGCTTGTCCAGACCCTGGCCGCACTACGCACGCCGCGACAGTGGCAGTGCGCGAGCAGTGGGATCCTGCATGCCTGACCGCGCGGCTAACAAAGCGACTGCGCTCCCCGCCAGGCGGGCGCGGCCGGTGCTCGGAATCGGCATGTACCAAACGTACACTCCGGGTTTCTCCGCGCCGTCCACACCCACCTGACGACTGCTCGCTACGCTCTGTCAGCCGCTCTGAGCTCTCCCGCACGGGACCCTCCCGACAGTTCGGTGGGGACCGCCCCGACTTCCAAAACGCCAGCGTCGGCCCACACTATCCCGGCAGACTTGATCCGCCGGGCGACGCTGTAGTGTTCCGGACGGGTCGATCCTGTGCCAACGACCACCGCGCAACCTGTGCGGTGACGTCTTGCCGCACTGCGTGGGGGCGCGCAGTGCGGCACTTATTCCATGGGAAGGACATCCACATGAAGGTGTGTATTGCGGCCGTGCTGTTTGCGGTGGCTGGCGCGGCGATGGCGCAGGGGATTCCTCCCGGTTACGCCGGCGAGGGCGGGATGACGCTGCAGGAGATCGACCCTGCGATCTATGCCTACCATTACGATCACGGCTTCGTCGGCGAAGACGCGATGGGCTGGGACCCGGCATTGCAGTTTGCCTGGTCGCGCATCGCCGCCGCACACGTCTGCGCGCAGCGGCCAGTGTCCGACGCCGTGATCGGCAAATTGGTCGAGCAGTACGGGCAGTCGGCCGATGTGCATCAGATCAACGGCATCGGATTTCATGAGGCGCAGATGCGTGCGGCCGGCAGTTTCTGCACGCCAACGCGCAGCGACGAGGCGACTGCCGTGCTGCCGGCGTTCACCGGTGGCGATTTCTCGACCGCCACCGCCTACGCGGCAGCGGCCGCTGCCGGGACCCTGGCGGTGACAGAGCAGGCGCTACCGTCTGCACCCGTCGGCGATGTCACGATCGCGCCGTCGGCGGATTGGGCACTGCAACTGCCGTTGGGTGCACAGCTCAACCTGGGTGCGGACGGCCTGCCCAATGGCGACGAAATGTTGCGCGTGGTGCGGCGCGGGCATACCGGGGCTTATGTCGGATTGCAGGTTGCAGCCAGTCTGTTCGCGCGTGGCGTGGTGGCATCGGCCTTCAGCAAGGACCAGTTGAAGGGCGAGAAGATCAAGGACATCGGAAACCCAGGTTACGGGCTGCAGCGCGATGCTGTCAATGGGCAGTTGAAGCGCTACTTCACCGGACATCCCGGCGCGATTCCGGTCGATCCGTTCCCGTTGCAGGTGGTGATGTCCGATTGGGCGCTGATCTATCAAAGCCTGAGCGACGACCGCTCGCCCTATGAATTGCGCTACAGCGTGACCATCGGCGGGGAACGCACCGGTCTGCTCAAGCGCAAGGCCAGCCGGGTCCATCTGGCGTGCACGCCGACGCCGCGTACCGCCTCGTTGCAGGAGTGGGAAGCCGACAACTACGCCTTGGTCAAGCAGGCGGCTCAGGCGTATACCGACGAGTGCGCGGCCAGGTTCGCAGAACGTCTGCCGCAATGGTTTCCCGATACCGCCACGGTGGCGGCATCCGACTGAGCCGGGCACCAGCGGCGCCCGGCGTTGCATGCGCCAGAACGATCGTTCAGATCGCCGCGCGTGACGGGTTGCGTTGCTGGTCCTGCTGGTCCTGAGGCGGTTGCGGCTGCTGGGCCTGGGTTTCCTGCCGCACCGCATTGCTGCTGTGCTCCAGCGGGCGCTCTGTCGCCGCGGCCTTGTCGGCATAGATGCGTTGATGCGCGGGATCGTTGGGTTGCCCCTGCACCGCAAACAGCCCGCTGCCGTCCTTGCTCTGCACCACCATGTCGATGCGCTGCATGCCGCCGACCTTGGCTTCGAAAGCCAGTGCGCCAGCCGCGTTTTCCAATGCGCGCCGGTTGGGGAATGCCTGCGGGCCCAGCTGCTCCAGCTTGCCGACCGCCTGGTTGTACAGCGGATGGTCGGGATTGGTCTTCTCCGACAGCAACGGCGCTTTCTCGGCCTGCCTGAGGGCATTCCAGGTATCGCGGCCGACGATGCCGTCGTCCTGCAGGCCGTGCGCCCGCTGAAACGCCTTGACCGCTTCGCCCGTGCGTGGCCCATACGCACTGTCGGCCTGCAAGGCATTGCCGCTGGCGTCCTTGTAGCCGAGCTGCTGCAGCGTGTGCTGCAGCTTCTGGACCTCGGCGCCGTGCGCATCCTCGCGCAGCACCCCGGGGCTGCCCGCGCCAGCCGATGCGGGTGTGGGTTGCTGCGTCGCGGTGCCGTGCGACTGCTGCCTGTCCTGGCTACGGGTCTGCAGCAGATCGCGCGCCTCGGCAAGCGGGTCGCTGGCGAAGAGCTTGACGCCCTGGGCGTGCTTGCGTTGCAGATAGGTTTCCAGCGAACTGAGTTCGACCCCCTCGCCGCCGCGCGACTGGCTGATCTTCAGCTCCCCATCCCTGGGGTCGCGCACCACCATGGTGATGTGGTCGATGCCCTTGTAGCGGCCCGCATCCCAACTCTTGGCGCCGTTGTCCTCGCCGATGATCATGCCCTCCTTGAGCTTGTCGGCGGTGACGTCCTGGCCCTGGATCAGCACACCCGAGCGGTGCTCGGCCTTGCGCAGCAATTCGGATGCGCTATCGAAGCCCGGGCTGAACTTCTCGGCCTTGCTGAAGACCGACCTTCCCGCGCCGCGATTGATTTCGTCCATGGTGGCGTTCTGCATCTCGACCACCCAGCCGGAGCAATCGACCCGTCCCTGGTCCGGGTCCTTGGCGCCCAGGCCGTACTTCACGTGGTCGTACTTGTTCGTCAGTTCATAGGCCGCGCTCAGCGCGATGCCTTGGGTTGCAGCCTGTGCAGGCGGTGCCTGCGGCGCGGGCGTTGCCTGGGCCGGCGCCGGAGCGGGCCGTTGTCCGGACAGCGGCTCGATCCCTTTTTCCGGCAGGTGGATACGGTCCATCTTCGTATCCCAGTAGCGGATGAAGGTTTGCGCCATGTCCTTGTCGGACATGCCCCTGAACGTGGCCGCATCCACGCCGGTCAGGGACTGCAGCTCTCTCCCGCCGATATTGTTGAGGATGTTGGCGCGCGTGCTGTCGAGACTGAACGACCCGGTGGTCAGCGCTGCCTGCAGGGAACGATAGCCGCCGGCGCCCTGCTGGTGCGCCATGTACATGTCCAGGCCATCGGGCTCGGGTTTGCCCGACAGGTAGGGCCGGCCATCGCGTTCGTGCCGGTCCACCAGGGCGTTGCGGTTGTTCAGATAGAGGCGGGCGGCTGCATCGGTATTGACCACTGCATCCAGCTCGCGCCCTGCAATCCCGTACTCGGCAGCGGTCGGTGGCGTGAACTGGAACAAGCCCTTGGCACCGTTGGGGCCACGGTTTGCCAATTCGTCGAAACTACCGCCTGTTTCCGCATAGGCGAAACGAAAGAAGTCATCGCGCGGAATGTTCCGCTCTTGCGCTTCACGTTCGATAATGTCGAGCACTTCGGCTCGCGAGTAATTCGTCGGCATCGCTCATCGTCCTTTCATTGAGTGCCGCAGCCCGGCGGCTGCAGCGGTACGCCGCCCGAACCAATTCCTTTGGTTCTGTGTCAGGGGGTCGGCAAATACGATTTGTGGGCCGCATCGTACCGGTATTGGACCGTCGCGTCACGCCCGGTTGCCGAGGGATCACCGGAGAGCGTAATGCGGATGTCCGGCAGCCCCGACTGCTGGACGAATGCCAGTGTGCTGCCGTTCTTCACGCAGGCGATCCTGCCGGGCGCATCCTCGCCGCAGTTGGCGCTATTGTCCTGGCCGGCCGGCAGATTGCCCACATAGGTCCAATGCGTGTCGTCGACCTCGGCGGTCTCCTTCGGATTGAACGCCAGCAGGTCGTAGGACAGGATGCGTATGCCGGACTGCAGGCTCCAGGTCGGTAGCGCGAGCACCAGGCGACCATCGTCGGTGACGTGGGTCTGGGGCTTGCGTGTGGTGTCGATGGTATTGGCCTGCTCCATGCCGCCGAACTCGCCGATATACGGCTCGGCACCCAGCAGCTTCCATGGCGACTTGCTGCCGGGTTCGCTGGTGACGAAGGTGGCGTGGGCCAGGGTCACCTTGGCGTCCGGTGCGGGATAGTGATTCTCGCGCTCGGCCCCGTAACGCTCGGGGGTTTCCCACGCAAAACCGGTGTAGTAGCGCGTGCCGCCGAGGGCGAATTCGAAACCGTACCAGTAGTTGATCCAGCTGCCGTTGGCGACCTCGTACGACAGGGCGCCGTCGCCATCGACGTTGCTGATGAAGTACAGCACGCTGTCCGGGCGCGGCGGCTGCAAGTGCTGGGTCGTTCCCTGGGTCGCATCCTGCATGGAAGTGGCTTCCTTGTCTGAAGGGTGGGGGACGGTGCTGGGAGTGCTTGCCTTCGGGGCCGCGGCGTCCGGGGGGGGCGGCTTGCATGCGGCGATCGTCGCCAGCGCAAGGATCAGTGGAATCTTCCTGACGAGCATTGGGGTGCATCCGTTGCGAAGGGCGGAAAAAGTCTACCCCAGCCCGGGGACGTGTCCATCCGTGGGGCTGGAGCGCGCATCATGCAGGCAGGGGTGCGGCAGCGGATGCACGAACTCTTCACGTACGCATGGATGGCATGCGCGCGAGGCGCCGCGCTGCGCCGCGCCTCGTCCAGGCGGAAGGGGCCTATGCCAGCGGCGTGTTGGAGATGATCTCCACCCAGTAACCGTCCGGGTCCTTGATGAAGGCCAGGTGCTTCATGCGGCCCTCTTCCAGGCGTTTCTGATAGGGCACGGCGAGGCTGTCGAAGCGTGCGCAGGCGGCGTGGATGTCCGGCACCGACACGCAGATATGACCGAAGCCACGCGGGTCGCTGTTGCCGTCGTGATACACCGCCCCCTCCTGGGCCTCGGTGCCATGGTTGTGGGTCAGCTCCAGCACGCCGGGAATGCCGGCCATCCACAGCCGCCGTTCGTCATCCTGTTCGGGAATCGTGGTGGTGCCGGGCAACAAGGCCAGGAAATACAGGCTGAATTGCGCATCCGCGAAGTGGCGGGCATCGAGCAGGCGGAAGCCCAGCACGCGGGTATAGAAGTCCAGCGAACGTTGCGCATCCTTGACGCGCAACATCGTGTGGTTGAACACGAAGCCCTGGGTGTCACTGGGGGCGGCGCTGACGCCGGGTACCTGTTGCAGCTCGGTCAAAGGCATTGTGGTCTCCTCGGTCGAATCGTGCGCGCGGGCCAGGCGCGTGGGGTGAGTAGTTTAGCCAGGGGGAGGTGGGCGATGTGTCTGCGTCATGCGTGGCCTTGCCGAGGCATGTCGCTGCGTATGCGTTCTCTCTATCGAACGATGAGGCGATTCGCCAAATCGATCGCGCCGCGCGCTTTGCCGGCACCGTAAGTGCATCGGCGCGTCCGGCATCGCAGGCGCGGCGACGTGCATGCATCGCCTCAGAACCAGAGGCGGATACCGGCGACGAATTGGCTCTCGCGCGGCCGCTCGCCTGCGACCGCGTCGCGTTGAGCAGCATCGCCGAAGCGGCGGGTATGCACCCAGCCGATGTACGGTGCGACTTTGCGGGTGAACTCGTAGCGCAGCCGCACACCGGCTTCCACCTGCTCCAGGCCGGTGCCGATTCCGCGGCGTTCGTCATCGGTGAGGGCGATGTCGGCTTCCACGCGCGGTTGCAGAATCAGGCGATTGGTCAGCAAGACCTCGTATTCGCCTTCCAGGCGCAACGCGGCGCGACCGCCGTTGCCCAGATACAGGGTGGCTTCGGTCTCGAACTTGTACGGTGCCAGGCCCTGTAGGCCGATGGCGGCCCAACTGCGACGGTCGCCCGGCGCCAGATCCTGGCGTGCGCCGATGAGCAGATCCCACCACGGCGAGATGGCGTGACCGTAGAAGGCTTCCAGCCAGGCCGATTGCGTACGGCCGTTCGCGCGTTCGCCTTCGCTGCGCAGCCAGAGCCGGTCGATATCGCCGCCGATCCAGGCGCGCGCTTCCCAGTCCTGGCCCGTGCCGCGATCGGTGTCGACCGCTTCCAGGCGATCGAGCAGCACATAGTGATTGATGCCCATTCCGTGCATCGCATGTGCCTGAAGTGGCGCGAAGGCGGCGGCGATCTCTTCGCTGGTGGGCACTGGAACCGGCTCGCGCGGCAACCCCGTTCCAGTTGGCGATGCGTGCATCGGTGCGGCGTGCGCGCCATGGTCCATCGCATGATGCTCCATGCCGTCATGCACGGCGGAATCGTGCTGCATCGTGTCGTGGGTCATCGCGTGCTGCGGCGTGACGCGGTGAGCCGGCGTGGCGGGATGTATCTCGTGCTTCATCGCGCCACGTGTCGTCACATCCGGTGTCGTCGTAGTGTGCTCCGTTGCAGCTCGACTCTCCGTGGCGTGTTCGTTGGAATCATGGCCCATCGCCTGATGCTCCATTGCGCCGTGGTCCATGTCGGCGCGATGCATGACGGCATGGTCCATGCCGGCATGGTCCATGTGCGAGTGATCCATCGGCGCTGCGCTGCCGTCGTGCTGGGTCTGCGGTTCTGCAGCCCCGATTGCTGGCGCCGCCGCCGGGCGTGCGGCAGCCTCGTCCGCAGCCGTGACCGACGCATCCGGCACCGCCGGCGAACCGGCAGTGGATTGAGCGTGCGTATGCGTCATCGTAGGCATGGCCTGTCGAGCGGTTGGCGACGCCTCGGGCGGAATCGCCTGCATGCCTTGCGAGGCGGGTGCGTCCGCCATGCCATCGGCCTGCAGCGCTGCTGCATGATCGCCATGAACGGCCGGACCCGTCGCAGCATGCGCGTGTTCTTGCGCGGCCAGCGATGCGCTGAACAACCAGGTGCCGACCACCAGCGAACGTAGTGCGCGCATGTTCATGCCTCCACCCGCACTTCGCGCATCATGCCCGCTTCCATGTGGTACAGCAGATGGCAGTGATAGGCCCAGCGACCCACCGCGTCGGCGCGCACGCGATAGCTGCGGCGCGTGCCAGGCGGCATGTCGATGGTGTGCTTGCGGACCTGGAAATTGCCGTCTGCATCTTCCAGGTCGCTCCACATGCCGTGCAGGTGGATGGGGTGCTGCATCATGGTGTCGTTGACCAGCACGATGCGTAGCCGCTCGCCGTAGCGCAGGCGCAACGGATCGGCCGAGGCGAATGCCACGCCGTCGAAGGACCAGGCGAATTTTTCCATGTGCCCGGTCAGATGCAGTTCGATCTCGCGCCCCGGCTCGCGTCCATCCGGGTCCTCGAACAGGCTGTGCAGGTCGCCGTAGCGCAGCACGCGGCGGCCGTTGTCGCGCAGGCCTACGCCCGGGTCGTCCAGGCGCGGTGTGGTGGCATTGCTGCGCATGTCGATCAGCGGGTTGCCCGCTTCGCTGGCGGCATGGTGCGGTGTCCTGGCATGCGCCTGCGCAACGTGATGCGCGTGCATCGGCATTGCCATCGCGCGTGCATCGGCGGCGCCGTGCATGGCATGGCCGTCGTGGTGCATGCCGTCGCCATGCCCCATGTCCTGCATGGTCAGGATGGCGCGCGGATCCAGTGCGGGAATCGGTGCCTGCAGGCCATGCCGCACCGCCAGCGTGCCGCAGGCGAAACCGGTGCGGCCCATGTCCTGCGCGAACAGGGTAAAGGCGTCCTGGCCGATGGGTTCGACCAGGACGTCGAAGGTCTCGGCCGCGGCAATGCGCAGCTCGTCCACGCTGACCGGATGCACGTATTGGCCATCGGCGGCCACCACGGTCATGCGCAGGCCGGGGATGCGGATGTCGAAGTAAGTCATCGACGATCCATTGATGAAGCGCAGCAGCACTTTCTCGCCGGGGACGAACAGGCCGGTCCAATTGCCCGCCGGCGCCACGCCATTGAGCAGGTAGGTATAGGTATTGGCGTTGACGTCGGACAGGTCGGTGGGGGTCATGCGCATGCGCCCCCACATGCCGCGATCGGCCAGCGTGGCGCGCAGCCCGTCTTCGCGCGCATCGCGCAGGAAATCGCCCACCGTGCGCTGTGCGTAGTTGTCGTGGCTGGGCATCTGCTTCAAGCGGCGAAACAGTGCGGCCGGGTCCAGGTCGGTCCAGTCCGACAGCAGCACCACATGTTCGCGATCGTAGCGATACGGCGGTGGCGCCAGCGGGTCGATCACGATGGCGCCATACAGGCCGGCCTGCTCCTGGAACATCGAATGGCTGTGGTACCAGTAGGTGCCGGATTGGCGCAGCGCGAAGCGGTAGTGGTACTCCTGGCCCGGCGCGATGCCGTCGAAACTCATACCCGGCACGCCATCCATGTTGGCCGGCAACAGCAGCCCGTGCCAATGCACCGAGGTGGGTTGGTCGGTCAGCGTGTTGCGCACGCGCACGCTCACCGTGTCGCCCTCGCGCCAGCGCAGGATCGGTGCCGGCAGGCTCTGGTTGACGGTGATCGCAGGGCGGGTACGCCCGGTGAGATTGACCGGCATCTGGCCGATCTGCAGCGCGTGGCTGCTGCCGCGCAGCATCGGCGTGGCCATGGCGCCGGCAGCGCGCGCATCGCCGCGCCACAGGCCGGTGGCAGCAATGCCACCCAGGGCCAGGCCCTGCACGAAACGGCGCCGGCTCATCCCGGAGCTGACAGTGTGAGGAACGACAGGAATAGCGGACGACATGACACCTCCGGTGCGCCCGCCGGAGCGGCAGACGCAACGCATCGCTGAGAAATCCCGCATCCATCGATGCAGGGCGAAGAGCGGGCAGGGCAGCCGACACCTCCGCGCGAAGCGGCGGCAGGCATGGACGACGCGGGGAGCGGGCGCGTACACGCCAGGCAGGGAGGTCCCCGCGACCGCTACACGCAGCTGACGCTGGGTGCCACCCTGCGCGGGCTGCGCTCAGCCGATGGGAGGTCGAACCGGCTGTTCGGGGACCGGGCTGCCGCGCCCGTCAGCGGGAATCGACGGCAGGTCCGGCCGGCCGGGCAGGCCCGCCGGTACCGCCGGCAGAGTCAGCAGCGCCAGGCTGCAATGCTGCAGGCAGTCGCAGCTGCGCAGCTTGCAGCAGTCGGCCGCGTGCGGCTGCTTGGACGTCTCGGCCTGTATCGCCGTCGGTGGCTCGTGCGCATGACAGGGCATGGCATCCACGCTTACCGCGTGCCCGACCGCTGCGTGCGCAGCGGCTGTTGCAGCCGGCTGTTGCGTGTCTATCTGCGGCATCGCCATGCCCACCGACGCCCACGCACCGGTGGCCGTATTGGCGACCAGGCACAGGCACAGCAGCAGGCGAAGCAGGCAAGGCAGCACGGGCACGCACGACGGATCGGACGGGAGCGGCGAGCATACCACCGGCCCCTGGCTGTCCGCCCGATGACCGCCCGCCTCGGGCGTGCGCCCGGCAGCGGTAGAATCGACGCTTCCTTCGCCACACCGTCCTGCCATGTCGCAGCGCCAGTGGGTGGCCGCCGCCATCCAGAAGATCGAGGCCGATTTCAACCGATCGGCCGATACCCACCTGATTCCCATGGACCTGCCCGGCTATCCAGGCATCGACCTGTATTTCAAGGACGAGTCCAGCCACCCCACCGGCAGCCTGAAGCACCGGCTGGCGCGTTCGTTGTTCCTGTACGCGCTGACCAACGGCTGGTTGCGCGCAGGCCGGCCGGTGATCGAGGCCTCCAGCGGTTCCACCGCGGTGTCGGAGGCTTATTTCGCGCGCTTGCTGGGGCTGCCCTTCATCGCGGTGATGCCGGCTTCCACTTCGCCGGAAAAGATCGCCGCGATCGAATTCCAGGGCGGGCGTTGCCATCTGGTGGAGCGCGCCTGCGACCTGGACAGCGCCTCGCACCAGCTCGCGCGCGAGACCGGTGGGCACTTCATGGACCAGTTCACCTACGCCGAGCGCGCCACCGACTGGCGCGCCAACAACAACATCGCCGAATCCATCTTCAAGCAGCTGGCCGAGGAGCCGCACCCGATTCCGGAATGGATCGTCTGCAGTCCCGGCACTGGCGGCACAAGCGCCACCCTGGGGCGCTATGTGCGCTACCGGCGCCACGCCACCCGTATCCTGTGCGCCGATCCGGAAGTGTCGGTGTTCTTCGACGGTTACTGCCGTGCGGTGGATGGGCAATGCCCCAAGGAGCTGGCCATCACCGGTGGCTCGCGCATCGAAGGTATCGGCCGGCCGCGGGTCGAGCCCAGCTTCATCGCCACCTGCGTGGATGCGATGGTGAAAGTGCCCGACGCACTGAGCCTGGCGGCGATGCGTTACGTCAGCGCCACGTTGGGCCGCCGCGTCGGCGGCTCCACCGGCACCAACTTCGTCGGCGTGCTGCAGGCGGCGCAACGGATGCGCGAGGACGGCCGCCAGGGCTCCATCGTCGCCATCCTGTGCGATGCCGGCGAGCGCTACGCGCATAGCTATTACGACCCTGCGTGGTACGCGGCACGCGCCATCGACATCACCGACAGCGACGCGGCCATCGCCAGCGCAGTGAATGGCGGCGCGCTGCCGCCACTGCCTTGTGCTGCGCTGGAATGACCGCCATATCGCTGCGGTAGGCAAGGGCAGGCCAGCTCCTGCCTTGTTCGCTCGTCCCTTCTCCTGATCCGTTCACCGCCGGAGCGCTCCATGACCAACCCCTTGCTCGACCTCTCCGGACTGCCGTCCTTCGATGCGATCCGACCCGCACACGTGGGCCCGGCGATCGACCAGCTGCTGGCCGAGGCCGAGGCGGCGGTCAAGATTGCCGAGCAGGTCAGCCCGGTGCGTTGGGACAGCTTCGTGGTGCCGCTGGACGATGCCACCGAGCGGCTCTGGCGTGCGTGGGGGCAGGTGGGGCATCTGCAGGCGGTGATGAATACCCCGGAGCTGCGCGAGGCCTACAACAGCAATCTGCCCAAGGTGAGCCGCTTCGGCAGTGCGCTGGGCCAGAACCTTGCGCTGTACGCGCAGTACAAGGCGCTGGCGCAATCGCCGGAGGCCTCCCACTACGACGACGCGCGTCGCAAGGTGCTGGACAACGCGCTGCGCGATTTCCGCCTGGGTGGTGCCGAGCTCGATGACGCGGACAAGGCGCGCTTTGCGCAGATCCAGGAAGAGTTGTCGGCGCTGGCGGCGAAGTTCTCGCAGAACGTGCTCGATGCCACCGATGCCTGGTCGTATGTCACCGACGATGAAACGCAGTTGTCCGGCCTGCCGGCCGAAGTGATCGCCGCCGCGCGCGCGGCCGCAGAAAAAGACGGCGTGCCGGGCTGGAAGTTCACCCTGCAGATGCCGTGCTACCTGCCGGTGCAGAGCGATGCCGACAGTCGCGAGCTGCGCGCAAAGCTCTATCGCGCCAACGCCGAACGCGCTTCCGAATTCGGCGATGCGGCGCTGGACAACAGCGCCAATATCGACCGCATCCTCGCGCTGCGCGCGGAGCTGGCGCACCTGCTCGGCTTTGCCAGCTACGCCGACTATTCCATCGCGACCAAGATGGCGCAGAGCCCGGAGGAGGTGATGGGTTTCCTGCGCGATCTGGCGGCCCGCGCCAAACCTCATGCGCAACGCGACCGTGCCGAACTGGAGGCTTTCGCCCGCGACGAACTGGGTCTGGACGAACTGCAGGCCTGGGACCTGGCCTACGCCAGCGAAAAACTCAAGCAGGCGCGTTACAGCTTCTCCGAGCAGGAAGTGAAGCAGTACTTCACCGAGCCCAAAGTGCTGGCCGGCCTGTTCGATGTGATCCACAGCCTGTACGGGCTCACCGTCAAACCCGACAGCGCGCCGGTCTGGCATCCGGATGTGCGGTTCTACCGCCTGGAAGATGCGCAGGGCGCGCTGGCGGGCCAGTTCTATCTGGACCTGTACGCGCGCGAAGGCAAGCGCGGTGGTGCCTGGATGGACGATTGCCGCAACCGCCGCGACACCGCCAACGGTGTGCAGACGCCGTTGGTGTATCTGGTGTGCAACTTCGGCCGCGGCAGCGGCGATGCGCCGGCCACGTTCCGGCATGGCGAGGTCACCACGCTGTTCCATGAAATGGGCCATGGCCTGCATCAGTTGCTCACCCGCATCGGCGAACTCGGCGTGGCCGGCATCAACGGCGTGGAATGGGATGCAGTGGAGCTGCCCAGTCAGTTCATGGAGAACTTCTGCTGGGAATGGGAGCGGGTGCAGACGATGACCGCGCATGTGCAGACCGGTGAACCGCTGCCGCGCAACCTGTTCGACCGCCTGCTGGCCGCGCGCAATTTCCAGAGCGGCATGTTCACCGTGCGTCAGCTCGAATTCGCCTTGTTCGACATGCAGCTGCACAGCAGTTTCGACCCGCTGCAGGACAGCGTGCTGAAGCTGATCGAGCGCGTGCGCGACGAAGTCGCCGTCAACCGTCCGCCGGCGTGGAATCGCTTCCCGCATCAGTTCAGCCACATCTTCGCCGGCGGTTACGCGGCCGGTTACTACAGCTACAAATGGGCCGAAGTGCTCAGTGCCGATGCCTACGCCGCATTCGAAGAGGCGCCCGAACAGGTGGCCGAGACCGGTGCACGTTTCCGCCACGAAGTCCTGTCGCGTGGCGGCAGCCGCAGTGCCGCGGACAATTTCCGTGCCTTCCGTGGTCGCGCGCCGACCATCGATGCATTGCTGCGGCATAACGGCATGGCGGGTTGATCCTTTCTGCACCACGCCTGACGTCGCCAGGTTGGCATCGCAGTGCGATGGCCCCGCGTATGGACGCAATCGCGTGGTGGCCCCTCGCCCGCTTGCATGAAGGGATCGGTACATCAAGGAGCGTGCAATGCAGCGACATCTGTCATGGAGTGTGGTGGTCGTGATGGCGGTGGCTGTGCCGGCGGTGGCGCAGCACGCCGGGCATGCCAATCGCCTGGCAGCCCTGCGTGCCGGCCCGGGCGATGAATACCAGCGCGTGGGCGAAGTCCGCGCTGGTCACGCGCTCACCGTCCATGGGTGCCTGAAGAACGGCAGGTGGTGCGATGTGCGTGGCCCCGATGCGCGCGGGTGGCTGCCCGCGCAGGCAATCGCATTGGAACGCGGCGAGCTCACCGACGTGGTTCCCAAAATCGCGTTTTCACTGGACCCGTATTGGGATGCGCATTACCGCGGCCGCGAATGGACGGTGGAAAGCGAGCGCGCGCTGTGGCGCCACCATCTGCCGGAAACCTCGCCGGAGCTGGAAGTATTGGCGCCCGGCGAGGGCCTGTCGCACCCTGGCGAGGCGTCCATTGCACGGCGCGCCAAGCGGCAAGCGCGTGAGAACACCGAACGGACCCGCCGCGAGCGGGCCGAGATCGACGCGGCCAAGGCCTTGCAGGACAAGCGCCAGGACTGTCGCAACCGGCAACGGGCGGCCGAACGGAACGCGGTCAGGGGCGCGGATGGCCGGCCCGTCGGCGTTCAGGCCGCGCTGGAGGATTGCGACCGGCTGCGGGACTAAGAGCGGCGAACAGAACGTAGGGGGTGGATGGCGGATGCATAGCGCATCCGCGCGCCCGGAGAACCGCATCGTTCGCCCTGCACCGCATTACACCCGGCCGAACACCAGGGTGCCATTGGTGCCGCCGAAGCCGAAGCTGTTGGACATCACCGTGTTCAGGGTCGCCGCCTGCGTCTGTCGCAGGATCGGGAAGCCGTTGGCGCGTGGATCGAGTTCGTCGATATGCGCCGAACCGGCCATGAAACCGTCGCGCAGCATCAGCAGGCAGAAGATCGCCTCGTGCACGCTCGCCGATCCCAGCGAGTGACCCGACAGCGCCTTGGTCGACGACAGCGGCGGCACATCGTCGCCGAACACCTCGCGCACGGCGCCCAGTTCGGTGACATCGCCCAGCGGCGTGGAGGTGCCGTGGGTATTGAGGTAATCGATCGGGCGATCCAGGCCCTGCAGGGCCATGCGCATGCAGCGCACCGCGCCTTCGCCGCTGGGCGCGACCATGTCCGCGCCATCGGAGGTCACCCCGTAGCCGATCAATTCGGCATGGATGCGCGCACCGCGCGCGATCGCATGATCGTAGTCTTCCAGTACCAGCATGCCGCCGCCGCTGCCGATGACGAATCCGTCGCGCTGCGCATCGTAGGGACGCGAGGCCACGGCGGGGCGGTCGTTGAAGCCGGTGGACAGCGCGCCCATCGCATCGAACATCACGCTCATGGTCCAGTGCAGCTCTTCGCCGGCACCGGCGAACATCACGTCCTGCGCGCCGTGGCGGATCAGGTCCGCCGCCGCGCCGATGCAATGCGCCGAGGTGGCGCAGGCCGCAGACAAGGAATAGCTCAGGCCACGGATCTTGAACGCAGTCGCCAGCGAGGCGGACACGGCAGAGCACATCGTGCGCGGCACCATGTACGGGCCCACCTTGCGCACACCGCGGGCACGCAGCAGGTCGGCGGTTTCCACCTGCCATTGGCTGGACCCGCCGCCGGAGCCGGCGATCACGCCGGTGCGCACATCGCTGACCTGTTCGGCGCTCAGGCCGGCATCGGCGATCGCATCGCGCATGGCTAGGTATGCATACGCCGACGCATCGCCCATGAAGCGTTTGAGCTTGCGGTCGATCAGCGCTTCCAGATCCAGCGCCACCGCGCCGCCGACCTGGCTGCGCAGGCCGGCGTCGGCATGATCGGGCAGCGCGGTGATGCCCGATCGGCCTTCACGCAATGCGGTGGAAACGGTGTCCAGATCATTTCCCAGACACGAATTGATGCCCATTCCGGTGACGACGACGCGGCGCATCAGAAGCTCTCCGTCGAGGTGAACATGCCCACACGCAGGTCCTTGGCGGTGTAGATCTCGCGTCCATCCACCAGCATGCGCGCATCGCTCTGCGCCATCACCAGCTTGCGGTTGATCACGCGGCTGATATCGATCTCGTAACGCACCAGCGTTGCGCTGGGCAGCACCTGGCCGGTGAACTTGACTTCCCCGCAGCCCAGGGCGCGGCCGCGGCCGGGTGCGCCGATCCAGGTCAGGAAAAAGCCGGTCAACTGCCACATCGCGTCCAGTCCCAGGCAGCCGGGCATCACCGGGTCGCCGATGAAGTGGCAACCGAAGAACCACAGGTCCGGGCGCACGTCGAATTCTGCGCGGATCACGCCCTTGCCATGCGCGCCGCCGGTGTCGCTGATCTCGGTGATGCGGTCGAACATCAGCATCGGGTCGTTCGGCAACCGACCGCTGTCGGGTCCGAACAATTCCCCACGCGCGCTGGCCAACAATTGATCGCGCGAATACGTACTTTGACGAGTCATGACGAACGGTTTCCTGCAGGCAATCGAAAGGCGAGGCCGGCAAGGGTGCATGAGGGCGCGCGGTTCAATCAAACGTTTTATCCGTACGCCTGCGTGCTGTTTTCAAGGCGGGATGCGCTGCGGAAGGCAGCGGTTGGGTGCAGGGCCAGGATCCTCAGCACGCGAGCCGTCGCCGCAACGGGCTGCATGGAGACATGCCGGGAGGCGGAGCGCACTCCAAACACGATCGACGACGGTCGGGTCCGTTTCGCGGGCGCCCGGCCGGTGCGCACGCAAGGCGTGAGACGCCGCTGATCTATCATGGGCCAACACCTGTGGAGAGACGTCAGCTTGATGCGCAAGATCGTGCACGTGGACATGGATGCGTTCTACGCCTCCGTCGAACAACGTGACGATCCAAGCCTGCGCGGCAAGCCGGTGGTGGTGGCCTGGCGCGGCGCGCGCTCGGTGGTCTGTGCGGCCTCTTACGAGGCGCGGGTGTTCGGGATCCGTTCGGCCATGCCTGCGCTGCGCGCCGAACGTCTATGCCCGGATGCGATCTTCGTGCCTCCGGATTTCGCGCGCTACAAGGCGGTGTCGCGCCAGGTGCGCGAGATCTTCCACCGGCAGACCGATCTGGTCGAGCCACTGTCGCTGGACGAGGCGTATCTGGACGTCACCGAGGCCAAGAGCGGCATCCAGCTCGCCAGCGAGATCGCGCAACTGATCCGCACCCAGATCCGCGACGAAACCCGGCTGACCGCATCGGCTGGCATCGCACCGAACAAGTTCCTGGCCAAGATCGCCTCGGACTGGCGCAAGCCCGATGGACAGTTCGTCATCGCCCCCAGCCGGGTGGATGCGTTCCTGCTGCCGCTCAAGGTCAATCGCATTCCCGGAGTCGGCAAGGTGATGGACGCCAAGCTGGCGGCGCTGGGGATCGTCACCGTTGCCGATCTGCGCACACGTCCGCTGGAGGAATTGCAGGCGCATTTCGGCAGCTTCGGACAGAGCCTGTATCGCCGCGCGCGCGGCATCGACGAGCGTCCGGTAGAGCCGGACCAGGAAGTGCAATCGGTATCCTCGGAGGACACCTTCAGCGAAGACCTCGCTCTCGAGGCGCTCGGCCCGCACATCCTGCGTCTGGCCGAAAAGACCTGGCATGCCACGCGTCGCACCGAGCGGATCGGGCGCACCGTGGTATTGAAGCTGAAGACCTCCGCGTTTCGCATCCTGACGCGCTCCCACACGCCCGAACAGCCGCCCGCCTCGTGCGAGGCGTTGGCGCAGATCGCGCTTGCGTTGACCCGGCGCGTCGAGCTTCCCGCGGACACGCGCTACCGCCTGGTCGGCGTGGGGATCAGCGGTTTCAGCGATTCCACAGAGGGCGCCGTGCAGGGGCAACTGTTCGGCGAACTGCCGCAGGCGTAACGCACGCCATGTGGCGCGTCGATCGCGCGTCAGCGGGCGGCACTGGTCGGCACCATCGGCAACGGTCGCTGGGCTGCGGCAACTGCTCCGCGGCCATGCATCGCCGTATCCGCGGCAACGCGCCGTGCAGCGCCAGCTCTTACACTGTGTCTGCTCCCCCGCACGAGGCCACTGCATGTTTGCGTACCCGCTGGTGATTTTCGATCTGGACGGCACCCTGGTGGATAGCGCCTCCGATATTGCCTATGCCCTCAACGCCACCTTGCACGAGCTGGGCCTGCGGCAGTTCAGCGAATCCACCATTCGCTGCTGGATCGGCGAAGGCGTGAAGGTATTGCTCGCCACGGCGCTGCGCGAAGCCGGCGCAACGCATGATGCCGCGGCGGAAATGCCGGTGATGATGCGGCATTATGCCGCCAGCTTGTTGCGTAACCCGCAGTTGTATCCCGGCGTTGCCGAGGCATTGCACGGGCTGCGCGATGCCGGTGCAACGCTGGCGCTGTGCACCAACAAGCCCGCGCGCTTCATCGCCCCGTTGCTGGAGCACCTGGGCATCGCCGCGCTGTTCGGTGCGGTGCTCGGAGGCGATTCACTGCCGCAGCGCAAACCTGATCCGACACCGTTGCTGCATCTGGCGAGGCAGTTTCAGTGCGCACCGCGGCACTGCCTGATGGTCGGCGATTCGGGTACCGATGCAGCGGCGGCCAAGGCCGCCAACATGCCATTGGCGATGGTGCGCTATGGATATCTGCGCGGCTTCGATGTGCACAGCGCCGGTGCGGTGGCGATCGTCGATGACATGCGTCAATTGCTTGCGTTGACCTGACGGCACCGTCGACGGGGAGTTCCCGCACAGCGCCGAGGCGGCAGGGTCGCTGCAGTGGCGTGGAAAAGAGGCGTGCGGCCGCCGCGCCCGGGTACAGCCACTCAGTCGCTGCGCGTCTGGTCCGGGTCCGCAGCGTCGTCGTCGGCTTCGATCGTGTCGGCATGCACCTCGTGGTCGTCAGCGCGCGCATAGTGCACGGTTTCCACCGGCCCGCCGACCGCTCGCCCGCGGGGCGGCAGCAGTGCGCTGGCCGCCTCGTATTCGGCCAGCAAGGCCTGGCGACGCGCGTCGGGCACGTCCCGCCAGTGACAATCGGCCAGTGCGCCTTCCAGCGAATACAGCAGATTGAGGCTGGGTTTGAAGCCGGCACGGCGCACCTTGGCGAAGGCTGCCACCGCGCCCACCGCCTGCAGATCCTGTCGCGTGCGCAAGCCGACCTGGCGCAACCATGCGGCGCTCTTGGGGCCGATGTTGCGCATCCGTTCGGTGGTCACGCCACTGCGCTCACGAACACCTGCGCGATCGCTTCCAGGCCGCGTTGATCCTCGCCGTCGAAGCGGTCCAGCTCCGGACTGTCCAGGTCCAGCACGCCGATCAGTGCGTCGCCCTTGACCAATGGGATCACTAGCTCCGAACGCGATGCCGAATCACAGGCGATATGCCCGGGGAACGCATCCACGTCGGCAATGCGCTGGGTCTGTCGGGTGCTGGCAGCCGCGCCGCAGACGCCCTTGTCCAGCGGGATGCGCACGCAGGCCGGCAGGCCCTGGAACGGCCCCACCACCAGCTCACGTCCGTCGTAGAAGTAGAAGCCGGCCCAGTTCAACGATGGCAGCGCGTGGAAGATCAGCGCTGCCAGGTTGGCGGCATTGGCGATCCGGTCCGGCTCGCCGTGCACCAGGGCCTGGGCCTGCGCGGTGAGCTGGGCATATTGTTCCGGCTTGCTGCCGGTCAGCGATGAGGTGGCGAACATGCGCGAAGTTTAACAGCCGGGGTCTGTCGCGGCGTTGCGACCGGAACGGCCGCAACGCGCCGCCGCGGCGGACGCTGTTCTCCAGCAGCATCGCCATCCGGGCAAGCATGTCAAAGGCTGACGATCCAGATCCAGATCCAGATCCAGATCCAGATCCAGATCCGATCCGATCCGATCCGTTCCCGAATCCCGAATCCCGAATCCCGAATCCCGAATCCCGATTCCCGATTCCCGATTCCCGATTCCGCCGCACACACCCGCGTTATGCTGCGCGCCCTCACGGCAATCGCGGCGCAGCCGCAGGATCAAGGCGCATGCAGTTCCCGGCGTTCTATGTCACCGGCACCGATACCGGCATCGGCAAGACCATGGCCAGCACCGCCCTGCTGCATGCCCTGCGCGCACGCGGGCACACCGCGGTGGGGATGAAGCCGGTCGCCAGCGGCTGCGACCACACCCCGCAGGGCTGGCGCAACGAGGATGCGCTGGCGTTGCAGGCGGCCAGCAATCCGCAGCCGGACTACGCCACGCTCAACCCCTATGCCTTGCCCGCACCGTTGGCGCCGGAACTGGCTGCCGCCGAGGTAGGGGTGAGCCTGTCGCTGGAGCCGCTCGTCCATGCCTTCGCGCAGTTGCGTGCGCAGGCGCAGCAGGTGGTGGTCGAAGGCGTCGGCGGCTGGGCCGCGCCGCTGAGCGCAGCGCTGGATCAGGCAGACCTGGTGCGCGCGCTGCGTCTGCCGGTGGTGCTGGTGGTCGGCGTACGGCTGGGCTGCATCAACCATGCGCGCCTGACCGCGGCGGCCATCGCCGCCGATGGAGTGGAGTGCATCGGCTGGATCGCCAACGAAGTGGATCCGCAGATGGAGCGCATCGAGGAGAACATCGGCATGCTCGGCCAACGGCTGGCGATGCCGTGCTGGGGACGGATCCGCTGGCGCCCCGGCGCCGATGCCGCCAGCCAGGCGCAGGAGCTGCGGTTGCCGGTGTAGGCCCAGGTGGGCTGTGCGCATGCCGCGTCCACACCGGCAGCCGGATCAGCCATGGTCGAGCGGAGCCGCCGCCGCTGGTGGGCTGCGTCCGCGCCGCCGTGCGCTGGCTTCCTGTGCGGCCGTCTTCGCCATCGTTGCCCACTGACCGCGGCCTGCCGGGCCGCAGCCGCGGCCCGTACGCAGCGCCTCCATGCCAGCGGCAGGCGGCAATAAAAAAGCCCGACAGAGGGAGGGATCTGTCGGGCCGGATTGCATGGGGGGAGGGACCCATGCAAAGACGCTGAATTGTGTTGGCCGTTACCTGCGCCGGCTCTTGGCGCTCGCGCCAGCCGGATCGCCGCCGTGTTCGAAGTGTTGCTTGGCGAATTGTCCGAATTCGCCGGACATCTTCAGCCCCATCCCGACCACTTCCTGGTTGGCCGATGCCAGCCGTTCCAGGTTGTCGCGGGCCACTTGCAGTCCTTTCGGCCAGAGTGTCTGGTAGGCCCCCAGATCGCGGGCCTGTGCGAACTCACCGAAGAAGCGGGTGGTCGCGTTGACGTTCTGCTCCAGCGTGTCCAACGCCAACTGGTTGGCGCGTGCTGCCGCAGAGGCGAACTGACTGGTGAAGCTGTTTTCGAACTGCGCCGACATTGCGAACCCCTTGGGGAAAGCCGTGACCGTTTGTTGCGTTGCAGCATACACCGCGATTGCTGCAACGCAACACGTTTCCTGAAGTTTTTCAAAACGTCTTTGGAATGTCTTTGGATTCAAGGGTTTGGCGAGGTCGCTAAAACGACAAGGCCGCCCGTACGGCGGCCTCGGGTAGTGCAAGTGCGCAGGGATCAACCGCGATAACGGCAGCCGGAGGTGCAGGTCTCATGCACCACGATCTCGCTCAGCTGCGGCAGTGCCGGCTTGAGCTGGTTCCAGATCCAGATCGCCAGCCGCTCGCTGGTCGGGTTCTCCAGTCCCTCGATGTCGTTGAGATAGTGGTGGTCCAGGCGCTCGTAGATCGGCTGGAAGGCCGCCTTGATGTCGCCGAAGTCCATGATCCAGCCGGTCTCTGCGCCCGGTTCGCCGCTGACATGCAGTTCGACCCGAAACGAATGCCCGTGCAGGCGGGCGCATTTGTGCCCAGGCGGCACATTCGGAAGCCGGTGCGCGGCTTCCAGGGTGAATACCTTGAAGATGTCCATGGCGATGATTCGGCAAGCAGTGAGAGGGAAGGGCGTGCACCGGCACCGCGCCGGATCACGCAAGGGCTCGGTCGGGCAGGGACGCACGAAACAAGGGCCGCATCGCGGCCCTTGTGGTCAACCGAGGCGCAACGTTCAGACGCCGCGGTTGGCCGGACGGCCGTTGCCGCCACGTCCGCCGTCGCGCCGTCCTGCACCCGTACCGGCGTTGGCCTGACGCGGACCGCCGTTGCGCTGGCCGCCGGGCTTCTTCGGACCTGCATGCGCATGGCGCGGCGCCTCGCCGTGCGGACGACGGGCATGGCTCTTGCGCGGTGCGCGCTCGCCACCGGGCTGCTCGGCACGGCCCGGCGCGCTGTTGCCCCAGCGGATCGGGGTCTGGGGCTCGTAGCCTGGCACGTCGCGGATTTCCACATCGCGGCCCAGCATGCGCACGATCTGGCGCAGCAGTTTGGCCTCGTCCTGGGCCACCAGCGAAATCGCCTCGCCGGTGGAACCGTTACGGCCGGTGCGACCGATGCGGTGCACGTAGTCCTCGGCCACCATCGGCAGGTCGTAGTTGATGACCTTCGGCAGCTGGTCGATATCGATGCCGCGCGCGGCGATATCGGTGGCCACCAGCACGGTCACCCGGCCAGCCTTGAAGTCGCTCAATGCGCGCATGCGCTGGCCCTGGCTCTTGTTGCCGTGGATCGCCGCGGTCTTGATACCCGACTTCTCCAGGAACAGCGCCAGCTTGTCGCTGCCGTGCTTGGTGCGCGCAAACACCAGGGTCTGCTCGCGGCTGTCCTGCGCCAGCAGGTGCAGCAGCAGGTCGCGCTTGCGCGCGCCATCGACCGGGTGCACACGGTGGGTGATGCTCTCGGCCACGGTGTTGCTCGGGGTGACCTGCACCTGCATCGGGTTGCGCATGAATTCCAGCGCCAGCTGCTTGATGTTCTCCTCGAAGGTCGCCGAGAACAGCAGGGTCTGGCGGTTCTGGCGCGGCAGCTTGCCCAGGATGCGCTTGATCGAGGGCAGGAAGCCCATGTCCAGCATGCGGTCGGCCTCGTCCAGGATCAGCACCTCGATGCCGGACAGGTCCACGCTGCGGCGTTCGATATGGTCGATCAGGCGGCCCGGGCAGGCGATCAGCAGGTCAACGCCACGGCGCAGCGCATCGAGCTGGTTGCCCATGCCCACGCCGCCGTAGATCACCGCGCTGGGGATGCGCAGGTATTTGCTGTAGCCGCGCAGGCTGTCATGCACCTGGGTAGCCAGTTCGCGGGTGGGGGTCAGGATCAGCGCGCGCGGCTTGCGCGGGCCGTTGACGGCCTGCGGCGAGGTGCCCAGGTGTTGCAGCAGCGGCAGGCCAAACGCCGCGGTCTTGCCGGTGCCGGTCTGCGCACCGGCCAGCAGGTCGTGGCCTTCCAGCACCAGCGGGATCGCCTGCTGCTGGATCGGGGTGGGGGTCTCGTAGCCCTGCTCGGCCAATGCGCGCAGCAGGAAGGGCGCAAGGCCCAGGGATTCGAATGACATCAGGAAGCTCCAAGTAAAGCGCCGCCGCCAGGCCGGGCCCGGAGCGCGAACGCATTGCAGATGCAAAAAGGTGAGGCTCGGAGCGTTCCCGTGAACCGCGCTGCGAGATGGTGGATCAACCCGATAGGACGCGACGGGTTTGTCGGCACCACGAAAGGCGTCGGGTGGGGCGGGCGAGCGGATCGACCGATCCTGGCCTCGCCGGCGGTCCCAGAGGGAAACGGACGGCCGCATGCAGACCCGGCAAGTGTACGCGTGTTTGGCGCGCTGCACAAAAAGCGGGATTCGCAGTAGGCCACGCTTCAGCTGTTTCAGGTGTAACGGATGTTGCGGCAGGCCGTACAATCGGCCAACCCGTCACTGCACAGGAAGATCATGAAGCTAGGTTCCCTGAAGGAAGGCGGCCGTGATGGCAGCCTGATCGTGGTCTCGCGCGACCTGGGCAAGGCGGTCCGCGCCACCGGCATCGCCGCCACCCTGCAGCGTGCGCTGGAAGACTGGAGCAACATCGCGCCGCGGCTGAATGCCCTGGCCGATGCGCTGGAGGACGGCAGCGCCGATGGCGTGTTCGACCTGGATCCGCAGGCACTGGCCGCGCCGCTGCCGCGCGCCTACGAATTCGTCGACGGCAGCGCCTACCTGCCGCACGTGGAGCGGGTACGCCGCGCACGCAATGCGGAGGTGCCCGAGAGCTTCTATACCGACCCGTTGATGTACCAGGCCACCAGTGCCGGGTTCTACGGCCCGCGCGATGCCATCAAGGTGGTCAGCGAGGAGTACGGCATCGATCTGGAGGCCGAGCTGGTGGTCATCACCGACGACGTGCCGATGGGGGCCTCGGCCGAGCAGGCGGCCGCGCACATCCAGCTGATCGGCCTGGTCAACGATGTCTCGCTGCGCAACCTGATCCCGGCCGAGCTCGGCAAGGGGTTCGGCTTCCTGCAGTCCAAGCCGCGTTCGGCGCTGTCGCCGGTGTTCATCACCCCCGACGAACTGGGCGATGCCTGGCGCGGCAACAAGGTGCATCTGCCGCTGGTGACCCACGTCAACGGCGCCTGGTTCGGCGCGCCGGAGGCCGGCAACGACATGCAGTTCGACTTTGCCCAGTTGGTGGCGCATGCCGCCAAGACCCGGCCGCTGTCGGCCGGTACGATCGTGGGCTCCGGCACCATCGCCAACCAGGACACGACGCTGGGTGCCTCGTGTTTCGCCGAACAGCGCGTGGTGGAGACCTTGCGCGACGGCAAGCCGAGTACCCCGTTCATGTCCTTCGGCGACGAGGTGCGCATCGAGATGTTCGCCGCCGACGGCAGCAGCCTCTTCGGCGCGATCGAGCAGCGCGTCGAACGGCAGCCGCTGCCGTGACCTGCGGCGCAGCGGCGGCGGGCGCTCGCGTATGAGCGCGGCCCTGGAACTGTTTTCGTACTGGCGTTCCAGCGCGGCCTATCGCGTGCGCATCGGGCTCGGGTTGAAGGCGCTGGACTACATCGCCCGCCCAGTACATTTGGTGCGCGACGGTGGCGAGCAGCATGCGCCTGCCTATGCACAACTCAATCCGCAGGAATTGGTGCCCACCTTGCGGCATGGCGAGGTGGTGATCACGCAGTCGCTGGCAATCCTGGACTATCTGGAAGAGGCGTTCGCAGACACCATGGCATTGCTGCCGGGCGCGCCCGCCGAGCGCGCCCGGGTGCGCGCGCTGGCCCAGCTCATCGCCTGCGATGTGCACCCGCTCAACAACCTGCGCGTCATGCAGGTGCTGGAACGAGAGTTCACGCTGGACGCCACACGACGCCAGCAGTGGACGCGGCTCTGGATGGAGCGCGGCTTCGCGGCGCTGGAAACCCAGCTGGCGCGCGATGCGCGGACCGGGCGCTTCTGTCATGGCGATACGCCCGGCCTGGCCGATTGCGTGCTGATTCCGCAGCTCTACAACGCGCACCGGTTCGAAGTCGACCTGGCGCCCTATCCGACCCTGCGGCGCATCGAGCAGGCCTGCCTGCAGTTACCGGCCTTCGACGCGGCGCGACCGGAAAAGCAGGTCGACGCGGTGGTGTAGGGGCGCAGCGTTGCAGCCCTCATCCGCCCTTCGGGCACCTTCTCCCGTAGAACGGGAGAAGGGCAAGCAGGCACGCACCCGATCCGGGCGGATGTCGCCACGCGTGGCCGACAGCGCAGTACAAGCCGACAGCGCAATGCAGGCCGGCACCGCAATACAGGTTTCAACGTTTCGACGCCGGCACCCTGGAACACCACGCGGCCACCGCTTTTTTCCTTCTCCCGCCTGCGGGAGAAGGTGCTCCGCAGGGGCGGATGAGGGGGGGCGTCGACCTTGCAGAAGAGCGCCGTTAGCAGCGGCCTGCCACCGAACGGCTCAGGCAAGGCAGCGCCCCCAAAGCGACCGCACGGCCACCGATCTCCTTCTCCCGCCTGCGGGAGAAGGTGCCCCGCAGGGGCGGATGAGGGGGGAGAGATCGCGCCGACCTCGCAGATGAGCGGCCTATCCCAGTGGCCTGGCACCGAATGGCGCAGGCAAGGCAGCGTCCCCAAAGCGACCGCAGGACTACCGATCTCCTTCTCCCGCCTGCGGGAGAAGGTGCCCCGCAGGGGCGGATGAGGGGGGGGCTGTCGCATCGGCGCCTACCCTCGACGACCAGAAGCCAACAGCTCCCAACACCACAAGACCACCGCTCAGCCCGGCCGAACCGATCAAATGAATCCGTGACTGATCTTCGGTGCCGCAGCCGCCTCGTAATCGGCATACGGATCGTGTTCGCCGGAGCCGCCTTCGGACAGGCGGAACTTCAACGCCAGGCCGTCGCGCGAATCGGCTGCGCGCAACGCTTCTTCCTGCTCGATCTCGCCCGACTTGACCATGCGGAACAGGCATTGATCGAAGGTCTGCATGCCTTCTTCCAGCGATTCCTCCATGGCCTGCTTGACCTCGTGCACCTGGCCGCGCCGCAGCAGGTCGCGGATCATCGGCGTGTTGAGCAGCACCTCGGTGGCCGGCCGGCGGCGCCCGTCCACGCCCTTGACCAAGCGCTGGGAGATCACCGCGCGCAGGTTCAGCGCCAGATTCATCAACACGTTCTTGTGCGCGCTTTCCGGGAAGAAGTTGAGGATGCGCTCGATGGTCTGGTCGGCGTTGTTGGAGTGCAGTGTCGCCAGGCACAGGTGCCCGGTCTCGGCGAACGCGATGGCCGCCTCCATGGTCTCGGCATCCAGGATCTCGCCGATCAGGATCACGTCCGGCGCCTCGCGCATGGCGTTCTTCAGCGCGCTCTGGAAGGCGTGGGTATCCAGACCGACCTCGCGCTGGTTCACGATCGACATCTTGTGCTTGTGCAGATATTCGATCGGGTCCTCGATGGTGAGGATGTGTCCGGTGGTAGTGCTGTTGCGGTGGTCGATCATCGAGGCCAGCGAAGTCGACTTGCCCGAGCCGGTCGAGCCCACCACCAGCACCAGCCCACGCGGGGTCATGATGACGTCCTTGAGCACCTGCGGCAGGTTGAGCTCCTCGATGCTGGGAATCCGGCTGCGGATGGCGCGGATCACCATGCCCACCTCGCCGCGCTGCTTGAACACGTTCACGCGGAAGCGGCCGGCGTCGGGCAGGGCGATGGCCATGTTCAGCTCGAGCTCGCGCTCGAACTGCGGCACCTGGCCTTCGTCCATCAGCGAGTAGGCGATTTTCTTGACCATTCCCGGCGGCAACCCCGTATTGCCGAGCGGGTAGAGCTTGCCTTCGATCTTGATGTAGACCGGCGCGCCGGTGGTCAAGAACATGTCCGAGGCATTCTTTTCGGTCATCAGCTTCAGGAAGTAGCCGATATCCATGCGCAATGGTTCCCCAACAAACAGCAGCGTCTCGTTGCAAGTCCGCCGCAGGCTTCCGACAATGGCCGTGCTCGAGACTTCTCGCTACGGCTCCCCTAATGACGGCTAGCTTCGCATACTTGCGGCGATCCCTGTATGGCATCGCCTGTTTCATGGTTCTGTCCGCTCCGGCAAACGCCCAGGTGGCGCCGGAACTCATCGCCGCCGAACAGGCGGTGCAACGCGCCACCCAGGCCGATGCCGACCAGTACGCCCCGGACCTGGTCAATCTGGCTCGCCAGGAGCTGATGCAGGCCCAGCAGGCGCAACTGGACAAGCGCCAGCGCAAGCAGGTGCCGCAAATCGCCCTGCGTGCTGCCGCCGACGCCGATCTGGCCAAGGCGCGCAGCGAGCAGGCCGTGGTCAGCGCCCAACTGGAGCAACGCCGCAGGGAAGTGGCACAGTTGCAGACCACCCTCAATACCGGGGAGGGCGCCCGATGACCTTGCGCCCCCTGCTGTATCTCGGTGTGCTGGGGCTGGCAGCCCTGCCGCCGCTGGCCCTGGCGGCCAAGGACGACCCCCAGGCCGATGCACTGAACCGGCGGCTGGCAGTCCTGCAGAGCGACCCGCAGACCAGTGAGCTGGCCCGCTACGAGCGACTGCAGGCACAGCAGACCGTGGCGGCCCTGGCCGAGGCCAAGCGCCGCGACCGCGACGAACTGCTGTTCCTGGCCGACCGCCGGGTGGAGATCGCGGAGCTGACCGCCCGCACCGCGCTGGCCCGGCGCGAGCTGGACCGGCTGGAAAGCACCCGCAACGATCTGTTGATCGAAGCCAGCCGCCGCGACGCCTCGCGCGCGCGCCAGGAAGCCGAACGCCTGCGCGTGCAGGCGCAGATCCAGGCCGAGGCCGCCGAGCAGGCCCGCCTGGCCGCCGAACAGGAGGTGCTGGCGCGGCAGGACGCCGAGCTGGCCTTGAACAGCGTGGCCGGCAAGCAGACCGCCAAGCTCAATGCCGCCCAGCAGAAGGCCGTACAGCTCGCGCACGAGGAAGCCGAACTGGTGTCCGGCGCCAAGCTGCCGCCGGCCAAGTTCGACAGCCGGGGCGAGGTGTTCTCATTGGGCAGCGGCGCCTTCGGTGGCAAGGCCACGCTGTCCGGCGATGCCGCGGGCCAGGCCAAGGCGCTGGCCGAGTACCTGAACATCGGCAAGAAGGGCCGGGTCAACATCGTCGGCTTCGACAGCGATGCGGCCACCGCCCGCAAACGTGCCGAGTCACTCCGCGATGCTCTGGTGGCCGGCGGGGTCGCGGCCTCGCGGCTGCAGATCAGCGGCAACAAGGGCGCTGCCAGCAAGACCCGCGCGGCCGAGGTCGTTATCGCGCCTTGATGGCAAGTGTCTGGAAGTTAAGGTGTTTTAACCGGGGCATGACGCCTGGTTGAACCGCAGTCACCGAATCGCCCAGGCATTGCCAAAAGCGACCGTTCCGGCCTTGAACCACTCCCGCGACCGGCGTAGGGTCGTACCTCCGGGCAGCAACTCCGCTGCCCGGGAAGTACGGAGGGCCAGGCCAGTGACGCAGAGGCACGCAACGACGCACAACGGTGGGACAGTGGGTGGTTTCGCCTGTGAGTCGGCTTCTGCACTGCGCTGGTCCTTCATTCCCAAGCTGCGCCCCGTGCCGTCAACGGCCGGGGCGTTCTTGTTTTAAGTGAAGGAGGTAACGCCATGTTCGAAGGGCAACCGCAGACCGAAATCGATGCATTGATGAAGTCCGATCCCGAGTTCAAGCAGCTCTACCAACGCCACAAGCTATTGAACAAGAAGTGCATGGATGCCGAACTCGGGGTGCTCCCGATCGACGACGTGACCTTGGGCCAGATGAAGCGCGAGAAGTTGCAGGCAAAAGAGAAGCTCACCCGGATGTACGACCAGCTGACGCACTGATCCTTCCCCAGCGTTAGAACAAGTTCACCGTCGCGGGCGGTGGCGGCCTCCTCGTCGGCTTGCCACCGTCCGCGTCTTTTTTGTGGATTCAATGGTCGGGGGCTGCGTGCCGCGCGTCGCAGCCGAGCCTGCTTTTCAAGGCGCTGTCGATCTCACTGCTGCCTGAATGAGCATTCACCGGCCGTTCGACGGATAATGCCCGGTCTAGCCCGCGCGGCGCAGCGACGATATCCCGATGGCGATCCATTCCTCCGTACTCGAACTGATTGGCAACACGCCGATCGTCAAGGCCCAGCGCCTGGACACCGGTGTCTGCGAGCTGTTCCTCAAGCTGGAGGCGAACAATCCCGGCGGATCGATCAAGGACCGCATCGGCCTGTCGATGATCGAAGCGGCCGAACGGCGCGGCGA
Source organism: Xanthomonas melonis (assembly GCF_020783655.1). Classification (GTDB taxonomy): domain Bacteria; phylum Pseudomonadota; class Gammaproteobacteria; order Xanthomonadales; family Xanthomonadaceae; genus Xanthomonas; species Xanthomonas melonis. Next base: position 315,937 of record NZ_JAJGQH010000002.1, on the reverse strand, counting down.
CCTCAAGCCCGGCGCCACCCTGGTGGAAGGCACCGCCGGTAATACCGGCCTGGGCCTGGCGCTGGTGGCGCAGCAGAAGGGCTACCAGCTGATCCTGGTGGTGCCGGACAAGATGAGCCGCGAGAAGATCTTCAACCTCAAGGCCATGGGCGCCAACGTGGTGTTGACCCGGTCGGACGTGGCCAAGGGGCACCCGGAGTACTACCAGGACCTGGCAGCCAGGATCGCCGCCGAGACCCCGGGCGCCTACTTCATCAACCAGTTCGGCAACCCGGACAACCCGGCCGCGCACGAGTTCGGCACCGGTCCTGAGATCCTGGCCCAGATGGACGGCCAGCTCGACGCGATCGTGTTCGGCTGCGGCAGCTCCGGCACCATGACCGGCCTGTCGCGCGCCTTTGCCAGCGCCTCGCCGCACACCGAACTGGTGCTGGCCGACCCGGTTGGCTCGATCCTGACCCAGTACATCGAAGAGGGCACGGTCAGCGAGAAGTCCGGCAGCTGGCTGGTCGAAGGCATCGGCGAGGACTTCCTGCCGGACATCTCCGATTTCTCGCGGGTCAGGAAGGCCTATTCGATCACCGACGCGGAAAGCTTCCACACCGCGCGCGAGCTGCTGGCCAAGGAGGGCATCCTTGGCGGCTCGTCCACCGGCACCCTGCTGGCCGCCGCGCTGAAGTACTGCCGCGAGCAGACCACGCCCAAGCGCGTGCTGGTGTTCGTCTGCGATACCGGCAACAAGTATCTGTCCAAGATGTACAACGACTACTGGATGCTGGACAACGGCTTCCTGGAGCGCCCGCAGCACGGCGACCTGCGCGACCTGATCCTGCGCCCGTACAACAAGCGCGACACCGTGGTGGTCGGGCCGAAGGACCTGCTGACCACCGCCTACCAGCGTATGAAGCTCTACGATGTCTCCCAGTTGCCAGTGATCGACGACGGCGAACTGGTCGGCATCGTCGACGAGAGCGACGTGCTGCTGCATGTGTATGGCGACGAGGCACGCTTCCGCGACCCGATTTCCACCGCCATGGTCAGCAAACTCGATCGCCTGGATGTCGCCTCGCCGATCGAAGCGCTGCTGCCGGTGTTCGATCGTGGCCAGGTGGCCATTGTCATGGACGGCAAGCAGTTCCTGGGCCTGATCACCCGCATCGACCTGCTCAACTACCTGCGCCGCCGCGTGCAGTGACGCCCGTCGCCGTGCGCGCTCGCTTGAGACGCATGGCAAGGGGCATTCAGTCCTGCTTGTTACAATCGCCCACTTTTTCCGGGAACCTCCATGTCCAACCGCACCACTCATAGCCATGACGGAGAGCGCGCGCTATCGCTCGCGACGCTGGCGATCCATGGAGGACAGTCGCCGGACCCCAGCACCGGGGCGGTGATGCCGCCGATCTATGCGACGTCCACCTATGCGCAGTCCAGCCCGGGCGAGCATCAGGGCTTCGAGTATTCGCGTACCCACAACCCCACGCGCTTTGCCTACGAACGCTGTGTGGCCGCACTGGAAGGCGGCACGCGGGGCTTCGCCTTCGCCTCCGGCATGGCCGCCACCTCCACGGTGATGGAACTGCTGGACGCCGGCAGCCACGTGGTGGCGATGGACGACCTGTACGGCGGCACCTTCCGCCTGTTCGAGCGCGTGCGTCGCCGCACCGCCGGCCTGGATTTCAGCTTCGTCGACCTGACCGACCCGGCCGCCTTCGAAGCCGCAATTCGTCCCGATACCAAGATGGTCTGGATCGAAACCCCGACCAACCCGATGCTCAAGCTGGTCGACATCGCGGCAATTGGCGCCATCGCCCGCAAGCACGGCCTGCTGATCGTGGTCGACAACACCTTCGCCTCGCCGATGCTGCAGCGCCCGCTCGGCCTGGGCGCCGACATCGTCGTGCACTCGGCCACCAAGTACCTCAACGGCCACTCGGACATGGTCGGCGGCATCGCGGTGGTCGGCGACAACGCCGAACTGGCCGAGCAACTGGCCTTCCTGCAGAACTCCATCGGCGGCGTCCAAGGCCCGTTCGACAGCTTCCTCGCCCTGCGCGGCCTCAAGACCCTGCCGCTGCGCATGCGCGCACATTGCGAGAACGCCCTGGCGCTGGCGCAATGGCTGGAAACCCACCCGGCCATCGACAAGGTGATCTATCCCGGCCTGCCGTCGCATCCGCAGCACGCGCTGGCAAAGCGGCAGATGACGGGTTTCGGCGGCATCGTCTCGATCGTCCTGAAGGGCGGGTTCGACGCAGCCAAGCGTTTCTGCGAAAAGACCGAACTGTTCACCCTGGCCGAATCGCTTGGCGGCGTGGAAAGTCTGGTGAACCATCCAGCCGTCATGACCCACGCCTCCATCCCCGTGGCCCGCCGCGACCAGCTTGGCATCAGCGATGCGCTGGTGCGGCTGAGCGTGGGGGTTGAGGATGTGGGGGATCTGCGGGGGGATTTGAAATTCGCTTTACAAGAGGGAAGTTTTTGATGATCCGGACTTTACTCGGTCGAGGGCGTCTAACAAGGTTAGTACTTGGCCCTTTTGATGCACTTAGAGAGCGTCGGGACCTAACATTGGAATTGTCCAAGCGTGAAGTATTGGGCCGCTATCGTGGAGCCAGCTTTGGTTTGCTATGGTCGCTGATAAGCCCGTTTTTGCTGTTGATCGTCTACACGATTGCGTTTGGCTCAATTATGAAAAGCCGTTGGCCGCAAGTTGCCGAAGGCCAAGCGCACTTTTCATTGGTACTGTTCGTTGGCTTGATCGTGCATGGCTTTTTTGCTGAATGTTTAAGCCGTTCACCATACTTGATTATGGGTAATCCGAATTTCGTCAAACGGGTCATATTTCCACTTGAAATTCTGCCCTGGCCGATGGTCGTGTCTGCTCTTTTCCATGTGCTAATGAACACAGTCGTGTTTGCGCTGCTTCGGCTAGCTATGGATGGACAGATATCGTGGACCATCGTACTGCTTCCGGTTGTATTGCTGCCATTGGTAGTACTCGGGTTAGGAGTGTCCTGGTTCCTAGCCTCACTTGGAGTGTACTTCCGAGATATCACCCAGGTTACCGGGGTACTTTCTACTGCGCTGTTGTTTCTGTCTTCGGCCATGATCCCGGAGCAGGCGATACCTGAGAACTTTGAACTGGTATTTAAGTTGAATCCGCTAACTTTCATTATTGACCAGGCGCGCGAAGTAGCACTCTGGGGGAACTTGCCAAATTTTATTGGCCTGGGGATTTACATGTGCATCGCGATGATCGTGTTCTATGCAGGATTTGCATGGTTCAAGGCGACCCGTAGAGGATTTGCGGATGTCATCTGAGCCGATTATCCAGGTTCATAATATTGGCAAGGTGTTTCCTGTTTACCAGAAATCGTATCATCGATTGATGCAAATGCTGAGTCCGAATGAACGCAAGGCTCAGTGGTTCCGTGAGTTTCACGCGCTTGACGCGATTAGCTTTAACGTGGGGAAGGGGGAAAGCGTAGGTATCGTCGGGCGTAATGGTTCCGGTAAATCGACTCTTTTGCAGATTATTTGCGGCACATTGGCACCTACGACGGGCACTGCGGTTGTAAATGGGCGGGTCGCCGCTCTGCTGGAGCTTGGAGCTGGCTTCAATCCAGAGTTCACCGGACGAGAGAATGTCTTCGTTTACGGCGCGGTCCTTGGTCTTTCGCGCAGAGAGATTGAGGAGCGCTTCCAGCACATTACGGAATTTGCTGATATCGGCGAATTCATCGATCAACCTGTAAAGACCTATTCCAGCGGTATGTTTGTCCGCCTAGCGTTCGCCGTGGCTATCAATGTCACCCCGGACGTTCTGGTAGTGGACGAGGCGCTCGCGGTAGGTGACGCGAAGTTCCAGTCGAAGTGTTTTGCAAGGTTACGCGAGTTGCGTGAGCAAGGTACGTCCATCCTGTTCGTATCTCATTCCACTGAGCAAATTGTTACGCATTGTGATCGCGCGGTACTTCTAGATGGAGGCCGTTTGCTGATGGATGGCGCGCCAAAAAAAGTGGTGCACCACTATATGGACCTGCTCTTCGGAAAAAGTCGTCCGTTGCAGACCTCGGTAAAAATTGAAGGCAGCGGCGAGGTGGAAAGCCAGCCTGAATTCTTAGCGGTGCCGCCCGCAGGAAGCGATCCATTTTCTGGTCATCCAAATTACAATCCCCATGAATATCGCTGGGGGGATCGAGCGGCCATCCTGCAAGATTTTTATCTGCAAGTTGGCGCCCAGCCGTTTCCCCAGGTCGTTTCTAGCGGCGAGGCCGGCTGTCTAAGTCTTGCTGTTCGTTTCGAACGAGAAGTAATGCGCCCAGTGCTTGGTCTTACCATCAAGAACACCGAGGGTGTGACTGTTTATGCGACCAACACTGAGATGCAAGAAATTGTCGAGATGGCGCAATTAGGCGCTGTGGGAAGTGTCATACGAATTGATGTCGACTTTGAATGTAGATTGGGGAGTGGCGATTACTTTATTTCCGTTGGCGTTGCCAGTCGACAGGGCGATGATGTGATTCCTCACGATAGGCGCTACGATTCGATCCACTTCCAGGTCATTTCGGAAGGATTTGTCGGATTCAGTGACGTTGGAGCTGTGATTCGTCCTAAATTGGCCGCTCAACAAGGATTGGCAAGTTAATGTCTAACTCGTATGTGGGAATAGCAAGCGCATATATACTGTCTGAAGGAGTCTGGCTACCTAAAGATCAGGCAGAAGAGTTCGGCTATAGCGATGGTGATGAAGCGGAGCAGCGAGTAGCTGCAGCGATAGCTGGTTGCGACGACGTCTCATTGTTTTCGCGCTCATTATCTGAACACCAGATCGACTGGCCATCGCGCTATCACCTTAGTGCCAGCCGTGCGAACCTTTTGCGTCCTTTGGCAGATGTGCTGAGTGGCCGTGTTCTGGAGGTCGGCTCAGGCTGTGGTGCTATTTCCCGCTACTTGGGTGAGCTCGGAACTAAATTGGTTGCATTGGAAGGCAGCCAGCGTCGCGCGCGAATCACTGCGTCACGTTGTCGTGACTTGCCGAATGTGCAGGTGGTGAACGATGTCCTAGAGAACTTTTCGGCTGAAGATGCGTTTGACGCAGTGACGCTCATCGGCGTCCTTGAGTACTCGAGGATCTATGGCAAGGCTGCAGATCCCACAGCTACTTGGCTGCGTAAGGCGCACTCATTGCTGGCTGACGATGGTGTGTTGGTTGTCGCGATCGAAAATCAATTGGGCCTTAAGTATCTGGCTGGCATGCCGGAAGACCATGTCGGTAAAGCCATGTATGGCGTTTCGGATAACTATGGTGAAAAAACCGTAGTGACTTTTGGTCGGCTTGAGCTGACGAGAATGCTTCAAGACGCAGGTTTCGAGCATACTGATTTCTTATTGCCATTTCCTGATTACAAGTTTCCTAGTGCGGTAGTTTTCCCAGCAGGTTACGACGGCTCTTACCCGCAGTTCGATCCAAGTTCTCTCGCCAGCCAGAGTGCATCGAGCGACCCACAGCTTCCCTATGCTCCACTATTCGCACTGGAGCGTGCTTGGACGGTGATCGGTCGCAACGGTTTGCTGGCTGACATGTCCAATTCATTTTTGGTGGTAGCTCGTAAACGGGCTGTTTCAGTTTCCAATAGCGGACCTGTACCCCTGGCACTGCACTATGCTAGCGAACGCGTCCCGGTATTTTGTAAGCAGGTCCAGTTTCAATCGAGCATAAGTGGTAGCCAAATAGAAGTCGTCCGCAGTCGCCTTGCGGAAGATGATAACGTTGAGCGCTCTCGACCTATTAGTATGCGGTTGCTGCCTGAGCCTTTTCTATACGGACGGATACACAGTCAGGCATTGGAAGCCATAGTAACGAGCGATGGTTGGACCGCTGCTGAGGTGGCCGAATGGTTGGGGCAATGGAAGGATGCCCTGCTACACGAGGTCGAAGTTGCAGGTGATTCCACGGGTGCCGGCATGCTCCCGGGCTGGGCCTTGGATGCTCTGCCGCGTAATCTAATGCAACTAAAAGATGGTAGTCACCAGTTCATCGATTTGGAATGGGTATGGCATGGGGAGCTTGAGCTACCCTATTTGATTTATCGCGCCATCATTGGCTCATTTACCTCGTTGGTTGCACTAGGCGCGCCTGAAGATATTTCTCATCTTCATCTCCCGACGCTGCTCCGGCTACTGATGGACATGATGGGTACACCAGTTGGAGAGGGCGACATCGAGCGTTTCATCGATCTGGATGGCATGGTCACACGCCTGGTCTATGGGCGAGATAGTGGGCTAGGTCTGAAGGGTTTTTCAAACTTCAATTTACGATCGCTGCCTGATGTGGGAAGGATGTCAAGGGATTGGAATTCCTTGATGTCGGATACTGCGCAGCGAATTAGCGATATCAGTCGCCATTTTCAGGAAGGAATCAAGGAAGGCCTAGACGATGGCGATGCACTTCGTCAAAGGCAAGCGCAACTTTTGGCCGAGTTGGCAATCAATGCTGAGAAGGAGCAGCTAAAAGACGCAGAGATTCTGCAGCATAAAGCGGCCACTGAGGAGGCAGAAAAACGAAGGGAAATGGAAGTGGAAGCGTTACGTGAATCGTTAACTGAAAAGCTTCGTCTCAAGGAGCTGGAGATCCAGGCTCTATTAGCTGCGAGTGCGGAACGTGAGCGGTTGAAGGATGCAGAAATACAGGCTCTTGCAGGAAGCGATCAGCTCAAGGATGCCGAGATTCAGTCGTTGATAGAGGCACGTGCTGAACGTAATCGTGCGCTAGAAAGAAACAACACAATTCTGGAGAGGATGTTTCAGCTTGCTGAGCAAGCTCGAGAGACCGAAGTCAGGCTAGGGCGCGATTTGATTGAAACCAAGGATGCGCTTGGAATATATGAGCAATCGCTTCGTCTGGCGTCAGAGCGTGCAGCTGAACTGGATCGGCTGCTGGCATCAACTAGTTGGCGGATTACCATGCCATTGCGAGTGCTCAGAAATATGCTTCGCCCACAATTCGTTAGGCAATTAGTTGGACGTAGCCTGCGCCGCATTTATCGTGCGCTTCCTGTTTCGGAGGCGACCCGCCAGTCAATCAAATCCGCATCCTTTCGGCTGATGCCTAGTGTATTTGGGAGGACCAATGTTTACAGGAACTGGTTGGCCGCCCGCCAGCCTGATCAGCCGCAAGAGATTGTGTTGTCCCCTGCGTCGGAGTCTGTTGAGGACGGCGGCGATTCTTTCTTGCGTCGTTACACGCAAGCCATCCTGCAGTTGCCCAAACCGTCTGAAAGTGAGTATGTCGGTATTGCAGCCGGGATTGATCCCCGCGCAAACGCTGCGCGTGTCATTGCCTTCTATCTCCCGCAGTTTCATCCCTTTCCCGAGAATGACGCATGGTGGGGGCGCGGCTTCACCGAGTGGACGAATGTCAGCAAAGCAGTTCCGCAGTTCGTGGGGCATTATCAGCCCCATTTACCGGGTGAACTTGGTTTCTACGATTTGCGTCTGATCGATGTTATGCGCCGCCAGGCGGAGCTGGCGAAGTTGTATGGCATTGAAGGCTTTTGCTTCCATTATTATTGGTTTGCTGGTAAGCGGCTTATGGAGCGCCCGCTCGATCAGCTACTCGCTTCTGATATCGACCTGCCTTTCTGTATTTGCTGGGCGAACGAAAATTGGACCCGCCGCTGGGATGGACTTGAGAACGATGTGCTCATCGCTCAAGATTACAGTGCTGAAGACGACCGCGCCTTTATCACCGAATTGGAGCCTCTGCTAAGGGATTCACGCTATATCCGTGTTGATGGGCGCCCGTTAGTCATTCTTTATCGACCCTCATTGCTGCCTGATGCTGGCGCAACCTTGGAACGTTGGCGGCAGCATTGTCGCGAAGTGGGAATCGGTGAGCTGTTCATCTGTATGGTGCAGTTTGACAAGCTTGATCCGCGTGAATACGGCTTTGACGCTGCGGTTGAATTTCCACCTCATAAAGTCGCGGCGGGTTTGCCTTCGATTAATCACGAATTGGAGATTGTGAATCCTGGCTTCCAGGGGAACGTGGTTGATTATGCCGACGTCGTTAGCAGCGCATTTGCCGAGGCAAAGCCGGAATACGACCTGATCCGAGGCGTTTTCCCTGGCTGGGATAATGACGCGCGCAAGCCGGGTAAAGGTTATACAGTTGCCCGTTCCACTCCGGAACGCTATCGCACCTGGCTAAGAGGAGCAATTGACTATGCCCGTCAGTACCCGGTGCGGGGCGATTCCCTAGTGTTTGTTAATGCTTGGAATGAGTGGGCTGAGGGCGCGCACCTGGAGCCGGATCGTCGCTACGGATATGCATATCTGGAAGCGACTCGGCAGGCACTACGTCGTGTGCCTATGCCGCGCACGCCGGAGCGGGTGGTGGTGATTATCCACGCCTTCTATCCAGAACTTCTTCCTGAGATGTTGGCGTCACTATCCGCGTGGACCGTACCATATCGTCTTGTAATCTCGACAGTCGCTCGTAATGTGCAGGATGTAAAGGCGCGACTTGCCGATGCGGGAATAGACGGGGATGTGCAAGTTTACGAGAACCACGGCCGTGACATTCTGCCTTTTCTGGAAGCCCTAAAGACGCTAGACGCTTCCGAGTCACTGGTATTGAAGTTGCACACCAAGCGTTCGCTCCACCGTGAGGACGGCGAGTCGTGGCGGCGAGACATGCTCGACAAGCTATTGGATCCCTATCTGGCCGCCCGTAACTTTGATGCATTCCGCCAGCAGCCAGAGTTGGGTCTCTCCGCGCCCGATGGGCATATTTTACCGATGACGACCTATTGGGGCGCGAACGCTGATGCGGTGCATCGTCTGTCGCGACAGATGCATAGCGATCCTGTCGATCCTGCCATTGCAATGTTCGCTGCCGGCTCGATGTTCTACGCTCGTATAGAGGCAATCCAGTCCATTATTGATTTGGAGTTGACACGCGAAGATTTTGAACCTGAGGCCGGGCAGGTGGATGGAACGCTAGCGCACGCGATAGAACGATGCTTTAGTATCGCGACATGTTCGTCGGGATATTACATTGCTTCCAGTAATACACCATTTACCGAAGCCTACGGCTCTTTCAAGACATACGCTTACGCCAAGCCGACCTTGCACAAAGCCTAGCAAAAAAAGTCAGCAGACTCGCTCTTATTTGAAGAGCGAGTCATTTTTATCAGAAGCGTACAAATGGAATTGTAGGCGCACTAATGATTACGTCATGACCCGTATCACAAAAGGAGGAGGATCCGTTGTTCAGTATCACTCGATATTTGCCAAAATTCACGTCTCTGGTATCGATGTACGCGTCAAAGCCGCTGAAAACGTAACGTTTGTTTTTGAGGAAGTTGGCAACATCAGTCCGACGAGTTCGTAGATGTCCAGCATCAAATAGATAGGATTGGGCGTTATTAGATAAGATTATTTTCAGCGAGGGCCAGCTGATCTTCGAAAAATTGAAGTGCGCCGGCGTAGTCCAGCCCGAAAGTCGGATTGGTATGTCGGATGACGAGGCTATCGGAAGTTGATTTGAGGGTTGTTCGTTGACTGCATCGATCGCGCAGCTATTCCCGGTGAGCTTGGGCGCAGATGTAGGCTTACCTCGAGGAAAGACCGTTAGGTCTGCTTCTTGGCGAAGCAGCATTAAGAAACTAGATAGCCGTCCAGTTGCGATTGAAATATCTTCAGGGCTAACTGAGCTACGTCCGCTGCAATTAACCGAAATGGTCGAGAAATGGTCTTTCTGTCGCGTGATAACCTGGCAACGTCCCGTCTTGTAGGGGTATCGACCTGAGAGAGCGCGCGCACCAAGAACAGCAGTTGGTAATGAAGCACTTTGTTCACTGCTACGAAGGCTTTTGCCAAGTTGTGCTGGGTCGGGATAAGGGACGTGACCATTTGGTTTGTTTCGAAATGCTTCCTCGTCTCCATTGAGGAATTTTGCAGTGTTTACTGTCGACATCCGAAGCATATATGCTCGTTCCTCCAGCTTTGACCATTGAAGATAAGATTGCCCAATGATGGCGAGAAAAATCGTCAGGTAACTACCATAAGCTATAAAACGAGTGGTAGCTCCGCGTACTCCAGAACAAACAAGCCGAGATGCGAAGTAAATCGTAGCGATACTCGAAGGTAGTACTGTATCGGTGTAACGGGATGTAACTTCGATTAAGTCATGTCCGCGTGAGTATGCAATTGCTACTGCATTCAACATGCCAAGAGCATTGAGGCCAAGGAAAAAATAATCTGCGGAACTCTGACGATCGCGCCCGATTATTGTCATCCAAAATGCTGCTGGTATCAGTAATACCAGCTGACCAAGTCCAGGGGGGAGAGGCCAGCTGCTCGTTATCCATAGCGCATGAATGAATTCGAAGAAGTCCTGAGCTTTCAACGCCGTATGGTGGGAAGGTGAAGGAGTGGCGATGAAGCCTGCAATTCCAAGAAATGTTGCAAATACGGCTAAAGCCAGTCCGCGACGAAATAAGCTAGGTTGAACAACTCCGCGGCAAATCAATAATCCAGCACAAGCGAACGCCGTAAGTACGCCATTTGCCATGGATACAAAAGATCCCAGAATAAGTAAGCTAAGAAGCACTACTGTCCGATATCCGATTCCGCCAAATGATACGACCGCAATGGCGGTGAACGCTAATAGCGAATTTATGTAAAACTGGCTTTGGAAGCCAACTAATGTATTCTCCCAGCCAAAAGGGAGTGTTCCCATCAGTATGATTGATGCCGCCACGGAAATTTTTTGATGGCTGCCGCAGTTGGTTGATGCCACCGCCACAGGTATGGCAAGTGCTAGGCAGTAGATTAGATTGGAGGCAAAGGATTCGACTTGATTATCCCATTGCTGGCCATTTATTTCGTATAGAGCCAGTGTGAGTAGTCGTGTCCAAAAGATTCGATGCTCGTTATGTGCGGCGAGCATTTCCTTCAGGGACAAGGTGCCATTTTCAAATGCAGTGAATATTGAATTTTCGCCCCCCCATTGGTCCCAGAATGGAATGGAGCTGCCTCCGCTCATTAAAGTGAACAGACGCGCTGAAAAAATTAAGATAATCAAGAAAAGACAAAAATATGTTGTGGAGCGTGTGACTTTTATGGTTTTTAGGGATTTGGCCTGCACTGCGGACTCCTTGGAGATTCGTCTGCATCCAAGCTTTGCTAAGATGACTAGAGATCTGGATTTGGCGAGCAAAAAATACAGTGCTGGTAATTGCCAAATGCTCGATATTTGACGCCAGTGGGTCTTGAGCGAAAAACTGTATTTGCCACCTTAGCATCATTGGCTCCCTAAGTGTTTTTCTGTGTCTTCGTCAATTGACGCCGGAATCGGTTGGGCGTGCGTGGTTAAAGGCCGTCTTATTACTCATATTAAGAATGTTGAATATGAATAATTATTGCTGTTTTTCTATAATAGATATTTCATTAGGCGAAAGTTTTTATTTAATATCTCAAATAACCGCGAAATGTTGAAGCTCGAACAAGACTATGCCATCTGACACACCTTTAAAGCGAATGGGGCCAAGGCATCGCGTCGGGAGTCGGTGCAGGAGAAAAGGTTGGGATTGGCTATCTTTTAAGCTGGATTGATAGCCGAAAACTTCAAAGTGTGTTGATGCGCTGAATACTGTGGAATTTCGCGGGTGATTTCTCAGCGCGCCATCTATGTGTGTCTGGATAACATAAACCTATCAAATGCTTTAGAGTAACATTGCGGCGTGATATGGCTGATCGAGAAGAGTGGTGTAGCCATGGTCTGCAAATTATCTCGAGATGCTTTCTGTGGCGCGGCCATTATCGCAGATGACGCGATGTCCATTGTTGTAATAATCCAACGTAATTGGAAGAGGGCTGTCCGGCAGATCAGTAATATCAGCTACAGATTGGAAACCAGCAGAAATCTGACCAGGTGCGAGATCGCTCCTCACTTCGCTCAGATCAAGTGGCAATTTCCACCTCTGATTGCTAGCCTTATCTCTCAATGTCAGCCAAACAGGAGCCTTCGAGAGGGCTTGACGGTCTTCGCGCAATAGCCAGCCAGATACGCGAAGGACCTTTAATTCCCCTAACCGTTCAACCTGAAGCGTCTCAACGTTACAGTACTGATTAATGATCATCGGATCATTTGGCTCGATGAGGGTTTTTACCCGATCAAGCGGCTTGGGTAGCCAGTATCCCAGTTTGCGGATTGAGCGAATACCATCTGAAACTGTCGATATTCCTTTAGGGTCGTTCTTTATCCACCAGAAATCAAGTGTGTATTCGCGTGTTAAGCGCTGGACATCATATTCGGTATTCAGTGCTTCAAAGGTGGACTTAATGTGTTCGTGTGTTTCATGCATGGTCCTGACCCGCCATGCACCGTTGACGTAGTTCGCATAGCCGACAAAGATGATGATAGGCAAGGCTAGGGCACGTAACCCTCCACTAGCGCTGATCGCAGCGAGCGCGGAAACTGACAGCCCCGCTGCTATGAATCCATAGTGCAGCGCATGCATCCAGGTCCATCCTTCAGGGCCCGATCTGCCAAGCGCCGCTGCCAGAAGCAAGGAAAAAGATTGAGCAGCAACCACGCACAGCGGAAGCCAGTTCTTGGGTGAAAGGTAGAACTGCCAGACTATAGCCGCTGTTCCGAGTAACAGGATGCATGCATTGAAGGCCATCTTCCAACTTGGGGAGGCATATAGCCAGCTAGCTAGTCCTGCAGAGGTAAGGGCTTGCATGGCAGTCAGCAGCGAGCTGACGGATACCAGGGAGCTGTTGGTGCGTGTAGAAGGTGTCCAGGTAAGCCAAAGTGCAATAATAAGCACCAAGCTCCCCAAGACAGCGGCAACGACCGATTTTTTAAGTGGTATCGCGTTCCGATCACGCCAGACCATCAAGGCGATGGCTATCACTGAAATACTTGCGGCAATGACGCCGTTCATTCCGCTAAAAGCTGCAACCACGGCGGCAAGATTTGCAAATGCGACGTGACTAAAATCCTTCTGATGCGTACGGGTAACCATAAGCAGCATAGAAACTCCGATCGCAAGGGTCGGAATCACAAACTGCATCTGGAAGCCCCACAGATAAGGTGGCAGCGCCGGATTAAGTACTATGAGTGGGACGCATAAATCCATCCATGACCGGTGTCCGCGACATACTCGGCAAAGTTCGACGAAAACCGTGCATGTGCCTAGTGCTAGAGCGATGTTAAGTGCAATCAGCCAGCGGAAATCGAAGCCGGATAAGCGAAGTAAAAGGAGTTGACTTGCTTTTTGAAAGGGTATCCGATGATCTACATGCTGGCTGAAGATCCAATGTATGAAGTCATTCACATATTTAATGGAGGGCGCACTTGCATACATCCAGTCGTCTGTATACGGGTATGGGGCGGCTAAACTTGCACAGTAAAGCAGCACTAAACCCAATGATAGCGTAAGAAGATAAGTTGCGATCCGAATCGGGCTATCCATGGGGCGACGGTTTAAGTGGAGTGGACGTGACTGATTCATTGTTTTCGACTTATGGTTCTTGATGGTGGTCGGCGTCGTTCAGCTGATTAGTTCGCTCGTCGATCTACTATCTATTTAATTTTCACCGCGGTGGTTTGACGAAAATGAAAAGTACTTATGCCCAAAATAACTAGTAATCACAGGCACAGCAACGCCAAAGGCGTGTGCTACTGTTTCGTTATAGAAGTTGATCTGCAGGGCAGGTAGTAACCAACGGGAGAGTGCCAAGCTGATCATAATTGTTTGCAATACTGCGGCCAAGTTGACGATGAGAAACCAAGTCATCTGATGGCTGAGATCGTTCTGTGCTTTTTGGAAAACCAAGACCTTGTTGAGTATGAAGGCCGTAATCATGCCTAGACAGTAAGCCAAAATAATTGCTGGGACGTAGCGCATCCACCCACTAAAGACAAGGCGAGAGCCAAAATTTACAGCTGCGGCTATGCTCCCTGCGATTAGAAACAGTAAGAACTGTCGAGAGATCACCTTGACGTCATCCCTTCTGCCGCGACGTGAGCGAGCTTCGCGCCAACGGCGATGCTTTCATTGATAGAACGGTCTTCCGGATAATAGTAGGCGGTGTCTGCCATGAAGAATCCACGCAGCGGTGTCTTCATGGGCGGTAGCATGCCTTGGAATCCGGGCGGGCAGATGGTCTGCGCGTACTCGTAACGATGGCAATGAGTGGCGCGGATCCACTCCGGCTTGAAGTCCGGGTTGATCATCGGCAGGTAGCTAATGACCTCGTCGATCAACTGCTCGTTACTCCACTGCCACTTCGGATGGGTCTTGGGCATGTAGTAGGGCGCGTACACGATGTGCTCACCGGGGCCGTTGCCGGGGTTGAGGTTGCTGTACTCGATCAGGCCGGGAATGGCGATCCGGTCGTCGCTGATGTTCATCCAGAAGTTTTCGCTGACCGGCCTAGATAGCTTCAGGATCACGCAGGCGACCGGAATATTCTCGATCGCACCGACCTGGTCGGCAAATGTCTTGGGCAGGCCGGGCACCATGCCTGGCACGTACTGGATCGGCGCGGTCGACACGACGCCGTCGTAGGGATGGTGGCCGTCGCGGGTGCGGATGCCGGTGACCTGGACGTCGGCCGAGGCGACCTCCTCGATCGGCCGCGACAGCAGGATGCGACCGCCGAGACGTGCAACTTCTGCTGCCATGCGTTGCAGCAGAACGGCCGAGCCACCTTCCAGATAGCCCATGCTTTCGTTGAGAAGATTACGCCGCGACAACGCCACGCGCTTGATTCGGGTGCCGATCCACGAGGCGGAGAGCGCGTTCTGATACTCGAAGAACTTCAGCGCGAACGCCTTTTCCCACATCACCTTGTAGGCTTTGGGGCCGATCCAGCGGGTAATCCAGTCGCGTGCGTTCTCCTTATCCAGCGCGGTCCAGTCGCTGATACCCTTAGTGTGCATGACATGCAGCGCGTAGCGGATCTTGTCGACCAGTCCCAGATGCGGGAAACCGAGCAGGGCGAACGGCGTTCCCCATTTGTGCAGCTTGCCCTGGTAGTAGTAACCCATCTTGGTGTCGGTCCAATGCAGGCGGTCGGACAGCTTTAGGTCCTCAAGCAGCTTGAACAGCGGGAAATCGGTCTTGCAGATGAAGTGGTAATAGCGCTCGATGCGCAGGCCGTCGAAATCGAAATCGGCGGACATGCCACCGATCCGGTCATCGCGTTCGTATACATCGACCTGATGACCTTTCTTCAGTAGTTCCATGGCAGCCATTAGGCCCATGGGGCCGCTGCCGACGATCGCGAATGAGCTCATGTGTTTATCTCTTGGTGACAGTTCAGCGCTTAAGTACGATGTGGCTATAGCGCGGGTCGGTATAACTTTCGCGGATCGCATCTTCGAATGGCGTCTGGCGCACGCCGAAGAATTTCTCGGTATTGACGCCTTTGAAGTCATCGCCGGCGCTAAGCGCCTTGAGCTGGTCGGCCGTGAATGGGGGTTTCTTGCTAAAGATCGAATACACGCGCAGCAGGAAGGCAAAGAAACCTATAGGAATATGCACGATCAGCGTATGCAGGCGTTTGACTCGCTTGATGGTCTTGATGATGTCGACATAATCGACTCGGGTATCACCGACGATGTCGTAGACCTCGCCGTTGGGTTCGCGCTCGATGCATTTGGCAATGCAACGGCAGAAGTCGCGTTCGTACAGCGGTTGACGCATGAACTTGCCATCGCCCGGGATCGGAAAGACGGGCGTCTTGGCCATGAAGCGCGACAGCCAGCCTAGATGCTTTGGATCGAACCAGCCAAACATCAGCGTTGGCCGCAGCACGCAGTGACGCAAGCCGCTGCTCACCACCATCTGTTCCTGGGAGCGCTTGGTGTTGGTGTAATCATCCACAGCGACCGAATTCACCACCGACGAACTGATATGCACTACAAAAGGCACCTCGGCCGCTTTGCAGGCGTCGAGTACGTGCGAGGTGGCAACCAGGTTGTTGCGGGTGAAAAGCTCGGTGGTCTTTCCGGTGATCTGTGCATGCAATTGGGCAACGCAGGCCGCACCTTCGAACTCGCGGGCCCATTCGCCCGGTTCGGCCAGGTCCGCATGCACGACGCGCACGGCAGGATGTAACTCGCGCAGGATCTGAAGGTTGTGCGCATGCTTGTCGATTGCCACCAGCTGGGTGTAGCCCTGTTGTTCGAGCTCGACGATCAGATTTTGGCCGACCAGCCCTGCGGCACCGGTGATGACGATCTTGGCGTGTTTGTCGGTCATGTCAGAGCTTGATCCTGCGGAAAACGAATTCGGGTATGTTTTTGATCACCAGCATGATGGCCCACCAAAATGCTGGCAGATAGGCCACAGCGCGACGCTTGTCCACTGCACCGAGGATTCCCTTGGCGATCTGGTCCGGCTTTGCCCACAGTGCGCCTTTTTTGAAAGCCGCGGTCATGGGGGTGTCGACGAAGCCCGGCTTGATCGTGAGCACGTTGATGCCTTCCGGGCGCAGGCGCTGGCCCAGACCGCTCAGGTACGCAGTCACAGCCGCCTTGGCGCTGCCGTAGAGGTAGTTGCTGGCTCGGCCGCGGTCTCCCGCCACCGAAGAAATGACTGCAAGCGTGGCGCCCGACGTCAGTCGCGGCACAATCGCCGCGCACAGGGCAATGGTGGAAGTGCCGTTGGTTGCAAACTCACGAAGCGACAGTTCGACCGATGCGTTACACGCAGCCTGTTCCGGCAGCGTGCCATGCGCTATCAACACGATATCGACGCCGCCCAATGCAGCCCAGGCAGCATCCAGAATGTCGCCATGACGTGCATTGTCGTTGACATCCAGCACGCCAAAGCTGCTTCGGGCGCCGCGGATCGTGAGGTCAGTCGCAATCGTCTCCAGGCGCGTTGCCTGTCGGCCGAGCAGATGGATGGCCGCCCCGCGTGCGGCGTAGCGTCGGGCGGTTGCTTCGGCGATGGCCGAGGTGGCACCGATGATGAGGACGCGTTGCATGTCTACTCCGTGACCCGGCGCCAGAAGCTGGAAGAAAAACGTGGGTCGAGATAGTTGCCGAACTCGCGCCAGCGGCCGTAGGCACGCTGAAACGACTGTGCAGCCATACGTGCATCCTTGGCAGGGTACAGAGCGCCGCCTGTCTCGTCGACGATGCGGTCCAGTCGCTCGAGCAGGCGGAGTACGTCAGGACCGGTGTTGGGAAAGTCCAATGCCAACGTCGTCCCGGGCCTCGGGAAAGACAGCATGCCGATGGAAGGTATGTTGCCGAACTCTTTCAGCACTGCCAGGAACGAGCCGCTGCCGCTGCGCGCGATCTCGGCAAGCAGCGCGTCGACCCCGTCCCGTGCGGTTGCGGGCGGCAATACGCATTGATACTGCAGAAAACCGGATGGGCCGTACATCCGGTTCCAGTCGCGGATGCCGTCCAGCGGGTAAAAGAACGGCAACAGATGGCTGACGAAGCGTTTGTGCGGTGCCGGCTGGCGCCAGTAGTAAAGCGCATTGAAAGGCCGCAGGGATAATTTGTTCACCAACGAAATCGGTGGCGTGACCGGCATGGACAGGCCTGCGCCTGGCGATTTCGGTCGCTCCTGGGCAAGCCCGGTGCAGTGATCGGCGCGGGTGAAGTGCCCGCGTCCGCGTGCCTTGCCGCTTGCCAGGCAATCGATCCAGGCCACGCTGTACTCGTGGCTGTCGGCAGATGCGGCCGATAAGGCGAAAAATTCGTCGAGCGAGCCGAAGCGGATATTTTCTGCTTCCAGCGTGGGACTGCCGACACGGCGTAACTGAATTTCGGCCCAGGTGATCAGGCCGGTCAGGCCTAGGCCTCCCACTGTGGCCGCAAACCAGAGATCGGCGTCATCCGGGGTGCACAGCCGCCGCTCGCCGTCGCTGCGCAGCAACTCGAATGCGCGCACATGGTGGCCAAAATTGCCGGTGCGATGGTGGTTCTTGCCATGCACGTCGTTGGCGATCGCGCCGGCGACGGTGACGTAGCGAGTGCCGGGTGTCACAGGCAGGAACCAGCCTTGCGGCAATACCAGCTCGATGATTTCGGCAAGGGTGACTCCCGCCTCGCAGCGCAGGACGCCATTGCCCGGATCAAATGAGATGAAACGATCGAGTCCGCGTGCGCACAGCAGTGCGCCATCCGGGTTCAGGCAGCTGTCGCCATAACTGCGTCCATTGCCACGGGGCAGGGCAAAGCCATCGAAGGCCGGCAGACGCGCCGCACGATCGTGGATCGGTAGCAGTGTCTGGTGTGCTCTGGGATAGCGCCCCCAGGACTGCCCCGCCGTCATCAGATGGCACTCAGGGCGAACAACCCGCACAGCACCACAACGATCTGGCTGACGCGATCGGTGGCAGCGAATACGATCGGGTCATCATGCATCTCTCCGCGATGGGCGATGATCCAGACCCGGCTCACCCAATACAGCAGCACCGGACACACCAGCCAGAGCAGCTTGGGATTGCGGTACAGCTCCACACTCTCGGGGCTGTTGATGTACAGCGCCATCACCATCACCGCGATGTAGCCAGCCGCCGCGCCCATGGATTGCAGCAGCGAGAGATCCTCCACCGAATAGGCACGACCACTGGCCCTGGTTTTGCCGCTGCTCAACATGGCATGCAGTTCGGTATAGCGCTTGAGCAGGGCCAGCGACAGGAACATGAACATCGAAAACGCCAACAGCCAGAACGACAGTTCGACTCCGATCGCCATGGCGCCGCCGATGATGCGCACGGTATAAAGCGCCGCGAGCAGCACGACGTCGATCATCACGATGCGTTTCAAGCGCAGCGAGTACGCCAATGTCATGACGTAGTAGGCAATAAGTACCAGGGTGAACTCGATGCTGCATGCCAGCGATAGCAGAATGCCAGCGACGGTCAGCGTAGGGGCGACCAGCAGGCCCTGCAAGAGAGGAAGGCGACCTGCCGCAAACGGGCGCTTTCGCTTGCGCGGGTGCTGGCGATCAGGCGTCAGGTCCAGCAGATCGTTGAGCACATAGACGCCGGAGGCGCATAGCCCGAACGCCACTAACGCAAGCGCGGACTGCATCACCGATTCCAGATCCAGGAAGCGGTGCGCGGTCAGCAAGGGAACGAATACCAGCAGATTCTTCAGCCACTGATGCAGGCGTAACGCCTTCAGCCATGCACGGGCACGCGGCGGAGCCGGCCAATGCGCATGCACGGTCGTCCGCTGCGCAGCGGCCTTGGCGAGTGCAGCGCCATTGTTGACGACCCAGGCGCCACCGGCCTTTTCCCACACGTGCAAATCCACACTGCCGTTACCTGCGTAATCGAAGTTGCCCTGACCAAACGCTTCCACCAGCACATCTGCCTTGTTGCGACCGGACAGATTTCGCTTGCCATCACTGGCGATTACCTGCTCAAACAGGCCCAGATGGTCTGCAATAGGCTTCACCAGGAGTGCGTCGGACGCCGTGCACAGCACGCGCGGGCGCTGTGTCGTGGTGCGCAGCAGCTCCAGCATTTGGTGGTTGTAGGGCAGGGTCCCCGCAGGCAGGACGACGCGCGAGGCAAGTTCCCGCTTCAGCGCCGCTTTGCCGCGCAGCAGCCACAGGGGCAGCAAGAACAGGTACAGCGGATTTCGCGCCATCAGGGCCAGCACCGACTCGTAGAGGATGTCGGAATTCAAAAGCGTGCCATCCAGATCCACGCAAAGGGCGCGTCCTGAAACCGCCGGACGGGTGGAGCTGCTGGTAGGGACGGACATCGACTGCCTGGCGATCCATTGCGGGGCCGCGATTATACCTAGTCGATCAACCCGCTTCTTCCCTCGATGCGAATTCTGCGATCAGCATGGCCGCCGCGCCGACGGCAATGGCGTACCAGAGCGTGACCAGGCGCGCCGCGACGGCGACCGCAATTGCGTCCGGCGTAGAGATCCCAAGCCGATTGAGCATCAACACAATGGCCAGTTCGGTGGTGCCGACCCCACCGGGAACGAACGACAATGCGCCGATCAGCATCGCGAGTGGATAGATACCGAGCGCGACCATGGGGTTCAGCTGCAAGCCCATACCAGCGCACAGGCTCACGAACACAGCCGATGTCAGTCCCCAGGCGAAGAATCCGGCGAACATGCTTTGCCCGAACGCGCGCAGATCCAGGCAACTACGCAGCTCCAGTGCGGCCGCGAGGCCAAGGCGGGCCAGGCGTCGCAACCAGCGGCCGGGAAGGCGTTCTCGCACGCGTGCAAGGCTATTCGATAGCGCGGGCCACGCCGCCGCGCCGAACAGCGCACAGATAAATCCCAGCACCACGGTCACCAGGGTGCCCAGGGTTGGGAATACCGACGCAGCCAGCAGCGACAAGGACAGGATGACCAGCAGGTCGGACGCGCGCTCGAAGATGAAGACGCCCAGCGTGCGCTCGGCCGGGATGCCCATGCGCGCGAAATAGCGGATCCGCATCAGTTCGCCGGCCTTGCCGGGCGTTGCGGTCAGGGCAAAGCCCGCCAGATAGCCAGCCAGGCCCGGTAGTACTGGCACGTGATGCCCCTTGCGGCGGAGGAGCCAGTGCCAACGCCAGTACCGGAACAGATACGTGATGGAGACGGGCACGATCGCGAGCGACATCAACCGCCACACCTCGCTCAGCCGCGAAAAGGTCCCGTTTCCGTGGTCCACCCAAACCAATACGGCGACGTACCCCGCGCACAGCAGGAACACGAAGGCGGCCAGATAATCCAGACGGTGCCGCAATCTTGAGGCACCGTCGATGCTGGAAGGCAAAGGTGAATCCATTGCAGCAGAAGGGCCTCAGCCCAGCGCAGCCTCCAGCTCCGGCAGCAGGGTGAACAAATCCCCCACCAACCCGATGTCGGCAATCTCGAAGATCGGCGATTCCGGGTCCTTGTTGATCGCAACGATCGTGCCGGCGTCCTTGATGCCGGTCAGGTGCTGGATCGCCCCGCTGATGCCGATCGCCACGTACAGCTCGGGCGCGATGATCTTGCCGGTCTGGCCGACCTGCAGCTCGTTCGGTACATAGCCGGCGTCCACGGCCGCACGCGAGGCGCCAACGGCGGCGCCGAGTTTGTCGGCCAGGCTATAGATGTGCTTGAAATTATCAGCCGAGCCCACGCCGCGGCCGCCGGAGACCACGCGCTTGGCGCTCTGCAGGTCGGGGCGGTCGGAGCTGCCGGCCGCCAGGCCGATGAAGCGGCTATGCGTCGGCAGCGTGGCATTAACCGTGACGGGCTCGACCGCCGCACTGCCGCCCTTGGCCGCTTCCGGCCAGGACGCGCTGCGCACTGTCGCGACCACGATCTGCTCGGCCGGGGCCTTGACGGTGATGATGGCGTTGCCTGCGTAGATCGGGCGCTTGAAGGTATACGCGTCTTCGACAGTCATCAGATCGGAGATCTGGTTGACGCCCAGCAATGCCGCCACGACCGGCATCAGATCCTTGCCAAAGGTGGTGGAGGGGCCGAAGACATGGGTGTAGCCCTGACCCGCCAGTTGGGCGATCTGCGGTCCCAGCACCTGCGCGATGGCGTGTTCGTTGGCCGCGTTGGCCACGGTCAATACACGCGCGACGCCGGCCAGCTGCGCGGCCTGTGCGGCAACGCCTGCTGGGTCGGCGGCCAGCACGACCACATCAATGGATTCGGCCGAGATCGCCTGTGCGGCGCTCAGTGTCTTGGCGGTGGCCGCATTGAGCTGGCCGTTGAGATGTTCGGCGACGACTAGAACCTTGGTCATTACAGCAACCCCTTCTGCTTGAGTGCGGCCACCAGTTCGGCGGCATCCTTGACCATCACTCCGCGGCTGCGCTTGGACGGCGCCGCGTAGTGGGTAGTGGTCAGGCTGTCATGCGCCGCGACCCCGAGATCGGCAAACGCCAGGGTTTCCAGCGGCTTGCTCTTGGCCTTCATGATGTCGGGCAGCTTGATGAAGCGCGGCTCGTTCAGGCGCAGATCGGTGGTGATCACCGCCGGCAGGTCCACCTCCAGCGTTTCCAGGCCGGCGTCGACCTCGCGGGTCACCGTGGCCTTGCCATCGGCAACGACGAGCTTGCCGGCGAAGGTCGCCTGCGGGCGACCCCACAGGGTGGCCAGCATCTGGCCGGTCTGATTGGCGTCGTCATCGATGGCCTGCTTGCCAAGGATGACCAAGTCCGGCTGTTCCTTCTCCACCAACTTGAGCAACGCGCGCGCGGCGGTCAGCGGCTGAACGGCGGCATCGGTGACCACATGGATGCCGCGGTTGGCGCCCATGGCAAGACCGTTGCGCAGGTGCGCGGCCGCATCGGCGGGCGCCAGGGTGGCGACCACCACCTCGGTGGCGATGCCAGCGTCGCGCAGGCGCAGAGCCTCTTCCAGGGCGATTTCATCGAACGGGTTCGGCGAGAGCTTGACGCCGTCGGTGACCACGCCGGAGCCATCGGGCTTGACCTGAATGCGGACGTTGTAGTCCACCACGCGCTTGTAGGCGACGAGGATTTTCATCGTGTACGAGATCCTTCAGCTATTGCGGGAAGGCCCGGCCGCGGCGGCAGGCTCGGGAGTGCGGGCATTCTAACCGGGAGGGGCGCACCATGCGATGGCGTATGGATGTTGCGGTGCAACACTTCCGAGCATTGTTTGGGCAATGCGTAGGCCCGGGATTGCTCAGACCGTATATCCTGTGTGGTTTGAAAACGCAGCGCAGTGCGCGCGACCAGGAGGGGTAGACAGTGGCGACTTGGCTAGTGACCGGCGGGGCCGGTTTTATCGGCGGAAATTTTGTTCTCGAGGCGGTCGCGCGTGGGATCCGCGTGATCAATCTCGACGCGCTCACCTATGCGGGCAACCTGAACACGCTGACGTCGCTGGAAGGCAATGCCGACCATGTCTTCGTCAAGGGTGACATCGGCGACGGCGCACTCGTGACCCGTCTGCTGCAGGAACACCAGCCGGACGCAGTGCTGAACTTCGCTGCCGAAAGCCATGTGGATCGCTCGATCGAAGGCCCTGGCGCGTTCGTCCAGACCAATGTCGTCGGCACCCTGGCCTTGCTCGAGGCCGTACGCGACTACTGGAAGGCGCTGCCGGATGCGCGTCGCGAGGCCTTCCGGTTCCTGCACGTGTCCACCGACGAGGTCTATGGCACGCTGGGCGAGACCGGCAAGTTCACCGAAACCACGCCGTATGCGCCCAATTCTCCGTACTCGGCGTCCAAGGCCGCCTCGGATCACCTGGTACGCGCGTTCCACCACACCTACGGGCTGCCGGTACTGACCACCAACTGCTCGAACAACTACGGCCCGTACCATTTCCCGGAAAAGCTCATTCCGCTGGTGATCGCCAAGGCGCTGGCCGGCGAGGCGTTGCCGGTGTACGGCGATGGCAAGCAGGTGCGCGACTGGTTGTTCGTCAGCGACCACTGCGAGGCGATCCGCACCGTGCTGGCCAAGGGCCAGGTCGGCGAGACCTACAACGTGGGCGGCAACTCCGAGCGCCAGAACATCGAGGTCGTGCAGGCGATCTGTGCGCTGCTGGATCAGCACCGCCCGCGTGAGGACGGCAAGCCGCGTGCGAGCCAGATCACCCATGTCACCGACCGCCCCGGACACGACCGTCGCTACGCGATCGATGCCTCCAAGTTGAAGAACGAGCTGGGTTGGGAACCTGCATATACCTTCGAGCAAGGCATCGCGCAGACAGTGGAGTGGTACCTGACCAACCAGGCCTGGGTGCAGGGCGTGCTGGATGGCAGCTATCGGCTGGAACGGATCGGCGCCGCAGCGTAACACGAGCTCTTAGGCAAGAGCCCGCGCATGCAAGCGTGTGCGGGCCTCAACAGGACATACCTGATGACACAACGTAAAGGCATCATTCTGGCCGGCGGCTCCGGCACGCGCCTGTACCCGATCACCAAGGGCGTCAGCAAGCAGCTGTTGCCGGTGTACGACAAGCCGATGATCTACTACCCGCTCAGCGTACTGATGCTGGCGGGCGTCCGCGACATCCTGATCATCAACACGCCGCACGAGCAGGCGCTGTTCCAGGCGCTGCTGGGCGATGGCTCACAGTGGGGCATCAATATCCGGTATGCCGTGCAGCCCAGCCCTGACGGTCTGGCGCAGGCCTATCTGATCGGTCGCGAGTTCGTCGACGGCAAGCCGAGCTGCCTTGTGTTGGGCGACAATATCTTCCATGGGCATGGCCTGACCGATACCTTGCGCCGCGCGGATGCGCGTGAGCAGGGTGCCACCGTCTTCGGTTACTGGGTCAACGACCCGGAGCGCTACGGCGTTGCCGAATTCGATCAGCAAGGCAAGGTCATCGATATCGCCGAAAAGCCCGAAAAACCCCGCTCCAACTACGCGGTAACCGGTTTGTACTTCTACGACGGCAAGGCCAGCGATTATGCGGCTGCGCTGAAGCCATCGCCACGCGGTGAGCTGGAGATCACCGATCTCAATCGCTGCTATCTGGATGCGGGCAACCTGCATCTTGAGCCGCTGGGGCGCGGCTATGCATGGCTGGATACCGGTACGCATCAGTCACTGCATGAAGCAGCCAACTTCATCGAGACCATTCAGATGCGTCAGGGTTTACAGGTGTGCTGCCCGGAAGAGATCGCGTTTGGACAGGGCTGGATCGATGCCGAGCAACTGGAACGTCTGGCAGCGCCTTTGCGCAAAAACGACTACGGCAAGTATCTGCACGAATTGGCTGTGAGAGGAGTTGTTCCATGAAAGTGATTGAAACGAAGTTGGCCGGCTGTGTGGTGATCGAGCCGGCGGTGTTCGGCGACGAGCGCGGATACTTCTTCGAGACGTGGAATGCCGATCGCTTTGGTCAACACAACCTGCCGACCCGGTTCGTGCAGAGCAACGTGTCGACCTCAGCCAAAGGCGTGCTGCGTGGCCTGCATTACCAGTGGCCGCGTCCGCAGGGCAAGCTGGTCAGCGTCCTGGAAGGTGAGGTCTATGACGTCGCCGTGGATGTTCGCCGCGGCTCGCCGACCTTCGGTCAATGGGAGGCAGTGATGCTAAGTGCGGAGAACAAGAAGCAGTTCTGGATTCCGGAAGGCTTCGCGCACGGCTTTGCAGTGCTCTCCGAGCGCGCGGTATTCAGCTATCTGTGCACGGATGTGTACGTCAAGGAAGCCGACGCGGGTGTGCGTTGGGATGATGCGGCGATCGGGATCGACTGGCCGATCAGCGATCCGGTGCTCTCGGCCAAAGATGCCGCGGCGCCTTTCCTGGCGGATGTGCCGGATGAGCGTCTGCCGGTATTTGCAGCATGACGACGTTGGTACTGGGAGCCAGTGGACAGGTCGGCACGGAATTGCTGCGGGCGTTGGCAGGCGATGGCCCGATCCTGGCCAGCACGCGCAGTGGTCGGTTGCCGGACGGTGCCGCGTGTGAGGTCGCCGACTTCGACGCGCCGCAAAGTCTAGGGGCCTTGCTGGATCGGCTTGCGCCAACTCGCGTCGTCAACGCAGCCGCCTACACCGCCGTCGATCGTGCCGAGCAGGAGCGCGATGCGGCATTCCGCGCCAACGCCGAGGCGCCAGCGGTCATTGCGCAATGGTGCGCGCGTGCCGGTGTGCCGCTGGTCCATTACTCGACCGACTATGTGTTCGATGGGCAGGGCACGCGTCCTTATCGGCCGGACGACGCCACCGCGCCGCTCGGCGTGTACGGGCAGAGCAAACTGGCCGGCGAACAGGCGGTGCAGGCGGCCGGCGGTCGGCATCTGATCTTCCGCACTGCCTGGGTCTACGCCGCGCACGGACACAACTTCCTGCGCACGATGCTGCGCGTGGGAGCCGAGCGCGACGTGCTGCGCGTGGTCGCCGATCAGATCGGCACGCCGACCCCGGCGGCGTTGATCGCCGACATCACCGCGCATGCGCTGCGCCAACCGGGCGAACCTTCCGGCGTGTGGCATCTGACCGCTGCCGGGCAGACCAGCTGGCACGGTTTCGCCGAAGCCATCTTTGCCCAAGCGCGCGCGCGCGGCCTGATCGCACGCGCGCCGCGCGTGGAAGCGATCGCCACTGCCGACTATCCCACGCCGGCCACGCGCCCGGCCTATTCGCGGCTGGATACCCGGAGCCTGCAGGACACCTTCGGCGTCCGTCTGCCCGACTGGCAGGACGGACTGAGCCAGGTGCTGGACACGCTCGCCCAGGATTGAGCGTCTTCAGTGGTGTCATGGCCCGATGCGGCTTCAGCACCGACTCATAGCTTGCCTCTCGCTTCGGCTACCATCGGGACTGGTCCACGCCAGGCCGGCGAGCTGCTTCATGCAGGTCGTGGTCGACGTGGATGTGCCGCCGAAGCGGGCGCGTCGCGCGATGCACGGGCTGGATGCGTGCATCCGTGTGCACCGCGTTGCATTGGTCGGCACCGTGCAGTTCTCGCGTGTCCCCCAGCGGCGCGGCGGCCCATAGCGGGCTCGGCCGCGCCGGCATCACGCCAGGATCTGCGCGCAGCGCGCTGCTTCCTCCCCCCATCCAAAATCGCAAGGAATTCCAATGAAGATCGCTGTCGCGGGTACTGGCTATGTCGGCCTGTCCAATGGCGTGCTGCTCGCCAAGCGCCATGAAGTCGTGGCGCTGGACATCGTCGAGGCCAAGGTCAAGCTGCTCAACGAAGGCCGCTCGCCGATCGTCGACAAGGAGCTCGAGGCTGCGCTGGCCGAGGGCGGCCTGAACTTCAAGGCCACGCTGGATGCCAACGAGGCGTTTGCCGGCGCCGAGTTCGTGATCATCGCCACCCCCACCGACTACGATCCGGACACCAATTACTTCAACACCGGCTCGATCGAGGTGGTGATCGCCAAGGTGCTGGAGATCAACCCGCAGGCGACGATGGTCATTAAGTCGACTATCCCGGTCGGCTACGTCGCCAAGCTGCGTGCGCAGTTCGGCACCGACAACATCATCTTTTCGCCGGAATTCCTGCGCGAAGGCCGGGCGTTGTACGACAACCTGTACCCGTCCCGGATCATCGTCGGCGAGCGTTCGGCGCGTGCGGAAACCTTCGCGCGCTTGTTGCAGGAAGGCGCGCTCAAGCCCGACGTGCCGGTGCTGTTCACCGAGCCGACCGAGGCCGAGGCGATCAAGCTGTTCGCCAACACCTATCTGGCGATGCGGGTGTCCTACTTCAACGAACTGGATACCTACGCGCTTACCCACGGGTTGGACAGCCGCCAGATCATCGAAGGCATCTGCCTGGATCCGCGCATCGGCAGCCACTACAACAATCCTTCGTTCGGCTACGGCGGTTACTGCCTGCCCAAGGACACCAAGCAGCTGCTGGCCAACTATCAGAGCGTGCCGCAGAACATCATTCGGGCAATCGTCGATTCCAACACCACGCGCAAGGATTTCATCGCCGCCGACGTACTGCGGCGCCATCCCAAGGTGGTTGGCATCTATCGCCTGATCATGAAGGCCGGTTCGGACAATTTCCGCTCGTCCAGCATCCAGGGGGTGATGAAGCGTCTCAAGGCCAAGGGCGTGGAAGTCATCGTGTACGAACCCACCCTGAGCGATCCGGAGTTCTTCCGCTCGCGCGTGGTCAACGACCTGGCTGCGTTCAAGCGCGAGGCCGACGTCATCATCAGCAACCGCATGGCCGAGGCGTTGCAGGACGTGCAGGACAAGGTCTATACGCGCGATCTGTTCGGCGACAACTGAGCGGGGCAGCCGCTGGGCGCGGGCGGGGGGCGGTGCCACTCGTCCATGCCATGCATCAGGCAGCACCCGATGCGGCGCTGTTTGGGCCCCTAGGCGAGCGTCGATTGCATTCGGCCGGTATCAAATGCGGGCGCTGCAGCGGCGTCGCCCGCACGCAGGGGTGTGCGATGCAGCCAACGCAGGCAGGCGCCCTCTGGTCTGCAGACGCGTGGCGTGTTGCGATCCGAGTAAGCCGCGTACAACGCAAGACGGCGGCCATTGGCCGCCGTCGATCTTGCCGTCTACCTCGAGTGCCCGATCAGGCGCGGCCGTAGGTGTCCTCGAAACGCACGATGTCGTCTTCGCCCAGATAACTGCCGGACTGCACTTCGATCAGTTCCAGCGGCAGCTTGCCCGGGTTGCGCAGGCGGTGGGTGACGCCGAGCGGAATGTAGGTGCTCTGGTTTTCGGTCAGCAGCAACACTTCTTCGCCGCGCGTGACTTCTGCAGTGCCGCTGACGACGATCCAATGTTCGGCGCGGTGATGATGCATCTGCAGGCTGAGCACGGCGCCCGGCTTGACGGTGATGCGCTTGACCTGGTGACGCTGGCCCATGTCGATCGAGTCGTAAGCGCCCCACGGACGGTAGACCTTGCGGTGCCAGGTCGCCTCGGAGCGGCCGTCGGTCTTGATCCGCCCGACCACGTCCTTGACCTCCTGGATGCGATCGCGGTGACCGACCAGCACAGCATCCGGCGTCTCGACCACCACCACGTCCTCCAGGCCGACCATGGCGATCAGCCGCGAGCCATAGGCGTAGGTGTTGCGGCAATCCAGCTGGATCACGTCGCCATGATGCGCATTGCCCTGGGCATCCTGTTCGGACACATCCAGCAGCGACGACCACGAGCCGACATCGTTCCAGCCTGCATCCAGCGGCACGACGACCGCGTCGGCGGTCTTTTCCATCACCGCGTAGTCGATCGAGTCCGACGGGCTGGCCCCGAACGCGTCCTTGTCCAGGCGGGTGAAGTCGGCATCGCGCTTGCCATTCTGCCAGGCCTGCTGGCAGGCATCGGCAATGGCCGGATGGAACTTGCGCAATTCTTCCAGGTAGCGCGAGGCACGGAACAGGAACATGCCGCTGTTCCAGTAGTACTCGCCGCTGGCCAGGTAGCTCTGTGCGGTGGCCAGGTCGGGTTTCTCGACGAAGCGATCGACCGCGCTGACACCAGCGCCCGCACCGGCCTTGATGTAGCCGTAGCCCGTCTCGGGTGCGGTCGGCTTGATGCCGAAGGTGACCAACTTGCCCTGCGCTGCCGCTTCAGCAGCAACTTTCACCCCGGCTTGAAAGGCGGCCTCGTTGCCGATCACGTGATCCGACGGCAGCACCAACAGCAACGGGTCGGCGCCATCGCGGGTGGCTTCCAGCGCGGCAACCGCGATGGCGGGGGCAGTATTGCGGCCCTTGGGTTCGAGCAGGATGGCCGATGGCTTCACGCCCAGCTGCTGCAATTGCTCGGCGGCCATGAAGCGGTGTTCTTCGTTGGCGACCACGATGGGGGCATGGCCGGCGACGGGAGCAGCGCGCAGCCAGGTGGACTGCAGCATGCTCTTGTCACCGATCAGGGGCAGGAACTGCTTGGGATAGGATTCGCGCGACAGCGGCCACAGGCGCGTGCCGGAACCGCCGGACAGGATGATGGGTAGGACGTCGCTCATGGGCGGGGGAGACTCCAAAGTGCGTCTATGGGTGGGAGAGAGGTAAATCAACCGCGCAGCAGATCGGAAATCTCTTGCGTGCGGCTTTCCAGCAGTGCGGCATCGCCGCGCGTTTCCACGTTCAGACGCAGCAGCGGCTCGGTATTGGAGCTGCGCAGGTTGAAGCGCCATTGGCCGAAATCGGCACTGATGCCGTCGGTGTAGTCCAGTTCCGGCGACAGGTGCGCATAATGCTCCATCACGCGGGCCACCGAGGCCTTGGCATCGGCCACCTTGAAATTGATCTCGCCGCTGCAGGGGAATTTCTGCATGCGTGCTTCGACCAGGTCCGCCAGCGAGCGGCCGGACTGCGATACCAGCTCGGCGATCAACAACCAGGGAATCATTCCCGAATCGGCGTAGGCGAACTCGCGGAAGTAATGGTGCGCACTCATCTCGCCGCCGTAGACAGCGTTCTCGCTGCGCATCTTTTCCTTGATGAAGGCATGCCCGCTCTTGCACAGCACCGGAATGCCGCCGGCTTCCTCGACCTGCTCCACGGTGTTCCAGGTCAGACGCGGGTCGTGCACGACCTTGCCGCCCGGCTGCTTGGCCAGGATGGCCTGGGCCAGCAGGCCGACCAGGTAGTAGCCTTCGATGAAGCGGCCGGTGTGGTCGAAGAAGAAACAGCGATCGAAGTCGCCATCCCAGGCGATGCCGAAGTCCGCACCGTGGTCCTTGACCGCCTTGGCAGTAGCGTCGCGGTTTTCCGGCAGCAGCGGGTTGGGGATGCCGTTGGGGAAGTTGCCATCGGGCTCATGGAACACGCGGACGAACTCGAACGGCAGGTGTGGGGCGAGCAGATCCACGATCAGGCCGGCACCGCCGTTGCCGGCATTGACCACCAGCTTGAGCGGCTTGAGCGTGCTGCGGTCCACGTAGCTGAGCAGGTGCTCCAGGTAGGCGGTCTTGTCGGTGCGGCTGTGCTCGGCGGCTGTGGGCTCACCGGGTGCGGCGGTATCGGCCGCGACGGTGTCGCGGATGGCGAACAGGCCGGTATCGGAACTGATCGGTCGCGCCTGCTCGCGGACCAGCTTCATGCCGTTGTAGTCCATCGGGTTGTGGCTGGCGGTGACCATGACGCCGCCGGCGGCCTTGAGGTAATCGGTCTGGAAATAGACCTCCTCAGTGCCGCACAGACCGATGTCGATGACCTCGCGGCCGCTGGCGCGCAGACCGGCCGAGAGTGCTTCCTGCAGCGCCGGGCTGGCCAGGCGCACGTCGTGGCCCAGGACCACCGGCCCCTGATCCAGCTGCGCCGCCAGTGCCACGCCAATGCGGCGGGCCAAGTCCTCGTTGAGTTCATCCGGCACGCGGCCGCGGATGTCGTAGGCCTTGAAGGCGGGTAGCGTCATGGGCGATTCCTGGGATGGGGGACAACCGAGTTTAGCGGGTGCGCCGTGTCTTGGGTGTGGCGGAATTGCGACCAGGGACAGGGAACGGTCAGCGGATAGAATGGCCGCTTCGCATCAGCGAGGTGAGGGCGGTGATGGGCAACGATGGACGTGGTACGGCAGGCGGCAAACGCCATGCCGATGCCGGGGCGGCGCTGAGTGGGATCCTGGCCGATGGTCAGACCCTGGCAGTGGGCGGTTTCGGTTTGTGCGGAATCCCGGAGGCCCTGATCGCGGCGGTACGCGACAGCGGGGTGAGCGGGCTGACGGTGATCTCCAACAACGCCGGCGTGGACGGCTTCGGGCTCGGCCAGTTGCTGGCCACGCGCCAGATCCGCAAGATGATTTCGTCCTATGTGGGCGAGAACAAGGAATTCGAGCGCCAGTACCTGGCTGGCGAGCTGGAGCTGGAATTCAACCCGCAGGGCACGTTGGCCGAGCGCCTGCGTGCAGGCGGCGCGGGAATTCCCGCTTTCTACACGGCCACCGGCTACGGCACCATCGTGGCCGACGGCAAGGAAACCCGGCAATTCGACGGCAAGCACTACGTGCTGGAAACCGCACTGCGAGCCGATGTCGCGCTGGTCAAGGCGTGGCGGGCCGATACGGCCGGCAACCTGGTATTCCGCAAGACCGCGCGTAACTTCAACCCGGCCTGCGCGATGGCCGGGCGCGTCTGCGTTGCCGAGGTCGAAGAGATCGTGGAGCTGGGCGCGATCGATCCGGATCAGGTGCATCTGCCCGGCATCTATGTCGATCGACTGGTGCTCAACGCCACGCCGGAAAAACGCATCGAACAGCGCACCGTGCGCAAGGGAGACAACTGATGGCCTGGACCCGCGATCAGATGGCCGCCCGTGCGGCACGTGAATTGACCGATGGCGCCTATGTCAACCTGGGGATCGGCCTGCCGACCCTGGTCGCCAACCACATCCCCGCCGGCGTGGATGTCTGGCTGCAATCGGAGAATGGCCTGCTCGGCATCGGCCCGTTTCCGACCGAGGACGACGTCGATGCGGACCTGATCAACGCCGGCAAGCAGACCGTCACTGCGCGTGCGGGCGCCAGCTATTTCGGTAGCCACGATTCGTTCGCGATGATCCGTGGCGGCCACATCGACCTGGCCATTCTCGGCGCAATGCAGGTCACCGACCGCGGCGACCTGGCCAACTGGATGGTGCCCGGCAAGATGGTCAAGGGCATGGGCGGGGCGATGGACCTGGTGGCCGGCGTCAAGCGCGTGGTTGTGCTGATGGAACACGTTGCCAAGGACGGCAGCCACAAGATCCTGCGCGAATGCGACCTGCCGCTGACCGGCGTCGGGGTGGTGGACCGCATCATCACCGACCTGGCGGTGTTCGATGTCACCGCCGACGGATTGGTGCTGGTGGAGGCTGCCGATGGGGTGGAGCTGTCCGAGCTACGCACCAAGACCGGTGCGGAATTCCGGGCCTGAGATCGCGGTCGAACCCGTGTACCGGGAGCAAGGCGCCGCCGCTACGGCGCCTTGCGTGCGTAGCGATAGGGCGTAGCCGAGGCCGGCGCGTTGTTTCCCAGCAGGCCTTCGATTGCGGCGAGCCGATGCCCTGATTCGGTGACAGCGTGGCCCAGGAAACGTTCCATCGCATGCGCCAGGGTACCGTCGATCTGGCCTTGCTCGCTCTCGAAGTCGTCGGGCTGCAGATGCGCATCCAGTACCGGGCGCAAGGCGTCGAGTCTTGCCCAGAACATGCTGCCGGAGGCGAACAGGTCATGCTCGGTCACCGTGCTCGTGCCGGTGCGAACGGCGAGATAATCCAAGGCATCGGCATTGCCGCCGATGAAGTCTGTGACCTTCAGCAGGTGTTCCCTTGGCGCGGCGAGCCCAAGCTGTGGGTCAGCAGCGAAGGCGCCGACGATTGCGTCCACGCGCTCCCCGTCCAGCAACACGGCCAGCATCTCCCGCCGCCACGCGTCGCCATCATCGCGATGCGTCGACTTCTTGGTATGCAGCTTCAACACCAGATGCTCGCCTTCGTCGAGCAAACGGTTGGCGATGTGCAGGAACGGCAGGATGTCGCGGCCTCGATTCTCGAAGCCTTCCACCTCTGCTTCGATGCCATGCCGGCGCAGGCTTTGATGGACCTGCTCGACCAAGGTCAGATCGGTTGTGACGATCAGCCGGAATGGGACGGCCGAGTGCGTAAGCGCATCGAGAATCTCGTCAAGAACATCCAGATACCATGCGTGCACGACCACGCAGGCGCGCTGCCGGTTCGGTGCCGGCTCGCTCTCGACCGGACGCGTCAACGCCTGACGCGTTGCCTCCAGCCATGCATGCCCGAGACGCATGTCCGGCTCCAGGACGGCGCCCTCCGCCCATTCGTTCCACGCATTGATGAACACCAGACGATGCGCAGCCGGTGCGTCGACGAGGCGGTGCCACACGGTGTGCGAGAGCCAGTCCCGATAGCGGCGAGGCGATGCATGCAGATAGACCCGACCTTTTCCGGAGCGACGCGGTTCGTTGTCCCAACCTGGATTCACGCCCGGATACAGCGTGTATTCGCGTAGTGGACGCTGCTCGATTTCGCTCGCGAGCGCGCGCCAGTCCAGTACTTCACCACAGAATTCCGGATTCAGCAGGCGCTGCCGGGCCGTGACCGATGGCGGGGTGCTCATGTTGGGAGGAAATTCGACCGCTGCATCGAATCCGATATCGCGTGGATCCGGGCGTTCGAAACCCTGCACATAAGCCAGATGGATCTCACCGATGCCATTGTCGCGACACCACGCTCGCCAACGCGCCGCGGTCTGTGCAGGCTCTGGGAGTAGATTGGGTCGATACACCAGCAGGAGCGGGCGGCCCTCCACGCGCAGATAAGTCGGATTGCGCATGTAGGAAGCGACGTGCGCGATGAAAGCGAGATCGTCGTCGGCACCATGCGCCTGATCGATCAGGATGTCGTCGCCACGACCGTCCCAGCGCCGCGCCCACTTTTCGTTGGCCCAGCACAGGCAGAACGGCAACGTGATGGAATCATCGGCGTGCCACTGTCGGATAGGCATTTCCAGCAAGGTCTTGCCGGCGAACCAGTAGAAGTAGAAACAGAACGCGGCAAGGCCGTATTCCTGTGCCAGCCGCGCCTGCTCACGCATGATCTGCGGATTGCGAAGATCGTAGAAGCCTAGATCTGCGGGAAGTCGAGGGTGCTGATGTCCTTCGAACTGCGCAAGCGCACGGCTGACATTGCGCCATTCGGTGAATCCCTTGCCCCACCACGCATCGTTTTCCGGTATCGGATGGAACTGCGGCAGATAGAAGGCGATCAGACTGGCCGGAAGGTTTATCGGCAGCGCCTGGGCACGATATGGCACATGACCGATGGCGGCTTGGTCGCTGCGCGCAGCCGGACGCCGGGACACGTCGTGGCCGGTGCGGCCACGCGCCGGTTCCGGAACCCAGTCGGCATGCCGGTCCAGAAACCAGCCTCGCCAACGGTCGCGTGTTGCTTCGTCCAGCGGCATGGCGCGAAACGCGGCGCGCAGCAGGCCGAACAGACGGGTACGGGCGCGGGTCTGCATCGAGCGAGGAGGCGGGTTCACAGGTTCTGGTAGTTCGGGCCCGAACCACCCTCCGGGGTGACCCAGTTGATGATTTCGTATGGGTCCTTGATGTCGCAGGTCTTGCAATGCACGCAGTTGGCGGCGTTGATCTGCAGCCGCTTGCCGGATGGGCTGGCGGTGTCTGCGACCATTTCATACACGTTCGCGGGGCAGAAACGGGTACAGGGGTTGTCGTATTCCTGCACGCAGCGGGTGGCGCAGATGTCGGTATCCAGCACCTGCAGATGGACCGGCTGGTCTTCGTCGTGTTCGGTGGCGGCGAAGTACACCGCCTGCAGGCGGTCGCGCGGCGCCAGTTCGCGGGTGCCGTAATCGCGTTTGGGTTGTTCGTAGTCGCCGATCTTGCGCAACGCAGACCAGTCCGGCTTGTTCTTCAGTGTCCAAGGCGAGGCGCCCTTGAGCGCGGTTTCCCAGGCGGCGTTGAGCAGGCCGAACCATAGTCCCTTCTTGAAGCCGGGCTTGATGTTGCGCACCTGCTTCAGCTCGGCCATTGCATCGGAGGCGCGCAGCTTGGCGTCGAAGCCCTGCGGGGCCAGCTGCGACTGCGCCAGATGTTCGGCGGCCAGCATGCCGCTGCGGATCGCCTGATGGGTGCCCTTGATCTTGGGCACATTGAGCAGGCCGGCGGTGTCGCCGATCAGCAGGGCGCCGGGCATTTCCGTTTTCGGCAGCGATTGCCAGCCGCCGGTGACGATGGCACGCGCGCCGGCGGACAGGATGTTGCCGCCCTCCAGCAGCGGTTTGATCAGCGGATGGTTCTTCCACTGCTGGAAGGCTTCCCAGGGCTGGTACTTCGGATCGCTGTAGTCCAGCCCGCTGACATAGCCCAGCGCAATCTGGTTGTTGTCCAGGTGATACAGGAAGCTGCCGCCGTAGGTGCGGTTGTCGGCCGGCCAGCCCAGCGTGTGTACGATCTTGCCCGGGCTGACGCGGCCTTCGGGGACCTGCCACAGCTCCTTGATGCCGATCGAATACCCCTGCGGATCGCTGTCGGCGGTGAGGTCGAAGCGCTTGAGCAGGCGCTTGGTCAGGTGACCGCGCGCGCCCTCGGCCAGCACGGTGACCTTGGCGCGGATGTCGATGCCGGCGGTGTAGCCAGGCTTGTGCGAGCCGTCTTTTGCGATGCCCATGTCGCCGATGCGCACGCCGACCACCTGGCCACTGTCGTCGTGCAGCGTTTCGGCGGCGGCGAAGCCGGGGTAGATCTCCACGCCCAGTGCTTCGGCCTGCGGTGCCAGCCAGGCACACATCGCGCCCAGGCTGACGATGAAGTTGCCGTGGTTGCGCATGCCCGGTGGCACTACCGGGAACTTGCGCGCGCTGTCCTTGCCGAGGAACCAGAATTCGTCGTCGGTGGCGGCCACGCAGATCGGCGGCGGGTTGTCGCGCCAGCCCGGCAGTAGCGCGTCCAGGGGGGCAGGCTCGATCACCGCGCCGGACAGGATATGCGCGCCGATGGTGCTGGATTTCTCGATCACGCACACGCTCAGCTCGGGGTTGAGCTGCTTGAGCCGGATCGCGAACGACAGCCCGGCCGGACCGGCACCGACGGTGACGACGTCGTACTCCATGACGTCACGCTCGACCGCCTCTGGCGCCTGTGCGCCGACTCCCGTTACCGACATTGCTCCGCTCCCGTTGGCTCGATGGCTGATGCGCATTTTCCGGGATTGCATGTGATGGCGGCAAATCGCCCCGATTCATCCGCGGGCGACGGCGTCGTCCGGCCGCACGTGCTAGCGTGCGGCGCATGAGCATTCGGGTCGTCTTGCCGGGAGCGGATATCAGGTGGACGCGCGGTTGGCTGCCGGCCGCGCAGGCCGATGCGCTGCTGCAGACCTTGCTGGCCCAGGTGCACTGGGAGGTACATCGCATCCGCATGTTCGGGCGGGTGGTGGATTCGCCGCGGCTCAGTAGCTGGATCGGCGATGCCGAGGCCAGCTACCGCTACTCGGGCACACGGTTCGCGCCGGAGCCGTGGCTGGATGCGTTGCAGCCGGTACGTGCGCAGTTGCAGGCCGACACCGGGCACCGATTCAATAGCGTGCTGATCAACCGCTACCGTAGCGGCAGCGATGCGATGGGCTGGCATAGCGACGACGAGCCGGAGCTGGGCGCGCAGCCGTTGATCGCGTCGCTGAGTCTGGGCGCGCGGCGGCGGTTTGCGTTCAAACATCGCAACGATGCGTCATTGAAGCAGATCCTGGAGCTGGGCCATGGCGATCTGCTGCTGATGGGTGGCGACACCCAGCGACACTACCGGCACGCCTTGCCGCGAACGGCGCGGCTGGTCGGGGAGCGGATCAATCTGACGTTTCGACAGGTCGCGCCTACTGCCGCGGGTTGAGGCCGTGGTGCATGGCGGGTGACGGATGGCCGGGGCTGGGTTGCGGAGAGGGCTTGTTTGCCCTGTTTGCCCTCATCCGGCGCTGCGCGCCACCTTCTCCCGCAGGCGGGAGAAGGGAGGCTGATCTGGCTCTACGCGAGAGGGGCGGGGGCTATCGAGCGCTGTACGCCACCTTCTCCCGCAGGCGGGAGAAGGGAGGCTGATCTTGCTCTACGCGAGAGGGGGGCTATCGAGCGCTGCGCGCCACCTTCTCCCGCGGGCGGGAGAAGGGAGGCTGATCTGGCTCTGCGCGAGGGGGACGGGGGCTATCGAGCGCTGTACGCCACCTTCTCCCGCGGGCGGGAGAAGGGAAGCTGGATCCGGTTCCGCGTGAGGAGGGGGCTCTCGAGTGGAATGCAGAATGGCGCGTTGATGCAGACGGATGGCGCGTCGGTATGGAACGACGCTTCGGTCTACGGCGTGCGCGGCAAGGACGCGTTGTCCTGCTGTCCTGTCGTCAGCGTCCAACCGACCAGCTCGGTGGTCACCTGGGTCAGCGCCTGCTCGAACGCCGCCGCGACGGCGGCAGTCTCGGTGCCGCTGGAAGGGCGCGCGACCAGGAAGGTGCGCGAGGCGACCACGCGTTGATCGGCCGAATGCAGCAACTTGGCGTTGAGCTCGATCGTGGCCGACGGCAGCGACTGGCCGGCGTAATCGGATTCGAACCGGCGCAGATCGATCGCCAGTTTGTAATCGGAGCGGATGCCGGTGCCGATATGAGCCACCGCGGCGATCTTGCCGGAGTCCTCGAAGCCGCGCACCACGCTGTCTTCGAGCATGTCGGTGGCCGGCTGCGCCCAGCCTGCGCCGTGGTAGACCTGCAGTTCACCGGGAGTCGGGCGCACATTGATGCGTGGGCTGTCGATGACGCGCGCGGCGCTGGGTTTGGCCACCACCAGCTGCCAGCTCACCTGTGGCCAGTCGGGGTTGGGTGTCACGCGCACGGTGGGCGCGTAGATGGTGGCCGGCTTCTTGTCGCCGCCGGTCAGCACCGAGCAGCCGCCCAAGGCCAGCAACGACATGCACAACAAGGGACGCAACAGGCGCATGGCAGTCATTTCGGTTCGAACTCCTTGGGTGCGTCGCGGCCGAGCAGGTAGCGCGCAGGGTTGTTGTCCAGTTTGTCGCTGACCCGGCGCAGGTCGCGGATCAGGCCGCGCAATTCGGTCAGCGTGGGACCGAGCTGGCCCAGGCCGTCGGTGGCGAAGCTGTTGATGGCGGCGCGATTCTCGCCAAGGATGTTGTCGGCGTTGCCGGCGGCCGAATCCAGCTTGACCAGGGTGGCGTCGAGCTTCTCCAGGATGCCCGGCAACTGCTGTACCAGGTTCTGGTCCAGCCGTTTGATGGTGCCGTTGGTAGTGGTCAGGGTGGTGTCGAGATTGCGCGCGGCATCGCGCGCGCTGACGATCAGCGCCTGCATGCCTTCGTCGCGATCGGCGATGCCACCGCTGATCTTTTCCAGGTTCTGCAGCGTGGCCGAGATGCTGGCCACGTTCTTGTCCGACAGCATCTGATCCATGCGTTCGACGATGCGGTTGGCGGTATCGGTGATGTTCTGCAGCGCCGACGGCGTGGTCTGGATGATCGGCGCATCGCTCTTGTCGATGGTGGTCAGCGACGGCGCCTCGGGCGTGCCGCCGGAGAGCTGGATGATCGACGGGCCGGTGAGGCTGGTGATGGCCAGCTTGGCGCGGGTGTCGCTCTTGATCGGGGTGGTGGAATTGACCCGCACATGCGCGACCACCTGGCGCGGGTCGTTCGGCGCCAAGGTCAGTTCGGTGATCGAGCCCACCGCGATGCCGTTGTATTGCACCGGGCTCCCCACAGACAGGCCGGTGACCGCCTCGCGGAACACCACCCGGTACTGCTGCCAGGTACGGTCGGAGGAGTACTTGGCGGCCCACAGCCCGAACAGCAGCAGGGCCAGGCCGGCCACGATGGTGAAGGCGCCGATCAGGACGTAATTGGCTTTGGTTTCCATGCTCAGGCGGTCTCGGTGGAGTCGGTCTTGGCCGCGCGCGCGGCGCGCGCGCGCGGACCGTGGAAATAGTCCTGGATCCAGGGGTGGTCGATTCGCTCGACCTCGGCCAGCGGCGCGTTGGCGATCACCTTGCGATCGGCCAGCACCGCAATGCGGTCACAGATGGCATACAGCGTATCCAGGTCATGGGTGATCAGGAACACGGTCAAACCCAGTGCCTGCTGCAGGGTGCGGATCAAACGGTCGAAGGCG
Organism: Xanthomonas melonis; assembly: GCF_020783655.1. Classification (GTDB taxonomy): domain Bacteria; phylum Pseudomonadota; class Gammaproteobacteria; order Xanthomonadales; family Xanthomonadaceae; genus Xanthomonas; species Xanthomonas melonis. The sequence continues at coordinate 276,882 of NZ_JAJGQH010000002.1, read as the reverse complement.
GCCGCGCCGATCGGATCCAGCCCGGCGGTGGGTTCGTCCAGAAACAGCAGGGGCGGATCCAGCGCCAGGGCACGCGCCAGACCGGCGCGCTTGCGCATGCCGCCGGACAGCTGCGAGGGCAGCTTGTCCAGCGCATCGGCCGGCAAACCCGCCAGTTTGATCTTCAGCAGCGCCAGCTCGAAGTACCAGCGCTCCGGGAATTCGCCATGGTGTTCCTTCAGTGGCACCTGCACGTTCTCGCCGACGGTCATCGACGAGAACAGCGCGCCATCCTGGAACAGCACGCCGGTATTGCGGGTGATGTGCTGGCGGTCGGCGAAGCGACCCGAGCGCGCATCCGCGCCCAGCACCTGGATGCTGCCGGCGTCGGGTTCGCGCAGGCCCAGGATGCTGCGCATCAACACCGACTTGCCGGTGCCCGAGCCGCCGACCACGCCGAGGATCTCGCCGCGGCGCACGTCCAGGTCCAGGTCCTCGTGCACGGTCTGGCTGCCGAAACGGTTGGTGAGCCCGCGCACGGAGATCGCCAGCTGGTCGTCGTCGGCGTCCGGGCCGGGATTGGGGAGTGGGGATTGGGGATTGGTCAAAGCACTTTTCTCCCGAATGCCAGTGCAAGCGCTTTGCGCCTGCTCTGCCCGAATCTCAAATCCCGAATGTCGAATCCCGGCCCCATCACCACCCCATCTTCATGAACCACAACGCCGCGATCGCGTCGAGGATGATGACCAAGGAAATCGTTTGCACCACCGAGGAGGTGGTGCGTTCGCCCACCGATTGCGCGGTGCCGCTGACCTTCAGGCCTTCCAGGCAGCCGATCAGGCCGATCACCAGTGCGAACAGTGGCGCCTTGGACAGGCCGACCAGGAAATGCCGCAGCTGGATCGTTTCATGCATGCGCGCCAGATACATCTGCGGCGGGATGTCCAGGTCGAACGCACCCACGGTGACGCCGCCGGCCAGGCCGGCGATCATCGCGATGAAGGTCAGCAGCGGCAGGGTCAGGATCAGCGCCAGCAGGCGTGGAATCACCAGCAGGTCGATCGGGTCCAGACCCAGCGTGCGGATGGCATCGACTTCCTCGCGCGATTTCATCGCGCCGATCTGTGCGGTGAACGCGCTGGCGGTGCGTCCGGCAAGCACGATCGCGGTGAGCAGGACGGCGAATTCGCGCAGGAAGGCGATGCTCACCAGCTCCACCACATAGATCTCCGCGCCGAAGTCGCGCAGGATGGTCGAGCCCAGGAACGCGATCACCGCGCCCACCAGATACGACAGCAGCACCACCAGCGGCACCGCGTCCAGGCCCACCTGCTCCATGTGGTGCACGGTGGAGGTCAGGCGGAAACGGCGCGGCTCGTGGATCAGCCGCATGATCTTGACCAGGTTCTCGCCCAGGAAACTGTTGAGCTCCAGGATGTCCTGTCCGACGCCGTGGGTGGCCCGACCCAGGCGGTCCAGCGCCGCGACGAAGCCGTAGTCGCGCTTGGGTTTGGGGCGTTCGTCGTTGAGTTCCTCGATCGTGCACACCAGGGCCTGGTGCTCGTCGCGGAAATCGATGGCATCTTCCTTCAGCCCCATGCGGCTGGCGAAGCGCAATAGCTGCAGGACGCCGGCCGAATCCAGTTGCCCGATCTCGCGCGCGTCGATGCGGCGCACCCCGTCAGGCACGGCCTGCAGCAGTTCTGCCTGGGGCAGGGCGGTCGCCAGGACCCAACTGCCGCCAAGGCGCACCTGGGTCTGATCCTGCGGGTCTTGTTCGAGGCGGGGAGGTTGCGGTTTGATCATGAGTGGCCTGTCCGTGGCGTCAGCATACAGGGACGATGTGAGCGAAAGATGGGGGCGCGATCGAAACGGTCGGCGACGAGGACGCCGACGGCAGGCGCTGCGGCATACACTGGCGCTCTCGCCAGACGGCGTCCTACCGCTCCGACCCGCCACGCATGTCCGCTGCCACCGTCGTTCTCCCGTCCGCCAGCGCTACCTATGCCCAGCGAGTGGCCTTCGTTTCGGAAATCGCCGGGCGCCTGCATTCCTACGGCACGACGGCACAGCGGCTGGAGGCGGCGGTGGTCGGTCTGTCGCAGAAGCTGGGCCTGGACTGTGAGCCCTGGTCCAACCCGACCGGGATCATCCTGAGTTTCAGCGACCCGACCAAGGCGATCGGGTCCAGCGACATCACCCGGGTGATCCGGCTGGCTCCCGGCGAGAACGATCTCTACAAGCTCAGCGTGGCCGACTACGTGGCAGACAGCGTGGCCAACGGGCGCATGAGCATCGCGCAGGGGCACACCGCCTTGCGCCGGCTGGACCGCGAGGTCGATCGACGCGGCAAGGCCTTGCAGGTACTGGCCTTCGGCCTGGCCGCCGCCGGGGTGGCCGGGCTGTGGAAGCTGCCGTGGCTGGATATCTCCACGGCGGGCGGCATCGGGGTATCGATCGGCCTGCTCACCCAGTACACCGACCGGCGACCGGCCACCAAGGAGGCCGGCGAAGCGCTGGCCGGCCTGCTGGCCGGCGTGGTGGCGGCGACGGTCGCTGCGCTGCTCGGGCCGCTCAATCTCAACACGGTGATCATCGCCTCGCTGGTGGTGCTGCTGCCGGGCATGTCGCTGACCAATGCCTTCAACGAGCTGGCCAGCCAGCACTGGGTCTCGGGCACCGCGCGCCTGGCCGGGGCGGTGACCACGGTGCTCAAGCTGACGGTGGGCGCGGTGATCGCGGTGACCTTGACCCAACTGGTCGGGCTGCATCCGCAGGTGGCGGCCCTGCGTCCCCAGGCCGGCTGGGTGGAATGGGCCTCGCTGCTGGTGGCGGCCTATGCATTCGCGGTGTTGTTCAAGGCCAACCGGCGCGATTATCTGTGGATCATGGCTGCGGCGATGTCCGGTTATGTCATTGCGCGTTATGCAGGGCATGCCTGGGGCGGGCCGGCGGGAGTCTTCGCCTCTGCCATGACATTGACCGCCGCCGGCAATCTGTTCGGACGGGTAGTGCAACGGCCGGGCGCATTGATCCGGTTGCCGGGCATCATCATGCTGGTTCCCGGTAGCGTCAGTCTGAGAGGATTTCTGACGTTGGTGCAGCAACAGGACGTCAGCGTCGGACAAGCCGCATTGCTGGCGGTCACAAATATCGTGATGGCATTGATGGCCGGATTGCTGTTCGGCAATCTGTTGATTCCGGCCCGCAAGAATTTATGAGGGTAGAACAGCGCTCAATAAAAAACGCCGGCAATACCGGCGTTTTTATTGGAGACGGATCAGGCGGCCTTGGCTTTCTTGGTGGCGCGCTTGGTGGACGCCTTGCGTGCCGAGGCCTTTTTGGCCGGCGCCTTCTTCGCAGCGCCGCCCGTCTTGCTGATCAGAAAGTCTTCCACTTTCTTGCCGGCGGCGGTCAATTCGGCCAGCCAGCGCGGCTGCTTGCCGCGGCCGGTCCAGGTGTCCTGCGGGTTGGCCGGATTGCGGTACTTCGGCGCCACCTTGCCCAGCTTGCGGCCGGCACGCGGACCCGGCTTGCCGGCAGCAGCCGGGCGACCCGGGCCAGCACCGGCGGCGCTACCGAACAATTCCTCGATGGAATAACCCTGCGCCTTGGCGGCGCGGGTCAGCTGCGAGCGGACCTTGGCGATCGGGGCGCGCCTGGCGACCACGGTATGCTGCTTCTTTGCATTCTTGATCAGTGCCGCCAATTGCTTGGCCGACAGGCCGGTGAGATCGATCGACATCACTACTCCGGAAGATGAGAGAGAAAAGAATGCCGATCCGTGGCAATGGCGGCCATCATAATGTCAGAAAACCGGTATGACAAATGCGCCAGAATAATCTGGCGCATCGCGTTCATCCGATCGGGATGGGCTCGATCGGTTATCAGCGCCCCAGGCGGGAGAATAATCCGGCCTTATCCAGATTTTCCGCGGCATCGGCGGTACGCGCGCGATATTCAAATGTTCCGGCGGCCAGTCCGCGTTCGGAGACCACGACCCGATGCGGAATGCCCAATAGTTCCATATCGGCGAACATCGCGCCGGGGCGCAGGCCGCGATCGTCCAATACGGCATCGATGCCGGCGGCGGTCAGTTCGTCCAGCAGCGCCTGGGCGGCCGCGACCACCTGTGCATCCTGCTTGGGGTTGATCACGCACACTGCGACCTGCCAGGGCGCCATCGGCGCGGGCCAGACGATGCCGGCGTCGTCGTGGTTCTGCTCGATCGCCGCGGCCACGATGCGCGAGATACCGATGCCGTAGCAGCCCATCTTCATCACCGCCACCTTGCCACTCTCGTCGATGACGGTGGCCTGCAAGGCCTGAGCGTACTGGCTGCCCAACTGGAACACGTGGCCGACCTCGATCCCGCGGGCCAGGCGTAGCTCGCCGCCGTCGGCGGCGCGCTCGCCTTCGACCACGTTGCGCACATCGGCCACGGTTTCCGGTTCCGGCAGGTCGCGGCCCCAGTTGACGCCGGCCAGATGGGCGCCCGCCACGTTGGCGCCGACGACGAAATCGGCCATCGCAGCGACATCGCGGTCGGCGACCACGCGGACCGGGCGTGCGGTGTTCACCGGCCCCAGGAAGCCGGGCTCGCAGCCAAGGTGGTCGCGAATCTCGGTCTCATTGGCCAGGCGGTAGTCGGCCAGGCCGGCCACCTTGGCCAGCTTGATCTCGTTGACGGCATGGTCGCCGCGCACCAGAACCAGCACGAAGCCGGCCGGGGTCATCACTGCCACCGACTTGACCGTACGCTGCAGTGCGATGCCCAACAACTGGGCGACATCCTCGCAGGTCTTCTGGATGGGCGTGGCGACCTGATGCATGGCCTGCCCGGCCTGCGGACGCGGGCCGGGCAGGGCGGCGCTGGCGGTTTCCACGTTGGCCGCGTAATCGGACCCGGTGGAGAACGCCAGCGAGTCTTCGCCCGAGGCGGCAATGACATGGAATTCCTGCGAGGCGTCGCCGCCGATCGCGCCGGAATCGGCCTGCACCGCGCGGAACTCCAGCCCCAGGCGGGTGAAGATGCGGGTGTAGGCCGCCTTCATGTTCTCGTACTCGCGGGCCATGTCCGCATCGGTGAGATGGAACGAATAGGCGTCCTTCATCAGGAACTCGCGCGCACGCATCACGCCGAAGCGCGGGCGGATCTCATCGCGGAATTTGGTCTGGATCTGATAGAAGTTCAGCGGCAGCTGCTTGTAGCTGTTGATCTCCTGGCGCGCGTATTCGGCCGCGGCCTCCTCGGCGGTGGGGCTGTAGCAGAACTCCTGCTCCTTGCGGTCCTTGATCTTGAGCAGCTGCCCGCCGAACTTTTCCCAGCGCCCGGTGGCGTCCCAGAGTTCGCGCGGCTGGATGGTGGGGAACAGCACCTCCACCGCGCCGGCGCGGTTCATTTCCTCGCGCACGATGGCCTCGACCTTGCGCAGGACGCGCAGGCCCAGCGGCGACCAGGTGTACAGCCCGGAAGCCAGCTTGCGGATCATGCCCGCGCGCAGCATCAGACGGTGGCTGACCAGCTCGGCGTCGGCCGGGGTTTCCTTGGTGGTGTGCAGGTGAAACTGGGAAAGACGCATCGGGCTTCGCTTGGGCGGAAAACCCGTAGTTTGCCAGTGTCCCGCCCTGCCGGTCATCGGCGGCGCTGCAATGCCACCCTGCCCGAAGGCAGGGCGGGCGCGTCAGGTCCAGATCACCGGCGTTGCAGGCCGGCGGCATCGCGCCGGGCGGCCGCCGGCGCTGCGGCGCTTCCGAACTCAGGTGGCCGGTGCGCCGGTCGTGGCCGGCTTGCAGTACGCCTTGACCGCGGCATCGGCCAGATTGCGCTGGGCGGCACGGGTCTGCGGGTCCAGCACGGCGCCGGGTTTGCCGTCGGCGCCGGCGGCCATGGAGACCTCGCCCTTGCCGCTGAGCAGCTCCAGGTTACGGCGTGCGGTCAGGCACTCGGCCGATTCGGGGGGGGCGGCCTCGGGAGCGGCGACGGTGGCGGTGCCGTTGCGTGCGTCGATCCGGCGCGCTTCATAGCGCTGGCCGGTGGGCGGCGGGGTTTCGGTGTAGTGGGTCACGCCCTTGGCGTCCTTCCACTTGTATAGATCGGTGGCGCCGGCGGCGGCGCTGACCAGCATCAGCAGGGCGCAGAGCCCGGACGACAGGTGCATATGGCTTCCCCTGGATGATTCCCGCCGCGATTGCAGCATCCGTGGCCCGCCCTGGCAAGCGATCGCAGGGCGGGGCAGCGCGCTACCCCCGAACGGACCTCAGGCCCTACACTTGGCGGATGGATGAAATGAGACCGCCTCCGCGCTCGCGCACGATCTACCTGCTGCCGAACCTGTTCACCACGGCCGGGCTGTTTTCCGGGTTCTACGCCATCATCGCCGCCGCCAATGGCCAGTTCGTGCAGGCGGCCATGGCGGTATTCGTGGCAGCGGTGATGGACGGGTTGGACGGCCGGGTGGCGCGCCTGACCAATACCAGCAGCGAATTCGGCGTGCAGTACGACTCGCTGGCCGATCTGGTCAGCTTCGGCATGGCGCCGGCACTGGTGATGTATCACTGGTCGTTGTCGGCGCTGAAGTACGACAGCAGCGTCATGGGCCGGGTCGGCTGGTCGGCCGCCTTCCTGTATGCGGCGTGCGCTGCGTTGCGGCTGGCGCGCTTCAACACCCAGGTCGGGGTGGTCGACAAGCGCTGGTTCATCGGCCTGGCCAGTCCTGCAGCGGCCGGCCTGATGATGTCCTTCGTGTGGGCATTTGCCGACGACAGCCTGGGGTTCGATGGCGAACAGCTGCGTTATGTGGCGCTGGCGGTCACCGTGGTCGCGGCGTTGTTGATGGTCAGCCGGATCCGCTTCTGGAGCTTCAAGGGCGGTGCCCGCGGGCCGCGTGCCGACCGGGTGCCGTTCCTGGCGTTGGCCATCGCCACGGTGGTGATCGCGCTGCTGGTGATCGATCTGGCGCGCGCCTTGTTGGTGATCGGCGTGCTGTATGCGGCGTCCGGCCCGGCGATGTGGCTGTGGCGGCGCTGGCGACGCGTTCCCGAGCTGCCATGAGCGAGCCGGCGCACATGCCGACATGGTCCGACCTGCAGGTGTCGTGCCTGCAGGCGATGGGACATACGGTGTATCTGGACCGCGACAGCGTCGAGACGCTGCCGGCCGTGGTGGAGATGGTCCAGGACACGCCTGCCGCCGCACCGGCACGTGCGCCGCATGCTGCGCAACCGGCAGCGCCGGAGGTGACGCCTGCGGTACGTCGACAGGCGCCTGCCCCGGCGCTGCCGCCTGTGCCAGCCACCTCCGCCGTCCCCGTGCGCCGCGGACGCGTGGGACTGCCGGACCGCCTGCAGATGGCGTTGCTGCGGGCATCGGGCTGCAACCCGGGCGATCCGGCCACCCAGGCCTTGATGGCATCCTGGCCGCTGTCCGAGTTGCGTGGCAACCCGGCCGCCAAACGTGCGCTCTGGCCGCAGTTGCGCGCGCTGCGGCGTCGCCAAGGCCCGGCGTGAGCGCAATGAACGCCCCGTTGCCCACCTCGCTGCGCGCGATGCGCGAGGGCGATCTGGACGTGGTGATGGAGATCGAGCAGCGTGCCTATCCGTTTCCCTGGACCCGAAGCATTTTTCGCGACTGCCTGCAGGCCGGGTATCCGGGCTGGGTGATGGAGCAGGCCGGCCGGATCATCGGCTACGGAGTGATCAGCGTCGCGGCCGACGAGGCGCACGTGCTCAATGTCTGCATCGCACCGGAAGCGCAGTCGCAAGGATATGGGCGGGTGCTGTTGCGCGCGCTGATCAAGGGCGCCTGCGATCGCGGTGCGCGCCGCGCGTTCCTGGAGGTGCGCCCCTCCAATCCCTCGGCGATTGCGCTCTATCACTCCGAGGGCTTCAACGAAATCGGGCGACGCCCGCGCTACTACCCTTCCCACACCGGGCGCGAAGATGCACTGGTGATGGCGATCGAGCTGTTCTTCGAAGGCTATTCCTGAGCCTTGGAGCGGCGCGCCGATCGCGCCGCCGAGCACCGTGAATCACTGCTGCCTACGACCGCATGGGCGGCCAGGCATCCGCATGCAGGCGCACTGCCAGCGGCAACCGATTGCACTGCTGTGGCGTTTACTCGCTGGCGCAGCGTGGCCAAGTTCGCATGCTGCATTGCAGTGTCCATGACCTTGTCTCGATGTGTCCTCACTCCTGCGATTTGTCTTCTTGCACGTGTCCCGCAACCGTTTGCGTGACTGTGCGTGCACATCTATGCATTGCCTAGATACAAGCGATTGCGATGCTCCTACTATCGGTCAATCGGAACTGAACATTACATAGATGAAAAGTACGTTCCGATTCTGAGAGACGAGGCATGCGCTGCTGCGCGGCGTATCGAACCCACTGAGGGAGACACCAAGATGAAGTCGAAATTTTCGACGGCGGCCGCTGCGTCGCTGTTTGCCGGGTCGTTGCTGCTGACCGGCGTCGCAAGTGCCGATCCGGCGCTGGAAGTGGCGACCACCGGTTGGGCTACACAGAACGGCGGCACCAAGGGCGGCTCGAAAGCGGCAGCCGCCAACATCTATACGGTCAAGAACGCGGCAGAGCTGAAGAACGCCTTGAAGGCCAGCGTTGGCAGCAATGGGCGCATCATCAAGATCAGCGGCATCATCGACATCAGCGAGGGCAAGCCTTACACCAAGACCTCGGACATGAAGTCGCGTGCGCGGCTGGACATCCCGACCAAGACCACCTTGATCGGCATCACCAGCAACGCGGAGATTCGCGAAGGCTATCTGTACGTCAAGGCCAACGACGTCATCATCCGCAACCTCACCATCGAAAACCCGTGGGATCCGGAGCCGGTCTGGGATGCCGACGACGGCGACAAGGGCAACTGGAACGCCGAGTACGATGGCCTGACCGTGGAAGGCGCCAATAACGTGTGGGTGGACCATGTCACCTTCACCGATGGCCGCCGCACCGACGACCAGAACGGCACCGCCAACGGCCGTCCGAAGCAGCACCACGACGGCGCGATGGACGTCAAGAGAGGCGCCAACTTCGTCACCGTCTCCTACTCGGCGTTCAAGTCGCACGAGAAGAACGGTCTGATCGGCTCCAGCGACAGTCACTCGAGCCTCGACAGCGGCAAGCTCAAGGTGACCATCCACAACACCTTGTTCGAGAACATCTCCGCGCGCGCACCGCGGGTGCGCTTCGGCCAGGTGCATCTGTACAACAACTACCACGTGGGCAGCACCAGTCATAAGGTGTACCCGTTCTCGCATGCGCATGGCGTGGGCAAGGAATCGAAGATCTTCTCCGAGAACAATGCCTTCGACATCAGCGGCGTGAGCAATTGCGACAAAATCGCTGCCGACTACAAGGGCAGCGTCTACCGCGACCAGGGTTCCCTGCTCAATGGCAAGGCGCTGAGCTGCTCGTGGAACAGCAATATCGGCTGGAAGCCGCCGTACACCTACAGTCTGCTGCCGGCCAACAAGGTGGCTGCCGACGTCAAGGCCAAGGCTGGCGCCGGCAAGCTGTAACCGCCGCTCCACGCAGTGCCGCGCTGGATGCGGCGCCGCAATGCACCACACGACGCCCGCACCCGCTGCGGGCGTCGTACGTTACGGATGCCGCTGCCGTGCAGCGACATCCGTATTTGCCTCAGAGCTTGGCGCGCTGCTCGCGCAGGCCGGTCAGCTGCACCGTCCAGTCGTTCAGGCGTGCACGTTCCTGCTCGACCACCGCCGCCGGTGCGTTCTGCACGAAAGTGGCATTGCCCAGTTTGCCGTTGCACTTGCCGATCTCGCTTTCCACGCGCTTGATCTCCTTGTCCAGACGGGTGCGCTCGGCCTCCATGTCGACCAGGCCTTCCAGCGGCACCAGCAGCGTCAGTTCGCCGACGATGGCGGTGGCCGATGGCGGCGTGTCCTGGCCGGCCTGCAGCCAGTCGATCGCTTCGAGCTTGAGCAGGAAGGACAGCTGCGACGCGAAGCGGGCAATGCGCGCATGGTCGTCGCCGTTGCCGGACTGCAGCAGCAGGCGGACCTGCCTGGACGGCGGCACGTTCAATTCGCTGCGCACGCGGCGCAGCGCCGAGACCATCGACTTCAGCCATTCGACATCGGCTTCCGCACCGGCATACGCGCTGGTGTCGAGGTCACCGGCCTGCGGGAATGCCTGCAGGGAAATGGTGGCGTCGGTAATGCCCAGGCGCGGGGCGACCTGCTGCCACAGTTCTTCGGTGACGAACGGGGTCAGCGGATGCAGCAGGCGCAGCAGGGCTTCGAGCACGTAGAGCAGGGTGTGGCGCGTGCTGGCGGCAGCTTCGCTGTCCTGCATGGCATCGCTGAGCGCCGGCTTGGACAGCTCGACGAACCAGTCGCAGAACGCATTCCAGGCAAACTCGTACAACGCCTGCGTGAGCAGGTCGAAGCGGTAGTTGGCGTAATGCGCGTGGGTGTCCGCAGTGACCTGGTCCAGGCGCGCCAGAATCCACTTTTCCGTTTCGGTGCGCGGTTGCGGCACGCCGGCAAAGTGCGCGCCCTCACTATTCATCAGCACGAAGCGCGTGGCATTCCACAGCTTGTTGCAGAAGTTCTTGTAGCCCTCTGCACGTCCCAGGTCGAACTTGATGTCGCGGCCATGCGTGGCGAGTGCGGCGATGGTGAAGCGCAGCGCGTCGGCACCGTGGGCGATGATGCCGTCCGGGAATTCCTTGCGGGTGGCTTTCTCGATCTTCTCGGCCATGCGTGGCTGCATCAGTCCGCTGGTGCGCTTGGCCACCAGGTCCTCGATGCTGATGCCGTCGATGATGTCCAGCGGGTCGAGCACGTTGCCCTTGGACTTGGACATCTTCTGGCCCTGCGCATCGCGGATCAGGCCAGTGATGTAGACATCGCGGAACGGCACCTGGCCGGTGAAGCTGTCGGTGGCCATGATCATGCGCGCCACCCAGAAGAAGATGATGTCGAAGCCGGTGACCAGTACCGACGAGGGCAGGTAGCGGTCGAATCCGCGCTCGGCCATCGCGTTCGCATCCGGCCAGCCCAGCGTGGAGAACGGCCACAGCTGCGAAGAGAACCAGGTTTCCAGCACGTCGCTGTCCTGATGCAGCGCGACGTCGGCACCCAGGCCGTGTTTCGCGCGCACTTCGGCCTCGTCATGGCCCACATAGCACGTGCCAGCGGCGTCTAACCAGGCCGGGATGCGATGGCCCCACCACAGCTGGCGGCTGATGCACCAGTCCTGGATGTTCTCCATCCAGTGGCGATAGGTGTTGATCCAGTTCGGCGGCACGAACTGAATCTGGCCGCTTTCGACCAGTTCCAGCCCGCGCCTGGCCAGCGCGTCCATCTTCACGAACCACTGATCGGTGAGATAGGGCTCGATCACCTGGCCGGTGCGATCGCCGCGCGGCACCTGCAGCTTGTGCGGCTTGGTTTCCACCAACACGCCCAGGTCTTCCAGCTCGGACAGCACCAGCTTGCGTGCGTCGTAGCGGTCGAGGCCGCGATAGCGCTCCGGCGCCTGCTCGTTGATGGTCGCGGTTACGGTGAACAGGTTGATCATCGGCAGCGAATGTCGCACACCGACCTGGTAATCGTTGAAGTCATGCGCAGGCGTGACCTTGACCACGCCGGTGCCGAAGGCGCGGTCGACATAATCGTCGGTGATCACCGGCACGTGCCGCCCGGTCAGAGGCAACACGATGCGTGCGCTGTGCAAGCTGCGGTAGCGCGGATCTTCCGGATGCACCATCACCGCGGTATCGCCGAGCATGGTTTCCGGGCGCGTGGTGGCTACCACCAGATAGTCGCGCATCTCGCGCAGGGTCTCGTTGCCGTCGGCATCGTACTCGACGTGTTCGTAGCTCACGCCATCGGCCAGCGGGTAGCGGATCGACCACAGGAAGCCGTCTTCCTCGACGTTTTCCACTTCCAGATCGGAGATCGCGGTCTTCAGCACCGGGTCCCAGTTGACCAAGCGCTGGCCGCGATAGATCAGGCCCTGTTCGTACCAGCGCACGAACGCTTCGTTGACTGCGGCCGACGGCTGCGGGTCCATGGTGAAGGTACTGCGCGACCAGTCGCTGGAGGTGCCCAGCCGGCGCATCTGGCGTTCGATGGTATCGCCGGACTGCGCTTTCCATTCCCACACCTTGGCGATGAAGCCCTCGCGCCCCAGCGAATCGCGTGTTTCGCCCTTGCCTTCCAGCGCCAGGTTGCGCGACACCACCATCTCGGTGGCGATGCCGGCATGGTCGGTGCCCACCTGCCACAGCGTGTCGCAGCCGCGCATGCGGTGATAGCGCACCAGCGCATCCATCAGCGTCTGCTGGAACGCATGGCCCATGTGCAGCGTGCCGGTGACATTGGGCGGCGGCAGCAACACGGTGTAGGGCTCACCCGTGCCGGACGGTGCGAAGTAGCCGGCCGCCTCCCACTGCGCATACAGGCGCGATTCGAAGGTAGCGGGGTCGTAGCTGGGGGCGAGGGTGGTCATAGAGGGGCTGGGATTCGTGATTCGGGAGTCGGGATCGGTTGCGTCATGGGGCCGGCGAGAGTCACCGGCAATCCACTCATCAACGTCGGTGTTCGTGCTGCGGAGCGAAGATCGGCCGTTTGAGGTTGGATGCAGTCGTTGGAGACGCGAGATCTGCTTTACGAATCCCCAATCCCAACTCCCCAATCCCCGCCGCACTCACATGTCGTACTTGGTCAGCTCCAGGCCCAGGGCCTTGTACTGTTTCCAGCGCTCGCGCAGCGGTTCGCGGGCGGCGGGGTCGGCGGGGACCACTTCGAGCACGCGGTCGCAGGCGCCCAGGTACGGGTCGTCGCGCAGGTTGATCACCAGCGGTCGGGAAGGGGCGGCGAATTCCGGCGCGGCGATCAGCACCGGGGCCAATTCGTCCTCGTCGTCGGTGCCGGCGATCTGGTGCGGCACGTAGGCCTCGTCGTCGAATGCCCACAGCAGGTCGTCCAGCGCTTCGGCCTGCTCCGCGTCGCGCGCCAGGATCAGCGTGGACAGGTTGGCGTCGTTGGCCTTGCGCGCCAGCTCGCACACCAGCCGCAGCGGTTCGTTGAGGAAGCGCGGCTTGGCGATCAGGTAGAAATCGGCACGGGGCATCAGGGCGGGGATTCGTTGAGAGGGATTCGGGATTGGCAACGGCGGGTCATGGCCGTGAGCACACTGCTACGGACGGCGGGATGCGTGCGCTTTGCACGCATCCCGAATCTCCATTCCCCAGTCACGCCGCGCCGCTGGCGGCGCGATCCAGCAGCCACTGGGTCAGCAGCCCGACCGGACGGCCGGTGGCCATGCCGCGCTTGCCTTCGTCGCTGGCCACGCCGGCAATGTCCAGGTGCGCCCAGCGCTGGTTCTCGGTGAAGCGCGACAGGAAGCAGCCGGCGGTGATGGCACCGCCCCAGCGGCCGCCGATGTTGTAGACGTCGGCAAAGGTGGAGTCGAGCAGGCCCTGGTACTCGTCCCACAGCGGCAGGCGCCAGGCGCGGTCGAACACGTGCTCGCCAGCGGTCAGCAGTTCATTGGCCAGGTCGTCGTGCTTGCTCATCAGGCCGGCGGTCTGGTGCCCCAGCGCCACCATGCAGGCGCCGGTCAGGGTGGCCACGTCCACCAGCGCTTCGGGGTTGAAGCGCTCGGCGTAGGTCAACGCATCGCACAGGATCAGGCGGCCTTCGGCGTCGGTATTGCCGACCTCGATGGTCTTGCCCGACATGCTGGTGATCACGTCCGACGGGCGATAGGCATTGCCGTCGATGGCGTTCTCCACCGCCGGCACCACCACCACCAGGTTGATCGGCAGCTCGGCCCTGACCGTGGCCACGAAGGTGCCGATGACGTTGGCGCCACCGCACATGTCGTACTTCATTTCCTCGATGCCGCCCTGCGTCTTGAGATTGACGCCGCCGGTATCGAAGGTGATGCCCTTGCCGACCAGTACGTACGGACGCGCGTCGCCGCCACCGTTCCACTTCAGCACGATCAGCTGCGGGCGGTTGGCCGAGCCGCGTGCCACCGACAGCAGCGAGCCCATGCCCAGCGCTTCCATCTGCTGCTCGTCCAGGATCTCGGACTCGGCCCCGGGCACCTTGTCGGCGAAGGCGGCAGCGGTCTCGGCCAGGTAGGCCGGGGTGCAGTAGTTCGGCGGCAGGTTGCCCAGCTCGCGGGCGAACTCCACGCCTTCGGCGGTGGCAATGCCCACTGCCAGCGCGCGGGCGTCGTCGCCGGCGATCGCCAGGGTGGTCAGGCCACGCTCGTCGGCCTTCTTCTTGCCCAGCGTGGCGGTGTAGCGATAGGCGGCATGGTCGCTGACCACCACCGCCTGGCGGATGTTCCAGGCCGCGTCGCGGGCCTTGATCGGAAGTTCGGTCAGGGTCAGCAGGGCGCTGCCCACCGGCCCGGTCTTGAGCGCACGGGTGGCATCGCCGACTGCTTTGAGGTACGGCGCCACGCCGAACTTGCCTGCATCGCCCAGGCCCACCGCCAGCACGCGCGGGGCGGTAACGCCGGGCAGGTCGTGCAGCAGGGTGGTGGCGCCGGTCTTGGTGGCCACATCGCCGCGTGCCACCAAGGCCGTGAGACGGCCCTGGCTGGCGCTATCCAGCGCCTGGGCGGCGGGCGAGAGGGTCTTGTCGGCGAACACGCCAACCACGATGCAGTCGACGTCAGCGCTCGCCGGCGCGTCTTGGTTCAGGGTGAATTGCAGGGCCATTGATCAGATTCCGTAGGCAAATCCGTACAATCGCGAGCCGTTTACGCCGGCCTGGATAGGCTGGCGGTGCCGCGAACGAATCCGAGAGTTTAAAACAAGCCCACCCCATGCCGAAGCTCGATCGATACCTGCTCAGCGATTTCACCCAGAGCTTCCTGGCCACCCTGATCGTGCTGCTGGTCGTCAGCGTTGGCGGCGTGCTGGTGGATATCCTGGGCAATATCGCCGACGGCCGCATCCCGGCGCGCCTGCTGCTGTCGCAGGTGGGCCTGCAATTCGTCGCCTACCTGCCCATCATCCTGCCGCTGGCGCTGATGCTGGGCCTGCTGCTGGCGCTGGCGCGGCTGTACCGTGATTCGGAAATGGCGGTGATCACCGCCATTGGCGTCGGCCCCAGGCGCATGCTGCGGCCCATGCTGATGCTGGTGCTGCCGGTGGTGGCCATCATCGGGCTGTGTTCGCTGTGGCTGGGCCCCTGGGCCAGCCGTACCGCCGAACGCATGCTGGAAGACGCCAATCGCAGCGTGCTGATGGCCGGGCTGGAGTCGGGCAAGTTCACCCCGCTCTCTGGCGGCGGCGTGGTCTACCTGACCACCATCTCCGCCGATGGCAAGGGTCTGGGCAAGGTCTTTCTGCAGCGTCAGAAGGACGACCGCATCGACGTGGTGACCGCCCAGCGCGGCGCGATGTTCTTCGAAGGCAAGACCGACCGCTATCTGCGGCTGGAGGACGGCTACCGCATCGAAGGCCCGGCCGCCGGCCACACCCTGGACTACCGTTTGATGAAGTTCGCCAGCAACGACGTGGCCCTGCCCGATCGCACCCAGGTCCGCGACGCCAACGATCCGGAGGTGATGTGGACCACGCAACTGCTGTCGGATGAACGTCCGGCGGCGCGCGCGCAACTGCATGAGCGGCTGGCCCCGCCGCTGATGGCGCTGGCTTTCGCGCTGCTGACCCTGCCGCTATCGCGCAGTGCGCCGCGGCAGCAGCGCTACGGCCGGATCATGCTGGCCTTCCTGGCGTACATGGTGGGTACCAATCTGATGATCGTGGGCACCCAGTGGATCGCCAACGGCAAGACCCCGGCGGCGCTGGGCCTGTGGTGGTTGACGCTGCCCCTGCTGGCGGTCGCGATCTGGACCTATTCCCGCGATGGCCGGGTGCGCCGGCCGAGGGCGGGCGCATGAGGCTGATGCCGCGGGTGCACGATTGGTACGTCGGCCGTGCGGTGCTGTTCACCGTGCTGCTGACCTGGGCGGTGCTGCTGGGTCTGGACCTGGTCAATGCGTTTGCCAGCGAGGCCAAGAATATCGGCCAGGGCAGTTACAGTTTCGGGCACGCGGTGGCCTATGTGGCTTACACCGTGCCGCGTCGCGCCTACACCTTGTTCCCCACCGCCGCGGTGATCGGTGCGCTGATGGGGCTGGGGCAACTGGCGGCCACCTCCGAACTGACCGCATTGCGGGCTCTGGGCGTGTCGCGCAAGCGCATGTCCGCCTCGGTGGTGGCCGCCATGGCGCTGCTGACCGCCAGCATGGTGATCAGCGGCGAAACCGTGGGGCCGTGGGCGCAGAACCAAGCAGACACGCTCAAAACCAGCGCCCGCTACAACAGCAATATGGCAATGGCGCGCTACTCCGGATTATGGGCACGCGAGGGCGACACCTTCTTCAATGCGATGAGCGGCGAAGAGAAGTTGCTCGACGGAGGCGGCACCGCGCTGGCCCTGCACGATGTACGGCTCTACCAGCTGGACGCGAGCGGCCGGGTGCGGCAGCTGACGCATGCCGCGGTGGCCGAGCATCGCGATGGTGCCTGGACCTTGAGCAATGTGCGTCGCGACACCTTCCAGGAACGCTCGGTGCAACGCGAGACCTTCGCCCAGTTGCCGTGGCAATCGCAACTCAGTCCGGCTGCGCTGGCGGCCGGGCTGGCCAAGCCGCGCAATCTGTCCGCGCACGATCTGTCGCAGAGCATCGAGTACCGCCGCCGCAACGGGCTGGATGCGCGCGATTACGAAGATCAGTACTGGAGCCGCTGGTTCTACCCGGTGAACGTGCTGGCGTTGTGCATGGCGGCCATCCCGTTCTCGTTCGGTTCGCTGCGCAGCGGCGGCCTGGGCAAGCGGCTCTTCCTGGGCATTCTGTTCGCCCTCGGCTTCTGGCTGCTGCAGTTGTTCTTCGGCCGCATGGCCGGCGCGCTCAAGCTGGACTACCGCATCGCCTATGCGATTCCACCGATGGTGATGCTGGGGGTGTCGGCCTGGTTGTTCCGGCGGCGAAGTAGTTGAGCCGGGTGTGGCGCCCCAGTGTGTTCGGCGTCGCACTGTGTGTGCTGTATGCGATGCCCATGTCGCTGTGCCTGTGGATCGCTCAGCAGGCCGATGGCGACGATAAGGGACGATTTGTGATGCTGCAGCTGCCGCTCACCCCGCAGCTCGCGCTGCTGGATGCGATCGGCGCGGATGCCTGGCTAGGTGGTCTGTCCTGGCTGACGAGTTACCTCGTCCTGGTGCCGCCCTTCCTGGTGGTGCTGTATCTGTTGGGCAGTCTGGTGCAGGCATGGATCGCGCGCGCCCTTCCGCGTTTTCACGGTAGACGACACTGATCGAATGATCCAGGCCGCGATCGCTCGATGGCGCCACAACTGACCCGATGGCAGCGTCAATCAGGTGCTGTCCGCACGCGATGTGCACCGCCATCCAACGACTTGGACGTGCGGTGTAGCCGGGTGCCGCTCGCCCGGTCGTGCCAGGTGAGGCGGTCGCGGTCCAGCCAGGCCCACCAGAATCCGGCGCCGCCCAGGGCCAGCGACAGCGTGCCTACCGCATAGCGCGTCCAGGCCTGTCGCCAGGTGGGGCGTGGCTCCTGCAGTCGCAGCCGCCACGGGCGCATGCCCAGGGTCTGCCCGCCGCGGCGCCAGCTGACCGTGGCGTACGTGCCGGCCACGATCCAGCAGCACAGCCACAGCAGCCACTGCCATGCGCTGAAGGGAGCGATGTTCTGGCGTGCGGGGTGTCCTGCCAGGGTAAAACCCAGCGTGAAACCGGTGGACACCAGCATCCACAGCGCCAGCGCCGGCCACAGGTCGTAACACAGGGCCAGTATCCGCCAACCCAGCAGGGCAGGTGGGCGGGCGACGTGGGGCGCGGGATTCGATGTCATGGCACGAGCATAGCCGGCGCCGGCGCTGCAACAACGCCGCGCTGCGGCAGCACCTACCTCCCGCTCGGCATGCCGTGCCCCAGTGGCGGCGCATCGGGCCGGCGGTGCGTCGCGGCATGTCACGCATGGCATGCGGTGCCTCGCGCGTCCGGCGTCCTGCGCTCTATGCTGTCGCGATGTCCGCCAGCACCCCCGCCGAACGCCGTCAGCTCACCCAGCAGCTACCGCCGCTGCAGGCCGCCGATGCCGCCGCCATCGAGCGGTTTCTGGACCGTTTCTGGGCCGAAAACGGCGTGGCACGGCAGACGCTGGACAGCTATCGGCGCGACCTGGAAGGGCTGGCGCGCTGGCGCAACGGCGCGGCCGGCGGCTTGCACGGGGTGGATCGGTCGGCGCTGTTCGACTATCTGCGCTGGCGCACCGAGGCGCGCTACTCGCCGCGCAGCAACGCCCGGCTGTTGTCCACCTTGCGCGCGTTCTACGGGCTGCTGCTGCGCGATGGCGTGCGCGGCGACGACCCGACCGCGTTGTTGGACCCGCCCCACCTGCCACGCTCGCTGCCCAAGGCGTTGACCGAAACCCAGATCGACGCCCTGCTGGCGGCCCCCGACCTCCAGGCGCCGCTGGGGTTGCGCGACCGCGCCATGCTCGAGCTGATGTATGCGGCCGGGCTGCGCGTGAGCGAGTTGGTCACGCTGCCGGCAGTGGGCGTCAACCTGCGTCAGGGCGTGCTGCGGGTCACCGGCAAGGGCAGCAA
The DNA here is from genome assembly GCF_020783655.1 of Xanthomonas melonis. Lineage (GTDB taxonomy): Bacteria > Pseudomonadota > Gammaproteobacteria > Xanthomonadales > Xanthomonadaceae > Xanthomonas > Xanthomonas melonis. Next base: position 258,251 of record NZ_JAJGQH010000002.1, on the reverse strand, counting down.
GGAGCGCCTGGTACCGTTGGGCGAAGAATCCCAGCATTGGCTGGAGCGCTACCTGCGCGATGCGCGCCCGCTGCTGGCCGCCGGCAAGGCGGTGCCCGCAGTGGACGGGCAAGTCCCCTTGTTCATCGACGCGGCCCGCCAGCCGCCCAGCCGCCAGCACTTCTGGTCGCTGGTCAAACGCTACGCGGCGCTGGCCGGCATCGACCCTGCCACGGTGAGCCCGCATGGCTTGCGGCATAGTTTCGCCACGCATCTGCTCAACCGTGGCGCAGACCTGCGCGCGCTGCAGATGCTGCTGGGCCACAGCTCGCTCTCGACGACCCAGATCTACACGCTGGTGGCACGCGCGCACCTGCAGACACTGCATGCCCGGCACCATCCGCGCGGCTAGCAAGTACCCCTTGGGCACGGGATCGTGCCGCGACGAACGGTCACAGGCTGGAGGATGGTCTGGCATCGGGCGCCTGACGCCGGCGTAGGTCGCACGTGCGCCCCGTTCGACTCCCGGGGCCTGCTCCGGACCCGGCATGCCGTGATCGCGGTCGCCATTGGTGTGAATCCTCTGGAACGTATCAGGCCGGGCCGACCCTGCATCCGCTCCGGCCTGGGTGGGCAGCATGCGCTCCGGCCGCAGGGGATGCTCGCCAGAGCTGCGGCAACGCGGTCCGTGCTGCGGCAGGGACGACGGGCCGGGCGTCGTGAAGGTATCGCGCCGGGAGCGAACCCACTGTCGCGCCCGCTGCCAGGCTTCATCTGCGCTGTGCGAGAATCGAGCCACCCCATTCCACTGGATGCGTGAATGTATCGTCTTGCCATCGCCGCGCTGCTAGGCGCAATCAGCCTCACCGCTTGCGCGCAATCCTCGCAGCCTGCGGCAAGCAATGCCGCCAAGCCAGCCGCCGCCCCCACCGCCGCCGCCGCCGCCGCCGGGAATGTCGACCAACGCGTGGGCAGCGCGCTGAAGGCGCTGGACCCTGACTTCAAGCCCGATTACATCGGTGCCGCGCCGTTCCCCGGATTCCGTGAGGTGGTGGTCGGCGGTCAGGTGCTGTACGTCAGCGATGACGGGCGTTACCTGATCCAGGCGCAGCCCTTCGATATCCAGAACAAGCAGTTCGCCGCCAGCCCTGGCTTGCTGGCGTATCGCCGCAAGCAACTGGAGACCGTGCCCAAGGCCGATCGCATCGTGTTCGCGCCGGCCAATCCCAAGTACACCGTGACGGTCTTCACCGACGTGGAATGCGGCTACTGCCGCAAGCTGCACAGCGAGATCGGCGAGCTCAACAAGCAGGGCATCGCGGTGGAATATCTGGCGTTTCCGCGCATGGGACTGGGCAGCCAGGACCACAAGGAAATGATCGCGGTGTGGTGCGCGGCCGATCGCAAGCAGGCATTGACCGCTGCCAAGTCCGGCCAGCCGGTCGCCTCCAAGGACTGCAAGAACCCGGTATCGATGGAATACACGCTGGGCCAGCGGCTGGGCGTCAACGGCACCCCGGCGATCTTCGCACCCGACGGCACCCAGCTCGGCGGCTACCTGCCGCCGGCGCAGTTGCGCGAGGCGCTGGAAAAGCGTGCGGTGACCACCGCCGGTGGCAGCCGCTAAGGTCTGGCGCAGTTCGGGCTGGCGGTGCGCCGCTGGCAGATGTGCCGCGGTGGTTGTCACAGACAAAGGAGGCCGGGTGCATCTGCGTCCCGGCCTTTGTCGTTGACGGGAGCGCAGTTGCACGGATGGCCTGCGGGCAGCGTGTGGCGGCCAACAGGGTGGCCGGGCATGGGCAGGCGCGGAAATGCAGCGAGGAGTTGCGGCGGAGCCTGCTCCCACTGCGTCGTCTACACGGGCAGCATCGGCGTCGTGGCGGTGGCGTGCGCCACGCTGCCGCCCTTGGACGGCGCACCGTAATGCAGCCAGCGATACGCCAGTGGTCGAGCCCGTGAGCCGCCAATCCCGAATCCCGGCCAGCCAGCCGGCCGGCTCCGACCAACCTCCGTTACAATGATCGGCCCCGTTTCTGACACGGTTCCCCGGACATGATGGTCCTCGAGGGCGCTTCCGCCCTTTCGCCGTTCCGCCGCGCTCGGCTCGAAACCCGCCTGCAAACCCTCGTTCCCGCGCTGCGCATCACTGGCGCCTGGCACGTCTACTTCATCCGCGCCGAGGCCGGGCAATCGCCCGACCAGGCCACCTTGCAGCGGATCCTGCAGGCCGCAGCCGACCCGGCGCCGCGTGCCGAGGACGCCTCCTCGCGTTACGTGGTGCCGCGCCTGGGCACGTTGTCGCCGTGGTCGAGCAAGGCCACCGAACTGGTGCGCGGAGCCGGGCAGCCGATCCAGCGGGTGGAACGCGGTACCCGCATCGATCTGGCGGGCTGGCCGCACGATGCCGCAGCGCAGGCCTCCGTGGCCAAGCTGCTGCACGACCCGATGACGCAGTCCTTGCTGGGGTCGGCCGCCGCCGCCGAGGCGCTGTTCAACGTGCCGGACCCGGGCCAGCTGCAGCGCGTACCGCTGGATGGGCTGGAACAGGCCAACCGCGACCTGGGCCTGGCGCTGGCGCAGGACGAGATCGACTACCTGCGCGAGCGTTTTGCCGCGCTGGGTCGCGACCCGGCCGACGTCGAACTGATGATGTTCGCGCAGGCCAACTCCGAGCATTGCCGGCACAAGATCTTCAATGCCAGCTGGACCATCGACGGCAAGCCGCAGGAGCGCTCGCTGTTCCGCATGATCAAGCACACCCACCAGCAGACCCCGCAGCACACCTTGTCGGCCTACAGCGACAATGCGGCGGTGGTCGAAGGCGTGCCGGCCGCGCGCTACCGCCCGGATCCTGCCACCGGCGAATACCGCAGCGAAGCGGTGCTGCCGTCGGCGTTCGCGATCAAGGTCGAAACGCATAACCATCCGACTGCGATCGCACCGTTCCCCGGCGCGGCCACCGGCGCCGGCGGCGAAATCCGCGACGAAGGCGCCACCGGCCGCGGCGGCAAGCCCAAGGCCGGCCTGACCGGTTTTTCGGTTTCGCACCTGCGCATCCCGACGCTGCCGCAGCCGTGGGAAGCACCGCGCGCGCTGAACCCGCGCATGGCGCCGGCACTGGACATCATGCTCGAAGGTCCGCTCGGCGGCGCCGCGTTCAACAACGAATTCGGCCGGCCGAACCTGCTGGGCTATTTCCGCAGTTTCGAGTTGGCCGAAGGGCAGGGCCTGACCCGCGCCTACGACAAGCCGATCATGCTGGCCGGCGGGCTGGGCGCGATCGATCGTCGCCAGGTCGAGAAGCTGCGCCTGCAGCCGGGCGATGCGGTGATCGTGTTGGGCGGCCCGGCGATGCTGATCGGGCTGGGTGGCGGTGCGGCCAGTTCGGTGGCCGCCGGCGACAGCGCCGAGGCGCTGGATTTCGCCAGCGTGCAGCGCGAGAACCCGGAAATGGAACGCCGCTGCCAGGAGGTGATCGACCGCTGCGTTGCGCTAGGGGGCGACAACCCGATCCGCTGGTTCCACGACGTGGGTGCGGGCGGCCTGTCCAACGCCATTCCGGAGCTGCTGCACGATTCGGGGGTGGGCGGCATCATCGACCTGGGCCGCGTGCTCAGCGACGATCCGTCGCTGTCGCCGCTGGAATTGTGGTGCAACGAATCGCAGGAACGCTATGTGCTCGGCGTGCCGCAGGCGCGCCTGGACGAATTCGCCGCCATCTGCGCCCGCGAACGCTGCCCGTTCGCCGCAGTGGGTGTGGCCACGGCCGAGGAGCGGCTGGTGGTGGGGTATGGGACGTTGGACGCCGGGACTCGGGACACGGGATCTCTCGGGACCCGGGACCCGGGACCCGGGACCCGGGAAGAGCAAACGCAAGAGCGTGATTCTGCTTCGTCCGCCGGTGGTGCGTCCGTCGCCGCCGATCCTGCTGTCCCGGGACCCGGGTCCCGGGTCCCCGGTCCCGGCCTTCCCATCGACCTGCCGATGGACGTGCTGTTCGGCAAGCCGCCGAAGCTGCATCGCGACACGGTGCATCCGGCCGCGCCGCAGTGGCCGGTGCTGCAGACCGCTGGGCTGGATTTGCACGAGGCCGGCCTGCGTGTGCTGGCGCATCCCACCGTGGCGTCGAAGAGTTTTCTGGTCACCATCGGCGACCGCAGCGTGGGGGGGCTGACCGCACGCGAACAGATGATCGGACCGTGGCAGCTGCCGCTGGCCGATTGCGCGATCACGCTGGCTGGTTTCGAGACCCTCGAAGGCGAGGCGATGTCGATCGGCGAGCGCGCGCCGCTGGCGTTGTTGAATGCGGCGGCATCGGCACGCATGGCGGTCGGCGAGGCGATCACCAACCTGTGCGCCGCCCCGGTGCAGGCGCTGGACAGCATCAAGCTCTCGGCCAACTGGATGGCCGCCGCCGGTCATGCCGGCGAAGACGCGCTGCTGTACGACGCGGTGCGCGCCATCGGCATGGAGCTGTGCCCGGCGCTGGAGCTGAGCATTCCGGTGGGCAAGGATTCGCTGTCGATGCAGGCGCAGTGGGTGACAGGCGGGACCCGGGACCCGGGACCCGGGACTCGGGAAAAGCAACCGCAAACGCAAGAGCGTGATTCTGCGTCGCTCGCCGATGGCGCCTCCGTCGCCGTCGATCCTGCTGTTCCGGGTCCCGGGTCCCGGGACCCGGGTCCCGTCACCACCCACAAGAGCGTTTCCCCCGTCTCGCTGATCATCAGTGCGTTTGCGCCGGTAAGCGATGTCCGTACCCAGCTGACGCCGCTGTTGCGCAACGACGAACAGAGCGAGCTGTGGTTGATCGGGCTCGGTGGCGGCAAGCAGCGCCTGGGCGGGTCGGTGCTGGCACAGGTGTACGCCGACGACGCGGCGCTGCCGGCATTCGGTGGCGAGGTGCCGGACCTGGACGATGCGCAGCGGCTGCGCAGCTTCTTCGAGCTGATCCGCGATGCGCGCCAGAGCGGGTTGCTGCTGGCGTATCACGATCGCAGCGACGGCGGTGCGTTCGCTGCGCTGTGCGAAATGGCGTTCGCTTCACGGCAGGGCCTGGACATCACGCTCGATGCCTGGGGCGAGGATGCGTTCCGCAGCCTGTTCAACGAAGAACTCGGTGCGGTCGTGCAGATCGCCAGCGAAGACCGCGCGGTGTTCGCGGACCTGGTCGAGCGGCATGCGCTGACCGAATGCGCCCAGCGCATCGCGCGCCCCACCGGCACGCCGCGCGTGCGGGTGAGCGGTCAGGGCAGGGTGCTGGCCGAATGGCGCTGGGAGGAATTGTTCGACGCGTGGTGGTCGGTGACCCATGCCATGCAGAAGTTGCGCGACAACCCCGACAGCGCCGACGAAGAGCGCGCGCTGGCACGCGATTTCAAGGCTCCCGGCCTGCGGCCGACGCTGTCCTTCGATCCATCCGAGGATGTGGCCGCGCCGTTCGTGGCCACCGGCGCGCGGCCCAAGGTGGCGATCCTGCGCGAGCAGGGCGTCAACGGGCAGATCGAAATGGCCTACAACTTCGAGCGTGCGGGATTCCGTGCGTTCGATGTGCACATGAGCGACCTGATCGCAGGGCGCTTGGATCTGGCGCAGTTTTCCGGCTTCGCTGCGTGCGGCGGTTTCAGCTACGGCGACGTGCTGGGCGCCGGCCGCGGGTGGGCCACCTCGATCCTGGAACGCTCGGCCTTGCGTGACGCCTTCGCCGCGTTCTTTGCGCGCAGCGACACGTTTGCGCTGGGCGTGTGCAACGGCTGCCAGATGCTCAGCCAGCTCAAGGACATCATCCCCGGTGCCGAGCATTGGCCGCGTTTCCTGCGTAACCGCAGCGAACAGTTCGAAGCGCGCACCGCGCTGCTGGAAGTGGTGGAGTCGCCGTCGATCTTCCTGCGCGGAATGGCCAGCTCGCGGATTCCGGTGGCGGTGGCGCATGGCGAAGGGCGCGCGGAATTCGATACCGCCGTGGACCAGGCCGCCGCACGCGTGGCCTTGCGCTATATCGATGGCGACGGTGTCGTCGCGTCGCGCTATCCGCTCAATCCGAACGGCTCGCCCGACGGCATCACCGGCCTGACCAGTACCGACGGCCGCGCCACCATCCTGATGCCGCACCCCGAGCGCACGCCGCGCACGGTGAACCTGAGCTGGCATCCGGCGGAGTGGGGGGAAGAATCCCCGTGGTTGCGCATGTTCCGCAACGCGCGGGTGTGGTGCGGCTGACCGGGCGATCCGAACGCACATGCCGCACGGACAATGGTGATCGCAACGGCCGGGTGGGCGTCCTTCCGGCCGTTGTCGTTTGCGGACGCTGGCGAGCGCCGCGGCCTGCAGGCGCCATGGCGCGAGAGGGCGCAGCATGCATGGGCCTGCCAACGCCCCGGCAGTGAAACAAGGAAGCGGTTTGCGAGCTCGGCACGCAGTCCCTGAGTAGTGCCTTCCGGCACGCGGGGGTGTCGTGAATTAGCGCGACGAAAGCGATATTGCGGCGATCATCTCGCGTGGCTACGTCTGCGATCCATGGCAAATGAAAGTTAGAGAAGCTAACAAAGCTACTGTGCAGCCGTCAGGCGGGCGCGGCCGGTGTTCGGAATCGGCATGTACCACTTGTACACTCCGGTTGCTCCGCGCCGTCTGCACCCACCTGACGACTGCTCGCTACGTTCTGTTAGCCGCTCTTAATGACTCTGGTCGCCGGCTTCCGTGCGATCCAGCGTCTGGATGAAGCAAGGCAGTGGATCGTGTCGCATGATGGGCGCCTCGATTCATCACGCATCGAATGCTTCGATCCGGGCCTTCCCGTGCGCCGCAAAGCCCTGGAATGAGCGCGGAAAGCGTGCAGGCGCCCTTGGAAACCGCTGTGCGTACGTGAGTTGTCGGACTTGGCACTATCCGAGCCGGCATCGCATCGCGAAGCGCCGGTGCCGGGCGCCTGGGCAGGCGCGTCGATATCGCACCGAGCGCGATCGTACTACGCAGAGGTGGAATGGAACTCTGCAAGTGCGCAGCGCAATGCTGGCAGGAATCAGTGGCACTCCCCGGGACGTGCGGTGCCTATTGCAGCGATAGCGCCATGATCGTTGGTGCGCAGCGACCTGGACACGGGATCCGCTGCGCAATGGAATGCGCGAAGGAGGGGCCACGAATGCCGCTGGCGCGCGCAGTCAGTCGCTCTCGATGCCACTACCGACACCGCATTTTAAGCGGTGTCGATTTCGACGCGAGCGGCCAGGTGTTGCGGTACGTCGGGTGGTCGCGCCAATCCAGCCTCAGTGGACATAGCGGCGCCTCGAGGCGTTCCGGCACCGGCGTTTCATCGTTTCACTCGAGCCCCAGCAGTGTCGAGCGGTCGCCCAGGGTGCGTTGCAGGGGAAGCTCCGATGGCGTCAGGGATCCGTCGCCCGTGACGTTGTGCACGGGTCGCGCCGATTCTCTGGCGCGGGTCTGCGCCCCGCGATACGGCGACGGCAGTTCAGACGCGTGAAGACGGTGGCGCTGGACGCGGCCGCGGCCGACCAAGGTTTTGCGCAACCCAGCCTGCTGGCGTCCTGTCGGCGGACTCTTTTTGTCCGCAGCGGGCACAGCTATTCAGTCCGAAAATGTCTCATGAGACACGACGTAGGTCTCTGTTTTCCAAAGAATTATCAAAAAAATAATAAAAGCAAGCCGAAGTGTGACAAAAAGCACGCTTATCTTCGCTTCCTGTCAAAAACTTGACGCCTGATTTGGCGGCTGTTAACACTTCGCGCAGCTCTATGGTTGGGTAGCGTTCACTTTTTGACTATCCAGGGTGCAGGTACAACTTCCACCCGCCGGCAGGTCCATAGCGCCAGCAACCACGGGGAATCGCACGGTGCGGTCGGCCGCTCGATGGTGGGGGTTTGTCACTAACCAGTCCCAACAACTCAGGAGTCGTAGTCGATGAATCGGATTTATCGCAAGGTCTGGAACAAATCGTTGGGCGTGTGGACCGTGGCCTCGGAATTGGCCAGCGGCGACAGCCCTGGAGCAGTCGCTCAGGCCTCGCTCATCGACCGCCGGCACAGCCTGGCACTGACTGCCGCAATCGCCCTGGCGCTGGGTAGCGCAGGACTCGTCGCCCCCATCGATGCCGCTGCGCAATCGGTCGAAGTCGGCCGTGGCGCCTCTGCACCTGCCGGCAAGGCCACCGCCATCGGTGCCGGCAGCCGTGCCAGCGCCACCGGCGCGGTCGCAACTGGCGCCGACAGCAGCGCCACCGGTGTGAACAGCAGCGCGATCGGTCGCCAGACCAACGCCATTGGTGAAAACGCCGTGGCCATCGGCTACAACAGCTTCGTCCGCCAGGCTGGCGAGAACGGCGTGGCGCTGGGCGCCAATGCCGGCGTCACTGGCGCCAATTCGGTCGCGCTGGGCGCAGGCTCGCGTACCCACGAAGACGACGTGGTGTCGATCGGCAGTGGCAATGGCCGCGGCGGCCCCGCGACGCGCCGCATCACCAACCTGGCCGCCGGTGTCAATGCGACCGACGCGGTGAATGTCGCGCAGTTGCAGGGCGTGGCCGATGTGGCTGAAGACACCGCTACGTTCTTCAAGGCAAGCGCGGGTCAGGACAGCGTTGGCGCCTATGTCGAAGGCGACAGCGCGCTGGCTGCAGGCGATGCTGCCAATGCGATCGGCACGGCGACCGTCGCCTTGGGAACCGGTGCCAATGCCGTGGCGGAAAATGCCACCGCCGTGGGCGCCAACGCGCTGGCGGCCGGACAGAACAGCGCGGCGTTCGGCCACAACGCACAGGCCAACGGCCCGGCCAGCGTGGCCGTTGGCGGCGCGGCGGTGAATGCAGACGGCGAGCCGTTGGTCACCAACGGCGGCGTGCCCGTGACCACCGGTGCCACTAGCGCCGGGGTAGGCGGCACTGCGGTCGGTGCCAGCGCCAGCGCCGACGGTTTTGCAGCATCGTCCTTTGGTGTCGGCGCCTATGCCGCTGGCGCGCAAGCCTCCGCCTTCGGTGCGGTGGCCAATGCCGGCGGCGACTACGCCACTGCCGTCGGCACCCAGACCAGCGCCAGCGGTACCAGCAGCACCGCAGTGGGCGGTCCGGTTGATCTGATTCCAGGGCTGGGCTTCTTCGTGCAGACCCAGGCCAGCGGCGAAGCGTCGACGGCGCTGGGCGCCGGCGCGATCGCTTCGGGCACCAACACGACGGCGACCGGTACGCTGAGCGAAGCGTCGGGGACCAACGCCACCGCCGTGGGTTACTTCGCCTACGCGCCGGGTGAGCAGGCCACGGCGATAGGCCCGGAATCCTGGGCCAGCGGCGACTTGAGTACCGCACTGGGCAGCTACAGCACCGCGCGCGGCGCAAACTCGGTGGCGCTGGGCGCCAATTCGGTGGCCACCCGCGCCGATACGGTGTCGGTGGGCGCAGCCGGCGCCGAGCGTCAGATCACCAACGTCGCTGCCGGTACCGAGGACACCGACGCGGTGAACCTGCAGCAGCTCACCGCGGTGTCCGATGTGGCCTCGGCCACGGCCCGCAGCTTCGCTGCCACCGGCGACGGCAGTGCGCTTGCCGAAGGTGTCGACAGCGTGGCGGCCGGTTCCAACGCGTCGGCGCTGAGCGATTACAGCACTGCGCTGGGTTCCAGCAGCATTGCATCGGACATCAACACCACCGCCGTCGGCAGCGGTGCGGTGGCCAATTTCAACAATGCCACCGCGGTGGGCTTCAACAGCATCGCCAGCGATCGCTACGCCACCGCGCTGGGCGCGGACAGCACGGCGTCGGGCTTCTATGGCACGGCGGTCGGCAGCACCAGCGTGGCCGAAGGCCGCGGCGCCACCGCGATCGGTTTCGAAAGCATCGGCAACGGGCTCGAATCCACCGCGTTGGGCTTCGCCAGCGTGGCATGGGGCGACACCAGCACCTCGGTCGGTGCGGAGAGTACCGCGTACGGCGAGGGCAGCGTGGCGCTGGGCTTCAGTACGGGTGCCGGTGGTACGGGCTCCATTGCGATCGGTAACACCACCTTCAGTGGCGGCGAACGTGCGATCGCGATCGGTGCGCAGAGCAATGCCGGCGGCACCGACAGCGTTGCGCTGGGCGCCTCCAGCAACGTGTCGGGCGACGAAAGCATTGCATTCGGTGCAAGCAGTCAGGCCGCTGCGACGGGTGCCGCAGCCGTTGGCAGCTACGCTAGCGCCAGCGACGTCTACGCCACGGCGGTGGGGGCCTACAGCAGCGCCAGCGGTATCCACGCTACCGCGCTCGGTGCCGACAGCAGGGCACTGGGAGCTTCCAGCACTGCCGTCGGCGGCTACAGCGTCGCAAATGAGCGCGGTGCAACGGCGATCGGCTACGACAGCATCGGCAACGGGACCGCGTCGACCGCGCTGGGCCTTGCCAGTGTGGCGTGGGGTAACGGTGGCACCGCCATCGGTACCGAAAGTGTCGCCTACGGCGATGACAGCACGGCGCTGGGCGCGAATGCGTCTGCAACCAACCTCGCGTCGATCGCTGTGGGCACCTATGCAGTCGCGGCTGGCCAGGCCGCCACGTCGCTTGGCGGCCAATCCTACGCGGGTGGCGACGAGAGCGTCGCGCTGGGCTGGCAATCCAACGCTTCGGGCGCGCAGAGCGTCAGCCTCGGCAGCGATGCGTACACCCCTGCCGACAACAGCGTCGCGCTGGGCGCAGGCTCGCTCGCCGATCGCGCCAACACGGTGTCGGTGGGCACGGTCGGCGGCGAGCGTCAGATCACCAACGTGGCGGCCGGTACCGAAGGTACCGATGCGGTGAACCTGGACCAGCTCAATGCCGTGGCTGGCGCTGCCGAAAATACCGCGCGCCTGTATGCCGGCACCGGCGCAGGCACGGCCGTGGCGCAGGGCGAGGATGCGACGGCGTCCGGTTCCGACGCGACGGCGGACGGCGATTACAGCAGCGCCTTCGGCGCCAGCAGCCAGGCCACTGCCATCGGTGCGGTGGCGATCGGTAGCGGTGCCAGCGCCAGTGCGCAATACGCCAGCGCGGCCGGCTACAACGCCGTTGCCAGCGGTTTCAGCAGCGTGTCCAACGGCGCGCTCAGCCAGGCCGGCGGCGACTACGCCGTGGCGGTGGGCGGGGAAAGCGAAGCGGCCGGTGCGCAGAGCACCGCGCTGGGTGCGGCGGCCGGCGCCTATGGCGACGGTTCGCTGGCTGCCGGCGCGTTGAGCGAGGCCGAGGGCAGCGAATCCACCGCGGTGGGGTATTTCGCCAGCGCCAATGGCGAATCGGCCACTGCGGTCGGTGCGGAAAGCGTCGCCAACGGCACCAGCGCTGCTGCATTCGGTTTCGGCGCCGAGGCCACCGCCAACTATTCCACCGCACTGGGCGGCTACTCCACCGCCAGCGGTTTCAACAGCACGGCCCTGGGTAACTTCAGCACTGCCAGCGGCTCCAGCGCGGTCGCCGTGGGCGGCGATGCCAGCGCCACCGGCGCCTACAGCATCGCGGCAGGCCAGGGCAGCGTGGCCAGTGGCTACAACAGCGTGTCGGTCGGCGGCGCCTTGCTCGGCCTGTTGCCGACCGAAGCCTCCGGCGATTTCTCCACCGCAGTCGGTGGCGCGGCGTGGGCGCCGGGCCTCAACAGCACCGCACTGGGTAATTTCGCCGAGTCCTCGGGCGAAGGCAGCGTGGCCCTGGGCGCCGATTCGGTGGCCGATCGCGACTTCGCGGTGTCGGTGGGCAGTGCCGGCAACGAGCGTCAGATCACCAACGTGGCCGCCGGCACGCAGGGTACCGATGCGGTGAACCTGGATCAGCTCAATGCCGTGGCCGAAGCCGGCCAGGCCACCAGCAAGTACTTCCAGGCCAGCGGCAGCGACGACAGCGATGCCGGCGCCTATGTCGAGGGCGACAACGCACTGGCGGCAGGCGAGGGTGCCAACGCGATCGGCGACCGCAGCACCGCACTGGGCTCCGGTGCCCAGGCAGTGGCCGATGCGAGTACCGCCTTGGGCGTGAGCGCACTGGCCAATGGTGCCGGCAGCGCGGCGGTGGGCAGCAATGCCCAGGCCCTGGGCGAGAACAGCAGCGCCGTCGGCAGCAACGCGCAGGCCAGCGACATCGGCGCCACCGCCAATGGTGCCGGTGCACAGGCCGTGTCCACCTACACCACGGCGCTGGGCAGCGAGGCGGTGGCGTCCGACAACCAGGCCACGGCGGTGGGCTTCCGCGGTACCGCGTCGGGCGTGGCCAGCGCCGCGTTCGGCGGTTACAGCCAATCCACCGGCAGGCTTTCCTCGGCACTGGGTTACGGCGCGGAGGCATTGAGCGATTACAGCACTGCGGTGGGTGCCTCGGCGCGGGCGGCAGGCGTCAGCGCCGTGGCCGTGGGCGAGTTCAGCGAAGCGACCGGTGCGGAAAGCGTGGCGGTGGGCGGCAGCACGTTCGGCGGTTTCATTCCTGCGCGTGCCTCCGGCACCGGCGCCGCTGCGTTCGGCGCGGGCGCCTGGGCCACCGACGACTACACCACGGCGATCGGCTGGAACTCGTACGCCGATGGCGCCAACGCAAGCGCGCTGGGACAGAGCGCGGCCGCGCTGGCCGACAACACGCTGGCAGTCGGCGGAGGCAGCCGCGCCGACGCGGTCGGTGCGAGCGTGATCGGTGTGGACGGATCGGCCACCGGTATCAACAGCACGGGCGTCGGCCGGCAGGTCAACGTGATCGGCGAGAACGCGGTCTCGGTAGGCTACAACTCGTTCGTGCGCCAGAGCGCGGTCAATGGCGTGGCCCTGGGCGCCAACGCCGGTGCCACCGGTGCCAATTCGGTGGCGCTGGGTGCGGGTTCGCGGACCTACGAGGCCGACACGGTGTCGATCGGCAGCGGCAATGGGCGCGGCGGTCCGGCGACGCGCCGCATCGTCAACGTCAGCGATGGCCAGGCGGCGACCGATGCGGTCAACAAGGGCCAGCTGGATGCCTTGTCGGCCGATGTGCAGACCACCAGCAGCATGTTCAAGACCACCGGCGATGCCGTGGCCACCGCCAACGGCGAGCGCAGCACGGCCGCAGGTTCCGGGGCTGCAGCGACCGGCGCACGCAGCGTGGCCATCGCGTCCGGCAGCCGGGCTTCGGCCACCGGTGCCAGTGCGATGGGCGTGGACAGCAGCGCCAGCGGCATCAACAGCACCGCGATGGGCCGCCAGACCAATTCGATCGGCGAGAACGGCGTTGCGCTGGGTTACAACTCGTTCGTGCGCGAAAGCGGCAGCAATGCCGTGGCCCTAGGCGCAAATGCCGGTGCCAGCGGCGCCGATTCGGTGGCCCTGGGCTCGGGGTCGCGGACCTATGATGCCAATACGGTGTCGGTCGGTAGCGGCAATGGCCGCGGTGGCCCGGCGACGCGGCGTATCGTCAACGTTGGCGCCGGTGCGATCGCCGATGCCAGTACCGATGCGATCAACGGCGGCCAGTTGTTCCAGTCGCTGAGCAATGCGGCCAGCTTCCTCGGCGGCGGTGCGGCGATCGGTGCGCAAGGCGTCTTCGTGGCGCCGACCTACGTGATCCAGGGTGCCAGCTACAACAACGTGGGTGCGGCGCTGACTGCGCTGGACAGCAGGGTCAGCGAACTCGATGGGCGGTCTGTCGCCATGGCGCCGCGCCCGACGCCGCCGAGCAATACGGGCGTGCCGGTTGCGCCTGTCTCCACCCCGGTCAGCAATGTCTCGGCCGGCGTGCAGGGCACGCCGACTGCGGCGGTGGTGGGTGCGATCACGCCGGCCGCCACGCCCACGGTGGTGGGGAACGCGGCGGTCGCCAATCACGTCACCGGCACCGCCATCGGCAACAACGCCTACGCGCATGGTCCCAACGACACGGCGATCGGCAGCAATGCGCGCGTCAACGCCGATGGCAGCACCGCGGTGGGCGCCAACACGCAGATCGCGGCAGCGGCGACCAATGCGGTGGCGCTGGGCGAAGGCGCGCAGGTCGCAGCGGCATCGGGCACGGCCATCGGCCAGGGCGCGCGCGCCACCGCGCAGGGTGCAGTGGCGCTGGGCCAGGGTTCGGTCGCCGACCGCGCCAACACGGTGTCGGTGGGGAGTGTGGGCGGCGAGCGTCAGGTGGCCAATGTGGCCGCCGGAACGCGCGCCACCGATGCGGTGAACAAGGGGCAACTGGACAGCGGGGTCGCCGCGGCCAACAGCTACACCGACAGCCGCTACAGCGCGATGGCCGACAGCTTCCAGAGCTACCAGGGCGATATCGAAGACCGTCTGCGTCGGCAGAACCGTCGTCTGGACCGCCAGGGCGCGATGAGCTCGGCGATGTTGAACATGTCCGCCAGCGTGGCGGGCATCGCATCGCAGAACCGCATCGGTGCCGGCGTCGGCTTCCAGAACGGCGAATCGGCGCTGTCGGTGGGCTACCAGCGTGCGATCAGCCCGCGCGCCACCCTGACCGTGGGCGGTGCGCTCAGTGGCGATGACCGTTCCATCGGCGTGGGTGCCGGTTTCGGTTGGTAAGCGCGGTTGCATCAACGCGACGGCGCGGTTGCGCGCCGTCGCGGCAGGGCAGGGCCTGAGGGGGCGGGCAGGGACCGTGGCTAGGCCAGCCAACGGATCCGCATGCAGGGATGGCCGTATCAGGAGCGATCGACAAGAGGCAGCGGGCCGTACCACGGCTGCGCTGCGTTTTCGACGCTGCTCCAAGCCTGATTGACGAAAAACACGAAGAGGACTTCACCGTGATCGACAAGACTTTCCGCCTCACTCCGCTGACCGGCGCCATTCTGATGATGGCCCTCGGTGCTTCCGGCACCTTGGCCGCGGCGCCCAAGCTGCTGGTCAAGGAACCGGCCCAGGCAGCCCCTGCCGGTGCCGCCTTCAGCAGCCGCCTGATCGTGCGCTACAAGGACGATTCGGCCGCCGCGACCGATCGCAACAGCAAGCTGAGTGCCGTGCAGGCCGCCGTCGGCCGCGTCGGTGCCGCATCGGGCGCACGCAGCGCCGCTGCCGCCGCGAAGGCGACCTATGTGCGCAAGCTGGGAATCGGTTCGGACCTGATCAAGCTGTCCAGTACCCTGACCCCCGCGCAGGTGGACAAGGTGGTGGTGGAGCTGAAGAACGATCCTGTCGTGGCCGATGTGCAGATCGATCGCATGCTGCGTCCGGTGGAAATTCGGAAGAGCGTGGCCGCCACCGACGTGAGCCCGCAGCTGGTTCCCAACGACCCGTTGTACGCGCAGTACCAGTGGCACCTGAGCAACCCCACCGGCGGCATCAATGCGCCGGCGGCATGGGATCTGTCGCAGGGTGCGGGCGTGGTGGTGGCGGTGCTGGATACCGGCATCCTGCCGGGCCATCCGGACTTCGCCGGCAATCTGCTGCAAGGCTACGATTTCATCTCCGATGCCGAAATCTCGCGCCGTCCGACCGATGCCCGGGTTCCCGGCGCGCTGGACTACGGCGATTGGGAAGAGGCCGACAATGTCTGCTACCCCGGTTCGGTGGCACAGGAAAGCTCCTGGCACGGTACCCACGTCTCCGGCACCGTGGCCGAGGCGACCAACAACAGCGTCGGTATGGCCGGCGTGGCGCCCAGGGCGACCGTGCTGCCGGTGCGCGTGCTCGGCCGCTGCGGCGGTTACACCTCCGATATCGCCGATGCCATCGTGTGGGCCTCCGGCGGCACGGTGCAGGGGATCCCGGCCAACACCAATCCGGCCGAAGTGATCAACCTGAGCCTGGGCGGTGGCGGGGCCTGCGATGCGGCCACCCAGCTGGCGATCAATGGCGCGGTCGCGCGCGGCACCACCGTGGTGGTGGCGGCCGGCAACAGCAGCGACGACGCGGCTGACTACTCGCCGGCCAGCTGCAACAACACCATCACGGTGGGTGCGACCCGTATCACTGGCGGCATCGCCTACTACTCCAACTACGGCAGCAAGGTCGATCTGTCCGGTCCTGGCGGCGGCGGCAGCGTGGACGGCAATCCGGGCGGCTATGTCTGGCAGGCAGGCTACACCGGCGCCACCACGCCGACGTCCGGTTCCTACACCTACCTGGGGCTGGGGGGCACCTCGATGGCATCGCCGCACGTGGCCGGCATCGTGGCCCTGGTGCAGAGCGCAGCGATCGGTCTGGGCGAAGGTCCGTTGACGCCGGCCGCGGTGGAAGCCCTGCTCAAGCAGACCAGCCGCCGTTTTCCGGTGACCCCGCCCAGCGCAACGCCGATCGGCAGCGGCATCGTCGATGCCAAGGCCGCACTGGAAGCGGTACTGGAAGAGCCCTGCGATCCGGAGACCGAGAGCTGCGCACCGACCGCCATCGCCCTGACCAACAAGGTGCCGCTGACCGGCCTGAGCGGCGACTACGCCAGTTCCACGCTATACAGTTTCGAAGCCAAGGCCGGTGCGGTGCTGAGTTTCATGACCTATGGCGGCACCGGCGACGTGTCGGTCTATGTCAGCCATGAAGCCGAGCCCAGCAACACCAGCTTCGATGCCAAGTCGACCCGTCCCGGCAACAGCGAAACCGTCCGTTTCACTGCGCCCAAGGCAGGGACCTACTACATCAAGCTGGTCGGCGCGATGGACTATGCGAAGGTGACGCTCGTCGCGCGACAGTAAGCTCGAGCAATAGTGTGACCGATGCCCCCGGCCAATCACCGGGGGCATCGTTTTTCAGGGTGATCGAACGACGCGCGCTTGATCGTCGCGGCAAACTGCTACAGTCGGCGCCGGACCAGTGGAGACGAGTGTGAACGCGGTTGCCGTCGATCCAATTGAGCATCGAAGCGCGGAGACGCGCATCGTCGAAGCGCTGCTTGAACGCCGTCGTCTGAAGGACACCGATCTGTTGCGCGCGCGTCAGCTGCAGGCCGAATCGGGGATGGGGCTGCTGGCCTTGCTGGGCCGCCTGGGCCTGGTGTCCGAGCGCGATCATGCGGAAACCTGCGCCGATGTGCTTGGCCTGCCGCTGATGGATGCGCGCCAACTCGGCGATACCCCGCCGGAGATGCTGCCCGAAGTGCAGGGGCTGTCGCTGCGCTTCCTCAAGCAATTCCACCTGTGCCCGGTGGGCGAACGCGATGGCCGGCTGGATCTGTGGATCGCCGACCCATACGACGATTACGCCGTCGACGCAGTGCGTCTGGCCACCGGCTGTGCACTGTTCCTGCAGGTCGGTCTGCGTTCGGAAATCGACGACCTGATCGAGCGCTGGTATGGCCAGGGCCGCAGCGCGATGGGCACCATCGTGGAAACCGCCGATGGCGATGCCAACAGCAGCGACGATATCGAAGCCTTGCGCGATCTGGCCTCCGAAGCGCCGGTGATCCGCCTGGTGAACCTGGTGATCCAGCACGCGGTGGAGCTGCGCGCCTCCGACATCCACATCGAACCGTTCGAAAGCCGGCTCAAGGTGCGTTACCGCGTGGATGGGGTGCTGGTGGAGGGCGAAAGCCCGCCCGCCAAGCTGACCGCCGCGGTGATCAGCCGCATCAAGATCATGGCCAAGCTCAATATCGCCGAGCGCCGCCTGCCGCAGGACGGACGCATCATGTTGCGCGTACAGGGCAAGGAACTGGACCTGCGCGTCAGCACCGTGCCGACCGCGCATGGCGAAAGCGTGGTGATGCGTCTGCTCGACCGCGAAACGGTGGTGTTCGACTTCTACAAGCTCGGCTTCACCGAAGAATTCCTGCCGCAGTTCCGCAAGGTGCTGGAGCAGCCGCACGGCATCATGCTGGTCACCGGCCCCACCGGCTCGGGCAAGACCACCACGCTGTATACCGCACTGAGCCAGCTCAATACCGCCGACGTCAAGATCATCACCGTCGAAGATCCGGTGGAATACCAGATCGAAGGCATCAACCAGATCCAGGCCAAGCCGCAGATCGGGCTGGATTTCGCCAATGCGTTGCGCAGCATCGTGCGCCAGGATCCGGACATCATCATGATCGGCGAAATGCGCGATCTGGAAACCGCGCGCATCGCCATCCAGTCCGCGCTCACCGGCCACCTGGTGCTCTCGACGCTGCACACCAACAACGCCGCCGGCGGCATCACCCGCCTGTTGGACATGGGGGTGGAGGATTACCTGCTGACCTCCACCATCAATGGCATCCTGGCGCAGCGGCTGGTACGCAAGCTGGATCTGGCCAATGCCGAACGCTACGCCGCCGCGCCGGAGGAGATCGAGAAGTTCGATCTGCGCCGCCTGCAGCCGGAGGGCGAGATCTTCCTGTATCGCCCGCGCCCGTCGGCCGCCGCGCCGACCGGTTATCTGGGCCGCACCACCATCGTCGAATTCCTGGTGATGAACGACGAACTGCGCCGTGCGGTGATGCGTCGCGCCGGCATGGGCGAGATCGAACAACTCGCCCGCCAGGCGGGCATGCGCACCATGTACGAAGACGGCTTGGCCAAGGCCCTGCGCGGCGAAACCACCATCGAGGAAGTACTGCGCGTCACGGAGGATGCGTGAGGATGGTGCCGGGACCGGGGACCGGGGACCGGGGACCCGGGAACAGCCGAGGCAATGGCGCTGCGGGGTACGTTGTATTCGCTGACCATCGCGCTGCCAAGTTTCAGTGCGGCAGTGAACAGCTTTTCCCGGGTCCCCGGTCCCCGGTCCCCGGTCCCGGCTCGCCCTGATGCCCCTCTACCGCTACAAAGCGCTGGACGCGCACGGCGAAATGCTCGATGGCCAGATGGAAGCGGCCAGCGATGCCGAGGTGGCGCTGCGCCTGCAGGAACAGGGCCACCTGCCGGTGGAAACCCGCCTGGCCACCGGCGAAAACGATTCGCCCTCGCTGCGCATGCTGCTGCGCAAGAAGCCATTCGACAATGCTGCGCTGGTGCAGTTCACCCAACAACTGGCGACGCTGATCGGTGCCGGGCAGCCGTTGGACCGCGCCCTGTCGATCCTGATGGACCTGCCCGAGGACGACAAGAGCCGGCGGGTGATCGGCGACATCCGCGACACCGTGCGCGGCGGTGCGCCGCTGTCCTCGGCGCTGGAACGCCAGCACGGGCTGTTTTCCAAGCTCTACATCAACATGGTGCGCGCGGGCGAGGCCGGCGGCAGCATGCAGGACACCTTGCAGCGGCTGGCCGATTACCTGGAACGCAGTCGCGCGCTCAAGGGCAAGGTCATCAACGCCTTGATCTATCCGGCGATCCTGCTGGCGGTGGTGGGTTGCGCGCTGCTGTTCCTGCTCGGTTACGTGGTGCCGCAGTTCGCGCAGATGTACGAAAGCCTGGATGTGGCGTTGCCCTGGTTCACCCAGGCGGTGCTGAGCGTGGGGCTGCTGGTGCGCGACTGGTGGATCGTGCTGGTGGTGGTGCCGGGCATGCTGGGACTGTGGCTGGATCGCAAGCGACGCAATGCGGCGTTTCGGGCGGCGCTGGACGAATGGCTGTTGCGCCAGAAGGTGGTCGGCAGCCTGATCGCGCGGCTGGAAACCGCACGCCTCACGCGCACCCTGGGGACCTTGCTGCGCAATGGTGTGCCGTTGCTGGCGGCGATCGGCATCGCGCGCAACGTGATGTCCAATACCGCCCTGGTCGACGACGTTGCTGCCGCTGCCGACGACGTCAAGAACGGCCATGGCCTGTCGATGTCGCTGGCGCGCGGCAAGCGCTTTCCGCGGCTGGCGCTGCAGATGATCCAGGTCGGCGAGGAATCCGGCGCGCTGGATACCATGCTGCTCAAGACCGCTGACACGTTCGAACTGGAAACCGCGCAGGCCATCGATCGCGCGCTGGCCGCGCTGGTGCCGCTGATCACCCTGGTGCTGGCCTCGGTGGTGGGCCTGGTCATCATTTCGGTGCTGGTACCGCTGTATGACCTCACCAATGCCATCGGCTAGTCGCGGCGGCGCGGCCGACCTGCAGGCACGCGCAGTGCGCGGCTGCGATGTCGCTGTGGGCAGCGCGATCGCCATGCGGCATGCTGGCGCGCGTGCGCTGCGCCGCGCCGGCCACAGGCAGCGGCCGACGATGGTGCCCCATTTTTTCGGCGACCGTCCTGTGCATGGGCGGGAACCATTGCTCTGGTCGCCCTGTCTTGTATTGGCGGCAGCATTCTTCATCGACGTGCAAGGAAATCGTTCATGATCAAGCGTTCCATCACCCGCAGTCCGTCGCGTGCAGGCCAGGCCGGTATGAGCCTGCTGGAAATCATCATCGTCATCGTGCTGATCGGTGCGGTGCTCACCCTGGTCGGCAGTCGCGTGCTCGGCGGTGCCGATCGCGGCAAGGCCAATCTGGCCAAGTCGCAGATCCAGACCCTGGCCGGCAAGATCGAAAACTTCCAGCTGGACACCGGCAAGCTGCCGAGCAAGCTCGACGATCTGGTCACCCAGCCCGGCGGCAGCAGCGGCTGGCTGGGCCCGTACGCCAAGCCGGTCGAACTCAACGATCCGTGGGGCCACACCATCGAATACCGCGTGCCGGGCGATGGGCAGCCGTTCGACCTGATCAGCCTGGGCAAGGACGGGCGCCCCGGCGGCAGCAGCTACGACGCGGACATCAAGTACCAATAAGCCGCGTCCATGTGCCGTGCGCGTCCGCCGTTGCGTTGCCCTCCCGCAGTGTTCGGCCCCGGCCGCAGACGCGCGCGCGGCACCTCGTTGCTGGAAATGCTGCTGGTGATCGCGCTGGTCGCCATGGCCGGCGTGCTGGCGGCGGCCGCCCTGAACGGCGGCATCGACGGCATGCGCCTGCGCACCGCCGGCAAGGCGATCGCCTCGCAGTTGCGTTACACGCGCACCCAGGCCATCGCCACCGGCACTCCGCAGCGGTTTCTGATCGATCCGATGCAACGCCGCTGGGAAGCGCCCGGCGGTCATCATGGCGATCTGCCGTCTTCGCTGGACGTGCGCTTCACCGGTGCGCGCCAGGTGCAGTCGCGGCAGGATCAGGGAGCGATCCAGTTCTTTCCCGATGGCGCTTCCACCGGCGGGCGGATCGATCTGCAGGTCAAGGACGCGCGCTGGCGCGTGGACGTGGGCTGGATCACCGGTGAAGTGCGTTCCGGTCCGTTGCGGACGCCCGCGCCATGAGGCGACAACGCGGCTACTCCCTGATCGAGGTGATCGTGGCCTTCGCCTTGCTCGCGCTGGCGCTGAGTCTGTTGCTGGGATCGTTGTCCGGTGCCGCACGTCAGGTGCGTGCGGCCGACGAAGGCACGCGCGCCACGCTGCACGCGCAATCGCTGCTGGCTGCGCAAGGCATGGAGAAGCCATTGGTGCCCGAACAGCAGCAGGGCAGCTTCGAGAACGGGCATTTCCGTTGGTCGATGGACGTGCGCCCGTACGAGGAGCCGCGCCGCAACCCGCAGGCGCCGGTGGCCCCCGGCGCGAACCGGCTGCTGCAACTGACCCTGGTGGTGCGTTGGGGCGAGGCGCCCAGCCAGAAGCTGCAGTGGCGCACCTTGCGGCTGGTTGCGCCCACCGCGCAGGACAGCGCGCTATGACGCGTGCGCGCAGCGCCGGCTTCACCCTGATCGAAGTGCTGCTGGCCACCATGCTGCTGGTCGGCGGGCTGGCGCTGGCCTTCGCCACCTTGCGCTCGGCCAGCGCGGTGAGCCAGCGCGGCGAAGCCATCGCCCAACGCAGCGAGCGCATGCGCGCGGTCGAGGAGTTCCTGCGCCGGCGGCTGGCCGCCGCGTTGCCGCTGGCGATGAGCATCGATCCGCAAAGCCAGCAGCCGATGCTGTTCGTCGGCGAACCGCAGCGCATGCGGTTTGCCGCCGACGTGCCGGACTACCTGGGCCGCGGCGGCCCCTACCTGCACGATCTGTCGGTGGCCGGTGACGGGCAGCGGCGCAGCCTGCAGATTGCGCTGACCATGTTGCAATCGGGCAAGTCGATCGAAGAAGGCAAGGCATTGCCGCCGGAGACACTGACCGATGGCGTGCAGCAGGTGAGCTTTCGCTATCGCGGCATGGATCCGCAGAACGGACGCCTGAGCGCCTGGTTGCCGCAATGGGAATGGCACGACCGTCTTCCCCTGCTGGTGCGCATCGAGATCCGCAGCGACGATACGGCCTGGCCGCCGCTGGTGGTGGCGTTGCCGCAATCCAGCAACCCGGGAGCCGGGCAATGAGCGCGATGCGCGGTGCAGCGCTGGTGCTGGTGCTGTGGTTGATCGCGTTGCTCACCGCGATGATCGGTGCGTTCGCGCTGACCGCACGCGTGGAAGCGCTGCAGGGCAACATGCTGCGCAATGGCGCGCAGGCGCAGGAATACGCGCGCGCCGGCCTGGAGTACGCGCTGTTCCGCTTGCGCAGCGCCGATACCCAGGCGCGCTGGCGCGCAGACGGCCGGCGTTATCGTTGGCAGATGGACCAGGCCAGCGTGGAGATCCGCATCGTCGACGAAAGCGGCAAGGTGGATCTGAACATGGCCGAGCCGGCATTGCTCGCCGCGCTGGTGCGTGCGGTGGATGGCGAGCAAGGCCGCGACACGCGCATCGCCGGCGCCATCGTCGATTGGCGCGATGGCGATTCGTTGAGCCAGCCCGGCGGCGGCGCGGAAGATCGCGACTACGCCGATGCGGGCCTACCCTATGGCGCCAAGGACAGCCCGTTCGAAACCCTGGGCGAATTGCGGTTGGTGCTGGGCATGGATGGCGAGCTGTATCGCAAGCTGCTGCCGAACCTCACCTTGTACAGCGGTCGCTCGCGTCCGGAAGCGCGCTTCGCGCCGGGCCCGGTGTTGACGGCGATGGGCCTGGACGCACGGCAGCTGCTGGCGCAGCGTGACGCGCCGCTGGGTTTGCCGGGTAGCGAGGCGACGGTCGGTGGCTCTGACACTTATAGTATCGAGAGCCGGGCGCGACTGAGTCAGGGACGCGAGGCAGTGTTGCGGGCGGTCGTGTCCATCAGCGCGTCCGCGTTACCGGGGTCGGCCTATACCGTGTTGCGTTGGGAAGAGGGAGCAGCAGTGCAATGACCGCATGGCGGGACACCTTGGGTCGTATCGGCGTACGCGCCATGCCGGGCGCCGGCGGCTTCTGGCGTTGGTGGCAGCAATCGCTGCTGGCGTGGCTGCCGCAGCGCTGGCAGTGGCAGCTGGGTCTGTCGCAGGCGCGCCTGCTGTTGCAGCTCGACGGCGACAGTCTGCAGCTGCTGCGTCAGCGCGATCAGAGCCGCGAGACGATCGCCAGCCTGCCGTGGCCGGTGCAGCCGCACGAGGTCAACAGCGTGCTGCCGACCGCGCTGGACGGCCTGCCGCGGCATTGGCTGCTGCCGGCGGCGCAGGCGTTGCGGCGTCCACTGCGGTTGCCGGCTGCGGCTGCGGCGCGCCTGCAGGATGTGGCGCGCTTCGAGATCGACCGGCAGACCCCGTTCACTGCCGATCAGGTGTATTTCGATGCGCGCGTGCTCGATGTGCGCGAAGACGGCCAGCTCGATGCCGAACTGGTGGTGGTGCCGCGGCGCATGATCGATGGCGAGGCCGGCGTGCCCGATGCCTGGGCGACCGCGTTGTCCGGCATCGACGTGGCCGATGCGCAGGGCGCGCCGCTGGGGGTGAACCTGCTGCCGCCGGCGCGCCGGCTGCGCCGCAGCGACCCGATGCAGCGCTGGAACCTGCTGCTCTCGGCCACCGCGCTGGTGCTGTTGGCGGTGGCCGGCTGGCTGCTGCTGGACAACCGCCGGCAGGCCGCCGACGAGCTGCGCGCCAAGGTGCAGTCCAACGCTGCGCGCGCGCGGCAGGTGGCTGCCGAACGCCAGCAACTGATGGACCTGGTGGAGGGCGCCACGTTCTTCCAGCAGCAACGCGCCACGCGCCCGACCTCGGTGGAGATCTGGGACGAACTGAGCCGGCGGTTGCCGGGCGGCACCTATCTGGAGAAATTCTCGGTCGAAGGCGGGCAACTGCAGTTGATCGGCCTGAGCAACGAGGCTTCCTCGCTGGTACGGCGGCTGGAAGGCTCGCCGTTGTGGCGCACGCCGTCGTTGACCGGCGTGCTGCAGAGCGATGCCGGCCGCAACGTCGATCGTTTCACCATCACCGCCGAACTGGTCGGCCCGGATGCGAAGGAGGCCGCCGATGCCGCGCAGCGTTAAGCGCGATCGCTGGATCGCTCTGGGCCTGCTGCTGCTGGTCCTCGGCGTGGCCTATCTGGTGCTGGTGCATCCGTGGTTCACCCAGCCGATGATCGCCGCACAGGACGAACTGCAGGCACTACGCGAACGCGAGCTGCGTGTGCGCGTGCAATTGCAGCAGGCGCCGCAGGTCAGCCAGCGCTTGCAACAGGCACGCCAGACCCTGGAGAGCCGGCCGGGGTTCCTGCCGGAAACCTCCGCCGAGCTGGCCTCGGCCGGGCTGGTGCAACGGCTGGAGCGCGCCGTGGTGGAAGCCAGCCCCGGCAACCGCAGTTGCGCCATCAGCAACCGTTCGCCGCTGCAGCCGGAAAGCAAGGGCCGCTTCACCCGCGTGGCGGTGCAGGTGCGCCTGCGCTGCGGCACACCGGAGCTGGCCTCGGTGCTGTACAGCCTGGAGAACGGCAGCCCGCGCCTGTTCGTGGACAATCTCAACGTGATGGCGCAGCGCTACCAGCTCTCGCCCAACGAAAGCGGCAACGGCCTGGATATCGCGTTCGAACTGGCCGGCTATCTGCGCCCGGGCGCCAGCGCTGCGCCGTTGAACACCGAGGCCGCGCCGGCTGCCGCCGAGACTACGGAGGCCAGCGATGCGTCTTGACCTGATCGGTCTGAGGACCTGGCTGCTGGCCACCGTGGTGGGCTGGGCCTTGCTGGTGTGCATCCTGGCCGTGGCCGGCCTGGGCAAGCGCGTGGAGCTGCTGCCGGACGATCCGGCACTGGTGCAGCGCCTGCCCACGCTGCCGGCACCGGCGCCCGAGCGACTGGGGCAGTTCGGGAAATACTCGGAGATCGCCGCGCATCCGGTGTTCGCCGAAGATCGTCTGCCGCATCCGTTCTTCCTGTCCGGCAACGACGGCAGCGGCGCCGCCTCGACGGTGCGCCTGACCGGTGTGCTGCTGACCGACAACTTCAAGATGGCCACACTGACCCTGGACCCGCAGGATTCGGTGCGCGTGCAGCTCGGCGGCGAGGCGGTCAAGGGCTGGCGCCTGCTCGCCCTGCAACCGCGCAGCGCCACCATCGAGGGCCCGGGCGGCACCCAGACCCTGGAACTGCACGTGTTCAACGGCCAGGGCGGGCAGCCGCCGACCGCCAACGCGTCCGCGCGAGGTGCGCCCGCTGGCACCCCGCCGTTGCCGGCGCCCGGCGTAGGCGCGCCCGCCGATGCCGCCGCGACGATGCCGCAGCCGCAGCCACAACCGGCCGCGCCGCCCGAGCAACAGCCCGGCGGCCAGCCCCCGCCGACCGTGCCGCCGCAGCGCAGCGATGGCGCACAGGAAGCTCCACGCCCCTCCGACGATCAGATGCGGGCCATCCGCGAACGCATCGAAGCCCGACGCCGCCAGCTGCAACAGCAGCGCCAGAGCGGCTCTACCCCCGGTCAGACCCAATGAGTGAACGCATGACGCCGCGCCTGTTTCCCGTGTCCCTGCTGATTGGCCTGCTGGCCGGTTGCGCCACCACTCCGCCGCCGGACGTGCGCCGCAATGCGCGCCTGGATCCGCAGGTCGGCGCCGCCGGCGCCACCCAGACCCCCGCCGAGCAGCGTGCCGACGGCAATGCCAGCGCCAGGCCCGGCCCGGTGATCCGCCGCGGCAGCGGCGCCATGATCAACCAGAGCGCCGCGTCGGCGCCGGCGCCCACGCTGGGCATGGCCAGCAGCGGCAGCGCCACCTTCAACTTCGAAGGCGAATCGCTGCAGGCCGTGGTCAAGGCGATCCTGGGCGACATGCTCGGGCAGAACTACGTCATCGCCCCCGGCGTGCAGGGCACCGTGACCCTGGCCACGCCCAATCCGGTGTCGCCCGCGCAGGCGCTGAACCTGCTGGAGATGGTGCTGGGCTGGAACAACGCCCGCATGGTGTTCAACGGTGGCCGCTACAACATCGTGCCGGCCGATCAGGCGCTGGCCGGCACGGTGGCGCCCAGCACCGCCTCGCCCTCGGCCGCGCGCGGTTTCGAGGTGCGCGTGGTGCCGCTGAAGTACATCTCGGCCAGCGAAATGAAGAAGGTGCTCGAGCCCTACGCGCGCCCGAACGCCATCGTCGGCACCGACCCGGCGCGCAACGTGATCACCCTGGGCGGCACCCGCGCCGAGCTGGAAAACTATCTGCGTACGGTGCAGATCTTCGACGTGGACTGGCTGTCGGGCATGTCGGTGGGCGTGTTCCCGATCCAGTCCGGCAAGGCCGAGAAGGTCGCCGCCGATCTGGAAAAGGTATTCGGCGAACAGAGCAAGACACCCAGCGCCGGCATGTTCCGCTTCATGCCGCTGGAGAACGCCAATGCGGTGCTGGTGATCACCCCGCAGCCGCGCTACCTGGACCAGATCCAGCAATGGCTGGACCGCATCGACAGCGCTGGCGGCGGCGTGCGGCTGTTCTCCTACGAGCTGAAATACATCAAGGCCAAGGACCTGGCCGATCGCCTGGCGGAAGTGTTCGGCGGCGGGCGCGGCAACGGCGGCGACTCCAGCGCCTCGCTGGCACCGGGTGCAGAGACCAGCGTGCTGGGCGGGCAGCTGGGCAATCGCGACAGCAGCATGGGCGGCAGCTCCGGCCTGACCGGTGGCAGCATCGGCGAAAATGGCGGTAGCACGGTTGGCGGTGAGTTCGGTGGCGGCAGCGGCATGGGCAGCGGCAGTACTGGCGGCGGCCTGGGCAACGGCAGCCTGCAACTGTCGCCGCGCAGCAACGGCAATGGCGCGGTGACGCTGGAGGTGGAGGGCGACAAGGTCGGCGTCTCGGCCGTGGCCGAAACCAACACCCTGCTGGTGCGCTCCACCCCGCAGTCCTGGAATTCCATTCGCGACGTCATCGAAAAGCTCGATGTGATGCCGATGCAGGTGCATATCGAGGCGCAGGTGGCGGAGGTGACGCTGACCGGACGGCTGCAGTACGGCGTGAACTGGTTTTTCGAGAATGCGGTGAATGCGGCTCCAGATTCGATCACCAATGGGTTCGGTGGCGCGGGGCTTCCCAGTGCGGCAGGGCGCAACATATGGGGTGACATCGCCGGTCGAGTAACCAACGGCGGCGCTGCCTGGACGTTCCTTGGCAAGAATGCTGCGGCAGTCATTACTGCGCTGGATACCGTCACCAACGTGCGTTTGCTACAGACACCTTCGGTCTTCGTGCGAAACAACGCCGAGGCCACGCTGAATGTTGGCTCGCGTATTCCGATCAATTCAACGTCGATCAATACCGGGCTGGGCAGCGACAGCAGCTTTTCGTCGGTGCAATACATCGACACCGGCGTGATCCTGAAAGTGCGTCCACGTGTGACCAAGGACGGCATGGTGTTCCTGGATATCGTGCAGGAAGTCAGCTCGCCAGGTCCGCGCCCCGATGCGTGTACTGCGGCGACCACCACCACTGTCAACAGTGCTGCATGCAACGTCGATATCAACACGCGTCGAGTTAAGACCGAAGCAGCCGTGCAGAGCGGCGACACCATGATGCTGGCAGGCCTGATCAACGACAGTACGAACGATGGCAGCGCCGGCGTCCCGTTCTTGAGCAAGCTGCCGGTCGTCGGCGCCTTGTTCGGTCGGAAGACCAGAGACACCGACCGCCGCGAAGTCATCGTGCTGATCACCCCGTCGATCGTGCGCAACCCGCAGGAAGCGCGCAATCTCACCGACGAGTACGGCCAGAAATTCAAGGCCATGGAGCCGTTGAAACCCAGCCAGAAGGCGCAATGAGTGCAGCACTGCCCGTCGTGCTGGTGCCGGTGGGCACCGACGACGAGGCGTTGGATGCCTGCCTGGGCGCGCTGGATGCCGCCACGCCCGCCGGCACGCGGGTGTGGCTGGCCGACGATGCGCAGGCCGGTCCGCGCGGGCGCGCGGTGATCGAACACTGGCTGGCGCGCACCCAGTTGCAGGCACATCACACCCGCCGCCAGCGCATGCTCGGCGCGGTGGCGCATCTGGACGAAATGCTCAGCGCCTGCGGCGATGCCGATGTGGCGGTGCTGGGCGTGGATGCCTGCCCGCTGCCGGGCTGGCTGGGCCTGCTGAGCGCGTGTTTCGCACGCGACGCCGCCATCGCCACCGCTACGCCCTGGAGCAATGTGGGCGAAGCCTGCAGCTGGCCGCGGCTGGGCGAACTCAATGCGCCGCCCGACGCACCGGAACGGCTCGCCGCCGCCTGCGCGGCGATGCCGCCGCTGCACCCGGAACTGCCCTCGGCGGTTGGCCATGCGGTGCTGTTGCGTGGCAGTGCACGGCGCAAGGCCGGCGGCCTGGATGCCAGCAGCTACGGTTCCTGGTATGCCGCGCTGGTGGACCTGAGCCTGCGCATGGGCGGCCTGGGCTGGCGCAACGTGCTGTGCGACACGGCCTTCGTGGCTTCGCCGCACGAAGCCCTCCCGGCCGACGGCGACATGGAAGCGCTGGCCACGCGCTGGCCGGCCTGGCACGCGCGCCTGGCCAGCTTCCTCATGCACGACCCGCTACGCGCCCAGCGCGAGCAGCTGAGCCAGTTGCTGGCCGACCTGCCGCCGCCGGATCCGCAGCGCACGCTGTTCGACGCGTAATCGTCCCGCAGAAAAGATGGCAGCACGAGCACGCTCGCCCTCGAATCCCGAATCCCGAATCCCGAATCCCGGCGCTACAGCGCCACGCGCATCGGCGCTTCGGTGCGCACCACCACATCCAGCGCATCGTGGCGCCAGGATTCGATGTCCAGTTCCACCGCCTGGCCGTCCTCGGCAAAGCTTACGCGCTGCAGGCGGAAGCACGGCGTGCCGGTGGTGGACTGCAACAGCGTGGCCTGCGTGGCATCCAGCCCGGCCGGATGCATCGACAGCTGCGCGCGGCTCAGGAACAGCCCCAGCTTCTGGTTGAACACGGCCGAGAGCGAGCCGGCCAGGTCGTGTTCGAGCAATCCGGGTGCCCAGGCGGCGAGCACCACGTTGGTTTCCAACAGCACCGCGCGGCGGTCGATCCAGCGCCGGCGTTGCAGCACGAAGACATCCTCGTAGCGCGACTGCAGCCTGAGCGCTGCCGCGAAGGCGGCACCGGCGGGCTGGCGGGTCGCGCTCAACAGTTCGGTACGCGGTTTGCGCCCCTGCGCGGCCACGTACTGCATGAACCCGGCGATGCTGGTGGGGTCGTAGCGCACGCGCGGGGCGCTGACGAACCAGCCACGGCGGTTCTCGCGATAGATGCGGCCCTCGGCTTCCAGTTGCTGCAGGGCCTCACGCAAGGTGATCCGGGTGCAGCCAAAGCGCTCGGCCAGCTCGCGTTCCACCGGCAGGCGGTGATCCGGGCCCCAGGCGCCGGCAGCGATCTGAGCGCTGATGGCATCGGTGATGGTGGCTTGGCGCGAGACGCTCATGCGGCGCTCGGCCGCGGGATGACACACAGCATGTGCAAGGCGATGACCAGGAACCCGAAGGCGACGATGGTAAAGAAAGAAAGCGGCCGCGAACCGGCCTTGCCTCACGGTGCGAGGATCGGCTGCGATGCGCGTTGCGCGTTCCAGCTGCGCCAACCATACACGGCCAGCGCAACGAAGCCGGCGTAGAGCAGGGCAGTGGGGTATAGCCCTTTGCTGAGGAACACTCCCACGTAGATGCAGTCGAGCGCGATCCACAACACCCAGTTGGCGATGCGCTTGCGCGCGGCCCAGACGCTGGCGACCAGGCTGAAGCTGGCCAGCGCCGCATCCAGCCACGGCAGCACCGCGTCGGTGCGATGGTGCATGTATGCGCCCAGCGCCGCCGCGAAAGCCGCGCCGATGCCCAGCGAGAGCCACAACTCCCGTTGCGGTATCGGCAACGGGCGAATGCGCGTATCGGCGGTGCCGCGGTCCTGCCAGCGCCACCAGCCATACAGCTGGGTGAGCACATACACTCCCTGCAGCAACATGTCCGAGTACAGCTTCCACTGATAGAACAACCACGCATACAGCGCCACTGCGACGATGCCGACCGGCCAGCACCATCGGATGCGTCGGGCGGTCAGCCACACGCCCAGCAGATTGATCACGACGGCGATGGATTCGAGCAACGACATGCAATGCCTGATGGAAAGTGGACAGCGGTGGGAGAGGCGCACCCCGTGCAAACATCCTTCCCCCGCCTGCGGAGGAAGGTGCCCGAAGGGCGGATGGGGGCAGCAGGCCTCAAAAATCCACCTGCACCGTCAGGCGTGCGGTTCGCGGTGCGCCGGGGAACAGGTAGGCATCGCCCTGATACTCGCCGGAATCGCGCCAGTAGCGCTTGTCGAACACGTTGTCCACGTTCACGCGCCAGGTGGTGGCCAGGCCGCCGATGGGCGCCGCATAGCGTGCCCCCAGGTTGGCGACGGCGTAGGCCGGCACGCTGGCATTGCCGAGCCGGTCGGCGAACTTGCGTCCGCTGTACTGCACCCCTGCCAGCAGCGCCAGGCCCTCCACGCCGGGGACGCGGTAGTCGGCCTGCACGCTGGCGCGCAACTTGGGCACGTTGATGGCCTGATGCCCTTCGTAATCGGCAATGGCGGTGTCCTCGGCGCGCGCGCGGATCGCGGCGATGCTGGCGAACAGGCGCAGCTGCTCGGTCGCCGCGCCGTCGGCCGACAGTTCCAGGCCGCGGTTGTGCAGCCGGCCCTGCTGCACGAACAGCAGTCCGCCATCGGCCTGCGGCTGGGTGAACTGATAGGCCTGGCGGATGTCGAACAGCGCCGCGCCCAGGCGTACTCCCGCCAACGCGATCTTGGCGCCGGTTTCCAGCTGGTAGGCGTTGGTGGGCGGCAGGATCTCATCGGCGTTGTCGGCGAACCACGGTGCGGTGCCGCCCGCGGCCAGGCTCTTGGCGTAGCTGGCATACAGCGACACGTTCTGCTGCGGCTTGAACAGCAGCGCGGCCTGCGGCAGCACGGTGTCCTTGCGCGTGCGCCGTTCCAGCACGCCATCGCGGTCGAAGCTGCGTTCGTCCAGGCGAACCGCACGTGCGCCCAGCGACAGTTCCCAACGGGTGCCCAGACCGATGCGGTCGGCCAGCACCAGCGCGCGTTGCCGGCTGTCCAGGCGGCGTTGCTTGGGGTCCAACGGCACCTCGGTCTGCGCGAAGACGTCCGGATCGCGGTCGATGCGGCCGCTGCCGACGAATTCGTTGACCGAGCCGAAGCGATCGATGGTGCGGCGTAGCCAATCGCCGCCGATGCTGAGGCGGTGTTCCAGCACACCCGTGGTCAGCTTGCCTTCCAGGGTGGCACGCAGTTGATCGTGCACGCGGGTGTCGTCGGGGCTGCGATAGTCGTAGATGTCGTACTCGCCCTGCGCACTGAAGACGTTCGGCGTGACGATGTCGGCGCAGCCGGCCGCGCCGTAACAGCCCCAGGCGAACGCGGAGAAATCGTTGATCGCCGAGCGGCTGTGCGCCGCCTCGGCCGTGGCGCGCCAGTCGTCGTTGAACTGGTAGGCGTAGCGCAGCTGCGCGTTGAGCGTATCCATCTCCACCGGGCGCGCCCACGGCTGGTAGCCGAGCAGGCGGCGCACGTCGATGCCGCGCGGTACCTCGGTGCCGCCGAGCAGCTGATAGCCCGGCACCGAGCGTTGCTGGCGGTGCTGGTATTCCACATCGAGCTGCAGCAGCGATTGTGGATCGATCTTCCAGTCGCCGGCCAACGACAGGAAATTGCGATAGCCGTCGGCGTGCTCGACATAGCTGTCGATGTCTTCGCGCGCGGCATTCACGCGCAGGCCCAGCGCGCGCTCGGCACCGAGCCAGCCGCCCAGATCGGCGGCGAGATAGCGCGAGGCCTGCTCGTCGGTTCCCACGGTCACGCTGCGGACGGGCTCGGGGCGTTTGGTGCGGTAGTCGATCAGGCCGGCCGGTTCGTTGACGCCGGATTGCAGCCCGGACAGACCCTTGAGAATCTGCACCTGCTGTTTGTTCTCCAGCGCGATGGATTGTTCGCCCACCGCGCTCAGCCCGTTGATGCGGTAGCTGTTGGCCGCATTGAGCGAGTAGCCGCGCAGCACGAAGTTTTCGTAATAGCCGATCGGTGCGTACGCATCGCCGGCGGACGCCTCGGCACGCAGCACGTCGCTGAGCACGCGCGCCTGGCGGTCGAGCAACTGCTGGCGGTCGATCGCGGCGATGGAGGCCGGCGCATCCAGCAGGCGCGTGGATCCGAAACCGCTCAGCGCGGTGGCGGTGTCGTTGCGTTCGCCACGCACGTTGACCGCGTCCAGTTCGACTGCGGTGGTGTCGGCGGGTTGTTGCGCCAGCGCAGGTGCGCTCAGGCAGAGCGTCAGTGCGAGGGTGAGCGGGCAGCGGCAGAGCAGTGGGGGGCGTGATGCGTACATGCAAAGGACTCGAGAGAAGAGGGCGCTCATGGCGAGCGGCGCGCCCGCGCAAGCAGATGCGCGAGCAGATCCTGGCCATCGGCGCTGGCGAACCAGTCCGCATGGCCGAGCAGATAGCGGTGATAGGCGATGTCCACGTTCTCGCGCGAACGGGTGATGCCGGCGAAGTATTCGATCTCGCTCAAGGCGAAATCGGCATGCACGATCGGCAGCAGCGCCGCCAGGCACTGCAGCTGCGCGGCGCTCAACGGGCGGTGCAGGGTGTAGCCATCGAGTAAGGCATCGAGCTGGGCGAGTTCAGGCTGCGCGCGCGCACCCAGGTCCAGCTGCAACCAGGGGATGAGATTGCGTTCGATGGCGGTGGCCAGGTCGAACAGCGCGCTGCTGCGATCGCTTAGCCCGAAATCGAAGATCGCGCTGACCTCGGCGTGGCCGGCGTCGCGCTTCCAGAGCAGGTTGGAGGCATGCCAGTCGCCGTGCGTCCACAGCGGCGGCAACGCGCCCGGCGCCGACAACCGTGGCCAGGCCTTGGCATGCCAGGGCAACAGGTGGGCGGCAAGATCGCGTTGCCAGGGGTAGTCGTGCAGTGCCGCGGCCAGGAAGGGGCGTGCCGGCAACGCGCGTTGCAGCGCCTGCAACGGGTCGGCCTGCGCGAACAGCCGCAGATTGGCGACCAGCACGGTGGTGGAGCGGGCCGGAGCGTCGAAGCCCTGTGCGGCATGGTGCAGCCGCGCCAGTGCCGCGCCGGCAGCGTGCGCATGGACAAGTTCGGTGAAGGGCGTCCACGACAAGGCGTCG
Organism: Xanthomonas melonis; assembly: GCF_020783655.1. Classification (GTDB taxonomy): domain Bacteria; phylum Pseudomonadota; class Gammaproteobacteria; order Xanthomonadales; family Xanthomonadaceae; genus Xanthomonas; species Xanthomonas melonis. The sequence continues at coordinate 225,090 of NZ_JAJGQH010000002.1, read as the reverse complement.
CGATACAGGTCGCATCCGGCGCCGACACGCTGCACTTCGTAGACCCATTGCGCCTGCGCCAGCGCGGTCTGGCCGTCGGCGGTATGGAGCACCTCCACCACCGGCGCGCCGGCCCAGCGCAGATGCGCCATGAAGGCGTGTTCCTCGCGCAATGCGGCGACATTGCGCACGCTGGCATGGTGACGTTTGACGATCACCGGCCCGGTGGCGGTATCGACGCAGGCCGCAGCGGAAAACGGGCGCGCGCTGTGCCAACGCACGGTCTCGCTGGCGTCGGCCAGGGCGAACTGGCGCAGCACGCGCTGGGTCTCGTCCATCGTCAGCGCAGGCCAATCCGGCAGCGCCAGCTCCAGGCTCATGCCGTGCACCTGGTGGGGCGCGCTCACGATGCTCCCCTCGCGAGGCCGGTGACCACGCGTGAGACGTACAGTGGTATAGACCAGGCTGGGTGGGCGATCCCGCGTCGTCCGACGACCAGGCCGGCATTGCCACGGACGGCGCTGCCAGGCCGTCGTTGCCGCGCAGGCCGCATCAGGCCGTCGCGTAGCAGAAAGTGAAAAGGCAGCGGCAAACCGGAAGGTCGCTGGCTGTCATCTCGGAGATCGAGGGTGGTGCGCCGCAGGCGGCACTGACGCAGCCGCATCGCGGCTGTCGGGCGCGCAGTATGCCCGCTCCGGGCAGCCGCCGCCATGCCGGCCCGCTGGCATGGATGCGTGGAGTTTGCAGGCAGCGCCTGCCGGCGGCGGCTGCCGCAGGTCGTGCGCAATCGGCAGCCGGCGTTGCGCCACGCCTGGCCAAATGCGATGCGTGCGCCGACGTTCGGCCATCGCTCGCCGTTTTCGTGATGGCGCCGTATCGCCCGGTCGCCGGATAATGCGCGCATGAGCCCTGTCCAGATCGCCGCCGTCGTCGTCACCTACCAGAGCGCCAGCACCATCGATGCCTGCCTGTTGCGGCTGCGCGCGGCCGAGGGCATCAGCGAGATCCGGGTGGTCGACAACGCGTCCAGCGACGACACCGTGGACGTGGTGCAACGGCATGCGTTGGCCGATCCGCGGGTGCACTTCATCGCCAATCCCGACAATCCCGGCTTCGCCACTGCCTGCAATCAGGGCGCACGCGATTCGCAGGCGCCGTGGCTGGTGTTCATCAACCCCGACCTGATGGTCGAGCGCGATACCCTGGTCCGGCTCTGCGCGCGCGCCGTCGGGCACGCCGCGGTGCTGCTGGGGGTGGAGCAGGTGGACGAACAAGGCCGGCCGGACGCGGCGGTACGACGGCGCGACCCGGACTTCGCGGCGATGTTGCGCGCGCCGCGCGCTGCTGCCCAGCTGGCGGTGCCGGCCGACCCGGGCATGCCGCTACAACGCGTGGATGCCATCTCCGGCGCATTGATGCTGATGCAGCGCAGCCTGTTCGACCGCCTGGGCGGCTGGGATGGCGGGTACCGGCTGCATGCCGAAGACCTGGACCTGTGCCGGCGCGCGCGTCAGGCCGGCGCCCTGGTCGCGGTGGCCAACGATCTGCAGGTGGTGCACGTGCGCGGGGTTTCCAGCCGGGCGCGTCCATTCTTCGTGGAATGGCACAAGCATCGCGGCTTGTGGCGGTATTTCCGCAAGTTCGAGGCGAGCCGGCGGGGCTTGCCGACCCGGATGGGGGTCTGGTTGGCGATCTGGACCCACGCCCTCGTGCAGGTGCCTAGATTGTTACGGGCGAAATGAATTTGCGCCGTTAAATTAGTGATAAATCCGTGATGGGGGAGCGTTCGCAACTGTGATACGTTGCGCGACGCAATGTGATCCAGCCCGTGCTTCCTGTCCCTAACGGGTCCCCCATCAGGAATCGTACACATGTCTTCAAGCAACGACCCGCAACCGCGGGTGCGTCAGTCGCATCTTGCCTTCCTGCAGTCCAGTTCGGTTGGCCCTTCCGCGTTATTGCACCGTCGCCCCTGCCGCCTGCCGGTCGCGGCGGCGGTCATGCTGTCGCTGGGTGTCGCCGCATCCGTGCTACCGGCCACCGCTCTTGCCGGTGCCTGGACCCAGCCGCAAGGCGACACACTGCTGATCGTCAAGGCTTTGCACAGCGATGGCACCGGCTGGTTCGACGATGCGCACCACCGTGGCGATTTCGCCAACAATGGCCGCAGTCGCCAGGATCAGCTCAATGTCTATCTGGAGCATGGCCTGACCGACCGCTTGAGCCTGATCGGCAATTTCTATTTCACCGAGGTCGGCTTCAGCAACGACAGCAGCCGCAATGGCGTGCCGCTGCGTCAGCGCACCACCACCACCGGGTTCGCCGATCAGGAAATCGGCTTGCGTTATGCGCTGTCCGGTGCGGCGGACGATGCCTGGCGCAGCGCGGTGCAGGCGCTGGTGAGCATCCCTGCCTATGGTCGCAGCAAGACCTATCACCCGAACAACCCGGGCAGCGATCCGGCCCTGGGCCTGGGCGATTACGGCCTGGAGCTGCGTTACAGCCGCGGACGCGGCTACACGCTGGGCGGGCGCAACGGCTACGTCGACCTGAGCGGCGGCGTGCGCCTGCGCGGCAGCGCCGCCTCCGACGAAGTGCGGCTGGATGCCTCCGCCGGGCTGAGCCTGACCCCGCAGTGGCTGCTGCTGGGCGAGGCGAACGTGATCCAGGGCCTGGGCAACGGGCGCAACAACGTGGCTGTGCCGGGCCAGAGCGGTGGCGCGGGCTTCGTCGCCACCGGCACCAATTACGACCTCACCAAGCTGCAGCTGTCGGCGCTGTACACCGCGCCCGGCGGCAGCCAATGGCAGCTGGGCTACCAGCAGCCGGTGATGGGCCGCAACACCGGCGCCGCAGGCGGACCCTTCGTGGCCGCCTGGTGGCGGTTCTGAGGACGCCGCGCCCATGACGGTCACCTGCGACATGGAGACGCTGGGACGGGCGCCGGACATCGGCCGCGAACGCGGGCTGCTGGGCCGCGCGCTGGTGTCGGCGGGCGTCATCACCGATGCGCAACTGCGCGCCGCGCTGGCGCTGCAACAGCGCTGGAACTCGCGCCTGGGCGATGTGATCCTGGCCCAGCGCGGCGTACCGGCGCAGCGCTTCTACGCCATCGTGGCGGCGCACTTCGGATTGGAATTCGTCGACCTGGTGCAGCAACCGCCGGATCCGACCCTGCTGGTTGCCGGCGACCTGGACAGCTACGCCCAGCGCCTGCTGCTGCCGTGGCGGCGCGAACACGGCGTCCTGGTGCTGGCGGTCGCCGATCCCGACCCGGCGTTGTTCGCCTGGGCGCGCGCGCACTACGGCGAAGAGGTGCGCTTCGTCGGCACCGCCAAGTTCGACGTCATCTGGAGTCTGCAGCGCTATGCCGATCAGCAGCTCACCGACAACGCCCTGAACCTGCTGGCGGCGCACGCGCCCACCTATTCGGCGCGCCAGGTGGTCACGCACGGGCAGAAGATCGCGCTGTGGGGGCTGGCTGCAGTGCTGGTCGCGACGTTGGCGGTGTTTCCGGTGCCGGCGTTGATCGCCATCAACGTACTGGTGGCGCTGGGCTTTCTGGCCACCTTCGGGTTGAAGTTGCTGCTGGTGTGGTTCGGCTCGCGCCACCGCATCGACATCAAGGTCACCGAGGACGAAGTGGCCGCGCTGCGCGACGACGACCTGCCGGTCTATACCGTGCTGGTGCCGATGTACAAGGAGCCGGAAGTCCTGCCGATCCTGGCCAACGCGCTGCGCAAGCTGGATTACCCGATCAGCAAGCTCGACGTGAAGCTGGTGCTGGAGGCCGACGACTTCGAGACCATCGAAGCGGCCAAGAAGCTCGGCCTGGAAGCGTTCTTCGAAATCATCCGGGTGCCGCCCTCGCAGCCCAAGACCAAGCCCAAGGCCTGCAACTACGCGCTGCACTTCGCGCGTGGGCAGCTGCTCACCATCTACGACGCCGAAGACAAGCCCGAGCCGGATCAGCTCAAGCGCGTGGTGGCGGCGTTCCGCAAGGCCGAGCAGGATGTGGTGTGCATCCAGGCGCGGCTGAACTACTACAACGCCGACGAAAACTGGCTGACGCGGATGTTCACGCTGGAGTACACGCTCTGGTTCGACTTCTACCTGCCGGCGCTGGAGTACCTGCGGATTCCGATCCCGCTGGGTGGCACCTCCAACCACTTCCGCCTGGACGTGTTGCGCCAGGTGCGCGCGTGGGATCCGTACAACGTCACCGAGGACGCCGACCTGGGCGTGCGGCTGATCCAGAACGGCTACCGCGTCAACGTGGTGAACTCCACCACCTTCGAAGAAGCCAATGTCAGCATCCCCAACTGGATCCGGCAGCGCTCGCGCTGGCTCAAGGGCTATATGCAGACCTGGCTGGTGCACATGCGCGACCCGGTGCACCTGTATCGCAGTACCGGCTTCAAGGGCTTCTGGGGGTTCCAGTTCTTCATCGGCGGCGGCTTCTTCACGGCGCTGGGCGTGCCGGTGCTGTGGGCCTTGTACGCAGTATGGATGCTCACCGGTACCAGTGCCTTCGATCGCTTCTTCCCGCCATGGCTGGGCGCGGTGTCGCTGGTCAATCTGCTGCTGGCCAATGCGTTCTTCATCTACATCACGCTGGTGGCCGCGTTCAAGCGCGACTACTTCAAGCTGGCGCCTTACGCGCTGACGGTGCCGCTCTATTGGGCGTTGCAGTCCATTGCCGCCTACAAGGGGCTCTGGCAGCTGATCCGCAATCCGTTCTACTGGGAGAAGACCACGCATGGCATCAGCAAGCATTCGGAAAACGAGCGCCGCGCCGCACTCGAAGAGTGAGCCGGCTGCGGCGCGTCGCGACAGCGGCCTGCCGGCGTTCCTGGTCGCGGTGGTGGCGCTGTCGCTGCTGAGTCAGCCATTGCTGCTGCAGTCGCTGGGCGGCGCCGCACCGGCCGCAGCGCCTGGCGTCGGCGTGCCGGCCAGCGGCCTGCTGGCGTGGGCGGTGGAGCTGGCGCTGCATCGCTGGCAGCTGCCTTTCCAGGTCTGGCCGTTCCTGGCGGTGGCCGCCAACGCCTTGTTCTTGTCGCTGCTCTGGCGCGATCTGGCCGGCGTGTTCGGGCGCGGCTGGGCCAGCGGGCTGACCCTGCTGGTGGGCGGCAACCCGCTGTTCCTGCTGCCGATCGCGGCCGGCGGCAGCCAGGCGGTGGGCTTGCTGGCGTTCTACGGGCTGTGCCGCACGCTGCGCCGGCTGCAGGCGCCGGTGGAAGCCTTCACCTACCTGCGCATCGCCGGCTGGCTGTGCATTCTGCTGTGCCTGGACCTGCAGACGCTGGCGCTGTCGACGATGGTGGCACCGTGGCTGCTGCTGGTGATGCCGCCGCAGATGCTGCGCAAGGCGCCGGGGTCGTTCTACCTGGTGTGCTACCTGCCGTTCGCGTTCCTGGTCGGTATGTGGGCTTACGTCAATCTGACCGTGTTCAATGCGCCATGGCCGACGTTGTCGAGCATCGCGCAGGGTGGGCATCCGCTGCCGTTGCCGCTGGCCGCGCAGGCAGAGGACTGGCTGCCGGCGGTGCGCTGGGGCGTGGCGGCAGTGGTCTGCTTCCCGGTGCTGGCGCTGGTGCTGCGCGCGCGCAGTGCCGCGCTCGCGCGGGGTGTGGTTGCCAGCGCCGGTACGGTGATCTGCGCGGCGGCGCTGTCGTTTGCCTTCGGCTGGGCCGGGTTCGATGCGTTGGTGCTGCTGTGGGTGCCGGCCGCGTTGCTGCTGCGTGCCCTGCAGCCGGACCAGCGCGGTCAGGCGGCCGGCCTGCTGTTGCTCGGCCTGCTGGGTGCGGCCTGGGTGCAGCCGCAGGGTTGGGGGAGCTGGCTGCGCGCCACGCCGGCCGACGAACAGGCACTGCTGCGGGGCGAGGCAGTGGTGATGGCACCGCCGGTATCGCTGCCGGTAGATCGCACGGCAACGGTGGCGGTCGAGTCGCCACAGGCCGACGCCGAGGCAGCAGGCGATGTCGGTGCCTCGACGCTGGCCGGTGCGCCGGCCACGCAAGCGCCGACGGCAGCGCCGCAGACCGTGCGGGCCACCCAGGGCGCGACCACCTGCGGGCAGGATGCGGCCGCATCCACCACCGAGGCTGCAGTCGCATGTTCAGGCGCGTTCTGACGCTCGCTGCGGTGCTGGGCGTGTGCCTGCTGGCGAATGGTTGCAATGCGGCCGCGCCGATGTGGATGGGTGCCAACGTCAAGGTCTCGGCCAACGCGCCGTGGGAAAGTCCCGCCGCCGGGCGATCGCTGCAGGCACTGGCCGCGACCGGCGCCAGCAAGGCGCTGCTGGTGGCCTTCGTGTGGCAGGCGACCCCGCAATCCAGCGACCCGGTGCTGGGCAGCGACAGCAGCCTGGAGGCCATGCGTGCCGCGCTACGCCAGAGTCATCGCGCGGGTCTGGATCCGACCTTGAAGGTGCATGTGTGGATTCCCGGTCATTGGGCCGGTGAGCTGGCTCCTGCCGATCAGGCCGCCTGGTTCGCCGCCTACCAGAAGGCGGTGTTGCCGCTGGCGCAGCTGGCCGAGGACGAACACGCCGAGGCGCTGGTGATCGGCACCGAGCTGCGCAAGCTCCAGGACGCGCCGCAATGGCCTGCGCTGGTGGCGGCGGTGCGCAAGGTCTACCGCGGCAAGCTGCTGTATGTGGCCGACGGAATGGAGCATGCCGAGGGCTTTCGCTACTGGTCGCTGTTCGATGCGGTGGGTACCAGTCTGTATCCGCGCCTGTCGGAGGCGGCCACCGCACGCACGGCGGAGATGAACGCCGCCGCGCAGCGGCTGCAGCGGCTGGGGCAGCGCGTGGGCAAGCCGGTGTGGGTGGCCGAGCTGGGCCTGCGCTCGGCGCGCGGAAGCCTGGCCGCGCCATGGGAAAGTCCGGAACAGCGCAGCGCGGCAGTGGACACGCAGCTGCAGCTGCAGGTGCTGCAACAGTGGCGCACGGTGCTGCAGGCGCACGGCATCGACGGTGTGGCGTTATGGTGCTGGTACACCGACCCCGAGGCCGGCGGCCCGGGCGACAGCGACTTCACCGTGCAGGGCAAGCCGGCGCAGCAGGTGCTGGCACGCTGAGGGGCGGGCTGGCGGCGATCGTCGGCCCACCAGCATGTGCACGGCGGTTGCGCGCGGCGGCGGGCATAATCGGGCCGCATGATCATCCATTCGCTGCTCGACACCGATCTGTACAAGTTCACCATGATGCAGGCGGTGCTGCATCAGCACCCGGCCGCCCAGGTCGAGTACCGCTTCAAATGCCGCACGCCCGGGGTGGATCTGGCCCGGTTCATCGATGAAATCTCGCGCGAGATCGACGCACTGTGCCGGTTGCGCCTGCGCGAGGACGAGGTGGACTACCTGCGCGGCCTGCGCTTCATCAAGCCGGACTTCGCCGACTTCCTGGCGCTGTTCCAGCTGGATCGCAAGTATCTGCAGCTGTCGGCATCGGCTGCCCACCCTGGCGAGATCGAGCTGACCATCCGCGGGCCGTGGCTGCATACCATCCTGTTCGAAGTGCCGCTGCTGGCGATCATCAACGAGGTGTGGTTCCGCAACACCTCCGAGCCGGATTTCGAGGAAGGCCGCTGCCGCCTGCGCGAGAAGATCGCCAGCCTGCGCAGCATGCCGGCCGGCTGCAAGATCGCCGATTACGGCACCCGGCGCCGTTACTCGCGGCATTGGCACGGCGAGCTGCTGCCGCTGCTGCGCGATGGCCTGGGCGGGCAGTTCGTGGGCACCAGCAATGTGTACTTCGCCAAGCATTACGGGCTGACCCCGCTGGGCACGATGGCGCACGAGTACCTGCAGGCGTTCCAGGCGCTGGGACCGCGGCTGCGCGATTCGCAGGTGGCCGCGCTGGAGTCGTGGGCACGCGAATACCGTGGCGATCTGGGCATTGCGCTGTCGGACGTGGTGGGGCTGGATGCCTTCCTGCGCGACTTCGATCTGTACTTCTGCAAACTGTTCGACGGCATGCGCCACGACTCGGGCGACCCGTTCGAATGGGGCGAGCGGGTGATTGCGCACCTGGAAGCCCATCGCATCGATCCCAGGACCAAGGTGCTGGTCTTCAGCGATGGCCTCAACATCGACAAGGTGATGAAGCTGTACCAGCACTTCCATGCCCGCTGCCGGCTGGCCTTCGGGGTGGGCACCAGCCTGACCAACGACCTGGGGCCAACGCCGCTGCAGATCGTGATCAAGATGGTCCGCTGCAACGGCCAGCCGGTGGCCAAGCTCAGCGATTCGCCGGGCAAGAGCATGTGCGAGGACGCCGGCTATCTGCGCTATCTGCGCACCGTGTTCGGGCTGGCCCCGACCGCCGAACAGGCTGCCGAGCAAGGTGACTGCGCGCGGCAGTGAGCGACGCAGGTTGGCGCAATCTGCCGCTGGTGCGCAGCCGCTGTCGGGGTATGGCTGAAAAAGTGAGATGTATCTCTCAATTGGCAGTTGGCAGGCGTTAACATTGGCATCACGCTTGCATCACTTCTGGTGCATCTGTCGTATGTGGTGTCCCTCCTTCGCGAAAGCTCCCGAAATGCCAGCACCGGATCCGTTGTCGCTGTACCGCACTCGCAGCTGTTCCCGGCAATGGTCGGGATTCGTGCGTGCGATGGCCGAGGAGTTCGGCGCCGAGCTGCCCGAGCAGGATCTGGCGATGCTGATGGCCCGCATCGGCAGCCGCTTCGCGCGCGCGCACCGGTTGCTGCCGTGTGCGACGCTGGAGGAGCTGCAGCAGGCCGCCAATGCGGTCTGGGACAGCTGCGACTGGGGCCGGTGCGCAATGGACGAACAGGCCGATCACGTGCAGATCCTGCATGCCGGTGCGCCGTTGAGCGTGGTGCTGGAGGGGGCCGCATGGAGCGACGGCTTCCTGCAGGGCGTGTATGAAGGGTGGTTCCAGCAATTGGGGATGCTGGCTGGCCTGGCGGTGCAGACCGTGCCGGGCGACACCGTCGATCTGCGCCAGTTCGTACTGGCGCGAACGGCATGAGCATGTGCGATCGGGTAAGGGGAATGTGATGGCACCGAAGAACACCAGGAACGCATCCGGGCACGACGACGTGTCTGGCCTGTTCGCACGGCTGGGAACGCAAGCGGGCGAGGGGTATCACGACTTCGCGTATCCCCAGCTGCCGCCGCGCAAGCCGGGCGCGGCGGCGCCCGATGCGGCACCCGCCGCCGAGGCCGCGCCGCCCGCGCAGGAAGCGGTCGCGCCGCCTGCGCCTGTGCCGCCGCCCGTACCGGCAGCGGCGCCGGGAGTGCCGACCTGGCTTGCGCCGCACGCCGCTGCGTCCGCCGAGCAGGCGGCCAGCCTACCGGCCGATGCACTGGCGCCATTGCGCAAGCTGCGCCAACTCGACGAGCCCGGCCCGCGCGGGCTGACCCCGCCCGAGCGGCCGGCGCAGACACCCCTGGAGCGCCTGTTCCAGCGGCTGTTGCAGGCCGATGCGCGCGGCTCGGCGCACAGCCCGCTCAAGCGGCTGCGCTCGCGGTGATCGCGCTCGATTGAGTCACTTGCCGCAAGCGCCGCTGCGCTTGCCCGTTCCGTTTGCCGCCACGCCAGAAAGGATCCGCCCGATGACCGAGACCCGTGCCCGTTCCGCATCACCGTTGCCCAGGCTGGCGACCTGGGCGCTGTGGTTGCTGGGTGCGTTGCTGCTGGTGTTCGTGGTGGCCGTGCCGATGGACGTGAACCAGCAGCTGGTGTTCTCCGGCGTGCTGTTCGCCGTGGCGCTGGCGGTGCGCAACCGCGGCGGACGCCTGGTCATCCTGATGATGATGGGCATGTCGCTGGCAGTGTCGTGCCGCTACATCTGGTGGCGCATGACCCAGACCATGGGCGTGGGCAGTGCGGTGGATTTCATCCTCGGCCTGGGCCTGCTGGGTGCCGAGCTGTATGCCTTCGTGATCCTGGTGCTGGGCTATTTCCAGGTGCTGTGGCCGCTCAACCGCAAGCCGGTGCCGCTGCCGTCCGACCAGAGCCTGTGGCCGAGCGTGGACGTGTTCATTCCCACCTACAACGAGCCGCTGTCGGTGGTGCGCACCACCGTGCTGGCCGCCAGCGTGATCGATTGGCCGGCCGGCAAGATCACCATCCACCTGCTCGACGACGGCCGCCGCGACGAGTTCCGCGACTTCTGCGCCGAGGTCGGCATCAACTACGTCACCCGCACCAACAATGCGCACGCCAAGGCCGGCAACATCAACGCCGCCTTGAAGAAGTGCAGCGGCGAGTACGTGGCGATCTTCGATTGCGACCATATTCCCACCCGCTCGTTCCTGCAGGTGGCGATGGGCTGGTTCCTGCGCGACACCAAGCTGGCGCTGGTGCAGATGCCGCACTATTTCTTCTCGCCGGATCCGTTCGAACGCAACCTGGACACCCACGGCAAGGTGCCCAACGAGGGCGAGCTGTTCTATGGCCTGCTGCAGGATGGCAACGATCAGTGGAATGCCACCTTCTTCTGCGGGTCGTGCGCGGTGATCAAGCGCACCGCGCTGGAAGAGGTGGGCGGGGTGGCGGTGGAAACCGTCACCGAGGACGCGCACACCGCGCTCAAGTTGCAGCGCCGCGGCTATCGCACCGCGTATCTGGCCATCCCGCAGGCCGCGGGCCTGGCCACCGAAAGCCTGTCCGGCCACGTGGCGCAGCGCATCCGCTGGGCGCGCGGCATGGCGCAGATCGCCCGTATCGACAATCCCTTGCTCGGCCGCGGGCTCAGGCTCTCGCAGCGGTTGTGCTATCTCAATGCGATGCTGCACTTCTTCTATGGGTTGCCGCGCATCATCTACCTCACCGCGCCGCTGGCCTACCTGTTCTTCGGTGCGCACGTGATCCAGGCCTCGGCCCTGATGATCCTGGCGTACGCCTTGCCGCACATCCTGCAAGCGAACCTGACCAATCTGCGCGTGCAAAGCCGGTTCCGGCATCTGCTATGGAACGAGGTCTACGAGACCACGCTGGCCTGGTACATCTTCCGCCCGACGCTGGTGGCGCTGATCAATCCCAAGCTGGGCAAGTTCAACGTGACCCCGAAGGGTGGCCTGGTGGCGCGCAGCTATTTCGACGCGCAGATCGCCAAGCCCTATCTGTTCCTGCTGCTGCTCAACGTGGTGGGCGTGGTGGCCGGCGTGCTGCGGCTGATCTATGTGGGCGGCAGCGGCGAGCAGCAGACGATCTGGTTCAACCTGGCCTGGACGCTGTACAACATGGTGCTGCTGGGCGCCACGATCGCCACTGCCAGCGAAACCCGCCAGGTGCGCAGCGCACACCGCGTGCCGCTGGATATCCCGGTCAACCTGTACCTGCCCGATGGCAACGTGCTGGCCAGCCGCTCGCTGAATTTTTCCACCGGCGGCATGGCAATCAAGCTTGATCAGCCGCAGCCGATCGAACCCGGCCTGCCGGTCCAGATCGGCCTGAGCCATCGTGGCATCGAACAGACCTTGCCGGCGGTGGTGCGGCAGGATCGCGACGGCCAGGTCAGCATCCAGTTCACGCAGATGTCGATGGAACAGGAACGCTGGCTGGTGGCGTCCACCTTCGCGCGCGCCGATATCTGGCTGTCGCAGTGGGGCCAGCACGACCGCGATTCGTTCTGGCGCTCGATGGGCCAGGTGCTGGAAGCCAGCGCGCGCGGATTCGGGCGGCTGGGCCGGCACATGGTGGACAGCGCACGGCAGGGTTTCCGCCCGGCGCGTCCGCTGGATCTGGAGTCGTGAGTTCGATGCGTGCTGTGTCCCTTTCCCTCGCCAAGAACCGATTGATGCGAATGTCCCCCGCCTTGTTGACCTGCGCGCTCACCCTGCTGACCGGACTGGCGCAGGCGCAGCAGGCCGTGCCATCCGCAGCGCCGGCCGGCGCCGATCCGCAGGCCACGATTGCGTCCGCCGCACCAGAGGCGCCGGGGGCGCCGCTGCCGGCCGGCAGCACGCGCGCGGCCACGCTGCGCGATCTGGGCATCGATTACGAGATCACCTTGCGCGGCGTGCAGGGCAGCGCCGGCGTGCCCTTCAGCGTGCGCAGCGACGAGATCGTCACCGCCGCCACGCTCAACCTCAAGTACAGCTATTCGCCGTCGCTGTTGCCGGACCTGTCGCACGTCAAGGTCACCATCAACGGCGTCACCGTGGCCACCTTGCCGACCGACAAGGCCAATGCCGGCAAGCTGCTCTCGGCCGATCTGCCGGTCGATCCGCGCCTGATCACCGACTACAACCAGCTCAACCTGCAGCTGATCGGCCACTACACGCGCGAGTGCGAAGACCCCGATCACAGCAGCCTGTGGGCGAACGTGGACGCGGCCACCAGCCTGTCGCTGACCACCACGCCGCTGGCGCTGGCCAACAACCTGGCGCTGCTGCCGGTGCCGTTCTTCGATGTGCGCGACACGCGCCGGCTGGAACTGCCGTTCTATTTCCCGCAGCAGCCGGATCTGGCCACGCTGCAGGCGGCCGGCACGGTGGCCTCGTGGTTCGGCACCCTGGCCGGATATCGCGGCGCGGTGTTCCCGGCCTCGACCACGGCCCTGCCGGCCAGCGGCAATGCGGTGGTGTTGGCCACCCCCGCCACCTTGCCGGCGCAATTCGCCACCGCCGACAGCGGCGTGGCCGATATCCGCGGCCCGACCGTGGCGGTGGTGGTCAACCCGACCGATCCCAACGGCAAGCTGCTGCTGGTGCTCGGCCGCACGACCGAGGAATTGCAGCGCGCCGCCGCCGCACTGGCGCTGCGTGCGCCGTTGACCGGTGCGGTGGCCCGGATCGGCGAGATGTCCGCACCGGCGCCGCGCCAGCCCTACGACGCGCCCAAGTGGGTGTCCAGCGAGCATCCGGTGCGCTTCGGCGATCTGGTCAGCCAGCCCGGCGCGCTCAACGTCACCGGCTATCACCCGGACCTGATCCGGGTGAGCCTGCAGCTGCCGCCGGACCTGTTCGTGTGGGAACGCGACGGCATTCCGGTGGCGTTGAAGTACCGCTACACGGTGCCGGAGGTGGACAACAAGTCCGCGCTCAACGTCAGCATCAACGAGTCGTTCGTGACCACGCTGCCGCTGACCGGGCGCCCGTATGCCGAATCCACCCCGGTGCGCTGGTGGAACAGCCTGGGTGCGCGCGGCAGCATGCCGGTGCATCAGGATCTGACCTTGCCGGTGGGCGCGTTCTCGGCCAACAGCCAGCTGCGCTTCCACTTCTTCTTCGATCGCCCGCAGGGCGAGGAATGCAAGAACACCTTCCCGGACGTCTCCGGCGCCATCGATGCCGATTCCACCATCGACCTGAGTGGCTTCCACCACTACATGGCGATGCCGAACCTGGCCGCCTTCGCCAATGCCGGTTATCCGTTCACCCGGTTGGCCGACCTGTCCGAGTCGACCATCGTGCTGCCCAACAATCCCGGCGACCAGGATCTGGGCAATGTGCTGACCCTGCTTGGCCGTTTTGGCGCCTCCACCGGCTACCCGGCGCTGCATGCGCAGATCATCGGCGCCAGCGCGATCCAGCAACACGCCGATCGCGACCTGCTGCTGCTCGGCAGCGCCACCTCGCAGCCCCTGTTCAAACAATGGCAGGCGCAACTGCCGCTGAGCCAGGACGGGCAAAGCCGGCGCATGGGCCTGACCGACTGGCTGTTGGACAAGCTGCCGGGCTTCCTGTCCTTCGACGCGCGTCGCACCGACCTGCCGACCACCGCCGAGATCGCGCTGCAGCCGCAGCCGGACGACGTGCTGTTGATGGGTTTCGAATCGCCGTTGAAATCCGGTCGCAGCGTGGTGGCGTTCCAGACCGAAGACCCGGCCAACATGAGCCGCCTGTTCGATGCCTGGTTCGACCCGGCCCTGCTCAAGGACTTCCAGGGCAGCGTGGTGCTGCTGCAGCAGAAGAAGGTCACCAGCCTGGTCGGCAACCAGACCTATTATGTCGGGCACCTGCCGCTGCCGACCTGGTTGCGCTGGTACTTCTCACACCACCCGGTGTGGCTGGCGTTGACCGTGGTGCTGCTGGCGCTGTTGCTGGCGCTGGCTGCCCGCGTGGTGCTGCGCCGGCACACCGCAGAACGTCTCAACGAGGGGCAAAGCGCATGAACGCACACGACGATAGCCGTAGCTTGACCCGCCGCCGCCTGCTGGGCGCCGGTGCGCTGGCTGGCCTGGCCGCGGTGCTGCCTGCCGGCGCCAAGCCGGTGCCCGCGCAGTGCGGCAGCTGGCCGTTGTGGAACGCGTTCGTGTCCAGGCACATCCAGCCCGACGGGCGGGTGGTGGATTTCCTCAACGCCGATCAGCGCTCCACCTCCGAGGGCCAGTCGTATGCGCTGTTCTTCGCGCTGGTGGCCAACGACCAGGTGCTGTTCGACAAGGTGCTGGGCTGGACCCGGCACAACCTGTGCGGCGGTCGCCCGGACCTGAACCTGCCGGCCTGGCTATGGGGCCGCGACGAAGGCGGCACCTGGCGTGTGCTCGACTCCAACACCGCCAGCGACGGCGAGCTGTGGATCGCCTACGCGCTGCTGGAAGCCGGCCGGCTGTGGAACCGCCCCGGCTACGTCAAGGCCGGCCAGCAGATCCTGCAACTGATACGCGCGCAGGAAGTGGCCACGCTGCCGGGGCTGGGCCCGATGCTGCTGCCCAGCCGCAGTGGTTTCGTCGAACAGGGCCGTTGGATGCTCAACCCCAGCTACCTACCGATCCAGGTCCTGCGCCGCTGCGCCGGCGCCGATCCCAAGGGCCCCTGGGCCGCCATCGCCGTCAACAGCGCGCGCGTGCTGCGCGACAGTGCGCCGGTGGGTTTCGCCCCCGACTGGACGGTGTGGGACGGCAAGGCCTTCGCGGCCGATCCCAAACGCGGCAACCTGGGCAGTTACGACGCCATCCGCGTGTATCTGTGGGCCGGCATGCTCGATGCCGGCGAACCGTTGCGCAGCAAGTTGCTGCAGGACCTGTCCGGCCCGGCCGACCTGCTGGCGGCGGGCACCGGCTTCGCCGAGAAGATCGATACCGCGCGCGGCGTGGGCACCGGCGCGGTGCCGGTGGGATTTTCCGCCGCGCTGCTGCCCTACCTGAGCGCCCTGGGCCAGCCCGCATTGCTCAAGGCGCAGGCGCAGCGCATTCCCGCCGCCGCCCAGCCTGCGGCCGCCGCCCTGCCGTATTACGAACGCACGCTGGCCCTGTTCGGACAGGGCTGGCTTGAGAACCGTTACCGCTTTGCCGCAGACGGGCGCCTGCTGCCCGCCTGGAGAACGCCTGCATGCTCCGCAACAAACTGACCCCGCTCTACCTCGCCGGCATGATCGACCTGTGCCTGCTCGCCGGCCCGGCGCAGGCGCAGACCAGCGCCACCCAGCAGCTGGTCGGGCAGGGCAATTACTGGCACGACCAGGGCCGCGACGATCTGGCCGCCGATACCTGGAAGAAGCTGCTCGGCATCGATCCGGACCAGCCCGACGCCCTGCTCGGTCTGGCCCAGATCGATCTGGCACAAGGCCGCCAGTCCGAAGCGCGCAAGCGCCTGCAACAGCTCGAAGCCGCCCACCCGCAGTCGCCGCAGGCCCAGCGCCTGCGCGTGGCGATCGGTGCGCGCGGCAGTGGCGGCGCCGGCGAGGATCCCAATCTGCGCAACGCGCGCCGCGCCGCCTCGGCCGGGCGGTATGTGGAAGCCGCACGCAATTACGAAGCCGCGTTTGCCGGCAAGCCGCCGCCGCCGAACCTGGCGTTGGAGTACTACCAGTCGCTGGCCGGCACGCCTACCGGCTGGGAGCGCGCCCGTGACGGTCTGCGCAAGCTGCAGTCCAGCGAGCCGGCCAACCCGTCGGTGCAACTGGCGCTGGCCCAGGTGCTGAGCTACCGCGAACCCACTCGCCGCGAGGGCATCGCGCAGCTGCGCACGCTGGCCCAGCGCGCCGATGTGGGCGGCCCGGCGCGGACCAGCTGGCGCCAGGCCTTGCTGTGGCTCAATGCCAGCACCGCCGATGCGCCGCTGTACCAGGCGTTCCTGGCCGGCACCCCGAACGATGCGGACATCACGGCCAAGCTCGGCCAGCTGAGCGAGCGCCGCACTGCCGAGAGCGCGTCCGCCGATCCCAACGGCATCGCACTCGGTGAAGGCTTCCGCGCGCTCAACGCCGGCAATCTGGGTGTGGCCGAACAACGCTTCACCCAGGTGTTGCGCGCGCGGGCACGCGATCCCGAAGCGCTGGGCGGGCTGGGCTCGGTGCGCCTGCGTCAGCAGCGCTTCTCCGAAGCGCAGGAGTTGCTGCGCCCGGCCGCGGCCAGCAACGGCAAGTGGAAGACCGCGCTGGACAGCGCGCGCTACTGGCAGCAGCTACAGCAGGCGGAGGCCGCGCGCGCGCGCGGCGATCTGGCGCAGGCACGCCAGTTGGTGGAGCAGTCTGTGCAGTTGCTGCCCAACGAGCCGGCCGGCCACGTGGCACTGGGCGGATTGCAGGCCGCCAGCGATCCGGCCGCGGCCGAGGCCAGCTATCGCAAGGCCCTGGCACGCGACGCCGACAATGCCGGCGCCCTGCAGGGCCTGGTCGGGCTGTACAGCCGCCAGGGCCGCATGCAAGAGGCCACCGAGTTGTTCAACCGCCTGCCGGCCGCCGAACGCGCCAAGTCCGGTGGACAGGCCTTGCTGCGTTCCAACGTACAGCGTGCCCGCGCCCGCCAGTTTCTGGAGGCCGGCGATGCGGTCAGCGCGCAGGCCGAGCTGGAAGCGGCCATGGTCGAACGTCCCGGCGATGGCTGGATCCGCCTGGATCTGGCGCGCCTGTACCAACAGGCCGGCCGCCCCGATCAGGCCCGCAGCGTCATGGACGGCCTGCTTGCCGTGCATGCCGACCAACCCGAAGCGCTGCATGCCAATGCGGTGTTCGCCCAGGAAAGCGGCGATTGGCAGGGGGCCTACAACAGCCTCGATCGCATTCCCGCTGCTGCGCGCACGCAGGAGATGACCCAGCTGCGCACCACCGCCTGGATCGAACTGCAGGCACGCCAGGCGCGCGGGCTGGTGCAGCAGGGCCGGGTGGGCGAGGCGCAGCAACTGCTGGCGCGTACCGAAACCGCGCTCGGCAACCAGCTCGACGACCCGCAACTGCTGGCCGCGCTGGCTGGCGCGCATGCCGATGCCGGCAACACCCAGCGCGCCCTCGTGCTGGCCCAGCGCCTGGTCACCGGTGCCAACCCGCGCACCGAAGACCGCCTGCAATATGCCGGCGTGTTGCTGCGCGCGCATCAGGACGCCGAACTCTCTGCGGTGCTGCGCCAGTTGCAGGCCACCACCCTGACCCCGGAGCAGCTGCGTCGCTACCAGAGCCTGCGCAGCGCCTACACCTTGCGGCAGGTGGATGCCTTGCGCGAGCTGGGCAATCTGGAAGCTGCCTACGACGCGCTGTCGCCGATCCTGGCGCAGCAACCGGACAACCGCGACGCGCAGGCGGCGCTGGCCCGGTTGTATGCCGCGGCCGGCGACCAGCCGCAGGCGCTGGCGCTCTATCAGCAGATCCTGCAACGCCATCCCAACGATCTGGACACGCTCACCGCCGCCGCCAACAGCGCCGCCGCGCAGTCGGACCTGCGCAATGCCGAAAGCTTTCTGCAGCGCGCGCTGGCGCAGGCGCCGGAGTCGCCGGACGTGCTCGCCGCGGCCGGCCGGGTGTATCGCAGCGCCGGCAAGAACCGCAAGGCCGAGCAGTATTTCCGCGCCGCGTTGGCCGCCCAGCAACGCCAGGCCGGCCAGCTCGACAACGGCCTGCCGGCCGCCCGCGGCCCCGTCGCCGTGGCCTCGTCCGGCCGCCCGCTCAATCCGTTCTCCGGCATGACCGGCGGCACGCCGCGTTCGCCGGCGGTGCTGTCCGAGCGCATGGATGCCGGCAGTGCCTACGCGCAGACCGCGCTGGTGCCGCTGCCCGCGCAACCGGCCGCTGCCCGCTTCGCTGCGCCCGTCACCGCGCCTGTCACCGCCGGCGCGGATGCCTACGCCGGCAATAGTGCCGATCTCCTGCCGCCTCCGGTGAGCGCCAGCGTTGCGCCGTCGGTGCTGCCCGCACCGACCAGCCGTACGCGTCTGCCCACGCGCAGCGCGCCAACGCCGGCAGCGGCCGACGACCTGCGTCCGCGCGGCGTCGCGGCACAGGCGCTGCCCGCAGCCAGCAGCGGCAACAGCGTGCTCGACGAACTGCGCGCGGTGCAGTCGGAAAACAGCGATCACCTCGCCGGTGGCGCGCTGTATCGCTCGCGCGATGGCGAGGACGGCCTGGGCCGCCTGGACGACATCGAGATGCCGGTGCAGGCCGAGTTCGCGGTCGGCGAGGGCAAGCTCGGCGTGACGCTGACGCCGACCGTGGTGGATGCCGGCACCGTGACCACCGATTACGCCACCGCCAGCCGCTTCGGCACCGGCCCGCAGACGGCGGTCAACGATGCGCTGGCCGCCGATCGCAGCCCCATCGATACGCTGGTCAATTCCTCGGTGTATCAACTGCTCGCCACCCAGGGCAATACCGCCGCCACGCGCGAACGCCTGCGGCGCTATGCCTTGAACACCGGCCTGTTCGGCGAGCTGCTGACCGAGAACAACAACAGCACGCCGGCCGCGGTGGCCGCGCTGGCCAACGAACCGTTGCCGGCGTACCTGCTCAGCGTCAACGCCGCCAATACCCCGATCGCCCAGCTGGCGCGCGACATCCTCGGCAACGCCGCCATCCGCGAGCAGCTCGCCGCTGGCGATGGCGCCGCGCTGCAGGCGCTGGCCGGCAGCAGCGCTGCTGCGCAGCAGACGCCCACCACGCTGGCGGCCACGCTCAACGGCATGGCCGCCACCGGCAACGGCGCGCGCCGGCTCGGCCAGGACGATACCGGCGTGGGTGTCGGCGTGCGCTATCGCAACGGCGGCTTCAGCGCCGATGTGGGCAGCACGCCGATCGGATTCCAGGAGCAGAACATCGTCGGCGGGGTCGGCTATCGCGGCGAGCTCGGCGAGACGGTGAGCTGGTCGGCCGATGCCTCGCGGCGCGCGGTCACCGACAGCGTGCTGTCGTTCGCCGGCACGCAGGACGGCCGCAGTGGCCGCGAATGGGGCGGCGTCACCAGCAGCGGCATCGCGCTGTCGGCCACGGCCGACAACGGCCTGCTCGGCGGCTACGCCAATCTCGCCGCGCACCGCCTGACCGGCAACAATGTGGCCGACAACGACCACCGCCAGGCCGACCTGGGCTTCTATGTGCATGCACTGGAAACCCGCAATCAGTCGCTGACCGCCGGCGTCAACCTCACCGCCATGCAATACGACAAGAACCTCAGCGGCTTCACCTACGGCCACGGCGGTTACTTCAGCCCGCAGGAGTATGTGGACCTCGGCTTCCCGGTGCACTGGAGCGGCCGCAGCGCGGGGCAGAGCGTCAACTGGAAGGTCGATGCCAGCATCGGCGTGCAGCATTTCAAGACCGATCCCACGCCGTACTTCCCCACCGATCCGGGCCTGCAGCAGGCGGCCTACGACGCCGCCTCGCTGGCCGCGCTGCTCGGTCTGGTCGATCGCTACACCGATCCGGTGTACGCGGGTCAAAGCCGCACCGGGGTGTCCTACAACCTCAGCGGTGCGGCCGAGTGGCAGGTGGCGCCGCAGTTGTTCCTGGGTGGGCGCATGACCTTCAACAACGCGCGCGACTACAACCAGTTCAGCAGCAATCTCTATCTGCGGTTCGTGATGGACCGGTTGGGCGCCGCCTTGGGCCGTGCACCGCAGGTGCTGACCTCGCCCTACGCCGCCGATCGCTGAGGCGCCCTCCGGTCCGATTGCTCGAAACGCCGAACGGCGCCTCACGGCGCCGTTCGTGCGAGTTGCGTTGCGGCGACGGGTGCGCGCTCTACGGATTCACCGTCGCTGCGCAGGCCAGGACCGACATCTGCTGCGGAAAGCTGATCGCACCCTGGTTCTGCAGCGCAGCCGCGTGTTCCTGCATGCAGGCCATGTACCCGAGGCGGTTGCCGGCGTTCCGGCTCCTGCACAGATTGCTCGCGGCCTGGACATTGGCGCCGGGAATGAAACCGCCGGGTTGCAGGATCGGCACCTGCGTCGGGCAGTTGCCCAATCGCGCCGGCCCGCGGTTCAGCGTCCACCCGATATCGGCGAACATCGCCGGGACCAGCCCGGCGTGCAGATGCACCGAGGACTCGGACGCGGTGAACGGCTCCATCAGCATGTCCGGATGCAGGTCGGGATCGAAGTGCGTCAAGGTCGAGGCGGGCAGCGCTGCGGGGGGCGTGTACAGCAGCGTGCGGCCGCTGTCGTCGGCGCCCTGCAGCAGCGTTGCCTCTTCGCGGATGCCTGCCACCACGCCAGTGGCGCCGTACAACCGCTGGCCATCGGGCAGCGACAGCATGACCGCCGGGATGGTGATGTCGTTGATCGGTTGTTGCGCGTTGTTCATCGTCTGCAAAGCGGCGAAACGGTTGGCGATGATCACGCCCACCGCGCCGTTGCGCTGCGCGTTCCTGACCTGGACGGCGAACTCGCAGTTGCCGGAGTCGACCAGCGCCACCTTGCCGGCTACCTGCGCCGCATTGACGAACGGCGTTTCGCAGCCGTCGTGCAGGGACGTCGCGGCGACGCCGTCGTCGACTGTCACCACCGCGCGCGCCGGGAAATTCCTGGGCGAAGGCCATGGGCCGAAGCTGGCAAAGCCCACCCGGTAGTTGCCGGCGACGCCGGCAGGGGCGTTGACCCGCAACATGAGGCGCGGATCCAGCAGCAGCGCCGCGTCGTGATTGACCTGCGTACCGGCCCATACCGCGCGGCCGTGCGTGCGCATCGCGTCGGCGCGCATGGCGTTGGTCATGGTCGGGTCGTCAAAGCGCTTGTTCTGCACGTTGTCCAGGACCTGCGCGGTGTAGACATCGCTCATGCCGGTGCCGGCGGCGGTACCGGTGCCGGCGCCAAGTTCCCCCGTCGCCGTGTCGACATAGGCCCACACGCCCAGGCCGTGGGCGAGTTCGTGCAACGCGACGGCGAGAAAATCGGTCTGGCCCTTGGGCGGCTTGCCATCCAGCCCCAGATACCAGGTCGTGCCTGCCAGACAGTTGGGCTTGCCGGCATCGCTGTTGAATCGCGATTGCACGTCCGCCGGATCGGCTGGATCCGGAAGCAGATCCTGCCCGGCGATCGCATCGGCCAATGCGGGGGGATACAGCGTGTTGGGCCTGGAGCCGCGAAACCCGTAACGGAACCCGTTCGGGCCGGCCTGGCCGAGCAGGCCGCGATCGGCGGTGCAGGGCAGCGGTGCGAACCCGCCGAGCACCTTGATCTCGACATTGCTCTGCAATACCGCGCCCCACAGGTCCATCGCGTACTGGTACACGATCCGGCGCTGCTCGCCCAGCGTGCGGCCGGGGTTGCCGCCCACCGGCGCGGTGGCGGTGGGGTCGTTCAGGCCGATCGCGGTGCCGGCATTGCCGTCGATCAAGGTGAGCCGCGCAGCCGAGGCATGCAACGGCGCGAGTGCGGCGGCCATCGCCAGCGATAGCAGCAACAGGGGCTTATTCATGCGGCAACGCTCCCTGCTCGGCGTGGGTAGGCTGGGTGTCGAAGTGGTCGTCATGCTCGATGACGAAGCTGCCATCGGCCTGCCGAGTCGCGATCAGCGAACTCAGTGGCGCGGGCGGCAGCTGGCGTGCCACGACGTCGCTGGGCAGTTCGCGCACACTCGCCTGTGCGGCCGCCGCGGTCTGCGGCACCGTCGTCCGGGCCGAGGAGTCGCCGGCCGCCAAGCGGGCCGACCGATCCGGCGCGGCGCTGTCGGCATCGGTCGGCGCATGCGGCTTGCCGGTGGCGTGATCGAGTCCGACCTTGGAATCGGCGGAGTGGTCCTGCGCCCCCGCAGCAATGGGCAGGCAGGCAACACACAGCATGCCGGGCAGCATCCATCCGGGCTTGCGAAAGCGCATCATCGTCGTGGTTTTTCCTGGATTGGACAATCGGAAGGAACGGCGAGGCAGCGGTCCACGTTCGGATAGCGCCGCGGGCGTCACGATAGATGGGCCAACCGAACGACCGGGCAGCCGGATGCGAAGGCGTGGCCCGAAACAGGAGGGTGCGGAATAGGTCGTATGTGCTTGCGACGCGGCAGCGCCATTGCCGCACATCGGGGCTCGGTCAGCGTCGGCGCGCCAGTCGGCTGGCGGCCATGCCGACAGCAGAACGGCGCCTTGCGGCGCCGTCTGCATCCCCATCAAGTGATGCGCGCTCGCCTCAGGGGCGAACCTTGGTGGCGCAGATGAAGGTCGCTGCCTGCTGCACGCGGCTGATCGCCCCCTGGTCCTGCAGTTCGCGCAGATGGTCGTTCATGCAGCTCAGGTAGCCGAACCGGTTGCCCGCATTCTGCGTCCTGCACAGGCTGTTCTCGGCGGTGAGGTTGGCGCCGGGAATCAGACCGCCGGTCTCCACGGTGGGCACCAGCGTATTGCAGTTGCCCAGCCGGGTCAGGCCCTGGTTCAAGGTCCAGCCGATGTCGGCGAACATCGCCGGGGTCAGGTCGATGTTCAGATGCGCCTGCACCTCCGGTGTGTCGAACGGTTCCATCAGCGCATTCGGCTGCAGGTCGGTATCGAAGTGCGAGAAAGTCGAACCGCCGGCCACCACGCTGGGTGCGTACAACCGCGTGCGGCCCGCGCTGTCGGTGCCCTGCAGCAGCTCCGGATCCTCGTACAGCCCGGCCACCACGGCGGTGCTGCCTTTCAGGCGTGCACCGTCGGCCTGCGAAACCATGATCGCCGGGATGGTGATGTCGGTGATCGGCGGCGCCGCATTGCCCATGGTCTGCACGCCGGCGGCGTTGTTGGCTACGATCACGCCCACCGCACCATTGAGCTGGGCGTTCTTGACCTTGATGGCGAAGGCGCAGGTGCCACGGTCGATCAAGGCCACCTTGCCGGCCACTTCGGCGGCGTTGGCGAATGGCGTCTCGCAGCCATCGGTGGCCGATGCGGCCGCAACGCCATCGTTGACGGTCACCACCGCGCGCGCCGGGAAATTGCCTGCGGTGGCCAGTGGCCCGAAGCTGGCGAAGCCCACTTCGAACTTGCCGGCAGCGGTGCTGGGCGCGGTCACCTGCAGCAGGGTGCGCGGATCCAGGATCAGGGTCGCCTCGCGATTGACCCGGGTGCCGGCCCACACCGTACGGCCCGGCGTGCGCATCGCTTCGGCGCGCAAGGCGTTGGTCATGGCCGGGTCGTCGAAACGCTTGTTCTGCACGTTGTCGTAGGCTTGCGAGGTATACACGTCGGTCAGCCCGCTGCCCGAACCGAGCACGCCGGTGGTCTTGTTGAGGAAGCCGGCAGCGCCCAGGCCGTGGCCAATCTCGTGCATCACCACATTGAGGAAGTTGATCTGGCCTTCCGGGGTCTTGCCGTCCAGGCCCAGGTACCAGCCGGAGCCGGCCAGGCAGTCGTCCTTGCCCAGGTCGCCGTTGAACTGCGAGAACACGTCGGCCGGGTCGGCCGGATCCGGCACCAGGTCCTGTCCGGCGATCGCATCACCCAGCGCGGAGGGATACAGCGTGTTGGGTTTGGCGCCGGGGAAGTTGTTGACGATCCAGTTCGGCCCCGCCTGGCCCAGCGTGCCGCCGGTGGCGGTACAGGTCAGTCGCGCGAACGAGGCATAGACCTTGATCTCCACATTGCTCTGCAGCACCGCGCCCCACAGATCCATCGCGTACTGGTAGGCGATCCGGCGCTGCTCGCCGATCGAGCGGCCCGGATTGCCGCCCAGCGGCGTGGCGGCGGTGGGATCGTTCAGGCCCACCACGGTGCCGGCGTCGCCATTGATCAGCGTCACGTTGGCAGCCGATGCCTGTAGCGGCGCGAGCGCTGCGCCCACGGCCAGGGACAATAGCAACAAGGGCTTATTCATGCGGCAGCGCTCCGTGCTCGGCGTGGGCGGGTTGGGTGTCGGCGTCCTCGCCGTGTTCGATGACGATGCGGCCGTCGGCCTGACGGGTGGCGGTCAGCGAACTCATTTGCGTGGCCGGCAACTTGCGCGCCACGGTGCCGTTGGGCAGCCGACGGACAGTGGCCTGCGCGGCGGCTTCGCTCTGCGGCATCGCCGTGCGTGCGGCACGACCGGCTGCACTGCGGGCAGCGGAGGCAGCCTGTTGATCCAGTGCCGCGCTTTCGGCATCGGTCAGGGCGCGCAACTTGCCGGTGGCCGGATCGATACCGACCTTGGAACTGGCGGCGACCTCCTGGGCCCCGGCAATCGCCGGCAGGCAGGCAAGACACAGCATGCCGGACAACATCCATCCGGGCTTTCGAGAACTCATCATCGTTGGGGTTTCCTTGGGCCAACTGCAGAAAAGAACGCCGTATGACAACCGGGTTCGGGAGAATCCTTCCGTTTTAGTCTGTTCATGACTGAATCATGAATCAGTGACGAGTGTCAACCTTTTGACAGTCTGGGGTCATAAAAGCGAAGTCATGTGATGAAGAGCGTGGTTTCACACTTGCACTACGGCAAAGCCGGAAAAGAGCTGGCGACTTCCGTCAGAAATCCGACGTGGCGACATGCATGAGGGCGTGTCGTGTTTTCGGTTGCTCGCCTGGAACGGGGCGGCGGGTTAGCCAGGGCACGGACGCCGCGTGTCGCGGCCACATCGCCGCTGACCATGCATGGTTCGGATTCGCTGACCG
The DNA here is from genome assembly GCF_020783655.1 of Xanthomonas melonis. GTDB lineage: Bacteria > Pseudomonadota > Gammaproteobacteria > Xanthomonadales > Xanthomonadaceae > Xanthomonas > Xanthomonas melonis. The sequence continues at coordinate 200,425 of NZ_JAJGQH010000002.1, read as the reverse complement.
GTCGGTGCCCCGGCGCGGATACGTCGGGCAAGGCGGCCGCGCAGAGCGGCGCCCTGCCATGCGGCAGGTTGCGATCCCGCAGCATTGGGCGGCCGGTCGCCACCGGTACCGGCAAGCGGCAGGGCAGGGCAGAAGCAGAGATTGCAGCAAGAGCGGGGTCGCAGATGCGCGCAGTCCCTGCGTACACTGCGCGTCCCGCTGCGATGGCCGGCAACCAGGGCTGCACGCGGAGTCCATCGCACCACTCAGGTCCCGCATGCACGCCGTCATCTATCACAACCCCGCCTGCGGCACGTCCCGCAACACCCTGGCGCTGATCCGGCATGTCGGCATCGAACCGCAGATCATCGAGTACCTGCAGCACCCGCCGAGCCGGCAGACGCTGCAGGCGCTGATCGCCGAGGCCGGACTGTCGGTGCGCGAGGCGATCCGGCAGAAGGGCACCCCGTATCTGGACCTGGGGCTGGACGACCCGGCGTTGGATGACGCCACGTTGCTGAGCGCGATGCTGGCGCATCCGCTGCTGATCCAGCGTCCCTTCGTGCAGACCCCGCTGGGCACACGACTATGCCGTCCCTCGGAACAGGTGCTGGCCGTGCTGCCGCCCGCCGGCAGCGGCTTCTGCAAGGAAGATGGCGAACCGGTGCTGGATGACTCGGGGCGGCCGGTCGGCGGCTGCATTCGGTCTTGAACGCCGCACGCCGCCTCGCTCACCTCGACGTACGCCACACGTTCTAAGATCGCGGCATCGTTTGCTCGGGAGCATCCGCATGATTCGCGAGATCATTCGCATGGGCGACAAGCGCCTGCTGCGCGTCGCGCCTCCGGTGACCGACCTCGGCAGCGCGGAGCTGCACGCGCTGGTGGCCGACATGTTCGAGACCATGGACGCCGCGCACGGCGTGGGGCTGGCCGCGCCGCAGATCGCCGTCGATCTGCAATTGATGGTGTTCGGTTTCGAGGCCAGCGCGCGTTACCCCGAGGCGCCGGCCGTACCGCGCACGGCGCTGGCCAACGCACAGATCGAACCGCTCTCGGACGCGATGGAGAATGGCTGGGAAGGATGCCTGTCGATCCCCGGCCTGCGCGCGGTGATTCCGCGTTATCGCCATATCCGTTACCGCGGCTTCGCGCCCGACGGTACGCCGATCGAGCGCGAGGCCGAAGGCTTCCACGCGCGTGTGGTGCAACACGAGTACGACCATCTGATCGGTCGCCTGTATCCCTCCCGCATCGAAAACTTCGACACCTTCGGTTTCGAGGACGTGCTGTCGTACGACCTGTAGTGGTTCCACGTGCCTTGCTGCCGGGCCCTTGCCCGCCCACCCTCGCGGGGCACGCTGCAAGCACGTCCTTGCAAGCGCTGACGCGGCATCCATGCCGTGCAAGGTCCCGCGACGGTGAGCGGGCAAGGACCGGTCGGATCGGTCGATGCGCAGGGTTTCGAAGCAGACAGCAACCAACGGCAACAGACCAGATCCCCGGCCGCTGACTCCATGAATCAAGAAGGGCGCCTTGCGGCGCCCTTTTCGTCCCACTGCTTCTTACTTCAGCGCCTTGAACCGCAAGCGCTTCGGGCCGGCATCGTCGCCCATGCGCCGCTTCTTGTCTTCCTCGTATTCGCGGTAGTTGCCCTGGAAGAACTCCACGTGCGAATCGCCTTCGAAGGCCAGAATGTGCGTGGCGATACGGTCCAGGAACCAGCGGTCGTGCGAGATCACGAAGGTGTTGCCGGGGAACTCCAGCAAGGCGTCTTCCAGCGCGCGCAGGGTCTCGATGTCCAGATCGTTGGACGGTTCGTCCAGCAGCAGCACGTTGCCGCCCTGCAGCAGGGTCTTGGCCATGTGCAGGCGCCCGCGTTCGCCGCCCGACAGCGAGCCGACCATCTTCTGCTGATCCTGGCCCTTGAAGTTGAAGCGGCCGATGTACGCGCGCGACTGGATCTCGGTGCCGTTGATGTTGAGGATGTCCAGGCCGCCGGAAATCTCCTGGAACACGTTGTGGTTGCCTTCCAGCTTGTCGCGGCTCTGGTCCACGTAGGACAGCTGCACGGTGGGGCCGACCACGATCTCGCCCGAATCCGGCTTCTCCTGCCCGGTGATCATCTTGAACAGGGTCGACTTACCGGCACCGTTGGGGCCGATGATGCCGACGATGGCGCCCGGCGGGATGATCATCGACAGGTTGTCGATCAGCAGACGGTCGCCGAACTTCTTGGAGACGTTCTTGAACTCCATCACCGAGTTGCCCAGGCGCTCGCCCGGCGGGATGAAGATCTCGTTGGTCTCGTTGCGCTTCTGGTAATCCTGCGACTGCAGTTCGTCCAGGCGCGCCAGACGGGCCTTGCCCTTGGAGCGGCCGCCCTTGGCGTTCTGGCGCGACCATTCGAGCTCCTTCTGGATCGCCTTCTGGCGGGCCTTCTCCTGGTTGTCTTCCTGCTTGAGGCGCTCGTCCTTCTGGGTCAGCCATTCGGTGTAGTTGCCCTTCCACGGAATGCCGCGGCCGCGGTCCAGCTCCAGGATCCACTCGGCGGCGTTGTCGAGGAAGTAGCGATCATGGGTCACCGCGACCACGGTACCGGTGTAGCGCGCCAGGAACTGCTCCAGCCATTCCACCGACTCGGCGTCCAGGTGGTTGGTCGGTTCGTCCAGCAGCAGCATGTCCGGCTTCTGCAGCAGCAGGCGGCACAGCGCCACGCGGCGCTTCTCGCCGCCGGACAGGTTGGCGATCTTCGCGTCCCACGGCGGCAGGCGCAGCGCATCGGCCGCCACGTCCAGCTGGTTTTCCAGGGTGTGCGCATCGCCGGCGGCCAGGATGGCTTCCAGGCGTTCCTGTTCCTTGGCCAGCGCATCGAAATCGGCGCCTTCCTCGGCATAGGCCGCATAGACCGCTTCCAGGGCGGCCTGGGCCTGCAGCACTTCGCCCACGCCTTCCTCGACCGATTCGCGCACGCTCTTGTTCGGGTCCAGTTCCGGCTCCTGCGCCAGGTAACCGACCTTGATGCCCGGCTGCGGGCGGGCCTCGCCCTCGAAATCGGTGTCCACGCCGGCCATGATCTTCAGTACCGTGGACTTGCCCGCGCCATTGAGGCCCAGCAGACCGATCTTGGCGCCCGGGAAGAAGCTCAGCGAGATGTCCTTGATGATCTGCCGCTTTGGCGGCACCACCTTGCTGACCCGGTTCATGGTGTAGATGTATTGCGACATGGGTGCTCCGTAGACGCAGGCAGCCCGCCGGCCAAGGCCGGAGGCGGCGGAAGAGGGATGCTATCGATTATACCGGCAAGTGCCTGGAGCCGCGGATGGGCACTGCCAGTTAAACCGCATCCCAGCTATGACCTGAATAGGCGATTTCGTAAGCGTTTTCAGCAAGAGGGCGTTAAGGCAGCCAGCGCCTTAATGAAATTGCGACATCGCAACCAGGAGCTGGCCATGAACCGCAAACGCATCGTCACCGTCGTGCTGTCTTCCATTCTGGCCTTGGGCGCCGTGGCCCCGGCAGCGGCTGACGACTGGGACCGCCGTCACGACCGCGACCGCCGTCACCACGACGATCGCCGCGACCACCGCCATTGGCGGGCCGAGCGCCACGACGACCGCCGTTACGACCGTCGCGAATGGCGCCAGGATCGCCGCGTCTATAGCCATGGCTACCGCGAGGGCTACCGGGACGCGCGCTACCGCGACCGCTACCGTCGCGGCTACACCTACGTACCGGCGCCGGTCTATTACGACGCTCCGCGCTATTACGGCGGGCCGCGTTATGTGCGTGGCCACCGCTATCACGGTCCGGTCTATGTGGTGAACGATTACGACCGCTACAACCTGCGCTATCCGCCGCGCGGCTACCGCTGGCAGCGCGACAACACCGGCAATTTCCTGCTGGTGGCCATCGCCACCGGCGTGATTGCCGACCTGGTCCTCAACAACTGAGGCAGCAGCAACCGAGGCGGCAGCGGCCGGGCAGGCCCGCCGCCGTGAGTCAGCCAGGCGACGGGCGCACTTCGGTGCGCCCGTCGCGTTTGTCACTCTCCTGGCGCAGCCTGCGCCAGTGCGCGCGGATTGGTCACCCGTACGCGAGGCGCTTACAATCGGCGGCCTCACTGGCCACAGCTGCCCCGGAGCTCTGCATGTTCTCGCGCGACGTTCGACTGGAAACCTACGACCCCGAACTGGCCAAGGCCATCGCCGACGAAGCCGGCCGCCAGGAGGATCATGTCGAGCTGATCGCCAGCGAGAACTACTGCAGCCCGCTGGTGATGGAGGCGCAGGGCAGCCAGCTGACCAACAAGTACGCCGAAGGCTACCCGGGCAAGCGCTACTACGGCGGCTGCGAGTACGTGGACATCGCCGAGCAGCTGGCGATCGACCGCATCAAGCAGGTGTTCGGCGCCGATTATGCGAACGTGCAGCCGCACAGTGGCTCGCAGGCCAACCAGGCGGTGTACTTCGCGCTGCTGCAGCCGGGCGACACCATCCTGGGCATGAGCCTGGCCCACGGTGGCCACCTGACCCACGGCGCCAAGGTCAACGCGTCGGGCAAGCTGTTCAACGCCGTGCAGTACGGCGTGAACGAACAGGGCCTGATCGATTACGACCAAGTGCAGCGTCTTGCCACCGAGCACAAGCCCAAGATGGTGGTGGCCGGGTTTTCCGCGTATTCGCAGAAGATCGACTGGGCCCGCTTCCGCGCCATCGCCGATAGCGTCGGCGCGTACCTGTTCGTGGACATGGCGCACGTCGCCGGCCTGGTCGCCGCCGGCGTCTATCCCAGCCCGCTCGAGCATGCGCATGTGGTCACCTCGACCACCCACAAGACCCTGCGCGGCCCCCGCGGCGGCATCATCCTGGCCAAGGGGGCGGACGAAGACCTGCAGAAGAAGCTGCAGTCGATCGTGTTCCCCGGCATCCAGGGCGGCCCGCTGATGCATGTGATCGCCGCCAAGGCGGTGGCCTTCAAGGAAGCGCTGGAGCCGGCCTTCAAGACCTATCAGCAACAGGTGGTCAAGAATGCCCAGGCCATGGCCAGCACGCTGATCGCGCGCGGCTACAAGATCGTCTCCGGCGGTACCGAAAACCACCTGATGCTGGTGGACATGATCGGCCGCGAGGTGTCCGGCAAGGACGCCGAGGCCGCGCTCGGCAAGGCGCATATCACCGTCAACAAGAATGCCGTGCCCAATGATCCGCGTTCGCCGTTCGTGACGTCGGGCCTGCGTCTGGGCACTCCGGCGATCACCACCCGCGGCTACCAGGAACAGGACAGCATCGAGCTGGCCAACTGGATCGCCGACGTGCTCGACGCGCCGACCGACGAAGCCGTCATCGCCCGCGTGCGCGAGGCGGTGACCGCGCAGTGCAGGAAGTATCCGGTGTATGGCTGAGATGCTGGCGCCCGGGATCCGGGACCCGGGACCCGCAAGAGCGGGCATCCCAGCCGCCATGCGTGCAGCCCCGCAACCGGGGCGCGATTCGTGTTTTGCCGGGTCCCGGGTCCCGGGTCCCGAGTCCCGGCGCTCCTGATGCACTGCCCCTTCTGCCAGCACAACGACACCCGCGTGATCGATTCACGCGTGTCCGAAGACGGCACCACGATCCGGCGGCGTCGCGAGTGCGAAGCCTGCGGGGAGCGTTTCAGCACCCTGGAAACGATCGAGCTGAAGTTGCCCACCGTGGTCAAGAGCGACGGCGCGCGTGAGGCGTTCGATGCACGCAAGCTGCGCACCAGCTTCGATCGCGCGCTGCAGAAGCGGCCGGTGGCCGAGGAGCAGATCGAGGCGGCTGTGCGTTCGGTGGTGCATCAGCTGCGGATGTCCGGCGAGCGCGAGGTCGGTTCGTTGCGGGTAGGCGAGTACGTGATGGCCGAGCTGCGCAAGCTCGATCACGTGGGCTACGTGCGCTTTGCCTCGGTCTACCGCAGTTTCCAGGACGTGGCCGATTTCCGCGAAGAGATCGAAAAACTCGAGCGGGAGCTTCCGGTCGGCAGCGAGCAGCTGCCGTTGCTGGAAGCGGCACTGGAGCGTGCCGGCAAGCCCGGCAAGCGCTGACGCCTGGTGCGCATCGCCCGTGTGGCGGAAGCACCGGAGCATCTGCCGGCCATCGCGCGGGCGCATGTGCAGGCGTTCGGCAGGTGGTCGCCGGACTGGAACGTTGCCGAGGCCTTGAACCAGCTGCGCAGCCATGCGCACGGCGATGCCATGGCAACGACGTGGGTTGCGCTCGATGGCGCGCAATGGCTTGGGTCGGTCAGCCTGCTGCACGCCGACGATGCGATCGACCGGCAGTGGTCGCCCAGATTGGCCTCGCTTTACGTCCGGCCGCAGGCGCGCCGGCACGGGGTCGGCCAGGCGCTGGTGGCACGCTGTGTGCGGGCCGCTGCAGACCTGCGCGTCGGCCGGTTGTACCTGTACTGCCTGCCGGAACTGGCGCCGTTCTATCGACGCCTGGGATGGCAAATACACACCGAAGTCGTACTTGGGCCAATGCAGGTCGTGGTGATGTGCATCGCGCCGCAGGAGACAGCACCGTGACCGATAGCGTTTGCGCCGTGACCGCCACCGCCGACGACCACCGCTGGATGGCGCAGGCCCTGCGCCTGGCCGAACGCGGTGCCTATACCACGCGGCCGAATCCAATGGTGGGCTGCGTGATCGTGCGCGATGGCGTCTGTGTCGGCGAAGGCTTCCATCAACGCGCCGGTGGTCCGCATGCGGAGGTGTTCGCGCTGCGTGCCGCCGGCGAGCATGCCCGTGGAGCGACTGCCTATGTGACCTTGGAGCCGTGCGCGCATTACGGGCGCACGCCGCCGTGTGCGCTGGCCCTGATCGAGGCCGGTGTCGCACGCGTGGTGGCGGCCATGGCCGACCCGTTCCCGCAGGTCAATGGCGGCGGATTCGCGCTGCTGCGCGAGGCGGGCATCGCGGTGACCACCGGCGTGCTGCAGGCGCAGGCGCGCGCGCTCAATCACGGGTTTCTGTCGCGGGTGGAGCGCGGCCGGCCATGGCTGCGGGTCAAGCTGGGGGCCAGCCTGGATGGACGCACTGCCCTGGCCAGTGGCGAATCCAAATGGATCACCGGTGCCGACGCGCGCGCCGATGTGCAGCGCTGGCGCGCGCGTGCCGGCGCGATCCTGACCGGCGCCGGCACGGTGCTGGCCGACGACCCGTCGATGACGGTGCGCCTGGGCGACGACACGCCGTGCGTGCCGCCGCTGCGGGTGGTACTGGATGCCGGCCTGGGGACGCTTGCCTGCGGCAACATCCGCCAGGGCGGTGCGTCGACGCTGTATCTGCATGGCGAAGCGGTGATGCCGCCGCAGCTGGAAGATGCCGAGTTCCTCGGCATGCCGCTGCACGGGGGGCGTTTCGACCTGGAGGCCGTGTTGGCTACGCTGGCCGGGCGCGGCATCAACGAGGTGCATGTGGAAGCCGGCGCCACCCTGAGCGGGGCGCTGCTGCAGGCAGGGCTGGTCGATGAGCTGCTGGTCTATGTGGCGCCGGTGCTGCTGGGCGATACCGCGCGGCCACTGTTGGCAGGGCTGCAGATCCCAACCCTGGCGCAGCGGCAACAGCTGCAATTGCTCGACTTTCGCCAGCTGGGGCAGGACCTGCGCCTGCGCTATGCGCCAGTGACGGCGGATTGATGTTCCAGCAGATGAATCCTCGCCAGACAGCCGCGATCCCGCCAACAAGAAGGCCCCGCATGCGGGGCCTTGGTATTGCGCTGATGCGATCGATCAGAAGCTGGCGCGCACGCCGACTCGGTACTGGTTCGCGTTGTCGATGAACTGGGCTTCGCCGACCAGGCCCCAGGTACGGGTGAAGTTGACCTGGCCGCCGAGGGTGCCGACGAATTCGCCTTCGTCCACGTCGCTGCCATCGATGTAGCCAGCCTTGATCCAGGCTTCGGTACGCGGCGAGGGCTTGCCGCGCAGGCCCAGGTTACCGAACCCCAGGGTGCTGGTATCGGAAGAATCGCCCAGCGAACGGTTGCCGCGGCGCAGGTCGGATTCGACCTTGGAGCGCAACACGCTGATGTCGGCGATGAACTCGACCCGCTCGGTCATTTCCTGGCGGTAACCGATGCCCAGGTTCGCCCGCTGCAGGGTGCCTTCGAGCACGAAGCCTGCGCCGAGGTTGAAGTCCTTTTCGGCGCGCTGGTAACCGGCGAACACGTAGACCGGTTCGGCGATCTGCCAGGAGCCGAGGATGTAGCCACCGTCCAGGTCATCGGAATCGCTGTTCACGCTGATCTCGGTACGGTTCCAGCCGCCTTCCACGTAGCTGTAGCTCAGGCCTTCGGCGGACGCAGCGAACGGTGCAGCAGCCAGCAGGGCTGCCAGAATGAGGGTGTTGCGCATGGGGTGCTTCTCTCCAGTGATATCCGTAAGTCCATCCCGTTGCGGGACGGAGGGCGACGTCTCCCGTCGCGGCGCGCAATTTAACAGAACCTTCACAATACTGGCTATGGGGAAATCCCTGACATGACGCAGCGTCCTGCCAGCGGATGTCTCGCAGACAGCGAACGCCCCTCACGGCGCTGGTAGACTCTGCCGGCCGGTCCTCCGGCACTCACGAACGTCTTCAGGGCGGGGTGCGATTCCCCACCGGCGGTAGGCATGTGCACACGTGCGAGCCCGCGAGCGCTTCGCCGCCGATCCGCCCCGTGCGGGCACGGTGGAGAAGGTCAGCAGATCCGGTCCGATGCCGGAGCCGACGGTATAGTCCGGATGAAAGAAGACGGCCAACGCGCAGCCTCGCGGCGGCGCGCGCGCCCGTTTGCTTTGCCTGGTGGCGTTTTTCGCTCAACTCCTGCGAGAAACGACAATGTCCTTGCATCACCCGCTCCGCCTTGCCGCATGCAATCACTGCCCTTCAGTCGTGCAGCTTTCGCTGCAGGAGGGGGCACGCTGATGTTCACCGGAATCATCGAAGGCGTCGGCCGCCTGGCCGCGCGCGCGCCGCAGGGTGGCGATGTGCGCTTCACCTTTGCCACTGGCAGCCTGCCGTTCGACGCCGTGCAGTTGGGCGAGAGCATCGCGGTCAATGGCGTCTGCCTGACCGTGATCGCGTTCGACGCCGGCAGCTTCCAGGCCGATGCCTCGACCGAAACCCTGGCGCTGACCACGCTGGGCGCGTTGCCCGAAGGCGCCGTGCTGAATCTCGAACGCGCCATGCGCCCCACCGACCGGCTCGGCGGCCATCTGGTCAGCGGGCATGTGGATGGCCTGGGTCAGGTGCAATCGGTGCATGGCGATGCCCGCGCGCAGCGCTGGCGCTTCAGCGCGCCGGACGCGTTGCTGCGCTACATCGCCAAGAAGGGCTCGATCTGCGTGGATGGGGTCAGCCTGACCGTCAACGAAGTGGACGATGCCGGCTTCGAGGTCGCCCTGATCCCGCACACGGTGGCGCATACCGCGTTCGCCGCCACTGCGATCGGCGCGGCGGTGAATCTGGAGATCGATCTGGTGGCGCGCTATGTCGAACGCCTGCTCGGCACGCGGGGTGCGGCATGAAGTTCGCGCCGGTCCCCGAGCTGATCGCCGAACTGCGCGCCGGGCGCATGGTGGTGATCGTCGATGACGAAGACCGCGAGAACGAGGGCGACCTGATCATGGCCGCCGAGCTGGTCAAGCCGTCGGACATCAATTTCATGGTCACCCACGCGCGTGGTCTGGTATGCGTGTCGCTGACCCGCGAGCGCTGCGCGCAGTTGGGCCTGGCGCCGATGGTGCGCAACAACACCGCGCAGTTCCAGACCAACTTCACCGTCAGCATCGAGGCGGCCGAGGGCGTGACCACCGGCATCTCCGCCTACGACCGCGCGCATACCGTGCGTACCGCGGTGCGTCCGGATGCCAAGCCGCAGGATCTGAGCCAGCCGGGCCATATCTTTCCGCTGATTTCCCAGCCCGGTGGGGTGCTGACGCGTGCCGGCCACACCGAAGCGGCCAGCGATCTGCCGATGCTCGCGGGCCTGGAACCGGCCGGGGTGCTGGTGGAAGTGCTCAATCCGGACGGCAGCATGGCGCGCCGTCCGCAGCTGGAAGTGTTCGCGCGCGAGCATGGGTTGAAGATGGGGTCGATCGCCGACCTGATCGCCTACCGCCTGGCCAACGAGCATACCGTCGAGCGCGTGGACGCGCGCGAGATCGCCACCGAGTTCGGGCCGTTCCAGCTGGTGACCTATCGCGACCGCATCGCGCACGACCTGCACTTCGCGCTGGTGCGCGGCACTCCCGATCCGCACACGCCCACGCTGGTGCGGGTGCAGGTGGAGAATCCGCTGGCCGACCTGCTGCACTGGCAGCGCGAGGACTTCGGCGTCGCTGCCACCGACGCCTTGCGCGCCATCGCCGCCGAAGGGCAGGGCGTGATGGTGGTGCTGTCGGCGCCGCGCGACGGCGAAGCGCTGTTGGCGCGCCTGCGCCAGCAGCCCGAAGCGGCCGCCAACGCCAAGGACGTGAGCCAGTGGCGGCGTAACGGCGCCGGCGCGCAGATCCTGGCCGAACTGGGCCTGGGCAAGTTGCGCGTGCTGGGCACGCCGCGCCGCCAGGTCGGCCTGGCCGGCTTCGGGCTGGAAGTGGTGGAATATCTGGAGTGCCATCCCGGCGAAGGCATGCGCCCGGTGCCGCCAGGCGCGATGCCGTAAGACCGCGTGCGCTCACGCGGGCGCCAGGGACCATCAGGCAGGCATGCGCCCGGTATCTCCACCGCCACGCGCAGTGCCACACGCCAAGCGTGCGCCCGGCCCGGTCGTGCGCGATGTGCGGTGGTGGGTCCTCCCGCGCCGGCGTTGCCGTCGCGGCGTTGCATCGGTGGCGCCAGGCACGGTCTGGCGCTGCTGCCCGGCCCGGTGCCCTTGGGCGCAGCGGCCGGCGGTGCCGCCGCCACATGCGCATCGTGGCCATGCCAGGGCCTCAGGCCGCCAGGCCGGGCCTGCTTGTGCCGCTGTCTACGATCCCTGGCCGGGGGCTGGCCCCGGCAGCTGTTAAACTTGCCGCCCCCTCGAGTTGCCGACCCGCATGACCCACTACGAAGGCGATCTTCGCCCCACCACCGCGCGCTTTGCCATCATCGCCAGCCGCTGGAATGCCCGTATCACCGACGTGCTGGTCGCCGGTGCGCGCCAGAGCCTGGCCGGCAACGGTATCGGCGAGGACGCCATCGACGTGGTCCGCGTGCCGGGCGCGTGGGAGATTCCGGTGGCCGCCAATCGCGTGGCGCAGTCCGGCCAGCACGGTGCCATCATCGCGCTGGGGTGCGTGATCCGTGGCGATACCCGCCACTACGAACATGTGGCCGACCTGTGTGCCGAAGGCCTGATGAGCGTGCAGTTGCAGACCGGGGTGCCGGTGCTCAACGGCGTGCTGGCGGTCGAACGCGTGGAGGATGCCGAAGCGCGTGCCGGTGGCAGCCACGGCAACAAGGGCGAGGAATGCGCGCTGGCGGCACTGGAACTGGTGAACCTGATGGAGGCGTTGCCATGAGCAGGTCCGGTGGACACGCCCGTCACGGCCGTCGCGACGGTATCGACCCGGTGCTGCGTTCGCGCGCGCGTCGCCGTGCCTTGCAGGCGGTGTATGCATGGCAGATCTCTGGCGGCTTCGCCAAGCAGGTGATCGCCCAGTTCGCGCACGAGCAGGCGCATGAAGTCGCCGATCTGGCGTACTTCGAGAATCTGGTCGATGGCGTGATTGCCCATCGCGCCGAACTGGATACCGCGCTCACGCCGTATCTGGACCGCGGCGTGGAAGAGGTGGATGCGATCGAGCGTGCGGTGCTGCGGCTGGCCGCCTACGAGCTGCTGTACCGGCAGGACGTGCCGTACCGGGTGGTGATCAACGAAGCGATCGAAACCGCCAAGCGCTTTGGCTCCGAACATGGCCACACCTATGTCAATGGCGTGCTCGATCGCGCCGCGGTGGAGTGGCGCAAGGTCGAGTCTGGCGCCTGAAACGCCGGGATTCGGCCACGTGAATCGGGATTGGTCGCGCGCGACGACTCCGCCGATGCGAGGTGCGCGCGTGAGGCAGGCAGCCGTGGGTCGAGTGAGGCCGTTTCCGCCCTGCCGCATTCATTGATCGTGAGGCCGGCCAGCTCCGGTGCCGCACCTCACCAAGCCCGCTGTGACGAATCCCGAATGCCAAATCCCCAATCCCGGCCCTTCAAATGCCCGAATTCGATCTGATCGCCCGTCTGCGCGCACGCATCGCCGCGCGCGTGGATGTGCCGCTGGGCATTGGCGACGATGCGGCGTTGCTGCAGCCGCCGGCGGGCGAGCAATTGGCGATCACCGCCGACACGCTCAATGCCGGCGTGCACTTTCCGCACGAAACGCCGGCTGCCGATGTGGGCTGGAAGACGCTGGCGGTGAATCTGTCCGATCTGGCCGCGATGGGCGCGCAGCCGCGCTGGTGCACCTTGTCGCTGTCGCTGCCCAGCGACGATCCGGCGTGGGTGGATGCGTTCGCCGATGGGTTCTTCGCGCTGGCCGATGCGCACGACATCGTCCTGGTCGGTGGCGATACCACGCGCGGGCCGTTGTCGTGCGCGGTGACCGCGATCGGCAGCGTGCCGTCGGGCGCGGCCTTGCGTCGCGACGGCGCGCACATAGGCGATGACGTGTGGGTGACCGGTGCGCCGGGCGAGGCGGCCGCCGCATTGTCGCTGTGGCAGGCCGGTCGGCTGGATGTCACGCAGGTGGCGGCCGATCCCTTGCATGAGGCCTGGCGCGGCCGTCTGCTGCGCCCACAGCCACGCGTGCAGGCCGGCTTGCGTCTGCGTGGGCTTGCGCACGCCTGCGTGGATGTCTCCGATGGTCTGCTGGCCGATCTGGGCCACTTGTGCGAACGCAGCGGTGTGGGCGCGCAGATTCTCTCTGCCGCATTGCCGCCGATGCGGCGAAGCGCCGACATCGATGCGCACACCTGCCTGGGCTGGCAGCTTGGCGGCGGCGACGATTACGAGCTGTGCTTCACCGCTGCTCCACCGCATCGGGATGCGGTGGAGCAGGCGATGGGGTTCGCTGGCGTGGTGGCCACGCGCATCGGTCGCATCGTGGCCGCACCGGGCGTGGTCGTGCACGACGCCGACGGTGCGCTATGGCATCCGCCGCAGCGTGGCTACCAGCACTTCGTCGGCTGACGCTTGCGGGAAGAAGGCGGTGCGGGGGATCTGCGCCGAGCGCGTGGTGTAACCGAGCGCTGCGTTGCTGCGGAGGCGATGGTCGGAAGTGCCGATCCACTGGGTGCCCTCATCCGCCCTTCGGGCACCTTCTCCCGCAGGCGGGAGAAGGGGGGTGCCGGTGAATCGTGGCTGGCTTGGCGCGTGCGGGTTACCTGCCTCTGCGCAGCAAGACCCGACTCCCGACTCCCGACTCCCGGCCCTTGAGCCATACCGTACCGTCTGGTACGTTCCACGGGCGTTCTCCCCCGAACCACGGATGCATGGCAGTCGCCGCTGGGCCATCCCGGCCCGGCCTTCGTGGAGACAGCAGCATGAGCAAGCGTTGGATTCGTGGCATCGCCGTCCTGGCGTTGCTGATGGCATCGGCGTCGGCAGTGGCGGGCGCATTCCGCAAGACCTACGAACGCATCCCCGGCTGGAATGGTGCGCAGATGGGAGCCTTGGTGCTGGTGCCGCAGGGGCAGGGCGCCGGGCCGTTTCCGCTGATCGTGATGCCGGCCAGCTGGTCGCTGCCGAATCTGGAGTATCTCGGCCGCGCCACCCAGCTGGCCAGCGACGGCTACGTGGTGGTCAGCTACACCTCGCGTGGCTTCTGGGATTCGGCCGGGCAGATCGATATCGCCGGGCCGGACACGGTGGAAGACGTCAGCGCAGTGATCGACTGGGCGCTGGCGCATACGCCGGCCAACCCGAATGCGATCGGCGCGTCGGGGATCTCGTACGGGGCCGGGATCAGCCTGCTCGCAGCCGAGCGCGATCCACGCATCAAGGCAGTGGCCGCGCTCAGCGGTTGGGCCGATCTGGAGGCCTCGCTGTATTCCAATCGCACGGTCAGCCAGCAGGGTGTCGGGCTGCTGGTCGGGGCGGGCGCGTTGACCGGCCGGCCCGGTCCCGACCTTGCACAGATCGGTCGACGGGTCGCCGCAGGCGATTACGACGGCGCGGTGCAGGGTTTCCTGCCGCAGGCCGCCTCACGCAGCCCGGCCAGCGGGGTGGACGCACTCAACGCCAACCGCACTGCCGTGCTGCTGGGCAACGCCTTCAACGATGGCCTGTTCCCGCCCAACCAGACCGTCGCGTTCTTCAATCGGTTGCGTGGACCCAAACAGTTGCTGCTGAGCCAGGGCGACCATGCAACGACCGAATTGCCGGGCGCGCTGGGCCTGCCGAACGAGATCTACACTGCGGCCACGCGCTGGTTCGATCGCCATCTCAAGCAGCGCAACAACGGCGTGGATGCCGAAGCGCCGGTGCGGCTGTCGCCGCGCGCCGGGCAATGGCTGGAGTTCGCGGATTGGGCGGCGGTGCAGCAGGGCGGCACCCGGCTGGGCCTCTCTGCGCCTACGGGCCTGCTCAGTCCCACCGGCGGCCTGATCGGCGGGAACGCCAGTGGCTGGCAGTCGCGCATCGCCACCGATGTGCCCACCCTGGCCGACTCCGGCGTGGTGCTGGTCAGCGGTCTGCTGCAGGGCATCGGCGTGCCGGTGACTACCTCGATTCCGCTGGTCAATCGCGCCGGTGCCGCCGTCTGGGTGGGCGCGCCATCGAGCAGTACGCGACGCCTGGCCGGCAGCCCGTCGCTGCGCGTGACCGTGGTGCCCAGCCAGGCGAACGTGAGTCTGTTCGCGTATCTGTACCGCATGGACGCGCTGGGCGTGGCGCAGCTGGTGACCCATGCACCCTACTCGCTGCGCGGTGCCACTGCCGGCCGTGCGGTGACGCTGGACTGGCCGTTGCAGGCCGCTGCCACCGAAATCCCGGCCGGGCAGCGGCTGGTGCTGGTCGTCGATACCCGCGATGCGCGCTACACCGATGCCAGCGATGGCGGCGGCACGGTGACCTTCACCTCGCCGGCCGCAACCCCGTCGGTGTTGACGGTGCCGCTGCGTTAAGGCGTTGCAGCTCTGCAGGCGCAGTGCTGCGCCTTTGCTGCAGGTTCTTGCCGGCCACCATCGCGGAACACGCTGCAAGTGAGGTCCCTGTCGGCGCTGACGCGGCATCCATGCCGCGGAAGGTCACGCGACGGTGTGCAGGCAAGGACCACAGCAGAAGCGTAGGCGTGGAAGCGCAGGGATGCCGCTTCCTGCCGAGGTCATCATGATTCCCACGCATATCGGTTTCGAGCTCCGGCCATCGTCCCCGGGGATCGTCTGCAGTGGGTGATTTATGCGGAATTTACGCGGTGGCCAGCGCAGGTCCGTAGCGATTTTACGCAGCCGGGGAAGACACTGCGCAGGTTGGCGGAGCGGTTCCGCCGTGGACGATTCCGATGCATCCCTTGACTTGTCTGCCCCACCGGCGTTGCGCGCGCGGTGCGGCAGCGCCTTGCCCTGTCGTCATCACCCAACTGCCTGCAGCTGCGGGCGGTCCATCGCACGCTCGCGCGTCTTTCGGGGAGTAGCCGACATGCCTGCCTGGTTGTCCCTGCTGTGCGGCCTGGCCGTACTCGTGGCCGCTGCGTACCTGTTGTACGTGGTGCTGCGGCCCGAAGACTTCTGATGCGAGTGCGCTGCAATGACTGAAACCTTTCTTGTTTACGCGCTGGCCATCGTGCTGGCGTGGCCGCTGGGCCGGTACATGGCGGCGGTGATGCGCGGTGCTCCGATGCGCGGCGATGGCGTGTTCGGGCTGATCGAGCGGCCCCTGTACGCGCTGCTCGGCACACGCCCGCAGCAGGGCATGTCCTGGCGCGGTTATGCCATGGCGTTCCTGATCAGCAACCTGGTGGTCGGCCTGCTGACCTGGGTGGTGTTCATGACCCAGGCGTGGCTGCCGCTCAACCCCGATGCCATTCCCAACATGCGGTGGGATACCGCGCTGCATACCATGGTGTCGTTCCTCACCAACACCAATCAGCAGCACTACTCGGGCCAATCGCAGTTGTCGTACCTGTCGCAGATGACCGGCATTGTCGGTCTGCAGGTGGTGACGCCGATGATGGGGCTGGCGCTGGCGGTGGCGACGCTGCGTGCCCTGTTCGGTGGGCGAGCTGCCGCACGTGTGTCGGCTGTCCCACTGGTATCGGACACGACGGCGAACGCGCAATCGGCGGCGATCGCGGCGGATATTCCGGGGCCTGAACTTTCGCGTCAGACGCGCCAGCAGGCAGGTTCCGGCCTGGAAGCGCTGCCCGAGGCCGATGTCGGCAACTACTGGGCCGACGTGATCCGCTCCAGCGTGCGCGTGCTGTTGCCGCTGTGTCTGCTGTGGACGGTGTTGCTCGGCTGGCAGGGCGTGCCATCCACGTTGCAGGGCGCAGCAACTGCAGCGCCGTTGGACGGCAGTGTAGGCATGCCCAAGCAGACCATTCCGGTAGGCCCGGTGGCGGCGATGGTGGCGGTGAAACAGCTCGGCACCAACGGTGGTGGCTGGTATGGCCCCAACAGTTCAGTGGCGCTGGAAAACCCCACGCCGCTGAGCAATTTTCTGGAAACCTTGGCCATCGTGTTACTGCCGATGAGTGTGGTCTTCATGGTCGGCTATCTGACTGGGCGCAAGCGACTCACTGCGCTGGTGTTCGGCACCATGTTGACGATGTCGGCGGCATCCACGGCGTTGTTGCTGTGGTCCGAAGCGCATTCTGCCAGTGCCAGCTCGCCGGCCTTGATGGAAGGCAAGGAAGTGCGCATCGGTGCAGATGCCTCTGCATTGTGGGCGGCGTTGACTACGCAGACCTCCAATGGCTCGGTCAATGCGATGCACGATTCGCTGGCGCCGCTGAGTGGCCTGGTCACATTGGTCGACATGCTGATCAACGCCATCTGGGGCGGCATCGGCTGCGGTCTGCAGCAGTTCGTGGTGTATCTGTTGCTGAGCGTGTTTCTGGCCGGCCTGATGACCGGGCGCACGCCCGAGTTGTTCGGCCGCAAGATCGAAGCGCGCGAAGTGCAGCTGCTGGCGCTGCTGATCCTGCTGCAGCCGCTGGTGGTGCTGGGCTTCACTGCGGTGACCTTGGCGGTGCCTGCGTTCACGGCCAACTCCAATCCCGGTTTCCATGGCATCAGCCAGGTGTTCTACGAGTACACCTCGGCGTTTGCCAACAACGGCTCGGGTTTCGAAGGTCTGGGCGATGCCACGTACTGGTGGAATCTGAGCTGTTCGGTGGTGCTGGCGCTGGGGCGGTACCCGGCATTGATCCTGCCGTTGATGGTGGCCGCGCGCATGGCCGTGAAGCGGCGTGCGCCGGAATCGGCCGGTAGCCTGCAGGTCGAAACGCCCACCTTTGCGTTGACCCTGATGGCGATCGTGCTCGTGCTGACCGTGCTGCAGTTCATGCCCGCACTGGTGCTGGGTCCTATCGCCGAACATCTCGCCCTGGCGGCGTCCTGAGAGTTTTGAGCAATGTCTACGATCGATACGACTGAAAAACGCGAGCGCGGTGACGCAGCGTTGTTCGATGCCGCCGTGCTGGTTGCGGCGATGCGTGCCGCCTTTCTCAAGTTGGCGCCGCGGCATCTGCTGCGCAGCCCGGTGATGGCGGTGGTGATGGGTGGCACGGTGCTGGCGGCGGTGATCACCGCCAGCGGGCACGCGCATGCCGGCTTCGGCTGGGCGGTGACCGCGATCCTGTTCGTGACGGTGTTGTTCGGCAATTTCGCCGAAGCCATCGCCGAAGCGCGCGGGCGCGGCCAGGCCGCCTCGCTGCGTCGTGCACGCAAGGATCTGGTGGCGCGGCGGGTGGACAGCGCGCTCGGTGGGCGCGAAACGCGGGTGCCGGCAGCCGAGCTGCGCCCGGGCGAGTACGTGATCGTCTCCGAGGGCGAGTTCGTCCCGGCCGACGGCGAAATCGTGCGCGGTCTTGCCACCATCAACGAAGCGGCCGTGACCGGCGAATCGGCACCGGTGTTGCGCGAAGCCGGCACCGACCGCAGCGGCGTGATCGGCGGCACCCGCGTGCTGTCCGACGAGATCGTGTTCAAGGTCACCGCCGAGCCGGGCCACAGCTTCCTGGATCGCATGATCGCGCTGGTGGAGGGCGCCAACCGGCAGAAGACGCCGAACGAAATCGCGCTGACCCTGTTGCTGGCGGCGATGACGCTGACCTTCCTGATCGTGGTGGCCTCGCTGCCGGCGATCGCCGGCTTCGTGGGTGTGACGCTGGATCCGTTGCTGCTGATCGCGCTGTTGGTGTGCCTGATTCCCACCACCATCGGCGGGCTGTTGCCGGCGATCGGTATCGCCGGCATGAACCGCGCGCTGTCTGCCAATGTGCTGGCCAAGTCCGGCAAGGCGGTGGAAGTGGCCGGCGACGTGGACGTGCTGCTGCTCGACAAGACCGGCACCATCACCTACGGCGACCGCCAGGCCACCGCGTTCCATCCGCTGGCCGGCGTCGATCGCGCGCAGCTACGTGACGCGGCCATGCTGGCCTCGCTGGCCGACCCGACCCCGGAAGGCAAGTCCATCGTCAAGCTGGCGCGCCAGCAGGGCGCGGTGGCTGTCGAGCCGGAGAGCGCGCATTTCATCGCCTTCACCGCGCAGACCCGCATGTCCGGCGTCGATCTCGGTGGCCGCAGCATCCGCAAGGGGGCGGGCGATGCGATCGTGGCGCATGTGCAGGCGCAGGGCGCCACGGTCTCGCCGGAACTGCAGGGCCGCATCGAGGAAGTCGCGCGCGGCGGTGCCACTCCGCTGGTGGTGGCCGAAGGCCGGCACGTGCTGGGCGTGGTAGAGCTGAGCGACGTGGTCAAGCAGGGCATCAAGGAGAAATTTGCGCAGTTGCGTGCGATGGGCATCAAGACGGTGATGATCACCGGCGACAACCCGCTCACCGCTGCCGCGATTGCCGCCGAGGCCGGCGTGGACGACTACATCGCCCAGGCAAGGCCAGAGGACAAGCTGGCACGCATCCGTGCCGAGCAGACCGGCGGGCGGCTGGTGGCGATGGTCGGCGACGGTACCAACGATGCACCGGCGCTGGCCCAGGCCGATGTCGGTCTGGCGATGAACTCCGGCACGCAGGCGGCCAAGGAGGCCGGCAACATGGTCGACCTGGATTCGGATCCGGCCAAACTGCTGGCGGTGGTCGAAGTGGGCAAGCAGCAGCTGATCACGCGTGGCGCCTTGACCACTTTCTCGCTGGCCAACGACGTGTCCAAGTATTTCGCGATCCTGCCGGCGTTGTTTGCCGCTGCGATTCCGTCGATGACCGCGCTCAACGTGATGCAGTTGTCCAGCCCGCGGCATGCGGTGCTGGCGGCACTGATCTTCAACGCCTTGATCATTCCAGCCTTGATTCCGCTGGCGCTGCGCGGCGTGCGCTTCCGTCCTTCCAGCGCCACGGCGCTGTTGCGCCGGAACATGCTGATCTACGGCCTGGGCGGTGTATTGCTGCCGTTCGTGGCCATCAAACTGATCGACCTGGCGCTGGCCGCCACCCTGGGTACCTGAGTCATGACCACTTCGTCCAAACACACTGCCATGTTCGCTTCACTGCCATTGCGTGACGGGGGCGCTCTGCGTGCCTCGCTCGGCCTTGCAGGCTTCACGCTGCTCGGCCTGGGTCTCATGTATTCGCTGGTTGCCACCGGCATCACCGGCGCGCTGTTTCCGGCGCAGGCGCACGGCTCGCTGCTGCGTTCCGATGCGCAGGTGGTCGGCTCGGCGCTGGTGGCGCAGCCTTTCACCGATGCGCGTTACTTCCAGCCGCGCCCGTCTGCGGCCAAATACGATCCCACTGCAGCGGCGGGCAGCAACCAGGCGCGTTCCAATCCCGACCTGCAGGCTCGCATCGCCAGCACCCGTGCCGAGGTCGCCGCACGCGACGGCATCGCACCGGAGGCAGTGCCCGGCGAACTGCTGACCCAGTCCGGCAGCGGCCTGGACCCGCACCTGAGCCCGGCCGGCGCGCAGGTCCAGGTGCGCCGCATCGCCGCGGCCCGCGGCTGGCCGGAACAACGCGTTAGCGCACTACTGCAGGCCGCCACCGAACAACCGCAGTTCGGCCTGCTTGGGCAGCCACGGGTGAATGTGCTGGCGCTGAATCTGGCGCTGGATGCTGCGAGGGACCGGTAACTCTCGGGGCTCGGGGCTCGGGACCCGGGACCCGGGACCCGGGACCCGGGACCCGGTAAAGCATGGGCACCTCAGCCCTGTGCGTTGTGTCTCCCCGATGGCATGAACGGCAAGCGCCGTTATCGCGCAGCGTTGCGCGCTACGCTTCCCGGGTCCCGGGTCCCGGGTCCCGGGTCCCGCCCCCAATCCCCAACCCCGAATCCCGAATCCCGAATCCCGAATCCCGAATCCCCGCCCCCATGTCCGACGCCCGCACCCAACACGCCGATGCCCTGATCGGCGAACTGCAACGCGAACGCGGCGGGCGGCTGACGGTGTTCCTCGGCGCGGCGCCGGGCGTGGGCAAGACCTACGCAATGCTGTCGCGCGCGCGCGAGCGGCTGCGCCAGGGTGTGGATGTGGTGGCCGGGGTAGTGGAGACGCATGGGCGCAGCGAAACCGCCGCGCTGCTGGACGGCCTGCCGCTGTTGCCGCGCATGCGGGTGAGCTATCAGGGGCGGGAACTGGAAGAGCTCGATCTGGATGCGCTGCTGGCCCGCAAGCCCGATCTGGCCCTGATCGACGAACTGGCCCATCGCAACGTGCCGGGCAGTCGCCACGAGCGGCGCTGGCAGGACATCGTCGAGCTGCTGGATGCCGGCATCGACGTCTTCACCACGGTCAACATCCAGCATCTGGAAAGCCTCAACGACATCGTGCTGCGCATCACCGGCGTGCGCGTGTCCGAAACCGTGCCCGATGCAGTGTTCGACCGCCTGCGCGACATCGTGCTGGTGGACCTGCCGCCACGCGAGCTGATCGAGCGCCTGCAGCAAGGCAAGGTGTATCTGCCCGAGCAGGCCACGCAGGCGCTGCAGGCATTCTTCTCCCCGTCCAACCTCACCGCGTTGCGCGAGCTGGCGATGCAGACCGCCGCCGATCGTGTCGACAGCGATCTGCGCGACACCCAGAGCGCGCGCGGCCTGCCGGGCACCGCCGCGTTGCGTCGGCGGGTGGTGGTGGCCATCGATGGCCGCGGCAGTTCGGAGTATCTGGTGCGGGTGGCGCGGCGGCTGTCCGAGCGCCGCGATGCGCCGTGGACGGTCGCCACGGTACAGACGCGCACCGTGGCCGATGCGGACTGGCAGCTGGAGATCGATCGCGCCTTCGCCCTCGCGCGCCGGCTGGGCGGCGATACCGCCCTGCTGCACGGCGCCAACGTCGCCGAGGCACTGCTGGATTTCGCTTCGCAGAACGGCGTTTCCACCCTGGTGCTGGGGCGTACCCGCGAACGTCCGTTGGCGCGCATGTTCAACCGCACGCTGACCCAGCAATTGCTGCAGCGTGGCGCGCATTACGAACTGGTCATCGTCAGCTCCGCCGATGCGCGCGCACGTGCGCGTCAGCGCTGGCGTAACCCGCGCCAGTGGCTGCAACGCTACGACCTGGCCTTTGCGGCGATCGCCGCGGCCGGCGCGGTCGGCGTGGCGTGGTTGCTGCAACGCTGGACCGACATCGACGACCTGTCGATGGTGTTCATTGTCGCTGTGGTGCTGGTGGCCTCGCGCACGCGTATGGCAGCCGCAGTGATCGCTGCGCTGCTGAGTTTTGTCGCCTACAACTTCTTCTTCATCGAGCCGCGTTTCACCCTGCACATCAGCGCGCGACAGGGCGTGGTGACGGTATGCCTGTTCCTGATCGCCGCATTGGTGGCCGGGCGGCTGGCCTCGCGTCTGCGCAGCCAGGTGTTGGCCTTGCGCGCCGCCAATGCGCACGCCAACGCCTTGCAGGCGCTGGCCCGCCAGCTCAGCACTGCTGCCGATCTGGGCCAGGTGCTGGAAGCGGGCCGTCGCGCGCTGGCCACCGCGCTGGATGCCGACGTCTGGCTGCGCCTGGAGCAGCGCGAGAGCGAGGCGCCGCCCGGGTTCGGTGCGCTGGACCGCAGCGCGGCAGAGTGGACCCAGCGCCACGGTCAGCCGGCCGGCCGCTTTACCGATACCCTGGCCGGGGCGCAGTGGTGGTGCCTGCCGGTGCGCCACGAACGCGGCACGCTGGGCGTGGCTGCGCTGCGCTTTCGACAGGCCGCGCAACGGCCTGGCCTTGAGCAACGCCGGCTGGCCGAAGCGATGGTGGAAGACATCGGCCAGGCGGCGCTGCGCACGCGCCTGGTCGCCGATCTGGAAGGCGCACGCGTCAGTGGCGAAACCGAGCGCCTGCGCTCGGCGTTGCTGTCGTCGGTGTCGCACGACCTGCGCTCGCCGCTGGCCTCGATGATCGGTTCGGCCAGCAGCCTGGCCAGCTACGGCGATGCGATGGACGCGCACGACCGCCACAGTCTGCTCGACACCATCCAGCTCGAGGGCGAGCGGCTGGACCGCTACATCCAGAACCTGCTCGACATGACCCGGCTCGGCCACACCGGGCTGACCTTGAATCGCGACTGGATCGGCGTGGACGAATTGATCGGCTCTGCCACGCGCCGGTTGCAGCGCTACCAGCCCGAGGTGCGCCTGCAGCTGGACCTGGCTGCCGACCTGCCGGCGATCTGGGTGCACCCGGCGCTGGTCGAACAGGCCATCTTCAACGTGCTGGAGAACGCGGCCAAATTCTCTCCGCCGGAAGCGGCGGTCAGCGTGCATGCGCAGCTGCGCAGTGGAGCCTTGCAGATCGACATCGGCGACCAGGGCCCGGGCATTCCCGAAGACGAGCGCGCGCGCATCTTCGACATGTTCTACAGCGTGGAACGTGGCGACCGCGGGCGCAACGGCACCGGCTTGGGCCTTGCCATCTGCCAGGGCATGATCGGCGCGCACGGGGGCAGTGTGCAGGCACTGGCCGGCATGCATGGCCAGGGCACCACGATCCGCATTACGCTGCCGCTGCTCGTTCCTGCCGCGCCACCACGCCCCGATGCCGACTGACCCCGCTGCCATCCCGCCCGCCCGCGTGCTGATCGTCGACGACGAGCCGCAGATCCGCCGTTTTCTCGACATCAGCCTGCGCGCGCAAGGCTACCGCGTGCTGCAGGCCGGCACCGCCGAAGAGGGGCTGGCCATGCTGGCCGGGCAGGGCGCCGAGCTGGTGGTGCTGGACATCGGCCTGCCCGATCGCGACGGCCACGAGGTGCTGCGCGAGATCCGTCAGTGGTCCGGCGTGCCGGTGATCATGCTCACCGTGCGCGCGGGCGAAGCCGAAAAGGTCGCCGCACTCGACGCCGGCGCCAACGACTACGTCACCAAACCCTTCGGCGTGCAGGAACTGATGGCACGCATCCGCGCGTTGCTGCGCCAGGCAGGCGCCGGCAGCACGGTGGAAGAAAGCGTGTTCGACGATGGCCGCCTGCATATCCACCTGGGCCTGCGCGAAGTCACCCTCGATGGCGAAGCGGTGCCGCTCAGCCGCAAGGAGTACGCCTTGCTCGCGCTGCTGCTCAAGCACGCCGGCCGCGTGGTGACGCAGCCGCAATTACTGCGCGAAGTGTGGGGCCCCACCCACGAAGAAGACACCCATTACCTGCGCATCCTGGTCGGCAAACTGCGCCAGAAACTGCACGACGATGCCGCCGCCCCGCACTACATCGTCACCGAGCCGGGGGTGGGACTGCGGTTTATCGGGGTGGCGCGTTGAGGCGAGCCTGTCGCTAGGCGTCCGGCAACACTTTGCCCGGATTGAGGATCCCATCCGGATCCAGCGCCGCCTTGATCGCGCGCATGGCTGACAACGTGGCGGGACTGAAGGCCTGGGTCATGAAATCGCGCTTGGCCACGCCGATGCCGTGCTCGCCGGAGAGGGTGCCTTCCAGCGCCAGGACCAGGGCAAACAGCCGCGGCAAGGCAGCGTGCGCACGGGCGTCTTCGTCGGCGTCGGCCGGGTCGTACATGATGTTGACGTGCAGGTTGCCATTGCCGGCATGGCCGAAGGCGACGATCGGCAGTGCGAATTCCGCCGCCAGTGCTTCCACGCCGGTCACTAGTTCGGGAATGCGCGAGACCGGCACCACCACGTCTTCATTGATCTTGCCGGGCTTGATGGTGCGCAGTGCCGGCGATAACGCACGGCGTGCGGCCCACAGCTTGTCGCGGGCACTGCCGTCGGCGGCGATGTCCAGGCTCAGCACGCCCTCGCCATCGGCCGCGTCGTGCAGCGCCTGCAACTCATAGGGCAGGGTGTCGTGATCGCCATCGGCTTCGATCAACAGCATCGCGCCGGCCTCGGGCACGTCGCTGCCATTGCGACGCAGCAGCGCGATCGCGCTGGCATCCATGAATTCCAGCATGGTCGGCGTGGTCGGTTGCGCCATCAGTCGCGATACCGCAGCCGCGGCGCTGGCCGCATCGCGGTACAAGGCGCGCAGCCCGGCTTGTGCCACCGCGCGCGGGGTCAGCTTCAAGGTCGCTTCGACGATGATCGCCAGGGTGCCCTCGCTGCCGACCAGCAGATGGGTGAGGTCGTAGCCGGTGGAATTCTTGGTGTACGCCCCGCCGCAGCGGATGACTTCGCCGCTGCCGGTGACGGCGACAAGGCCGAGTACGTTGTCGCGGGTGGCGCCGTACTTCACCGCGCGCGGGCCGCCGGCGTTGGTCGACAGATTGCCGCCGATACTGCAGATCTCCGCGCTGGACGGATCCGGCGGCCAGAACAGGCCATGCGGTTGCAGGGCCTGCTGCAGATCGCCATTGAGCACGCCAGGCTGCACCACCGCGCAGCGGTCTTCCGGGCGCAAGGCCACGATGCGATTCATACGCGCCATCGAGAGCACCACGCCGCCGGAAAACGGCACCGCCGCGCCGGTGGTGCCGGTGCCGGCACCGCGCGCCACGATCGGCACGCCATGCGCGCGACAGGCCTGCACGATCGCCACCACATCCTCGGTATCGCGCGGCAAGGCGACGGCGGCGGGCAGCGCCCAGCGGCGCGAATCGTCCTCGCCATAGCGGCGCCGCGCGTCGTCGCCGGTCAACCAGCCATCGGGGCCAAGCCGCGCCGCCAGCAACGCGGCCAGGGCAGTGGGAAGCACATCGGTCATGACGGGTGATCCTGTGGTGCCGTGCGCTGGATGCATTTCCAGCCCAGCACTGCGACGGTGAGCGGCAGCCACACCCAGCGCAGCTCGGAGAGCAGCGTGGAGAGGCCGCGCGAATTGAAGAATCCATTGGCGAACGGCGACACGCGAATCGGCCGCCATGGTGAGAACCAGCGCGTCTCGCTCCAGGGCCACGCCAGGGCCACGCCCAGCCCGCCCGAAGTCATCGCATCCAGCAGCGGGTGCGATGCGGTGCAGACGAGCAGGAAGGCAGCGGCCTGTACGGCATCGGCGCGCAACGGGCGATGCGCCGCGGCGCCGAGCAACGCCATCAACGCAGCGAACAACAGCGAGTGGCTGGCGCCCCGATGGCCAAACGCATCGGCGTAGGGAATATGCAGCGCGAACGCCAATACATCGGCATCGGGCAACATCGCTGCCACAATGCCTGCAGCGAGCAGGCGTGGCGAGATGCGACCGCGTTCGCTGGCGCACCAGAGCGCAAGCGGAACCGCAGCGTGGGTCATGATGGTCGGCATCGGATGTCGGTGCGAGCTTCTGGAAGAATCAGCACTCGTCGGCGCGAAACGCGTCGCGGATCCAGTGCAGTTGCGGCGGCTCACCGCTGGCGTCCACCACATCGAAGCGACACGGCAACGAGGCAAGGGCGGGGTGCGCGGCCAGGAACAATTGCGCGGCCAGCACCAGCTTGCGGCGCTTGCGCAGATCCACCGACGCCGCACCGCCGCCGAAGCGGGCATCGCGGCGGTAGCGCA
Source organism: Xanthomonas melonis (assembly GCF_020783655.1). GTDB lineage: Bacteria > Pseudomonadota > Gammaproteobacteria > Xanthomonadales > Xanthomonadaceae > Xanthomonas > Xanthomonas melonis. Next base: position 174,447 of record NZ_JAJGQH010000002.1, on the reverse strand, counting down.
CTTCCACGAACACCAGCATTTGAGCGTCGCGCATCACCAGGTCCAGTTCGCCGCCGCGGTAGTTGGCATTGCCTGCCACCAGCCGCAGCCCGGCCTGTTCCAGCAACGCGCGCGCAGCCGCTTCCACCGCCGCCCCGCGTTGCTGGCGCGCTGCCGGCATCGGGATCAGCGGCCGTCGGCGATCGGCGTCGGGCGGCCACCGCTGAAGGTGGACCAGGCCGGCGTGCGCAGTACATTGCCAAAGCCATCCAGATGCAGCACGCCGGTGGCGCCGCGCAGGCCGCCATCGGTGCCGGTTGCCAGTTTCTCCAGATAGGCGCTGATCTTCCAGGCGTCGTAGCCGAACGCGAACAGGCGGGCGGCCGGGCCGCGCGCGCTGGGCAGCGTGCTGGCCACCTGGCTGGCCGCCGGCAGGCCGGAGACCCCGAGGGCGGTCCAGGTTTCGCTGGGGTAGATCATGCCGTCCAGGGCCAGGTCGTCTTCGACCTTGCCGGTGCCAGCCACCAGCTGCGAAGTGCCCACGCGCGACTTGCCGGCAAAACCGGCCAGTGCCAGCTGCGGGGCCAGCGCGCGCGCGGTATTGCCGCGCACCGCCAGGAACACCGCATCGGCGGTGCCGTAATTGCGCAGCTGCGCGCCGATGTCGCCGGGCGCATCGGCCACGCTGATGCTGCCGGCGACCGTGCCGCCGCGTTCGGTGAAGCGGTCGCGGAAGGCCTTGATGGTGCGCTTGCCGTTGTCGTCGCTGGTGCCGACAATCAGCACGTTGCGGCGCTCGCGCGAGAGCAGGTATTCGGCGGCCATGATGCCGTCGTCTTCCGGCGCCAGCGAGAAGCCGGCACTGCCGGTGGGGGGAGCCTTGTTGTCGGTGGGGCGATTGAGCGCCAGCACCGGCACGGCGAGCTGACCGCGCGCGAACAATGCGCTGACTTCGTCCCGGCCCAGCGGACCGACCACATAGTCCACGCCTGCGCCCACCGCCTTGTCGTAGGCGGCATTGGCACCGGCGGCGGTCCCTGCGGTGTCGAAGAACCGCAGCTCGGGGCGGCGGCGGGTTTCGGCGTAATAGCCCGCCAGCAAGCCGTCGCGCACCGGCGCGGCGGCGGTGGCCAGGTTGCCGGTGAGGGGGAGCAGCACACCCAGCTTGACCGGTGGGCGATAACCGTCGCGTTCGGCCGGCGGCCGCTTGCTGGTGTCGAAACCCCATTGCGCATCACGCTCGAAGGCGCGGGGTAGCGCCAGGCCGCGGCTGATCAACGCACGCCCGGCGAAGTTGTACAGCGGGTCGCCGGCCGGCAGCGCGGCAGTGCGGCCCTTGAGCGTGGCGTCGTCGAGCGCGGCGAGCAGGCGCACGATGGCGCGCTGGTTCTCGCTGCGCGCGTTGCCGGTCAGGCTGGCGTCGGCACGCGCCCGGTCGGCGGCGGCGCCGAACAGGTCGCCGTTGGTTTCCAGTGCGGCGGCGTGGGCCAGCAGCCAGCGCGTCTGCAGCGGCTGCGGCAATCCCTGCGGGCTGTCGCCGAGCGCCTGCAGCGCCTGGGCGCCCTGTTTGTCGAGCACCGCTAGTTCGCCGGTCAGCAGGCCGAAGCGGGCGCGGTCTTCACCGCCCAGATGGCGTGCGTTGACCTGTGCCAGCAGTGTACGTGCACGCGCGTCGTCGCCGGCGTCGTGCCAGCCGAATGCGGCGGCGGCCAGCAGGCGGCTGCGCTGTGCGCCACTGGCGCTGGCGGCCTCGGCTTCCAGTTGCTGCGCCGCCTCGCGCGGCTTGCCCTGGTCCAGCAACGCCAGCGCCGCACTCTGTGTCGGCGATGCGGTCTGGGTCACGCTGCTGGTGGCGCAACCGGCGGCCAGCATGACCAGCAGCGACAGGGCGGAGATCCTTGCAACACGCTTGTTCATTTCAGATCCATTGGACAGGGGCCGCCAGGGCGGCCCGTGGAAAACCGCTACGATTCTACCCTTTGCCCCCGGAAGACCGCTGATGACGTCCCCTGGAACCCTGCACGTGGTCGCCACGCCGATCGGCAATCTGGCCGACCTGTCGCCGCGCGCGCAGGAGGTGTTGCGTGGCGTGGCCGCGATCTGCGCCGAAGACACCCGCCATACCCGCCAGCTGCTCGGCCACTTCGGCATCGACCGCCCGCTGCTGGCCCTGCACGACCACAACGAAGACGCCATGTCCGAGCGCATCGTTGCACGCCTGCGCGAGGGCGAGTCGCTGGCCATCGTCAGCGACGCCGGGACCCCGTTGGTGAGCGACCCTGGTTTCAAGCTGGTGCGTGCCGCCCGCGCGGCCGGCATCAAGGTCAGCCCGGTGCCCGGCGCATGCGCGGCGATCGCTGCGCTCAGCGTCGCCGGCCTGCCCAGCGACCGCTTCGGTTTCGAAGGCTTCCTGCCTGCCAAGAGCGCCGCCCGCCGTGAACGCCTGGCGCGGCTGGCCGGCGAGACCCGCACCCTGGTGTTCTACGAGTCCTCCCACCGCATCGTCGAATCGCTGGCGGATCTGCGCTTTGCCTTTGGCGACGACCGCCCGGCGGTGATCGCGCGCGAGCTGACCAAGCTGTTCGAAACCGTGCTCGACGGCAGCCTGGCGCAAGTGCAGACCCGGATCGAAGCCGACGACAACCAGCGCAAGGGCGAGTTCGTGGTGATGGTGCAGGGCGCCGCCGACGCCGCCGACGGCCAGCTCGCCGAAGGCCGCCGTGTGTATGCCAAGCTCGCCGAGCACCTGCCGCCGTCCACCGCCGCCAAGCTTGCCGCCGAATTGACCGGGGCGCCGCGCAAGGCGCTGTATGGCGGCTAGGGTTGTGGTGGCAGGGGCGTGCCTGCCCAGGGTTGGTCGGTCAGCCCCCGCGCCCGGGGGCTCCTGCCGTGCAGTGGCGCGCTCGGAATCGTCGCGCCGTCTTGCATGCCGGCGATAGCGTAGAATGCGCCCCGGCGGAGTCGGCCAGACAGTCGCGTCACCCGCAAGGGTGCCGAGGAAAGTCCGGGCTCCATAGGGCAAGGTGCCAGGTAACGCCTGGGCGGCGCAAGCCGACGGAAAGTGCAACAGAAAGATACCGCCTACGTCCCTCGTCACCCCTCTGGCGCCACCGGAGCATGTCGGCGATGCATCGCATCGTCGCGTGCATTCGGAGGCCGCAGAGGGGTGGCGAGGGGCCGGTAAGGGTGAAATGGTGCGGTAAGAGCGCACCGCGAGTCCGGTAACGGACCGGCACGGCAAACCCCACCTGGAGCAAGACCAAATAGGGATCCATTGGCGTGGCCCGCGCTGGATCCGGGTAGGTTGCTTGAGCGCTGCGGTGACGTAGCGCCTAGACGAATGACTGTCCACGACAGAACCCGGCTTATCGGCCGGCTCCGCCGCCTTTTTTGGGCGTAGGCCCAAAAAAGGCGCCCACGCTTCGTACCGCCTATGGCGGTACAAAACGCGGGCCCCGGCTCCGGGCATGCCACAACCCCGCGGCTGTATCGCTGCCTTCTGGGGCGTTCGCCCAAGAAGGCACCCACGCTTCGTACCGCCTATGGCGGTACAAAACATGGGCCCCGGCTCCGGGCATGCCACAACCCCGCGGCTGTCGCCGCGCCCCCTTGACTCAAGGGGGCTTGCAGATAGGTCGTTGGCGGGGGCGCTGCGCACTACGTGATCGACTCCCTTCCACCGCTTGCGGGGGAAGGTGCCCGAAGGGCGGATGGGGGCGAGCACCTGGTGCAGCCGCGTCTGCGATCCAGGCGATCCGGTGCTTCGCTCATTGGTGCTTGGTTTGGGCTTTGCCCTCGCCGCGGAGGCTGTGTGCGTTGCTGCGGCTTGTTTGAGGCGTTTTCTGTATCGCGCTCAACCGAACGAGCGGGTGAATAGCTCGCCCAGTGCGTCGATGATGCTCTGGCCCTGGTCCTTCAATGTGCCGGCCGCTGTGTTGAGGGCGGCCAGCGGCACGGAGGTCATTTCCAGCGGTTGCAGGATGACGCTTTGGCCAGTCACGGTGAGTAGCGCGTTTTGGTGATTTCCAGCCGGGTCTGCCCCTGAAAGATCCCATTCGGGCCGAAGCGGCGCTCGTGAATGAATCCCTGGCCTCGATGGTCCACCGCCACGACGGTACTGGCGCGGGTGCCGTAGGCCGGGCCGGCGATGAAGGCCGCCGAGAGCAGGCGCTCGGTGGCCAGATCCACGCCGGTGCTGGGCAGGACCGCATCGGGTGCGGTGGCACGGTTGCCCAGCGCGTCCCACAGGGGTTGCAGGTCGTCGCTGCCGACGCGACACCAGTCGTGCAGGGCATCGGTCAAGGCGCGTGTCTTCGGCCAGGCCGCGTCCAGTGGGCCGTTGGACATGCCGTGGATGCCTGGCTCCAGCTGGCGCGCCAACGGTGGGTGGTTGCTCAGGTGCTCGCAGCGGTCTGCGTCGCACAGCAGCAGATTGAACGGCGGGAACGCGTGCGCGGCGCCAGCGAGCGCGTGGGCGTACGCGGCGGCATCCAGGCCGCCGGACAGATAGTCCGCAATCAGGTGCCCGCGCGAGCGGCCCGAGGCAGTGGCGAGCGGGTCGCGCACGTTGGTGACCACCGCAACGCGGCCGTCGTTGCCCAACCCGACCCAACTGCCGCCCGAGCGCAGGTCGCGCCCGGCCAGCACGTTGTCGGCGGGTGCTGCCCAGCGCGCGAGTGGGGCGGTCGGACGCTCATGGAATTCGTCGCGGTTGCCGGTCAGCAACAGGCGCCAGCGCGGGTGGGATTTCCAGGCAAGAGCAACCAGGCACATGTTGCAGATTGTCGCCGGTTTGCGCAGTTGCGGTGTGCAGCTGACGCAGCGTGAAGTGAGACCGGGGTCGGGTTTACATGGTCTTCACCGCCCTGAATTTTCGTTCAATCTCAAAATCTGAGACGAAACAGCAACTTGTGGATAAGCTTTGAACAAGTCTCTAAAGAGTGCTGCAACTCATTGATGTGACTGGCGATTTGGGGTCATCAAAGTTGTTGACAACCTTTGACGCGCTGCTAAGGTGGGCATCGGAGGGAAAACCAGGTGTTTTGTGGTTTTTCGTGGTTCAATGATCCCCAGCGGTGATTCGAGGTTGCATTCGGTGTTTCAGGGCGAGACTGCCATCACGGTGGACGACAAAGGGCGCATGGCGGTACCCACCGCTTATCGCGACCTGGTTGCGCGCGTGAGCGGCAATCGCCTGGTGCTCACCTACAACCCGTTCGAAGCCGGATGCTTGTGGCTGTACGCGGAAAAGGAGTGGGAGCGGGTGCGCGACGATGTGATGTCCAAGCCCAATACCCAGCGCGTGGTCCGCACGCTGCAGCAGAAGCTGGTGGGCTCGTCGGCCGTGCTGGAGCTGGACGCCAATGGCCGCCTGAGCATTCCTGCCAGCCACCGCAACGCGGTGGGCATCGAGAAAAAAGCCGTGCTGCTGGGCATGGGCGACAAGTTCGAACTGTGGAGCGAGCAGGCGCATCGCGCACTGATCCAGCAGACATTGTCTGACGGGGATCTGGGCGATGAATTGCTCGATCTCAGGTTGTGAGCGGGGGTGCCCGGATGCGCGGTGAAGCGCAGCCCGGTCACCCGGTGTCGCAGCCGCCGGCGGCGCATGTGCCGGTGCTGTACACGCAGGTTCTGGACGGCCTGCAGGTGATCGACAACGGAACCTACCTCGATGGCACGTTCGGGCGTGGCGGACACGCACGCGGCGTGCTGGAACACCTTGGACCGGGAGGTCGACTGCTGGTGATGGACAAGGACCCCGAAGCGATCGCAGTGGCCGAACAACGGTTCGGTGGCGATGCGCGCGTGTCCATCCATCGCGGCAGTTTCGCCACGCTCGGCCAGGTGGTCGCGGCCGCGACGGTGGACGGCATCCTGCTGGATCTGGGGGTATCTTCGCCGCAGCTGGACGTGGCCGGGCGCGGTTTCAGCTTCGGCAAGGACGGCCCGCTGGACATGCGCATGGATCCGGACAGTGGCCAGAGCGCGGCGCAGTGGCTGGCGCAGGCTGGCGAGCGCGAGATCGCCGATGTGCTGTGGACCTATGGCGAAGAACGCCAGAGCCGCCGTATCGCGCGCGCCATCGTGGCGCGGCGCGCGGAACAGCCGCTGCTGCGCACCGCGCAACTGGCCGACCTGATCGCTTCGGTGATGCCGCGCGGCGACAGCAAGACCCACCCGGCCACACGCAGCTTCCAGGCCATCCGCATCTACATCAACCGCGAACTGGACGATCTGGAAGCCGGGCTGGACGCTGCGCTGGACGCGCTCAAGCCGGGCGGCCGGCTGGCGGTGATCAGCTTCCATTCGCTGGAAGACCGCATCGTCAAGCAGTTCATGGCCCGCTACGCCAAGGCCCCGCCGAGCAACCGCCGCCTGCCCGAAGCGCAGCCGTTCGTGCCCACGCTGCAGCTGATCAGCGGCGCCATCAAGGCCGATGACGCCGAACTGAGCGTCAACCCGCGCGCCCGCAGCGCGGTGTTGCGGGTGGCCGAGAAGCTGGGATTCGGGAGTCGGGATTCGGGATTGGAAAAGCGCTCTGATCGAATCCCGAATCCCGAATCCCCAATCCCGGCGTCTCAAGGAGACGTCCCATGAGCCGCCTGCTGCTGATCGTGCTGCTTGCCTGCAGCATCGCCTCGGCGATCGGTGTGGTGTACATGCGCCACATGCATCGCAAGCTGTTCGTGCAGTTGTCCAGGCTCGAACACACGCGCGACGAGCTCAATATCGAATTCGGCCGGCTGCAGCTGGAGCAGGCCACCTGGGCGGAAAGCAACCGGGTCGATCAGGTCGCGCGTACGCGCATCGGGATGAAGTTCCCGGAGACCAACGACATCGTGGTGGTGCGCCCATGAGCATGCGGCAGGACAGCCGTTTTGCACGGCTCGGCCGCCCGCAGGGTGGCGCACAGGGAGGTGCGCCGATGACAAAACGGCAGGACAGCCGTTTTGCACGGCTTGGCCGCCCGCAGGGTGGCGCACAGGGAGGTGCGCCATGAAGGCTGGTCGCAACCGCCCCCGTAGCAATTTCAACCTGCGCGGCCGACTCACCTTGGTCGGCGTGGCGCTGGGCCTGTGCTCGGTCACCCTGATCGGCCGGGCTGCCTACGTGCAGCTGGTCAATCGCGATTTCTACCAGCGCCAGGGCGAAGCGCGCTACCTGCGCGAACTGCCCATCGCCACCTCGCGCGGCATGATCACCGACCGCAACGGCGAGCCGCTGGCGGTGTCCACACCGGTGGAATCGATCTGGGTCAATCCGCAGGAACTGCTGCGCAACCCGGACCGCATTCCCGAGCTGGCCACCGCGCTCGGCCAGCCGCTGGACGAGTTGAACGCCCGGCTGGCGCAGAAGGCCGGCAAGGAATTCATGTACCTGCAGCGCCGGATCAATCCGGACAAGGCGCATGCGATCGTGGCCCTGAAGATTCCAGGCGTGTTCTCGCAGCGCGAGTTCCGTCGCTTCTATCCGCAGGGCGAGGCGATGGCCCACGTGCTGGGCTTCACCAATATCGACGACCGCGGCCAGGAAGGGCTGGAACTGGCCTTCGACGAATGGTTGCGCGGCAAGCCCGGCTCCAAGAAGGTGGTGCGCGATGCACGCGGCGCCATCGTGGAAAGCGTGGACCTGGTGCGTCCGGCGCAGCCGGGCAAGGACCTGACGCTGAGCATCGATCGTCGCATCCAGTTCCTGGCCTACAAGGAACTGCGCAACGCGCTGGTCGACAACAACGCGGCCGGCGGTTCGATGGTGGTGATGGACGTGGCCACCGGCGAAGTGCTGGCAATGGTCAACCTGCCCACGTACAACCCGAACTCGGTCACCGGCATCAACCCGTCGGCGCGGCGGAACCGTGCGGTGACCGATCTGGTGGAGCCGGGTTCGACGATGAAGCCGCTGACCGTGGCCACCGCGCTGACCGCCGGCGTGGTGACCAAGGACACCGTCATCGACACCAATCCCGGCTACATGTCGGTGGGGCGCTTCACCATCCGAGATGTGCCGCGCAACAACGGCGTGCTCAACGTCACCGGCGTGATCACCCGCAGCTCCAACATCGGCGCGGCCAAGATCGCGGCCAAGGTGCCGGATCAGACCTTCTATCAGTCGATCCGCGACTTCGGTTACGGCAGTGCGCCGCATAGCGGGTTTCCGGGTGAATCGTCCGGCGTGGTGCTGCAGCCGCAGAAGTGGAGCGGTCCCTCCAAGACCACGATGTCCTACGGCTACGGCCTGTCGGTGACGCCGCTGCAGATCGCGCAGGCCTACGCCGCGCTGGGCAATGGCGGCAAGCTGACCCAGCCGACCTTCGTGCGCGGCCAGCACAACGACACCCGCCAGGTGGTCACGCCGGAAGTGGCGCGCCAAGTCATCGACATGATGGAGACCGTGGTCACCCAGGGCGGCGCCAAGGGCGCGGCGATCCTGGGCTATCACGTGGCCGGCAAGACCGGTACCGCGCGCAAGAACGGCGCCGGCGGCTACGAGCGCGGCCACTACAACGCGCTGTTCGCCGGCCTGGTGCCGGCCAGCCGCCCGCGCTTTGCCACCGTCATCGTGATCAACGATCCGCAGGGCAAGGTGTACTACGGCGGCCTGGTGTCGGCGCCGGTGTTCCACAAGGTCATGGAAGGTGCGCTGCGGCTGATGGACGTGCCGCCGGACGACATCCAGTCGTGGCTCGCCGCGCAGGCGGCCGGCAAGACCGGTCAGCCGGTCGCCAAGCCGCAACCGGCCGATCCCGATCCGGCGCTGGTGCCGGACCCGGTGGACGAAGTGTCGGCCGGCATCCCGACCGCACTGGCACCTGCGCCGGCCGCCGTGCCAGCGCAGCCGGCGCCGTTGCAGGAGAGCCGCCAGTGAGCCGCGTCATGGCGCTCTCGCAGTTGCTGCCGGACGTGGCGTTGACGCACGACGTGCAGGTGTCCGGCCTGGTGATGGACAGCCGTGCGGTGCGCCCGGGCGATGCCTTCGTGGCGATCGCCGGTTTCGGTGCGCATGGTCTGGGCTTTGTCGAACAGGCACGTGCCAATGGCGCTGCGGCAGTGTTGTTCGAGCCGCCTGCACCCGCCGAGCTGCCGGCGCCCACCGATGCGATCGCGGTGCCCGGCCTGCGCGCACGGCTTGGCCAGATGGCAGACCTGTTCCATGGTCACCCGTCGCGCGCGCTGCGCATGGTCGGCGTCACCGGGACCAACGGCAAGACCTCCACCGTGCAACTGCTGGCACAGGCGCTGAGCTTGCTGGGCACGCCCACCGGTACGCTCGGCACGCTGGGCGTGGGCCTGTACGGCGCGGCCGTGCCGACCGGATTCACCACGCCGCTGGTATTGCCTACGCATGCGCTGCTGGCGCAGCTGCGCGATGACGGCGCGCAGGCAGTGGCGATGGAAGTCAGCTCGCATGCGCTCGATCAGGGCCGCGTGGATGCGGTGCATTTCGACGTGGCGGTGTTCACCAATCTCACCCGCGACCATCTTGATTACCACGGCGACATGGCGCAGTACGGCGCCGCCAAGGCCAAGCTGTTCTCCCGTGCCGGCTTGGAAGCGGCCGTGGTGAATCTTGACGATGCATTCGGCCGCACGCTGTTCGCCGCGCTCGACCCCGCGCTGCGCGCGATCGGCGTGAGCTCGCGCGCGCAGGCCGGCGCCAGCGTCAGCGCGCAGGCCCTGCAGCTGGACCATCATGGCATCAATTTCGCACTGAATATCCAGGGCGAAGTGCATCCGGTGCATTCGCCGTTGCTGGGCCGCTTCAACGTGGACAATCTGCTGGCAGTGGCCGGCGCCTTGCATGCGATGGACATCGCGCCTGCGCAGATCGCCACCGTGCTGGGCCAGCTGCAGCCGATCCATGGCCGCATGAATCGCCTTGGCGGCGCGCACGGTGCGCCGCTGGTGGTGGTCGACTACGCGCACACGCCCGATGCGCTGGAGCAGGCGCTGAGCAGCCTGCGTTCGCATGCGCAGGATCGGCTGATCTGCGTGTTCGGTTGCGGCGGCGAACGCGACACCGGCAAGCGCCCGCAGATGGCGGCCATTGCCGAGGTCAATGCCGACGTGGCGATCGTCACCGACGACAACCCGCGGGGCGAGGACGGCGATGCGATCGTCGCCGACATCCTGCGCGGCTTCGCGCGCCCGGATGCGGCCCTCGTGCAGCGCGACCGCGCCGCGGCCATCTACCAGGCCATCGGCATGGCCAGCGCCTCGGACATCGTGCTGATCGCCGGCAAGGGCCACGAGCCGTACCAGGAAGTGGCCGGCGTGCAGCATCCCTTCGACGATGCGGCGGTGGCAGCGCAGGCCTTGCTGCCGCGCACCGGGCTGGGAGTGCGCGCATGAAGCGCACCCCGCTGTCGCTGATCGCGCATTTCGCCGGTGGCGAACTGCATGGCGACGACACCATGATCGATGCGGTCGGCAACGACACCCGCACGCTCGGCAGTGGCAGCCTGTATGTGGCCCTGCGCGGCGAACGGTTCGACGGGCACGACTTCGCCGCCGACGCGGTGGCGCGCGGTGCCAGCGGCGTGCTGGTCGAGCGCCTGCTGCCCACGCTCGGCGTGCCGCAGGTCGTGGTGGACGACACCGAACTGGCCCTGGCGCGCATTGCCGCCGGCCTGCAGCGCGACCGCGCCACCCGCGTGCTCGCGCTGACCGGCTCCAACGGCAAGACCAGCGTCAAGGCGCTGCTGCTGGCCATCCTGACCGAGGCCGGGCGTGTGGACGGCACCACCGTCTATGCCACGCCGGGCAACCGCAACAACGAGATCGGTCTGCCGCTGGCGGTGATCGCCGCGCCGGACGATGCGGACTTTGCGGTGTACGAGATGGGTGCCGGCAAGCCCGGCGATATCGCCTATCTCACCGATATCGCGCGGCCGCACGTGGCGCTGGTCAACAACATCGCGCCGGCGCATCTGGAGCGCCTGGGCAGCCTGCTCGGTGTTGCGCAGACCAAGGGCGCCATCTATGCCGCGTTGCCGGCCGATGGCGTGGCGGTGATCAATGCCGACGACGCCTTCGGAGCCTGGTTCGAGCAGCAGTTGCTGGCGCAGCCGGTGCAGGGCCGCCGCGTGCTGCGGTTCGGCCTGCAGGCCAGCGCCGAGATCACCGCGCGTGGGCTGCGGCTGCACGCCGACGGCGCGCACTTCACCCTGGTGACGCCGCAAGGCCAGGCGCAGATCGCGCTGCCGCTGCCGGGTCGCCACAACGTGCTCAATGCGCTGGCCGCCACCGGGCTGGCGCTGGGCGCGGGCATCGCCTTGCCGGTGATCGCCGCCGGCCTGGCACAGGCGCGCCCGGTGGCCGGCCGCCAGATCGCCCACCGCCTGCCCGGCGGGGCAATGTTGATCGACGACAGTTACAACGCCAATCCCGGGTCGCTGGATGCCGCCATCGATGCATTGGCTGCCGCCCCTGGCGAAGGCTGGTTGGTGCTGGGCGACATGCGCGAACTCGGCCCGGAAGGCGCTGCCTTGCACGCCGCCGCCGGACGACGCGCACGCGCGGCCAAGCTGCAGCGGCTCTACGCGCTGGGCGAACTCAGCGCCGCAGCGGCGCAGGCATTCGGCGAAGGTGGGCGCGTCTTCGCCACCCATGCGGAGCTGGCGGCTGCCTTGCAGGCGGATCTTTTGGAAGCCGGGACTGATGAAGCCGGGACTGATGAAGCCGGGACCCGGGACCCGGGACCCGGGACCGGGGAGAAGCAACAGCAATCAGCAGCCGGGAGCCGGGACCCGGGACCCGGGGAGAAGCAACAGCAGGCATCGGGCAACATGCAGGAACACGCTTTGATTCAACAACACCCATCGCAATCCGCAGCTGCTCTTACGGGTCCCGGGTCCCGGGTCCCGGGTCCCGGCTTCACGGCTTCCGGCCCCATCACCCTGCTGATCAAGGGCTCCCGCGGCAGCGCCATGGATCGCATCGTGGCCGCGTTGCTCGCAGCTGCGGAGGATGCCTCCCATGCTGCTTGAGTTGGCGCGCTGGCTGCAGCAACTGGAGAGCCTGTTCGGGCTGTTCAACTATCTGACCTTCCGCGGCATCCTGGCCGCGCTGACCGCGCTGTTCCTGTCGTTGTGGATGGGCCCTGCGGTGATCCGCAAGCTGGCGCAGTTCAAGGGCGGTCAGCCGATCCGGCAGGACGGCCCGCAGACGCATTTCTCCAAGGCCGGCACGCCGACCATGGGCGGCTCGCTGATCCTGCTGACCGTCACCCTGTCGGTCCTGCTGTGGGGCGACCTGCGCAACCGCTATGTGTGGCTGGTGCTGGCGGTGATGATCTGCTTCGGCGCGATCGGCTGGTACGACGACTGGATCAAGATCGTCAAACGCGATCCCAACGGGCTGAAGTCGCGCTGGAAGTATCTGTTGCAGTCGATCTTCGGCCTGGCCGCCGGTCTGTTCCTGTACTACACCGCCGACGTACCGGCCGCGATCACCTTCTACATCCCGATGTTCAAATCGATCGCACTGCCGCTGGCGGGCGTGAGCTTCGTGGTGATCGCCTACTTCTGGATCGTGGGCTTCTCCAATGCAGTCAATCTCACCGATGGCCTGGATGGCCTGGCGATCATGCCCACCGTGCTGGTGGCCTGCGCGCTGGGCGTGTTCGCCTACGCGTCGGGCAACGTGGTGTTTGCCGAATACCTGAAGATCCCGCTGATTCCCGGGGCCGGCGAGCTGATCATCATCTGCTCGGCGATCGCCGGGGCAGGGCTGGGCTTTCTGTGGTTCAACACCTACCCGGCGATGGTGTTCATGGGCGACATCGGCGCGCTGTCGTTGGGCGCGGTGCTGGGCACCATCGCGGTGATCGTGCGCCAGGAAATGGTGCTGGTGATCATGGGCGGCGTGTTCGTGATCGAAACGCTGTCGGTGATGATCCAGGTGGCCAGCTTCAAGCTGACCGGCAAGCGCGTGTTCCGCATGGCGCCGATCCACCACCACTTCGAACTCAAGGGTTGGCCGGAGCCGCGCGTGATCGTGCGCTTCTGGATCATTTCGGTGGTGCTGGTGCTGATCGGCCTGGCCACGTTGAAGGTGCGCTGATGAACGACATGTCCCGCCAGGCAACGCGACTGGACGCCATCGGCGGCCGCTACGACCCGTGGCTGCTCGGGGCCGCCGTCACGCTCGCCTCGCTGGGCGTGGTGATGGTGGCTTCCAGCTCGATCGAACTGGAAGCCAGCCCGTTCTATTACCTGACCCGCCACCTGCTGTTCCTGGGCGGTGGCATCGGTCTCGCGTTCTGGGCCATGCGTGCCGAGCTCAAGACCATCGAACAGCACAACCAGATGCTGCTGCTGGCCTGTTTCCTGATGCTCGTGGTGGTGTTCGTGCCCGGCCTGGGCAGCACCGTCAACGGCGCCAAGCGTTGGATCAACCTGGGCGTGTCGCGGTTCCAGGTGGTCGAAGCGGTCAAGGTGTTCTACATCATCTGGCTGGCCAGCTACCTGGTGCGTTTCCGCGACGAGGTCAACGCGACCTGGCAGGCGATGCTCAAGCCGGTGTTCGTGGTCGGTTTCCTGGTGGGCCTGTTGCTGTTGCAGCCGGACTTCGGCTCCTCGATGCTGCTGCTGAGCGTGACCGCCTGCATGCTGGTGCTGGGCGGGGCGCCGATCGGACGCATCATCCTGCCGATCCTGTTGCTGCTGCCCGGCCTGGTGGCCCTGGTGATCTTCGAGCCGTACCGCATGCGGCGCGTGACCTCCTTCATGGACCCGTGGGTGGATCAGCTGGGCTCGGGCTATCAGTTGTCCAACGCTTTGATGGCCATCGGCCGCGGCCAGTGGACCGGCGTGGGCCTGGGCGCATCGGTGCAGAAGCTCAACTATCTGCCCGAGTCGCATACCGACTTCATCTTTTCGGTGATTGCCGAGGAGCTGGGCTTCGTGGGCGTCTGCGGCGTGATCGCGCTCTACGCGCTGCTGGTGGGGCGCGCGTTCTGGCTGGGCATGCGCTGTGTGGAAATGAAGCGCCACTTCTCCGGTTACATCGCCTTCGGCATCGGCTTGTGGGTGGCGATGCAGAGCTTCGTGTCGATCGGCGTGAACCTGGGGATTCTGCCGACCAAGGGCCTGACCCTGCCGCTGATTTCATCGGGCGGCTCTTCGGTGCTGATGACCTGCCTGGCGATGGGCGTGCTGCTGCGGGTGTCCTATGAGGCCGATCGCGCCGAGCGCCTGCGCAGCAAGCTGTCGCCGCAGGGCGCGGCCGCACCGTCGGCGGAGCCTGCCGAGCCGGTGGCCGCGTCGGTGCCACCGGCCTACACACCGCCACCGCGTGCACCGCAACGCGAGACCGTCGCTTCTGCCGCCCCCGCGACAGCGGTGCCGGTTGCGCCGGCGTCGGCGATCCTGCGCGGTACCAGCCGCATGCAGCCGCGCGTCGAGCCGACATTCGGGAGGATGGCATGAGCGTTCATGCGAATGTCCCGCAACAGCCCGCACATGCAGGTGCGCAGAGTCGACCGGTGATGATTCTGGCCGGCGGCACCGGCGGGCATATCTTCCCGGGCCTGGCGGTGGCCAAGGTGCTGCGCGCACGCGGTGTGCCGGTGACCTGGTTGGGTGCCGACGGTGCGATGGAAACGCGGCTGGTGCCGCAGCACGAGATCGCCATCGACACGCTGGCCATCAGCGGGTTGCGCGGCAAAGGCGTGGTGAAGCTGCTCGGTGCGCCGGTGCGGGTGATGCGTGCGGTGCGCGCCGCCGGATTCGTGCTGCGCAAGCGCCAGCCGCGTGCGGTGGTCAGCTTCGGGGGCTTCGCGGCCGGCCCGGGTGGACTGGCCGCACGGCTGCTGGGCGTGCCATTGCTGGTGCACGAACAGAACCGCGCGCCCGGCATGACCAACAAGGTGTTGTCGCGGTTTGCGCGCCGCGTGCTGACCGGCTTTCCCGGCAGCTTTGCGGGCGAAGAGGCCGTGGGCAACCCGGTGCGCGCGGAAATCGCGGCATTGCCGGATCCGGCAATGCGCCTGGTCGGTCGTGGCGGCCCGATGCGCGTCCTGGTGCTGGGCGGCAGCCAGGGCGCGCGCGTTCTGAATCAGGCGGTGCCGGCAGCGCTGGCCGCGCTCGGACACCCGCAGGTGCAGGTGCGCCACCAGTGCGGCGAGAAGCTGCGTGCCGAAGCCGATGCGGCGTACGCGCAGGCCGGTGTCGACGCCAGCGTCGAACCTTTCATTGCCGACATGGCCGCTGCCTATGCCTGGGCCGATCTGGTGGTGTGCCGCGCAGGTGCATCCACGCTGGCCGAACTATGCGCCGCCGGCGTCGGCAGCGTGCTGGTGCCGTTCGCCGCCGCCGTCGACGACCATCAGACCCGCAATGCCGAATACCTGGTCGGCGCTGACGCGGCCGTGCTGCTCAAGCAGGACGACTCGCTCGCGCTGCGCCTGCAACAGACTCTGCAGACCCTGCTCGCCGACCCCGCGCGTCGCCTGTCGATGGCGCAGGCCGCACGCCGTCTGGCCAAGCCCGACGCCGCCGAGCGCATTGCCGACATCATTCTGGAAGAAGCCGGGACTCGGGACCCGGGACCCGGGACCCGGAAAGCAAACAAGCAACAGCAAGAGCAGAAAAAAATGCATGCAGACGATTTTGGCGGGCAGGTGCGCAGTGCCGCTTCGCTTCTCCCGGGTACCGGGTCCCGGGTCCCGGGTTCCGGCACCTCCGCCGGAGGTGCCCAGTGATCCGCCGTCTGCAGGACAGCGGCGATCTGGTGCGGGCGTTTCCGCGTGTGCATTTCGTCGGCATCGGCGGCACCGGCATGAGCGGCATCGCCGAGGTGATGCTGACGCTGGGCTATGAAGTCTCCGGCTCGGACAATGCCGATAACGCGGCCACCCGCCGGCTGGCCAAGCTCGGCGCGCGCGTGATGCGCGGGCACTCGGCCGCCAACGTGCTCGGCACCGACTGCGTGGTGGTGTCCAGCGCGATCCGTGAAGACAACCCCGAACTGATGGAGGCGCGCAGCCAGCGCATTCCGATCATGCCGCGCGCGGCGATGCTGGCCGAACTGATGCGTTTCCGTCGCGGCATCGCCGTGGCCGGCACGCATGGCAAGACCACCACCACCAGCCTGGCCGCTGCGGTGCTGAGCGAGGGTGGGCTGGATCCGACCTTCGTCATCGGCGGGCAGTTGCTGGCGGCCGGTGCCAACGCCAAGTTGGGTGGCGGCCAGTGGCTGGTGGCCGAAGCCGACGAGAGCGATGGCAGCTTCCTGCGCCTGAATCCCCTGATGGCGGTGATCACCAATATCGATGCCGACCATCTGGAGAACTACGGTAACGATTTCGCCCGCGTGCAGGCGGCATTTGCCGAATTCCTGCAGCGGCTGCCGTTCTACGGGCTGGCGGTGCTGTGCATCGACGATCCGGAAGTCGCAGCCCTGGCCGGCAAGACGCCGCGGCATGTGATGACCTACGGCATCAGCGAAACCGCCGACGTGCGCGCCGAGGACGTGGTGCAGGACGGCCCGCGCATGCGCTTCACCCTGCGCCTGCCCGAGGGCACCACCACGCCGGTGACGCTGGCCCTGCCGGGCCGTCACAACGTGCTCAATGCATTGGCGGCGGCCGCCATCGGCTGGCAGCTCGGCGTCGCGCCGGAGACCATCGCACGGGCACTGGAAAACTTCGCCGGCATCGGCCGCCGTTTCAACGACCTGGGCGAGGTCACCACCAGCGCCGGTGCACGCGTGCGGGTGGTCGACGATTACGGCCACCATCCGCGCGAGCTCGAGGCGGTGTTCGCGGCCGCGCGCGGCGGCTGGCCGGACCGGCGTCTGGTGGTGGCCTTCCAGCCGCACCGCTACAGCCGCACCCGCGATCAGTTCGACGCCTTTGCCGCCGTCCTCAGTACGGTGGACGCGCTGGTGTTGAGCGAAGTCTATCCCGCCGGCGAAGCGCCGATCCCGGGCGCCGATTCGCGCGCCCTGGCGCGCGCCATCCGTGCACGCGGCCGCAGCGAACCGGTGGTCGTGGGGCAGATCGCCGGCCTGGCCGAAGTGTTGCCGGACGTGCTGCAGGACGGTGACCTGCTGCTGATGATGGGCGCCGGCGATATCGGCCATGTGGCTCAGCACATCATCGCCAATGGATTCGTCGGGGGTGAGGCGTGAGCGCGCCTTCTAACGGGACCCGGGTCCCGGGTCCCGCTACTCAACGCACCAGCGATCCGGCGGTGTTCGGTCGCGTCGCCGTGCTGCTTGGCGGTACTTCGTCAGAGCGCGAGGTCTCGTTGAATTCCGGTAGCAACGTGCTGGAAGCGCTGCGCGCGCGCGGTGTCGATGCGCAGCCGGTCGATGGCATTCCCGCGTTGCTGGCGGCGATCGATGCGGGCACGGTCGATCGCGTGTTCAACATCCTCCACGGCGGCGACGGCGAAAATGGCGTGCTGCAGGGACTGCTGTGCGCGCTGCAGGTGCCGTTCACCGGTGCGGGCGTGCTCGGCTCCGCGTTGACCCTGGACAAGGTGCGTACCAAGCAGGTCTGGAGCGCCGCCGGATTGCCCACCCCGGAATTCGTGCGCGTGCCCGCGGGCGGCGATCTGCATGCGGCCGCGCAGGCACTGGGCCTGCCGGTGTTCATCAAACCCTCCAGGGAAGGCTCCAGCGTCGGTGTGTTCCGGGTGCTGGCCGAGGCCGACCTCGCACCGGCGATCGCTTTCGCGCGGACCTATGCGGGCGAATTGCTGGTCGAGCAGATGGTGCAGGGCGAGGAATACACCGTCGGCATTCTCGGCGAGATCGCGCTGCCGTCCATCCGCATCGTTCCAGCCGGCGAGTGGTACGACTATCACGCCAAGTACGTGGCCGACGATACGCAATACCTCTGCCCCGGCATGCAGGGCGAGGAGGAGGCCGCGATCGGCGCCCTGGCGCTGGCGGCATTCCAGGCGGCCGGCTGCAGCGGCTGGGGGCGCGTGGACGTGATGCGGGACCGCGTGCGCGGCCTGCAGCTGATCGAGGTCAACACCGCGCCCGGCATGACCAGCCACTCGCTGGTGCCCAAGGCGGCGCGCCAGCTGGGAATCGATTTCGAGGAACTGGTGTGGCGCGTGCTGGAGCAGACGCTGTGACGCCGGGACTGGGGACCCGGGACCCGGGACCCGTGAAAACAAAGGCAAAAGCGCGCCTGCTTTTGATGTTCCCGGGTCCCGCAGCACGCGGAGCGTGCCCATGAACGCCACCCTGCGCATCCTCGCCTGGCTGCTTGCGGTGGCGCTGGTCGCATTGCCGGTGGTGGCCGTGCTCAATGGTTGGGTGGGCGCCGAGCGCTGGCCGCTGGCCAAGTTGCGGGTGTCGGGCGATTTCAAGCGGGTACCTGCCGAGCAATTGCGCGCGGTGGTGCTGCCGTATGCGCGCGCAGGCTTTTTTGCGGTGAAGCTGCAGCAGGCGCAGGACGCCATCGCGCGCCTGCCGTGGGTGGAGAGCGCGCAGGTGCGCAAGCGCTGGCCGGATGTGCTGGAAGTGCGGGTGACCGAACACCAGCCGTTCGCGCGCTGGGGCGCCGATCGCATGCTGTCCGAACAGGGCCGGTTGTTCCGCACGCCGCCGTTGCTGAAGGATTTCAAGCTGCCCCAGCTCGTCGGTCCGGACAGCAAGACGCAGGACGTGGTGGCGCTGTACAACGAATCGCGTGCGCTGTTCGCGCCGACCGGGCTGGATGTGGATCGCCTGGAGCTGGACGCGCGCGGCAGCTGGTCGCTGGGCTTGAGCAATGGCCTGCAGATCATGGTGGGCCGCGACGATGCGCGCGCGCGCCTGCAGCGCTTCGCCCGCGTGTTGCCGCAGCTGGCCGACCCGCAGCGTCCGATCGCACGCGCCGACCTGCGTTACACCAATGGCTTTACGGTTGAACGGCAGGGATTGGAGAGTCGGGATTCGGGATTGGAAAGAGTGCAGCCCCGGCATCGCGCAGCATCTTCTGGACCTCCCGTCGCCCTGGCTCTTCCGCGTTTTCCCAATCCCGTATCCCGAATCCCGAATCCCGGCTTTAAGACATGAACCGCAAAGGCGACAAATCCCTCATCGTTGGACTGGACATCGGCACCTCCAAGGTCGTTGCGCTGGTCGGCGAATACTCGCCAGGCAATCCGATCGAAGTGATCGGCATCGGTTCGCATGAATCGCGCGGGCTCAAGCGCGGCGTGGTGGTGGACATCGAATCCACCGTGCAGTCGATCCAGCGGGCGGTCGAAGAGGCCGAGCTGATGGCCGGCTGCGAGATCCGCTCGGTGTACGCGTCGATCTCCGGCAACCACGTGCAGTGCAAGAACTCGCCCGGCATCGTGCCGATCCGCGATGGCGAAGTGACCTGGAGCGATCTGGAACGCGTGCTCGATGCTGCCAAGGCCGTGGCCATTCCGGCCGACCAGCGCATCCTGCATGCGATCCCGCGCGAGTACGTGCTGGACGATTCGCAGGAAGGCATCCGCAATCCGGTCGGCATGACCGGCGTGCGTCTGGAGGTGCATGCGCACCTGGTGGTGTGCGCGCAGTCGGCCGCGGCCAACATCACCAAGTGCGTGCAGAAGTGCGGCCTGCAGGTGGACGATCTGGTGCTGTCCTCGCTGGCGTCCTCGGTGGCGGTACTGACCGCCGACGAACGCGAGCTGGGCGTGGTGCTGGTGGATATCGGCGCCGGCACCACCGATCTGGCGGTGTATGTGCAGGGCGCGATCTGTCACACCGCCTCGCTGCCGATCGCCGGCGACCACGTCACCAACGACATCGCGCACATGCTGCGCACGCCCACCCCGGAAGCCGAGCAGATCAAGGTCCGCTATGCCTGCGCGCTGGCGCAGCTGGCCACCGCCGAAGAAAGCATCCAGGTGCCGTCGGTGGGCGACCGCCCGCCGCGCCGCATGCCGCGGCATGCGCTCGCGCAGGCGGTACAGGGCCGTTACGAGGAAATCTTCGAGATGGTGCAGGCCGAACTGCGTCGCTCCGGCTTCGAGGAGATGGTGCGCGCCGGCATGGTGCTCACCGGTGGCGCATCGAAGATGGAAGGCGTGGTGGAACTGGCCGAAGAAATGCTGCAGATGCCGGTGCGCGTGGGCATCCCCCAGCACGTCACCGGCCTCGGGGAAGTCGTCGGCAACCCGGTACACGCCTCCGGCGTGGGCTTGCTGCTGATGGGCAGCCAGATCGAACACCCACGTCGCCCGTCGATCCCGACCGGACGCGCCGGGAGCTTGTTCAAGAAATTGAAGAATTGGTATCGCGGCGAATTCTGAGCGGCTGGGATTCGGGAGTTGGGATTCGGGATTGGCAAGAGCAAGAAGCGAAAGGCAAAGCGGCGGCGGTTGCGAAGATCAAGTAGAGAGCGGCGAGCAGGTAGGCGGTAAACTTTTTGGCAGGATTTACGTCGAGGAGCAGGTGCAGTGAGCCGTGGAGCGCAACAGCGCATCCATGGTCCCGGCACACGAGTCCCGACTTTCAAACAACAACACTCGCCGTGGTGCGGAGTGGGCAGGGACCCTCGCTTTTGCGAATCCCCAATCCCCACTCCCCAATCCCGGCCCAAGAGGACACTGACATGGCACATTTCGAACTGATTGAAAAAATGGCTCCCAACGCGGTCATCAAGGTCGTCGGCGTCGGCGGCGGTGGCGGCAACGCGGTGGCGCACATGGTCAACACCAATGTCGATGGCGTGGAGTTCATCACCGCCAACACCGACTCGCAGGCGATCAAGAACTGCGGCGCCAAGCTGCAGCTGCAGCTCGGCACGAACGTCACCAAGGGCCTGGGCGCGGGCGCCAATCCGGAAGTCGGCCGTCAGGCGGCGCTGGAAGATCGCGAGCGCATCATGGACGCGCTGCAGGGTGCGGACATGGTCTTCATCACCGCCGGCATGGGCGGCGGCACTGGCACCGGCGCCGCGCCGGTGGTGGCGCAGCTGGCAAAGGAAATGGGCATCCTGACCGTGGCCGTGGTCACCAAGCCGTTCCCGTTCGAAGGCCGCCGCCGTATGCAGGTGGCACTGAAGGGCATCGAGGAACTGAGCCAGCATTGCGACTCGCTGATCACCATTCCCAATGAAAAGCTGATCACCGTGCTCGGCCGCAACGCCACCATGATCCAGGCCTTCCGCGCCGCCAACGATGTGCTGCAGGGCGCGGTGCAGGGCATTGCCGATCTGATCGTGCGTCCGGGTCTGATCAACGTCGACTTCGCCGACGTGCGCACCGTGATGTCGGAAATGGGCCTGGCGATGATGGGCACCGGTTCGGCACGCGGCGACGATCGCGCGCAGGCCGCAGCCGAAGCCGCCATCCAGAACCCGCTGCTGGACGATGTGAACCTGGCCGGCGCCAACGGCATCCTGGTCAACATCACCGCCGGCCCGGACTTCACCATGTCCGAGTTCGACGAGATCGGCCGCACCATCGAAGCGTTCGCTTCCGAAGATGCCACCGTGGTCGTCGGCACCGTGCTGGACCCGGACATGCAGGACGAAGTGCGCGTGACCGTGGTGGCCACCGGCCTGAACCGTGCGGTTGCACGTCAGACCCAGCGTCCGGACCAGCGCGCGCCGATCAAGCTGGTGCGCAACGCCACCACCGGCCAGCCGGAATTCGGCGATTTCGACACCGGCAGCGGCGATGCGGTCTCCAAGGCCGTCGGCGGCAGCATGGGCCTGGGCCTGCGTCGTCCGAGCAGCGATTCGGTCGGCAACGGCTCGGCCGGTCACTCGGCGCCGCCGGCTGCCGAGCTGCCCAACGATTACCTGGATATCCCGGCGTTCCTGCGCCGCCAGGCCGACTGACGGGCGCCGGCTGCGTCGCCACGGGGGCGCAGCCCGTCCAGCCAGACGCGCGCGTCTGGCCGCACTGCCATGTCCTTTCTGCCGGATCGGTCCCGATCCGGCAGCTTTTGCAGTGGCGTGACCGGGGCATGACACCGCTCATCACGTGTAACTTGTTAAAATTCGGATAACCTCACCGAATTCGACGGCCTGTTCAGCGTCTGTCTGCATCGTTCCTCCAGACTTCGTCCTATGACCCAGCAACGCACTCTCAAGAACACCATCCGCGCCACCGGTGTCGGCCTGCACAGCGGCGACAAGGTGTATATGACCTTGCGGCCGGCCCCGGTCGATCATGGCGTGATGTTCCGCAGAGTGGACCTGGAGCCGGCGGTCGACGTCCCCGCCGATGCCGAGCTGGTCACCGAGACCACCCTGTGCACCGGGCTGACCTGCAACGGCGCCAAGATCCAGACCGTCGAACACCTGATGTCGGCACTGGCCGGCCTGGGCGTGGACAACGTCATCGTCGAACTGTCCTCGGCCGAACTGCCGATCATGGACGGCTCCTCCGGTCCGTTCGTGTTCCTGTTGCAGTCGGCAGGCATCGTCGAGCAGGACAAGCCCAAGCGTTTCATCCGCATCAAGCGGCCGGTGGAAGTGCGCGAAGGCGACAAGATCGCGCGGTTCGAGCCGTACGAGGGCTACAAGCTCGGTTTCACCATCGAATTCAACCACCCGATGATCCCGGCCAAGCAATCGCGCCAGGAAATCGAGTTCTCCACCTCGGCCTACGTCAAGGAGATCTCGCGCGCGCGCACCTTCGGCTTCATGCGCGATCTCGAGTACATGCGCGAGCGCAACCTGGGCCTGGGCGGCTCGATGGACAACGCCATCGTGCTGGACGAGTTCCGCGTGCTCAACGAGGACGGGCTGCGCTATACCAACGAATTCGTCCGCCACAAGATCCTGGACGCCATCGGCGACCTGTACCTGGCTGGCGGCGCGATCCTGGGCGCCTATGAAGGGTTCAAGTCCGGCCACGCCCTCAACAACAAGCTGGTGCGTGCGCTGTTGGCCGACCAGAGTGCCTGGGAATGGGTCAGCTTTGCCGAAGGCGCCGAGCGCCCGCCGGTCACCTACGCCAGCCCGGTCTACGCCTGAGCGACCCGTCGGCCGGCAGCGCCTGGTCGGCGGGCGCTACCGTACGCCGGTCTCCCTGTTCGGATCCCCTGGTGCCTGACTGCAGCCAGAGCGTCTGCTGGTGGCGCCATCCCTGACGTGTGTCAGGGAATGCCGCAATTGGCATGCAAAGTGTGACTTGCGTCAGCTTTGTGGCCGATTCTTAACTTTTATTTAAGGCTTATCTAACTCCCGCACGACGCCGGCCCGCTAGCATGCCTGCGGCCATCGCGGTCTTTGCAAGCGTTTCACGCGGTGACTGCCGTCACGTAACGCGCCCAGTGCCTCAGCGCTTGGTCGGCGGGACGTCCTGCAGGGAGGCAAGTGCGTCGCGCAGACCCCTGTACGTGGCGTCGGACACCGGCCGCGGCCGGTCGCGGCTCTGCTGCGCTGGGGAGTGCGGCATGGCGCTTGCAGTCTTGACAGCCACTGCGGTGGTTTTCAGCCCGATGGATCGGGCGGCATCCAGGATTTGGGTCTCGGCAAGCCGCACCTTGGCATGCCAGACCGGCGAATCCACCAGAAAAACGAGCTGTTCGCCTCGGACATTGGCCAACCGGCAACGGCTAGCCAGATGAGGTGGTAACAGGGGACGCAACTGCCGGTCCAGCGCATCGAGCCACAAGGCGCGACGCAAGGGGTCGCCAGCCTTTTCGCCCAGTGCGGCCTCGATGGCTGGCTGGGGAACGGAAGGGTTGCGTGCGTTGGACTTGGGCTTGGACATGACACTCATATGGCGTTGAAGAAAGTCGTAATCAAATCCCGACAGACCCGGGCCCAGCGTGTGGCCCGACAGTTCCAGAGTTTTGCTGCGGATCGGCCGATGATGGTGCTTGGCGCGGTCCTGGGCCTGGGCATGCTGATCGGCGTCGGTGCAAGCACCGCCACCGGCATGGTGACCAATTCCGCGCTGCAGGCCAAGGTCGCGCAGCAGCAGACCGAACTCGCACAGGCGCAGCGTGCCTCGCAGGCGCAGGTCAATGCCCTGGCGGCCCGCCTGGGCGAACTGCAGGCGCAGGCCACCCGCCTCAATGCCCTGGGCGAACGGCTGACCGACATGGGCAAGCTGAAGGACGGCGAATTCGACTTCGACGCGCCGGTCGGCGTCGGTGGCGGCGACGAGGCGGTCAGCGACATGCCGGTCGAGTCGCTCAAGCAGAGCCTGGGACAGGTCGAACAGCAGTTCTCCGCCTCCGGCCAGCAGCTCAACGTGCTGGCCTCGCTGATGTTCGATCACCAGCTTGAGCAGAACGCCGTGCCGTCGCGGATGCCGATCCGCAATACCTACATCACCTCCGGCTTCGGCGGCCGCGCCGATCCGTTCGATGGCGGCTCGGCCTTCCACAAGGGTGTGGATTTCCACGCCAACGTGGGCGATCCGGTGCTGTCGGTGGCCGATGGCGTGGTCAGCTATGCCGGCGTGCGGGGCGGCTACGGCAACGTGGTCGAAGTGGATCACGGCAACGGCTATGTCACCCGCTACGCGCACAACTCGCGGCTGGTGGTGAAGGTCGGCGATCTGGTCCGTGCCGGGCAGCAGGTGGCCAGGGCCGGTTCCAGCGGACGCTCCACCGGGGCGCACGTGCACTTCGAGGTGTGGGCCAACGGGCGCGTGGTCAATCCACGCAAGTTCCTGGGCGATACCGCCACCACTCCGGTGGGCCGGCGTGGGCGCGGCTGATGGCGTGGCCGGCGGTGCTTGATTCGTGAAGCCCCGCCCCAAGCTACAATAGGGTGTTGCCATCGACAGGGCGCAGTGCGCCCTGTTTCGTTTACGGCGGTCGGCTCCAGGGGACCGGCGTCGGTCAAACCGTTCCTTTTCAACCGGTTTCTTCAATGATCAACAGTCTGCTTACCCGTGTCTTCGGCAGTCGTAACGAACGCCAGCTGCGCCAGCTCAACCGCCTCGTCACCCAGATCAATGCGCTGGAGCCGACGATCGAGAAGCTTTCCGACGCCGAGCTGCAAGCCAAGACCCCGGAGTTCAAGCAACGGCTTGCCGAGGGGCAGTCCCTGGACAAGATCCTGCCCGAGGCGTTCGCGGTCTGCCGGGAGGCCAGCCGCCGCGTGCTGGGCATGCGCCACTACGACGTGCAGCTGATCGGCGGCATGGTGCTGCACCTGGGCAAGATCGCCGAAATGCGTACCGGCGAAGGCAAGACCCTGGTGGCCACACTGCCGGTGTATCTCAACGCACTGGAAGGCCAGGGCGTGCACGTGGTGACGGTCAATGACTACCTGGCGCGGCGCGACTCGGCGCAGATGGGCAAGCTGTACAACTGGCTGGGCCTGAGCGTGGGCGTGGTGTATCCGGGCATGCCGCACAGCGACAAGCACGCCGCCTACGCTGCCGACATCACCTACGGCACCAACAACGAGTTCGGCTTCGACTACCTGCGCGACAACATGGCGCTGTCGCGGGCCGACCGTTACCAGCGCAAGCTGCATTACGCCATCGTCGACGAAGTGGACTCGATCCTGATCGACGAAGCGCGCACCCCGCTGATCATCTCCGGCCCGGCCGACGAATCGCCGGAACTGTACATCCGCGTCAATCGCATCGTGCCGCAGCTGACCAAGCAGGAGAGCGAAGAGGGCGAAGGCGACTTCTGGGTCGACGAGAAGGGCAAGCAGGTGCACCTGTCCGAAGCGGGCATGGGGCATGCCGAGGAACTGCTGGTGCAGGCCGGCATCCTGGAGAACGCCGACGACGGTCTGTATGCCGCGCAGAACCTGAGCGTGGTACATCACCTCAACGCCGCGCTGCGTGCGCACGCGATCTATCAGCGCGATGTGGACTACATCGTGCGCGATGGCGAAGTGGTGATCGTGGACGAATTCACCGGCCGCACCCTGACCGGGCGCCGCTGGTCCGACGGCCTGCACCAGGCAGTCGAAGCGAAGGAAGGCGTGCCGGTGCAGCGCGAGAACCAGACCCTGGCCAGCATCACCTTCCAGAACCTGTTCCGCATGTACAAGAAGCTGTCCGGCATGACCGGCACGGCCGATACCGAAGCCTACGAATTCCAGAGCATCTACGGCCTGGAAGTGGTGGTGATTCCGACCAACCGCCCGACCGTGCGTAAGGACCATCCGGACCAGGTGTTCCTCAACCGCAAGGGCAAGTTCAACGCGGTGCTGGCCGACATCGAAGACTGCGCCAAGCGCGGCCAGCCGGTGCTGGTGGGAACCACCTCGATCGAGACCTCGGAGATGCTGTCCGAGCATCTGCGCAAGGCCGGTGTGAAGCACGAAGTGCTCAACGCCAAGCAGCACGAGCGCGAAGCCACCATCGTGGCCAACGCCGGCCAGCCGGGCGCGGTGACCATCGCCACCAACATGGCCGGTCGCGGTACCGACATCGTGCTGGGCGGTTCGCTCGAATCCGAGTATCACGCTCTGGGTGAAGACGCCAGCGAAGACGCGCGCTTCAAGATCAAGACCGAGTGGCAGCGTCGCCATGACGCGGTCAAGGCGGCCGGCGGCCTGCACATCATCGGTACCGAGCGCCACGAGTCGCGGCGTATCGACAACCAGCTGCGCGGCCGTGCCGGCCGTCAGGGCGACCCGGGGTCCTCGCGCTTCTATCTGTCGCTCGAAGACAACCTGATGCGCATCTTCGCCTCGGACTGGGTCCAGAAGGCGATGCGCATGATGGGCATGAAGGAAGACGACGTCATCGAGGATCGCCTGGTCAGCCGGCAGATCGAGAAGGCGCAGCGCAAGGTGGAAGCGCATAACTTCGACATCCGCAAGAACCTGCTGGACTTCGACGACGTCAACAACGATCAGCGCAAGGTGATCTACGCCCAGCGCGACGAATTGCTGGATGCCGAATCGGTCAAGGACAACGTGGACGGCATCCGTGGCGATGTGATCTACGACCTGGTCGCACGCTTCGTGCCGCCCAATTCGGTGGACGAGCAGTGGGACCTGCAGGGTCTGGAGGCCACGCTGGAGTCGGAACTGGGCATGCCGCTGGCGCTGCGCGAAATGGCGCGCACGCAGGAAGAACTGGATGCCGAGCAGATTGCCGCCAAGGTCCAGGCGGCGGTGGATGCGCACTTTGCCGAGAAGGAAGCGGCGGTGGGCAACGACACTATGCGCGCGCTGGAGAAGCACGTGATGCTGACCGTGCTCGACCAGGGCTGGAAGGAGCATCTGGCCAAGATGGATTACTTGCGGCAGGGCATCTACCTGCGCGGTTACGCGCAGAAGCAGCCCAAGCAGGAATACAAGAAGGAAGCCTTCGAACTGTTCTCCGAGATGCTGGAGAACGTCAAGCGCGAGGTGATCAACCTGCTGGCGCGCGTGCGTATCCGCAGCGAGGAAGAAGTGGCCGAACTGGAAGAGCAGGAGCGTCGCCAGGCCGAAGCCCGCCTGATGGCCTCGCAGTTCCAGCACCAGGATGCCGGCGGTTATGGCGCCGACGAGGAGGTGCAGCAGATGCAGGGCGGCAACGCGCCGGTACCGGTCTCGCAGGTCACCCGCGACGAGCCCAAGGTCGGCCGTAACGATCCCTGCCCGTGCGGTAGCGGCAAGAAGTACAAGCACTGCCACGGTCAACTCAGCTGAGCTGAGTTGACCGTGGCGCAGCCCGCGAAGCGGGCTGCGCACCAGGCATCCGCGTAGCGGACGCCTGGTGCACGGTCCTTGCTTCCGATCCCCTGCGCCTTCGGCGCGCCCCCCTTGCCAAAGGGGGCTTTGCATCCTGTGCCGATGCGGAGAGGTTCACCGGCCGATTCAGTTGGGACGTGCAGCAGGTACACAGGTGCCGCCTTAAATGTGCGCGGCGCCATCGCAGGTCGTGCTTTTTGCCGGGTGCTCGAGTCGATGCTGAGCTGACCGTGGGGCCGCCCGCATTTCGGGCGGCCCACCCAACGTCCGCTTCGCGGACGTTGGGCGCACGGTCCTTAGCTTCCGATCCCCCGCGCCTTCGGCGCGCCCCCTTACCAAGGGGGGGCTTTGCATCCTGTGGCGATGCGGAGAGGTTCACCGGCCGAGCAGGTTCGACACACTTGTCATCGCGCAAGGGCACTAACCGTGCCCGGCTGTACGCAGGCGTCTGCGCCCGCGCCACTGCAGGGCGTATGCTCGATCCACGTCCAGCGTGGAGTGCGTCATGTCGCAGCTGTCGAGCCAGCAATTGAAGGTGTTCGTGCCTGCGCGCGACTATGCGCTGTCGCAGCGGTTCTACCGTGCGCTGGGCTTCGTGCAGGAGGACGAGGTCGGCACTGTGAGCTGCTTCCGGCATGGCGCGCATTGCGCGTTCCTGCTGCAGGACTTCTACGTGCGCGAGCTGGCCGAGAATCTCATGCTGCATCTATGGGTGGACGATGCCGATGCCTGGTGGCAGCACATGCACGACACGGGGCTGGACGAGCAGTTCGGCGTGAGCTTCAGCGCACCGGAAGACCGGCCCTGGGGGGCGCGCGATTTCACCTTGCACGATCCCAGCGGAGTACTGTGGCGCATCGGGCATCCGCTGTAGGCCGGGATTGGGCATTGGGGATTGGGGATTGGCAGAAGCAAGCACGCCGCGCTTCGACAAATCCCGAATCCCCAATCCCGAATCCCCGCCCCCAAGCGATTGCACTGAACGGCTCACTCGCGGCACTCTTGTGCCATGCCCGATTCCCTGAGATCCATTCACGTCGTTGCCGGCGTGATCACCGACCCGCGCGGCCGCATCCTGTTGACCCGCCGTACCGAAACCCGCGACATGCCCGGGCTGTGGGAGTTTCCGGGCGGCAAGCGCGAGCCCGGCGAAAGCTCGGAGCAGGCGCTGGCGCGCGAACTCAATGAAGAACTGGGGATCGAGGCGCAGGTCGGTGACTGGGTGATGGAGGTGCCGCAGCTGTATCCGGACAAGCGCCTGCGTCTGGAAGTACGCCACATCACCGCCTGGAAGGGCAGCCCGCGCGGCCGCGAGGGCCAGGCGATGACCTGGGTGGCAGCCGACAAACTGTCGCGCTATTCGATGCCCCCTGCCGATGTGCCGGTGGTGGGCGTGCTGCGCCAGCCCGAGCGCTATGTGATCACGCCCGAACCGGACGACGATGCGCGTTGGCTGCAGGCGCTGGAGCGCGCGCTGCAGGACGGTGCGACCCGCATCCAGCTGCGTGCGCGGCAGACCGCGACCGCGCGCTGGCACGGGTTGTTGCAGCAGGTGATGCGCCTGCGCGGCCGCTCCCGCGCGCAATTGCTGCTCAACCGCGATGCCGCACTGGCCGCCGAGCTCGGCGTCGGCGTCCATCTGGGCGCCGAGCAGTTGGCGGAGCTGCAGCAGCGCCCGCTGCCGCCCGGGCAACTGGTGGCGGCGTCCTGTCACGGGCTGGAGGATCTGCGCCATGCGCAACGGCTCGGCTGCGATTTCGCGGTGCTGGGCCCGGTACGGGCGACGGCATCGCACCCGCATGCGGCCCCGATGGGATGGGATGGATTCGAAGCCTTGCGCGAACAGGTCGCGTTGCCGATCTATGCGCTGGGCGGTCTGTGCATCGACGATCTGCGCCAGGCACGCGCGCATGGGGCGCAAGGCATCGCCGCGATTCGCGGCCTGTGGCCCGACTGAGCGCGCACAGGCTGTCTGGCCGTCGAAAGCGCTCTGCCATGACCGGGCACTCTGCATTCAGCGCTCCATGCGTTTCCACCCCACGACTGCATGTAGCAAGGCATCGGCCTTGGAGATTGCCTGCGTCGGTACGCAGCTGCCACACCGATCGCCCGAGTTGCCCCCGCGTGTGCCAGGCGGCGCTTGCCCGCTCTAGAACGTCACCCAGAAGCAGTTGTACTGACGGCGCAGCCGCAGCACGCTGCGTGCGGGCGTGCCGCTGGGCAGGTTCTGCTCCAGGCGCAGGCCCCAGGGGCGCGGACGCGTGGGGGCGGGCAGCGGTGCGTCGATCGCGCTGCCGTCCAGCGATGGCGTGGTCGCTGCGCCATCGTTGTCCCAGGCGGGGGGATCGGTTTGCGGATACATCGGCACGATGTCCAGCAACGGGCGTTGGGCGATGGCCTCCAGCCGGCTCAGCACCCGGTTGGCGGCGCTGTCGGTTTGGCCGTTCCACAGATACAGACTGGACAGCCGATTGACGTCGCGGCTGTCCACTGCCGATTGCAGCAACGCTACCAGCTCGCTGAGCCGACGTGGGCAGCCGTAGCGATACAGACCGGTATTGCCCTGGGTGCGCACCGCCGGCGGCGCACGCGTGGCAGCGCCGACGTCCTCGCAGCGGCGATCGGTGAACATGGTCTGCCCGTCCGGTGTCACGCAGCGCCGGATCTCCTGGGCGTGTGCGCGCAAAGTGGGGTACAGAAAGAACAGCAGCGCTAGCAGGGGCAGCAGGGAACGAGGCATTGGCGCAGCGTAGCCGGGCGCGCGTGAGCTGGGGAGGAATAGGTGATGCGCCGGGTATCGAGGCGTTGCCGCGCCGCCCGCGCCGGTCGGGCAGGGCGGTCGGACTCAGCGCCCGAGCAGCTGCAGCACCTGGGTGGTCGGCTTGGCCAGGTTGAGGGTGTAGAAATGCAGTGCCGGCGCGCCGCCGGCGATCAGACGCTCGCACAGGGCGGCCACGACCTCGGCGCCGAAGGCGCGCACCGCCTCGGCGTCGTCGCCGTAGGACTGCATCTTCTTGCCGATCCAGCGCGGAATCTCGGCGCCGCATTGCTCGGAAAAACGCCGCAATTGCGAAAAATTGGAGATCGGCATGATGCCCGGAACGATCGGGATCGCCACGCCCATGCGCTCGGCCGCGTCGCGGAAATGGAAGTACGCATCGGCGTTGTAGAAATACTGGGTGATCGCCGCATCTGCGCCGGCATCGACCTTGGCCTTGAAATAGCGCAGGTCGCTGAGTGCGTCGACTGCCTGCGGATGGGTCTCCGGATAGGCGCCCACTTCGATGCGGAAGGCGGTGCCGTGTTCGGCGCGGATGAAGGCGATCAGGTCCGAGGCATAACGCAGGTCGCCAGGGTGGCCCATGCCCGAGGGCAGGTCGCCACGCAACGCGACGATGCGGGTACAGCCGATGGCGCGATACAGCTTGAGCAGCTCGCGGATCTCCTGGCGGTTGCCGCCGACGCAGGACAGATGCGGTGCCGCCTCGAAGCCATGCTTCTGCTTGAGATGGCGCACGGTCTCGGAGGTGTAGCTGAGCGTGGAGCCGCCGGCGCCGAAGGTGCACGAGACGTATTCCGGCGTGTAGCCCCGCAACCTTGCCGCCGTGCGGTCCAGCTGCGCACGTTGTTCGTCGGTCTTGGGTGGGTAGAACTCGAAACTCAGATGCGTCATCGCGGCGGGTCCGGCGGAGCGTGTCGACATAATATCGCTTCATCGCGATGAATGCATATTTGGTTGCGGGTGTCCCGATCGTGGCATCCCGGCAGTCGGGTCTGCTCGCAACGCTTGCATGGGCGCAGGGCGCACGCGGTAAGCTCGATCACCCCACGCCACTTGATCGGAGCGCGACATGCAAGAAGAAGAAATGGACGTAATCGCCGAATCGCTGGGCCGCATCTGGGTCGCGCTGGCGCGTAGCGTCGGCGATCTGGCGCTTGCCCTGGCCGAGCAGCCCGGTGTGGACGGCGACAAGCTGTTGAGCGATTTCGCGGCGCGGCTGCCATCGGGCCAGGACGACGGCACGTCCAAGGTGTTCGAAGCGATTCGCCAATACATCGATCGGGACTCCACTTCGAACGCGGAGTAAGCGCCTGCCACGCGCGTCCGCCACCGGCCGACGCGCGTGCAGCAGCGGCCTTCGCGTCGCATCTGCCTGTGTGCCGGGGGCTCACGTCCGCTTGCCTACACTGGACGCTTTCTCACGGAGCGTCCGCATGCGCGACACCACCATGACCGCCATCGCCGTCCGCGATGGCAAGGGCGACGCCGATGCGTTGCACCCGACCGAGCAAGCATGCCCGCGCCCTGCGCCGGGGCAGGTGCTGATCCGCGTGCACGCCGCCGGGGTCAATCGCCCCGACCTGCTGCAGCGCGCTGGCCACTACCCGCCGCCGCCGGGTGCGCCGGAGACGCTGGGCCTGGAAGTGGCCGGCGAGATCGTGGAGCCGGCTGGTCGCTGGAAGGTGGGCGACCGCGTCTGCGCCCTGCTCGGCGGCGGTGGCTACGCGCAGTACGTGGTAGCCGATGCGCGCCATGTGCTGCCGATTCCGGCGGGGATGGACTTCGTGCATGCCGCCGCCTTGCCGGAAACCGTCTTCACCGCCTACGCGAACCTGTTCGAACACGGCCGGCTGGCAGCGGGCGAGTGGTTGTTGCTGCATGGTGCCACCTCCGGTATCGGGGTGACTGCGATCCAGATGGCCAAGGCCGCCGGTGCCCGAGTGCTGGCGACCGCGCGCTCGGCCGGCAAGGCCGCGCAGGCGCGCGAGCTGGGCGCCGACGTGGCGATCGATTCCACCACCGCATCGTTCGTCGAGACAGCCAGGGCGCATGGCGGCGTGGACGTGGCGCTGGACATGGTCGGTGCCGCCGTCTTCGCCGATACCCTGGAAGCGCTCAATCCGGGTGGGCGCATCGTGTACATCGCCTCGCAGGCCGGCGCGAACATCCAGGTGCCGATCCCGCAGCTGATGCGCAAGCAGGCCGTGCTCACCGGCTCCACCCTGCGTCCGCGCAGTGCCGACGAGAAGGCGCGGCTGGCTGCGCAGGTGGAGCGCGTGGTCTGGCCCTGGATCGAACAGGGCAAGCTCCGCGTGCTGCTGGACAAGCGCTTCGCGCTGGCCGACGCGGCCGCGGCGCATCGGTACCTGGAACAGGGCAGTCACCTGGGCAAGGTGGTGCTGGAAATGTGATTGCCGCGGTGGGCTGTCTCCAGAGCGATCAAGCACCGCATGCCGGTGTGCTGGCGATGGCGCTCGCTCGCTGTCGCTGACACGCTCACATGCCGTGTTGGACCACCGCTTCGATGGGGTGTCCATCCGGATCGATGACGAACGCGGCGTAGTAACGATCGCCATAGTCGGGGCGCGGACCAGGCGCGCCGTTGCTGCGGCCGCCGTGCCGTAGCGCGGCGGCATGGAAGGCATCCACGGCCGCCGCATCGGTGGCCGAAAATGCCAGATGAAATCCCGACCCCGGTGCGCATCGCCCGGCAGGCCGTTGCTTCAAGGCCAGGCAGTCCTCGCCGCCCGGTTTGCCATAACCGACCGCCTGATCGAGCGTGCCCGGCGCCAGATCCGACCACACGCGCACGTAGCCGAGCGCACCGAGGACGGCGTCGTAGAACGCGGCCGATGCCTCGATCGCGCGAACGCCCAGCGAAACGTGATGCAACATCGATGCAATCCTGCATGGCGGGCACGCGCGGTGCCGGGTGTGCCAGTGTGCCCTCTGGGCACCGTGCGTCAATCGATGCGCAGCCGGCGTTGGTCCGGCCGCGTGCGGCTTGTCCCAGTGAGCGGGGTGCGTAGCCAGATGCGGATCCTTGTCCATCATCGGCCACCAGTGGAGCGGCGACACGGATGCAGCGATGCGTGGTTCGTCGCATGCAGGTATAGCAAAACAAGCAGGAGCGATGTCTCGCAGCGGCCTGGGGGCGACCGTACACTGCGCCTTCGCATGCGACCGACGCCTGCCGCACCACCACTGCGCCGTTGTGGTGCGTTGCGCAGGGCAGCGCGGGCAGGCGCGCGGACACCCTCCATCCTCATCAGCACGAAGGTTTCGATGAAGCACCCAGACGCATTGCGCATTGCCCTTGTCGGCATCGGCAAGATCGCCCGTGACCAGCACGTGCCGACCATCGCCGCGCGCCCGGACGTGCAGTTGGTCGCCACGGTGAGCCGGCACGGCACGGTGGAGGGCGTGCCGGCCTATCACACCCTGGAAGAAGCCTTCGCTGCGCAACCGCAGATCGAGGCGGTGGCCTTGTGTACGCCGCCGGTAGGGCGGCATGCGCTGGCGGCGGCCGCGTTGGCTGCCGGTCGCCACGTGTTCCTGGAGAAGCCGCCAGCCGCCACCCTCGCGGAGATCGACGACCTGCGCACCGTGGCGCAACAGGCGCAACGCAGTCTGTTCACCAGTTGGCATTCGCGCTGCGCTGCGGGCGTGGCGCCTGCGCGCGCGTGGTTGGCCGACAAGCAGATCCTGCGTGCGCACATCACCTGGAAGGAAGACATCCGGCATTGGCATCCGGGGCAGGACTGGATTCTGGAACCCGGCGGCATGGGGGTGTTCGATCCCGGCATCAATGCACTGTCCATCGCCACCCATGTGCTGCCGCGCGCATTCGCCCTGCGCGAAGCCGAGTTGCACACGCCCGCCAATCGCCAGGCGCCGCTGTATGCGCGGTTGGCGTTCGTCGATACCGCCGGCGTGCCGGTGACGGCCGAATTCGATTTCCTGCAGACCGGACACCAGCGCTGGGATATCGAGGTGGAGACCACTCAGGGCCAGCTGGTACTCGGCGAAGGCGGCGCAAGCCTGCGAATCGACGGCCAGGTGCAGGCCTTGCCGGCTTCCAGCGAGTACGACGGGCTGTACCAGCGTTTCGTGGAGCTGGTGCGCGCCGGTGCCTCGGAGGTGGACACCACCCCCTTCGTGCACGTGGCCGATGCCTTCCTGCTGGGCGCACGCAAGGTCGCCGCGCCGTTCGCCTGGTGAACCGCATCCCTGCACGGTGGCCCCAGGCGACCGTGCAGGGCATTGGTTGCGCGTTGCCGCGCTGTACTGACGCGCGAGTCATCGGTGTCGGGCGGGCCGGTTGCCGCGCCCGACACCGATGGTGTCATCTTCCATCCAGTGCAATATCGGCTTGCGCCGCTGCGGCTGCCGTGGGTGCACGCGCGGGCATTGCCGGGTGTACCGCAAGGCGCCGCATCGCCGGTGCGATCTGCGCGCGGAAGCGCCGCACCACCCAGGCCTCGTCCAGCAGCGCGAATGCGAAGAAGCCGAGCAGGGTACCCGCCACCAGCGTGGGTGCGTGTGCGAAGGTGCCGGGCAGCAACAGGCTCAGCCACAGGAAGATATTGGGCAAGGTCTGCAGAAGATGGATATCCGAAACGATGGCGGGATGGATGGCCCTGCCGCTCACGCGTTGATAGGTGCGCAGATAGACCGCGCTGCCCAGCCGACATGCCAGCAGCAGGGCGAACGGCAACAGTAACGCCGCCCACGCCTGCCATCCGCCGTGCGACAGGGCATCGGTCAATGCGCTGCCGCCCGCACGCAGCGCGACCAGCAGCGCCATGGGCACCATCGTCAGCGAACCCACCCAGGCCCAATTGGTGGCCAGCTTGCCGGCCGCGATCGGACGTGCGTGGCGCCAGCCCTGGGCCAGCAGCGAAGGAAATCCGAGTGCGAGCAGCAACACCACAAAGAAGCGCTCCAGCGCATGCGCGTTGCCCAGCACCTCGTGGTGATCCAGGAACAGCACCAGCAACGCCACCGGCAACAGGATCGACAGCACCAGGGTGTAGCGTGCGGCGAAGAAGTAATCGCCGCCGCGCGCCAGCGAGAAGGACGGCACCGACAGCGCCGGCGGTACGATCAGCAGCAACCCCAGCACATGGACCCATGCGTTCTGGAACCGGGTCAGCAGGATCATCGCCAGCCCTGCCCGCGCCAGGCTGAGCATGCTCAGTGCGATGTTCTCCGGCCCCCGCGTCAGTCGCAGCGCGCCCGGTGCGATGCGTACCGAAAGAAAGAACGCATTGACCGCCAACAGAGCGACGACGGCCGTGGAATTGATGGCATGCGGCAGCGTCACTCCGGCGCAGGCAAGGGCGAAGCCGGCCAGCGCGGCGATCAGCATCCACTGCAGCAGGTGGATCTCGGTCAGCTCGCCAAGTGCGTTCAGGCGCGAGGAGCTGTGTGCGGTCAGGCGTTTGAGTTCGTCCCACGACAAGGGGCGCGAATTGGGCAGCCGGAAATCGATGTAGCGGTCGGGCGTAAGGCCGGAGGCGATCAATGCGAACACCTCGACGATGTACTTGTGCGCTACGACCAGGATCCGCTTGCCCTGGCGGTCCAGGGGCGCCAGAACGGTGTCGTAGTAGTGCTTGCAGCGGGCATACATGTCCATCCAGTGCTCGCCGTCGGGCGGCGCGCCATTGGCGTCGTGGAAACAGGCGTCGAACAGGCGGTGCCCGATCGACTTCTTGATCAGAGTCTTGTTCCTGCCTGCGAAGATGCCGAAGTCGCGCTCCACCAATGCGGCGCTGGACACCATGTGCGGCATCTCGGCGCTGCCTTCCAGGATGATCGCCGCCGTGGCCTGGGCGCGTTCGAGCGTGGAGACATGCACTTCGTCGAAGCGCAGTGCG
This sequence comes from Xanthomonas melonis, assembly GCF_020783655.1. Classification (GTDB taxonomy): domain Bacteria; phylum Pseudomonadota; class Gammaproteobacteria; order Xanthomonadales; family Xanthomonadaceae; genus Xanthomonas; species Xanthomonas melonis. The sequence goes on along the minus strand of NZ_JAJGQH010000002.1, from coordinate 138,237 downwards.
CGTTGCCGGATGTAGTCGGCGGCCTGCCTGGCCTGCCGTCTTCCGAGCGGAGTGAGTGGCGAGTTCTGCGCACCGGCAAAATAGTTCTGTTCGTTGGCGAGCGATTCGCCATGACGGACGAAGTACAGAGGCATCGGGCTGTTCCGGTTGGCTCCACTGTTCGATGCGATGAACGCGCCGTGCCGTCACGCGGCAACGATCGCCATCGCGGTCAACCGTTCCGCATGCCTGTCGCCGAGAGGGCAGAGCATGCGGCCGGTTGCGTGGTAGGTCCGCTGTGCAGCGCCGTTTGTTGCATTGGGTGACTATTTATTCTCGATCAGTTCATCGTGTGGCGAGGCCTGGACCATGGCAGCTGCGTATCCTGGCGACGACACGCGGGTGCATGCAGCCTCCGCGCGTTTCGCGGGAGGCTGCATATGGATCGCCAGGTGATCACATGCCGGGCAGGTGCGTGGCAGGTGACCTGGTTGGGCTGGTGACGCCTGAACCAGGCGCCGGTCACCGGCGCTCGAAAGTCTTCAGCGGCGCCACATGCGCGCACCGCGCGCCGGCAGCGTGAAGGTATAGGAACTGCTGGAGATGCGTACCACGTCGCCCGAGCCCAGCGCATCCACGTAATCGGCATTCCAATACAGCACGCTGTTGTTCATGCCCACCGTGGTGGTGACCGGATTGCCGCACTTGTTGATGCCGACGATGCCCAGGCTGCCACGACGAAACAGGATGTGGCACGAGCTCGACGACAGCACCTGCATGTCGGTCCCCTGCACGCCATTATGGAAGCCGATCATGCGACGCAGATCGTCGCGCTGGTAGGCGTTGACCCAGCGGTTGTCGCCGCTTTCGTTGTTGTCGGTATAGATCATCGGCGTGCCTCCGTTGCGTCCGATCAGGTAGGCATAGGCCAGGGTTTCATCCACCGGATCGAGGATGGCGTAGCGGAAACCGGCATTGTTGGGGATGTCGTGGGTGATGGCGAAGGTCACCGCGCGATTGCCCGGCAGCGCCTGCCCAGCCGCGGCCGGATCCACCAGTTGCTGCATGCTGGCGCCGATGGCGAAGGCGTTGCGCACTGCATTGAACAATGGGAAATCGTATGCAGCATGCGGAGTGGACTGCAGATACGGTGCGAGGAACTGGTCGTAGTCGCTGTTGCCGCTGCCGCCACCGGTGATCACCTCGCCGAACACATGCACGCCGGATCTGATGCCGGCATCGAAGACCCGGTTGAGGTGGTCGAAGCTCATGTGCTTGGCCGCATCCACGCGAAAGCCGGTCACGCCCAGACCCTTGAGCGCCTGCAGATAGGCGCGTTGCTGGTCGATCACCCAGGTGTTGACGAGCAGGTCGGGTAGACCGGGATCGCTGCCGCCGCCGCAGATACGGTAGTTGCGCACCTGGAAGGCGTCGTTGTAATTGGTGATGCACTGCGCCGGACCGAAATCGCTGCCGCTGAGAAAGTTCGACTGCAAGGTGCCGAACAGGCGCAGCGAGTCGTAGCGGCCAGGATTGGCGGCGTACTGCGACAGCACGGCACTGCCGGGATAGTTGAGGTCCGGGCGCGTGGCCGCCTCGTTGGCCATATGGTTGAACACGATATCGGCATAGGTTGCCACGCCGTTGTTGGCCAGCGCCTGCACCATGCGTCGGAACGCGACGGTGTCGCCGAGCGGATTGTCGATCAGGCGGATGTCCTGCGGTTGGTAGCGCGCCCACCAGGCGCTGCCCTGCGAACGATAGGCGGGTGCCACCAGCACTTTGCGGTAGCCTGCGTCGGCAATCTGCTTGGCGCGTGCTTCGACGGTGGCATAAGGCCAGTTGAAGGCGTGCAGGATGACATCGGCCTGCACGTTGGCGGTGACCAGCAGCAGCGTCAGCATGGTCAGCAGCGCGCGGGCGCTGCGTCGCAGGAGTAAGGAGGGCGAGTGAGCAAGAGCGGTGCGCATCGGTGGTTCTCCAATGGGTGGGCGCGGGCAGGCGAATGCATCGCGCTGCCCACAGCAAGGCCTCCGGCCCCTGTTCCGGAAAGCGCGCGCACGGCGTGCAGCGCGCGGTGATGCTAAGCGCGCATCGCGGCGCAGCATCGGTGGTGTGCATACGTATTCAATGCAACGCGCCGCTGAAGTGCGTGCGATGTTCGGCAGTAATCGCGTGGCCGGTCGCACAATGCGACGTGGCTTGCGGGTCTCGATGCGGGCGTCTGGTTGCTGTCTCTCTCAGCGACGAGCGTGTCTGAGATGCGACGCGGGAACTGGGCCGGCGCCTGATACGCACCGGTGGTACGGCAGACGCGGGTGCGCTGCAACGTCAGGTGTCATCCAAACGAGGACAAGCCCGCGATCCGGCCAGGGCGACCGGTGCGTGCCGGTCCGCTCATGTGGTGAAACGCACCTTCGATGTGTTGCCCGCAGCAGGCGTCGCCTCATCCGTCGCCAGCGCAGCGTTTGCTACATGGGAGGCAGGCAGGTACTCAGCGATAGGCGTGGCGGAGCTCATTGCCTGCGTGCAAGGACTGCAGTGTGGACAGCGGGACCTCGACCTGCTCGTCGGTGTAGTACGCCGGCTGCCTGGCGCTGCTGCTGCCCGCGTCGCGTTCGGCACCTTTCCACTTGTCGTAGCCCTTGTTCGGCAGCGCCAGGGTAATGGTCTGTCCGTTGACGCGATCGACCCGCACCACGCCATAGGCATGCCCTTCATAAGCGCCGGGGGCTACGGTCTGCAGATCGACGGTGTACAGGTCGCCTTGCGCTGGCCGGGCCAGCAATGCATCGTCGCGCTTGGATGTCTGCGCGGCGCTGAAGGCACCGAACACCACGACGACCGCGATCAGGCCCAGCAGAACCAGTCCACCGAAACGGCGGTAGGCGGGAATGGGAGGCTTGCCCCGCGTCTGTTCGAACGTCCGGGTCTCCAGCGGGGTGGCCTGGTTGCAGCCGTCGCAGACGCGCAGGTACTGCTTCTTGGTCACCCAGCTGAAGACGTACCACAGGTGCGCATAGCGGTAATGCAGGACATGCCGGAAGCTGCGCTGCTGCGCGCACTGGTCGCAGTGCGCACCTTCTGCTGCGCCGAGCGCGATCGCGTCGCCGCCTGATCCCCAAATGATCATTCTTCGTCCTTGAATGGTTGTGAGTGCCGCATGATAGTGCGTGTTCAGGCTTTTAGGCGGGATCCTGGCCGGAACCGCGACGTACGCTTGCGGTCGGTTGGCCGGCGGCGCAGGCCTGGCGCGCTAAACTGCCGGTCAGTTCATTGCCGATCCCTCCCATGCGTAATCCATTGCAAGAACAGCTGCTCAAGGCCGGCCTGGTCAAGAAGGCCCAGGTGGACAAGGTGGCGCGAGAGCAGGTCAAGCAGCGTCACGCCAAGGGCGGGGCGGCCGTACCGGCGGCGGCCGACAAGGTGGATGCTGCGCGTCTGCAGGCCGAGCGGGCCGAGCGCGACCGGGCCCTTGCCGAAGAGCGCAATGCGCAGCTGCGTAAACAGGAAGTGCTGGCCCAGGTGCGGCAGATCGTGGAGACCAGCAAGGTCAAGCGCGAGGGCGAGATCGACTACCGGTTCAATGACGGCAGCGTCATTCGCAGCGTGTTGGTCAATCCCGCCTTGCGCAGCCAGCTGGCCAGCGGCGCGTTGGTGATCGTGCGGCACGGCGAAGGTTTCGAACTGATTCCGCGCGTGGCGGCCGAGAAGGTGTACAGCCGCGATGCGGCGACCGTGGTGCTCGATCACGGCCGCAGCACTGCACCGGCTTCCAGTGACAGCGATGACGACTATTACAGCCAGTTCAAGGTGCCCGACGATCTGATCTGGTGAGGCCGCAATGGCCCTGGCGTGGCCTATCGCTCGATGCCCGTAGCGGTGCGCCGACAGCGGCGATGCATGTCGTGCATCGCCGCCTGTTCGCCGGCACAGGCCTGCGGTAAGCGACACACGCAGGAGTTACCCTTGACGGCCTAGCCGCTGCCCGCACTGCCATGTCCATCGTTCTTACCGCGTTTGCCCGCCCCCGTCTTTTTCCGCGCGATGGCCGCCGCAATGCCATCCAGGACTGCACGCCCGAGCAGTTCATCCAGTATCTCAACGACACCTCACCGTTGCGCGTGATCGAAGGCTACGCCCCGTTCTGCCAGCTGCACGTACATCGCAACTGGACCAGCACGCGCTGCCTGACGGTGCCGATCACCGCCGACAACCGGCACCTGCTGCGTTCGGGCTATGAGGCGCGCAATACGCAGGAGCTTCCCGTCCTGGTGCGCTGGTTCGAAGGCGTCGAGTCGCCGGTTGCGCAGTACATGGTGCCGATCCTGTACAGCCGCGATCAGTTGGCCAAGGAAGGCGCGCCGATCGATGCGGACTGGGGCGTGGTGGGTTGCCTGTACACCGCTGAGCCCGATGACATCCCGATGGCGCCGATCACGATGTTGCGCAATGCGCTGGGCGTGGAAGAGGGCGGCTCCGGCGTGCCGCTGGACCGCGAGGCCTACCGGCGCAGCGTGGCGTTCTGGGAGGCCAATGCGAACTGGCGATAAAGCGTGGCCTTGCCTGTCAGGGGCGCCGCGCAGGCACTCAGTGGGCCGGGAGAGATCGATGACGCGGGCCTGTAAGGAGCGCCAAGTCGGCTGACGCAAGGTGATGGCCAGTCAATGCCCGCCGCCGTCGACGTACATGGCGGAAAGGTGTTGCGCGTTGGGCCAGTGTTGACCGAGGCGTCTTAGCCTGCACTTCTGTCGAAGCGGCGGTGCTTGGAGAGGTCGTCGAAGTATCGGCCGTGGCTTTGCTTCAAGTCGGACATGTCATTAGCTTCAAGAACGACGATCTCATCCCCATTGTGCTGTCCTGCCAATCCGATTTCGACTGCGAGTTTATCCTTTGAGGCGGATATGCCGTCGCGATACTCCGTCAGTCGTACAACGCTTCTCGATTTGCGGTTGTAGTGGACAAGGTAAAACATCCTCATATCCCCCTCAAGATTTCGCTACCAATAAGAACTCTAGCGCGGGACATTGCGGCTTCGAAGATCCGCTTTGCCTGTTGCTCCTCTTTTCTGATTGATGCCCATTCTTCATTTGAAACCCTCTTTCTTTTCGCACGGGATAGTTCCAATTTTGCCCTGGCGTAGCGTTCGTTTGCTAATTCAGTCGATTCGAGTGATGCGGCGAGTTCGAGCAGATGTCGCTGCAGGTGGTTTGGCCCACCACCATACTTGACTTCCTGTCCATGGAGGTCAGCCATTCTTTCAGAAATACTCGCCCAGTAGTTTTGTATCAGCGTTCGCACTTGAACTTCGACTGTCTTGCCTTCTGTTCTGATCAGTACATGTGTCGCGCGATAACCGTTGCTTGTCTCAATCGTACGTTCTACGACGCGTGTATCATCGAACCATTGCCTCAGTCCGTCCACGACTTGAAGTTGCTCCGCAAGCGACCGGGTGATGACCCTGCAGCCTGCAATATCTTGAATTTGAGAAAGCCGGGAGCTTCCGCGGCGAAGTTTTTCAACGATAGAAATAGTCGATTTGAACCGCCCTGTCGCTGAGAGGAAAAGCTTTTCCTTCAAAATCCGGAGTACATGGTTGTATGCGGGAATAAATCCAGATCGATAAACCTCAAGCTCGCTCAGTGCCGCTGCGTCGTCAACGCCGTCCCTGAGTCGTTCTCCGAGGCGGGTGACTTGACTGTTGCTCAGCAATGCGATTCTCCAAGGTGCCGTGGGAGGGAGGGTTTCTTCCGTCCCACGGCTGAAACTCAGTAGCGGTAATGATCCGGCTTGAACGGGCCTTCCACCGGCACGCCGAGGTAATCGGCCTGGTCCTTGGTCAGGGTGGTCAGCTTCACGCCGATCTTTTCCAGATGCAGACGCGCAACTTCTTCATCCAGGTGCTTGGGCAGGATGTAGACCTTCTTCTCGTAGCTGTCGCGCTTTTCCCACAGGTCGATCTGGGCCAGGGTCTGGTTGGCGAAGGAGTTGGACATCACGAAGCTCGGGTGGCCGGTGGCACAACCCAGGTTGACCAGGCGGCCGTCGGCCAGCAGGAAGATCGCATTGCCGTTGGGGAACACGTACTTGTCGACCTGCGGCTTGATGTTGATCGTCTGCACGTCCTTCAGCGCCTTGAGCGCATCGACCTGGATCTCGTTGTCGAAGTGGCCGATGTTGCAGACGATGGCCTGGTCCTTCATCGCCTGCAGGTGGGCGACGGTGATGATGTCCTTGTTGCCGGTGGTGGTGACATAGATGTCGGCACGGCCCAGGGTGGATTCGATGGTGTTGACCTCGAAGCCTTCCATCGAGGCCTGCAGCGCGCAGATCGGGTCGATCTCGGTCACGATCACGCGGGCGCCATAGGCGCGCAGCGAAGCGGCGCTGCCCTTGCCGACGTCGCCGTAGCCGCAGACCACCGCGACCTTGCCGGCCAGCATCACGTCCATCGCGCGCTTGAGGCCATCGGCCAGCGACTCGCGGCAGCCGTAGAGGTTGTCGAACTTGCTCTTGGTGACCGAGTCGTTGACGTTGATGGCCGGGATCAGCAGCTTGCCGGCTTCGGCGATCTGGTAAAGGCGGTGCACGCCGGTGGTGGTCTCTTCGGACACGCCCTTCCAGTCCTTGACCACACGGGCCCAGTAGCCCGGGCGCTCCACCGCCACGCGCTTGAGCAGCGCCTTGATCACGCCTTCCTCGTGCGAAGAGGCCGGCTCGTCGACCCAGGTGCTGCCATTTTCGAGCTCATAGCCCTTGTGGATCAGCAAGGTGACGTCGCCGCCGTCGTCCACCACCAGTTCCGGGCCGGTGAGGGTGCCGTCGGGCAGGGTGAAGGTCAGCGCGTCCAGCGTGCAGTCCCAGTATTCCTCCAGCGTTTCGCCCTTCCAGGCGAACACGGGGGTGCCGGTCGCAGCGATCGCCGCGGCCGCGTGGTCCTGGGTGGAGAAGATGTTGCACGAGGCCCAGCGCACGTTGGCGCCGATGTCCTTGAGTGTCTCGATCAGCACGGCGGTCTGGATGGTCATGTGCAGCGAGCCGGTGATGCGCACGTCCTTCAGCGGCTTGGTCTGCGCATGCTTGCGGCGGATCGACATCAGGCCCGGCATCTCGTGCTCGGCGATATCCAGCTCCTTGCGGCCCCAGTCGGCCAGGGAGATGTCGGCGATCTTGTAATCGGCGTGCGGGGTGATCTTTGTGACAGCGTTCATGCATGGCTCCGGTAGGCAAACGAATGTCTGCAATTCCGGGCGCCGTTGAACGGTGACTGCTGGTCGAGCCTGGCCGTGTGCCTGCACCAATGGTGCAGGCGGCGGATCAGTCCGCCCTACCGGTCGCAGCGCCCCTCGACGAGAGCGCCGATTATATCGGCAGCACCCCCGAACGGGATGAATTGGTCCTGCCCCCCACCAACGGCAGGGGAGCCGCCGCCGCGCGGCTGCTATGGTCCGGGGTCGATCATGACCGGGGAAGGACGATGCAGGCGAGGCGGAACGCGAAGGGCGGGCGGCGGTACACCTGGGCGATGGCGGGAGCCCTGGTCTTGAGCATGCCGTTGCTGGCCGCCACGGCTGCGCAGCCGGTCCCCGCAGCAGATGGCGGCTATCAGCTGCCCTCCAAGGCGTTGCAGGCGGTGGTGGATGCCCCGCGCGCGCCGTTGCTGCAGCTGTCGCCGCAGCGCGACCTTGCGGCCATGCTGCAGTTGCCGGCGCTGCCGGACATCGCCGAAGTGGCCCAGCCCGAACTGAAGCTGGCCGGCGTGCGCATCCATCCGAAGACCTTTGCCGCCAGTCGCTTTTCGTTCGCCAGCAAGCTGTGGCTGTTGTCGACGGCCGATGGCAGCGAGCGGCAGATCGCCGGACTACCCACGCCACTGTCGCTGGCGGCCTTGAGCTGGTCGCCGGATCAGCGCTATCTGGCGTTCCGTCGCGAAGATGCCGCCAGCGGCGCCAACGAGTTGTGGCTGGTGGATGTGGCCGCTGGCCGCGCACGGCGGCTGCTGACCGGCCTGAACACCAGTCTGGACGATGCATTGCGCTGGTTGCCCGACAGCAGTGGCCTGCTGCAGCAGCAGCGAGTGCCAGGGCAGGGCGCGCCGCCGTCGCGCGATGCGACCCCGGCCGGCCCGGCCGTCCAGCAGACCACGGCCGCTGCCGGCGTGCGCTCGCTGCCGACCTACCAGGACCTGTTGCGTAACGAAGCCGATGCGCGCGTGTTCGAGTACTACGCCACCGGCCAGCCGATCATCGTCGGCGTGGACGGGCAGGTACGCCCGATCGCCACGCCCGGCATCTATCTCGATCTTGCGGTATCGCCGGATGGACGCTACATCCTCAGCGAACGCAGCGAGCGTCCGTTCTCCTACCTGGTGCCGGTGAGCAGTTTTGCCCGCCGCATCGAGGTGCTGGATCAGCAGGGTAGGCGGGTGCGACAGATCGCCAGCCTGCCGTTGGTGGAAGGCCTGCCGACCGGCAACGATGCGGTACCGACCGGGGTGCGCGAGATCGCCTGGCGCAACGATGCTCCGGCCACCTTGGTGTGGGCCGAAGCGCAGGACGGCGGCGACCCGGCGCGCGATAGCGCCATCCGCGACGCGGTGCTGATGCAGGCCGCCCCGTTCGACCGGGCACCGGTGACGCTGGCACGGCTAGGTAGCCGTTTCGATGGCGTGCAATGGGGGCGGGGCGATCTGGCGATCCTGAGCGAGAGCTGGTGGAAGACGCGCCGCACCAAGCAATGGCGTATCGCACCGGATCAGCCGCAGCGCGCGCCCGAACTGCTGTGGGACCGCTCCTCGCAGGATCGCTACAACGACCCCGGCACGCCGGCCACCCTCGTCGACCACAGGGGCCAGCCGGTGCTGCAGACCGGTGCCGATGGCAACAGCCTGTTCCTGCTGGGCAAGGGCGCTTCGCCGGAAGGCGACCGGCCGTTCGTGGATCGCTTCGATCTGCGCAGCAAGCAGGCCACCCGGCTGTTCCATTCGCGCGCGCCCAGCTATGCCGCGCCCATCGCGTTGCTGGATGCGCCGGCCACGCAACTGCTGCTCAGTCGCGAATCGCCGGAAGAGCCGGCCAACTACTTCGTGCAACCGCTGGGCGACGGCGCGGGTGCTGCGCGCGCATTGACCCGTTTCGCGCATCCGCTGCCGCAGTTGCGTGGCGTGCGGAAGGAGCAGATCCGTTACAAGCGTGCCGATGGCGTGGACCTCACCGCCACGCTGCTGTTGCCGCCAGGCTACGACCCCAAGCGCGATGGCCCGCGGCCGCTGCTGATGTGGGCGTACCCTGGCGAGTTCAAAAGCGCCGACACTGCCAGCCAGGTCACCGACTCGCCGTACCGTTTCAATGCGATCAGCTACTGGGGGCCACAGGCGTTCCTGGCGACCGGCTATGTGGTGCTCAACAATCCCACCATGCCGATCGTCGGCGAAGGCGATGCCGAGCCCAACGATACCTACGTGCCGCAACTGATCGCCGATGCACAGGCCGCGGTGGACGAGGTGGTGCGACGCGGAGTCGCCGACCGCGAGCGCATCGCCATCGGTGGGCATTCCTACGGCGCCTTCATGACCGCCAACCTGCTCGCGCACACGCGCCTGTTCAAGGCCGGCATCGCCCGCAGCGGCGCCTACAACCGCACGCTCACCCCGTTCGGTTTCCAGGCCGAAGAGCGCAACTACTGGCAGGCGCAGTCGGTGTACCAGGCGATGTCGCCCTTCAACTATGCCGACAAGATCAAGGATCCGCTGCTGCTGATCCATGGCCAGGACGACAACAACACCGGCACCTTCCCGATCCAGAGCGAGCGCATGTTCGCCGCGATCAAGGGCCTTGGCGGCACCGCGCGGTTGGTGATGCTGCCCAACGAGTCGCACGCCTATCGCGCACGGCAATCGATCATGCAGATGCTGGCCGAAAGCGAGCAATGGCTGAAGACCACCATCGGCGATCCCTCCGTGCCGGCTGCGGCGCCGTCCAAATCATCCAAGCGGTGAGGCGCTGATCGGCGCCTGCAAGCTACACCCAGAAGCGCGCCCGGGCGCGACGAGGCTCTATCGGTAAAGCCTCGTCGCGCCGGGGTTCGCTCCTGCGTATCGATTGCCGGCGTCCGGCGACGCATTTCAATGACGCGCACGAACGCAACTGTAACTGGCGCGCGATGGTTCGCCCTGAAACCGTCTTGCACGACGCAACCCTCTAATCCTTTTGGGTTAGTCTTCGACGACTTTGCGCTTGAAGAGGGTGTGCGTTTCCGATGAACGAGTACCGCAGCAGTCTTGTGTTCGCTACCCCCGATCTGCCCTTGCGCGACGATGTGCGTCGGCTCGGTGCGCTGGTCGGCGACCTGCTCGCCGAGCAGGTGTCTGCGGAATTCTTCGACGAGATCGAACGCGTCCGCACCGCGGCGATCTCGCGCCGTGAAAGCGATGCACCGCCTTCCACGTTGAGCGAACAGCTCAGCAGCCGCGCACCGCGCGATGCCGAATCGCTGGTGCGTGCTTTCAGCACGTATTTCCAGGTGGTCAACATCGCCGAGCGCGTGCACCGTATCCGCCGCCGCCGCGACTACCAGCGCAGCGGCACCGATACGCCGCAGCCGGACGGCCTGCACGATGCAGTGCGCCGGCTCAAGGCGCAGGGCGTGACCCTGGACGAACTCAGCGACTGGTTGCCGCGCATCGATGTGGAGCCGGTGTTCACCGCGCACCCCACCGAGGCGGTCCGCCGTGCGCTGCTGGAAAAAGAGCAGTTGATGGTCGCCAGCCTGGTCGACAACCTGGATGGCATGCGCACACCCAACGAGCGCGCCAGCGATGCGGCGCGCTTCCGCATGGCCTTGACCGCGTCCTGGCAGACCGCCGATTCCTCGCCGGTGCGCCCCACCGTGGACGACGAACGCGAGCACGTCGGCTTCTATCTCACCCAGGTGCTCTACCGCGTCATCCCGGTGATGTACGAAACCCTGGAACACGCCATCGAAGAGACCTACGGCAGCGTGCCGGCCTTGCCGCGCCTGCTGCGCTTCGGCACCTGGGTGGGCGGGGACATGGACGGCAATCCCAATGTGGATGCCGCCACCATCGCCGCCACCCTGGATGCGCAGCGCCGCGCGGTGCTGGAGCGCTACCAGAAGGAGCTGTGGCAGCTGGCCAGCCTGCTCAGTCAATCGACCACGCTGGTGGCGGTGAGCCCGGAGCTCACCGCGCAGCTGGAACGCTATCGCGCGCTGCTGCCCGAGGCCGCCGCACGTTCGCGCCCGCGCCACGGCGACATGCCGTACCGCCTGCTCAATGACCTGATGCGTGCGCGTCTGCAGGCCACGCTGGACGATGCGGACGGCGCCTACGCCGGCCCGACCGAGCTCGAACACGACCTGCAACTGATCCTGGACAGCCTGCAGGCCAACAAGGGCCTGCACGCCGGCTGGTTTGCGGTGCGCCGGCTGCTGTGGCGCGTGCGCAGCTTCGGCTTCCACCTGGCGCGGCTGGATGTACGCCAGGAATCGAGCGTGCATGCGCGCGCAGTGGCCGATGCGCTGGGCCAGGGCGACTGGGAGGGGCAGGATGCGACCCAGCGCGCGGCCGTGCTCGGCCCGTACGCCGCCGGCGAGCAGGCGCTGCCGCGCGTGGACGACGAAGGCAATGCACGGCTGGATGCGGTGTTCGCCGCGCTCGCCGATGCGCGCACGCGTCACGGCGCCGATGCGCTGGGCAGCTACATCATCTCGATGGCACACAACCGCGCCGATGTGCTCACCGTGCTGGCGCTGGCCCGCCGCGGTGGTCTGGTCGATGACGCCGGCGCAGTACCGCTGGATATCGTGCCGCTGTTCGAGACCGTAGACGATCTGCGCGGCGGCACCGGCACCGTGCAGGACCTGTTGGCCGACCCGGTGTACCGCCAGCATCTGGCGGCGCGTGGCGACACCCAGATGGTGATGCTGGGCTATTCGGACAGCGGCAAGGACGGCGGCATTGCCGCCTCGCGCTGGGGTCTGCAGCGCGCCCAGGTCGAATTGCTGGAAGCCGCCGCCGAACTCGGCGTGCGGCTGACCTTCTTCCATGGTCGCGGCGGCTCGATCGTGCGCGGTGGCGGCAAGACCACGCGCGCGCTGGATGCCGCGCCGCGTGGCAGCGTGGATGGCCGCCTGCGCGTCACCGAGCAGGGCGAGGTGATCCACCGCAAGTACGGCATCCGGGCACTGGCGCTGCGTTCGCTGGAGCAGATGACCGGTGCGGTATTGCTCTCGAGCCTGCGTCCGCGCGCGCCCGAGCCGCGCGAGGCGCATTGGCGGCCGGTGATGGATCTGGTGGCCGAACGCAGCAGCGTGGCCTACCGCGCCTTCGTCGGCGCGCCGGACTTCATGCAGTATTTCCGTCTGGCCACGCCGATCGACGTGATCGAACGCATGACGCTGGGCTCGCGCCCCTCGCGCCGGCTGGGCCAGGATGCCGCGTTGTCGAACCTGCGTGCGATTCCGTGGGTGTTCGCGTGGAGCCAGGCGCGTGCGGTGATTCCGGGCTGGTATGGCGTGGGCAGTGGCCTGCAGGCGGCGGTGGATGCCGGGCACGAAGACACCTTGCGCGAGATGGCGCAGGACTGGCCGTTCTTCCGCACCTTCCTGGACGACATCGCCATGGTGCTGTCCAAGGGCGACCTCGCCATCGCCGAACTGTTTTCGCGGCTGTCGGGTGATCTGCACGCCCGCTTCTTCCCGCAGATCCGCGACGAACTGGCGCTGACCAAGGGCTGGGTCAAGGCGCTGCTGCAGCAGCAATCGTTGTTGCAGCACGACCCGCGGCTGGCCCTGTCGATCCGCCTGCGCAACCCGTACATCGACCCGATCAGCGTGTTGCAGGTGGACCTGCTGCAGCGTTGGCGGGCCACCGATGGCCAGGACGAGGAACTGCTGCGGGCGTTGGTGGCTTGCGTCAACGGCGTGGCGCAGGGCGTGCAGAACACCGGCTGAGCGTACCGTCCGTCGGCGCAGTGACGCAGTGGCGAAGCGGCCTCTGGCGCAACCGGACAAATCTGTCCGATAATGCCCGCATGATGACCTCCCGCCCCGATGCCGCGCTGCGCCGCCGGCAGATACTCGATGCCGCCGACGAAGTGTTCAGCGAACACGGCGTCAATGCGCCGCTGGAACTGGTGGTGGAGCGCGCCGGCCTCGGCCGCGCCACCTTGTACCGCAACTTCCCGGACCGCCTCGCGCTGATGACCGCGCTGATGACGCGTGGACTGGATGGCCTGGAGCGCCTGGCCGCCGACCTGGCCGACCGCCCGGACGGACTGGCGGTGCTGCTGCACGATGTGGCCGAGCACATCGCCCAGTCGGCGCCGCTGGTGGACTTCTGGCGTTCGATCGAACGCGCGCATCCGGCGGTGGAAGCCGCCGATCGCCGCGTGGTGGCGATCTTCCTGCCGTTCGTGCGGCGTGCCCGCGATGCCGGTCTGTGCCGCGCGGATGTCGACGACGAACAGCTGCTGCTGGTGATCGACATGCTGGGCAGTTGTCTGCGCGGCAACGACGAGTCCGAACGCAAGCGCCTCGCGCACCGCTCGGCGGATCTGCTGATGCATGCCTTGGGCATGCAGGTACCGGCTGGCGGCACGCGATGACGACGCGCGCGCCGACCCGCGCGGGCATCGGCCGTTGGGCGCTGCGCGTGGCGCTGCTGCTGGCTGCCGCGTGGGGGGCGCTGGCGATCCATTTCGCGCTGACCGGCAATGCACTGGTGCGCATCGGTTGGGTGAGTTCGTGGTGCGCGATGGCACTGGCCGCGCTCTGGGGGCTGCGCCGGGGCCGCGAAAACTGGGCCCTGGTGAGCATCTTCGGTGCGGCCTGCGTGGCGCTGGCGGTGGCGTGGGCCATGATGCAGCCCAGCCAGGATCGCGACTGGGCCGACGATGTCGCCCAGCGCCTGCAGCCGGAGGTGCACGGCAACAGCGTCACCCTGCGCAACGTGCGCAATTTCGACTGGCGCAGCGAAACCGATCATGTCCCACGCTGGGAGACCCGCCAGTACGATCTTGATCGCCTGGTCAGCGCCGATCTGGCGTTGTCGTACTGGATGGGCCCGGCGATCGCGCACACCCTGGTGTCGTTCGGCTTCGACGACGGCTCGCACGTGGTGTTCTCGCTGGAGATCCGCAAGGAGCGCGGCGAATCCTTCTCCGCACTGGGCGGATTCTTCCGCAGCTTCGAAGCAACCCTGGTCGCTGCCGACGAGCGCGACATCCTGCGCGTGCGCACCAATGTGCGCGGCGAGGACATGTACCTGTACCGCCTGGCGATTCCGAAGGCAGGCTTGCGCCGCATGTTCCTGGGTTATGTCGCGCTGGCCAAGGATCTCGATCGCGAACCCGCGTTCTACAACACGCTCACCAGCAACTGCACCACGATCGTGTTCGCTCTGGTGCGGCAATTGCAGACCACCTTGCCGCTGGATCACCGCCTGTTGTTGTCCGGCTATGCCGACGCCTATGCCTACGACCATCATGGCCTGATGCCGGGCTACGACTTCGCCACCCTGAAGCAGCGCGGGCATGTCACCGCGCGTGCGATCGCAGCCGATACCGCCAGCGACTTCTCACGGCGCATTCGCATCGGCATGCCGCAGGCACCCGCACCGGGCGCGTCACCACGCGCGGCGCAATGACGCTCCTGCAGCGAAGGCGCGGCAGCGTCGCCATATTGCTGGCGGCGCTGATCAGCGTGTGGTCGAGCGGCTGCGCCATGGTCACGGTGCAATCGCGCGACAGCGCCGGCTATATCGCGCAGACGCGCGGCGACGTGCTCAGCACCGGTGCGCTGAGTCAGCCGGGTAACGAAACCCTGCAGGTGGCCGGTCTGCAGCCCAAGGACTGCCACAGGCAAGCGCTGCCCTGCATCCAGCGCCTGGCCACGGTGGCCGGCATCGGCGACGAGCGTCGCCTGGCCACCCTGGCCGAGTTGTGGACCGCGCAGGCGATCGCCCTGACCGGTCGCACCTCCGCGCAGATGAGCGATGCGGCCATGGAAGCCTGGCTGGAAGCGGCCCGGCATGCCTATGCCTATCTGTTCTTCAGCGCGCGTGCGCCCGCCGCGCGCGCGTTCGAGAACCGCCAGACGCAGGTGCGCGATTACTACAACTATGCCGTGCAGCAGCTGGTCGAGCAGCTGTTCGCGCGTGCGCAGCAGAGCGTCCAGACCGCGCCCGCCGTCACGCCGATGGCGATAGGGCGCTGGCAGGTTGCGGTAGACATGTCCGCGTATCGGCTGCCGGGCGGCGGCAATACGCCGCGCGGGCTGTTCGCGGCCTCGGCACTGCGCTTCGATGGATTGCGCAGCACCTACCGACGCGACGGCTTCGGTGCCGAGCTGGTGGCCGAAGTCGACCCGCAACTGGTCGGCGACCCGGCTGGTCTGGCGGCGCAGCCGGCGGCGCGTGCCGGCACCGCGCAGGAGCGCCCGCTGCCGACCTTCAGCGAGATGCCGTACGCGCCGGCAACGCTGCTGGTGCGTTTTGCCGGCGACTCACTGGATGCAGTGTTGCGCACCGAGCTGGCGACCGTGGCGCCCTACGATCCGTACCGCCAGAACGAGGTGGTGCTGCACGGTCAGCGCGTGCCGTTGGCGGCGAACTTCACCGCGGCCTATGGGCTCTGGCTGGCGAAGTCGGGCTTTGCCGTGCAGTCGCTGCGCTCCATGCTGGGCCGCGCACGCGGCATCGATCGCCCGCATCTGTATCTGATGCAGCCCTACGATCCCGATCGGCGCGTGCTGCTGATGCTGCACGGGCTGGCCAGCAGCCCGGAGGCCTGGGTCAATGTGGCCAACGAAGTGATGGGCGATGAGACCCTGCGCCAGCGCTACCAGATCTGGCAGGTGTATTACCCGACCAACGCGCCGATCGCGGTCAATCGTGCGCAGATCCAGGCTTTGGTGCAGCGTAGCCTGCAGCATTTCGATCCGGCTGGTACCGCACCCGCCTCGCACGGCATGGTGTTGATCGGCCACAGCATGGGCGGTGTGATCGGGCGCCTGCTGGTGTGCTCGTCGGGCGATCGGCTCTGGAACGCCCTGTTGCGGGACTACCGGCTGGATGGAGAACGCGGTGCGCGCGTGCGCGCCAAGCTGGCGCCCCTGTTGAATTTCGCGCCGATGCCGCAGATCGACCGCGCCATCTTCATCGCTGCGCCGCATCGCGGTACGCCGCTGGCCGAGGGCGGCCTGGGACGCTTGGTCGGCCGCATGGTGCGCCTGCCGCTCGCCTTGCTGGACCGCTTCGGCGATGTCCTGCAGGATCTCGCCGACAGCGAGCAAGACGGGCAGGGCGGGCTGCCGCGTCGCAAGAGCCGGCTGCTGCCGCCGACCAGCATCGACAACCTCCGCGACACCGATCCGTTCGTGCGCGCCACGATGGATCTGCCGATCTCGCCGCAGGTGCGCTATCACACCATCGTGGGCCGCGAAAAACCCCAGGTACCGCTGGCCGAGTCCGACGATGGCCTGGTGCCGTACCGCAGCGCACATCTGGACGGCGCCGCGTCCGAACTGGTGGTGACCTCCTGGCACAGCGTGCAGGAAACCCCGCAGGCCATTCTGGAGATTCGGCGCATCCTGCATGCGCAGCTGCAGGCCGAAGACAGCGAAGCGCCTGCACCGACGCGATCGCCGGAGCCTGCGCCCGCGCCTGCATCCGCCAGCCTGTGAGTTGACCTGCCACGTTGGCTGCGGGCAAGGCCGGCGCTGTTAGCGCCTCGTTGACTGCGCTCGTGGTATCAGGCCATCTCTCCAACGGGTTCGAACAGGGAAGGGGCGATGCGCAAGCTGTCGGCAGTGCTGTGGGTGCCATTGTTGTTGGTCGCCTGCGGGCGCGGCGAAGCCCCCGAGGGGGCAGGTAGCGCCAGCACCGCCTCCGCCGCGCCCCAGTCTGTGGCGCGCGCGCCGCAGACGCCTGCAGCGGTTGCGGACGACGTGCCGGAGTTTCCGGCCATTCCCACCATCGTGGTGCCGGACATCGTCGGCGTGACTCCGGCGCAGCGTGCGCTGGAAGCTTCGCTGCAAGACATACTGGACCCGGTCGCAGGCATCAGCGTGGCCCCGGCACGCTGCGGCGATGGCGGCACGCTGATCACCGATGCCGGCATCACCAGCGTCGATGTCAACGGCAATCTGCTGCGCAACGGCAGTACCGGGCTCTTCGATCTCAAGGCCGATGGCAGCGGCACCGCCAACTTCGACGGTGGCCTGGTCGTCGTCAATGCCGATGGCAGCGGCACCATCAATGGTGCCGGCCAGGATGGCGACGCTGCGCTGATCGACGTGCAGTCCAACGGTGGCGGAACCTACAACGGCCCGGCTGGCCTGATCAGCCTGGACGGCAGGGGCGCCGGCACCTGGAACAGCGACAAGAGCGGGTTGATCGACAATCGCGGCGATGGCAGCGGTACCTGGAATGGACCGCGGGGCCTGGTCACCATCAATGCCGACGGCTCGGGCACCTGGAACGGCCCCGCTGGGCTGGTGCAGAACCGGGGCGATGGCACCGGCACCGTCGGCACGCCGCCGCGCGAGGTACGCATGCCGCCGCTGCCCAAGGTGCCGCCGGCAGGTCGCTTCCCGCCCCTGCAGAAATTCGCCCCACCCGGTGCGCCCTGCGGTTATCTGATCACCCTGAACGACCGCATCCTGTTCGACTTCGACAAGTCCGACATCCGTCCGGATGCGGCACGCGTGCTCGATACGCTGGCCGTAGCGCTCGGCAAGGTGACAGCCCGCGACATGGAGGTGCGTGGGCACACCGATGCCAAGGGGGAGGATGCCTACAACCAGTCGCTGTCCGAGCGCCGCGCCAATGCGGTGCTGGCGGCGCTGCGCACGCGCGGTGCCGCGCAGACGGCCGCCGCCAAGGGCTACGGAGAAACGCAGCCGGTGGCGCCCAATACCGTCAACGGACAGGACAATCCCGGCGGGCGGCAACTCAACCGGCGCGTCGAGATCTTCTTGCGCACATGACTGAGGCCTGCAGGATCGAGTGCGCGCCATCGGGGGCGTATGCGTGTTGCGTAGACGCTGGCCCTCGATGACGGTGACGCAGGTGACGGACACGGTCGCGCGCGAGGTGTCGCCTTGCGATTGCCCTGACGGCCACGCGGCGGCGTGACACGTTGTGGCGTGAATGGCTTGCTGTCTTACGCAACCGATGTCGTGCAGTGCGGGTTTGCGTCGAACCCTCACCCCAACCCCTCTCCCGCAGGGAGAGGGGCTTTGTTCCCTTCTCCCCGTGGGAGAAGGTGCCCGCAGGGGCGGATGAGGGGGAGCACGTAACAGATAGACGTGCCGTGCCGTGCGGCTTTGCCCCCAACTCTCACCCCGACTCCTTCCCCACGGGGAGAGAGACCTCGAATCCCGTCCGGCCGCGGTATGCCAATGAAGGCGCCAGGGCTTCAAAACACAATGGGCCGCGTCGGCGGCCCATTGCGATACACACCTGCGCTCCGAAGGGCGCGCGGTTTACTTCAGCTTCGCATCGGCGCGCAGCGCGTCGGCGCGGTCGGTCTTTTCCCAGGAGAACGAGGTGGCGGTGTGCTTGGTGCCGGTACCGTCGGTGTAGCTGAATTCCTTGGGCTTGCGGCCGAAGTGGCCGTAGGACGCGGTCTGCTGGTACATCGGGTGGATCAGGTCGAGCATCTGGATGATGCCGAACGGACGCAGGTCGAAGTGCTTGCGGATCAGCTTCTCGATCTGTTCGTCGGCGATCTTGCCGGTGCCGAAGGTGGTGACCGAAATCGAGGTCGGCTCGGCCACGCCGATGGCGTAGGAGACCTGCACTTCGCAACGGTCGGCCAGGCCGGCGGCCACCACGTTCTTGGCGACGTAACGCGCGGCATAGGCGGCCGAACGGTCGACCTTGGACGGATCCTTGCCCGAGAACGCGCCACCACCGTGACGGGCCCAGCCGCCGTAGGTGTCGACGATGATCTTGCGGCCGGTCAGGCCGCAGTCGCCCACCGGGCCGCCGATCACGAACTTGCCGGTCGGGTTGATGTGGAACTTGGTGCCCTTGTGCAGCCACTTGGCCGGCAGTACCGGCTTGAGGATTTCCTCGCGCACCGCCTCGATCAGATCCTTCTGCTTCACGCCCGGATCGTGCTGGGTCGACAGCACTACCGCGTCGATCGCGGTCGCCACGCCGTCTTCGTAGCGCAGGGTGACCTGCGACTTGGCATCCGGACGCAGCCAGGCCAGCGCCGAGTTCTTCTTCTTGCGGATCTTGGCCTGCTGCTCGACCAGACGGTGCGAGAGGTGGATGGCCGCGGGCATGAAGCTGTCGGTCTCGTTGGTGGCATAGCCGAACATCAGGCCCTGGTCGCCAGCGCCCTGTTCTTCGGGCTTCTTGCGGTCCACGCCCTGGTTGATGTCCGGCGACTGCTTGCCGATCAGGTTGAGCACGCCGCAGGTCTCGCCGTCGAAGCCGACGTCGGAGCTGTTGTAGCCGATGTCCAGGATCACCTTGCGGGTCAGCGCTTCCAGGTCGATCCAGGCGCTGGTGGTCACTTCGCCGGCCACGATCGCCACACCGGTCTTGACCATGGTTTCGCAGGCCACGCGGGCGCGCTTGTCCTGGGCCAGGATGGCGTCCAGCACGGCGTCGGAAATCTGGTCGGCGATCTTGTCCGGATGGCCTTCGGAGACCGATTCGGAGGTGAACAGGTAGCTGGACATCAGGCTTATATCCCTTGATTCGGATGAAAAGATGGGTGCGGATGATACACGCCCACGGTGACCCTTGCATTGTGCGCCTGAACGCGGTGCCGTGGGGATCAGCGGAGAGGGGCGCAATCCGGCGGATGCAGCTGGGCCGGATGCGGCGTGTCGGCACCAGACCACCGGGATGCTCCAGCCAGGCGGGCACGACGGCCGAGCCTGCCCGGGCGCGCCGGGGCCGGTGGTTGCCCGGAGGCGACCGCCGCTGCCATCGCGCAGTGGAGATGGCTCCCGCTGGCGTGCGGCGATGTGGTCTGCGCGGGTCCGCGACAGTCACGCGCGGTTGGTGGCTCCATGGTGCATGCAGCGCGTGCAGCCGTGTGCCGCCTGTCGGCAGGCCCCACGGTCGGGTGGATGTCTCTCCAGCCTGCTAGCATCGGGCAATGGATTCACTGACCCAGATCGTTCTTGGCGGCGCGATTGCCGCTGCCATCGCGCCGCCCGGACAGCGGCGTGCCGCCTTGCTGGCCGGCGCGGCCCTGGGCACCTTGCCCGACCTCGACTCGCTGGCGCTGCTGCCGCTGACCGACGATCCGGTCACCCTGATGACGGTGCACCGCAGCGTCAGCCACTCGTTGTTCGTGCTGCCGCTGCTGGGCTGGTTGCTCTGGTGGCTGTTCCGCCGCTACGGCAACGGGCGCGTGGCCGGCGCACCCACACGCTGGTTCTGGGCGATCCAGCTGGCCTTGCTCACCCACCCGCTGCTGGACGCCTTCACCGTCTACGGCACTCAGCTCTGGTGGCCGCTGCAACCGCATCCGACCATGTGGTCCAGCGTTTTCATCATCGACCCGGCCTATACGCTGTGGCTGCTGGGTGCCTGCGCCGTGGCCTGGTTCGCACGTGCGCGCCCGCTGGCGCAGCGCGCGTTGGTGATCGGCCTGGTCGCCAGCTCGGCGTACCTGGGCTGGTCGCTGGTCGCCAAGCATCTGGTCGATCAGCAGGCCGATCGCGCCCTGGCCGCGATGGGGCTGGCCGATGCGCCGCGCTTCTCGGTGCCGATGCCGTTCAACACGCTGTTGTGGCGCGTGGTGGCGATGACGCCCGGTGGCTACGTCATCGGCGAGCGCTCGCTGGTGGCCGACAGCGGACCGATGCAATTCCGCGGGTTTTCCAGCAATACCCAGGCCCTGGGCGAGGTCGCTGCGTTCGATTCGGTGCGCCGGCTGAACTGGTTCAATCGCGGCTTCATGCGCGCGCGGCTGGTGGACGACGAGCTGATGCTCAGCGACCTGCGCATGGGCCTGGAACCGGATTACACCTTCAATTTCGTGATCGCCCGTCGCGACGATGGCGCCTGGCAGCCGATCGTGCCGCGCCAGGTCCAGGCCGCCTACCGCGCGCCGGTCGCACGCGACCAGATCGGCGCCGTGCTGGCGCAGATGTGGCACCGCATCTGGAACGCGCCGGTCGGCAAGGCACTGACCGGCGATCTGGAACACGAGGGCGCCCAGGCGACCGCGCCGGTCTCGGCATCGGCATCGGCGCCTCAGTAGACCGTGGCGCGCGCCTGCACGAACGAATAGAAAAAAACCGCATCCGGGTCGCTTTGCACCTGGGCCAGTTCGCGGCGCATGCCGTCCACGGTCTCGGCATCGACCGCGCCGGCATGCAGCAACTGCTCGGCGGCCGATAGCAGCACCTCTTCCCAGAAGCCGATCATGGTCTTGCGTCGGCCCGGCTCGCGGTTGTCCAGATGCAGGGTCTTGATCTGCGTGTGCACGTCGCGGAAGCCACCGGCCAACAGCAGGTTGCCCAGCTTGGCGCCCACGAACGGGTCGCCGCCCTGATCGTGCTGGAAATCGTTGAACGCCATCCAGTAACGCCACAGATTCGGCGAATACGGGTGCAGCAGGAACGAGGCGTTCATCACCTCGGTCACATACACCGGCGAGCCGGGCAGCAGCACCCGCCGCACCTCGTTGAGCACGCGTGCCGGCGAGGGCACATGCTCCAGTACCCAGCACAGGAAGGCCGCATCGAACTGGCGCGCCTCGAAGGGCAGGTCGCCCGCGTCGGCCTGCTGCAGCGTGTAGCGCTCGCGGCACCAGGCCAGCCGTTCCAGGTTGGCGCGCGCCGCACCCAGCTGCGCCTCGCTCAGGTCCACCCCGGTGACGTGCAGTTCGGGAAACCGCCGCAGCAGGACCTCGGTCTGCGCGCCCACACCGCAGCCGACTTCCAGCAGGCGCCGCGCGCCGCTGTAGTCGACTGCGTTGAAGAGTGTGGCCTCCAGCAACCGTGCCTGCTTGAGCAGGCGCGCCTGTTCGGTGGCCGAGAAGCCGTGCAGGTAAGCATGGGTGTCGTGCGTTGCGCTCATGATGCAGCTCCAACAGCTCGGGAAACTCAGGCGGCGTTCGGCAGCGACGGCGGCAGGCCGGCGATCAGCGCGTCGAAGTAATCGCGGGTCAGCGCCAGTTGCGCCTCCGGCGTTTCGGCGCGGTTGACCACCGCGCGGAAGTCCGCGCTCTGCGGGTGGTCCTTGGCGTACCAGCCCAGGTGCTTGCGCGCGATGCGCACACCCTGCGGTTGGCCGTAGAACGCGTGCAGCGCGTCCAGATGGCCGAGCAAGGTGTCACGCACGAACGCCAGCGATGGCGGCGGCAACGCCACGCCGGTGGCCAGGTAATGCGCCACCTCGCCGAAGATCCACGGCCGCCCCTGCGCGGCGCGGCCGATCATCACTGCGTCCACGCCGGTCTCGTGCAGCACCTGCGCGGCCTTGTGCGGCGAATCGATATCGCCGTTGGCGATCACCGGAATCTGCAGCGCCGCCTTGATCTGCGCGATCGTGGCGTACTCGGCGCTACCGGTGTAGTGCTGGTCGCGGGTACGCCCGTGCACCGCCAGCGCGGCGATGCCGCAGTCCTGTGCGATGCGCGCGATGACCGGCCCGTTGCGGTGGTCGCAATCCCATCCGGTACGGATCTTCAGCGTCACCGGCACGTCCACTGCCTGCACCACCGCACGCAGGATGCGCGCCACCAGATCCTCGTCGCGCATCAGCGCCGAGCCGGCCCAGGCGTTGCATACCTTCTTTGCCGGGCAGCCCATGTTGATGTCGATCAGCTGTGCACCGTGATCGACGTTGTAGCGCGCCGCCTCGGCCAGCTGCTGCGGCTCGGTGCCGGCGATCTGCACGCTGATCGGGTCCGGTTCGCCGGCATGATCCATGCGGTGCAGCGACTTGCGCGTGCCCCAGAAGCGTGGATCGGAGATGGTCATCTCCGAGACTGCCAGCCCGGCGCCCAGCCGCTTGCACAACAGCCGGAACGGCTTGTCGGTCACGCCCGCCATGGGCGCGAGAATCACCTTGGGAGCGATGTTGTAGGGGCCGATCTGCATGCGGGCATTGTAGCTGGGGTGGGGATTCGGGATTCGGGAGGGCGTTTTTCGGCCTTCGGTCTTGTGCGGTTGCCGTGTGGGTCGCGTGACCAGTAGAGCGAGGGCAGCGGCGAGATTGCTGGTTGACCGTACCCTCACCCCAACCCCTCTCCCGACGGGAGAGGGGCTTCTATTCCTTCTCCCGTCGGGAGAAGGTGGCGCGTCAGCGTCGGATGAGGGTACGGGTGCCCGACGCGGCATCACGCCAGGTTCCTCCGCCCAGATTGCTATCCGATGAAGATCGAAGTTCCGGCGCAGCGGGCCTGGCAGCGTCCGTCGATGGACAGGCCTCGACATGCCGTTCGCGGATCGAAGCAGTCTCATGGGGATGCCGACGCCCTGAACGCAAAAGGCGACCGCATCGCTGCGGTCGCCTTCGTTGCTTGCTTGAAGCGTGAGGATCACACGGCCGGTTCGGGCACCATGCGCGGCATCGATGCGGCGGCGCCTTCCACTTCGGTGGAGCGCGCGGCGTAACGGGTGGCAAAGCGCACGTGGGTGATGAAGCTGGCGGTGGGCGACTGCGCCAGCGAGGCCACCAGCGCACCGTTGAAGGCATCGCCGGCGCCGGTGGTGTCCACCGTCTGCGCGCTTTCCGCACCTACCCGGTAATGTGCGGCACTGTCGCCACGCAGCTGCTCGTCGGCATGCGAGATGAAGGCGCCCACCGCGCCCAGCGTCACCACCACAGTACCGCCCGGCAGCAGCTTGCGGCACAGCGAGTGCAGCGTATTGCCGTCCAGCGCCGCCACATCGTCGGCGTTGATGCGTTCGCCGACGTGGCGGCCGAGCAGGGCGGCGAATTCGGTCTCGTTCGGAGTCAGCACGTCGGCCAGCTTGAGCAGGCCGATCGAGGTCGGCGCATTGGCGGGCGCGGCGTTGAGCACGGTCAGCGCGCCGCATTCATGCGCCAGGGCCAGCGCGGTTTCGACGGTCTCTGCCGGCGATTCCAGCTGCGCCAGCAGCACGCGCGCCGACGCCACCAGCGCACGCTGGTTCTCGACGAAACCCGAACTCAGCACCGAGTTGGCGCCGGCGCCGATCACGATGGTGTTGCGGCCGTGGCCGTCCACATAAATGCCACCGGTGCCGGTCGGTTCGTTGCTGGGCTCGGCGATCAGCGTAAAGCCGTCGTGGGCGGCCAGCGAGCGCGCCAGCGCACCGCCGGCATCGTCGCCCAGCGCGCACAGAAACTGCGTCTTGGCACCGGCACGCGCCGAGGCCACCGCCTGATTGAAGCCCTTGCCGCCGGGGCCGGTGCTGTAGCGACCGGCAATGGTGGCGCCCGGCGCGGGCAGCACGTCGCAACGCCACACGTGATCGACATTGAAAGACCCGACAACGACGACCGAACTCATAGATACCTGCTTGCTTGAATGACTTGAATGAAACCTGGCGTAACGCGATTAGACCGTGGCGCCGATGAACCCGCGCCGCCTCAGCCGAAGTGCGAGAGCACGCCGGCAATGGTAGCGGTCATGAAGGTGGCGATCGAACCGCCGAGCACCGCGCGCAACCCGAATTTGGCCAGATCGTGACGACGTTCCGGTGCCAGCCCGCCGATGCCGCCGATCTGGATCGCGATCGAGCTGAAATTGGCGAAGCCGCACAGCGCATACGTGGCGATCAGCCGGCCTTCCTCGCTCAGGCTCACGCCGGCGACCTGGCCCTGCACGATCTGCGACAGCTCGGTATAGGCCACGAATTCGTTGATCACCACCTTCTGCCCGATCAGCGAGCCCACGGTGGTCGCGTCCGCCCAGGGCGTGCCGATCACCCAGGCCACCGGCGCCAGCAGGTAGCCGAAGATCGTCGACAGGTTGGTCGGCCGACCCAGTGCGGCGGCCGCGCCCGTCACTTCGCCCAGCCAGGTCAGCGGTGCATTGATCAGCGCGATCAGCGCGATGAAGGCCAGCAGCATCGCGCCGATGTTCAGCGCCAGGCGCAGGCCGTCGCCGGCACCGGCCGCAGCCGCATCGATGATGTTGCTGGTGGTCTTTTCCACTTCCATCTTGACCGTGCCGCGGGTCAGCGGCGTACCGGTTTCCGGCACCAACAGCTTGGCCACCACCAGGGTGGCCGGCGCGGCCATGATGCTGGCGGCGAGCAGGTGCTTGGCGTAGAACGCCTGCTGCACCGGATCGCTGCCGCCGAGCATGCCCACGTAGGCGGCCAGCACGCCGCCGGCGATATGCGCCATGCCGCCGATCATCATCGTCAGCAATTCGGACTGGGTCATCTTGGGGATGTACGGGCGCACCGTCAGCGGCGCCTCGGTCTGGCCGATGAAGACGCTGGCGCAGACGCTGGTGGTTTCCGCCCCCGACACGCGCATCACCTTGGTGATGGCCCAGGCCATCGCGCGCACCACCAGCTGCATCACGCCCAGGTGGTAGAGCACGCCCATCAGTGCCGAGAAGAAGATGATGGTGGGCAGCACCTGGAACGCAAAGATGAAGCCATAGCTCTCGATGTTCATCAGGCTGCCGAAAATGAAGGTGGAGCCTTCATTGACGAAGCTCAGCACCTTCACGAAGCCCTTGCCCAGCGAATCGAACACGTCGCGCCCGCCCGGCACCAGCAGCACCAGCGAGGCGAACGAGATCTGCAGCAGCAAGCCGGTGCCGACCAGCTTCCAATCCACGGCGCGGCGGTTGCTGGAGAACAGCCAGGTGATGCCGATGAGCACCGCCAGACCGAACAGGCCGAAACCGATCCTTCCCAAACCTTCGACCATTCCAATCCCCGGGGTTGCTGACGGCAAAACGAGAAGCCTAGAGCAGGGGGTGTCGGCCGGCAAGGCGAGCGGTATTCAGACGGGCGCCACTGGCTCGCGTCGGCGTCCCGCCCGCTAAACTGCGCAATCCGGTCCGGGGCAGGGGCCCCGGGGGGGCGCAGGAGTGTTTCGCCATGCATTACCGTCGTCTGGGTTCCACCGGGCTGCAGTTGTCGGCCGTGTCGTTCGGTGCCTGGGTCACCTTCGGCAAGCAGATCGGGCGCAGCGAGGCGCGTAACCTGATCGCTGCGGCCTGGGACAGCGGCATCAACTTCTTCGACAACGCCGAGGTCTATGCCCGTGGTCGTGCCGAACAGGTGATGGGCGATGTGATCGCCGACCTGCGCCTGCCGCGCGATGGCTACTGCGTGTCCAGCAAGGTGTTCTTCGGTGCGGTGGACAGCCCGCGTCCGACCCAGCGCGGGCTCTCGCGCAAGCATGTCACCGATGCCTGCCACGCCGCGCTCAAGCGCCTGCGGGTGGACTATCTGGATCTGTATTTCTGCCATCGGCCCGACCCGGACACGCCCATCCAGGAAACCGTGCGCGCCATGGATGCGCTGATCCGGCAGGGCAAGGTGCTGTACTGGGGCACGTCGGAGTGGAGCGCCGAGCAGCTGCGCGCGGCCATCGCCATTGCCGAGCAGGAGCGCCTGCATGGGCCATCGATGGAGCAGCCGCAGTACAACCTGCTGCATCGGCAGCGGCTGGAACACGAGTACGCGCCGCTGTGCGAGGCCGGGCTGGGCACCACCATCTGGTCGCCGCTGGCGTCGGGGCTGCTGACCGGCAAATACAACGCCGGGGTGGCCGCCGACAGCCGGCTGGGCCAACCCGGCAACGCCTGGCTGCAGGAAGAAGTGCTGGGGTCGGCCGACAGCCGTCGTGTCGAACGCGCTCGCGCGTTCTGCGCGGTGGCCGCCGAACTGGGCCAGGCGCCGGCGCCGCTGGCGATCGCCTGGTGCCTGCGCAACCCGCACGTGTCCACGGTGATCCTGGGCGCCAGCCGGGTGACGCAACTGGAGGAGAACCTGTCCGCACTGGAGGTGCTGGAACAGGTGGATGCCGCCGGCTGGGCACAGGTGGAGGCGGCGACACGCTGAGCGCTCCCACCGCGCCTGCACGGGCGGATTCACGGCGTGTGCGACGGGTGGTGAAGGCGGCGCATGCGCGACCGGCGGGGGCGTGTGGGTAGGCGACACAAGGAGCGTGCCGGGTGCATGAGGCGTCACCAGACACGTCGGCGCTGACGTCGTCGAAAGGTGCTTTCGATTGATTTAATCAATCGAAATTCAAGAGGTCATGCAAACTTCCTGCGAAGCAAATGAGAATGGCTCTTGATCATTAAATGAGAATGGTTATTATTTGTCTGGCCAACCGACTGGAGATCCAGATCATGACCGCTCATCCCGTGCTGCTTCGCTCCGAACCGGTCAACCTGCGCGACCGCGCCGTGCCGCGCGTCGTTCCCGCTGAAGACCTCATCAGCAGCGAGGCGCTGCTCAAGGGCCGCCGCGAAGTACTGATCCAGCATGGCGACCGTGTCTATCGCCTGCGCCACACCAGCAACGACAAGCTCATCCTGACCAAGTAATCCAGCCCAGGGAACCGCTGCACCCGGCAACGGGAGCAGACGCCGCCACGCCCCGCAGTCGGTCGTCGCGGCATGCCCGCACCGCACGTCGCGAGCGAGGTGCCGGCAGGTTCTGCAGCCACCGCATTACCACTGGCGCCCGTCCGTGCATGGGCGCCGCGTGCTCGCCCGGGCGTTGCCGCCGCCGCCCACCTCCCATCTCTCCACCCTCGGTTGCCGCGCGCAGCCGCTTCGCTGTGCGCGCTGCCGGGGGCTCTTCCACAAAGGTTTCTTGATGATTCGCCTGCATCCGCTGGTGGTCGCGCTGTCGCTCGCGCTGCCTGCCGTCTCGTTTTGTGCCCATGCCGCAGAACCAGAGGCCGGTGGCGCCTCCGCGCGTGAGGTGCACGATTTCGATCGCCTGCAGGTCACCGCCACGCGCACCCAGCGTGCGCTGGTGGATGTGCCGGGCACGGTGGATGTGATCGACCGCGAGCAGTTGGACAACCAACTGGTGCGCGAACTCAAGGACCTGTTCCGTTACACCCCCGGCGTATCGGTGACCAGCACCAATGGCCGCTTCACCGGCGCCAACGGCATCCGCATCCGCGGCCTGGACGGCAACCGCGTGGCGATCCTGGTGGACAACGTGCCGGTGTCGGACACCTTCGCATTCGGCAGCTATCTCAATGCCAATCGCAACTTCGTCGATCTGGAAACGCTCAAGCGTGTGGAAGTGGTGCGCGGGCCGGCCAGTTCGCTGTATGGCTCCGATGCCCTGGGCGGCGTGGTGGCCTTCGTCACCAAGGACCCGGCCGATTATCTGAGCCAGGACAAGCACAGCTACGTGGGCCTGAAGTTCGGCTACGAAGGCGACTGGAACGGCTTGTTCGCCGGCGCCACCGGCGCCTTCGGCGGGGAGCGCTGGAGCGGCCTGGTGGCGGTGGCGCATCGCCAGGGCCAGGAAACCCAGAACCAGGGCGACAACCGCAGCCGCAATTTCAACCGCACCGCGGCCAATCCGCAAAACGTGGACGGGCGCAGCGTACTGACCAAACTGGTCTACGCACCCAGTGCGCAGCAACGCTTCAAACTCACCGTGGAAGGCAACGAGGACTACGGCAGCATCGAGGCCCTGAGCAGTATCGACACGCGCTCGCCGACAGCCTCGCTGCGCGTGCTGTCCCAGCAGGGGCGCGACCACCAGACCCGCGCGCGGGTGTCGTTGCGGCACGAGCTGGATGCGCTGGACAGCGCACTGGCCGATGACCTGCAATGGCTGGCGTATCGCCAGGATAGCGAAAGCCTGCAACGTACCAACGAGCTGCGTGGCAACAACACCCGCCGCCATAACGAACACAGCTTCGACCAGCGGGTGTACGGGCTGCTGGTCAATGCGCACAAGGTCGTCGCTACCGAGACGATGCGCCACGACATCACCTACGGCCTGGATGGCACCTGGACCGACACGCGCGCCAAGCGCGACGGCTATTTGCTGAATCTGGCCAATGGCGCGATCAGCAACCGCGTCGGCCAGGACGTGTTTCCGGTGCGCGATTTCCCCAAGAGCGAGACCACCAAAGTCGGTCTGTATGCGCAGGACGAGATCGGGCTGCTGGATGGACGTCTGTCGCTGACGCCTGGCGTGCGTGTGGACCATTTCCGCCTTTCGCCGCAGATCGACGGCATCTTCCGCGAGGACAATCCCGGGGTGGGTGTGGCGACCATCGATCAAACCCAGGTCTCGCCCAAGTTCGGTGCGGTGTGGCGTTTCTCGGACGCGTGGTCGGCGTACGCCAATTACGCGCACGGCTTCCGCGCTCCGCCGTACAACGACGTCAACATCGGGTTCACCAACCTGCAGGGGCGCTACACCGCCATCGCCAACCCGGATCTGAAGGCCGAGACCAGCCGCGGCGGCGAACTGGGCGTGCGCTTCAACGATGCGGTCGGCTATCTCGGCCTGGCGCTGTACTACACCGACTACCGCGACTTCATCGAATCCAATGCGCCAGCCGGCGTCAACGCCGACGGTTTCATGGTGTTTCAGTCGCGCAACGTGGACGATGTGGTGATCAAGGGCGCCGAGGCGCGCGCCGGAATCGACCTGGGCGTGCTGGTCGGCTGGCAGGGTTGGTCGTTGAATAGCGCTGTGGCGTATTCCGAAGGCGACAACCTGACCGACAACATGCCGCTCAATTCGGTGGACCCGCTGCGCGGCACCCTGGGCATGGCATTCGACGGGCAAGGCTGGGGCGCGGAACTGATCGGCACCTTCGTCGCCCGCAAGCGTCGCCCGCAACTGGACACGTACTACACGCCAGCCGGCTACGCCACGCTGGACCTGATGGGGCATTGGGAATTCGCGCCTGGCGCCAAGCTCACTGCCGGCGTGTTCAATCTGGCCGACCGTCGCTATGTGGACTGGAATGCGCTGCCCAACGGCACGCTCGCCAGCAGCACGGTGGTGGACCGCTTCACCGCTGCCGGACGCACCGCCTCGGTCAGCCTGGCCGTGAACTGGTAGCGGCCATGCCCATCGCCCGCCCATTGCCGTTGTCGTCGCGCGCACGTGCCACCCGCAGCACGCTGCCGCGCCCGGCGCAGTTGGCGGCGCTGGGCACGGTGCTGTGCCTGTACCGCCCGGCGCTGGGCAATGAGCTCGATGGCTGGCAGTTGGCGATCGAGGCGGCCGCCTCGCGGCAGCTGGACAGCGATGGGGTGCGCGAAGGCATCTGCTTCTTCGATGCCGACGGCCAATGCTGCTGGCGCCTTTACCTGCTGCCGGACAGCGATTTCCTGAACTGGGATCGGCTGGTGTCGCGTCTGCCGTCCCTCTCCACCCAGGCCCCGGGCCTGGGGATCGGCGAGCGCCTGTGGCGCCGGCTGGCCGGGCGCATGCGCGGCGAAAGCTGGCGGCTGAGCGCGCTGCGCCTGCACACCACCACCGCTGGCGATCAATCGCTTGCTGCCAGCCTGGCCAATGTCTCTGCGCTGGGGGCCGAGGTTGCCGCGCGCCTGGCGCACCATGAGGGCATCGACGGGCGCGTGGCGATAGACGATTGCTGCTGCGCGCGCGCTGCGGCTCCGCCGCCCCGCCCGATCGCAGCCGGGCGCAGCGATCCCGCCAGCATGACCGCCGCAGTGTTGCGGCTACGCCGCTGATGTTCCAACGACCACGACCGAGAGTTCCAATGAGCCGATTGTTGCCACGCTGTATCGCACTCCCCCTGAGCCTGCTGCCCCTTCTCGCCACTGCTGCCGATCCCGAGCGCGATCGTCAGAGCATCCTGGCGATGCAGGGCGAATACGCAGTGGACTTCGCCTTCGACGAAACCGTGCTGCTCAAGCCCGGTTACGAGCGTGCCTCGGCGATGCGCAGCGGCGCCAGCGAAGTGGTCATCGTGGTGGAGGATTCGCCACGCAAGCTGGTGTTGCAGCACTTGCTGGTCGACGAAAAGAGCAAGCATGTGACCAAGCATTGGCGACAGGACTGGGTGTACGAGGCGCCGCAGCGTTTCGAATTCACCGCCGAGCAGACCTGGCAGGTGCGTGCGCTGCCGGCAGCGGCCACCCAGGGCGCCTGGACGCAATGCGTGTTCGAGGTCAGCGATGCGCCGCGCTACTGCGGCACCGGGCGTTGGGACTATGCCGATGGGCATCCGACCTGGACCAGCGATCTGAGCTGGCGTCCGTTGCCGCGGCGCGAATACACCAAGCGCAGCGACTACAACGCGCTGTCGGTGATCAACCGGCACACGCTCACGCCCGACGGCTGGACCCACGAGCAGTTCAACACCAAGGTGTTGCGCAAGTCCGACGGCAGCCAGGAGCCGATCGCGCGCGAGTTCGGTTTCAACGATTACCGCAAGACCACCGACGTGGACTTCGCCCCGGCCTATGCGTACTGGAAGGGCACGCAAGCCTACTGGGCGAAGGTACGCACACGCTGGGCCAGGTTCCTGGACACGCCGCCGGGCCTGCACCTGAAGACCAAGCCCGACGGCATGGCGATGATCATGCCGATGTTCGAGCAGGCCGAAGCCGCGCAGAAGGGCAAGCGGGTCAAGGATGCGCAGATCGATGCGGTGTTCGCGCAGTGGGTGGAAGCGGCGAACTGATCGCCGCGTGTCGCAGAAGCGCACCCGGGCGCGACGGGCGTTATCGGTAACGCCCGGTCGCGCCCTGGGGCGTTCCTTCGGAATGGGCGGCCGTCACTCCTTGAACATCAAGAACGCCGCGACCAGGATCAGGCCGAACGCGGCCCAGTGGTTCCACTTCAGCGACTGGCCCAGGTAGAAGGTCGAGAAGCCGGCGAACACCAGCAGCGTGATCACTTCCTGCATGCCTTTGAGCTGCGGAGCGGAATACACCGCGCTGCCCAGGCGGTTGCCCGGCACCTGCAGGCAGTACTCGAAGAACGCAATGCCCCAGCTGACCAGGATCGCGATCATCAATGGCGTGCTCTTGTACTTCAGGTGCCCGTACCAGGCGAAGGTCATGAACACGTTGCTGGCGATCAGCAAAAGGACCGGGTACAGGTAGGCGGTGAAGGAGGCAGTGGGCATGATGGCGGCGGCAGGGAGCGGGCCGGCAGCATAAGCCAGTCCCGTGAAGCGCACGCAACCGTGGCGGCCTGGGCCGCAACGCCCGTCAGCGCTGCATGCCCCAGCGGCGCACGCTCAGCCGCTCGATCGCCTGGAAGACCACGCCTTCCACCAGCAGGCCGAGCACGATCACCATGGCCAGCCCGGCGAACACCTTGTCGGTGTAGAGCTCATTGCGATTCTGGAAGATGTACCAACCCAGCCCGCCCTGGCCGGAGGTGGCGCCGAACACCAGCTCGGCAGCGATCAGGGTGCGCCAGGCGAATGCCCAGCCGATCTTCAGGCCGGACAGGATCGCCGGCAGCGCGGCTGGAATCAGCAACTGCATCACGTAGCGCGGCCCGCGCAGGCCGTAGTTGCGCCCGGCCATGCGCAGCGTTTCCGGCACCGCCTGGAAACCGGCGTAGGTGGTCAATGCCAGCGGCCACAATACCGAGTGCACCAGTACGAACACCAGGCTGCCGGTGCCCAGCCCGAACCACAGCAGGGCCAGCGGCAGCAGCGCGATGGCCGGCAGCGGGTTGAACATGGCCGTCAGCGTGCCGAGCACATCGCGGCCCCAGCGGGTGGAGGCGGCCACCGCGGTCAGTACGAATGCGCCGACCACGCCCAGCAGATAGCCCTGTCCCAGCACCCGCAGCGAGGCAGCCACCCGGCGCAGCAGTTCGCCCGACACCAGCCCCGCGTAGAACGCGCGCGCGGTCTGCGCGGCGCTGGGCAGCATCAGATCGTCGCCGACCATGCGTGCGGCGATCTCCCAGACCACCACCAGCACCGCCAGCACCACGGTCTTGCGCAGCCACGTCGGCGCCTGCCGGCGGCCGGGGGCTGCCACTGTCAGCAGGGCCGGGTCGACCGGTTGCAGCGCCAGTTCGTATTCGGGGCGCACCGGCGGTAGTGCGGTCGTGTGCGAGCGGGTCATGGCAGCGCCTCGCGTTGCAGCTGGGCAGGGCGACGCAGTGGCGCCACCTTGGTGTCGGCCAGCGTGTCGTCCGGCAGGTCGAACAACAGGCGGTGGATGCGCTGCACCGTCTGCTGGAAGGCCACGCTGCCGGCGCTATGCGGTCCGAAGGCATGCGCATTGAGTTCGGCACGCACCTGGCCCGGATGCGGCGACAGCAGCAGCACCCGGTTGCCGACCACCAGCGCTTCCTCGATGGAATGGGTCACGAACAACAGGGTGAAGCGCGCCTGCTCCCACAGTTCCAGCACCTGCTCCTGCATGCGCGTGCGGGTCAACGCATCCAGTGCGGCGAATGGCTCGTCCATCAACAGCACGCGTGGGCGCATCGCCAATGCACGTGCGATCGCCACGCGCTGCTTCATGCCGCCGGACAAGGTATGCGGGTAAGCCTCGGCAAACCCGCTCAGTCCGACCTGCGCCAGACTTTCATCGGCACGCTCGCGTGCTTCTGCGCGGCCGAGCCTGCGCGCCGCGCGCAGCCCGAACACCACGTTTTCGCGCACGGTCTTCCACGGCGCGAGTTGATCGAACTCCTGGAACACCACGACCCGGTCGGGCCCCGGCCCGGTCACCACCTGTCCATCCAGACGGATCTGCCCTTCGCGCGGAGCGACGAAGCCGGCCACCGCCTTGAGCAGGGTGGACTTGCCGCAGCCGGAGGGGCCCAGCAACACGAAGCGATCGGCTGCATGCACATCGAAGCGGACGCGGTGGGTGGCCCGCACCACGCGTTGTGCGGAGGCATATTCCAGGCTGACGTGATCGACCTGCAGCAAGGGGGTCGACATCGCTCAGCTCCCGCCCGCGACCAGCGGGTCGTCGAAGAAATAGTCGCTCAGCCTGCCCGGCGCCTGCTTGATCGCACCGCTGTGCTGCATGAACTGGCCCAGTTTCAGGGTGTTCTGCGGCGCCACGGTGAACTGCACCTTGGGATCCTTGAGGATCTGCAACACCAGTGCACGGTCGATGCCCGAGCCATTGCGGCGCAGGAAGATGTCGGCCGCCTGCTCCGGATGGGCGGTGACGAACTTTGCCGCCTGGTCCAGTGCGGCGACGAAGGCACGATAGGTCTTGGGGTTGGCGCGGCGGAACTTCTCGGTGGCGTAGAGCACCGTGGCCGACGACGGGCCGCCTTCGATGTCATAGGAGCTGGTCACGATGTGCGCGCCTGGATTGCGTGTTAGTTCCTGCTCCTGGAAGGGCGGGCTGGCGAAATGCGCGGTGATCTCGGTGCGGCCACGGATGATGGCGGCAGCGGCGTCCGGATGCGGCAGCGCCACCTGCAGCGCGTCCAACTGGTGCGTGCCCTTGTCGCCCCAGCGCTGCTGTGAGGCATGCTGCAGAAACCGCGATTGCACCGACACGCCGGTGGCAGGCACGGCGATGCGGTCCTTCGGGGTGAAGTCGCCGATGCTCCGGATGCGTGGGTTGTTGCTGATCAGGTAATACGGAAAATTGCCCAGCGAGGCCACGCCGCGCACGTTCTGCCGGCCACGGGTACGGTCCCAGATGGTGAACAGCGGCCCGACGCCGGCGCCGGCGATATCGATCGAGCCGGTCAGCAACGCATCGTTGACTGCCGCGCCGCCGGACAGCTGCAGGAACTGCACATCGATATCCACGCCGGCTTTCTTGCCCTGTTGTTGGATCAGCTGCTGCTCCTGCGCCACGTCCAGCAGCAGGTAGACGATGCCGAACTGTTTGGCGATGCGCAGCTTTCCTTCGGCCTGCGCATGGGCGCTGTGCAGCAACGGCAATGCGGCCAGGAGCAGCAGCGCGACACGTCGGGAGAAACGTCGGCGCTGCGGACGTGCGTGAGAGGTTACGGTCGAACGCATGTGGCGCTCCAGTCGAGTGGAGGAAGAAGACGCGTTTCCAGCGAATGACGTGCTGCGAAACGCGCGCGAGGCAGCACCTGGGCTAGAACGGCGCATCGCCTTCGATGGTGGTGCG
This sequence comes from Xanthomonas melonis, assembly GCF_020783655.1. Classification (GTDB taxonomy): domain Bacteria; phylum Pseudomonadota; class Gammaproteobacteria; order Xanthomonadales; family Xanthomonadaceae; genus Xanthomonas; species Xanthomonas melonis. The sequence goes on along the minus strand of NZ_JAJGQH010000002.1, from coordinate 103,246 downwards.
GTTGAGCCGACGACGCAGGTGATCGGGCGTGCCGGCGGCCAGATGCATCACCGAGCGGTTGTCCCAGAACACCATGTCGTGGGGCTGCCAGCGATGCCGATACACCAGGGCATCGGCGGTGCTGTGTTCAAACAGGGCCTGCAGCAGCGCAGCACTTTCGTCGTCGGGCAAGCCGACGATGCGGGTGGTGAAATGCTCGCTGACAAACAGCGCTTTCTGGCCGGTTTCCGGATGGGTGCGCACGATCGGGTGCTGCACGGGGTTCACCTCGGCGATCTGCTGAGGCGTCAGCGCCGGGCGCCACGGATTGCGTGCACGCAGTGCTTCGTACTTGGCCAGATAGCTGTGCTCGGCACGCAGGCCCTGCACTGCGTGCTTGAGCGCGTCGGGCAGGGTCTGCCAGGCCAGATGCTGGTTGGCGAACAAGGTGTCGCCGCCTTCGCTTGGCAGTTCCTGCGCATGCAGTAGCGATCCCAGGCTGGGAGTGTCCTTGTACGACAGGTCCGAGTGCCAGTAGTGGCCGGCATCGCCCAGGCCGATCGGCTGGCCGTTCTCCTTGATGTTGGATACCACCAGCACCTCCGGGTGGCCGGGCAGCTGGAAATTGCGCAGCACGTGGATCTGCAATGGGCCGAAGCGACGGCTGAAGGCGACCTGCTGCGCCGGGGTGATGCGCTGATCGCGGAACACCAGCACATGGTGCTCCAGGTGCGCCCGGTGGATGCGCGCGAAGGTGTCCGCATCCAGCGGCTGCGACAGATCCAGGCCGATCACTTCGGCGCCCAGCGGCGCATCGAACGGCACGATCCGCACGTCGGCACGCTTTGTGGCGACGGCATCCACGCGTGGCAGCTGCACGCGCGCTGCAGAACTGACATTGGCCACGAGCTTGCACCTCGACAACGGCAAAGGCCGCCCACACGGCGACCGGACTGGTCACTCTAGGCAGTCAAGCCGTCGCTGCGAACGTACGATTGGCACGGTGCTTATGCGCAGCAGGTATATGCCGGGACTCCAGCAGCCCAGGCGAGCAAGTGGTCGAAGCTGGACGTTTCGGCCGGCATCGAATGACCGGCCAGATGGTCCTGGCGCGATCACAGCGGCCCTACTCGGCACGCAGCGCCAACGCCGGCGGCGTGGACAGGATGCGGCGGGTGCCGGACCAGCCGGCCAGCAGGCTCAGTGCCAGCCCGAACGCACCGCCCAGCAGCAGGCGCGGCCAGTCCGGTGCCAGTGCGATCTCGAAGGCTTGCTGCCCGACCACCGCACCGATCACTGCCGCCGCAGTCACCGCAAGGCCGGCCGCCAGCAGTCCCAGCGCACCGAATTCCACCAGCACCGCACCGCGCAACTGCCCGCGGCGTGCGCCCAGCGTGCGCAGCACGGCGCTGTCGTAACGGCGCTCGCCGGCAGTGGCCTGCAGCGCCGCCAGCAGCACCAGCACACCGGCCAGCAGGCTGAAGCCCATCACCAGTTGCACCGCCTGCGCCACCTGGTCGATCACCTCGCGCACCCGGCCGAGGATGGCATCGATATCCAGCACCGAAATATTGGGGTAGTCGCGGCTCAGCGATGCCAGCTTGGGCGCACTGCCGGGCGGCAGGTGGAAGGCGGAAATCAGGTTGTACGGCGCATCGCCCACCGCGCCTTCGTTGAGCAACAGGAAGAAGTTGACCCGGAACGAATCCCAATCGGCCTTGCGGATGCTGGTGACGGTGAAGCTGCGTTGTTGCTCGCCCAGCAGCAGGGTGATGCGGTCGCCGAGCTTGAGCTGGTAGCGCTGTGCCCAGCCTTCTTCCACCGAGGCTTCGGCGGCGGTGCTGTCGGCGCTCCAGAACCTGCCCTGCAGTAGCGTATTGGCCGGCGGGAATGCATGCCGCCAGGAAAAATTGACCGGGCGGTTGTCGCCGTCGCCATCGTCGGCCGGATCGCGGTCGCCGCGTACCGGCGGCTTGTCGTTGATGGCGACCAGGCGGCCGGTGGAGAAGGGCTCCACCGCCGCGGTGTCCACGCCCAGTCCGCGCAGCGTCTGCAAGACTGGCGCGGTCTGCTCGGGCTGGATGTTCATCAGGAAGTAGTTGGGCGTATCCGCCGGCAGGCGGTCGCGCCACTGGCCCAGCAGGCCGGGGCCGACCACCGCCAGCAGCAACAGCGCGCACAGCGACAGCGACAGGCCGACCAGTTGCACCACGCTCAGGCCGCGCCGGCGTGTCAGCGAGGCCAGGCCCAGTTTCCAGGCGCCGCGCAGGCGGTGCTGGATCGGCCGCAGCAGGGCCAGCAATCCCAGCCCCAACAGCATCGCCACCAACGCCAGCGCGGCCAGGCCGCCCAGGACCCAGCCGGCCAAGACCAGATTGCCGGTGGCATACACGGTGAGCGCCAGCGTCGCGGCCAGGGCGGCGCCATAGACCAGCAACGAACTGGGAGGCACGGCGGCGAAGCTGCGGTTGAGCACGCGCATCGGCGGCACGTTGCGCAGCCGCAGCAGCGGCGGCAGGCCGAAGCCCAGCAGCAGCACCAGACCGATGCCCGCACCCGCCAGGGCAGGGGTGGCCTGCGGCAGCGGCAGCCGGTTCGGAATCAGGCTGCCCAATGCCTGCACCAGGCCTTCCTGCGCCAGCATGCCAAGCCCGATGCCGACCAGGCAGGCCGGGATGGCGGTGAACAGCAATTGCAGCGACAGCATCGCCAGGATGTCGCGCTGACGCGCGCCCAGGCAGCGCAGCACCGCGACGGTATCGATGCGACGCATTGCGAAGCGATTGGCCGCCAGCGCGGTCGCCACGCCCGACAGCAGCACCGCCAGCAAGGCCGACAAGGCCAGGAAGCGTCCCGCGCGATCGAATGCTGAGCGCATGCCGCGCTGGGTGTCTTCGATACCCACCAGCCGGTACTCGCTGGCACGCGGCTTCAGCCAGGCGCGCAGGTCGGCGATGACATCCGGCGCGCCGGCGAACATCAGCCGGTAGGACGCGCGGCTGCCGGGTCCGAGCAGTCCGGCGCCGTCGATATCTGCGCGATTGACCAGCAGCGGCGGCGACAGCTGCATCAGCTCGCCGGAGGCATCCGGTTCGGCACGCAACACGCCGGCGATGGTCAGATGGCCGGCGCCGAATTCCAGTTGCTCGCCGACGCGCAGGCCCAGCGCCTCCAGCAGGCGTGGGTCGGCATAGGCCTGGCCGGGCGGCGGCGCGGTGGCAGGCGTGTCTTCGGCACCGCTGCCGTCCCTGGACACCAGCAACTGCCCGCGCAACGGATAGCCGGCGCCCACGCCACGGATGTTGGCCATCTGGCTGGCGTCGCCATGGAACAGCACGCTGGGGAAGCTGACCATGCGCGTGCTCTGCAGGCCGCGCCGTTGCGCTTCGGCGGCGAACTCGGCCGGAATCTCCTGGCGCCCGGTCACGCCCAGGTCGCCGCCGAGCACCTCGGCTGCGCTGGAGGTCAGCGCCAGCGTCACCCGATCCACCAGCGTGCCCACCGCCGTCATCACTGCCACGCCCAACACCAGGGCGGCAAACACGGTCAGCAGGTCGCCGGCCAGGAACTCGCGGCGGACTGCACGCGCCGCCTGTCTGACGACGTTCATGCCGCCGCGCCGGACGCTTGCGCGTGCAGGCGCCCGCCGTCGATGCGGTAGAGGTGATGGCAGCGGCGGGCCAGGGTCATGTCGTGGGTGACCAGCACCAGCGTGGTCTCGCTGGTGGCATTGAGCGCGAACAGCAGATCGCTGATCTGCGCACCGGTGGCCTGGTCCAGGCTGCCGGTGGGTTCGTCCGCGAACAGGATGCGCGGGCGGGCCACGAACGCGCGCGCCAGTGCCACGCGCTGCTGCTCGCCGCCGGAGAGCTGGCGCGGATAGTGGCGCGCGCGTGCGCCCAGGCCGACCGCCTCCAGCACCTCGCGCACCCGCGCCGGATCCTCGCGCCCGGCCAGTTCCAGCGGCAGCGCGATGTTCTCTTCGGCGGTCAGCGCCGGCAGCAGGTGGAAGCTCTGGAACACGAAGCCGACCTCGCGCGCGCGCAGCGCGGCGCGGGCTTCCTCGTCGAGCTGGCCCAGGTCCTGGCCCGCCAGCGCGATGCTGCCGCGGCTGGGCAGGTCCAGCCCGGCCAACAGGCCGAGCAGGGTGGTCTTGCCGGAACCGGAGGCACCGACAATCGCGATACTGTCGCCTTCACTGACCGTCAAGCTGATGTTGTCGAGGATGTGGAGCGTTCCCTCCGGGCCGCTGACGGATTTGCCGACCTCGCGAACGTCGATGGCGGTGCGGGTGCTGGAGCGGGGGGCCAGACTGTCGATGAGGAATCTCCGAATGCGTGAAAGAACACTGCGTTATGGCGCGCTGGTCCTGTGGCTTCTGACACTCTCCCTGCTTGCGCCGGGGATTGCCTCTGCCAGAAGTCCGGCCGCCGCCACGCCGATCCTGGTGGTTGGCGACAGCCTGAGTGCTGCGCACAACATCCCGGTGCAGTCCGGCTGGGTGACCCTGCTGGACCAGCGCCTGAAGCGTGACATGGCGACGCCACCGCCGGTCGTCAATGCCAGTATCAGCGGCGAGACCACCTCCGGCGCGCTGACCCGGCTGCCGGGCTTGCTGCAGAAACACGCCCCGGGCGTGGTGGTGATCGAACTGGGCGGCAACGATGCGCTGCGCGGGCTGACTCCGGCCCAGCTCAAGGGCAACCTGGAAAAGATGATCAAGCTCAGCCAGGCTGCCGGTGCCAAGGTGCTGTTGCTGGGCATCGATGTACCGCCCAATTACGGCCCGGCGTATCGGCAACGCCTGAAAGCCACCTATGCCGACCTCGCCAGGCAGTACGACACCGCCCTGGTGCCGTTCTTCCTGGAAAAGGTGGCACTGCAGCCGGGCCTGATGCAGGCCGATGGCCTGCATCCCACCGCTGCCGCCCAGCCCAGGGTGCTGGACACCGTATGGCCTGCGCTGCGGCCGTTGCTGGCACGCTGACCAAGCGGGCGCGACAGAACGTTAGTTTGGTCTTCACGCTGTTTGCACCGCGCATCCGGCATGTTTCACAAAGCTGAAGACCGAGGAAAGTCCATGCGTCAGACCAAGGAAACGTCCGGCCTCGTGCTGGTCGTGGAAGACAACCGCAATATCTCCGAAATGATCGGCGAATACCTGGAAGGCCGTGGCTTTGAGGTCGACTACGCGCAGGACGGACTGGACGGGTATCGTCTCGCCGCCGAGAACAGCTACGACGTGGTCGTGCTGGACCTCATGCTGCCACGGTTGGACGGCATCGAAGTGTGTCGCCGCCTGCGTAACGACGCACGCAAGTCCACGCCGGTGCTGATGCTGACCGCCCGCGACACGCTGGACGACAAGCTCACCGGGCTGGGTTTCGGCGCCGACGACTACCTGACCAAGCCGTTCGCGATCCAGGAACTGGAAGCGCGTCTGCGTGCCCTGATCCGCCGCGAGCGTCGCCAGGTGGGCTCGGAAGTCCTCAAGGTCGCCGACCTGGTGCTGGATCCGGTCAGCATGCGCGCCACCCGCGCCGGCACCGAGCTGCAGCTCTCGCCGATCGGCCTGCGCCTGCTGACCATCCTGATGCGCGAATCGCCGCGGGTGGTGACCCGTCAGGAAATCGAGCGCGAGATCTGGGGCAACGGACTCCCGGACTCGGACACCCTGCGCAGTCATCTGTACAACCTGCGCAAGATCATCGACAAGCCATTCGACCGTCCACTGCTGCACACCGTGCAGAGCGCCGGCTACCGTATCGCCGACATCGCCCAGCCGATGACCTGATGTACCGGCCGGCCACCGCCCGGTGGCCGGCCGCCCCCGCAGGCGCCCCCGCGCCGCTCGCGCCCCCGCGCTGCCGATTGGTTGCACGACGGGCTCACGGAAGCGTTGCCTATACTCCGGCGCTCTCCCCTGGATGCAGCAATGCCACACGGGCTCCCGCGAAAAATACGTCTTGCCTTCCTGCTGCAGGTGGCGCTGGCGAGCCTGGCCATCGTTCTCGGCGGGTACCTGATCTCGTTCGTCATCAAGTACAGCCTGGTGCGTGCGGTCCTGGCCGACGAGGCCGTGCACTTCTGGCAGATGCACAGGAGCGCGCCCGATACCCGGCCGCCGGACACCCGCAATCTCCAGGGCTATTTCTCCCCTGCCGGCACCGGTGCCGATCCGGCGCCTGCTGCCCTGCGTCGTCTGTCGCCGGGCTTCAGCGAAGTGGCTGCCGCCGACGCGCTGGTCTATGTGGATCAGCGCCCGCAGGGACGCCTGTACCTGGTGTTTCCGCGCTCGCGCGCGGCGCATCTGACGCTGTGGTTCGGCGTCGTGCCGGCCATCGTGGTGCTGCTGGGAATCTACGGTGTGTCCTGGTTCACCTACCGGTTCTCCAAGCGCCTGGTGTCGCCGATCAGCTGGCTGGCGCGGCGGGTCTCGCGCTGGGATCCGCGCAACCCGGACGTGGACGAACTGGCGCCGGAACGGCTGCCTGCGGATCTGCAGGGCGAAACCCGGCAACTGGCGCTGGCCCTGCATGCGCTGGGGCAGCGGGTCAGCGAGCATGTGGCGCGCGAACGCAATTTCACGCGCGACGCCAGTCACGAGCTGCGCACACCGCTGACGGTGATCCGTGTGGCCAGCGACATGGCGCTGGCCGACGACGATCTGTCGCAACGCACGCAGCGTAGCCTGCGCCGGATCCAGCGCGCAGGCCGCGACATGGAGGCGGTGATCGATGCCTTCCTGATCCTGGCGCGCGAAGCGGAGATCGACCCGCAGAGCGAAAACTTCGATGCTGCCGAACTGGCCAGCGAAGAGCTCGAAAGCGCACGCGAACTGCTGGGCGACAAACCCGTCTCCCTGCACATGGTCGGCGATCGCCGACTGCAGATGTTCGCACCGCCCCGGGTGCTGCGGGTGGTACTCAGCAACCTGCTGCGCAACGCCTGTGCCTATACCGATGCCGGCAGCATCGAAGTGGAAGTGGCCCAGGACCGGATCGTGGTGCGCGATACCGGCATCGGCATGAGCGACGAGGCGCGCGCGCGCGCATTCGAGCCGTTCTTTCGTGCCGATCCCACCCGTCCGCAGGGCACCGGTCTGGGGCTGTCGATCGTGCGCCGGCTGTGCGACCGCTTCGGCTGGCGCATCGAACTGGAGAGCGAGGCGGGTGTGGGGACGTCGGTGGCAGTGGTGGTGGCCTGAGGCGATCCGGCAGCGCTGTGCCGGATCGCATTGCCGCCCAGTTATTGTTCCAGGACCGGCGCCACGGCCTTGCGCCAGAGCGCATAGCCATCGGCGGTCATGTGCAGCATGTCCTCGCGGAACAACTGCGGGCGCGGTTTGCCGCCTGCATCGAGCATGGGGGTGTAGACATCCACGTAGTCCGTCCGTGGCAGCGTCGCCAGTGCGTCCTTGATCAGGCCGTTGGCGGCGATCACCGATGGCAGCAGCTGCGCGCGTGCCGGGCTGGGCTTGATCGACAGATAGCTGATGCGCGTGTCGGGCAGCTCCTGGCGAATCCGCGTCACGAAGGCCACGACGTCGTCGCGGACCTGCTCGGGTGTGCGCCCGCTGTTGAGATCGTTGTCGCCGGCATACAGCACCACCTGGCGCGGAGCGTAAGGAATCACGATGCGATCGGCGTACCAGGTGCTGTCGCGCACTTCAGAGCCGCCGAAGCCGCGGTTGATCACTGGCTTGCCCGGGAAATCCTGGGCCAGTGTCTCCCAGAAGCGGATCGAGGAACTGCCGACGAACACGATGCCATGCCTGGGTGGGGGCTGACGCGCATCGCTGGCGGCGAAGCGCTGCATGTCCTGTTCCCAGGCGGCGTTGGATACCTGCGCCGGAATGGCGGGCGCGGCGCGCAGGGCGTCGGCGTGGGCCTGGCTGGACGACAGCAGGAGCGCGCACACCACCGTGCGCAGAAGATGTCTGGTCATGCGGGAGCCTGTTCGATCGGGCGGACCCGCATGGTGCAGCAGTCTGCGCGCTGACGGCAAACCGCAGGCCGACTGGCGATGCGTCGTGTCACCGTGCAAGATTCGCACTTTCCTCACCAGCGACCATGCCATGCGTTCTGCCTGTTTCCCGCCCCGCGTCTGCGCCCGGACGCACTGACGCATGGCCGATCAACTGGGACACCTGCCGCGCGGCCCGCGGCGCATGCTGAAGGCGGCGATCTGGTCGTGGCAGGGGCTGCGCGCGGCGTGGTTGCACGAATCCTCGTTCCGGCTCGAGGTCTGCCTGGCGCTGGTGATGGCGCCGTTGGGCGCGTGGTTGGGGCAGTCGCCGCTGGAGCGGATCGCGTTGATCGCTCCGTTGCTGATCGTGCTGGCGGCAGAGTTGCTCAATTCCGCGATCGAAGCGGTGATCGAGCGTTATGGCCCGGAGCATCACGTGCTGGCCGGCCGTGCCAAGGACATGGGCTCGGCCGCGGTGTTCCTGCTGCTGCTCAACGTAGTGCTGTGCTGGGGGCTGGTGCTGCTGCCGCGCATGGTGTGAGCGATTCGCCGGCGGGCACGGGCAGGTGTCGCGCGTAGATGCCGGCTTGACCTGGCGCATGGCATGCTGGCGCCCTCATTCGACGGAACCGCCTGCATGTCTGCCCTGATGCGCGCCCTGATGTTGCTGATCCTGGTCGTCGGCCTGTCCGGTTGCGGCTACAACACGATCCAGCAGAAAGAGGAAGGTGTGAAGGCGGGGTGGTCGGAGGTCCTCAACCAATACCAGCGCCGGGCGGACCTGATTCCCAACCTGGTGCGCACCGTGCAGGGCTATGCACAGCAGGAGCGCCAGGTCTTGACCGAAGTGACCAATGCGCGCGCACGCGTCGGTCAGATCCAGGTCAATGCCGACGACGAAGCCTCGCTCAAGCAATTCCAGCAGGCGCAGGGCGAACTGGGTAGCGCACTGTCGCGCTTGCTGGTGGTGAGCGAGAACTACCCGCAGCTCAAATCCGACCAGTCGTTCCGCGACCTGCAGGTGCAGCTGGAAGGCACCGAGAATCGCATCACCGTCGCGCGCGGACGCTATATCCAGACCGTGCAGGACTACAACACCTACATCCGCTCGTTCCCGCAGCTGATCACCGCCAAGATCTTCGGTTACCAACCCAAGCCGAACTTCAGCGTGGAAAACGAAGCGCAGATTTCGCGTGCACCGCAGGTGGATTTCGGCAACCAGCAGGCCCCGCAGCAACAGCCTGCACAACAGCCGCAACCGCAACCTGCGCAGTAATCAGGCGCGTTGCGTTAGCGGACCACGAGCCCTTCTCCCCTCGGGAGAGGGGTTGGGGTGAGGGTACGGAGCGAAGCGCCGCAGTCCGCCCGACAACGCGTGGCGCGTGCCCTTATTGGCCCTCGGAGGCTTTTTCTTCCCATGAAGGGGGTAGCCTGCCGCGGGGAAGCAACAGCGAAGCGCCCGTGCTGATCAACCATCAGTGTGCATCGGATAGGAGTGGGCAATGCGGCGAACGTCTTCGAGAATGGTGTGGCTAATGACGTTGCTGCTGCTTCCAGCATTGCTGCTGGCGCAGGAAGTGGCGCCCATCCCACCGCTGCGCTCGCCGGTGGTCGATGTCACCGGGACCCTGGATGCGGCGCAGACCCGGCAGCTGGAACGACAGGCTCTGGCGCTGCAGCAACGCAAGGGCGCGCAACTGCAGGTGCTGATCGTCCCCAGCACGCAGCCAGAGACGATCGAGCAATACACCCAGCGTGTCTTCGACCAATGGAAGATCGGGCGCAAAGGCGTGGACGATGGCGTGCTGCTGCTGGTGGCCAAGGAGGACCGCCGCGTTCGCATCCAGCCCGGCTACGGCCTGGAGGGCGCCATCCCCGACATCGTGGCCAATCGCGTCATCCAGGAATATCTGGCGCCGCGCTTTCGCGCGGGCGACTACGGTGGTGGCATTGCCGACGCGACCGCGACGCTGGCCGGTCTGATCGAAGGCGAGGCGCTGCCGGCGCCGGTCAGCGGGCACGCAACAGGCGTGGGCAACAGCGCGGGGGGCGGTGGCTGGATCATGGCGCTGTTCATTGGCTTCGTGGTCGCAATGGTGGCGCGCGGCATCCTGGGCGCCTTGCCGCGCCCGGTACGTGCCCTGCTGACCGGCATTGCGGCCGGCGGTGCGGCACTGCTGTTCACCTCCCTGCTGCTGGCCAGTGCCGGTGCTGCGGTGATCGGCTTGCTGGCCGGATTGGTGTCCGGCTCGCCAGGCCGTTTCGTCGGCGGCGGTGGCTGGGGCGGCGGCGTTGGCGGGTTCGGGGGATTTGGCGGCGGTGGCGGTGGCTTCGGCGGCGGCTGGGGTGGTGGTGGCGGTTCATCGGGAGGCGGTGGCGCCTCGGGGAGCTGGTGATGCGGTGGCTCAGACATGTCTTCGCACCTTCGGCGCAGCGCAGGTTTCCGGCTGCCTGCATGCAGGTCATCGCGGCGGCCGTGGCCGACAGCGAGCGTTGCCACACCGGCCAGGTGATGGTGGCGGTCGAGGCAGACCTGCCGATGACCGCGCTGTGGCGTGGGCAAAGCGCACGGCAACGTGCCGAACAGGCCTTCGCGCAGCTGCGCACCTGGGACACCGAGGCCAATAACGGCGTGCTGATCTACCTGCTGCTGGCCGACCATGCCATTGAAGTGGTCGCCGACCGTGGGCTGCGCAGCCGGGTGCCTGACGCGCAGTGGGCGGAAGTGTGCCGGCGCATGCAACAGTTCCTGCGCGAGGGCCAGTACGAAGCCGCCGTGCTGGCGGGGATCGAAGCGGTGACCGAACTGCTGGTCGCGCATTTCCCACGCGGCGCGGATACCCCGTATGAAGACGAGCTGCCCAATCGCCCGCAGCTTTTAGGCTGAAGGCGTTCGAAGTGTCAGAATAGCGGCCTCGCTCTACGTGATCCGCGGTCCGCATGATCTATCTGCACGCCATCGACCCCATCGCCTTCTCGCTTGGCCCGGTGCAGGTGCACTGGTATGGCCTGATGTATCTGGCGGCTTTCGCGTCCGCCTGGGCGCTCGGGCGCTCGCGCATCCTGCGCGGCCGCCTGCCGGGGGTGGACATGGACGGATTCTCCGATCTGCTGTTCTACGGCATGCTCGGCGTGGTGCTGGGTGGCCGCATCGGCTACATGCTGTTCTATGCGTTCGAGACCTTCCTGGCCAATCCGTTGATCCTGTTCAAGGTGTGGGAAGGCGGCATGAGCTTCCATGGCGGCCTGCTCGGCGTGCTGCTCGCGTGCTGGCTATGGGCGCGCCGCCACCGCCTGCATTTCTTCGACGTGATGGATTTCGTTGCGCCGCTGGTGCCGCTGGGCCTGGGTTTCGGCAGGCTCGGCAATTTCGTCGGCGGCGAGCTGTGGGGCAAGTTCACCCAGGCCGGCTGGGGCGTGATCTTCCCGCACGCGCCGGAGCTGGCCAACCTGGCGCCGGCGCAGATCCAGGCGCAATACGCCGCCGGAGCACTGGATCGGTTCGCACGGCATCCCTCGCAGCTCTATGAAGCGGCGCTGGAAGGCGTAGTGATGTTCGTGGTGTTGTGGGCCTTCTCGATGAAGCCGCGTGCCCGTTATGCGGTCTCAGGGCTGTTTGCGCTGCTGTACGGCGTGTTCCGCTTCATCGTGGAATTCGTGCGCGTGCCCGATGCGCCGATCGGCTATCTGGCCTTCAACTGGCTGACGATGGGGCAGATTCTCAGCCTCCCATTGATCGCGGTGGGCCTGGTCCTGCTGGCGATGTCGCGCCGCGCCCCGGTGCTGCAGCCGGTGCTGCCGGCGCCCGCCGGCGTGGAGGCGGCCAAGTGAAGCCGTACCTGGAACTGCTGCAGCACGTGCTGGAGCACGGCGCCGAAAAGTCCGACCGCACCGGTACCGGTACGCGCAGCGTGTTCGGCTGGCAGATGCGCTTTGATCTCAACGCCGGCTTTCCGCTGGTCACCACCAAGAAGCTGCACCTGCGCTCGATCATCCACGAGCTGCTGTGGTTCCTGCAGGGCGACACCAACATCGGATATCTGAAGGACAACCAGGTCCGGATCTGGGACGAATGGGCCGACGACAATGGCGATCTCGGTCCGGTGTACGGCAAGCAATGGCGGCGCTGGACCGGCCCGGACGGCGTGGAGATCGACCAGATGCAATGGCTGGTGGACGAGATCAAGCGCAACCCGGATTCACGGCGGCTGGTGATCAGCGCCTGGAACGTGGGCGAGCTGCCGCAGATGGCCCTGATGCCCTGCCATAGCCTGTTCCAGTTCTACGTGGTCGACGGCAAGCTCAGTTGCCAGCTCTATCAGCGCAGCGGCGATATCTTCCTGGGCGTGCCGTTCAACATCGCCAGTTATGCCTTGCTGACGCATATGGTGGCGCAGGCCACCGGCCTGGGCGTGGGGGATTTCGTGCACACGCTCGGCGACGCCCACCTGTATGCGAACCACTTCGAACAGGCGCGCGAGCAGCTGACGCGCGCGCCACGCGCGCTGCCCACCCTGCGCCTGAATCCGCAGGTCACCGATCTGTTCGCGTTCCGCTTCGAGGACATCGCGATCGAGGGTTACGATCCGCATCCGGCGATCAAGGCGCCGGTGGCGGTATGAAGGGCCGGGAACCGGGACCCGGGACCCGGGGCCCGGGAAGCAGATCCACGCAAAGCTCCAACGTTGCAGTTGCTGTTCCCGGGTGCCCGGTCCCGGGTCCCGGGTCCCGGCTCTCCATCTCCCTGATCGTCGCCTTCGACCGCAACCACGCCATCGGCCGTGACAACGATCTGCCGTGGAAGTTGCCGGACGATCTCAAGCGCTTCAAGGCGCTGACGCTGGGCAAGCCGATCCTGATGGGGCGCAAGACCGCGCAATCGCTGGGGCGTGCCTTGCCTGGACGCCTGAATCTGGTGCTGACGCGCTCCGGGCAGGTGCCGTTCGAGGGCATGCAGGCGGTTGCATCGGTCGATCAGGCGATCGAGCGCGCCGCGCAGGACGGCGCGCAGGAGTTGTGCGTGATCGGCGGCGGCGAGGTGTATCGCCTGGCCATGGACCGCGCCGATGTGCTGGCGGTGACCGAGGTCGACACGGCGGTGGATGGCGCCGATACGCACTTCCCGCCGATCGACCCGGCGGTGTGGGTTCCAGCGCATCGCCAGGCGCATGCGGCCGATGACCGCCATGCGTTCGCCTTTTCTTTCGTGGATTACCTGCGGCGCTGAGCCGGCAAGGACGCGGCGCGTGACCGGCGCACCAGGGTCAAGGCGACTTACTCGGGAGCGCCGCCAGCTTGCGGCTTGGCCAGCGCGGCGGCGCCGCTCCCCGCATTTCCCGCAGTGTTGCCGCCATTGCCGCGCCCCCGGCCACGCCCGCGTGGGCGGCCCTGGCCTTCGCGTGGACGCCGCGGCGCGTTCGTGGTGGGTGCGGCGGGTGCTGTGACTTCGCGGCCCGGCACCTGCACCACGCGCAGCTCCTCGCTATCGAGCTGCAGGGCGGTGAGCTTGCCGCCCCACACCGCGCCGGTATCGATGGCGTGCACGCCCTGGGTGATGGTGAGCCCCAGCGCGGACCAGTGGCCGCACACGATCTTCAGATCGCGCTCGACCCGGCCCGGCACCTCGAACCAGGGATACAACCCCTGCGCCTGCGTACCGGGCGTGCCCTTGTCGTCGGTGGCGATGCGCCCGCGCGGTGTGCAATAGCGCATGCGCGTGAACAGGTTGATGATCGCGCGGCTGCGCTCGTAGCCGCTCAGACCCGGGGACCAGCCGGGCTGGTCGCCGTACATGTTGCGCAACAGTTTGCGATAACCGCCGCCCTGCAACTGCTGCTCGACCTCGCGCGCATGCTTCTCGGCCATCTGCGTGGTCCACTTCGGCGCCAGCCCGGCATGAATCATCATCCAGCCCAGTTCGCGGTCCACGTGCGCCAGCTTCTGCATGCGCAGCCAGTCCAGCAGCACGTCGCGGTCCTCGGCCAGCACGATGCGCTGCAGATCCGGATTGACCTTGCGCTGTTCCTCCTCCGAGCGCGCACCGATCGCCAGCAGCGACAGGTCGTGATTGCCCAGCACCACCACGCTGTGCGCGCGCAGCGAATGCACCAGGCGCAGGGTTTCCAGCGATTGCCCGCCGCGGTTGACCAGGTCGCCGCAGAACCACAGCGTGTCCTGCGCCGGGTCGAAGCGGATCTTTTCCAGCAGGCGCTGGGTGATGTCGTAGCATCCCTGCAGGTCGCCAATCGCCCAGACGCTCATCGCGTGCACTCCATCGGTCCAGCGGTCATCAGTGCAGCGTCCTGGGTACGCTCAGCACGAAGGCGGCGATCGGGGCGGTGAATTCGGTGCCATCGTCGGCCACCATGTCGTAGTGGCCTTGCATCTGGCCCTGCTCGGTTTCCAGCAGCACGCCGGAGGTGTAATGAAACGCTTCGCCCGGGCGTAGCCAGGGCTGCTCGCCGACCACGCCTTCGCCATCGACCTGCTCGGTGCGGCCGTTGGCGTCGGTGATCTTCCAGTGGCGGGCGATCAGGCGCGCAGGCACGGCGCCCGCGTTGTGGATGCGGATGCTGTAGGCGAAGGCATAGCGGCCTTCTTCCGGGGTCGATTGATGGGCGAGGAAGCGTGGTGCCACCTCGACCTCGACCCGATAGCGCGGATCATCGTGCATGCGAAAAGTCTAAATAAAACGGTGTGGGAGCGGCGCTCACGCCAGCTCGACATTGGCCAGCCGGATGAAATCGGCGACCTCGAGTTGTTCTGCACGGGCATCCGGGCGCACACCGGCGGCCTCGAAATGCGCCGGCTCGCAGACGCCGGACAAGGCGTTGCGCAGGGTCTTGCGGCGCTGGCCGAAACCGGCACGCACCACGTCGGCGAAGCGGCGGCGGTCGGCAATGGCCACCGTGGCCGGATCGCGAGGCACCAGCCGCACCACGGCCGAATCCACCTTCGGCGGCGGCCGGAACGCGCCTGGCGGCACCACGAACAGCGCGGTGACCTCGCAATACGCCTGCAGCATCACGCTCAGCCGGCCGTAGACCTTGCTGCCCGGGGCGGCGGCCATGCGGTCCACCACTTCCTTTTGCAGCATGAAGTGCATGTCGGCGATCGCCGCGGCGTGGTCCAGCGCATGGAACAGGATCGGCGAGGAAATGTTGTAGGGCAGGTTGCCGACCAGGCGAATCGGGTTGTCGTTGGCCAGCGCGGTGAAATCCACGCTGAGCACGTCGCGATGGATGATGCTCAGCGCGCCGATCGGCGCGGCGGCCTCGGTCAACGGGGCGATCAGGTCGCGATCGAATTCGATCACGGTCAACGCGCCGTGCCTGCGCAGCAGCGGGAAGGTGATGGCGCCCTGTCCGGGACCGATTTCGACCAACTGCTGGCCGGCGCGCGGGTCCACCGCCTGCACGATCCGGTCGATGTAATCGCGATCGGCAAGAAAGTGCTGGCCGAGCGACTTCTTGGCCGGTGCGCTGAAGGAAGAATTCATCCCCCCAGTTTAACGGAGCAGGCGGCTGCACGTGGTATCGGCGCTGCCGCTCGCGCCGGGTGGGGCGTGTGTCGCGTACACGCAGCCGCTTGCCTGGCGTTCGCTCAGCGGCGCGCCGCCAGACGCGCGCACAGGGTGGTCGCCGCCATCAGGCTGGAGGGGTCGGCAATGCCGCGCCCGGCCAGTTCCAGTGCGGTGCCATGATCGACCGCCACGCGCGGGTAGGGCAGGCCCAGGGTGATGTTGACCGCCTGCTCGAAACCGCTGTACTTGAGCACCGGCAGGCCCTGGTCGTGGTACATGGCCACCACCGCGTCGAAGCCGCTCAGTTTCTGCGGCAGGAAGGCAGTGTCCGCCGGCAGCGGCCCGATCAGATGCAGGCCTTCGCCACGCAGGCGCTCCAGCAGCGGAATGACGACGTCCAGTTCCTCGCGGCCCAGGTGCCCGTCCTCGCCGGCATGTGGGTTGAGCCCGAGCACGGCGATACGCGGCGCGGGCAGCCCGAAGTCGCGTCGCAGCGCGGAGTGTGTGATGCGCAGGCACTGTGCCAGCGCATCGGCGGTGATCGCGTCGGCCACCGCGCGCAACGGTAGGTGGGTGGTGACCAGCGCAACGCGCACGATGCTGTTGGCCAGCATCATCACCACCGGGCAGCCGGCCTGCTCGGCAAGCAATTCGGTGGTGCCGGTATATGCAATGCCGCCGGCGTTGATCGCGGCCTTGTGCACCGGGCCGGTCACCATGCCCTGCAGACGACCGGACAGGCAGTCGCCGGCAGCGGTGCGCAGGCCGGTGATCACCGCTGCGGCATTGGCCGGATCGGGCGAGCCGAAGCGGGTCGGGCTGGCCTGGCGGATCGGGACCACCGGCAGGTCGCCCGGCGCCCGCGCAGACTGGTCGGGATCGAGCAGCCGCACAGGCAAAGACAGCGCCTGGGCGGCGCTGTGCAGGGTATCTGGATCGGCGTAGGCGACCAGACGTGCATCCGGGCGCGGCTGCTGTGCGAGCCGGACGCAGAGTTCCGGCCCGATCCCGGCCGGCTCGCCTGGCACCAGCGCGAGCGACGGGACCTGCATCGCTTAGCGCGCCGGCTGTGCCGGCGGCGGGGTCGGGGCAGCCGGTTCTGCCGACTTGGCCGGCTCGGCGGTGGCATTGCCATCGGCGCGATCGCCGGTGCGATAGCTCACGTAGGCTTCGCCGCGCAGCTCCTGCAGATACCGGTTGTATTCCTCTTCCAGCTTGCGGCGGCCGATCGTTTCGCGGACCTGCGCACGCTGGTTGTCGGCGCTGACGTCGGTCTGGCGGCTGCCCACGCGCTGCACGATATGCCAGCCGGCCTGGGTGCGGAACGGCTCGGAGACCGCACCATCGGCCAGGCTCTCGACCTGCTTGCCGAAGTCCGGGCCGAACGCGTCGGCCGGGAACCAGCCCAGATCACCGCCCTGGCCGCGGCTATTGGCGTCTTCGGACGCTTCCTTGGCGGTGGCCTGGAAATCGGCGCCGCCGACGATGCGCGCACGCAGGGTGTCGATCTTGGCCTTGGCCTGGTCCTCGGTCTGGTTGTCGCCGATGCGGATCAGGATGTGCCGGGCGTTGTACTCGGTCACCATCTTCTTCTCGCCGCCGGCATTGGCGTCGCGCATTTCCACCAGCTTGAGCAACTGGAAGCCGCTGGGGCCACGCAGCGGGCCGGCCACCTGGCCGGGCTGCATGTCGCGGATCAGCTGCGCGAAGGCATTCGGAATCTCGTCCAGGCTACGCCAGCCCAGGTCGCCGCCTTCCAGCGCGTTGGGGCTGTCCGAATAACGTACGGCCGCAGCGGAGAAATCCAGCTCGCCCTTGTCGATCAGGGCCTTGACGCCATCGACCTTCTTCTGGCCAGTGGCGATCTGCTCGGCGGTGGCGCCTTCCGGCAGCCCGACCAGGATATGCGCCAGGTGATACTGGCTGCCGGTGGTGGCCTGCTGGGCCAGCGCGCTATCCACCTCGCCCTCGCTGACGCTGATGCGGCTCTGCGCGAAGCTCTGACGCAGCCGCTGCACGATGATCTCGTCGCGCACCGACGCGCGGAAATCGCCGTAGCCCATGCCATCGGCGGCCAGCTTCTGGCGCAGCCCGTCGACACTGGTGCCGTTCTGCTGGGCGATGCTGGCGATGGCGCGGTTGAGTTCCTCATCGCTGACCCGGATGCCGTTGCCTTCGGCACGGCCCACCTGCAGCTTGACCAGCACCAGGCGCTCGAGCACCTGACGCTGCAGCACATCGTCGGGCGGCAACTGGTTTTCGCGGCCGGCATACTGCGACCTGACATTGCGCACGGCGCGATCGAGCTCGCTCTGCAGCACCACGTCCTCGTCAACGATGGCGGCGATCCGATCCAGCGGCTGGGACTGCTGTGCCGAGGCCAGCGGCGAGACCGTGCTGGCAACTGCCAGCAACGAGGCAAGAACAACGGAGAAAGGCTTGGTCATGGAATCAGGTTCGGATCGTAATCGTCCGGATTGGTCGTGGTATTGCTGGGCGGGACCAGGTACAGGTCGTCGCGGTAATAGCCGAGAATAGCACGGCGCAAAGTGCGGTCCGTGTTCTGGCCGAACGAGCTCAGACCCTTCAGCACGAATTCGAACTGGATGGAATTGTCCATTTCGCCGTCGCGGTTGCGCACGAACCGGCGTACCAGCGCGCGTACCGCCAGGCAGCAGCTGTCCCACTGCACGCCGCCGATGATTTCCAGCGGTTTACGGTCCAGCAACGAATAGTAGTAGCGGCCCACTGCGCTCCAGGTCGGATTGATCGGGTACAGGAACGAGAAGTCGGCCTGCTTGAGCTGGTCGCTCTCGTCGATCAGATTGCGCCGGTAGCGGTAGGCCAGGTTGACGATGCCGTCGTTGCCCAGCAGGTAGCGGGTCCGCAGGCTGGCCAGATCTTCCTTGCGCGAGTTCGGGTTCCACTGGTAGGTGGCACCCATCGACCAGCGGTCGTTGATCATGTAGTTGGCATCGGCCACCCACGCCGACTTGCCCTGCTCGATGGGCTGCTCGCTGTTGGCGGCGGAATTGTTGATCGTGACCAGCGAGTCGTTGAAGTACAGGATCTGGCCTGCGCTCAGCGACAGCTTTTCGCGCCCGTCGTCCTGACGCAGCCAGCGCGAGGTCACCGCCAGGGTCAGCTGGTTGGCATCGTTCTGGCGGTCTGCGCCGGTGTAGCGGCTGTCGCGGAACAATTGCCCGTAGCTGAAGGTGAACGGCCGGGTGTCGAACACCGGCAGGTCGTCCTGGTCGCGGTACGGCACGTACAGGTAGTACAGGCGCGGTTCCAGGGTGTTCAGGTAGTTGGTTCCGAACACCGAGGTTTCGCGATCAAAGTACACCCCGGCATCCAGCGAGGCGATCGGCAGGCTGCGCGCGGGCGTGCGGTTGCCGGTGAGTGGGGCGGTATTGGCGGTCGTGGAATCCAGCTGATACGCCGTGTATCGCCAGGCCAAGGTCGGCGTCAGGAACCAGGACGCACCGGACAACGGCATCGAGACATACGGTTTGAGATCCAGGCGCGAACCGCTTCCGTAATCCCGGTTGCGGACGTTGGTGCGTACGTACTGGTCGCCCCTGTTCGTTTCGTTGCCATTGTTCGGAATGAAGTCCACCCGGTACGAATCGTCGTGCGTGAACCGCACCGCCTCGGCATACACGCCGGCCTCGAAGATGCCGAGGGGCTTCTCCCAGGTGAAATACGCACGCGGCTGGCGGTTGTAGGGCAGGGCCTGTTCGTCCAGGGTGTAGTCGGTGAGCTGCCAGCGGTCGGCCATCAGGCCGGCGGTCCAGGTCTCGCCGGTGCCGTAGATGCCCACGGTGCTCTGCAGGCTGGAGGCCGACCCCATGCCGTTGACGCGGCTGGTGAAATCTTCCACGTAGCGGGTATCGCTGACCCAGGCGATGCTGCTGCGGGCCTGCCAGTGCGTGTCCACGTTGTGGAAGCCGCTGTAGAAGACGCTGCCGCGGTCCTTCTTGCGCAGGTTGTCGTTGGGCAGGTAGTTGCCGGTGATCTCGCCGCGGCCGCCCTCGTACAGGTAGCGGAATTCGGTGCCGAACATGAAACCTCGCCTGCTCATGTAGCGCGGCAGCAAGGTGGCGTCGTAGTTCGGTGCCAGATTGAGGTAGATCGGCTGCAGGTAATCGAAGCCGTTACGCCCGGACAGGCCGAATTGCGGGAACAGCAGGCCGGTCTGGCGGCGGTCGTCGATCGGGAACTTGAACCAGGGGAAGTACAGCACCGGCACCTTGCCGACCTGCAGCACCGCGTTGCGCGCGGTGCCGAAGCCTTCTTCGTTGTCCACGTCGATCTCCGGCGCGCGCACCCGCCAGATCGGTTGCGACGGATCGCAGGTGGTATAGGTCGAACGGTGCATCTGGCCGACCTGGCCCTGCAGGTCCACCGATTCGGCGCCGCCGTTGCCGCGCCGGTCCACCAACTGGTACTGGATGTTGGTGACCTTGTGGCTGTCGGTGTCCTGATTGCCTTCGGCACGGTCGGCGACCATGCGGAAGGACGTGTCCTGGTAACGGACGTTGCCTTCGGCGATGTAGTTGCCGGTTTCGGTGTCCATGCGCAGGCTGTCCGCACCCAGGAACTGGTCGCCGCGCTTGAGCGCCACGTTGCCCTGATACTGCGGGGTGGTGCTGGTGCCGGACAGCTGGTCGCCTTCGATGTCGGTGGGCAGCTGCTGGCGGATCTCCGCTGCCTTGGGATCGGCGGCAGGCGCGCCGTCGAAGCCTGGTAGCGGGTCCACGGCCGGGCACAGTCCCCAGTTCAACGGCTTGTCGGCGGCCATGGCCGGGAGGCAGATGGCGATGCTCAAGGGCAGGGGGAGCAGGCGGAGAGCTCGGCGCACGCGTGGTTCAACCAATAAAATGGCGACTAGCTTGCCGTATAGCCCGCATAGGGGCAATGAAGAGTCCCGGTCGCGACAGGACGGGGTTCATCGCCGTTCCCTGCACCGCGCATGCGCGCGCAGCGGTCACCGCAAGGCGGCAACGTGGGCAACGCTGCTTTCGCGTAGTGCCTGCAGGTCGTAGCCGCCTTCCAGCAGGGAGACCACCCGGCCGCCTGCATGCCGCTCGGCCAGGGTGCGCAGCGCGGCGGTCAGCCAGCCGAAATCGGCGTCGTCCAGCATCAGATCGGCCAGCGGGTCGCGCAAATGGGCGTCGAACCCGGCGGAAATCAGGATCAGTTGCGGGCGAAACGCATCGATCAGCGGCAGCATCTCGTCTTCCCACACGTTGCGGAAACGCAACCCGTCGCTGCCTGGTGGCAGCAGCAGGTTATGGATGTTGCCGAGGCCGCGCTCGTGGACGCCGCCCGAATGCGGATAGAGCCCGGACTGGTGGGTACTCAGATACTGCACGGCCGGGTCGCGCTCGAAGATCGCCTGGGTGCCGTTACCGTGGTGCACATCGAAATCCACGATGGTGATGCGCTCCAGTCCGTGCCGGTCGCGCGCGTGGGCGGCCGCCACCGCGACGTTGTTGAACAGACAAAACCCCATCGACACCTGTGCGGTGGCGTGGTGGCCGGGGGGGCGGACTGCGCAGAAGGCAGTGCGGGTGAGGTTCTGCATCACCGCATCCACTGCCGCGATACCGGCGCCTGCGGCGCGCAGCGCGGCCGCTCGCGAGGCCGGCACCATGCGCGTATCCACGTCCAGTTGGCGGTAGCCGTCGAAAGCGGTTTCCAGCACTGCATCGATCTGTTCGCGGTCGTGCACCCGGCACAGGTCGCCGAGCTTGGCCAGCGGTGCCTCGCGCCAGTCCAGATCCGGAAAGGCGGTACGCAACGCATCGACCACCGCCTCCAGCCGGGCGGGGCTCTCGGGATGCTCGGGGCCTGCGTCGTGGCCGAGACAGGCAGGATGGGTAAAGACCAGCATGGTCGACTCTAGAGCGTGTCAGATACGTTGTGGTGAGTGCGAAGCGGCCCGCGGCGCCTCGAGGCCGGCCCGGCCTGTCTGCCGGGGTGACGCGCACGACGCGCCAAGCCTGCCCCGTGCCGGAGGGCGTTCACCCGCGTCGGCGGTCGTGTCGCCACAGCACTTCCTGCTGGCCGTCGGCGCGCGCCAGTACGCGCGCCAGCACGAACAGCAGATCGGACAGGCGGTTCAGGTAGCCGATCGCTTCGCTGCGCACCTGCTCCTGGCGCGACAGCGCGACGGTTTCGCGCTCTGCACGGCGCACGATGGTGCGGGCCAGATGGCAGCGCGCGGCCGCTTCGCCTCCCGCCGGCAGGATGAATTCCTGCAGTGGCGGCAAACCGTCGTTGAAATGGTCCAGCTGCCGTTCCAGGGCCTGGATGTCGGCCGTGGCGATGGCCGCATGGCCGGGAATGCACAGCTCGCCGCCCAGATCGAACAGCTGGTGCTGCACGGTGGTCAGCAGCTCGGCAACCGCGGCCGGGATGCCGGGTGCCGCCAGCAGCACGCCGATGGCGGAATTGGCTTCGTCCACCGTGCCGTAGGCAGTCACCCGCAGGGCATCCTTGCCGGTACGGCTGCCGTCGCCCAGGCCGGTCGTGCCGTCGTCGCCGGTACGCGTATAGATACGTGAGAGCCGGTTGCCCATGGCTCAGCCGGCCCGGGCCTGGCTGCGCGGCGCGGCCAGGCGTTCGGCGGCCACCTGGATCGCCGCTGCCGCCGCGACATACAGCGCGGCGCTGCGCAGGTAGGGCCACAGCCAATCCGAGTAGTTCTTGAACCAACCGGCCGCGGTGGGTTCGCTCACACTGGCGCTGATCCAGTAGAAGCTGCCCTGGGCGATCAGTTGGCATACCGCCACTGCGATCAGCAGGGCCGGAACCAGGGCGACCAGCGCACTCCACTGCGCGCCGCGATAGCGCCGGCGCAGCCAGACGCCGCCAGCCCACAGCGCGAAGTACGCCGGAATCAGGCACCAATAGGCAGGCGATACGCAGTAGTGCTGCCAGAAGCTCAGGCCCTGCCGGGCGATCACCAGCCAGTCCACGGCCACCGCAAGCGCCATCAATAGCGGGAACGCCAGCTTGCTGCGCGCGGCCAGATGGAAGCCGCCGATGAAAAAGACCGCCCAGGAGGCATCCGGCACCGGCGCGAAGTGATTGATACGCGTGGCCGCCATCAGCACGGCCAGCAGGCTCAGGATCAGGGTGTCGTGCGAGCGAGAGGTCATGCGCAGGGATGGCGGGAACACAGGCCGTGAAGTGTAGCGTGGAACCTGGCGCAGCCGCGCCATCGCGGCGTGGTCGGCGACGGGCGGCGCGGGTCCGGAGCGGCGCAGCGGACGCGGCAACATGCCGCACGCAGCGGCGGCAACGCGCCTGGAGCGAGGGCTTATCATGTGGCGATGACACAACCACATGACGTTCTGATCGTTGGCGGCGGCCTGGTCGGCTCCAGCCTGGCGATCGCCCTGGATCGCCTCGGCCTGGATGTCGGGCTGGTGGAAGCCACCCCGGCCGGCAGCCCGCCGGCGGTGTTCGATCAACGCAACTTGAGCTTCGCCGCGGCCACCGTCAACGCGCTCGGCGTGCTGGGGGTGATGGCCAAGCTACGCAGCCCGCCCGGGCCGATCCGGCGCATCCACGTCAGCCGTGCCGGCGACTTCGGGCGCGTGCAACTGGATGCGGCCGATTACGGACGCGAGAGTTTCGGCCAGGTGGTGGTGGCGCGCGACTTCGGCGAAGCCTTGCAGGCCCGTCTGGACGAATTGCACCACCTGCGCCGCTACCGCCCGGCGCGCTGCATCGGTGTGGAGCCGGTGCGCGATGGTTTGCGCGGCCTGCGGCTTACCGGCGACGAGGGCGAACGGATCGTTTCCGCCCGGCTGGTCGTGGGCGCCGATGGCAGTCACAGCGCGGTGCGCGAATTGCTGCATATCGGATCCGAGCAGCACGATTTCCTGCAGACGCTGTTCGTGGCGCGCGTACGCGCCGCAAGGCCGCCGGACGGCACTGCCTGGGAACGCTTCGGCGAACACGGCCCCACCGCCTTGCTGCCACGCGGCGACCGCCATTACGGCGCCATCCACTGCGTGGCACGTGCCGATGCCGAGTCGGTGGCTGCGCTCGACGAGGCCGGCTGGCTGGCACGGCTGCAGCGCGCGGCCGGCTGGCGGGCCGGGCGTTTCGTCGCCAGCGGCGAACGTAGCGCCTATCCCCTGGTGCAGGTGCTGGCGAACGCCCTGATCGCCGAACGCGTGGTGCTGCTGGGCAATGCGGCGCAGACGCTGCACCCGATCGGCGCGCAAGGGTTCAACCTGGGCCTGCGCGATGCGCTGACCTTGGCCGAACTGATCGAACACGATCGCAGCGATGCCGGTGCCGGCGCGCTGCTGGCCGACTACCTGGCGCGGCGCCGTGTGGATCGCGATCACACCATCGCGTTCTCCAGCGGCCTGGCGCGCCTCACCGGCAATCCGGCGCCATTGCTGCGGCCGCTGCGCAGCCTCGGGCTGCTGGCGACCTCGCAGGCGGCGCCGCTGCAATCGATGCTGGTCGGCGGTGCGATGGGCTTCCGTGGCGAGGTGCCGCAGCTATGCCGGGGGCACGCATGAATCGTCGCCCCATGCGCGATGCAGTGATCGTCGGCGGCGGCGTCGTGGGCGCGGCGTGCGCGCTGGCGCTGGCCGATGCCGGCTTGAACGTGGCGCTGGTGGAAGGGCGCGAGCCCACGCGCTGGCATGCCGACCGGGCCGACCTGCGCGTCTACGCCTTTGCCGCCGACAACGCCGCGTTGCTGGACAGCCTGGGCGTATGGGCGGCGGTGCGTGCCGCGCGCGTGCAGCCGTACCGGCGCATGCGGGTGTGGGATGCCGGGGGTGGTGGCGAGCTGCGTTTCGATGCCGACACGCTGGGGCGCGAGCAGCTGGGCTGGATCATCGAGCACGATCTGTTGGTCGATCGCCTCTGGGCGGCCGTGCACGCGGCCGGGATCGATCTGCATTGCCCGGCGCGCGTGGTCGAGCTGGAACAGGAAACCGCCAGCGTGCGCCTGCGCCTGGCTGACGGCAGCCGCCTGGAGGCGGCCATTGCCATCGCCGCCGATGGCGCGGCGTCCACCTTGCGCGAATTGAGCGGCATGCCGGTAGTGCGGCATGCCTATGCGCAACGCGGCGTGGTGGCCTTCGTGGAAACCGAACAGCCGCACCAGGCCACTGCCTGGCAGCGCTTTCTGACCACCGGACCGCTGGCGCTGCTGCCGTTTGCCGATGGCCGCAGTTCGATCGTGTGGACCCTGCCCGAGGCCGATGCCGAGCGTGTGCTGGCATTGGACGATGCAGTGTTCTCGCGCGAGCTGACCCAGGCCTTCGCGGCGCGGCTGGGCCACGCGCGCGTGGTGTCCGCGCGCGCTGCATTTCCGTTGCAGCGACAACTGGTGCAGCGCTATGTCAGTGGCCGGGTGCTGACGTTGGGCGATGCGGCGCACGTGGTGCATCCGCTGGCCGGTCAGGGGGTCAATCTGGGCCTGCGCGATGTCGCCGCACTGCGCGACAGCGTGCGCCAGGCGCTGGCCAGGCGCGCCGACTGGGCCGCCCCGCACCGGCTGCAGCGTTGGGCACGGGCCCGGCGCAGCGAGAACACGGTTGCCGCCTATGGCTTCGACACGATCAATCGCCTGTTTTCCAACGACGAAATGCACCTGACCCTGGTGCGTGGCGCCGCGCTCGGCCTGGCCGGCAGGCTGCCGCCGCTGGTGGATGCGCTGTGGAGGCGGGCCTCCGGCACAGCTTGACGGGCTCGCGGATCGTTGCGAGCCCCCCGTCAGTCTGACCGGCTCTGGAGCAGCCAACAGAACGACTGCGCTCACCGCCAGGTGGCCGCAGCGGTTGCTCGGTGCGGCATGTGCCATGCGTACCTTTCGGTTCCGCGCGCGCCGTCCACCCCCATCTGACGACTGCTCGCTACGTTCTGTTGTCCGCTCCTATGTATGACTTAAAGGTAATACCTGGAGCCGCATCTTCCATACGACGGATGTGACCGGCGTGGCTACAGTCGACCCATGAGTCCGCTTGCCCCGTCCTCCATGCCCACCGTGCTGCTGCTCTGCGGCCTGCTCTGCGATGCCGCGGTCTGGGAACCGCAACGTGCCGCCCTGGGCGATCTGGGCGACGTGCGGGTGATGGATTTCGCCGGTTTCGACAGCATTCCGCGCATGGCGGCGCACGTGCTGGCCAGCGCGCCGGCGCAGTTCGCCGTTGCCGGCCATTCGATGGGTGGGCGGGTGGCGCTGGAGATCGTGCGCCAGGCGCCGGAGCGGGTGCTGCGGCTCGGCTTGTTCGACACCGGCATCGCACCGCGCCGCGATGGCGAGCAGGCAGAGCGTCAGGCGCTGCTGCAGCTGGCGCAGACCCAGGGCATGGCGGCGCTCGCACAGCGCTGGCTTCCGCCGATGCTGCACCCGGCGCGTGCGCACGACACCACGCTGATGGCGCAGCTGACGGCGATGGTGCAGCGGCAGAGCGCAGCGAGTTTCGCCGGCCAGATCGCGGCCTTGCTGGAACGTCCCGACGCCACGCCGGTGCTGGCGCAGATCCGCTGCCCGACCGTCCTGGGCGTAGGCCGACAGGACGCCTGGAGCCCGCTGGCGCAACACCAGGACATGGCACGGCAGATCCCGCAGGCGCGCCTGGTGGTGTTCGAAGACAGCGGACACATGGCGCCGCTGGAAGCGCCGGAGGCGGTCACCGCCGCCTTGCGCGACTGGTTGCGCGCGGCATGAGTGCGCGCATCCCAGGCGACGGCCGGGCGCCTGCCGTCGCCGATCACTTTTGGCATGGCTACCGAGGAACTGGAATGCAGGACGATGCAGCGATCGTTGTGGCCTGCGAGCAGGTGATCCGACGCTTCGCGCTGTACAACGATCGCCACGACCATGACCGTCTGGCCGCACTGTTCACCGCCGACGGCGTGTTTGCGCGCCCCAGCGCGCCGGATGCGCCGGTGCACGGGCGAGCGGCCATCCTGCAGGCCTTCCGCGATCGACCACCGCGCACCACCTGTCATCTGATGCTCAACACCGTGGTCAGCATCCAGTCGGCCACCCTGGTCCACGCCCACAGCATCGTCCTGCTCTACACCGCCGATGTCACCACCGAGCCGCCGCCCTGGACCGCGCAGTCGCCGGCCCTGCTCGGCAGTTTCGATGATGTCCTGGTGCTGGAGCAGCAGCAATGGCTGTTCAAGCAACGCCTCGGTGCGCTGCAGCTGCGCCTCGGCGCGCGCTGAGCGGTCTGCGCGCAATCGCCACCCGCAGGGCTGTGCCGGCGCACTGATTGCGCTGCAGATCCTGCACCCGTCTCCTCCCCCCCTGCGTCGCGTTCGCCTTCGTCCATCCATCCGCATCGGAGATCCGCCCAGTGGAATGCGTACGCTTCTTTTCCTGTCCTCGCCCTGTGTCGCCGTATCTGTCGTCACCTCGGCGATTGCCCCTGCTCGTCGCTGCTGTCCTCGCAACTGCGGCGCCGATCGCGGCGCTGGCGCAAGCCGTGCCGGAAACCGTCGCGCCTCCGCAAGGCATCAACGTGGGCGGCACCAGCTTTCTCGACGGCTTCGGTTCCACCACGCCCGGGTGGACCTTCATCGGCTACGCGCGGCATTTCAACTTCAATGCGATCAAGGATGCCCGCGGCAACGACTCGCCGGCCTTCCGCGATCCCCACGTCGGTGCCTCGGCCCTGCTGTCGCAGCTGATCTACGTGACGCCCTACACCTGGATGGGTGGCTCCCTGAGCTTCAACGCCATCCTGCCGCTGGTCAACTACGACACCTCGTTTGCGGCCAACAGCCCGGTGCGGTTGCGCAGCAACGGCTTTGGCGTGGGCGATGTTTCCTTCGGCCCGGCCCTGCAGATGCCGCCGGTCATGCGCGATGGGCGCATCCTGTTCTTCCAGCGCTTTGCCATCGATGCCTTCGCCCCGGTCGGCAAGTTCGACCGCGATATCGCGATCAACCAGAGCAACGGTTACTGGGCGGTGGCGCCGCACTGGGCGTTTACCGTCCAGCCCAGCGACGACTGGGAAATCAGCATGCGCCTGCATTACCTCTATAACTTTCGCACCAGCCGCGCGGGCGGCGTTCCGCCGATTCCCGGCTTCCAGTTCCGCAACGGGCAGGCCGGCGACGTGTTCTGGGCCAACTTCGCCAGTTCGATCAAGGTGAGCGAGCAATTGCGTCTGGGCGTCAGCGGCTACTACCTGCAGCAGCTACAGGACAATCGCACCAACGGTCAGCGTGTGCCCGACAGCAAGCGCATGCAGTTCTATCTCGGGCCAGGGCTGTCGTGGCGTCTGGACAAGAACAACATCCTCAATTTCAACGTCTATCTGCCGGTGGATGTGGAAAATTCCGTGGCCGGCAACAACGTCAACCTGATGTTCGTGCATTCTCTGTAGTGCTCCCGCGTCCGTTGCAGCCTCGCTGCCACGGACGTGCCCTGCAGGCAAGGGTGGCGGCTCGCCGTGCCTGATACCGCCGACATGGGCCTGATGGCGACCGGCTGCACATCGTGGTCTCACCGATGCATGCCCTGCGGCTGCATACCGACGTGTTTTCGCAACAACAGTTCCACGCCAGCGCCGGCGCGATGCCTGATCGCCGCCGTGATCGCGCCGTGATCGCGCCGTGATCGCGCCGTGTCGCGCCGTGTCGCGGGTATCGGTAGAAAAAGCCGTCGCAGGCCAGACACCTGGCGTCGGCCAAGAGCCTCATCGATCCGGCTGACGGACGGCACTACGCTGCAGCGGCAAGCCTTGCCGGATGGGGCGCGTCATCGCCAGGCCCTCGGCCTGCGCCGCCCGGATCAGGGCGAGACTCGGGGACGAATACGCCACTCGGAATCGCTCGTGTCCCCTTTCTGCGGCACGCAGTTGGCGGCTGTTCGTCATTGGCTCCAATCTCTCGCACCCCGGCAGCGCGCGCGGTCCCGGGAAGAGGAAGACTGGCAATGACTTGTATAAAGATCTTGCGGATGAGCGCGCTTGGTGGCAATTTGGATCCTGAGGATACCTTTTCGATTGATCCGGGGTCGTCGACCGTCCCTGTCGGGATCGCATGTGTCGCTGGTCCCGACCCCATCAACGCGCCTGCTCCGATTGCGTCAGGCCGCGTCTCAGGAGTGCAGCATGGCAAGCATCATCGGCGGCATCGGAACCTCGCACGTTCCCACCATCGGGGTGGCTTACGACAAGGGCAAACAACAGGACCCTGTGTGGAAGCCCTTGTTCGACGGCTATACGCCGGTCGCGGCCTGGTTGGCCCAGCAGCAGGCCGACGTGCTGGTGTTCTTCTACAACGATCACTGCACGACCTTCTTCTTCGATCTCTATCCGACCTTCGCGCTCGGCGTGGGCGAGCGCTTTCCGGTCGCCGACGAAGGGGCGGGGTTGCGCAACCTGCCGCCGATCCGCGGTGATGTGCAATTGCAGGCGCATATCGCCGAATGCCTGGTCAACGACGAATTCGACCTGACCGTTTTTCAGGACAAGCCGATCGATCACGGCTGCGCAGCGCCCTTGCCGCTGCTGTGGCCGCATGTCCCGGACTGGCCGGGAACGGTGGTGCCGATCGCGATCAACGTGCTGCAATATCCATTGCCCACTGCACGGCGGTGTTATCGCCTGGGCCAGGCGGTGCGCCGCGCGATCGAGTCGTATCCGGAGGATCTCAAGGTGGTGGTGGTCGGCACCGGCGGCCTATCGCACCAGATCCACGGCGAGCGCACCGGCTTCAACAATACCGACTGGGACATGGAATTCCTCGATCGCTTCCAGCACGCGCCGCAGTCGCTGACCGATCTCACCCATACCGATTACGTGCGACTGGGCGGCGCCGAGAGCGTGGAGCAGATCATGTGGCTGGCCATGCGCGGCGCATTGGATGGCCCCATTCGCAAGCTGCATCAGAACTACTATCTGATGACCACCACCGCGATGACGGTGGTGCTGTACGAACCCGGCGAGGAAGCCGCCGACGCGCCGCGCTCGGCGGAATTGCTCGCGCGCAGCGCACACGCGGCATGAGGGCCTGCCGATGAATCCGCAAGTACAGGGCATGGACAAGATCGCAGGAACCTACCTGTTCGATCTGCGCACCAGCAACCGAGCACTGCGCCTCAACCGCTTCTTCTGGCATATGATCCGCGCGCCGTGGCGCGATCGCTTCCTGCAGGACGCGGAGGTGCTGATGCAGGAAGCGGAGCTGAGCGAGCACGAAAAGGCGCTGATCCGTGCACGCGACTGGCTCGGTCTGGTGCAATACGGCGCCAATTTCTTCGTCATCGAAAAATTCGCCCGCGTCGTGAGGATGACCAATCTGCAGGTCTACGCGATCATGCGCGGTGAATCCTTCGAAGATTTCATGCAGACGCGGCGGGTTCCCGAGGCGCGCTGAGCCTCACCCCGCGGCCTTGGCCGCATCACTGCATCCCCGACTTTCCAACGCAAGGCCCACCTTCCATGACCATGTCCTCCGTGTTCTTCGAACACCGCATCAAGGTCCGGCATCTACGAGTCATCGAGGCGCTGGACCGACAGAAAAGCCTGCTGCGCGCCTCGCGCGTGCTGAACGTGACCCAGCCCGCGCTCACGCGCGCGCTGCAGGAAATCGAAGAAATCGTCGGCGCACCGTTGTTCGAGCGCCATTCGCGCGGCGTGCGTCCCAATGCCATGGGCGAAGTCCTGGTGCAGACCGCGCACGTGGTGTTGGGACAGCTACGGCGTGCGCAGGACACCTTCGAAGGCCTGCAGCAGGACGATGCGCTGACCATCACTGTCGGCGCATTGCCGGTCGCGGCCAGCGGCTTGCTGCCGGCGGTATTGGCCGCCTTGTACCGTGCCGAGCCGACGCTGCGCGTGCGCCTGTTGCACGGTCGCACCGACGAACTGCTGCCCAAGCTGGCCGGCAACGAGATCGATCTGGTGGTTGGCAGGTTGTATCCATTGGCCCGTTACGATGCGCTGATTCGCAAGGTGCTGTACCAGGATCCAATTGCCTTGGTGGCACGCAGCGACCATCCGCTGTTCTCGAACGGCCCGGTGAGCATCGCCGACGCTGCGGCCTACCGACAGGTGTTGCCGACCTTGAGCCAGCACGTGGAGCGCGATGTGGCGCAGGTGATGCGCGAACACGGGCTGGCCACGCGCGATCATCTGCGTTCCAGTTCGGCCAGTTTTACCCGCGAGATCCTGCTCGGTACCGACAGCATCGCGGTGATGCCGAGCATGATGGTGTCTGGCGACATCGCTCGTGGCGAGCTGCGCGCCTTCCAGCTGCAGCAGCCGGCGCAGGCGCGTGCCGGTGGCGTCATCTACCGCGATGGCAGCGCCATCCACAAGCCCGGCGTGCGGCTATTGATGCGCGAACTCGAACACCAGCTGGCACTGATGGCCGAGCAGGGCGCGGTATGGGTGGATCGGCAGGTGGGCGAAGACGACCTGCTGCTGGACGCGTCGGCGTAGGCGACCCTTACTGCCCAGGCGGCGTGCGCGGCCGCTGTGCCGTTGCCCGGGCATGCGATGGGCCCACGCACGGCTGCACGTGCGTTTGGCAGTGTGGCCGGACACGCAAGGATGCGATCTACTCGGTCAACGCCTGCTTCAGCCGTGCTTTCTGCAACTTGCCGGTGGCGGTGCGCGGCAATGCCTCGACCACGCGCAGATGCTTGGGCACCTTGTACTTGGCGAGCCGCGCGATCAGGTAATCGCGGAGCTGGTCCAGATCCAGCGCCGGCTCGGCCGGCACGATGGCCAGGTATCCCACCTCACCCCATTGCGGGTCGGCGATGCCGACCACCGCGCATTCCCGAATCTGCGGATGATCGGCCAGCACCGCTTCGATCTCGGCGGGGTAGACGTTCTCGCCGCCGGAAATGAACATGTCCTTCTTGCGGTCGACCACCCAGAAGAAGCCGTCGGCGTCGCGCCTGACGATGTCGCCGGTACGGAACCATCCTTGTGGGTCCAGGGCCTCGGCACTGGCCTGCGGGTCGCGCCAATACCCTGGGCTGAGATTGGGGCCACGCAGCAGCAATTCGCCAGGCACCTCCGGCGGACAGTCCCGACCCTGGGCGTCCACCACGCGGGTCTGCACCGCTGGCGTGGAGACGCCTGCCGCGCCCAGCTTGGCGCGAATCACGGCGCAGTCCACCGACATGCCGAACACCGTACCCGCTTCGCTCATGCCGTAGCCACAGACCATGGGAATGCCGTCCTGCAGCCAGCCGAGCAGGTCCTCGCCGGCATGCGGCGCACCCCCGCTGACCAGGGCGGTGAGGTGACGCAAGCCCGCAGGATCGAAGCCGGGCTGCTGGCGGAAGGCCTGCATCATCTGCGGGACGCCCACGTAATGGGTGATCGCCTGCGCCCGATCGCATAGCCAGTTCAGCGTGCGTGCCGGTTCGAACCCGTTGGACACCTGGATCGAGCCGCCCACGGCCAGTACCGGACGCACATTGGTGACCAGGCCGATGATGTGAAACATCGGTGCTTCGCACAGGAAGCTGCTGCGCGCGTCCACCTGGGTGAGGACGCCGAAGTTCTGCGCTGTCTGCTGCAGGTTGCCTTCGTTCAGCATCACCCCCTTGGGCTGACCGGAGGTGCCGGAGGTGAACAGGATCAGGCTGATGCGTTCGGGTGGAATGGCGGGAAGGTCGGCTGCGGCAAGCGCGCTGGCGTCCTGGACGAAGTGCGCCAGCGCATCGACGTGCGCACGCCCGGCCGCGACCTCGTCGCCAAGGACCAGGCGCGGCTCGGCACGTTGCAGCAGGGTGTCCAGTTCGGTGGCGCTGAGCCGCCAGTTGAGCGGCACATAGATGGCGCCGACCCGGCCGCAGGCGAAATGCAGCGCCACCTGCCAGACCGAGTTGCGCGCCAGCACCGCCAGGCGCTCGCCGTCGACACAGCCGCGCACCTGCAGCAGGGCGGCGAGCCGGCCGACCAGCTCGTCGAGCTCGGCGTAGGTCCATTGCTGATTCAATACCAGGTCGCGGGCGGCGAGCCGGTGCGGGGCGAGGCGGGCGTGCAGGGCAATCGAGTCGATCGGCGGGTACATGGCGCTGTCTTCCGAATGCGGGACTGAGAGGGAGGGGAGGCTGCAATGGGCGCAATGGCGAGAGGCGGCACGCGCACGCAGTGCAGGGACGCGCATCCGCGCTGACTGGGCTGCAAGCGGCCAGGATGCGAAACAGGCGTCTGCGTTGGCCGCACGTCGCGTGCGGCCCTGGAATGCGGCAGCACGCTCTTACGGGCGCTGCGCGTCAACTGAGATAGAGGGTTCGGGTCTCCAGAAAAGCCTGCAGCCCTTCGATGCCGCCTTCGCGACCGATACCGGACTGTTTGAATCCGCCGAAGGGCATCTGGTAATCGACGCACATGCCATTGATCGCGTGGCTGCCGCTGCGCACCCTGCGCGCGACGCGATACGCACGCTCGGCATCTTCGCCGTAGACGGTGCCATGCAGGCCGTAGTCGGTGGCGTTGGCTTTGGCGATCAGATCGGCCTCGTCGTGGTAGTCGATGAAACTCACCACCGGGCCGAAGATTTCTTCGCGTGCGATGGTCATGTCCGCAGTGACCTCGGCGAACACGGTGGGTTCGACGAAGAAACCACGCGGCAGTGCGGCCGGTCGGCCGCCCCCCATGACCAGCCGCGCGCCCTCGGCGCTGCCGCGGGCGATATAGGACTGCACGCGCTCGAGCTGTCGCTCCAGCGCCAAGGGACCCATGCCGGTGTCGGCAGCGAAGGGGTCGCCGAGTTTGACCGCGCCCAGTGCGGCGCAATAAGCCTGCAAAACGTCGTCGCGTCGCCTTGCCGGTACCAGTACACGGGTGAGCGAGAAGCAGACCTGGCCTGCAATCGGCATGGAGTAGGGCACCAGGCTGGGCAAAACCTTGGCAATGTCCGCGTCATCGAGCACGATCGCCGCGGACTTTCCGCCTAGTTCCAGCCCTACCCGCGCCATGCGCTCGGCGCAGGCGATCCCGATCTGCCGTCCGGCCTGGGTCGAGCCGGTGAAGCTGACCTTGTCCACCTGTGGGTGACGGATCAACTGTTCGCCGATCTCGCGGCCTGCCGGCAGCAGGTTGAAGACGCCGTCGGGTACCCCAGCGGCGCTGATGCATTCGGCCAGGATGTAGGCATCGATCGGCGTCTCCGGCGATGGCTTGGCCACCACCGTGCAGCCGGCGGCCAGCGCCGCGGCAACCTTGTAGCAGAGCAGCACCAGCGGCGCGTTCCATGGCGTGATCGCCGCAACCACGCCCACCGGTTCCTGGACCACATGCACGTGGCCCCCGTTGGAGCGCGCGCGCGGCTCCACGAACGCATAGCCGGCGATCAGGTCGGCGTAATAGTCGAACAGGCCGGGCGCCTGCAGCGAGGCGCGTTGGCTGAAGCCGATGGTGGCGCCGACTTGGCCGGTCCACGCTTCGGCCAGTTCGGGCATGCGCGCCTGCAGCTGTTGCGCCACGCGCTTGAGCACGGCGCTACGCTCGGGCGGCGACAGCTGCGGCCATGGGCCGCTGTCGAAGGCGGCGCGGGCGGCCGCCACCGCGGCCTCGGCATCGGCGTGCGATGGTTCGACGTAGCGCAGCAGGCGTTCTTCGGTATGCGGTGCGATCACATCCATCTGCCGATCGCCGCTGCTGGCACGCCACTGCCCGTCGATGTACAGCTGCAGGGGGCCACGCGCAGCGATGCCGCGCAGCGTTGCGGATAAGGCTTCCATACTCCCTCCTCGGTGCAGAAAACCACTGGCGGCGCCGGTGCTGCGTGGGTGCACGCAGCACTCGGGCACCACAGACTCGCTCAGGCGCGGTGCTTGGTCAGGTCGTACTCGCCCAGGCCGGGCTTGTAGCTCTTCTCGTCGATGAACTGCCGGATGCCTTCCTTGCGGGCGTTGTTGTCGAAGGAATTGGCCGCTTCCTGCATGCGGACCAGGTAGTCTTCGGCTTCGTCATAGGTCATGGTGCCGACGCGACGCACCGCATCCTTGGCGTACTTGAGCGCAACCGGGTTCTTGCGCAGCAGCAGCTCGGCCACTTCGCGGGTGCGTGCTTCCAGGCGCTCCAGCGGGACGCTTTCGTTGACCAGGCGCCACTCGGCCGCCTTCTTGCCGTCCACCATCTCGCCGGTCAGCGTCATCCACATGGCATCGCGCATGGACAGCAGTTCCACGGCCACCTTGGTCACGCCGCCGCCGGGCAGGATGCCCCAGTTGATCTCCGACAGGCCGAACTGCGCTTCATCGGCGGCGATCGCCAGGTCGCAAGCGAACAACGGGCCGAAGCCGCCGCCGAAGCACCAGCCGTTGACCATCGCGATGGTCGGCTTCTGGTACCAGCGCAGGCGGCGGAACCAGCCATAGGATTCGCGTTGCGATCGGCGTACCCCACGCAACCCCTGCGCTTCGGTCTCGCGGAAGTATTCCTTCAGATCCATGCCGGCCGACCACGCCGTCCCTTCGCCGCCCAGGACCAGCACGCCGACGGCATCGTCGAATTCCAGCTCGTCCAGCACGTCCATCATGCGGCGGTTGAGCGCAGGGCTCATCGCATTGCGCTTGTCCGGGCGCGCGAACTTGACCCAGGCAATGCGGTTCTCGATACGTACAGATACCACGTCATGCTCGTTCAAGCGGTGTCTCCTTCGAATCGGGGTGAGTGAAATCAGATGTCGTCGGCCAGCACAGGGTCTGGCGCGGCGGTGCGTTCCAGCGTGGCGCTGGCGTTCAATTTGCAGAGCAGACGCAGCAGTGCCTGCTGCTCGTGGGGCTGCAGGCCTGTGCAGGTGCGCTCGACCGCGCGCGCCAGGCAGCCTTGCGCCACCACCAGCGTGCGTTGGCCGGTGGCGGTGAGGTACAGCCCCTTGCTGCGCCGGTCGCGGCCGGCCAGGCGTTCGATCAGGCCCTGGTCGGCCAGCGCGTTGGCGATTTTCATGCCGGCGGCGCGGTTGACCAGCAGGCGGTTGCCGAGTTCGGTCTGGTCGCAGCCGGGCTGGTCGCGGATGTGGATCAAGGCGGTGACGCGTGCGGGGGTGAGCCGCAGTTCGGCCAGTTCCTGGCGGGCGGCATGACTGGATGCCAGGGCGGCCAGTTGCAGTTGATAGCCCAGATCTGCGGCAAGTGGCGAGCGAGCGGTCATTGGCGGTCCAGATTGTATCCGTTAAATACAATCTAGCCGACCGCCGGACGCACCGCAAGAGGCGGTGCCATCGAAAGCCGGCGCGCCGGCGTTGCGCTCGCGGTGTGTTCGGCGGCCGCTTAGCGGATCAGCCACCCGGCCAGCTGTTCGCGGGTCAGCAACCCGGTGCGCTGCAGGTCGATCGCGTCGAACTCGTCGGCCAGGGCAGGGTTGGCCTGGGCTTCGGCACGGCTGATTCGGCCGTCCGCGTCGACGTCCATGGCCTGGAAGTCGATCCGGTAGCGACTGCCGACCACGCTGTCGGGCTGGATCGATCGCACGATCACGCTGGATTCGCCGCGCGGGCGTTCCAGCTGGGTCTGGTGGGTGATTTCGCCGCTGGACAGCGGCTGGGTCCGGATGGCGACGGGGACGTCGACCAGCGGGACGCTGCTGGCGGGCGTAGGTGCCGGTGACTGCTGTGCGGCGGTGGGCCCGCACGCAACGAGCAGTATGGCGGCAAGGGTGGCAACGCGGATGGTGGTCATCAGATCCCCTGGTGGTGAACAGCCGGCAAGCATAAACGTGCGGCGCCCAGGCGCGGCAGCGTCGCGCTGCCGCGCGCGCTACCCCGGGATGAACGGAAACACGATCTTCAGCAAGCCTTTGAGGCCGCCCTCGGCCGTGCTGGCCACGGCCTTGGCGCCCAGACTGTTGAGCGCGCGCCGCACGTCCTCCCACCGCAGTTGCGCGATGTCCTTCTTCAGCAGGTCGGACACTTCTTCGGCAGTCGGTGTGAGCTTGCGCAATTCGTGCACGATGGCGTGCGGATCGGGCTGCAGATACCCCCACCGTTCCGCGATCCTGAGCAGGGTGTCGAAGCGCACCGCGACCACTTCGCGGTTGCGTTCGTACACCGGCAACGCGCCTACATCGAGAATGGCCTGCTCGAACTGCTGCGCGTCATCGGGGTGTTCGATGCGCACGGCCAGAAATCCTTCCTTGCGGCTGCGTTCGCTGACGTGCTTCGCCCCGGAGCGTAGATTGTCTTCGGTCAGCACGTTGGCCACGATGCGCTGCATCGCCGCGTCGCCTTCCTCGGGGACCAACGCGCGCCAGCGCGCATAGCCGTCGCGGCGCAACGCCTTGACCTTGGCAGAGGTCACACGCAGCTGCAGCGCCACCGCCGCATTGGAACTGTTGCGCGAAATGGCGCCGTCGCGTTCGAGCAGCACGAAGATCAGCAGCTCCAGGTCGCGTTTGGTCAGCGACTGGAAGCCTTGCAGCAAGGTCAGGCGCAGGAATTCGCTGCCGAAGGCGGCCGCGTCCTTGAGTTCGATCGGTTGCATGGGGAGTCCTCCGCGGGTGACCTGCAGGATGCCAGCACCCCGTTGCGCGGCCTGAGAAACGATGCGACGCGCACAGCAGTTTCAGCGTCCGGTTTCTCGGCCGGGGCGGTCTGAGCTGAACGTTTCAACTGCGCCGCGATCCTGCAAGGTCACGAACACCTGCCTGCCATCGGCGCCACCGAATGCCACGTTGCTGGCCTTGCGTCCCTTGAGCGCGACGGTGCGCAGCAGTTTGCCGGTCGGCGACACCACCGCGATCTGTCCGGCATCGTAGCGGGCGATGTACAGATTGCCGTCGGCGTCGCAGCGCATGCCATCCATGCCGAAATCGGGAAACGCGATCAGCAGGCGTTTGTTGTGCACGCCGCCATCGTCGCTGCGGTCGTACACCCACACCTTGCGCGACATGCTCTCGTTGACGTACAGGCGCTTGCCATCCGGGCTGACGTCCAGCCCGTTGGGCGTGGTCATGCCGGTTTCCAGCAGGCGCACTGCGCCGCTGCGGCCGATGTGCCACAGGCGCCCACCGTTGGTCTTCCAATCGGGATCGCTGGCGTAAAAAGTGCCGTCGGGTGCGAGCGCCAGATCGTTGGGGCCGTCCGCGTCCGGCAGCGACGCAAACGTGCTGACGGCGCGCGTCTGCATGTCCACGCGCAGGATCTTGTGGCCAGTGTAGTCGGCGACGTACATCGCGCCATCGCGGAAGCGGATGCCGTTGCCGGTACTCCCCGCTGGCAGCGTCACGAACACATCTGCTTCCGCGGTTC
This sequence comes from Xanthomonas melonis, assembly GCF_020783655.1. Taxonomy (GTDB): domain Bacteria; phylum Pseudomonadota; class Gammaproteobacteria; order Xanthomonadales; family Xanthomonadaceae; genus Xanthomonas; species Xanthomonas melonis. Next base: position 65,550 of record NZ_JAJGQH010000002.1, on the reverse strand, counting down.
CGTCCGGTTGCGCAACGATGCGCGCGATGGTGCCGTCCTTGCCGATGTTCACCGCATACAGTGCGCCATCCGGTCCGGTCGCCGGGCCTTCGGCATTGCCGGTGAACACGCCGTCGCCGATCAGATCGCGTGCCACGAACGGCGTATCGGTGGCACTGCAAAGCGAACTGGACAACAGCAGGCTCAGGGGCAGTAGCGTGCGGGCAATACACGGCATCGTGGGATTTCCTTGCAGGAAGCGCTGGCAGTGTGCCAGAACGTGCGCAGCACGCATGGCGACGATCACACACGATCAAGTAAGGTGCGCGGGCAGTCTTGTTTCGGCACCAGTCGTCACGTCCATGCAGGCGTTGGGCGGCGAGCGTCGATACCGATGCCGTGCAGCCATCGACGCGATGCGATCGGACGCTGCCGGGTGTTCGCTGTTCTCATCTCTCGAAGGAGGTTTGCATGTCCGTGGAATCCTTTACGCGCCGCCGCTTGCTTGCCGCTTTCGGCGGCGCGGGCATCCTGCTCGGCGCGCCTGCATGGGCGTTGCCCAAGAAGAAGCCCGGCAAGCCGCTCAACGTCGCCCTTGCAGGTCTTGGCAGCTACGCCAGCGAACAGCTGGCGCCTGGCCTGGCGCTGACCAAGCATTGCAAACTGGCCGGTATCGTCACTGGCACACCGTCGAAGATCGCGCAGTGGCAGTCCAAGTACGGCATCGCCGATCGCAATGTCTACTCTTACGAAAACTTCGACCGTATCGCCGATAACGACGACATCGATGTGGTGTACGTCGTCACCCCCACCCATCTGCATGCGCCGTTGACGCTGCGCGCGGCCGCGGCCGGCAAACACGTGTGGTGCGAAAAGCCGATGGCCATGCACGCGGGCGAGTGCGAGGCGATGATCGCGGCCTGCAAGCGCAACAAGGTAGCGCTGGCGATCGGTTACCGCATGCAGCACGAACCCAATACGCGGCGGTTGATCGCGATGGCCAGCGAACAGCCGTTCGGTGCGATGCAGCGCGTGCGTGCGGAGGCCGGCTACAACGGTTACCGCGATACCACCAAGGCGGACCGTCCGTGGCGCCTGCGTTCGCAGTTCGGTGGCGGTGCGATGTACGACATGGGCGTGTATTCGCTCAACGCGGCACGTTACACCGTCGGTGCCGAGCCATTGGCAGTGACCGCCAAGCGGTGGACCGATCGTCCCGAGCTGTTCGACGAAGTCGACGAGCATATGGACTTCACGCTGGAGTTCCCGAACGCCGTGCGTGCGCAATGCAAGACCAGCTTCGGCGCCAACATGAATGTGCTGCGTGCCGAATGCGAGCGGGGCTGGTACGAGCTGTCGCCGTTCCAGAGCTACCAGGGCGTGAAGGGCAAGGCCAGCGATGGCCGCGTGTTCGATGCCAAGGTGCCCCACCAGCAGGCGCTGCAGATGGACGAGGACGCACTTGCTATCATGAACGGCACGCCGCTGCGGGTCCCTGGCGAAGAAGGCCTGCGCGACATCCGCATCGTCGATGCGATCTATCGCTCTGCGCGGGAAGGCAGCAAACGCATCGTGCTGTAAGCGAGCCGGTTCCGGCGGCCGAGCGCCGCCGGGCATGGCATCACACAGCGGCAGCAGCGCATAAAACCAAGGAGCCGAGCAACCGCTTTTACGATTCCCGACTCCCGATCGCCCGCCTCATTCCCGCATCGCCAGCACCGTGATCTCTTCCCGATCGTGATACAGCTGCTTGGCACGGACGGTGAGCGATTTTTCGGCCTGTTCTTCGAACAGGTCCAGGCACAGGCGGGTTTCGTCCCACCGCTTCTTCATCGGCAGCTTCAGATTGAAGATGGCGTGGCGGCACCACCCTTCGCGGATCCAGGTGGCCATGCGTTCGGCCACGCGGCGCGGTTGTTCGACCATGTCGCAGACCATCCAGTCCAGCGGCTGGGCCGGCTTCCAGTGGAAGCCGTCGGCACGCAGGTGTTCGACCAGCCCGGTGGCCAGGACGTGCTCGCGCAACGGTCCGTTGTCGACGCTGGTGACATGCACATGCTGGCGGGTCAGTACCCAGGTCCAGCCGCCGGGTGCCGCGCCCAGGTCCGCGGCACGCATGCCGGGCTTGACCAGGCGTTCGCGTTCTTCGGGCGTGAGCAGGGTCAGCAGCGCTTCGTCGAGCTTGAGTGCAGAACGCGAAGGCGCCTCGGGCAGCAGTTTCAGCCGCGGAATCCCCAGTGGCCATGGCGCGCTGTCGCTGGCGTCGGCCACTGCCAGCAACGCGTGGTCGCCATCGAGAAAGCACACATGCAGGCGCGGCAGGCGCGATTGCGGTGTGGCGGTAAGCAGTCCGGCCTTGCGCAACGCCGGGCGCAGCGCGTTACCGAAGCTGCGTGCCAGCCCTGCCAGTGGTTTGCCTGCGTCCGAGTCCGGATGCTCCACCCACAGGTCGCCAAAGCGCGGTTGCTCGCCCAGCGTGGCCAGGATCGGCGTGATGCGGTCCTTGGGATCGATACCCCTGAGTTCGGCCACGACGACCAGCTTCTGTCGCGCAAAGATCAACTCGCGCCATTGCAGTCTGGCGGCCAGTTGCGCGGCGTCGTCGCAGACGAACAACACATAGCCGTCGTTACGCTGGGTGCGCGCATAGCCGGCAATGCCGACGAAGGCCGCGCGCGCGCTGAGTTCGGCCGCCAGCTCGGGCTCGAAGCCCTGGCGGCAATAGCAGAGCAGACCCTTCATCGCGAGGCTCGCAGCAAGCGGTCAATAATGATCACCGCCGCCCTCGCCATAGCTGCGCAACACCGCACAGGCCTGTTCGCGCTGCACGTCGCGTACCACCTCGATGCCACGACGGGTCAGTTCTCCTACCCAGTCCGTCGGCAGCGGGCCTTCGTCGAATTGGGTCAACGCCATCACGTCTTCGGCGCGCGCGCCGATCAGCAGCCGGTCGATGCCGGCCCACACCGTGGCGCCGTAGCATTGGCAGCAGGGCTGCGCGGAGGTTGCCAGGGTGATCGGTGCCAGCACATCGTTCAGGCGCGGGGTCTGCAGGCGCTGCTGCGCCAGCATGTAGGCCATGTTTTCCGCATGCGCCAGCGAGGTGGTCTGCGGCACCACGCGATTCACGGCCGCCGCAATGATGTGGTGGTCAGGGCCGAATACCACCGCGCCGAATGGGCCGCCGCTGCGCGCTTCCACATTCATCCGCGACAGCGCGATCGCCAGCGTCACCTTGTCGTCGTCGCTGGGGTAGGCGCGGCTGGCATCCACGAAGTCGTGGATCCAGGCGGGCAGGGTGAGGTGGACTTGCGCGTAGAGCATCGCTGGACGACCGAGAGAGAGCAGGCGAGCGGCGCAGTGTATCGGCCCGGGAGCGGTGCGCAAAACGGCGCCACCGCCGGAGAAGAACACGGCGTCCGCACAGCGGCACGGGGGCGTGCCGACCAGGCGCGTCGTCTGGGGCTATGCGGGGCGCCGCGGCCTGCACCTGGGCGCTATTTGGCCGTGCATTGGCCGGAAACGCACTGGCAGCCGCTGATCTCCTGGAACCCGCACACGCTCATCATTCCGCTGGATTGGCATTGCGCCATCACGCCGCCCGGATCGGTGGGGCTGTTGACGTTGACGCAGGCGGGAAACGCGCCGCAGCAGTTGCCCACGTTCTTGACGGTGCAATCCGCATCGACTTTGCAGGTGGTGACCACGGTCACCGGTTTGGCCGGTGTCGCCGGCGAAGGTGTCGCCGCTGTCGGAGCAGCCGCGACACAGCCGATCAGCGCCAATGAACACGCCAGAAGCAGACTGCTCAGAGACCAGGACAAGGTACGGGACATGCGGCTGCTCCGATCGCGAGAGTGAGTGGTCATGGTAATCCCTGAATCTCTGGCGTGCGGCAACCCGCCGCCCGGCCGCCGGTTCACACCGCATCCTGGCGGCGTGTCATCGCTGTTGCCAGGCCGGCGCAGCACCGCAGCCGTTGGCCAGCGTCAGTTGCTGCATGCTTTCGTCGCGGCGATCGGTCTGCGGCTGTTCGTCCTGCGGGGTCGGGGCAAACCGGCACAAGGCTTCGGCTGGGGTGATTGCTTGCGCGCCGTGTTGCGGCGGAGAACAGGCCATCAGGCCAATCGATAGCGAAAACACGATGCCGTAGAGCGTCTGCCGGTCTGGTCGTATCGGGCGCATGCGAGCGTTCCACTGGGCTCCACCGGCAATCTAAGTGCGGGCACGTGCCGATGGTTGCCGTCAGTTCGCTTCGGTATGCAGCGCTGCGCACCACAGCACGCCGATGAGCAGGCATGTGATCGCTGCCAGTTCCAATGGCGATGGCAACCGCATTTCCCAGGCGAACCCGTAGATCAACGCGAAGACCGTCTCGAACACGATCATCTGCCCGACCAGTGTCAGCGGCAGGACGCGGCTGGCGCGATTCCACAGCGCATTGCCGATCACCGAGGCCAGGATGCCCAGCAGAAGCGAGACCCCCCAGAAACCCGCCCAGTGAAGCGGTGCGTGCGCCGCGCTGCCGATCAGTGCCGCCGGTGCCAGCACCGCGGCCAGCGCGCCGGTCACCACGCCCGTCAGCAGCGACCAATCCGCACCGGAGAGATCCGGGCGACGGCGCAACCAGCGTGCATTGGCGATCGAATAGGCGGCCCATGACGCCAATGCCCCCACGGCGCACAGCAGGCCCGCGATGCGGGCAAGACGATCGCTCGCCTGTTGTCCGGTATCGTCCTGCACGGTATCCAGTGCAACCAGCGTCACCCCGATGACGCACAGCACGCACGGGGCGGCGAGTCGCCGCAGACTTATTGCACCCGCGGCCCGCGTACCGATGACGGTCACCACCACCGGCAATAGCCCGATGATCAGGGCGGTCGCTGCGCCGCCGGCCCACTGCACGGCGCTACCGAGCAAAACGTAGTAGATCAGATTGCCGAGCAGGCTCAGGCGGACCAGCGCCCACCACTCGGTGCGGCCGATACGGGCGAGGGTCTGTCGCGCGCGTGGTGCCAGCAACAGCGCGGCAACCGCGCCGTAGGACAGGTAGCGCGCCACCGCCAATTGCAGCGGCGTAAACGCGGACAACAGTTGCGGCGCCAGAAACACCAGCCCCCACAGGGCGCCTGCGCCGACACCGCAGGCCACCCCCGTCGCCAGACGCTCACGCATCGCAGCTCTCCTTCCCGCAGCGTCAGGCGTCGATCGATCCGCGCTGCGGCGCGTAATCGGACCAAGGTCCGCGCGGCATGTTCATGTCATTGCAGCCCTACCGCAGCTTGCATTCGCACCGCCCACACAACGACGGAGGCGCGCCGCCGTTCGCGTTGCGGTCGACTCGCCTGCCCCGACACTGTAGACGACAGCGCCGGGGGCGAGCACCGGATCACTTGGCCCAGGTATCGCGCAGAGTCACGCTGCGGTTGAAGACCGGCGTTGCGGCGCTGTGGTCGCGACGGTCGGCGACGAAGTAGCCGGTGCGCTCGAACTGGAATGCCTGCTCGGGCGCAGCCTGCGCGGCAGACGGTTCCACATACCCACGCACGCTGCGCTTGGAGTCGGGATTGAGATGATCGCGATAAGTCTTGCCTTCGGATTCATCGTCGGGCCTTTCCACCGAGAACAGACGGTCGTACAGGCGGATTTCCGCTTCCACCGCATGCGCTGCGCTGACCCAGTGAATGGTGCCCTTGACCTTGCGGTTGGCGCCCTCCATGCCTGGGCGCGACTCCGGATCCAGCCAGCCGCGCAGCTCCACGATCTCGCCGGCGGCGTTCTTGATCACCTCATCCACGCGCGCGATACCTGCGCCACGCAAACGGATTTCGCCACCGGGCACCAGCCGCTTCCAGCCCTTGGGCGGCACCTCGGCGAAATCCTCGCGCTCGATCCACAACTCGCGCGCGAAGGGCACCTCGCGCGTGCCGAAGCCTTCGTCCTTGGGGTGGTTGGAAAACTGCAGCGTCTCGGTGTGGCCTTCGGGCAGGTTGGTCAGCACCAGTTTGAGTGGGTCGATCACGGCCATGCGGCGCGGCGCAGCGGCGTCCAGGTCTTCGCGCAGGCATCCTTCCAGTACCGAGAAGTCGATCACCGAGTTCTGCTTGCTGATGCCCACGCGGTCCACGAACAGACGCATTGCCGCAGGCGTATAGCCGCGCCGGCGCAGGCCCTGCAAGGTATACATGCGCGGATCATCCCAACCGTCCACCAGCTGTTCTTCCACCAGCGCGGTGAGTTTGCGCTTGCTCATCACGGTGTAGTTGATGTTCAGCCGCGAGAACTCGATCTGGCGCGGTTTTGCGGCTTCGCGCGGCAGGCCCTTGTCCAATAGCGGCTGCAACAATTCCGGATGCGCCGCCAGATCCACCTTGTCCACGCACCAGTCGTACAACGGGCGGTGGTCCTCGAATTCCAGCGTGCACAGCGAATGGGTGATGCCTTCGATCGCATCGCCCAGCGAATGCGCGAAGTCGTACATCGGGTAGATCGGCCACGCATTGCCGGTGTTCTGGTGCTCCACATGCTTGATGCGGTACAGCGCCGGATCGCGCAGGTTGATGTTGCCGCTGGCCATGTCGATCCTGGCGCGCAGGGTGCGTGCGCCATCGGGAAATTCGCCCGCGCGCATGCGCCGGAACAGGTCCAGGTTCTCCTCCACCCCGCGCTCGCGGAACGGCGAGTTACGGCCGGGCTCGGTCAGCGTGCCGCGGTACTCGCGTACCTGTTCGGCGGACAGGTCGCAGACGAAGGCGTGACCGTCGCGGATCAGCTTTTCGGCCGCCAGGTAGTACACCTCGAAGTAGTCCGAGGCATGCCGCAGTTGCGCCCACTCGAAGCCCAGCCAGCGCACGTCGTCCTGGATGGCGGCGGCGAATTCGGGGTCTTCCTTGGCGGGGTTGGTGTCGTCCAGGCGCAGGTTGCACAGGCCGCCGAATTCGGCCGCCAGACCGAAGTCCAGGCAGATCGCCTTGGCGTGGCCGATATGCAGGTAGCCGTTCGGCTCGGGCGGGAAGCGCGTGCGGATGGCGGTGTGTTTGCCGCTGCTCAGATCCTCGCGGACGATCTGGCGGATGAAGTCTTTCTTCTCCGTCGGGGCGGTGGCGTCGGTGGCTGGGATCTCGGACATGCGCGCGTCAGCTTGGGTAAACCGCCAGTTTAGGCGGTGGCACCGGTTAGGGGTAGGCGCTGGCGCGCCGGCCGGTGTTCGGAATCGCCATCTGCCGCAGCGGGCCATCCGGAGACTGCCGTTGCCCCGCCGTGGGGGGCGGCGGCGGGCATCGTCTGCGAGCATGCAGGTGGCTGGCGGCTGCCGCCAGCCATGCGTACGCTGCGCCGACTGCCACAGGAGCGCGTCCCGCATGCCATTGCCCCGCCTGATCATCGGCGACAAGACCCTGTCTTCCTGGTCGCTGCGGCCCTGGCTGCTGTTGCGGCACTTCCAGGTGCCGTTCGAGGAAGTGCGCCTGCCGCTGGATACGCCCGAATTCCACGCACGCATCGCCGGCTATTCGCCCACCCGCCAGGTGCCGGTACTCTGGGACGACACGCTGCACGTCTGGGACTCGCTGGCGATCTGCGAGTACAGCAACGAGCGCTGGCTCGGCGGGCGTGGCTGGCCTGCCGACCTGGCCGTGCGCGCGCAGGCACGGGCGGCGGCGGCCGAAATGCATTCGGGCTTCGTCGCCCTGCGCACCCAGCTGCCGATGAATCTCGCCCGTCAGGCTGGCCCCGCGCAATGGGATGCGGCGGCCGAGCGCGATATCGCCCGCATCCAGACGCTATGGGCCAGCCTGCGCTCCCAGCATGGCCACGCCGGTGAGTTCCTGTGCGGCGAATTCGGCATCGTGGATGCTATGTACGCGCCGGTCGCCCTGCGCTTTGCCAGCTATGGCGTGCCGCTGTTCGAAGCGGCAGGCGATTACCTGGCCGCACTCGATGCGTTGCCGGCGTTGCGCCAGTGGCGCCTGGACGCCGAACGCGAACGTGCCGGGCGCGGCTGACATGCAGATCGCCTATCGCGCCAGCCACCTCATCGACGCGCATCTGGCCAAGCACGCGCTGGAAGATGCGGGCATCACCGCCTTCGTGTTCGGCGAATCGCTGTTGGGCGGCGCTGGCGAACTGCCGGCCTTCGGCGTATTGCAGGTCTGCGTGGCCGATATGCACCTGCGCCAGGCACAGGCAGTGCTGGCGGAGATCGGTTTGTGTGGCGAGGTCACCCGCGCGCTGTAGCGTTGTAGCGCGGAAGCAGCCCAGCGCCCAGCGTAGATAGCGTATCCGGGCGCGAGGAAGCTTTCCCGGTAGGGCCTGTCGCGCCCGGCTGCGTTGCTACGGCGCCTGCAGGCCTGGATCGGATTGCCGCCAGCCCGGTGGCGCCGCTTCCGGCGCCGCAAGCGCGCGCAGGCGTTTGAACAGCACGGTGGTTTCGGCCACGTTCCAGACCCGCAGCGCCACTTCGAAGGTGTCCAGCGGTTTGGTGAGGAAGTCCTTGGCGCCCAGGCCCAGGGCGCGGTGGCGCGCGCTGCGGCTGGGGTCGGCAGTCAGCACGATCACCGGCAGGAAGTGGTCTGGATCGGACCGCCGGGCCAGTTGTTCCAGCAGCGCGTAGCCGTCCAGCTCGGGCATCTTCAGATCCAGCAGGATCAGATCCGGCGCGAACGCCGACACCAGCCCCATCACCCGCAGCGGATCGGTGGTGGCGATCACCTGCTGGAAACCTTCGCGCTGCAGCAGGTCTTCGAGCAGCCGCACGTTGGCCGGCTCATCGTCGACGATGAGGATGCGGGAAGCGAGGATGTCGTCGCGCGTCATGCCAGGAGCCTATCGATCACGGTGAAGAATTCCGCCACGTCCAGCGGCTTGGTCAGATAGGCGCGCACGCCCTGATTGCCCACCCGGGCCAGGGTGGCCGTGGTGGCATCGGCGCTGATCACCACCACCGGCACCTGTGCGGTGGCCGGCTGCGCCTGTAGCTCGCGCAGCAGCTCCTCGCCGCTGCCGTCGCTCAGATGCAGGTCCAGCAGGATCAGATCCGGTATGGCTTGTTGCAGCAGCGTGCGCGCCTGCGCCAGGCTGGTCGCCTCGAACAGCTGCCATTGCGGGCGCCGCTCGGTCAGGGTGCGGATCAACGCCTGGTTGGACGGGTTGTCCTCGATGCTGAGCAGCCGGCACACGCCGCTGGCGCTGGCGCTGGGCGGCATCAGGGCGCGCGCAGGCGTCGTGTGGTGCGGTTCGCCCTGCGGCAGCGAGATCCAGAAGCGCGCACCGTCGCGGCTACTGTCCACCCCGATCTGCCCGCCCATCGCTTCGATCAGCTTCTTGCTCAGTGCCAGCCCCAGGCCGGTGCCTTCCACCGCCGAACGCTCGGCGCCCAGCCGTTCGAATGGCGTAAACAGGCGCTCGATCTGGGGCGGCGTCAAACCCTGGCCCTGATCGGCCACGGTGATGCGCACCTGCCCGCCGTCCGCCTGTGCGCTCACCTGCACCTGGCCGCCGGGGCGATTGAATTTCACCGCATTGGACAGCAGGTTGAGCAGGATCTGACGCAGCCGCTGCGCATCGGCACGCACCGTCCAGGCGCCCTCGATGGCCGCCGGCTGCAGGCGGATGCCGTGCTTGTCGGCATCCGGAGCGATCAGGCCCAGGGCTTCGTGGACCGCCGCGTCCACCGGCACCGGCTCCGGGCTCAGGTCCAGCTGGTCGGCCTCGATGCGGGCGATGTCCAGCAGTTCGGTGATCAGCCCCAGCAGATGCCGGCCGGCACCGAGAATGTGCTGCAGATGGCGTCGCGGTCCCGGTTCGGGCAGATCCATTTCCAGTACCTGTGCGTAACCCAGGATGGCGTTGAGTGGGGTGCGCAGTTCGTGGCTGCTGCGGGACAGGAACTCGGTTTTTGCGTGGTTGGCGGTTTCCGCCTCGCGTCGCGCCAGTTGTGCTTCGGCCGCGCGCGCGGCCAGCAGTTCGCTGGCCTGCGCCAGCCGTTGCCCGACCTGGCCCAGTTCATCGCCGGCACGCGGCTGTGGGGCCAGTGGCAACCCTTCACCCAGGCGGTCGGCGTTGGCGGCCAGGGTACGCAACCGCCCGGACAGCGCCGAGGCGAACCAGGCCACGGCGAACACCGCGCCCAGGCCGCCCAGCATCGCCGCGCTCAACGTGATGATGAGATTGCGCTGCCGCAGGCCTTGCGCCTTGGCGCTGCGCACCTGCAGTTGCGCGGTCTCGTAGTTGCGCAGCTCGCGCAGTTCCGCACGCAGGATGTCGAGCTTGTACTTGCCATCCCACAGCTGCCGGATCTCTTCTTCGCGGCTCAGGTCCGGTGCCAGCAGGCGGCGCCACCCCTGCATCTTCTCCGCGAACAACGGTTTGATGCGCGCAAAGCGCTGCGCCTGCACCGGGTCGGTGATGCGTTGCGAGAGCCGGTCGGCCACGCCCTGCAGACGCGGTTCGGCGTCGCGGTAAGGCGTCAGGAATTCATCCCGACGCACCAGCCGATAGCCACGGACGCCGGCCGCCGTTTCCGCCAGCAGTGCGTGCGCCTCGTACAGGTCGCTCAACACTTCCAGGGTCTGGCGAACGTCGTTCTCGGCGGCGATGTTCTGCCGCTCCACGCTGTAGATCGCCATCAACGCGACCGCCAGCAACAGCAACGGCAAGGTGACCACCGCAAGGCTCTTGCGGGTGATCGGCCAATCGTTCCAACGCACCGCCAATGCATTCATAGCGCGAGTCCGGCTTGGACCGCGTACACCGCGGCCTGGGTGCGATCTTTTACCTCAAGTTTCTGCAGGATGCGCTCGACATGCACCTTCACCGTTCCCGGAGAAATTCCCAGTTCAGCAGCGAGGCTGGCGTTGGTGAGTCCGCGCGGAAGCAGCGACAACACCTGCTTTTCGCGTTTGCTCAAGGCGTTGAGGCGGTCGTCCTGCAGCGGTTTGCGCCGACGCGTGGCCACCGGCCTGGCCGGTTCGGCCACCATCGCGGGCAGCAGTAGTGCGAACGCCTGCAGCGCCTGCACATCGTCGTTGCCCGGTGCTGGGCGATTGTCGCTCCAGGCAACGCACAGCATGCCGTGGCTGCTGCCCATCGCCTGGATGGGCACCCTGGCCTCGCGGATGTCGAGCGGGCGCGGCGGCAGCAACCAGCCCGCCTCGTGGCTGTCGCCGGCGGCGCTGGCGCCGGGCGGCAGGGCACGCCCCCGGCTGGCCACGATCAAGGTGCGTGGCCAGCGCTGGGCGAGCACCGCGCCATCCTCCAGGCCCAGCAACAGCAGCACGCGCGCCAGCACCGCATCGCTCGCCTGCTCCGGCGTGGTGGCATGGCGCAACGCCACGGTCGCCTCCCACAGCGCCTGCCAGCGCGCGCCATCGGACGCTTCGCGGCGCAGGGCCTGGCGCCAATCCCCTGCATTGGTGGGGGTTTCCATGGGTTCTCTCTAGGCCGATCAGCATATTTGAGTATATGCCAACCGGCAGAATTGTTGGGGTCGCTTGATTTCGATACTGAGCTCGCCCGCTTAGGCACCCCTAACTCAACTCGGAGATTTCCCCATGCGTCGCACCCTTGCTTCCCTGGTTCTGGCTCTGGCCGCCACCCCGGCGTTGGCTGGCGGCGTGATGCATTACACCGACAAGGCCAAGCTGCCGGCCGCAGGCGAGGAGCGCGAGGTGGCCGCACTGTTCGATACCTGGAATGCGGCGCTTGCCACCGGCAATCCGCACAAGGTGGCCGACCTGTATGCGCCCGACGGCGTGCTGTTGCCGACGGTCTCCAACGAAGTGCGTGCCTCGCGCGAGCAGATCGAGAAGTATTTCGAGATGTTCCTGACCAAGAAGCCCAAGGGCGTGGTCAATTACCGCACCGTGCGCGTGCTGGACGACGACAGCGCGGTGGATGCCGGCGTCTACACCTTCACCCTGACCGACAAGGACGGCAAGAAGACCGACGTGCAGGCGCGCTACACCTTCGTCTACGAAAAGCGCGAGGGCAAGTGGCTGATCATCAATCACCACAGCTCGGCGATGCCGGAAGTGGATACGCGTGCGGCGGTCGCCAAGGCCAAGTAAGCCGGGTCGGTTGTGCGCGCCGGCCGGACAGGCTTGAAAGCCGCCCCGGTCGGCGCCATCCAGCAGGCAATCCTCACGATTGCGGAGTTGCACCATGCTGGGAATCGGCGCTTTCAAACAACGCATGCCTCGCCCGGGCGAGGCGCTTCCAGGACGCGACCAGGCACTGCCGTTGCATAACACGCATCTGATCAACGGGCACCCGTTGCGCGGCGAGTTCACTGGACTAGCTCAGGTGCAATTCGGGCTGGGCTGCTTCTGGGGTGCCGAGCGCAAGTTCTGGAACGTGCCGGGCGTCTACACCACGGCGGTGGGCTATGCCGGCGGCGAAACGCCCAATGCCACCTACGGCGAAGTGTGTTCCGGGCAGACCGGCCACACCGAAGCGGTGCTGGTGGTGTACGACGCGCAATCGGTGTCGTTCTCGCAACTGTTGCGCACGTTCTGGGAGAGCCACGACCCCACCCAGGGCATGCGTCAGGGCAACGATGTCGGCACGCAATACCGCTCGGCCATTTACTGCACAACGCAAGAGCAATACGACGCCGCGCTTGCCAGCCGCGATGCCTACCAGCAACAGCTGGACGCCGCGGGTTATGGCGCGATCACCACGGAGATCCGTTTTCCGGCGCCTGCTTTCTATTACGCCGAAGACGATCACCAGCAATACCTCGCCAAGCACCCCAACGGGTATTGCGGACTTGGCGGAACGGGAGTGAGCTGCCCGATCGGGCTGGATGCCTGACGGAAAGGCGAGGCCGGATCCAGGCGCTGTCCACGCCAGCGTGGTCGCGTCGCGATGGCCGTCAGCGACCGGCAGCGTCATCACGACAGGCAGCGCATGGGAGTGCATGCCAGGCAACTTCAATGGCTACGTCGGAGACGACGTGGCCATCTTTTTGTGCGGCGTGCGCAAGATGCGGCGGCGCCCCCGCGCGTGGCTCATCGGCGAATCGGCCCGGCGGAGGATTGCGGTCAATCCCTGCAGCTCGTCGGTGCAATGGATCGGTGCGGCGATCCACCGCATCCACGCCGTGCGGCCCCTGCGCCGGGGGCACGCCTGAGTCCGTTGGATCAGACAAACTCGCCGGCGAACATGCCGCGGAGTTGGGCAAGCATGTCGGTGCGCTCCGGATGCAGCAGGCGCATGCAGGCCACCGCGAAGCCGACCGGACTGGTGCCCGGTGCGGTGATGAGGCTGTCGGCGGTGACGACCTTCTCGTGACGGAACTGGTGGGCGCCGGCGTACGGCACCACGTGTTCCTGCAGAAACGCCAGCGAATTGCTGGTGTGGGCGCGTTCGTCCAGCAAGCCGGCGTAAGCCAGGGCGAGGGTGGCGCCACAGATCGCTGCGACCGGACGCTGCTGCTGTACGCGTTCGACCAGCAGCCCGCTCAGGCCCGGGATCTCGCCGGCCTGCCAGCGCTCGCTGCCGGGCAGGATCCACAGGTCCGCCTCCAGCGGCGCAAGATCCGAGAGTGCGAATTCCGGCGTGATACGCAGCCCGCCGATGGATTGCACCGGCTGACCGTCGATGCTGGCGATGGCCACCTGGTCGCCGAACCACTCGCGCGCCGCCGGGAGTACCACGCCGATTTCCCAGTCGGCCACGCCATCGACCATCACCACTGCAATGTTTGCCATTGTCCGCCAGCCCGTTGAGGAATCCGGATTCTAGGCAGTGCGCGGTGCGGGATTGTAAGCGTCGTGTGGAGAAACGCTGTCGTGCGCGACTGCCGGGCGGCGCGGCTCACCTGGTCGGAGGGACGCAGCCGACGCCTGCCTGCTCGACTGAGTCTTCGATCGACCACAAGTCAGGTGAGGTGCGCCATCGGTCAAGGAGCATCGCTCGGCATCGCTGCTGCCAGTGTCGTCCACTCCGCCCGCAGTGAGATGGCCTGGGCGGCGTGACGCAGGCGCGCACCGCGGTGAGGTGACGCTTGCCCGCGACGGAATGACGTCCGCACGTCTGTCGCTGCCGCGCTGGCTGCCGGCTGCGCAGCCGGCAGCTCCCGACGAAAACGCCCGCAGCCATCGGCCGCGGGCGTCGGTGTCGTGCATTGCCTGCGGAGGTCAGCCGGCCAGCTTATCGGCGATGGTCTTGCGCAGGGCCTGCAGATCCTTGGCAAAGGTGTCGATGCCGCCGGCCAGCTTCTCGGTGGCCATCGGGTCCGCCGCCAGATCCTTGGCAAAGCGGTCGGCGTCGATCGGGGTGATCTGCGCGTTGTCGGGCTGGACCGGCGAGAGCTTGCGCGGCAGTTCGCCATGCTCGGCGTCGAGCTTCTCCAGCAGATCCGGCGACATGGTCAGGCGGTCGCAGCCGGCCAACGCTTCGATCTGCGCGGTGGAGCGGAACGACGCGCCCATCACCACGGTGGAAGAGCCGCGGCGCTTGAACGCCTCGTACACCTTGCGCACGAAGACCACACCCGGGTCTTCGTCGATGCTGGCCGGGGTCTGCCCTTGCGCGACGTAGTAGTCCAGGATGCGGCCGACGAACGGGGAAATCAGGAACACGCCGGCCTCGGCGCAGGCCAGCGCCTGGGAGTGGTTGAAGATCAGCGTCAGGTTGCAGTCGATGCCTTCGCGCTGGAGCTGGCGCGCGGCGTCGATGCCTTCCCAGGTGGCTGCGATCTTGATCAGGATCTTGTCCTTGGAGATGCCGCGCTCGGCGTACATCGCGATGAGCTTGCGCGCCTTGTCGATGGTGGCCTGGGTGTCGTGCGCCAGGTCGGCGTCGACTTCGGTGGAAACGCGGCCGGGCACCAGTCCGGCCAGCTTGATGCCGACGCCGACAGTCAGGCGGTCGGCGACTTCGTTGACGGTGGCATTGCGATCGTCGCCGCCGTGTTCACGGCCCCAGGCAAGCTCGCGCTCGATCAGGTCGGCGTAGATCGGCAGATCCAGTGCCTTCTTGACCAGGGTGGGATTGGTGGTGCAGTCGACCGGCTTGAGACGTTTGATCGCGTCGAAATCGCCGGTATCGGCGACCACCACGGACAGGTCGCGCAGTTGGGCAAGCTTGGAGGGGGATGCAGTCATGCGGGTTCTCTCGAATCGTGGAGCGGATCGGGGGATGACACAGCGCGCTACGTTAACGCGCCGCGCGCTGGAAGTCGCCCGCGGATGCGGGGCGATCGTGTACGGCGCTCACGCGCAGGCGTAGATCGCGCCCATCGGGCGTGCGCCAGTCGATGCTCTGGCCGACCGACAGGCCGAACAATGCGCTGCCAACCGGCGCAAGCACCGAGATGCGACCCTGTTGGACATCGGCTTCGTGCGGGTACACCAGCGTGAGCGTATGTCGCTCGCCATGCAGTTCGTCTTCGCAGTCGATGCGCGAATGCATGGTGACGACGTCGCCGGGCATGTCCTCGGGCGGCAATACATTGGCGCGGCCCAGTTCGTCGCTCAGCGCGGCTGCGGCAGGATGCTGGTGAAACGCGGGGGAATCCAGCAAGGCTTCCAGTCTTGCCAGATCGTGGCTGGAGACCAGGATGGAGGGTGGCAAACCGCTGCGGTGTTGCGATGTCATGGCGTTCTCCTCGGACAGGCTCGCCGACATGGCAAGCGTTCCTTCGAACGTGAGGGCGCCAAGGACCGATCGCAATGCATCACCTCGCATGCGCGGCGCTCCCCCAGCAGATCACGCATCGCGGCGACGACCTGTGCCAATGCGTGACCGGGTAACGGCGCCGACGCGGTGCAATCGTGGGCTGAAGTGCGCGATACCGGAGTCGCAGCTTATCCGGGCATGGCTGGGAACCAGCATTCCAGCCGATCCGATCAAAGCGACGCATCAGCACCGCTCTGATCGATACCGGCAGAATCCTGCACCAAACAAGCGCAGCCATGATGCTGTACCGAATCCCGAATCCCGAATCCCGAATCCTCAGGCCGCAACCGCCTTGGGCCCGGTAGCAGGCTGATCCAGCGCGAACAGTGCTTCCGGCAGTTCCTTGAACAGCTGCGACAGCTGCTCGAGGAAGCACGTCATTGCCGAACTGCGGCGCCATACCATGGCGATGCGGCGGCTGGGTTGCTTGTCCTCGCGGAAGCGGATCAGCCGGATACTGTCCGAGCGCGCCACCGGCGGCTTGACGGCCAGCAGCGGCAGCAGGGTCACGCCGACATTGGCCGCGACCATCTGGCGCAGGGTTTCCAGGCTGGTGGCCTGGAATTCGGATTTTTCCAGAGCGCCGGCCAGATGGCAGACGTCCAGCGCCTGCTCGCGCAGGCAGTGGCCGTCTTCGAGCAGCAGCAGGCGTTGTTCGGACAGATCGTCCAACGTCATGCTGTCGTGGTTCGCCAGCGGATGGGCGTCGGGCACGGCCAGCACGAAAGGCTCCTCGAACAGGAATTCGGCATGCAGCTGGTCGTCCTGCAGCGGCAGCGCCAGCAGCGCTGCGTCCAGGCGGCCTTCGCGCAACTGGTGCATCAGCTGGTCGCTCTTTTCTTCGATCAGCAGCAGTTCCAGGCGCGGGAAACGCTCGCGGATGCGCGGCACCACGTGCGGCAACAGATATGGCGCAAGCGTAGGGAAGATGCCCAGCCGCACGGTGCCCGCTTCCGGGTCCTGGCTGCGACGGGCAGCTTCCTTCATCTGCTCCACCTCCGCAACGATGCCGCGCGCGCGCATGGCCGCCTCGCGACCGGCCGGCGTGAGCATCACCTTGCGCGGAGCACGCTCCACCAGCGGAACGCCGAGCTCGTCCTCGAGCTTCTTGATCTGGGTGGAAAGGGTGGGCTGGCTGACGAAACATGCCGTCGCGGCGCGGCCGAAATGCTTGTGGTCGGCCAGGGCGACCAGATACTTCAGGTCACGCAGATTCATGTGCAGCAGCCCTCGTAGCGGTTGCGGTTGGACTGACGTGTGGAAGCAGCTTACGCCGCCCGTGCGCGGGCGGCGGTTGAGCGGCTGCGCTTAAGCGGCCTCTGCCACGTTTTCGGCGCTGACCGGTGCGCTGGAGCGGATCAGATAGTCGAACGCGCTCAGGGCCGCCTTGGAGCCTTCACCCATCGCGATGACGATCTGCTTGTACGGCACGGTGGTGGCATCGCCGGCAGCGAACACACCCGGCACATTGGTCTGCCCACGGTCGTCGACGATGATCTCGCCACGCGCCGACAATTCCACCGTGCCGCGCAGGAACTCGGTATTGGGCAGCAGGCCGATCTGCACGAACACACCTTCCAGCTCGATATGCTGGGTGTCGCCGCCGGTGCGGTCGGTGTAGACCAGGCCGGTGACCTTCTGCCCGTCGCCCAGCACCTCGGTGGTCTGTGCGCTGGTGATGATGCGCACGTTGTGCAGGCTGCGCAGCTTGCGTTGCAGCACTTCGTCGGCACGCAGTTTGTCGTCGAATTCCACCAGGGTGACGTGCGCCACGATGCCGGCCAGATCGATCGCCGCTTCCACGCCGGAGTTGCCGCCGCCGATCACTGCCACGCGCTTGCCCTTGAACAGCGGCCCGTCGCAGTGCGGGCAGTAGGCCACGCCCTTGTTCTTGTACTGGTCTTCGCCCGGCACGTTCATCTGCCTCCAGCGCGCACCGGTGGACAGGATCACGGTCTTGCTCCTGAGCGAAGCGCCGTTGGCCAGTTTGATCTCGATCAGGCCATCGGCACCGGCCGGGATCAGCTGCTCGGCGCGCTGCAGGTTCATGATGTCCACCTCGTACTGGCGCACGTGCTGTTCGAGCGCGGCGGCCATCCTGGGACCTTCGGTTTCCGGCACCGAGATGAAGTTCTCGATCGACATGGTGTCCAGCACCTGGCCACCGAAACGCTCGGCAGCCACGCCGGTGCGGATGCCCTTGCGTGCGGCATACACCGCCGCAGCCGAGCCGGCCGGGCCACCGCCGACCACGAGCACGTCGAAGGCGTCCTTGGTGGCGATCCTGGCGGCATCGCGCTTGGCGGCGTTGGTGTCGAGTTTGGCGACGATCTGCTCCAGCGTCATGCGGCCCTGGTCGAACAGCTCACCATTCAGGTACACGGTGGGCACCGACATGATCTGTCGGGTCTGCACTTCGTCCTGGAACAGCGCGCCATCGATGGCGACATGCTGGATGCGCGGGTTGAGCACCGCCGCCAGGTTCAAGGCCTGCACCACGTCGGGGCAGTTCTGGCACGACAGCGAAAAATAGGTTTCGAACCGGTAGTCGCCTTCCAGGTGCTGCACCTGCTCGATCAGCTCGGCGGTCGCTTTGGAAGGGTGCCCGCCCACCTGCAGCAGCGCCAGCACCAGCGAGGTGAATTCATGACCCATCGGCAGGCCGGCAAAGCGCAGCGAGATGTCCTGGCCCGGCGTGGTCAGCGCGAAGGAGGGCTTGCGCTGGTCGTCGTCGCGATGCGCTTCCAGGGTGATCTTGTCCGACAGCAGCACCAGGTCCTCCAACAGGTCGAGCATTTCGCGCGAGGCGGGGCTGTCGTCGATCGATGCATGGATCTGGATCGGGCGCGTCACCCGTTCCAGGTAGGCGGTCAGCTGGGTCTTGAGATTGGCATCCAACACGGAGAACTCCTGGGAATAGGCAAGGGGAGGGCGTGACGTCGCTGCGCGGACGCAGTTCGCCTGGGGAGGGGAGAGGTGAACCGCAGCCGGCGCGAGGTCGGGCGCGAGCTGGCGATGGCGGGCGAGCGCACCGGCACCGGCTCCGGTTCACCCCCGGCCCGGAACATCGGGCCAGGGATGCGGTGGACGGCTTAGATCTTGCCGACCAGATCCAGCGACGGAGCCAGGGTCTTGGCGCCTTCCTTCCACTTGGCCGGGCAGACCTGGCCAGGATTGTTGGCCACGAATTGTGCAGCGGTCAGCTTGCGCAGCGTTTCGGTGACATCGCGGGCGATCGCGTTGTCGTGGATTTCCAGGGTCTTGATGACGCCTTCCGGATTGATGATGAAGGTGCCGCGCAGCGCCAGGCCTTCTTCTTCGATATGCACGCCGAAGGCGCGGGTCAGCTTGTGGGTCGGGTCGCCGATCAGCGGAAACTGCGCCTTGCCCACGGCCGGGGAGGTTTCGTGCCAGACCTTGTGCGAGAAATGCGTGTCGGTGGTGACGATGTAGACCTCGGCGCCTGCCTTCTGGAACGCGGCGTAGTTGTCGGCAGCGTCTTCCACTTCGGTCGGGCAATTGAAGGTGAATGCGGCCGGCATGAAGATCAGCACCGACCACTTGCCCTTCAGGCTGGCTTCGGTGACTTCGATGAAATTGCCGTTGTGGTACGCATTCGCCTTGAACGGCTGGACCTGGGTGTTGATGAGAGACATTCAATTTCCTCGTGCGGTGAAGGGGGGCGGGGGATGGAACAAGCGCCATGGTAGGCAGGATCGATAGATTCCTCAAATCGATTGATGGAATTAAATAGATAGCCCATGCCTATCGATTCTGCAGATGCCATCTGCCGATGCGGCGCGCCGTTCCCTTTCGGATAATGGGAGGCCGAGGTTTCGCACAAGTGAATGATCCGTATGAGCGATGTGTCCAGCGGTCTTCCGGCCGACCAACTGCTGCGCCAGGCGGCCGAGCGCATTGATCGCAGCGATGCCGAGCCGCTGCTGCTGCATGCGCTGGGCCGCGATCGGGCCTGGCTGTTCACGCATGGCCGCGATCCGGTGCCGGCGGCCGTCGGCACCGCATTCCAAGCCCTGGTGCAGCGGCGCGCGGCGGGCGAGCCGGTGGCCTACCTGACCGGTTCGCGTGGCTTCTGGACGCTGGATCTGGAGGTCTCGCCGGCAACGCTGATTCCGCGCGCCGATACCGAAGCCCTGGTCGAACTGGCGCTGGAGCGGCTGGATCGTGCACCTGGTCGCCGGGTGGCCGATCTGGGCACCGGCAGCGGCGCGATCGCACTGGCCATTGCCAGCGAACGGCCGCAGGCGCAGGTGGTCGCCACCGACGCCAGTGCGGCCGCGCTCGCCATCGCCCAGCGCAATGCCGATCGCCACCATCTATCGAACGTGCAGTTCCGTCCCGGCAACTGGTTCGTGCCACTGGCGGCCGAGCGCTTCGACCTGATCGCCAGCAACCCGCCCTACATCGCGGCCGGCGACCCGCACCTGGACCAGGGCGACCTGCGTCACGAGCCCGCCAGCGCGCTGGCCTCTGGCGACGACGGACTGGACGACATTCGGCTGATCGTGGACGGGGCGCCGGCGCATCTGCGCGCGGGCGGTTGGTTGTTGCTCGAACATGGTTGGGATCAGGGGGCGGCGGTGGCGGCAATGCTGCGCATGCGCGGATTCGCCCGGGTCGCCACCCATCCGGATCTGGAATTGCGCGAGCGCGTCAGCCTGGGCTGCTGGGAGACCAGCGCCGCAGCCTGATGCCGGCGGCCGCTGCGGCGCACCGGCCGTGCGTGTTGCGGACGCATGCGCGCGCCTTGGGGCGAAGCGCAGGCGATGCCCATTGCCGCTGGCCGATACAATGGCGGTTTTCGCCAGGACCGACGCATGCGCACGCTCTATCCCGAGATCGCCCCCTACGAGCAGGGCAGCCTGAAGGTCGACGACCGCCATACGCTGTACTTCGAACAGTGTGGCAACCCGCAGGGCAAGCCGGTGGTCCTGTTGCACGGCGGCCCGGGCGGCGGATGCAACGCCAAGATGAGGCGCTTCCACGACCCGGCCAAGTACCGCATCGTGCTGTTCGACCAGCGCGGCTCCGGCCGCTCCACGCCGCATGCCGATCTGGTCGACAACACCACCTGGGATCTGGTGGCCGATATCGAACGCCTGCGCACGCATCTGGGCATCGAGCGCTGGCAGGTGTTCGGCGGCAGCTGGGGCTCCACGCTGGCGCTGGCCTATGCGCAGACCCATCCGCAACAGGTCACCGAGCTGGTGCTGCGCGGCATCTTCCTGTTGCGTCGCTTCGAGCTGGAATGGTTCTACCAGGAGGGCGCCAGCCGGCTGTTCCCGGATGCCTGGGAGCACTACATCAATGCGATTCCGCAGGACGAGCGCGGCGATCTGATCGCTGCGTTCCATCGCCGCCTCACCAGCGACGACGAGGCCACCCGGCTGGCCGCCGCCAAGGCCTGGAGCGTGTGGGAAGGCGCCACCAGCTTCCTGCATGTGGATCAGGACTTCGTCACCGGGCATGAGGACGCGCACTTTGCGCTGGCCTTTGCGCGCATCGAAAACCACTACTTCGTCAACCAGGGCTTCTTCGAGGTGGAAGGCCAGCTGTTGCGTGATGCGCATCGCATCGCCGACATCCCCGGCGTGATCGTGCACGGCCGTTACGACGTGGTCTGCCCGCTGCAGAGCGCCTGGGATCTGCACAAGGTCTGGCCGAAGGCGCAGCTGCAGATCAGCCCGGCCTCGGGGCACTCGGCATTCGAGCCGGAAAACGTCGATGCATTGGTGCGCGCCACAGACCGGTTCGCCTGAGCGATCCCAACGGGTGCGGCTGCCATCATGGCCTGGCCGCACCCGCTGCACGCAGCCACCACACCATCACGCCAGCCATGGTGCGTGGCCGATCTAGGCCACGCCACTGGTGCGCATCGAGCGCAGCATTGATCTTTCTGCGCTTCGTATCTACGCGAAAGCGCGTTGCTCATGCGATTCAACTACGCCCATTACCAGCCTGGTGTCGATGCGGAGTGTTATTCGTTGAAGATGCTGGCGAATGTGTCTTCGATCGCATCTGGATCGCCAACAACCATTCGGAACGGGTCCCTGTTCCGGTAGGTGTTGATGACATAGTTTTCGATGTGTGGAAATTGTTCTGGACGGAAGCGGCACGGCAGATCCGTTGCCCAGAAATTCCGTAAGGTTTCGCTGTGCAGGAACTCCCAGCCTTGCAGTTTATTTTTGCCTTCAAAGCGTAGCGCGCGCAGCTGTGCGAGGCGCGAGAGTGATGAGACGTCGCCGGCAAGGCGGCAGGCGACAAACTGCAAGACTTCAAGTGAGGTGCAGCGTGCAATCTCGTCGATCTTCTTTATCGTTGACGAGATCAGGAAAAGCTTGCGAATGGGGCGGTCGTCGAAGACGTCCAGCGACCCGCCAAATCCGTGGACGGAAAGACGCACAAGTTTGGTCCAGCCACCGTTGAGGGAGTGGAGCTTGTTGCTTTTCCAGTCAAGGCTCTGCCACGTTTCAATCGCGGGGAAGAGGGTTGGAAGGAGGGGGCCGAAAGACACGTTCTGTGTCGTGAGTCCTTTGACGTTGCTGAAGCTTTTGAACACGTCATAGTCGAAGTCTTCCGCGAAGACGCCATTGCCCAGGATGCCGATCTCGACGATCGCGTCGCGATTTCTTATCTTGCTGAAATCTGGCGAAAAATGCGCCTTCAACTCGCCCTGCACGACATCCTCAGGCGCGATCGCGAATCCGTCACACCCATACGCATCGATAAGGTGGCTGTATTTTTCGAAGCCGCTCTTGTTGAACAATGCAGTCCTGCGCGACAGCCCATGGGTTTTTCCCTCGATGCTGGCCCATGGGCCCTCCATCAGGTTCTCCATCGTGCGCTCATCGGCTTCGAATAGAGTCTCCGTCATCGTGCTTCCTCCTTTCGTCGAACGCGCCCTGCATCCAGGTGTTTGGTTCGCTCCCGATCAGCGCTGCAGCAACCCATCGGCCAACGGTGGAAGAAGGCGCGCCAATCGCTGCGCCCACGCGGTTTGCCCGGCGGTATCGGCGATCAGGTCCTGGCGGATCTCCAGTTCCACATGCGGCAGGCCGCGGCCTTCGCCGTAGACCGGAATGGCGTAGTCGGTGGCATCGCTGACCGCATACGGCTGGTTGTCGCCAACCACCAGGTCCGGTTCCGCGCGCAAGGCGTGCAGCAGGCGATGCGCCAGCCGGGTGTCGCGGTGGTACAGCACGCCGGCGTGCCAGGGGCGCGCCTGGCCGGCCATCACCGGGGTGAAGCTGTGCATGGACACCAGCAGCGTCGGTTGCCGGCGTGCTGTACGCGCGTCCAGCTCGGCGGCGATGCGGCCGTGATACGGCGCGAAGATGGCATCGATGCGCTGCTGGCGCTCAGTCGGGCTCAGCTGCAGATTGCCGGGCACCGTGGTGCCGTCGCTGATCTCCGGCATCCGGCTGGCAGCGCCATCGGGCCGGTTGCAGTCGATCACCAACCGCGAATAGGTCTGGGTGATGGCAATCGCATCCAGCGCCTCGGCCAGCAGGCGGGTGACCTGCGCAATGCCGATGTCCCAGCCGATATGGCGGTCCAGCTCGCGCTGCGGCAGGCCCAGGTTGGCCAGCCGTGCCGGCACGCGCTGGCCGGCATGGTCGGCAATCAACAGCCAGGGCGATGCGGCCTGCGCGTTGTGAACGGTGAACGGCGCCGGATCCCCGGCGCCGAGCAATGGCTCGATTGCTGCATCAACCACGCGGGGTGCCATCCAGCGCGTGGTCGGCCAGGTACAGGCCGGCCCATAGCTTGGGGTCCATCTGGTAGCCCTCGGCCATCTTCTGCACCAGCCAGGCGCCGGCCTGCGCGCGCGGAATTTCGTGCACGGTGATGTCCTCGCTGGCATCGCCACCGCCGTCGCCGACCTTGCGCAGCCCGGTAGCGCGCACGAAGGCGATCTTTTCGCTGCTGGCGCCGGCCGAGGTGGGGCCGATCATCAGCACTTCGGCGTGTTCGGCGGTCCAGCCGGTTTCTTCCTCCAGTTCGCGGATCGCCGACAGCTCGATCGACTCGCCGGCATGCACATCGCCGACCAGCCCGGCCGGCATTTCGATGGTGCGGGCCTGCAGCGGCACGCGGAACTGCTCGACGAACAGCATCGCATCGTCCGGGGTCACTGCCACGATGATCGCGGCCAGGCCGCCGGCATGCACGCGCTCGGAATACTCCCAGGTGCCGCGGACGACCATGCGCTGGTACTTTCCTTCGTAGACCACGGTGGGCGGGGTGTCGTGTCGGTTCATGCAGTCGGGCCTTGGGACAGGGAAACGGGAGGGAGCGGCGGTGTCGCGTGCGCGCAGACAGCCTGCAGGCGGCGACGCGTGAGCGGCCCGAAACGCAGGCTGTCGCACAGCCCGGTCAGCATGTCGGTATCGGCCGGCGCACGCGTGAAACCGGTGGCGGTCAGGTCCAGCGGCGCATCCAGCGCGATGGTGGTGAGCTGGCGCCACAGCAACGCATGTTCGCGCTGTTCGCGCAGCCGCACCGCCATCTGCGCCGCGCCGCGCAGACGCAGGAACGGGATCTCGTCGATACGCTCCAGCAGCGCATCCAGACTGCCGAAATGCGCCAGCAGCACGGCTGCCGATTTGGCGCCGATGCCGGTGACGCCAGGAATGTTGTCGATCGCATCGCCGCACAGCGCCAGGTAATCGGCGATCTGGTGCGCATGCACGCCATGGCGTGCTTTCACCCCGTCCATGCCCCAGCGCAGATTGCGTGCGTAATCCCATTGCTCGTCGTGTTCGGCCAGCAGTTGCGACAGATCCTTGTCGGCCGAGACGATGATGCCGCGCAGGCCGTGCCCGCGTGCGTTGTGCAGGGCGCTGCCGATCAGATCATCCGCTTCGTAATGGTGATGGGCGAGCACGCTGAGGCCGAGCGCCGCACACAACGCCTTGCAATGCGCGAACTGCCGGCGCAAGGCATCCGGCGCGGGTTCGCGGTTGCCCTTGTAGGCGGGGTAGATCGCATGCCGGAAGCAGCTGTCCAGCGCTTCGTCGAAGGCGATGGTGATGTGCTGCGGATGCTCGCGTTCGAGCAGGTCGAGCAGAAAGCGCGCAAATCCGTGTACCGCGTTGGTCGGCCAGCCCTGCGCATCCTGGAATTCGTCCGGAATCGAGTGCCAGGCGCGAAACACGTACAGGCTGGCATCCACCAGATACAGCGGCTGCGGTCGTGGGCCGCCCGGCAGCGCCGCCGCAATGGCGCTGGGCAGCGTGTTCATGGCGTCCAGTCGCGCAGCAGTGCGCGCGGATCGGGCCGCTCGCGTTCGGGCACCTGCATGCGCGGGGTGCCGATATGGATGAAGCCGACGATGCGCTCGTGTTCCTGCAGGCCCAGGTAGCCGCTCACTGCCGGGTCGTAGGCCATCCAGCCGGTCAGCCACTGCGCGCCGAAGCCGTGCGCCTGCGCGGCCTGCAGCAGCGCGAAGCACACGCAGCCGGCAGTCAGCAGTTGTTCCTGCTCGGGCACCTTGTGGTCCGGCTGCAGCGTGGCGATTACCGCGATCGCCACTGGCGCATCGTTGAAACGGTTGCGGTCCTTCTCCACCGCCGCCGCCGGCGCCAGCGGATCGGCGGCCTGGGTACGCTCGGCAAGGAAGTCACCCAGGGCATGGCGGGCGTCGCCGCCGATGCGCAGAAAGCGGAACGGCACCAGCTTGCCGTGGTCGGGCACCCTTACGGACGAGGCGAGCATGCGCAACAGCGTGTCATCGTCCGGGCCGGGCTCGCCCAGTTGTTTGGAGGGGACCGAGCGACGCGCATCCAGCGCCTGTAACGAATACGGTGCGTGCATGGGGTAAGAGTTCTGCGAACGAATGCGGCGAGTATAGACGGGCGCTACCCAACGGCCGCCGCACGCGACGGTACGCACCGGGCAGGCCCGGCGTGCCTGTACGCACCCGATGCCGGCGGCGGCATGCGGTCGGGCCGATACACCGCGCGGTACCCTGCCGCAGCCCACGTACACTGCAACCCCGGGCGCCGTTCGCACCCGCCTGACCCCGCTTGCCGCAGGGTATCCGCCCCCCCTCGTTTCGTTGCGTGCGTCGTCCGATGACCCAGTTCGTTTCCACCGACCCGCTGCCCAGCCGCAACCCGCAGTTGCTCGATCAGGTGCGCGATCTCGTACTGGTGCCGCTGGCCGATGCGTTCATCGACGTGCAGGACGTGCTGGCGCAGGCGCTGTTCCAGTTGGCCGCCGACGCAGGCAGGGATCAGAACGATTTCCTGGAGGCGATTCAGGCGCTGCGCCGGCAGCGCGAGCCGATCACCGCGCGATTCCGCGCGCATCTGGCCAAAGCCTGGCAGGGGCTGGAGTCGGGGCGTCCGCTGTCGGCCGAACGCACCCTGGCGCGCGGCGCCGCTGGACTGACCCTGTTACCCGAACACGATCTGGAGCTGCGGCTGGCGGTACGCAACCTGGCCGGCGCGCTGCAACATCGGTGGCGGCCGGAGCTGATGCGGCTCAACCGCTACCTCGGTTTCATCGCCGGCGGGCTGCGTATCGATGGCGACAGCAATCCGTTCGGTCCGGAGCATCTGGGGGTTGCGTTGTACGAGGCGCTCCAGGGCGTGACGTTGACGGCGAAGGTGCATCTGGCGGTGCTCAAGGTCTGCGAGCAGCAACTGATGCCGCGTGTGGGGCAGCGCTACGCCGAGCTCGAACAGGCGCTGGCGCAGGTCGCACGCCTGCGCGAGCTGCCGCAGGCCCGGCAGCGCCGCAGCGGCATCCCGCGGCCGGGTCGGGCGAACAGCGACGCTGTGACCGACGCGCCGGACTGGATCGCGCGCTTCTTCGCCGATTGGGCGGGCGGGCAGGGCGCGCTGGCCGGGGTCGAGGCGATCGACGTGCACGTGCGCGGCGATCGCGAGGTGCTGCCAGCGGCATTGCACCGGCGACTGCAGCAAGCCCGGCAGGCACGCGAACCGGAGGTCGACGCCGCAGTGGTGGGCGATCAGCGCGTGCTGTCGCCACGCGAAGTGGTGTCGGCGTTGTCGCTGCTGCAGACCATGCCCGGCGGCGGTTTCGAGGGCATCGAGGGGGTCGGGATGGGGTTGCCGCGTGGACTGCGCGCGCAACTCCGGCGTGCGGCGGGCTCGCTGGGCGTGGATCCGGCCAGCAGCCGATTCGATGCGAGCGATGCCGATGCGCTGGATCTGATCGCGCTGCTGTTCGAAGCGATCCTGGCCCAGAGCCAGCTGTCGGCGGCCCAGCGCGGCCTGCTCGGGCAGTTGCTGGTGCCGATGGCCAAGCTGGCAATGCTCGACGGGCATCTGTTCGTGCGCGACGGCCACCCGGCGCGGCGTCTGCTCAATCTGCTGGTGGACGCTTGCGATGGCAATGCTGGCGAGACGGCTGCCGAACAGGGCTTGCTGGCGCAGGCGGCCGCGGTGGTGGCTGCCATCGTGCGCGATTTCGACGAGCATCCGGCGGTGTTCCTGGCGCTGGAGGCCGAATTCGGCGCCGCGCATGAGCACTACCGGCGCCGGGTGGAGATCGCCGAGCGCCGCGCCAACGAATTGCAGCGCGCCGACGAGCGCCGCGAGCGTGCCCGCGACATGGCCTCGCGCGCGCTGGCCGAACGGTTGGCGCGCGGACCGCTGCCACCGGCGGTCGAGCAGTTCCTCAGCCGCATCTGGCATCCCGCCGTGCAGCAGGCCGCCTTGCGCGGCGATGGCACCGGCCCGGTGCTGGATGCCGCGCTGGCGTTGGGCGATGCGGTGCTGGATCGGGTGGGTCGCGCCGAGGACGGGCTGGAGGAACTGCATGCGCCACTGCGGCAGGTCGGTGCGCTGGCGGGGCTGGCACCGCCGATGGTCGAGCAGGCGATACGGGAGCTGCAACGCGCGCTGGGTCCGGAATCCGTGGCCTCCACTCCGGAGGTGCCGGGCTCGATGACGATCGCATCGGACCTGCCGCAGGGGCCGGCCGAGCCCGCTGCCGATCCGCTGCCGCCGTTACTCGATGCCGACACACCCCTGCAGTTCGATCGCATCACCGCCGACTTTTTCAGCGCCCTGCCGATCGGCACCAGCCTGGATTTCGTCGATCGCGCCGGACGTGTGCAGGCCGGCAAACTCTCGTGGATCAGCCCGATTTCCGGAAGGCTGATGTTCGTCAACCGACGTGGCGGTCGGCTGTGCGTGTCTTCGCCCGAAGAACTGGCGATGATGGTCGGGCTGGAACGGGTACGGCTGCATCGGCAGGACGATGCTTTCTACGGCGCCATGCAGGACGTGATCGACGGGCTCGACCGCCAGCACGCTGAACGCTTAACCCCAGCCGGGGTATGACGATCGAAGGCAGGCTCCACCACGGCGTTGCGGGCTAGGATGGCTGTCCGAACGGCATCCCTGGGCGGTCACGAGTAAAGTGGGATATGTGTCACACTTAGCGGTCGAGCGAAACGCCTACCATGCGTGGGCGGAATTTGGGGCCGCGTCTGTTACTTCTCGGTTGAAAATTTTCACGCCTGCAGAGGCGGGGAGCCTTTGCGCATGACCTTCCAGCCCAGTCCGTCGGGACACCCGGGCCGTGACCAACGCTTGCTCGAGCAGGCCCACGACGTGTTCGTGCCGGCGCTCGCGCAGGTATTCGCTGCTGCAGTGGCACACTTCGACGATGTGCTGTTCGATCGCGCCGAATCGGCTGGCACCTCGCAATTGCTGTTCCTTGATGGCATGCGCGAATTGCGGCGCAAGCGCGAGGAAGTGGCGACACGATTTCGCCAACAGCTCGAAGACGGCTGGCAGGCGTTGCTGTTGGGAACACCGTTGTCGGCCGAGGTGGTGCTGGCGGGCGACATGGGGGTGGGTCCACTGAGCCTGGTGCCCGAACACGTGCTCGAGTCGCGGCTGGCGGTGCGCAACCTGGCCACGGTGCTGCTGCGCGATTTCAAGCAGGTGCTGGCACGGGTCGATCGCCGGCTGGGCTGGATCGCCGGCGGGCTGGAACTGGTGGCCGACACCAATCCGTTCGGCCCGGAACACCTGGGCGTGGCCATCCATGAAGCCTTCGCCACCTGCGACCTGGCGCCGGAAGTGCGCCTGGTGCTGATCAAGCTGTGCGAGCGCGATCTGGCCGAGCCGATCGGCAAGCTGTATGCGCGGCTGGACGAGACCCTGGCCAAGGCCGGGGTGATGCCCGAGATCTCCCAGCCCAAGCGCCCGCCGCCGCGCGTGCCCGCGCGTGGCGCCGCGCCCGAGGCACAGGCCGAAATGCAGGGTGGCGATGGCGACGATTCGAGCGATCAGTACGCGCCGGCCTGGGCCAACCGTTTCCTGGACCGCTGGGCGCACAGCCGCGGGCGCATGCAGGCGGCCGCCCAGCGCGGTCATGCCGAGGGTGTCGGAGCCGGCGGCGTGGACGGTGGCGATGCCGATCATCCCGGCGGTAGCCAGGGCATGCTGCTGGATGCGCTGCACGAGCTGCTGCAGCAGACCCGCAACGTGCGCGACAGCGCCGCGTCTGCCGCGTCGGTGGCGGTCGGTCAGCAGCGCCCGTTGAGCCAGCGCGAAATGATGTCGGTGCTGTCGCTGCTGCAGGCCACGCCCAGCGCGACCCTGCAGGCGGCGATCGGCGACGACAACGAATCGCTCGCGCAGCGGTTGAAGAACGAAGTACTCAACAGCGCCACGCGGCTGGGCGTGGACCCGGCCACCGCAAAACTCGATCCGATGGACGAAGACGCCATCGATCTGGTCGGCATGCTGTTCGACGTGATGCTGGACGAGCGCGACCTGGAAAGCCGCTCGCGCGAGATGATCGGCCGCTTGGTGGTGCCGTTCGTCAAGGTCGCGCTGCTGGACCGCAAGATGTTCGTGCAGAAGACCCATCCGGCGCGGCGCCTGCTCAATTCGCTGGCCGAGGCCTGCGAAGGCAACACCGGCGACAGCCCGGCCGAGCGCGTACTGATGGGCAAGGTGGAGGAGATCGTCGACCGGCTGGTGGCCGAGTTCAACGAGAACCTGGCCATCTTCCTGACCCTTGAAGAGGAATTCCGCGATTTCCTGTCCCAGCACCGCCGGCGGGTGGAAATCGCCGAGCGTCGCGCCACCGAGACCCAGCGTGGGCAGGAGAAGCTGGAGCTGGCGCGTGGTCGCGCGCTGGCGGAACTGGAGCAGCGCGTCCCCGACGGTGCGGGCCTGCCCAAGGCGGTCGAGGATTTCCTGCGTCAACCCTGGTTGCACCATCTGACCATGGCGATCCTGCGCGACGGCGAAGAAGGTCCGGGCACGCTGGAAGCGCTGGCGTTGGCCGATGGGGTGCTAGAAGAGCTGGGCGAGGCGCGCCGCCACATCATCGGCAAGCCGTGGCTGCAGGTCTGGCAGCCGGCCCTGCACCGCGTTTTCGCCAGCGTTGGCCTGCACGGGGATGCGGCAGTGGTGGCGATCACCGCGCTGCACGATACCTTGCAGGCGATCGCCGAGGCGCGCCCGGAACTGGAGAAGGCATTGCCGGAACTGCCGCAGGTCAACCTGCCGCCACCGGCGGCCGAAAGCGTCAGTGTGGTACTGGGCGCCGAAGCGGTGGCGCAGAGCACCGACAGCGCCGACGCCGAGCGTTTCCGCGCGATGGATATCGGCACCTGGCTGGATTTCGTCGACAAGGACGGCAAGGTGCAGGCGGGCAAGCTGTCGTGGGTGAGCCCGATCTCGCAGCGCCTGTTGTTCGTCAACCGGCGCGGCGTGCGTTTCTGCGTGGCGTCGCCGGAAGAATTGGCGGTGATGGTGCGGTTGGGTCGCCTGCGCGAACACATCAACGACGGTGCGTTCGACAGCGCGATGCAGGGCGTGATCGACCGACTGGATCCGCTGCACACCAACAGCACGGTGCATTGAGCGCCGTCCCGGCGCGGCGTGGGCGAATGATGCGGACCGATGGCGCAACAACGCGCGGTCCGCACAGGACACCGCGCGCTGACGGCGATCGCAGTCGGCGCACGCGCCGGATCGCGCACGCGGTTACGGCGCCGCCGGCCCGATGAAGTCCAGGGCCCGCGCAATCACCGAGGGGTGATCGACCATGCGATTGTGCCCGAGCCCTTCCGTACTGAATAACTGCGCACCCGGCCACAGGGCGGCGAAGCGGGCGCCCTCTTCCCACGGCGTTTCGCGATCGCGGCGGTCGTGGATGATCAGCGCCGGGCGATCGAACTGCGGCAGGCGCGCGGTGGCGTCGAAATCGGCGAAACAGGCGCCGATCAACTGGATCAGCCAGGTCTCGAAGGGTGCGAAGGCCGCAGGCGCGATGCCCGCCGCCTGAAACTGACGCCTGGCGCTGCCGGCCGGCGCCACCAGCGGGGCGATCATGACATAGCGCGCCGGCCGCCATGCCGGATCGTCGGCGAACACCGCCGCAGCCGTTCCCAACGAGTGACCGATGAACACGGCGGGGCGCCCGAAGTGGCGGCCGATCTGGCCGAGGATCTTCGAAAAATGCGGCAGATTGCTGATCTGCCCGCCGCTCAGCCCGTGCGCCGCCTGGTCGAAGGCGACCACCGCGTAGCCAAGTGCGCGCAACTGCGGCACCCAGGCGGCAAACCGCAGCCCGTAGCTGGCCCAGCCGTGCGACAGCAGCACGAACGGCCGCTGTGCGGGATCGCCCCATTGGTACACCGCGATCTCCAGGCCGTCGATGCCCAGGCTCTGCCGCTGTGCATCGTCCAGTGTGGCGGCAATGGCGGCTGCCTGCCGGCGTCCGGACGGAGCTGGGGTGACGAAACGGCGGGCCAGATAGCGACCAGTCGGGCCGGGCGCCAGTCGGCTGGCGCCGGCCAGTACGAGGCGCAGCAGACGCGCGCGCAGCCTGGCAATGGGAAAACTCATGGAGGTTCCTGGTGATGGGGAGCGTCAATCTTGTCGATGGCAAGATGCGGGCAAGTCTGGCGCTGAAAACTTGTCAGCGTCAAGATTATCTGCTGCACTGGAGTCCCGATAAGCGAATGCCGATGGCGCGAGCACAGACCCCGACGGCGTATCACCATGGCGACCTGCCTGCCGCGTTGCGGCGCGCCGGCTGGGAGCTGCTTGGCGAATCCGGCTTGCGCGGGCTCACGCTGCGCGAATGCGCGCGCCGGGCCGGGGTTTCGCACGCTGCGCCGGCCCACCACTTCGGTTCGCTGGAAGGGTTGTTGACGGAGTTGGCCGCCGATGGCTACGAGCGCATGCTCGACTGCATCGTGGCCACCCAGCGGGAGTCGGCCGATCCGTTGCTGGGAGGCGGGCTGGGTTACATCCGCTTCGCACTCGCGTTTCCGCAGCAGTTCCGGATGATGCTGGGTCTGGATGTGCGGGCGCGCACCCTGCCACGGCTGGTGCAGGCCAGCGGGGCGGCCATGGCGTGCCTGCGCGAGACGCTGCGGGCGCAATGGATCGCACGTCACGGCAGCGCTCCGGCCCGCGAACTGCTGGAGCAACGCACGTTGCTGGCCTGGAGCGCGGTGCATGGCTATGCATCGCTGGCGATCGATCGCAAGCACGAGGCGCTGTCCGCGATGCCCCCCGAGGTCCTGTTCGCGCCATTGTTGAAGGGCTTGCTCGAGCCGTAGCGCGGTCCAACGTCCGTGGTCTGCCGGCGGCCGGAGCGCCGCAGACCGCGGATGCCCGGTGGCGCGCCGGAGCAGGGCGCTTCATCCACGATTGTCCCATCGGCTCGGACGTACGGCGCCGGCGGGATCACAGTGCTGCCCTGCAGGCACGCGGGCACCGGTGCCGCAGCGCTCCGATGCCCGACGCGTTGTCGTGCCGCGAACAGCCAGCGGGAGTGAGGGCGTCAGACCTGCCGGCTGCATACCGGCTGCAATACGCACGAGCGCACCGCCGGCCCACGCGCTGCGCTCTGCTAGCATCGCGGCGACTGGGCGTGCGACCGGAGCAACCATGGCTGTGCAGGTACTGGTGCTGAAAGAGCGGGCGGCGGGCGAACGCCGGGTGGCGGCAACGCCGGAAACGGTCAGAAAGCTGGT
Source organism: Xanthomonas melonis (assembly GCF_020783655.1). Classification (GTDB taxonomy): domain Bacteria; phylum Pseudomonadota; class Gammaproteobacteria; order Xanthomonadales; family Xanthomonadaceae; genus Xanthomonas; species Xanthomonas melonis. Next base: position 32,879 of record NZ_JAJGQH010000002.1, on the reverse strand, counting down.
CGCGCTTGGCGCCAGCGTGTGGATCGAGCCGGACGCCGGCCGCGCCAGCAGCATGGACGAGGCGGCTTATGTCGCCGCCGGTGCGCACGTGGCCGATGCGCAGAGTCTCGCCCTGGCCGATATGGTGCTCTGCGTGCAGGCGCCGCCGACCGAGCTGCTGCTGCAATGCAGGCCGCAGACGGTGGTGATCGGCATGCTGTCGCCCGATGCGGACCCGGCGCGCGCGCAGGCGTTTGCCGAGCGCGGGTTGATCGTGTTCCCGCTGGAGCGGCTGCCACGTACCACGCGCGCGCAGGCCATGGACGTGTTGAGTTCGCAGGCCGGCATGGCCGGCTACAAGGCGGTCCTGATCGGCGCGCAGCTTGCGCCGCGCTTCTTCCCGATGCTGACGACCGCGGCCGGCACCATGCGTCCGTGCAAGGTGCTGGTGATCGGTGCCGGGGTCGCCGGACTGCAGGCGATCGCCACCGCCAAGCGGCTGGGCGCGCAGGTGGAAGGCTTCGATGTGCGCCCGGAGACGCGCGAGCAGATCGCCTCGTTGGGCGCGCGCTTCCTCGATCTGGGCGTCAGCGCCGCCGGCGAGGGCGGCTATGCGCGGCAACTCACCGACGACGAACGCGCCGAACAGCAGCGCCGCCTGGCCGAACACCTCAAGGGCGTGGATGTGGTGGTCTGCACGGCGGCGGTGCCGGGGCGGCCCGCGCCGAAGATCGTGACCACCGAGATGGTGCACGGCATGCGCGCCGGCAGCGTCATCGTGGACCTGGCCGCGGAAACCGGCGGCAATTGCGCGGCCACCCGCCCCGGCGAAACCTATGACCTGGACGGCGTGGCGATCGCCGGGCCGCTCAACCTCGCCAGCCAGGGCGCGGTGCACGCCAGCGAAATGTTCGCGCGCAACGTCTATGCGTTCGCGGCATTGGTGATCAAGGATGGCGCGCTGGCGTTCGACTGGGACGACGAACTGCTGGCCAGGACGCGCTGGTCGGCAGCGCCTGCTGCGTGACGCGTCAGTACGTAGACTTAGAGCGGCTAACAGAACGTAGCGAGCGGTCGTCCGGTGGGTGTGGACGGCGCGGAGGAACCGCAGTGTACGAGTGGTACATGCCGATTCCGAGCACCGGCCGCGCCCGCCTGGCGGGGAGCGCAGCCGTTCTGTTAGCTGCTCTTATTCAAGCGCTGGCGGGTGGCTCCGGATGCAGGCGTGTGGCGCGAGCGCACTTGACGCAGGTGCAGTCGGCTGCATCCCGGACGGCCATGCCGTAGCAGTGCGCGGTGCGAGGTGCGAAGTCGCCCGGTCTTGCGGCCTCGTCCGTCAACGAACAACCACTGCGCCAGTTGCCGGACATACATCGCGCTCGGCGGCGGACACGCACAGCGCTCGGCGGCAACCGCCCGTTGCGCGAGACAGGATCCACGCCGAATGCATGATCGTCAGCATTGCCACGACGCATCGGTGCTGGCCAACCGCGACCGCAGCTGTCCAGTCTGCCGGAGAAAGCCGCCTCAGCCAGGCACACGCCCCGGCGGCACGCTCAATCGTCCGTCGGCGGATGCTCGCGCAACCAGGTGCTGCGTTCGGCAGGGCTCATCTTTTGCCAGCGTTGCTGCAATGCATTGCGCTGCTCGGGGTTGAGCGTGCGCATCCGCTGGAACAGCGCTCTGGCCTCGCGGCGCTGTTCCGGGCTCATGTTGCGGAAGCGGTCCATGCCGGCCTTGGCCTGCTTGCGCTGCTCGGGCGTCATGTCCAGCCAGCGGCTTGCATGGCGATACATCCGCGGGCGTTCTTCGGGCACGTCGTTCCAGCGTTCGCGCAGGGCGTCGATCAGCACCTGACGCTGCTGCGGGGTGAGCCGGTCCCACTCCGGCATCGGCGTCTCGTTGCGCGGGCCTGGGCCACGCGGTCCGGGGCCGTCCAGCGGCGGCGGCCCCGGCGGTCCTGCCGGGCGGTCCTGCGCCAGCAACGGCGCGCACGGCCCGACGCAAAGCAACAGGGTCAGCAGCAGGCGGGTGGTGCGGGTCATCGTGTTCATTCCATGGCCAGTGCGGAGTCGGACCCGAGCCAGACATACAGGTCCGGGTTCTGCGAAAGAAGGTCGTCGGTCTCGGCGCCGGCGCTGGTGTCGGCGATCGCCTCGGACGGTGCCGCTTGCGGCGGCGTGTCGACGCTCGGTTGCAATTGCAGGCCGATACCAACCGCCAGCAGCGCGGAACAGGCTGTGGCCAGCAGCCAATGGCGGCGCATGCGCCTGACCGGCGCGGTGTGGCGGGCCTGACGCAGGCGTGCCAGCGTCTGCGGCGGCAGGCTGCCGAGCGCAGTGGCGTGCAGTTGGCGCAGCTGCGCATCGAACTGGGCCGGATCGTTGGAGCGTTTCACAGGAAATCCTCGAACTGTTTTTGCAATGCGTCGCGGGCGCGCGACAGGTGCGTTTTGACCGAGCCTTCGGAGCAGCCCATCGCCTTGGCGGTGGTGGCCACATCCAGCTCTTCCAGCACCCGCAGGGTGAAGGCTTCGCGCTGGCGTGCCGGCAGGCCGCGCAGCGCGTGCACCAGCCGCTGGTAGGCCTGCTGGTGCTGCTGCTCGCCAACCGGGCCGATGCCGGGGTCGGCCCAGTCGATCGGGCCTTCGTCATCGGCGCGCTCGGCCGGTGCCCAGAACTTGAGGCGGAAACTGCGCCGGCGCTGCAGGTCGATGATGCGGCTGCGCAGGATGCTCCAGAACAGCGGCGTCCACTCTTCGGCCGGGCGCTCGCGGTAGCCGAGCAGCTTCACCATGGCGTCCTGTACCGCATCCAGCGCGTCTTCGCGATGACGCAGCCCGGCCTCGGCGAAGCGGAATGCGCGCGGGCCGATGCCGGCCAGAAACGCATCCAGCGAGACGGGTGCGGCGGCGGCCGGGACGGCAGGCTGCGGATCGAAAGGGGTTCCCACCAGCACAGCGTAGCTTCCGTGAGGACGATATGGCGTCAACGGCCGAGTGCCGATTCGGTTGACAGGCCCGTTGGATGGGTATGATCGGTGGGCCGCACCGGCCAGTGGAGCGAGAGACGATGAGCGACGGTTTCGTAGCGCTGTACATCTTCATGCTGGCGGCCATCGCCGGCCATGTCATCATCTCGCGGGTGCCGGTGATCCTGCATACGCCGCTGATGTCCGGCTCCAATTTCATCCACGGTATCGTGCTGATCGGGGCAATGGTGGTGCTGGGACACGCCGACACCACGCTGGAAAAAGCCTTGGGCTTCGTGGCGGTGGCGCTGGGCGCCGGCAATGCGGCCGGCGGCTATGTGGTGACCGAGCGCATGCTGGACATGTTCAAGTCCAGCCGCAAGCCGCCGGGCGGGGAGGCGCCGTGAACGTGTCCACGCCCGAGTTGCTGTCGTGGCTGGTGAAGTCCAGCTACCTGGTGGCCGCCACCCTGTTCCTGCTGGGCCTGCAACGCATGGCCTCGCCACTGACCGCGCGCAGCGGCATCCGCTGGGCCGGCCTGGGCATGCTGATCGCCACCGGGGCCACGTTCCTGCTCCCCGAATTGCACAACGTGCCGCTGATCCTGGCCGCGCTGGCGATCGGCACCGGGGTGGCGTGGTGGTCGGCCAAGAAGGTGGCCATCACCGACATGCCGCAGATGGTGGCGCTGTACAACGGCATGGGCGGCGGCTCGGCGGCGGCGATCGGGGCGGTGGAGCTGCTGCGGTTTTCGTTCTTCGTCAACCGCGATACCGCGCACTGGAGCGCACAGGCCATCGCCGAACTGGCCGCACGCCGGCCGGACACCACCACGGTGCTGCTGGCGGTGATCGGTTCGGCGATCGGTGCGGTGTCGCTGTCAGGCTCGATCGTCGCCTGGGCCAAACTCGACGGCCGGCTCGACCGGCGGGTGGCCTTCTCCGGCCAGCAGGCCTTCAATCTGGTGGTGGCGCTGGCCATGGTGGTGCTGGGTGGCTGGGCGGCGAGCAGCCTGCAGCCGATGGCGATCATCGCCTTCTTCGTGGTGGCGCTGGCGCTGGGCGTGCTGATGACGCTGCCGATCGGCGGCGCCGACATGCCGGTGGTGATCTCGCTGTACAACGCCTTCACCGGCCTGGCGGTGGCGTTCGAGGGCTACGTGCTGGGCAATGAGGCATTGATCATCGCCGGCATGATGGTGGGCGCGGCCGGCATCCTGCTGACCCGATTGATGGCCAAGGCGATGAACCGGCCGATCAGTGGCGTGCTGTTCTCCAATTTCGGCGGCGGTGGGCAGGCGCAGGAGATCAGCGGCGCGCAGAAGCCGATCGAAGCAGGCGACGTGGCCGCGATGATGGCCTTCGCCGAGCGGGTGGTGATCGTGCCCGGTTACGGCATGGCGGTGGCGCAGGCGCAGCACAAGATCTGGGAGCTGGCGCAGCGCCTGATCGCGCGCGGGGTGAAGGTGAAATTCGCCATCCATCCAGTGGCCGGGCGCATGCCTGGGCACATGAACGTGCTGCTGGCCGAAGCCGGCGTGCCCTACGACCTGATCGCCGACATGGACGACATCAATCCGGAATTCGCCAGCACCGACGTCTCGCTGGTGATCGGTGCCAACGATGTGGTCAACCCGGTGGCCAGGACCGATCCGGCCAGTCCGATCTACGGCATGCCGATCCTGGACGTGGTCAATTCAAGGAACACGGTGGTGATCAAGCGCGGCAAGGGGACCGGATTCGCCGGCATCGAAAATGCGCTGTTCTACGCCGACAACACCCGCATGCTGTATGGCGATGGAGCGGAAGCCGCCGGTGCGCTGGTCAGCGAGCTGAAGGCGCTGGATGGGGGCGGGCATTGAGATTTGGATGGGTTGCCAGGTGCGCTCGAATGCTCGAGGCAAACACGGGGCATCGTTTGCCGTTGCGGCGTTAGCGGGTGCGTTTTACACGCTCGGATCAAAAGCCGGGTGAGTCGAAGGCGCGGTGCCCTCACCGCTCGCGGGACACGCCGTAAATCCGTCCCTGGAGGCTGCGTGGCGGCATCCATGCCGCCACAGCGTCCCGCAATCGGCAAGGACACCGCGCCAGACAGTTGGCTGATTGCTTTGTCCAAGAATAAAGGCACCGCGTTGCGCAGTTTGCTTGCTGCTCTTCTGAACGCTCTGCACACCTACCAACATGACTGGTCCTTGCCCACTCACCGTCGCGGGACCCTTGGCGGCATGGATGCCGCCACGGAGCTTGCATGGACGTACTTGCAGCGTGTCCTGCGATGGTGAGCGGGCAAGGGCCCCGCAGCAAACGCGCAGCGCTTTTCAACGCGCCCGGCTCAGCGCGCAGCCCACCACGCCAGCACCAGCGCGGTGGCGTAGCACAGCAGGTCGAAACCGTTGTTGGCCAGTTGCAGCAGGGTCCAGGCCAGCCCGGGGCCCATTTTCTGCGCGGAGGTCCATGGGTCCAGACCCAGCGGCCCGCCCAGTTGCGCCGAAGCGATGCCCCAGTTGGCGCCGACGATGATCAATGTGGTGGTCGCCACTGCCACACCGATGCGCAACCGGCCCGCGCGCAAGGTGCCCAGGCGCAGCATCCAGACCACTTCCAACGCAACCAGCAGGGCCATCCAGCCGGCCTGGTTGCCCAGCGCAAGGGCGATCAGCAGCCAGGCGATGAGGGCGGTGACGCTTCCCAGCAACAGGAGCGGGGGCCAGAGCCAGTGGGCGCTTCTGGCGGACGCGGAGGTGGGCGGCATTGGGGCTCCTGACAGTGCACACATGATAGAGCGCAAGGCGTGTTTTGCGCTGCATTGGCGGCGTGAGTCACGCTGGCTGCAGATGACTGTGTTTCAGATGGAATGCAGCGTCGGCGGCGCGACCGGCAGCGGCATCGCCCTGGTCGGCTAGAATGGCCGACTTGCGCGCGTCCGGCGCGGCCCCATATCCAGCCCATGTATTCCCGTAGCAGCGAACCCGTCCAGTTCGAACGCGATTGCGATGCCGTCATGGTGCCGCAGGGCGATTCGGTGACCCTGCCCGCAGGCAGTTACGGCTACATCACCCAGGCGCTGGGTGGCAGCTATACCGTGTTCGTCGAGGGCAATCTGTTCCGCATTGCCGGCAAGGATGGCGATGCGATCGGCAAGGAGGCCCCGCCCGGGCTGGAATTGCCGGACAATGCCAGCGACGAAGAAGTCGAAGCCTTGGTGTGGCAGCAACTGCGCACCTGTTTCGATCCGGAAATTCCGTTCAACATCGTCGATCTGGGGCTGGTCTACGAGGCGGTGCTGGGCCATCGCGAGGAAGACGACCAGCGCCGGGTGGACGTCAAGATGACCCTCACCGCGCCTGGCTGCGGCATGGGTGAGATCCTGGTCGACGACGTGCGCAGCAAGCTGGAAATGATCCCGACCATTGCCGAGGCCGACGTGGAGCTGGTGTTCGACCCGCCGTGGGGCCGGCATATGATGTCCGAAGCGGCCCGTCTCGAGACCGGCATGCTCTGATCGTCACGCGCCATGTCACCCGATGTGGCGCTGCGTCCTTCCGCCCGCCATACAGGAATCTGCCGGTGTCCGTGTCCTTCGCTTCCACCCGTTCCCCGTCGCCCCGCACGGCCGACGAACTGTCCGTGATCCTGGCCGCGCCCGGCTTCGGGCTGCATTTCACCGATCACATGGTCGCCATCTCCTGGAACAGCGAGCAGGGCTGGCATGACGCGCAGGTGCGCGGTTACGGCCCGCTGCAGCTGGATCCGGCCGCATCGGTGCTGCACTACGGCCAGGAGATCTTCGAAGGCATCAAGGCCTACCGGCATGCCGACGGCTCGATCTGGACCTTCCGCCCGCAGGCCAACGGCGAGCGGCTGCAGCGCTCCGCGCGCCGTCTGGCGTTGCCGGAGCTGCCGGTGGACCTGTTCGTCGAATCGCTGCGCCAGTTGGTGGCGGTGGATGGCGGCTGGGTGCCGTCGGCACCGGAGACCAGCCTGTATTTCCGCCCCTTCATGATTGCCGACGAGGCCTTCCTGGGCGTGCGCGCTGCGCACAAGGCCTCGTACTACGTGATCGCCAGCCCGGCCGGCCCGTATTTCGCCAAGGGCGTGGCGCCGGTGTCGATCTGGTTGTCCACCGACTATGCGCGTGCGGCCAAGGGTGGGACCGGTGCGGCCAAGTGTGGCGGCAACTATGCCGCTTCGCTGCTGCCGCAGCAGAAGGCGCAGGCGCAAGGGTGCTCGCAGGTACTGTTCCTGGATCCGGTGGAAGGCAAGTACATCGAAGAGCTGGGCGGCATGAACGTGTTCCTGGTCTACCGGGACGGCACGCTGGTGACCCCCGAGCTGTCCGGCAGCATCCTGGAAGGCATCACCCGCGACAGCATCCTGCAGCTGGCGCGCGATCGCGGCATGCGCGTGGTCGAGCGCAAGGTGGCGATCGACGAGTGGAAACAGGGCGTGGCGTCCGGTGAGATTTCCGAGGTATTCGCCTGTGGCACCGCCGCAGTGGTCACCCCGATCGGCGAACTCAAGGGCGATGGATTCGCGGTCGGCGATCTCGCCGCGCCGGCGGGCAAGGTCACCATGTCGCTGCGGCAGGAGCTGACCGATATCCAGTATGGGCGTGTCCCGGACCGCCATGGCTGGCTGGTGCGTCTGTCCTGAGCCGACACCCTGGCGACAAAAACAGGCCCCCGCGCGTCAGTGCGGGGGCTTTTTTTTGGCCTGCCCTGACCTGCTGTGCAGCAAAAACGACGCGGCGGCCGCCTCTGAATACGTCAAGCGGGCTGAACACAGCTGCGCTGTGTCACAAAAATGATATTTGGTTTCAAAAAATGCCAAATTCGTATTGTCCAGTTCGTTTCTGTTGCGGTAGGTTCGCTGAACGGATCGATAACAGGGGGCTCGATTCGGGGGCTCGGCACTGACCCAAGAGGGCACTGCCGGTTACACCGCTAAGGCGGTTCTCTTTGATTTGGAAGGGAATTCGATGTCGAACGAGTCGTTCCGCAAGCGCCGTCGCGCGCTCACCGTCGTCAGCGCCACTGCGCTCACCTCCCTGCTGCTGGCAACCCCGGCATTCGCCGGCGAGGTCTATCTGGATGGCCTGGCCAGCGCCTCGACCCATCAGAAGTTCATCGTGACCTACAAGGACGGCGCTACGGCGCTGGCCAATCCCACCGCCCTGAGCACCTCGCTGCGCACCGCCGCACGGGCGATGCCGGCCAAGGCCGGTAAGGCGCTGGGGTTGAATTCGGTCAGGCGCCTGGCGCTGGGGCCGGAACTGGTCAAGGCCGATCGCGCGCTGGACCGTGTCGAAGCCGAAGCGCTGATGCGCCAGCTGGCTGCCGATCCCAGCGTGCAGGCAGTGGAAGTGGATCAGATGCTGCATGCCACGCTGACGCCCAACGACGCGCGCCTGTCCGAGCAGTGGGCCTTCGGCACCACCAATGCCGGGCTCAACATCCGTTCGGCCTGGGACAAGTCCACCGGCGCCAACGTGGTGGTGGCCGTGATCGATACCGGCATCACCAGCCATCCCGACCTCAACGCCAATATCCTGCCCGGCTACGACTTCATCAGCGACGCGGCAACCGCGCGCGACGGCAATGGGCGCGACAGCAATCCGGCCGACGAAGGCGACTGGAACTCGACCTCCGGATGTCCGGTTTCCAATTCCAGCTGGCACGGCACCCATGTCGCCGGCACGGTGGCGGCGGTGACCAACAACGGCGTCGGCGTGGCCGGCACCGCCTTCAATGCCAAGGTGGTTCCGGTGCGCGTGCTGGGCCGCTGCGGCGGCTCGCTGTCGGACATCTCCGATGCCATCATCTGGTCGTCCGGCGGCAGCGTCAGCGGCGTTCCGGCCAATCCGAATCCGGCAGAAGTCATCAACATGTCGCTGGGCGGCACCGGCGCCTGTTCGGTCACCATGCAGAACGCGATCAATGGCGCGGTCTCGCGCGGCACCACCGTGGTGGTGGCGGCCGGCAACAGTTCGGCCAACGTCTCCACCGCGCTGCCCGCCAATTGCAACAACGTGGTCGCCGTAGCAGCCACCACCTCGGCCGGCGCCAAGGCCAGCTACTCCAATTTCGGCGCGGGCATCGACGTCTCCGCGCCGGGTTCGGCGGTGCTGTCCACCCTCAACAGCGGTACCACCACGCCGGGCAGCGCCAGCTACGCGTCCTATAACGGCACCTCGATGGCAGCGCCGCATGTGGCCGGCGTGGTCGCCCTGGTGCAGTCGGTCGCCCCCACGGCATTGACGCCTGCGGCGGTGGAGACCCTGCTGAAGAACACCGCGCGCGCGCTGCCGGGCGCGTGTTCGGGCGGGTGTGGCGCGGGCATCGTCAATGCCGATGCCGCCGTCACCGCCGCGCTCAATGGTGGCGGCGGCGGTGGTGGTGGCGGTGGCAATACGCTGACCAACGGCACCCCGGTCACCGGGCTGGCCGCGGCGGCGGGTGCGGAACTGAACTACACCATCGCGGTGCCGGCTGGCAGCGGCCCGCTGACGGTGGCGATCAGTGGCGGCACCGGCGATGCGGATCTGTACGTGCGTGCCGGAAGTGCGCCGACCGATACCGCCTATACCTGCCGTCCGTATCGCAGCGGCAACGCCGAAACCTGCAGCATCAGCGCGCCGTCGGGAACCTACTACGTACGCGTCAAGGCCTACAGCAGCTTCTCTGGCGTGACCCTGCGGGCCAGCTACTAAGCCCGTCGTCGCAACAGGGCGGTTCGCGCTCGCCGGTTCGTCCGGCAGGCGCGGATCGTTCGCCTTCCTTCTTCGCGATGTGCCGTCCACGCCTGTCGTCCCGACCGGCGCAGGCGTCGCCTTGCCGCCTGATCGGCCACCCCCGGCCAGGCATTGAATGGGCGTCATCGCCCACGCGCTTTCCGATCCGACCCGCAGTTGCGGCAAGGCTCGGCCACTCGCCGCGCTTGCGGCACCACAACCAAGAGAGAGGAACGATTCAATGTCCAATGTGTCGCAACGTCGCGCATCCGCGCGCGGCCTGGTCGTGCTGGGTGTTTCCGCGCTGACGTGCCTGTTGGCGGTGCCGGCGTTCGCCGGTCAGGTCAATCTTGCCGGATTGGAGTCGCAGCCCACGCTGGATCGCTTCATCGTCAAGTACAAGGACGGCTCCAGTGCTGCAGTCAGCCAGACCTCGATGCGCGCCTCGCTCAATTCCGTTGCCAGTGCAGTGCCGGCACGCGCCGGCCGCGCGCTGGGCCTGAATCACGTGCGCCGCACTGCGCTGGGTTCGGAAGTGCTCAAGACCGACCGTAGCCTGGACCGCGCCGAAGCCGAAACGCTGATGCGCCGCATCGCCGCCGACCCCAGCGTGGACTATGTGGAAGTGGACCAGATCATGTATCCGGTGCTGACTCCGAACGACACCCGTCTGTCCGAGCAGTGGGGCTTCGGCACTACCGCAGCTGGCATCAATGTGCGCCCGGCCTGGGACACCGCCACCGGCAGCGGCGTGGTGGTGGCGGTGATCGACACCGGCATCACCAGCCATCCGGATCTCAACGCCAACGTGCTGCCCGGCTACGACTTCATCAGCGATGCGACGCGTGCGCGCGACAACAACGGCCGTGACAGCAACCCGGCCGATCAGGGCGACTGGACCACGGCCAATCAGTGCTTCTCCGGTTCGCCGGCGGCCAACTCCAGCTGGCACGGTACCCATGTTGCGGGCACCATCGCGGCGGTCACCAACAACAGCACCGGCGTGGCCGGCACCGCCTTCAATGCCCGCATCGTGCCGATCCGTGCGCTGGGCCGCTGCGGCGGGGCAACCTCGGATATCGTCGATGCCATCGTCTGGGCCTCCGGCGGTTCGGTGTCGGGCGTGCCCGCCAACGCCAATCCGGCCGAAGTGATCAACATGTCGCTGGGTGGCAGCGGCGCCTGTTCGAGCAGCTACCAGAACGCCATCAACTCGGCGGTGTCGCGCGGTACCACGGTGGTGGTGGCGGCGGGCAACAGCAATGCCAACGTGGCCAACTTCACTCCGGCCAGCTGCGCCAACGTGATCTCGGTGGCCTCGATCACCTCGGCTGGCGCGCGTTCGAGCTTCTCCAACTTCGGCGCCGGCATCGACATCTCCGGCCCGGGTTCGGCGATCCTGTCGACCTTGAACAGCGGCACCACCACCCCGGGCTCGGCCAGCTATGCCAGCTACAACGGCACCTCGATGGCGGCGCCGCACGTGGCCGGCGTGGTGGCACTGGTGCAGTCGGCAGCAAGCCGTCCGCTGAGCCCGGCGGCAGTGGAAACCCTGCTGAAGAACACCGCCCGTCCGCTGCCGGGCGCCTGCTCGGGCGGCTGCGGTGCCGGCATCGTCAACGCCGCGGGTGCGGTGAACCAGACCCCGTAACCGCAGCCATCGCCGCCCACCGACGGCGATGCCGCCGGCAACGGTGTCGGGCCGGTCCCGACCGACCTGTCGGCGTTTCGAGTTCCACACTGCCCCGCCTCGGCGGGGCAGTGTGCGTTTGCGCACCAGCCATCGCAGCGCTGGCCAACGCGCTTGCCGATCGTCGCCTGAACGCTGCGCGCAGCAGCGCACCCAAGCTGCTTCAGACCCCTGGGGCGTTGCCGATAGCGCCGCATGAGGGGCCTGTGGGGCTGGCCGCCTCACGATCGGGCACGCGCCTCGCCCACGGCGTCGGCGCATTGCCATTCATGTCGTCAGGTCCTTGGGGAAGGAGTTGATCCATGCCGCATCCATCGGTTGGCGCACTGCGCCATGCTGCGCTGCTCTGCGCACTGTCTTGCACGTTCCATGCGGCCGCCGGCGAGGTCGGCCTGCAGGGCCTGGCGTCCGGCACCACCCATCAGCGTTTCATCGTCAGCTATAAGGACCGGGTCGGCAGCAGCCGTGCGACCGGCCTGTCCACGTCCTGGAACGAGGTCGCACGCGCGGTACCGGCACGCCAGGGGCGAGCGTTGGGCCTGGCCGCCACGCGCCGGCTCAGCACCGGCCCGGTGCTGCTGGTCGCCGACCGCAAGCTCGATCGCGTGGATGCGGAAAGCCTGATGCGGCGGCTCGCCGCCGACCCGGCGGTCAAGCGCGTGGAAGTGGATGTGCTGATGCGTCCCTTGCTGGTGCCCAACGACCCCGGCGTTGCGCAGCAGTGGGCGATGGGCACCGGTAACGCCGGTCTCAACATCCGCCCCGCCTGGGATCGTTCCACCGGCAAGGGCATCGTGGTGGCGGTGATCGATACCGGCATCACCGCGCATCCTGATCTGGCGGCCAATGTCCTGCCCGGTTACGACTTCATCACCGATCCGGCAACCGCCCGCGACGGTAATGCCCGTGACGCGAACGCAGCCGACCAGGGCGACTGGACGGCCGCGAACGAATGCGGTCCCGGAGCGTCCGCGTCCAGCTCCAGTTGGCATGGCACGCATGTAGCCGGCATCGTCGCGGCCGTCGGCAACAACGGCAATGGCGTGGTCGGTACCGCCTTCAATGCCAGGCTGCTGCCGCTGCGGGTGCTGGGCAGGTGCGGTGGCTACATGTCCGATATCGCCGATGCCATCGTCTGGGCCTCGGGGGGGAGGGTGACCGGCGTGCCGGCCAATCCGAATCCGGCCACGGTGATCAATCTGTCGCTGGGCGGCTACGGCAGTTGCTCGGCGACGATGAGTAACGCCATTGCCGCCGCGGTGACGCGTGGCAGTTCGGTGGTGGTGGCTGCCGGGAACAGCAACATGGACGTTTCCACCAGCGTTCCGGCCAACTGCCCGAACGTGATCGCAGTGGCCGCCACCACCTCGGCCGGCGCGAAGGCCAGCTTCTCCAACTACGGCAAAGGGGTGGATATTGCGGCGCCGGGGCAGGCCATCGTCTCTACGCTCAACAGCGGCACCACGGTACCGGGTAATGCGGCGTACGCGACCTACAGCGGGACTTCGATGGCCGCACCGCACGTGGCGGGGGTGGTGGCATTGATGCAATCGGTGGCCTTGAACCCGCTCACGCCTGCAACGGTGGAGGCCTTGCTCAAGAGCAGCGCGCGGCCCTTGCCGGTTGCCTGTGCGCAGGGATGCGGCGCGGGGCTGGTCAACGCCGACGGGGCGCTGGCGGCGGTGATCGCCGCGAATACGCTGGCCCGCAACGTGGCGCGCGCCGGGCTGAGCGCAGCGCAGTCCGATGCGCTGTACTACCAGATCACCGTGCCGGCCGGGACGCGCGCATTGAAGGTGGCGCTCAACGGCGGCAGCGGCAATGCGGATCTGTCGGTGCGGGCCGGCGCCTTGCCCAGCGACAGCGCCTACAGCTGTCGCAGCGTGCTGCCCGGCAATACCGACAGTTGCACGCTGAGCATGCCGGCGGCAGGCACCTACTACGTGCGGCTGAAGGCGACGCTGGCGTTTTCGGGAGTCAGTGTCACCGCAACGTACTGAGCGTCGCTGCTGCAACTCTGAGGAGCAGGGGGAATCCTGCCTGCCGCGTCGCCATCGGGCCGACGCGGCAGGTGTGCGGAATCGGTGTGGATCGCGCGTGCGCACCGCTTCCTGCGCACGCTTTGCACTGCCCGAGGCTTGCCAGTCGGCCGCTCCGACCACCGCGCAGCTGCGTCGCCGCCCGCGTGCCGCGCACTACCGCCGGCGGTTCACTCGCAGAGCTCGCAGGCCTGCGCAGCCAGGGCTTGCAACAACTGGGCAGCAGGCAATTCCAGCAGCAGGCCGCGCTGGCCGGCGTTGATCCACAGCGCGGGCGCGTCCAGGGCCGTGGCTTCCACCAGCACCGGCACTTGCCGTTGCTGGCCGAGCGGGCTGATGCCGCTCACCTTGTAGCCGGTGCGGCGCTCGGCGTCGGCCACGTCCATCATGCGGGCGGACTTGCCGCCCCGCGCGCTGGCGAGTCTCTTCAGCGACAGGCGCCGGTCGCAGGGAATCACCACGCACACCGCCTGGTCGTCGACCCAGGCCATCAGGCTTTTCAGCACCGTCTGCGGCGCCAGCCCCAGCGCGGTTGCCGCCTGCAGGCCCTTGGCGTCGGCATCGGCCTGGTAGTCGTAAGGATGCAGCACGTACGCCACGCCAGCCGCGTCCAGGGCGCGGGTGGCACGGGTCGCCCTGCTCATTGCCTCAGACCGACTCGAAGCGGTTGGCGGCCACGTTCTTGCGCACCTTCTCCGGGTTCCAGATGCGCCCGTTCATGGCGATGTAGACGCCGGCCGGCAAGGATTGCACGGCACCCACTGCGCAGCCGATGTTGAATTCCGCATCCGAGCCGCGAAAGCGTGCCGGGTTCAGCGCGCCGGTCATCACGATGGTCTTGTCGGAAATCGACTGCAGCACCTTGCCGGTGTCCACCATCGAATCGGTACCGTGGGTGATCAGCACGTGGCGGGTGGGCTGGACGGCGATGGTTGCGCGGATCAGCTCGCGGTCGGCATCGGTGATATGCAGCGAATCCTTGCGGATGATGGGAATCACCGAGAAGCGGAAGGTCACGCCCAGCTCCTTGAGGATCTGGCCGATCTGCGGGTCGCCGATCTGGTAGTCCGATTTGTCGTCGAAGTAGATCTTGTCGATCGTGCCACCGGTGGTGACGATCAGGAGGTCTTCCATTGTTGCCAATCCTGTAGGGCCAGCGCGGTGCAGGCCGCGCGAGGGCCGTCATGATACCGCCCGCCTGCGATGCTGGCAGTGCGCGCATTGCGGCAGGCAGGGCAGGGATGGCGAAAGCCTGCGCCCACGTGCGGCGGTAGGCGGCGTGCGGCCGGGCACCGCTGTTGGCGAAAGCCGGTGCCTGCACGGTACGCCGGTCAGCGCGCCCTGCGCCTGCCGCCGAAGCGCGCGGCCACACCGGGCCCGCTGACCAGCCCGATCACCAGCAATGCCAGTAGCAGTTCCAGCCAGGCCAGGCCGCGTGCGTCGGGTTGGCTCCAGGCGGCCATCACGCCGTGGCTGAACCAGCCCAGCGCGAACACGCCTGCCCAGAAACGGGCGCGTGCGCTGCGCACCGCCAGTGCGCCCATCAGCGCCGGTGGCAGCGCGAACACCAGCAGGGCCGCAGTGCGGTGCGCATCGTCGTGGAACCAGATCGCGAACAGCGCTGCCAGCGCGAGCAAGGCGGCCGCCAGCGACCAGTGCACTGCGCGCGGTGTCATGCGGCGGTCAGCCGCCGCGCGATGTCGGCCACCCGGCGACCGAGCGCGCGTGCCAACAGGGCCTCGTCTTCGCTCGGTTGCGGGTCGCCGGCCGCGCCGGAGACATGGCTGGCCCCATACGGTGTACCGCCGCTGGTGGTGTGGCTGAGCGCGGCCTCGGTGAACGGGATGCCCACGATCAGGCAGCCGTGGTGCAGCAGCGGCAGGTGCATCGACAGCAAGGTGGATTCCTGCCCGCCATGCATCGAAGCGGTCGAGGTGAATACCGCCGCCGGCTTGCCCGCCAGCGTACCGCTGGCCCAGTCGGCGCCCAGGCTGTCGAGGAAGTGCTTCATCGGCGCGGCCATGTTGCCGAAGCGGGTGGGGCTGCCCAGCAGCAGGCCGCTGCATTCGGCCAGATCGGCACGGTCCACATAGGGCGCGCCTTCGTCCGGCACCGGCGGCGCGCTGGTCTGGGTGACCGCGGCCACCGGCGGCACCGTACGCAAACGCGCGCTCGTGCCGGGCACCTCGCCGATGCCGCGCGCGATCTGCCGCGCCAGCCGCGCCACCGAACCGCCACGGCTGTAGTACAGCACCAGAATCTCCGCCATCGTGTTCCTGCCGACTGTGTGAGTTGCCGCAGTATCGGCCAAGCCGCCGCCTTGCTGCACGCCGCGGCTGCGGCAAGGCCGCGACGACGGCGCATCGGGTACCCTTGCGCGATGGCGCGTGTGAACAAACTCCACCAATGGAAAGAACGTCTGCACGACCGCGCGCGGACGGCGAGCTTCGGGCGCTTCCTGTGGCACCGCTTCCTGGACGATCGCCTGTTCCAGGCCGCAGCGTCGCTGGCCTACACCACGGTGTTCGCGCTGGTGCCGCTGGCGATCGTGGTGTTCGGCGTGCTGTCGGCGTTTCCCGCCTTCAACGAGTGGAAGGACGCGCTGACCGACTTCATCTTCAACAACTTCGTGCCTGGCGCAGCGCGTTCGGTGCAGAACTATCTCAACCGCTCGCTGGAAGACCTGGGCAAGTTCACCGTGGCCGGCATGATCGCCCTGGTGGCGTCGCTGCTGATCACCCTGCACAGCATCGAGCAGACCTTCAACAGCATCTGGCGGGTGGCCGCCGCCCGGCCCAAGGTGACGCGGTTCCTGATCTACTGGACGGTGCTGACCCTGGGCACGATGCTGGCCGCCGCCTCGATGGCGATGGCCGCCTACGTGTTCGCGCTGCCGCTGTTCCGCACCACCGAAGGCCAGTGGCTGGCCCAGTTCGCCTGGCGACTGGCGCCGATGGCGGTGGAATTCGTCTGCATCGTGTTGATCTACCGCGTGGTACCCCAGCATGCGGTGCGCCTGCGGCATGCGCTGCCCGGCGCGCTGCTGGCGGTGATCCTGATGGAAATCGTCAAGTGGGGCTTCGGCTTCTATCTCGGCAATTTCCAGACCTATCAGCGCATCTATGGCGCGTTGTCGGCACTGCCGATCCTGCTGCTGTGGATCTATCTGAGCTGGGTGTCGGTGCTGCTGGGCGCCTCGCTGGCCTCGTCGATGTCGGCGTTCCGCTACCAGCCCGAAGCCATGCGCCTGCCGCCGGGCTTCGAGATCTACGGCCTGCTGCGCCTGCTGGGTCGCTTCCGCCAGGCACGCATCCACGGCGAAGGTCTTGACGAGGACCGCATCCTCGCGCTGGAGCCCATGCTCACCGATACGGTGATGCAGGAGCTGCTGTGCGAGCTCAAGCGCATCCGCCTGCTGCGCCGCGACGAGCGCGGGCAGTGGCTGCTGGCGCGCGACCTGGACGTGGTGCCGTTGGCCGAGCTCTACGAAAGCTGCCAGTTGCGCGTACCGGTCGAAGACCGCCCGCTACCGTGTCGCGACGACGCTTATGGCCAGGCGGCGGCCGCGGCGCTGGATCGCTTGCGCGAGCCGCTGCGCAGCGTGCTGACGCAGCCGGTCGGCGATTTCTACACTCATCTTCCAGGAGATCCTGCATGACTGTGCGTCTTGTGCGCAGCGCCTGCGCGCTGCTGTTGCCGCTGCTGTTGCTGACCGCCTGCAAGCCCGGTGGCGAGGGCGCGCCTGCTGGCGGCGCTGCCAGCGCACCGGCAGCCTCCACCGCGCCGCCCGATCAGCCTGCCGCTGGGCAGGCGGGTGCGGCCAATGCATCGGTGGTGCAGCAGACCGCCGAAATGCCCAGGCTGTCGTTGCCCACCGTGTCCGGCGAGACCTACGACCTGGCCGCGCACCGCGGCCAGTGGGTGGTGGTCAACTTCTGGGCCACCTGGTGCGCACCGTGCCTGAAGGAGATGCCGGAGCTGTCGGCGCTGCATACCATGCGCGACACCATCGAAGTGGTGGGTCTGGCCTACGAAGACATCACCACGGCCGACATGCAGGCGTTCCTGAAGGACCATCCGGTCTCCTACCCGGTGGCCATCCTCGACCCTTATCAGCCCCCGCAGGACTTCGCCACCCCGCGCGGCTTGCCGATGACCTACCTGATCGGCCCGGACGGCAAGGTCGCCAAACAGTTCCTCGGTCCGGTCACCGCGCGCGAGATCGAAACGGCCGTCGGCATCACCGGCAAGGCCGGCTGATGCATTCCGCGCGCTTCGTGGTCGGCGGCGTGGTGCAGGGCGTGTGGTATCGCGCCTCCACCCGCGAGCAGGCCCTGGCGCTCGGTCTGCGCGGGCATGCGCGCAACCAGGCCGATGGCAGCGTGGAGGTTGTCGCGGCCGGCAACGCAGCGGCACTGGACGCACTGGAGCGCTGGCTGTGGCAGGGCCCGCCAGCGGCCTCCGTCGTCTCGGTGCTGCGCACGCCGTGCCCGGTCCCGCCGTCTGAAGACTTTGTGACTGGCTGAGCGCTGACCGGTGCAGTGAGGGCAACAGAGTTGGGGCGACTCGCCGATAACCCTGTCAACGCGATCAGGCGTTCAGGGGAATGTAATGGCCGCTCCATCTCAGGATCACTCTCACGGGCACGACCTGCCTGCCAATGGCATCGCGCGCGTGCTGGCGCAGTGGGGGCCGTGGCTCTATCTGGGCGTATTGGTCGGCATCGGCTGGCTGTTGTTCCAGCAGCCGCAGACGCGGGTGTTGCAACCCGGGCAGGCCGCCGCCGGCTGGCTGCTGGCATGGACCTTCGGCGGCATTGTGATCGGTGCGCTGCTGTGGAGCCTGCGCCTGGCACGCCGTGGCCTGGGTCAGCCGACCGCGAGCTACTTGATGTCGGCGCGTCTGCCCGAGTCGTGGACGCAGGCCTACGCGGCCCTGCTGCGCCCGGCGCCTGCGGCGCCGGCTGGCCCGGTCAGGCCCGATCCGGCCGGCACCCAGCGTGGTGCAGCCTGGCACCGTTTTGGCGGCGGCATGCTCAGCGTGGACAGCTTCGATCCCGACGACGCCGACCGCGCGCCATGGGATGCCCTGGATGCTCAGGCCTGCATCGCGCGCCTGGACGATGCGCGCAGCGCCTGGCAAAACGCCAGCGCCAACCGTGCGTTGCAACAGGAGCGCCGCTACTGGCTGGACGTGGTGCTGTCGCTGCTCGATCACGGCGTGATGCGCCCGCTGCAGGATGGCTACCTGCCCGATACCGCGGCGCTGCGGACCGAACGCTTCCTGCTCGGTGCCGATGCCGGCCCGGCCGTGCTGGCCGAGGTGCCGGCCCTGTTCGCGCGGCGCCTGGCGCTGGCCATCGCTGCCATGCCCGCCGCGCAGCGCGAAACCGCCAGTGTGCAATGGCGCCTGTTGCAGCAACTGCATGCATTGGTGGCCGAAAGCCGCATGCTGGACGAACGTTCGCAGGTGATCCAGGTGCTGGCCTGGAACCCTGACGTGGACCTGGACCAGGTCGAAGTGGCCTACATCCTGGCTGCCGAGTACCGCAACGGCATGCGCGACTGGTTGCGCCGCGCCGCCCTGGTGCGCCTGCCCGACAGCGCCCTGCGGCTGGACGAGCTGTTGCTGGCCTCGTGCAGCCCGCTCGGTGCGCAGGCCGACGATGTGGATTACATGGAAGCGATGCGTCCGCTGCACGGTGGCTTCATGCAGTTGTTCGGCCATCGCCTGAGCCAGTTGGTGTTGCAGGCCGAGCAGGCCGAGCGCCAGGCTGGCCTGCATCCGTTGCCGCGCGCCGCTGCGGCCAGCGACGAAGTCTCTCAGGACTGGCCGGCGTAATCGTCGATCGGTTCCAGCACGCCATAGCGTTCCCGCTGCGGCTTGCCGGGCAGGGGTGGCAGCGGTATTGGCTCCTCGGGCACCGACGTGTCCGGGAGCCTGTCCAGCAGATCGCGGATCAGGCTCAGCCGGCCGCGTTTCTGGTCGTTGAAATCCACCAGCGTCCACGGCGCGTCCGGCGTATGGGTCGCCTCGAGCATGCGCTCGCGTGCGGCGGTGTAGTCGTCGTACTTCGCGCGCGACTGCAGATCCACCGGCGACAGCTTCCAGCCCTTGAGCGGGTTCTCATGGCGCTCGGCAAAGCGCGCTTCCTGCTCGGCCTGGTCCACGCACAACCAATACTTGAACAGCAGGATGCCGTCGTCGACCAGCATCTGTTCGAAGCGTGGCGCCTGCTCCAGGAACGCCACGTATTGCGCATCGGTGCAGTAGCCCATCACCCGTTCAACGCCGGCGCGGTTGTACCAGCTTCGATCCATCAGCACCAACTCGCCGCCGGCCGGCAGATGCGTCACGTAACGCTGGAAGTACCACTGCGTGCTTTCGCGGTCGCTGGGTTTGGGCAGCGCCACCACCCGGCATTGCCGTGGATTGAGGTGGCTGGCGATGGTCTGGATCACGCCGCCCTTGCCGGCGGTGTCGCGGCCCTCCACCAGCACCAGCGCACGCTGGTTGGTGTGGCGCAGCCAGCGCGCCATGCCCACCAGTTCCAGTTGCAGCGGTGCCAGCAGTTTCTTGTAGGCCTTGCGTTTGAGGTGCGGCATGCGCGATCTGGCAACGGTGGAAAGCGCGCAGGCTATTGCCCCAGGCGTGGACGCAGTGTCGCCAGGTTGCAGGGTTTGGTGCGCGCATCCAGTTGCGCGCGCACGATCTTTTCCCAGGCGGTGCGGCAGGCCGAGGTGGAGCCGGGCAGGCAGAACACGAAGCTATGATTGGCCAGCCCCGCGAACGCACGCGACTGCAGCGACGAGGTGCCGATTTCATCGACGCTGACGGCGCGGAACATCTCGCCGAAGCCGGGCATCAGTTTGTCCAGCAGTGGGGTGATCGCCTCCGGCGTGCTGTCACGCCCGGTGAAACCGGTGCCGCCGGTGACCAGGATGCCGTCGACCTGCGCATCGGCGATCCAGGCCGACACGATCGCACGCATGCGGTAGCGATCGTCCGGACACAGCGCACGCTCGTGCAGCACATGGCCTTCCCGGGTGAGCGCCTCGGTGAGGTAATCGCCGGAGCGATCGTCGGCCAGGGTGCGGCTGTCGGATACGGTCAGCACGCACAGGCGCAACGGAATGAAGTCGAGATTGGAAGGCATGTGCGCAGCCTAGCGAGCCTGGGTGGCCGGGTACAGCGTTGTGGTGTGAATTTGAGGGACGCCAAGCGGTCGACATCGAACAAGGCCGCAATTTGATCAATGTTGGGCTTCGATCAGTGCTGGAAACATCGGGCGTCAGCCATCCCGCGCGCTGCGACGTTCAGCGCGCAGTGACCAAAGCCCCTCTCCTGCGGGGCGAAAAGGCACAGCACCGCCCTTTACATCCCCAACCAACCACGCTCCCGCGCCATCGCCTGCAACAGGGTCGCGAGATCTTCCGCAAATCCGTCCATATCGAAAACGCCGCTGCGCTGTCGTTGCTCGGCAAGATGCGCGCGTACCTCAGCCAGCAGGTCCGGATCGTTCGCCAGCTCGATGGCTTTGGCCACGAACGCCGCGTCATCGGCCACATTCATCTCATCCAGACCCAGATGATGATTCAGGCTGCCGGCCACGCGCGCAGCGAAGGTCTCGCCCGGCGTGGTCAGCACCGGGCAGCCTGCCCATAGCGCATCGGAGGCGGTGGTGTGGGCGTTGTACGGGTGCGTGTCCAGGAACAGATCCGCATGCCGGTAGCGCGCCAGATACTGTGGATGGGGCAGTTTCGGCATGAACACCAGGCGCTGCGGGTCCACGCCCTGCGCCTGTGCCACCGCACGCAAGCGCGCGTCGGCCCCGCCCGGGCCGGACAGCAGCCAGAGCACGCTGCCAGGCACCGCGCGCAACACCGCCAGCAGGCGCATCATGCTGCGCGGATTGAGCTTATAGCTGTTGTTGAAGCAGCACAGCACCACGCCGCGCTCGGGCAAGCCGCATTCCGCGCGCGAGGGCGGCTCGGCCACCGTGCGCGAGGTGTCCGATGGTTGGAACACGCGTGGCAGGCGCAGCACCTGCTCGCTGTAGAACGGCGCCAGCGAGGGTGGCAATGCGAACGCGTCGCCCAGCACATGGTCCATCCATGGCGCACCCGAGGTGCCGGGATAGGCCAGCCAGTTGATCTGCACCGGCGCCGGCCGCAGCGCGAACACTTCCGGGCGCCCGCCGCCGCCCCAGCCGCGCAGATCGAACAACAGGTCGATGCCCTGCGCGCGGATGTGGCGGGCGGTATCCACGTGGCCCAGCGCGGTCACCTCGTGCAGCGTGACGGCCTGCGCCAGGCGCGCACGGATCCCGCTCCCGTCGTCGGGGCTGGTGGCGAACAGGTGCACGTGCAGGTCCGGCTGGCGGCGCTGCAGCGCCTCGAACAGCGCCACCGTCAGCAGCCCGGTGGGGTGCGCCCCGAAGCCATTGGAGACGAAGCCGATCCGCAGCGCTCCCTGGCCGCGCACCGCCACCGGCGGCAGTGGCTGCAGCATCGCCGCGATGGCCTGCGCCCGCGTTCTCGCGCAGGCCAGTTGCTCGGCCGCGCTCGCGTCTTCGCTCAGGAACGCGAACGGCTCCACTGCCGCAGCGCCTTGAGCCACGGCGGCCCGCACCTGCGTGGACAGCGCTTCCAGATCGCGCCAGTCGCACAGGCGGCGGCGCCAGTTCAGCAACTGCGCAGCGATATAGGGTTCGTCGGGAAGCAGCCGGTATGCGCGCGTGTAGGCGGTTGCGGCCTGCTCCGGCTGGCCGGCGTCCTCCAGCGCATGGCCCAGCCAGAGCGCGATGCCTGGATGCTGCGGTACCAGGTCGGAGGCCTGTTGCAACAGGCGCGCCGCCTCGGCGTGCCGCGCCTGCGCCCAGCGCACGCGCCCCAGCCGCGCGATCGCTTCCGGGTGACCTGGCTGCAGCACCAGTGCGCGTTGCACGGCCTGCTCACCTGCGGCGGTGGCGCCCATGTCGAGCTCGGCATCGGCCAGCATCAACCAGGCCACCAGATCGCCGGGCTGGCGCCGCGCCGCCTCGCGCAGCTGCAGCAGCTCGCGCGGAACCGCGGCGTTCATGGGGTCTCGCTCAACCGCGCCAGTTCGTCGGCCTGATGCTCATGGACCAGCCGGCCGATCAGGGCATCCAGATCGCCTTCGATGATGTTGGGCAGGTCGTACAGGGTCAGTCCGTCCACGCGATGATCGGTGATGCGACCCTGCGGAAAGCTGTAGGTGCGGATGCGTTGGCTGCGGTCGCCGCTGCCCACCTGCAGTTTGCGTGTCTGCGCTTCGGCGGCGGCGGCCTTGCTGCGCTCGGTCTCCAGCAACTGCGCCTTGAGCCGCTTCATCGCCTTGTCGCGGTTGGCATGCTGGCTGCGCTCGGTCTGGCATTCCACCACCACGCCGCTGGGCAGGTGGGTGATGCGGATCGCCGATTCGGTCTTGTTGACGTGCTGGCCGCCGGCGCCGGAAGAGCGAAACGTATCCACCTTCAGGTCGGCCGGATTGATCGCGATCTCTTCCACGTCATCGGCTTCGGGGATGATCGCCACCGTGGCGGCCGAGGTGTGGATACGGCCCTGCGATTCGGTCGCCGGCACGCGCTGCACGCGGTGGGTGCCGGATTCGAACTTCAGCCGCGAATACGCGCCGCGCCCGACCACGCGCGCCACCACTTCCTTGTAGCCGCCGTGCTCGCCGGGGCTGTCCGACTCGATCTCGACCTTCCAGCCCTGGCGTTCGGCATAGCGCGCGTACATACGAAACAGGTCGCCGGCGAAGATCGCCGCTTCGTCCCCGCCGGTGCCGGCGCGCACTTCCAGAAACAGGTTGCCGTCGTCGCGTGGGTCGCGCGGTACCAGCAGCAGCGCCAGTTGCGCATCCAGTTCTTCCAGGCGCGCCTGCGCGGCGGCGATTTCTTCCTCGGCCAGCTCGCGCATTTCCGGGTCGTTGCGCATGGCTTCGGCCGCGCTCAGGTCGGCCTTGGCGCGCGCTTCGTCTTGCAGTGCCACCGCCACCGGCTCCAGCTGCGACAGTTCGCGCGACAGGGTACGGAACCTGTCGTTGTTGCCCACCACCTCCGGGTCGGACAACAGGTGCTGCAGTTCTTCGCGGCGCTCGGCCAGCGCTTCGAGCTTACGGCGCAGGGTCGGCGTCATCGGTCCTCACGATCGGGGTAGCTACAGGGGGATGTTGGTAACCGGGATTTTCCGGAAACAGTCGTTCGGCTGCGCTGGTCAGTTCCAGGTCGTTGTTGAGTGCCGCCTCGCGCAAGGCCGCGGTCGGCGGATGCAGCAGGCGGTTGGTCAGCGCATTCGCCAGTTGCTCCAGCACTTCGTCGGCCGGCTTGCCGTTATGCAACTGCTGACGCGCCTTGGCCAGCAATTCGTCGCGGGTACGGTCGCCGAAGGCGCGCAATCGCTTGAGCGGGGCCTGGCGCGCAGTGGCCTGCACGGTTTCGACATAGCGTGCCACCTGCAGGTCGATGATGGCTTCGGCCTGGTCGGCTGCCTCGCGGCGGCTGCGGCGGTTGTCTTCGACCGCGCGTTCCAGGTCGTCCACCGTGTACAGGTAGGCATCGCCCAGCTCCGCCACCGACGCTTCGATATCGCGCGGCACCGCCAGATCGAACAACAGCATCGGCTTGCGTTTGCGTAAGCGCAGCGCCTGTTCCACCTGTGTCCGCGTCACTACCGGCTCGCGCGCGGCGGTGGCCGAGAACACGACATCGGCCTCGGCCAGGTGGCGTTCCAGGTCGGTCAGCGGCAGCGCATAGCCGCCATGCTGGCCAGCCAGCGTCTGCGCATGGGCCAGGGTGCGGTTGGCGATCAGCAGGCGGCGCACGCGGCCTTCGCTCAGGTGTCTGGCGGCCAGTTCGATGGTTTCGCCGGCGCCGACCAGCAGTACGGTCGATTCGTTGAGCCGGGCGAACGATTCCTGCGCCAGCCGCACGGCAGTGGATGCCACCGACACCGGATTGGCGCCGACACGGGTATCGGTGCGCGCGCGCTTGGCCACCGAAAACGTCTGCTGGAACAGGCGATCCAGGCCGCTGCCCAGCGCGCCGTGCGCCCGCGCCACCGCCCAGGCATCCTTCACCTGGCCCAGGATCTGCGGCTCGCCCAGCACCATCGAGTCCAGCCCGGTGGCGACCCGAAACAGGTGGCGCACCGCCTCGGCTTCCTGATGCTGGTACAGGTGGCCGCTCAGGCCCGGCGCGTGGGCATCCAGCCAGCTGGCCAGTGTCCGGGCATCGTCCGCCAGTGCATACAGCTCGGTGCGGTTGCAGGTGGACAGCAGCGCAGCTTCGCGCACCTGCGGCAAGGCGCGCAAGGATTCGAGCGCGCGCGGCAGTGCGTCCCCTGCGAACGCTGCGCGTTCGCGCAGGTCCACAGGTGCGGTCTGGTGATTCAGTCCGAGCACCCACAACGTCATTGTTCAGTTGCTTGCGATAAGCTGGCGGCCATTCAGGGCCCCATTTTACGGCCCGGTTGCCCCCGATGCCTGTACCGATTCGCATCCTGTGTGTTCTTTTGCTGGCCGCAGCCTCCGCCAGCGCCACCGCAGCAGCAAAAAAAGCCACGCCTGCGCCCGTGGCCGGCAACACCGCCAGCGCTGCGCTGGAGCCGGTGCTGGCCGGTGAGTTCGCCCTGCAGGCCGGCCAGCTGGACGATGCCGCGCGCGCCTACCTCGACGCCGCCAGGGCCGAAGCCGGAGATGCCGGACTGGCCGAACGTGCCGCCCGCATCGCCATGCTGGCCAATGACGACCCGCGCGCCATCGAAGCCCTGGCGCTGTGGCGTGCCCGCGCGCCCTCGTCGCTGTCCATGCGCAGCACCGAGGCCTCGCTGGCCCTGCGCCGCAACGACCTGCGCACCGCGCGCCGCGATCTGCTCGGTCTGCTCAAGGAGCCGGATCCGCGTGGCTGGCGCTTCGCGCTGATCGCCCTGGCCAATGGCGGGCGCGAGCCGGAAGCCTCCGCCGACGTGCTCGAAGACCTGGTCAAGGCCGGCGCCATCCCCAACCAGATCGAAGCCTGGCAGGAGTTCGGCCGGCTCGCGCTGCGCATGGAGCGCCCGGCGCTGGCCAAGCGCATCGTCGATGAGGTGGTGCGGCGCTTCCCCGAAGAGCCGCGCGTGGCCTTGTTGCATGCCACGCAGCTGCAGCAGGAGGGCAAGAACGACGAGGCCCTGGCGCTGCTGAAGAATGTCGAGCCGCAGGCGGTCAAGGATTCCGAGCTGCGTGGCGCGCTGGCTTTCGCCTATGACGCCATGGGGCAGACCGAGGCCGCCGCGCGGGTCCTGTCCACCGGGCCGCAGGACACCCAGACCTACGGCCTGCGTGCCTCCATGCTGGCCAAGGAAAAAGACCGCAGCGCGCTGGAGGCGCTGTATGGCGAGCTCAAGGGCAATGCGACCAAGCCGGACCCGGATCGCCGCCTGCTGCTCGGCAAGATCGCCGAGTTCCTCAAGCGCTACGACGAGGCGGTGGAGTGGTACCGCGGTGTGCCCGGCGGCCCGCAGCTGAGCGAAGCGCGGCTGCGTACCGCGAGCGCCTTGTACGAACTGGGGCGCAAGCCCGAGGCGTTGGCGGAAGCGCGCGCGCTGCAGGGCGATGCCAGTGCCGACGACGATGCCCGTCGCGATGCCTATGTGCTGGAAGCCGAACTGCAGCAGCGTGCCGGCGATGCGCCGGGCGAGCTGGAGGCCTTCGAACGCGGCCTGGCCGCGTATCCGGACGACGGCGCGCTGCTCTATGCCCGCGGGCTTGCCTGGGAGCGGCGCGACGACGTGCCGCGCGCCGAGGCCGACCTGCGCAAGATCCTGGTCGCCGAACCCGAGAACGTCGCAGCGCTGAACGCGCTGGGCTACACCCTGGCCGACCGCACCACCCGCTACAAGGAGGCGCTGGCGCTGATCGACCGCGCCCGCACCGCCGACCCGGACAATCCGGCCATCGTCGATAGCTATGGCTGGGTGCTCTACCGCATGGGCCGGACCAAGGAGGCACTGGTGCAACTGCGTCGTGCCTGGGCGCTGACCAAGGATCCGGAGATCGCCGCGCACGTGGGCGAAGTGCTGTGGGTCAGTGGCAAGCAGGACGAGGCGCGGCGTTACTTCGACGAAGCCCGCCGGCTGGATCCGGACAACCGTGCCCTGCAACGCGCGATCGAGAAGTTCGGTCCATGAAGGGATCCATCCGCACGCTGGCCCTGAGTGGGCTGGTGCTCACCGGGCTGTCCGCGTGTGTCAGCGTGCCGCGCGGGCAGGGCACGGGTGCGGCGGTCGTCGAGCAGGTCTCGCAGCAGGCACGCCAGGCCGAAGTTGCGCGGCAGGCCTGGTTGCAGGCGCATCCGCAGTGGTCCTTCCAGGGGCGGGTGGCGATCAGCAGGGAGCGCGATGGGGGGAGCGGTCGTATCGACTGGCAGCAGGATGGCCCGCGTTATCGCGTGCAGCTCAGTGCGCCGGTGACCCGGCAGAGCTGGGTGCTCAGCGGCGACACCACCACCGGAGCGGGACGCATCGAAGGCCTGGAGGGCGGCCCGCGCAGCGGCCCCGATGCCGAGCAGGTGCTGCGCGACGCCACCGGCTGGACCATCCCGGTCAACCAGATGCCCGACTGGGTGCGCGCGCTACGGCTCGCCGAGCCCGCCGCGCAGCGCGTGGATCTGGATGCCGCAGGACGTCCGCGCACCGTGCAACAGGATGGCTGGACCATCGATTTCCTGGCCTGGGCGCCGGCCGGCGACGGCCAGCCCGAGCTGCCGCAGCGCATCGAGGCCCGCAACGGCAGCGCCAAGGTCCGCCTGCTGGTCGATCGCTGGACGGTCTCGCCCTGATGGATGCACTGGACGGCTGGTCGGCCTGGCCCGCACCGGCCAAGCTGAATCTGTTTCTGCAGATCACCGGACGCCGCGCCGATGGGTATCACCTGCTGCAGACGGTGTTCCGGCTATTGGCCTGGGGGGACACCATTCATCTTCGTGTGCGCAATGACGGCCTGATCCGGCGTGTCGGGGAAAGTTTGCCCGGCGTGGCCGAAGACGACGATCTGGTGATCCGCGCCGCCCGCCTGCTGCAAACGGCCGCCACTGCGCAGGCCGGCGCCGAGATCCGGGTCGACAAGCGCATCCCGGCCGGCGGCGGATTCGGTGGCGGTTCCTCGGATGCGGCGACCGTGCTGGTGGCGCTCAACGCCTTATGGGGCCTCCGATTGCCGGTCGATACGCTGGCCGAACTCGGCCTGCAGCTGGGCGCGGATGTGCCGGTCTTCGTGCGGGGTCGCAACGCCTGGGCCGAGGGGGTGGGCGAGCGGCTGACCCCGATGGCGCTCGCCGAGGCCGCCTATGTGCTGGTGGATCCCGGCGTTCACGTGCCCACGCCGGCCCTATTTCAGTCGCGGGAATTGACGCGGGATGCTGCGCCCGCGAAAATAGCGGACTTCGCTTCCGGTTCTCTGCTCGACAATGCGTTCGAGCCGGTCCTGCGGCGCCGCGAACCTGCCGTCGAGGCCGTGTTCCAGGCGCTGTCCAGGATCGGAACGCCACGCTTGACCGGGTCGGGAAGCGGCTGTTTCGTCGAATTCGCCACGCGCGCTGCTGCAGAGCAGGCACTGGCGAGGTTGCCGGGCGGCCTGCGGGCGTGGGTGGCGGAGGGTGCAGCGCACTCGCCGTTGCTCGACGCACTGGACGCGTTACAGGTTTGATGCAGGGGCGTCGCCAAGAGGCCCAAGGCACCAGGTTTTGATCCTGGCATTCGTAGGTTCGAATCCTACCGCCCCTGCCACTATTGATGCAGATCCCTCTGCAAGAGCCGCACATGCAGATCCCTCTGCAAGATCCCGCACATCCATGTGCGGGGATTTAACGAAAGGCCCGGCGTTTGTCCGGCCTTGTTCCGCTCCACCATCGTCCGTACGCTCGCCGCCGCCGCCCGAGAGATCCCATGCAAGATCAACGCAACCTGCTGGTGTTCTCCGGCAATGCCAACAAGCCGCTTGCCCAGAGCATCTGCAAGGAACTGGGTCTGCGCATGGGTAAGGCGCTGGTCACGCGGTTCTCCGATGGCGAAGTGCAGGTCGAGATCGAAGAAAGCGTGCGCCGGCAGGAAGTGTTCGTCATCCAGCCGACCTGTGCGCCCAGCGCCGAGAACCTGATGGAACTGCTGGTGCTGATCGACGCGCTCAAGCGCGCCAGCGCCGCCTCGGTCACCGCAGTGATTCCGTATTTCGGGTACTCGCGCCAGGACCGCCGCATGCGCTCCTCGCGCGTGCCGATCACCGCCAAGGTCGCGGCCAAGATGATCTGCGCGATGGAGGCCGACCGCGTGCTGACGGTCGACCTGCATGCCGACCAGATCCAGGGCTTCTTCGACGTGCCGGTCGACAACGTGTATGCCTCGCCGCTGCTGCTGGCCGACATCTGGCGCGCCTATGGCACCGACAACCTGATCGTGGTGTCGCCGGACGTGGGTGGCGTGGTGCGCGCACGCGCGGTCGCCAAGCGCCTGGACGACGCCGACCTGGCCATCATCGACAAGCGCCGTCCGCGCGCCAACGTGGCCACGGTGATGAACATCATCGGCGACGTGCAGGGCAAGACCTGCGTGCTGGTGGACGATCTGGTCGACACCGCCGGCACCCTGTGCGCCGCCGCCGCAGCGCTCAAGCAGCGCGGTGCGCTCAAGGTGGTGGCCTATATCACCCATCCGGTGCTGTCCGGCCCGGCCGTGGACAACATCACCAATTCCCAACTCGACGAGCTGGTGGTCACCGACACGATCCCACTGAGCGCGGCCGCACGCACATGCCCGAAGATCCGGCAGTTGAGCGTGGCCGAGCTGCTGGCCGAAACCATCCGCCGTATCGCATTCGGCGAGTCGGTCAGTTCGCTCTACGTCGACTAGAACCCCATTCGGCGTCCGCATCCCGCGGGTGCCGGTACTACGTCTCTCCTGGTCGCGGGTGAGACGCTCCATCGCCGCGAGGCGGTATTCCAATCTAGGTAGTGAAACAACATGGCAAAGACTCACGAAATCAAGGTCGAGCGCCGCGCAGACGAGGGGAAGGGTGCGAGCCGCCGCCTGCGTCACGCTGGCGTCATTCCGGCCATCGTCTACGGTGGCGATCTGGAGCCGGTCAGCATCCAGCTCAACCATGAGCAGATCTGGCTCGCCCAGCAGAACGAGTGGTTCTACTCGTCGATCCTGGACCTGAACCTCAATGGCGACGTGCAGCAGGTGCTGCTGCGTGACATGCAGCGCCATCCGTTCAAGCAGCTGATCATGCACATCGACTTCCAGCGCGTCAGCGCCAACGAGAAACTCAGCGCGTCCGTGCCGCTGCACTTCATCAACGAAGCCAGCTCGCCGGCCGGCAAGTCGAGCGAAGTGGTCGTCACCCATGAGCTCAACGAAGTTCAGGTGGTCTGCCTGCCGAAGGACCTGCCTGAGTTCATCGAAGTGGACCTGGGCGCCCTGGAAGTGGGCACCGTGATCCACCTGTCCGAGATCAAGCTGCCGGCCGGTGTGGAAATTCCCGAGCTGAAGCTGGGCAAGGAACACGACGTTGCGGTGGTTGCCGCCAAGCACGTGCGTGTCGAGGAAGACGACGCTGCCGGCGAAGAAGACAGCGAAGGCGCCGAGACCAAGTAATCCGTCGGCCGGTTCCCCGCATGCTGCGGGGGATCGGCTGCGGCGACCGGCATGTCTGCACTTCGTCTGATCGTCGGGCTGGGAAACCCCGGCCCGGAACACGCGCAAACCCGGCATAACGCCGGGTTTCGTTTCGTCGATGCCCTCGTCGAGCGCGGCGGCGCCCGCTGGGCACTGGACAGCAAGCTGTTCGGCGAGACGGCCAGGGTCGATATCGCGGGGCAGTCGGTCTGGCTGCTCAAGCCGGCCACCTTCATGAATCTCAGTGGCAAGTCGATCACCGCCGCGCTGCGGTTCTGGAAGATCGAGCCGGAACACCTGCTTGTCGCACATGACGAGCTGGATCTGGCGCCGGGCACGGCGCGGCTCAAGTTCGACGGCGGTCACGGCGGCCAGAACGGCCTGCGCGACACCATTCGCCTGCTCGGGCATGGCAGGTTTCACCGTCTGCGCGTTGGCATCGGCCATCCTGGTCACAAGGACCGCGTGGTGCCGTGGGTGCTGGGGCGGGCGGGGCGCGAGGACGATGCGGCGATCGGCGCGGCAGTGGATGCCGCCATCGATGTGCTGCCGCTGGCAATGGATGGCAATTTCAACGAGGCGATGAAGCGCCTGCATACCAGCAGGGGCGCGTGATTGGGGATTGGGGATTCGCGGCCAGGCGTCGCGACGAATCCCCAATCCCGAATCCCGAATCCCGGATGTGACCCATGGGTATCAAATGCGGCATCGTCGGCCTGCCCAATGTCGGCAAGTCGACCCTGTTCAACGCGCTGACCAAGGCGGGCATCGCTGCGGCCAACTTTCCGTTCTGCACGATCGAGCCGAATGTCGGCATCGTGCCGGTGCCGGATCCGCGCCTCAACCAGCTGGCCGAGATCGTCAAGCCGCAGAAGCTGATTCCCACCGCGGTCGAGTTCGTCGACATCGCCGGCCTGGTGGCGGGCGCGGCCAGTGGCGAAGGCCTGGGCAACAAATTCCTGGCGCACATTCGCGAAGTCGACGCGATCACCCACGTGGTGCGTTGCTTCGAGAACGACGACGTCATCCACGTCAACAACAAGGTCGACCCCATCGCCGATATCGAAACCATCGATACCGAACTGGCGCTGGCCGATCTCGATAGCGTGGAAAAGGCGCTCAATCGCGCCGAACGCAGCGCCAAGGGCGGCGACAAGGACGCGGCGGCACGCAAGCCGGTGCTGGCCAAGCTGCAGGCTGCACTGGCCGAGGGCAAGTCGGGCCGCGCGGCCGGCCTGGACGAGGAGGAGAAGGCACTGGTGCGCGATCTGTTCCTGCTGACGCTCAAGCCGGTGATGTACATCGCCAACGTGCTCGAAGACGGTTTCGAGAACAATCCCCATCTGGACGCAGTGCGCGCGCATGCCGCGGCCGAAGGTGCGGAAGTGGTGCCGGTCTCGGCCGCCATCGAGGAGGAGCTCTCCCAGCTGGACGACGAGGACCGCGACACGTTCCTCGCCGACCTCGGTCTGGACGAGCCTGGCCTGAATCGCGTGATCCGGGCGGCATACACGCTGCTGGGTCTGCAAACCTACTTCACTGCCGGCGTCAAGGAAGTGCGTGCGTGGACGGTCAAGGCCGGTTCCACCGCGCCGCAAGCCGCGGCAGTGATCCACACCGATTTCGAGAAGGGCTTCATTCGCGCCGAGACGATCGGCTTCGACGACTTCATCAAGTATCGCGGCGAAGCCGGCGCTCGCGATGCGGGTCGTCTGCGTCTGGAGGGCAAGGAGTATCGCGTCCAGGAAGGTGATGTCCTGCACTTCCGTTTCAATGTCTGATCGGCTGTGCGCGGCAGCGGATGCCGCGCGCATTCAGTCGTGACGATTTTTCGAAATTCTTGTTGACACGGGGCGTGGCCCACAACAGAATAACGGGCTGCTTCACCCCGAACCGAAATCGCCACGCGGCGGCGCGGTCCGGTTGTAAAAGCTGGAGGGATACCCAAGCGGCCAACGGGGGCAGACTGTAAATCTGCTGGCTTACGCCTTCGGTGGTTCGAATCCACCTCCCTCCACCAGTTTCACGTTGTGGCATGCAGTTCCCGGCGCGGGAGTAGTTCAACGGTAGAACCTCAGCCTTCCAAGCTGATGGTGCGGGTTCGATTCCCGTCTCCCGCTCCATTGAACGCAAATGCATGGCATAATGCAAAACTCGCTCACGTAGCTCAGTCGGTAGAGCACCTCCTTGGTAAGGAGGAGGTCGAAGGTTCGATTCCTTTCGTGAGCACCATTACTCAATCGTCTTCAACTCCAAACGATTACCGAGACACGCACCCATGGCAAAAGCTAAATTTGAGCGCACCAAGCCGCACGTGAACGTCGGCACCATCGGTCACGTCGACCATGGCAAGACCACGTTGACAGCTGCGCTGACCAAGATCGGTGCAGAGCGTTTCGGTGGCGAGTTCAAGGCGTACGACGCGATCGACGCGGCGCCGGAAGAGAAGGCGCGCGGCATCACGATCTCGACCGCGCACGTGGAGTACGAGTCCCCGACCCGTCACTACGCGCACGTCGATTGCCCCGGCCACGCCGACTACGTCAAGAACATGATCACCGGTGCGGCGCAGATGGACGGCGCGATCCTGGTGTGTTCGGCGGCCGACGGCCCGATGCCGCAGACCCGCGAGCACATCCTGCTCTCGCGTCAGGTCGGTGTGCCGCACATCGTCGTGTTCCTGAACAAGGCCGACATGGTCGACGACGCCGAGCTGCTCGAGCTGGTCGAAATGGAAGTGCGCGAGCTGCTGAGCAAGTACGACTTCCCGGGCGACGACACGCCGATCATCCACGG
>NZ_JAJGQH010000019.1 GCF_020783655.1 Xanthomonas melonis | reverse complement strand
AAAATCGGGGATTTGAGCGCTCTTAGCGCGGTGGATGTGGCTTGCTTCGTTCTCCGGCCGCGTTGATCAGACCATCCACAAGTATGAGAAGAGCCGCCATTGCGTTGAGAAGATTTACAAGCGTCGCTTGCTCGAAGTGCTTGGAGCGATGATGCTTCACTTTATTCGTTGCGCTCCACCAGAGCGGCGGACTCTGAGGGTTTTCCCAAGTTGACAACGGGTGCAGTTCTATTCCGAATCTTGGAATAATGGTAAGTGCTTTATGTATTGTTGGATACGCAGCAGTCAGTTCTGCTTGATACCTTCCAATGCTTGATGCTTGTGACGAGCTTGAAATGCTCTTACAGACAAGTTTCGCCAGAACATCCACCTCTGAGGAGGCTGCCATCAGTAGTCTTGCAATCTCGGTGGAGTAGCAATGGAAATTTTTCTCTGTGAATTCTACCGAGCGCGAGAGTCTTACTACGTCCTCCTCTAGGCAAAGGAAGTAGGTCCAATGAGGATAGGTCTGAATTTTCGACGGACTCATGAATTATCTCTAGGGGCCTAACGCCTGGATTAAGCCTAGCCGCTAAGCTGCTTCGGCTTGAATGAAATTTTAGGCGCAACTCTACGCATGAAACATTCCATCTCTTGCTCATGCTGAATTATAGCGCCAATGTCATGGCTGACAATTCCAGAGAATTCCAGAGAAGAAGAATCTATTAGTTTTTCCAGATCGCCACGAATACCAAGAACCCAGGTGTTGTCACCTATCGTAGCTGAGTGGTTGACGGGGGCGTCGGTCCAATCAGTAAGCGCCGGGAAGAATGTGGAGTAAGCGTCTAGTGAGTACCGAATGAAAACGGAGAAGGGGGCAAGTTTGGATCCAACTAGCTCATAGAGTGACCTATCTTGGAGGAAGGCTGCTAGAGTGGATAGTCGCTCAGCATTGTGCCCTGCACGGCGAATCAGTTGATAAGTTTCTTCTGGATTTTGGTTAAGACGACCAAGGAAAACATGGCATTTGAGTGCACATTCACAGCCCATGACCAAATCAACAAAGCTTTTGATCCGTCCAGTCTTGTGAAGTTGATTTTCCCAAAGAACGTCAAAGCGCGCCGCAAAATCGCGAGCATCTTTTTGGTAATGATCGGCAACAGAGTGCGGGATAGAAATAGGTAACGTCTTCATGACCTAAGGGTCTAACACCAGTGCTGAGATGCGACGATGCGGCATCGGCTCAAATGAATCATCAGACCTGTAAGCGAGCATCAATTCTTCTCCCAAGTCTTACGGGTCCTAAGGAAACTATCATCGTTTCCGAATCTTGCGAATATCTCGCTAAAGTAAGGAATTTCTTCGCCAGGGACGGCTTGAGCGAGATACTGAAGCTCACGAAGTAATTCTGTCCAATATCGAATCACTTGCAGCACATATAGTTGGCGGCATGGTGCAAAAGCAGAAGCTGCACCGACTAAGCGGCCTACTGTTTCGAGATCATTTATTTCTTTTCCTGTCTCAGATGTTTGGAGAACATGAGAGACGCTACCAATTAGCTCTTCAACCATCTTCGATTGATGTGAAATCTGTGCTTTTTTTTATCACCAACGGACGAGTTGTAGATCTTCTTCTCCACTCCATCGAACCAGTCTGAAATTGGATCGGCTTGTCTTTTTGCTTCTGTTATGAGGTTGATATTTGAGCACCGATCACCTTTTGCAAAATTGCTCAAGGACCTGAGAATTGCTTGGTGAATTGAGGCATCGAGATCCTGAAGATGATCCAGTAAAATTCCACGCTTCTTAATAATATCTTGGGACCTGGCATAGATCTTTTCGATGTTATGGCCGATGTCATTCCTCATCTGCTCATCAGCTGGGAATGTGCCGCGCGATTCGATGTAGTGATCCAAGATCAGGCATAGTTTCCCTATGCGTTCAATTCCGGTTGAGAGACTTGTAAAAGCTTGGAAGTATGTGCCTTTTTCTAAATGGTTGACTTTCCTGATCTGGGTTGCGCCAGACCCAAGTATCTCCAAGGTAAACTGTGCTTCTTTAAGTAGTGCATTGAATTTTTTACTTAGGTACGCCATTGGCTATCCATGCAGGTCTAACGTATGAATTAAGCTAACTGGCGAAGTCAGTTCGGCTTAGATGAATTCTTAGCACTACCTGCCAACTAGTCTGAGGATTTCTTCGGGATCTTTTGACTCGCTCAAAACATGACCAATCTTTATAAATACTTCTGCTGCTTTGTCCGGGTTGTTGGTGTAGCTACCGTCCTTGTCCACATCCCAACCAGCTGCACGCAGAACTTGATTCTTGTACGCGAACCCAGCCCAAGGATTGTTTGGCACTGGCTTTATGCCAAGAACTTGTTGAAGGAAATTTGGCTGAGCTTCAGCCCAAAGGCCAATTTCAGATAGTCTGCTCTCAATCACGGCATATACGGGCACAGGCCCTTCTAGTCTGAAAAAATCATAAGGGTGCTGCATAAAATATCTCCTGTAATGCTATTGCCTAAATAATCCACAGCGAAGCGATGTCGGCTTGAATGGATGACTAAAGCGCACTCGCCTTGATTTTTGGGTACTTGGTGAACGACCGAATGAAAATACGCAAGTCCTCTGACTCCGTCTGGAAGGACAATTGATGCATCTGCGGGAACTGTTGCCTGACCCAAGCTTGGAAAAGATCCTGCGGTTC
Source organism: Xanthomonas melonis (assembly GCF_020783655.1). Classification (GTDB taxonomy): domain Bacteria; phylum Pseudomonadota; class Gammaproteobacteria; order Xanthomonadales; family Xanthomonadaceae; genus Xanthomonas; species Xanthomonas melonis. Next base: position 103,361 of record NZ_JAJGQH010000019.1, on the reverse strand, counting down.
AGCAGCAGATAGTGAAGCTAAAGCGAGCATATTCTTGTGCACTTCCGGCAGGTCATTGACGTACTCGTTTAGGTGCATCTTAGCTTCGTCGAGCGCCACGTCGGCCATCACATCTTCCGTAATCTGCAACGCGTCACCATCATGCGGAGATTGCTCGAACTTGATCAGTTCTGACCTGGAGTCCGTGGCTTTTCCCGCAAATATCAAATGGAACTCCCCACGCAGGTGTCCGCCTTGGTTTTTGTAGCCCACTACGAAAACAAGTGCGACTATGCCAAGCAAAGGGTGGGATAACTTAGAGGTCTTCACTGCGGCCAAGTGATGTCTCCTACGCGATCAAACGCCTGAATTAAGCCGAACGCGAAGCGGATTCGGCTTGAATTAATTGCTATGACATGCCCCGAAGCCAGGTGGTTAGCACTGATAGCGGTCACGGATGTGATCGTTGTAGTACCCGCCTTTTGAGCCCGCCTTGAGAAGCCCCCGAAACACGTGCGCGGGCACACCACAGAAGTCGTATGTGTGGCCCTGCACGAATTGAATTTTCATACGCATTATATTCGGGTCGTAGCCAATGGCGCTGATGGCTGATGAGTTTACGCGAATCATATCCATCGATTTTCCTAGCGCTTGAATTGAGTGGCACCACGTCGCGGATGCTGTTCGAATCAATTGTCAGTACTAAGCTTCGTCATCTTGCGATGGCGCGCCAGCAGCATGCGGAGTATCAGAAGTGCCGGGAACGCAAGGACGGCGACTCGCAGCTGAAGCGTCGGCATCACACCCTCTTTCGGCCAAAACGGAAGCCAGATCGCGAGTGCGGCAAGGCAGCACAGTGTCAGCATCAGCAATCGCTTGGCAGCGGGTAGGGAAAACGGCATTGCCAGCGCGGGAGCGGCCATCACCAGAAATCCAATTCCGCTGATCAATGCGCCCGTCTGTCCCTCACGTACCTGGCCTGCTGCAACCAGCGCCACCAGCAATGCGCCTGTCGCTGCGAGCATGACACCGGCAAGGCCGGCGAGCAGCCTCAGGAGTTTTTGATAGCGCATTCTTTGCGTCCTAGTTCTTGCATACGCTGCACTTCCGAGTGGCGTTGGCTTGAGGCCTGCTAGGACTTGTGACGCCGATAGTGGTTGTTGGTACTTGTGCTGCGATAGCTGCCACCCTTGTGCGAGGCGCCGTGGCCTGCGCTGTAGTGACCGCCGTGACTGGTGGTGTGGTGCGCGCCAGCGGCCCTGACGCGCGCCTGCGCGGATGCGGTAAACAACCCCAGTGCGGCCACAGTCAGTGCCACGATGCTCCCTGCCTTGCTCAACATTGTTTCTTCCCCCTGAAGAAAGGTGTGGCTTTGCGGCTGCATTACGTACTGCGTGCCTTGATCCTCGCCGAGTTTTTGGGTTGCGTCAATGCGCTTGCAGTATTGATCGTTGGCTTTATCGGCTTTGCCCTCATCCGCCCTTCGGGCACCTTCTCCCGCGTGCGGGAGAAGGGATTGGTGTGTTGGGTTATGGGTTGGTTTTTGTCGTTGGCGCGGTGGTTGGGGTTGGCAGCGGCAGCGTATTGTTGAGGTCGGTAATCTCTGCGACGTTGCCATCGGTGATGACGCGCAGTTGCGCGGCTTTTGTGTTTGCGGCGTTGGTCAGCGGCAGGCGCACCTGGGTGGTGATCGGTTGCAGATCGCGTGGTGCGGCGAGTGACGGGAATTCGGCTCTTGCCAGCTCCTTGCCACGCGCATCTTCCAGCACCACAAACCCGGCCGGTGCATCGGTATGGCCGAGGCTGTGCACGGTGACCTCGATGGCATCTGCAGTCACGCGCACATCGCCGTGGCCGATGCCCAGGTCCGGGCGTAGTTCGACCGGGGTGGTGGCTGCGATGCGTTCGAGCTGCAGGATGGTGGTGCGGCCTGCGGGGAAGTCGATGTCGATGGCCGTGCTTTTTTCGAAGGCCAGCTCACGCGTGGTGCCGGTGCCGTCGATCTTGCCGTCGCCGTCGCGGTCCACGCCCTGGGTGATGCGCCATTGGCCTGGGGCGACGTTCCAGCCGGTCATGCTGGCGCGCTGCGCCTTATTGGAGGTGTTGTAGGCGATGACGGTGAAGCGGTCTTGCTGGGGTGCGGGGATGGCGATGGCCACTTGGGTGGCGGCCTCTGGGTCATTGAAGCGCCAGCTGACGGTATGGCCGGGGTAGGTCTGGTTGCGTTTGAGCGCCACTCCCCCTAAGCGTGCGCGTTGCAGGTTGACCGTGGGGGATTCCACGCGGTCGCTCCACCAGTGGCCTTCGGTGTTCATGTAGAAGTTCTGCAGTTTCTCGCGTGCCTCGCTGCGGTAAATGGCGGCGAGATACTCCAGGTTGCCGGTTTGTTCCCAGGCCACGTGGTGCGGGAAGTCCGGGGCGCTGCCGTCGTCTTTATTTGCGGCGTCGATGAGCTTGGCGCTCCAGTCGTTGCGCTTGCCCATGACATCGAGGAAGTTTTCGTTGAGCAGGGACAGACCATTCGGGCCGCTGTTGGCGACGCGGTAGTTAATCGGCTTGAGATAGCGATCTTCGCCGGTGAAGCGGTAGGCGGCCCAGAAGGTGTGCAAGGTGTCGGCGCCGCCGCTGCCTTCGAACAGTTCGCCGCCGCGGGTCTTGCCGGTTTGCCAGTTGATCTCGTTGGGCAGCGCCCAGTTGCCCTTGGCATTGGTGTAGGCGTGGGCGAGATAGCCATCCGCTAACCCGGTGACGATGCGGCGGCTGTTGGGGTCGGCGTTATAGCCACCCAGCAGGATGGCCGGGTGCACGATGGGGAAGGAGTACGGTTTTTGCCATTGCCAGTTGGGCTCGCGGTAGACCTTGCGGCCGCCGAACCAGTTGCTGGCGAACAGCAGGTGGCCTTGGGGGTTGACCTGGATGACGTTATCGAAGGCCTTGACCGTCTGCATCAGGCGCTCGACGGTGCGCGGGTCGCCCCAGTTGAGGTACAGAAGGGCGCTGTTGAGGTTGATGCCCTCCTCATACGCATGCAGCTCGTCGGTTTCGATGGTGGACAGGCCGTTGGTGAACATGCCGTTGCGGTAGTTGGCATCGGACAGCGCCAGCATGGAGGCGTTGAGCATGTCCGGGTCCACACCCATCAGCGCGACGCCGGGCCATTGCTGCACCAGGTCAGAATCATCCGAGATGCCGCCGCCGAAATCGCCGTAGGCCACCTGGCGCTGCTCGATCCACCAGCGGATGTAGCGGCGGGTGGCGCTGAGGTCCTGCAGCTGCCAGAACGCCCATGCAGGCACGCCCTTGGGCACGGCAGGCATCTCGACAGGCAACGCGCCCTGGTTGGCGTAGCTGATGTCGTTCCAGTACTGGCGGCCGAGGGCGTGGTCCGGGTCCACGCGCAGCAGGTCGGTGATGTCGGCGTCCAGGCGCTTGTAGAGCAGCTGGCGCTTGGAGGTGGTGTGCTCTTCCACCAGAAAGCCCCAGTTGTCCTTGACCTGGTTGAAGCGGTCGGCGACGTGTTCGGTGATGGCCTCATTGCGCGGCTTGAACACCAGCTGCAGCTGGGTGCCGTCGAGCGCGTTGGCATCGAAGCCGGGCGCGGCGGCGGCGATGCTGAGCATCAGGCTGTCGTTGCTCAGGATGCGGTCGCGCAGGTCCAGCCACAGCGTGCGGGCCTGGCCGGGGGCGACCGCGACCGAGACATCGAGCATGTCGCGTGCGGGCCAGATGGGGTCCTTGATGCGGATGTTGAGCGGGATGCTGCCGTTGTGGGTGGCCGGCAGGTTCAGCGCCGGCAGGGTGATGGCGATGCCGTCCAGGCCGTCGTGCATGTTCTCCCAGCCGTAGGACCAGCTGCGCATCAGCGCCTGGTCCGGCGGCGGGTCGCCCAGGCTGGAGGGCACCAGGATGTGCACGATGGGTTGCTGCGCGCTTGCTGCGGCCTTGTCGCTGGGGCGCTTGCGCGCCGGTGCCTTGGTGGGCAGCGCGATGACGGTCTGGCGCTCGCTGGGCGGGTAACGGCCGGCGATGACATCGCGCAGCGGTGCGAGGTTGTCGTAGTCGGGCTGGATGTCGCTGCGCACGGTGTAGCTGAGTTGCGCGCTGCCTTTGGGCACCGCGCCTGGCTGCACGTCGTAGGCCCAGATTTCCTGGATGGGGGTTTCCTGCGCGGTGTTGGCAAAGCGCAGCGTGCCGCCGCGGCGCTCGGGGAACTGGTCCACGCTGCGCACCACGCCCTGGCTGCGTGCGAACAGCGGCTGCGCCTGTGCGTTAGGCGCAGCGTAGGTGGCCTGGCCGTAGGCGGCGCCGCGCAGTTCGATGCGGTTGAAGGGCTCCTCCGGCAGGCTGAGGTCCAGCGCCTTGCCGCCTTCGACGTAGGTGTTCCAGTCCGGCAGCTGGAAGTAGTCGTCGCGGCCGGGCAGGCGCGAGCGGTTGTAGACGCCGGGCCAGGTGGTTTCTGCGATGCCGTCGGTGGCCTTCCACATCCATTGCTTGAGGTCGCGCGTGTCGGTGAATTCCACCTTGCGGATGCGGGTGGTGGGTGCATCCAGCAGTGGCGGTGCGTGGCCATTGTCCCAACCGTAGCGGTGCAGGAAGGCGGCGTGTTGCGATGCCGGTGTGGCCGGCTCGGCGGTAGCGGGCTCCTGCAGGCGTGCCAGCGCGGCCGCGCCGCTGGCGTCGAGCATGCGGTCGTAGATGCGGATCTCGTCGAAGTCGCTGCCGCGCAGGAAGTTGTAGCGGCTCTGTACCTGGTGCGGCGACATCACGCGGCCGGCCAGGCCGAACTGGTCGAGCGCGGCGTCGTAATCGAGCGAGCCGCCGTTGGCGCAAGGCGCGCCGCAGTCTGCGCGCGCGGCTTCCTTGCCGTCCACGTACAGGCGCACGCCGCGGGTTTCGTCCCAGGCGAAGGCGAGGTGGGTCCAGGCGCTGGCAGCGGGATTCTTGTCGAGCTTGAAGGAGACGCGGGTGCGCGCGAGATTGGCGTCGGTGACGAAGGCGTCGAAGCCGTGGCCGTTCCAGTCGATGCGCAGCCAGGCCATGTCCCAGCTGGTGTGGTCGGCGTAGCCGACGCGGAAGATCACGAACGGCGCTTCGCCGACCGGGTAACGCGAACGCCAGAAGAAACCGAGCGTGCCGCGCTGGGTGTAGAGGTTGCCGGGCGCGTTCCACGACAGCACGCCGTCGTCGGCCCATTCGATGGCGTTGCCGCGTTTGCCGGTGGGCACCAGGGCGATCTTGTCGCGGAAATTGGGCACGCGATCGCCACGCGCCACATCGGCCTCCAGGCTGCGATCGGCCGAGGCCCGGAACAGCAACTCCGGAGCCGTGGAAGTGGCCGCACTTGCCGGCAGCGCGATCAGACACAACACACCTATCCAAACCTTCAGCACACGCACCTCGTCTATTTCAAAACCACTGCCGCACTGCAGGGGCGACAGACACTGCAACGTGCCACCGCAACGCGGCACGCGGCGCACGCTTGGCGGCGAGCACGCGGGCCGGCATGTACGAGAGTACATGCCGTGCCTGCGTGCTGCGCGCGCCAGCCTGCGCCGCGTGCGGTGGTGCGATGGCTGCGTCCACTACAGCCCGTTTGCGGCCTTCCACTTGGGAATCTCGTCCTTCAACAACTTGTCCGGCCAGGTGCCGTGCCAGGCATACCCCACGCGGCGCTCGTTCGGCACCTGCATGTACTCGGTCAAGGCCTTGCCGTCGCGGTTGGCATACAAGGGGCGTTGATTCTGCAGGTCGTAGAAGCGCGCCCACAAGGAGGCACCGGGTTGCGCGACCAGGATCACGTCCTTGCCGGTTTCCTGGGTGGGGTCGTCGATCTTCCTGGTGGCCACATCGCGCATGCGGTGGGTGTCGAACCAGGCACCGGCCGCCTGCACTGCGGTCTTGATCTTGGCCGAGGGGTTTGGCTGGCGCATCAAGAAGCGCACGATGCTGACCGACTCGCTCGAAGCCAGCGATGCCAGCTCGTACGCACGCGCCTTGGCGGGCTTGAGCGTGACCTCGTCGTACTGCGCGCCCCAGATGGTGAGCGTGCCGCCGATCTTGACCTGGGTGGCGAGCACGCATTCCACGCCCTTGGCCACCGCCTGGGTGGACTTGGCGCCGTGGCTGCCGCGCAGTTGCGCACCGGTGTCGCCCTTGCCCTCGGCGATGTCCTGCAGCAGGTTGAGCACGCGCACCATCGCATCGTCGTTGTAGGTGATCTGATGGTGATAGGACGACAGATCCGGATAGAACTGTGGCCAGCCGCCGTTGGCGTATTGCGCCTTGAGCAGATAGTCCACACCCCGGCGCGCGGCGGCGATGTACTTGGCGTTCTTCTCGTTCTTGAAGGCAGTGGCCAGATACGCGATTTCGGAGGTAGTGGCCTTGTTGTCGATGGTGGCGTCGTCCTTGCGGCCGGGCTTCTGCAGCTCGGCGATTTCCGCCGCACTGAAGGTGCGGGTGTAGTCGACGGCCACACCCTTGTAGTGCTTGGACCAGCCGCCCGACGCGGTCTGCAGCAGCAGCATGTTGTCGGCGATCTTGTCGGCCATGGCCGAGAGCGGAGCCAGCAGCAGCGCGCCGGTGAAGGCGAGAGTGGAGAACTTGATCATCAGAAAGGCTTCCAGTTGCCGAGGATGGTGGCGCGGTCCAGTGCGGCGGCCTGCGCGGCGGTGAGCTGGCGCGACCACTTCACGCGGCGCGACGGGTTGGCGCCGGCGCCGCTGCTCTGGTATTCGCTGTAGCGGGCAGTGGCTTCGTTGGCGGCGTTGCCCCAGTTGTTCCAACCTTCGGGCACGATGTGCTTGCCCAGCTGGCTGCTGATGAAGCTGACGCTGGCATACGGGCGCCACGGGCGGCCCAGGTGGACGCGCGAGACGCCGCTGGCGGCGGTGACGCGCGCATTACGGAACACGAAGCCACGGGCGGCTTCCTGCGGGGTGGAGGCGGCAGTGAGATAGCCATCGCCCAGCGAATGCAGCTGCACGTTCTCGAACAGCGCGGTGCCGGCGCCGAACACGAAGTCCACCGTGCCTTCGACATAGCAGTCGAGGAAGTACGACAGCTTGGCGCCGCGCAGGTACAGCGTGTCCTGATAACCCAGGAAACGCACGTTGCGGAACGCGGCGCGATCGCCATCCACGCGCACGGCCACCGCCTGGCCCACCGGGCCGGCGTGGTTGCCCAGGCTCAGCTGCTCGGCAGTGAAGTCGTTGCCGGCGATGATGACGCTGGACGAGCCCGAGGTGCCGTACTCCTTGCCGGTGGCCGGATTGATGCGCGAGGCATAGTTGTCGTAGGTGATGACGGTTTGCGTGGCACCGGCGCCGGTCAGCTTCAATGCGGGTGCATTGGCCGGAACCACGATCAGCTCCTGATACACACCGGCGCCCACCTTGATCTGCGCGCGTTTGCCGCCTTGCACGGCGGCATCGATGGCGGCCTGCACGGTGCGGTAGCCGGCATTGCCCTGCTTGGCCACGGTATAGACCGGGTCGGCAGCGAGGGCGATGCCACCGAGGGAGAGCCCCGCCGCCATGGCGGTGGCGGCAAGCGTACGTAACACGATCCTGCGATGCAGTTGCATGCGTTGCTCCTGTCAGAACTTGTAGCGCGCGCCGATGTAGTACTGACGCCCGGTCACGGTGTACTTGTCGGGCAGTTCCAGCGTGGAATCGACGTAGCGGCGGTCGGGGGTGTCGAGCAGGTTGATGGCCTCGAAGGTCAGCGACAGCTGGTCGCTGACCTTGTAGGACATGTTGAAATCGACGTTTTCAACACTGTATTTACCGGTGACATCGGCCGTGGCCAGGCGCCGACCGTCGAGGTCGTAGACGTCTTCCTGGGCCAGGATGTTGTTGATGTAGCCGTCGCGATAGCTGGTGGACACGCGCGCACTGAAGCGGCCGTCGTCGTAATAGACGGTGGCGTTGTAGGACTGCGGCGAGAGATTGAGCAGGTCGCGTTCGGTGGTGGTGGTGGTGATGCTGGTATTGCTGTTGCCGGCGGTGCTGAACAGGTAATCGATCTTGGAATCGACCTGGGTGTAGTTGAGCTGCACGCCGAAGTTGCGCCAGAATCCGGGCAGGAAATCGAAGGCCTGCTGATAGGTCAGCTCGAAGCCCCTGAGCGGGCCGCCGGGGGTATTGAAGTAGCTCTGGACGTTGAAGATGGTGTCCGGGGTGAAGCCTGCGGGCAGCAGGTCCAGCGAATAGCCCATCGCCTCCCAGGTGGTGAGCACGCGGGTGCGCTGCACGTAGCTGTCGATATCCTTGTAGAACACCGCCGCCGACAGCAGCGAGCCTTCGCGGAAATACCATTCGGCGCTGAGGTCGTAGTTCGTCGAGCGGAACGGATCGAGCTTGGGGTTGCCCAGGTTGATCGAGAAGAAGCGCCCGTCGTCGAAGTACTGGGTGGGGCCGCCGCTGACGCTGGGCGACAGATACGCCAGCGTTGGGCGCGCCATGGTCTTGGCCGCACCGAAGCGCAGCACCACCTCGTCGCTGACATCCCAGGACAGGTTCAACGAGGGCAGGATGTCGCGGTAGTTGTGGGTGACGGTGGTGGGCACCAGCAGGCGCTCGCCGGCAGCGGCGGTAGCGCTGGCCACGCCGAAGAACGACTGGCAGTTGGGCGAGATCGCACCGGCCACCGTGGCCGTACACGGCGCATAGCCGCTGGCGGCGATCTGCGTCTGCACATAGCGCACACCCAGGTTGCCGCGCAGCGCGCGGCCCAGCAGGTCGGTGTTGAAATCCAGCTGCAGGTAGGTGCCCAGGCTCTTTTCGTTGACGGCGAAGTTGTTGTTGGACGAGCCGAAGTGACCGACGTCGGCCATGCGGTAGTCACCGCCGGGCACACCGGTGTCGCAGTTGCAGTTGATGTTGAGCAGGTCGGCGACCTTCTGGAAATCCGGAATCACCCAGGTGGTGGGGAAGTTGCCGTTCAAGCTGCGGCCGAAACCGTCCAGTGTCTTGCTCAGATCGCCGACGCCCACCCCGGCCGGCAAGGCCTGCGACAGTCGGCCATAGGAGATGTTGCGCGACTCCGACGTGTCCATGTCGTAGTCCTTGTAGGCCAGGCCGGTGCGGAAGGTGAAGGTGGGATCGATGTTGAATTCCAGATCCACCTTGGCGGTGTCGAAGGTATTGCGCACCGACTGCGGGTTGAGCCGCACTTCGCTGATGTTGCTGCCGCGGGCGGTGCCGTTGCTGTTGACCGGCACCGCGCCGTAGCCCAGCCAGCGCCAGCTGTTGGTGTCGCCGGCGTCGAACGGGAAGCTCATGCTGGGGTAGTCGCCGCCACCGCGGCGGTCGAGCACAAAGCCGTCCAGGTTGGTGTTGTCGAAGCTCACCATCGAGAACTCGGGGCGTTCGTAATCCGAGGTCGAATGGCCGAGCAGCGCGTTGACGCGCACCTGATCGTTGAAGCGGTGCTGCAGGTCCAGGCTGAACTGCTTGAACTCGGTGGATTCCTCGATGTTGCTGGATTCGGTACGGAAGTCGACGTTGTCGAACACGCCGTAGGTGAGGCGGTTCTGCGCGTCCACCTGCGCCTGCCGCACCGCGATCTGGGTCTTGCCGCCGAAGTTGGCGGTGCGGTGCAGGTTGGCGCCGACCGAGTCCTCGCGCTGGTCCTTGTCCAGCTTGGAATACAGCATGTCGACGTTCAGCAGGGTGTCGTCGCTGAACTTGAACTGCAGCGCGCCGGTGACACCCAGCCGCTCCAGCTGGTGATCGGTGCGGATATAGCGCGGGTAACGCGGAATCCAGGCATCGGTGGCGGTTTCGTAGGCCTGGATGTTCTCCGGCGTATTGGCCGGGCGCGGGATGCCGGTACCGCAGGTGGTGGCGCTGATGCCGTAGCTGCCCCAGCCATTGTTGCGGTCCTGGTTGGCCTGCGAGCCGACGCCGGCGCGGGTTTCGTTCGACAACGGGTTGCGCGGGGTCTGCGGGTTGTAGCCCACCGGCGAGCAGAAGCCGTAGGTGCCGTTGTTGGTGGCGGTGCTCTGGTTGGAGTTGCGGTAGTTGCCGTGCTCCCAGCGCACCGGGTTGTAGCCTTCCTCGCGCAGGTGGCGTTCGCTGTAGGACACCGACAGCAGGGCGCCCACACGGCCGTCGGCCCAGATGTTGCTGATCAGGCCGGAGAAACGCGGGTCGTTCTCGCGCGAGAGATCGTTGTAGCCGTACTGCGCGGAAGCGGCGGCCTCGAAACCATCGAAGTCGAACGGGCGCGAGCCGCGCAGGTCGACGGTGGCGCCCAGCGAGCCTTCGTCGGTCTGCGCCGACTGGGTCTTGCTGATGGTGACGCGGCTGAACAGTTCGGAGGCGAAGGTGTTGAAATCGAAACCGCGGCTGCGGTTGACGCCATCGCTGCCGCTGCCGGCAGTGGCCAGCGCTTCCAGCCCGTTGACGCGCACGCGGGTGAAGTCCGAGCCCAGGCCACGCACGGAGATCTGCTTGCCCTCGCCGCCTTCGCGATCGATCGACACGCCGGCGATGCGCTGCATCGATTCGGCCAGGTTCAGATCGGGGAACTTGCCGATGTCTTCGGCGTGGATGGCATCGACCTGCTCCACGCTGTAGCGCTTGGTGTCCAGCGATTGCTGCAGGCTTTCGCGATAGGTGGCCTTGACCTGCACGCGGTCCAGATCCACCGCATCGGTGGCCGCTGCCGGCGCGGTCTGCGCAACGGCGCTGGCCGCCTGCAGGGCCAGCACGATGGCGACCGACAGGCGGGCGGTGGGCAAACGGAGGGCCGCCACACGGGCGGAACGGCGCGAACGGACATGCATGATGCGGCTCTCTCCATGGCACTGCTGCAATGACGCGCGCATGGCCTCCCCCGAGGCCACCGGTAACTGCATGACGCGGGCAGCGAACCTGCTGCGCGTCTGGCGAATGCGCGCGACGTGATGTGGGGCGCTCGAAACGTGTGCCCACCGCGCTGCCTGCGCACGCGGAATCGGGCGCAGGACGCAGACGCGATGGGGGATCGGAATGGGGCCCGCTGCGCATGCGCGCAGCGGGCGGACAACGGTCAGTACTTGTAACGCAGGCCCAGCAGGTACTGGCGGCCGGTTTCGGCGTACTGCAGCGGCAGCTGGCCGGTGCGCGGCGAGGACACCCACTCGTCCTGGGCTTCGTTGGTGAGGTTGATGCCTTCCAGGCTCAGCTCCAGCTGCTTGCTGATCTTGTAGCGCAGCGAGGCATCGATCATGGTGGTGCCGGTCATGCCGTGCACGCCATCGACGTTGAAGCCGGCTTCCGCACCCGGTGCCTGGGTGAGGTAATCGTCGCGGTTGGTGGCCGAGATGCGGCCTGCGAAGGTGTCGCCTTCGTAGAACAGCGTGGCATTCCACGACGAGCGCGACAGACCCAGCAGGTCGTTCTTCATCACCGGCGCGCCGGTGCTGGCCAGATACTGGATCTGCGAATCGACCCAGGTGTAGTTGAGCTGCACGCCCAGGTTGGCCCACTTGCCCGGCAGGAAGGTGAAAGGCTGGGTGTAGTTGGCTTCCACGCCCTTCAGTTCGCCGCCCGGGGTGTTGAGCGGGATGCTGAAGGCGAAGTCGTCGTTGACGCTGGCGCCGGTGCCGTCCAGCAACGAGGCCGGCAGGCCACTGCTGGAGTACGGGCGCACTTCGCGCGCGGTCTGGATGAAGCTTTCGATGTCCTTGTAGAACACGCCAACGCCCAGCATCGCGCCTTCGTTGAAGTACCACTCCAGGCCGAGGTCGACGTTGGTGGCTTCGATCGGGTCCAGATCCGGGTTGCCGCCGGCCACGGTGCGCGCGCCGCCGGCCACCGCCACGGTGACGCCCGGGGTGAGGCTGCCCAGGCCGGGACGGCTCATGACCTTGGCCGCGCCCAGGCGCAGCAGCAGGTCCGGTGCCAGCTCGGCGACCAGGTTGAACGAGGGCAGCGTATTGCTGTACTTGCGGCCCACCGTGGTCAGCGCCGGTGCGTTGTTGATCAGCGCATAGCCGGTGGATTCCTGCTCGGTTTCCACATAGCGCACGCCGAAGTTACCCGACAGCGGAATGGAGCCCAGGTCGGTGGAGAACTCGCCCATCAACCACACGCCGCGATCCTTCTCTTCGACGCTGCGGCTGTTGTTGACGCGCGGCGCCACGGCGAAGGTACCGCTGTTGCTGTAGATGCCGAACTGGTTGGCCACTGCATCCAGGTTCGGTACCACCCAGTCCGCCGGGCTGCCGTTGATGCCCTTCAGACCGGCCTGTTCGGTGAAGCTCACCGGCACGATCGGGGTGCCGCCGGCGAAATTTGGCACGGCCAGCTCGTTGGCGCGGCGCAACTCGACCGTGTTGAAGCTGTAGTTCTTTGCCAGCACGCCACCCTTGAGGCGGAAGCCAGGGCTGATGTTCCAGTTGAAGTCGATCTGGCCGGTATCGAAGTCGTTGTCCACCGACTGCGGACGCAGGCGGATTTCGGCCAGTTCCCAGCCATTGGGATCGGTCGGGTTGATGCCGTAGTTCAGCACCGGCGCGCGGCTGTTGCCGCGGTAGTCGTAGCTGTACCCATCGACATCGTACTTGTCCATGATGATGGTGGTCTGGATCGGGTTCTCGTGCGCCGAGCGCGAAGTACCCACCCGGGCATTCATGCTGAAGGCATCGTTGAAGCGATGCTCCACGTCGAAGCTGATCTGCCTGAACTCGGTGTTCCACTCGTCGTGGCGGTTCTCCGAGCGGATGTCGACGTTGTCGAACTCGCCGTAGACCAGCGCGTTGTTGCGGATCTCGCCATTGCGCACGATGGTGCCCGGCTTGCCGTCGCGCACCGGGCGACGCGGGGTGAGCCCGTCGCGGTTACGGCTGAAGGAGATCGCTTCGATGTAGTGCTCGTCGCGCTTGGCATCGATCTTGGAATACAGCATGTCCAGCGACAGCGTGGTGCGGTCGGAGGGCTTCCATTGCAGTGCCCCGGTCACGCCCAGGCGCTGCTGGTCGTGGATCTGCTGGGTGTAGCGCGGGAAGCGCGGGTGATAGACGTTGGCCGAGCGGGCGGCGGCGAACGGCGAGGCCGCGTTGAAGCCGCCGTTGCTGGTGCCGTTGGCCCAACGGCCGGTGTTGGCGCCTTCTTCCAGCACTTCGCGTTCGGTGAACGCCACCGACAGCAGCGCGCCGAAGGTGTTGTCGGCCCAGGTATTGGCGATCAACGCGGCCACGCGCGGGTTGGCCTTCTCTGCCATGGCGTTGTAGGCGGCCTGGCCGCTGGCGGCGAAAGTGAAGCCGTCGTAGTCGAACGGGCGCGCGGTGCGCAGGTCGACGGTGGCGCCCAGCGAGCCTTCTTCCACATCGGCCGAGGCCGTCTTGCGCGCGATCAGCTGCGAGAACAGGTCAGAGGCGAACACATTGAAGTCGAAGCCGCGGCCGCGGTTGGTGCCGCCGCTCTGGTCGCCGGCGCCCACGGTGGTGAGCGCTTCCATGCCATTGATGCGCACGCGGGTGAACTCCGGGCCCAGGCCACGCACCGAAATGGCGCGGCCTTCACCGGCTTCGCGGGTGATCACCACGCCGGGAATGCGCTGCAGCGACTCGGCCAGGTTGAGATCGGGGAACTTGCCGATGTCTTCGGCGACGATGGCATCGACCACGCCGGCTTCGCCGCGCTTGATGTCCAGGGCCTTTTCCACGCTGGCGCGGTAGCCGGTCACCGTGACGGTGTCCAGGTCCACGGCGGGCTCGGCAGGTGATTGGGCGGCGGCGTCTTGCGCGAGCGCGTGGCCGCTCAGCGCCAGGCCGATCGACAATGCCAGCAAGGTAACCGGTGTCTTCCGGCTGGTGGTCCGAAATTGCATGTCCTCCCCTCCCAAGGGTCCATGAACAATGTGAAATGTGGGGGTGTGCGCGGCTAATGACACCGCTGGTCAAAAAGACGTTACCAGCTGAATCACCGTTCAACATCTTGCAGCGCAGCAGAAATGCGTCCGGATTTCGCCGAAATGGTGCGAAGTCGGTCGCGGCATACCGCATCATGGGTCTCGCCGGCTCCGATCTGCGGGGGCTAGAATGACACCGATGGTCATCGTTATGCATCATGGTCGCCCGGCCGTGACGCTTCACCCAGCCGAGGTATTGCCGCATGAGTCGAGCCCGCATCCTGTGTTTTGGAGAGTTGCTGCTGCGCCTGGGAGCGCCCGGCCACGAATTGCTGCTGCAGCAACCGCGACTGGATGTGCACTGCGGTGGTGCAGAGGCCAACGTCGGCGTGTCGCTCGCGCACTTCGGCCACGAGGTGTCCATGGTGAGCACGGTCGCGGACAACCCGCTGGGTGCGGCGGTGCTGGGCGAACTACGCCGCCATGCGGTGGACACCCGCGACGTGCGGCGCGTGGATGGCCGCATGGGCTTGTACTTTTTGACCACCGGGGCGATCCACCGCCCCAGCGAAGTGGTCTACGACCGCGCCGATTCGGCGTTTGCGCTGGCGCCCGCCGATGCCTACGACTGGCCGCGCCTGCTCGAGGGCGCGCAGTGGCTGCACCTGTCGGGCGTGAGCCCCGCGCTGGGTGCGGAGGTGGCGCAGGCCACGCTGGCAGCCGCGCGCGCGGCGCGTGCGGCCGGGGTCAAGGTTTCCTTCGACGGCAATTACCGGCCCAAGCTGTGGCAACGCTGGCAGGGCGATGCGCGCGGCATCCTGCATCAGCTGTTCGCCTGTGCGGATGTGGTGTTCGCCGATTACCGCGACATCGGCGTGGTGCTGGGTGGCGAGTTCGCGCAGGACACGCTGGAAGCGCGCGTGGAAGCGGCTGCGCAACAGGCCTTCGCTGCCTTCCCGCAGCTGCAGCTGATGGCATGCACGCAACGCGTGGCGCATAACGTGGACCACCACAGCCTGGGCGCGATGCTGGTGCCGCGCGAAGGCGCCGTGGCGCGTGCGCCCAGCGAGGAACTGACCCCGATCATCGACCGTATCGGCGGTGGCGATGCGTTTGCGGCCGGCGTGCTGCACGGCCTGATCGAAGGCTGGCCGCTGGAAGACACGGTGCGCTTCGGCCTGGCCGCCGGTTGCCTGAAGCATTCGATTCCCGGCGATTTCAATCCACTGTCGGTGGCCGATGTGCAGGCCTGCGTGGGCGATGCGCGATTCGATGTGAAGCGCTGACGCGCCGGGAATCGGGAATGGGAAAGCGGCGCGTGCTGCGCGTGTTTCTCCCTTCTCCCCTCGGGAGAAGGTGCCCGAAGGGCGGATGAGGGTACGGAGGCCGCAGCTCTGCAGCCGCCAGGCGCGCGCGGCTGGTGCGGGGAATCCTCCTGGATAACGCAGACGTTGCGCCTCGGCGGGAACCACCACTCCCCCTCCCAGCCTGCGCCATGTCAGCGTATGGTCACACAGCGCGCCGTAGGACCGAGCACCGACACTTATGGAAACGGCCGGTATCTCTACCGGCCGTTCTCGAGTGCATCAGCGCGGAAACTCGCAGCGCCAGGCGCTCGCTCCTGCGAATCCCCAATCCCCAATCCCGGCAGTCAATCCAACTCGATGCAATCGAAGCTGACGTCCGTCGCCACATCGGCGTCGTAATCCACATCGGCGCGTTCGAAGCCGAACAGCTTGAGGAACTCGTGCTTGTAGCCGGCGTAGTCGGTGAGCTGGAACAGGTTTTCGGTGGTGACCTGCGGCCACAACGCCTTGCAGGCGTTCTGCACGTCGTCGCGCAGTTCCCAGTCGTCCAGGCGCAGGCGATTTTCGTCATCCACTTCGGCTGGCTGGCCGTCTTCGCGGTAGAGGCGTTCGCGGAACAGGCGGTCCAGCTGTTCGATGGTGCCTTCGTGCAGGCCCTTTTCCTTCATGATCTTGTAGACCATGGAGATGTACAGCGGCATCACCGGAATAGCCGCACTGGCCTGGGTCACCACCGACTTGAGCACGGCGACATTGGCACCGCCACCGCGCTTGGCCAGGCGCGCGTTCAGGCGCTGCGCGGTGTGGTCCAGATCCACCTTGGCCTTGCCGAGCGCGCCGTGCCAGTAGATCGGCCAGGTGATCTCGGTGCCGATGTAGCTGAAGGCCACGCTGCGTGCGCCATCGGCGAGCACACCCGCGCTGTCGAGCGCATCGATCCACAGTTCCCAGTCCTGCCCGCCCATCACGGTGACCGTGTCTTCGATCTCCTGTTCGGTGGCCGGCTCGATCGAGGCCTGGATGATGGTGTCCTTGTTGGTGTCGATCGCGGTGGCGGTATAGGTCTGGCCGATCGGCTTGAGCGCCGAGCGCTTCACTTCGCCGCTGCCAGGCAGCTTGCGTACCGGCGAGGCCAGCGAATACACCACCAGATCCACCTGGCCGCCCATCTCGGTCTTGATCAGCTCGATGACCTTGGCGCGCGCGGCGTCGGAGAACGCATCGCCGTTGATCGACCTGCTGTACAGGCCGGCGGCCTTGGCATGGGTGTCGAACGCGGCGGAGTTGTACCAGCCGGCGGTGCCGGCCTTGGTGGCGGTGCCGGGCTTTTCGAAGAACACGCCCAGCGTGTCGGCACCGAAGCCGAAGGCGGCGGTGATGCGCGAGGCCAGGCCGTAGCCGCTGGACGCGCCGATCACCAGCACCTTCTTCGGCCCGTCGTTGCGCACGCCGCGCGCGCGCGTGGCGGCGATCTGTTCGAGCACATTGCGCTCGCAACCAAGCGGATGCGTGGTCGTGCAGATGAAACCGCGCACTTTGGGATGGATGATCAACGTGGACTCCTGGTCGGCAAGATGCTGGCGGCATCTTAGTGCGTGTGGCGCGCGCGAAACAGCCTGATGCGCAACACACGCTGCTGTATGGATGCAGGGACAGGCCGCCGGCCGCGGCAGCGTTCGCACCACCATGGCCCAGCCACGCCGCCGGAAACAGCGACCCCAATCGAAGTCCGCCAGCGCCGGCTATGCTACGTTTTCGCCCTGCCGTGCCGTGCCTGGCCGCGCCTGTTGGCGATCGTCGAGGCCCCTTCCAGCTGTACGACCGGTGTTTGACTGCATGTCCCTTCGTAGCGAGCGCGTCACGCAACTTGGCTCGGTGCCACGGTTCCGCCTGGGCGCGTTGCTGGTGGAACCGGAACGGCTGGTGGTGATCGACGGCGGCCAGACCACCGCGCTGGAACCGCGCATGATGGAGGTGCTGATCGCGCTGGCCGAGCGCGCCGGCGAAGTGGTCAGTGCCGAGCAATTGCTGATCGAGGTCTGGCACGGCAGCTTCTACGGCGACAATCCGGTGCACAAGACCATCGCCCAGCTACGCCGCAAGCTCGGCGACGACAGCCGCCAGCCGCGCTTCATCGAAACCATCCGCAAGCGCGGATACCGGCTGCTGCCGAAGGTGGTGTTTCCCGAGGACTATCGCGGCGCGCTGCCGGGCACGCAGAGCTGGAGCCACGGCAGCCCGTATGTGGGGCTGCAGGCGTTCGATCCGGCGCATGCGCAGGTGTTCTTCGGACGCAGCCATGCGATCGCCCAGGTCGCGGCGGCGCTGCGTGCGCAGTTGCACAACCGGCGCGGGCTGGTGCTGCTCAGTGGCGCCAGCGGCTGCGGCAAGACCTCGTTGCTGCGCGCAGGCGTGGTGCCGCTGCTGACCCAGCCGGGCGGGTTGGATGGGTTGGAAGCGCTGGCGGTTGCGTCCTGCAACCTGGCGCAGTGCCGCGGCGGCGATGTGCTGGCCACCGTGGCGCGTGCGCTCGGTGACTGGGAACCGAGCCAGCGCGCGGTGTTTTCGCCAGCGCAGATGGCGCGGCTGCCGGACTGGCTGCAGCACCCCGCTGCCTTGCATGCCGCCATTGCCGAGGCGATGCGTCACGCCGCGCCGGCACGCGAAGGCGCACCGGCACAGCGGCACCTGCTCTTGGTGATCGACCATGCCGAGGCGATGGTGGCCACGCCCGGCATCACCGATGCCGACCGCGCCGCGCTGGCTGCGGCCTTGCGGGCCCTGTGCGGCAGCGCGCACGTGGCGGTGCTGATGCTCGCGCGCAGCGACTTCTACCCGCGCCTGATCGATGTGGTGCCCGACATCGTCGAGCTCAAGCACGGCGATGGGCATGTGGACCTGCTGCCGCCGCGCGATGGCGAGATCGCCCAGATCATCCGCGTGCCCGCCGCAATGGCCGGGCTACGCTTCGAGCAGGACCGCGACAGCGCCAGCCACCTGGACGATGTGCTGCGCGATGCCACCGCGCGCCAGCCCGACGCCCTGCCGCTGCTGCAGCACCTGTTGCATGCGCTGCATGCGCAACGCAGCGACGACGGCCTGCTCACCTTTGCGGCCTACCGCGCGCTGGGCGGGCTGGAAGGCGCACTGGCGCATCACGCCGAGCGCACCTTCGGCGCATTGCCGGCCGATGCCCAGGCGGCGTTGGGCCAGGTGCTGACCCTGCTGAGCGTGATCCACCCCGACAGCGACGCAGTGACCGCGCGGCGTGCGCTGTGGTCGGCGCTGCCCGACGCAAGCGGCGCGCGCGCGCTGGTGGATGCCTTCGTACAGGCGCGCCTGTTCGTCAGCGAGCTGGTGGCCGGCGAGCCCGGGTTCGCGGTGGCGCACGAAGCGCTGCTGCGGCAGTGGCCGCGCGCCACCGAGTGGATCCACGAGAACCGCCGCCTGCTGCAGGCACGCAAGCGGCTGCAACTGGCCGCGCAACGCTGGGCAGCCGAGGGCCGGCGCAACGATCACCTGCTCAACAGCGGGCGCCCGCTGAGCGAGGCGCGCGAGGCGGCACGGCGCATGCCGCAGGATCTGCAGGCCACCGAGCTGGCGTTCCTGCGGGCCTGCGAGCGTTCCCGGCAGCGCCGCAGCGGTCTGTATACCGCCGCTGCCGCGTTGCTGGTGATGCTGGCCAGCGCCTCGCTGCTGCTGGGATGGCGCGCACGGCAGGCACAGCAGGTGGCAGAAGAACGCCGCGACCAGGCGCAGCAGCTGGTGAGCTACATGCTGGGCGATCTGGCCGAGCAGTTGCGTACCGTGGGCAATCTCAAGCTGCTCGACAGCGTGGGCAGCCGTGCGCTGAGGTATCTGGAAGATCTGCCCAGCACGCGCATGCACACCGGCGATCTGATCAACCACGCACGCGCCCTGCGGACCACCGGCGAAGTGTTGATGAATCAGGGCAAGCTGGATGAGGCGCATGCGGCATTTACGCGGGCTGCCGCTGTCGCCGAACAGGCGCGTGCGCGTGCGCCCGATACAGTGGATGCATACGCAGAGACAGGCCAGACGGCGTATTGGCTGGGCAACATGGCCTACCGCACCAAGCGGTTCGCAGTGGCGCGAGCGCAATGGCAGCGGTACCTGGCTGCCAGCGAGTGGCTGGCCCGCAGCAAGCCGGACGATCCGCATTGGCAGCTGGAACTGTCCTACGCGCTGAACAACATGGGCATGCTTGCCACGACCCAGGGCGATACCTCCACGGCGATCGGCTTCTTTGCGCGTGACATCGCGCTCAAACGGGCGCTTACCGCGCGCAGTCCGGATAACGTATCGCTGCGCTACGAATTGGTCGACAGTCTGTCGGGACTGAGCCTGGCACAGGAGAACCAGGGATTGCTGGCACCTGCCGAGCAGGGCTACCGCGAGCAGATTGCGCTGCTGCGCGTGCTGGTGGGCAAGGATCCGCAGGCGCATGCCTGGCAGCGCCGCCTGGCCGGCGCGTTGCTTCGCGCCTCCAACCTGGCGCTGGCACGTGGCCGCCTGCAGCAGGCGCAAGCCGATGCGCAGGACAGCCTGCGCCTGCTGCAGCCATTGGCAGCGCTGCAGCCGGACAATCTCCCCTGGCAGCGCGATCTGGCGCACGCTTATGCACAGGCCGGCTGGGTCGCTGCGCTGGACGGGCACCCCGAGCAGGCCACGCAGCATCTGGCGCAGGCCCACCAGACGATGGCCGAGTTGCTCCAGCAGGCCGAGCCGCTGCCGGAATGGCAATGGCTGGACGCCATCATCGTGTTGCGCCAGCAGCGATTGCGCGCAACACACGCCGCGCCGGGCGCGCAGGATTTCGCTTCGATCATTGCGCGGCTGGATGGCTTGCACCGCGCCAAACCCGATGAAGTGCTCGGGCGTGCAGCATTGGCCCAGGCGCTGGTCTGGGATGGGGAACAGCGCGCTGCGACCGGCGATGACGCTGGCGCACGTGGCGCCTGGCTGCGCGCGGCGGCAGTGCTCGGCAGCGATGCAGTCAACAGCCGCGACAAGACCCTGCTCGACCCCTGGATCCATGCCCAGGTGCACCTGGGTCGACGCACCGCCGTTACGCAACAGCTCGGATGGCTGTATCAAGCGGGCTACCGCCACCCGGAGTTCGTCTCCCTCTATGCCCCGCTTTTCAAGGAAAAGGACAAGTCATGACTGAATTGATCACGAAGGAAAAAGGCAAGGCCAAGTCGACCGTGGTCGTCACCTTGACCGTGGCGCGCGTGGAATTCGGCGGCAATACCGGGAAAGGCGAGTACTTCTACAGCTTTTCGCCGGATCTTCTGCTGGTGGGCAAGGGACAGCAGGACGTGACCCTGCTATACCGCTTCGACGACGAGGTTCCCTATCAGTTCCGCATCCGCAGCCTGCTCAGTTCGGATGCGCATGACCAGATCAAGAAGCCGCACATTGCCGAGGACGGGCGCAGCGTCTCGGTCGTCAACCGCAACAACAAGGCGACCTTGATCTTCTTTACCGTGATCATCGAGGACGAAAAGCGCAAGCTGCTCTTCAGTTGCGACCCACAGGTCGGCAACGATCCGCAAATCTCGCCCAAATAAGAACGGCTGACAAAACGACTGCGCTCCCCGCCAGTCGGGCGCGGCCGGTGCTCGGGATCGGCGTGTACCACACGTACACTCCGGTTCCTGCGCGCCGTCCACACCCACCTGACGACCGCTCGCGACGTTCTGTCAGCCGCTCCAAGTCGACGCGGTATCTGCCTGACGGTTCTCCGCCAGGCAGCCTCCGCGACAGGCAGTGCGACAACAGGGCAACGCTTCTGTCGGTCGTTGCCAGGCAACTTCAGCAGGACATCACTCCGCGACCAGCTCGGGGTTTCGGCTGGAAGCAACACCTGGCCGGAGCCGGTCGGCGTGGTGACTGAAAGTGAGGTCATCTGACCGCGTGCCACTGCAGGGATCGAGACCATCGTCATCACCGCGACCCGTGTCTGTCACGCCCGGGGGGGCACAGGCGCATCGGCATCGGGCGGACCGCGTGATCCAGCTGAAACGCGCGCCGGCCAGGCCCCCCTGCACCGCCGCTCGCCACGACCATCCATAGATCGCGGATCGCGCTCGGCCGCCTCACCCTAGGTCAGCAGCGCGGCCTGGGTCCAGCTGGCGGGCAATTCCGCCTGGGTGGGCGCCACCCAGGCACTGGTGGACAGCACGACGATCAGCACAACGAGGACCCGGATCAGGCGCATGACGAACTCCGCAGCGGACCGGAGCGCCACGCGTCCCCGAGCGGCTCCATCGGCCGCGCAAGGACCATCGTCCAGGGGCCGGGATGTGACCTGACGGCAACCTTACGGTTGTGGGCAGATTACTGCAGGGTGCCAAAAATCCTTGTAAAACAATCAGTTGTTTTTTTATCCAGAAAAACGCAAGACGTCCCTGGCGGACCCCATCCGCCAGGGACTGCCGTTCAGCGCACGATCTTCTTGCAGTCGTTCAAGGTGCTGGTCGCGTTCTTCAGCGCGATCGCATGCCCTGACTGGCCCAGCTTGATCTTGCGGATCACCTCGGCCATCGCGTTCTTGCCCTGCTGCTTCCAGCCCTTGTAGCTCGGCCCCTTCTTGAAGGCGTCCAGATCCTTGAGCGTGTTGTCGAACGCGCCATTGATCAGGGTGCGTCGGTCCACGCAGTTCTGCCATGCCGCCAGGCGCTGGCGGTTGGCTGCTGCGCCCGCCGCCTGCTGGCACGCCAACGCACCGCAGGCGCTCGCGTCATGCAGACCGTCGTTCTGGTCCACGCAGGTGCTGCGCCTGGTGTCGTACGGGATCAGCTGACAGCCTTCCAGTTGGGAACGCCTGATCACATCGGCTTCGGAAACGTCGTTGCCCTTGAACAGCGCCTGCGGCGACGCCGCGGGTGCAGATCGCGGGACGGGCGCACTGCATGCAGCGAACAGCAGCGACAACATCAGCAAGACGCACTTGCGCAATACGTTCATGACGGCAGCCCTGGTCGGAGACCGGAGCGCGCGATGCGGTCTCCGGGCGGCGCGAGGGGCCGCGGCGCCACCCTGCAGCCGGCCCGCCGCGCGGACCTGACGGCCAGCTTACGGTTGCGGCCAGCGCGCACCATCGCGTGTCTGGCATGCCGTCACTGACGCTGCCGCCAGCGCGCGTGCGCCGCGGAAATCCGAGGCGGCGCATGGACTTGCCTTCCGGCAGGTTGCGGTAAGGCGACGCCGCGTGCCGGCGCGGCACGGTGGCTGCCGTCCGGCTCCGTGCCGACCGGACGTCACCGCCGCGCTGCCGGCGGCCCCAAGGCACCTGCCGCGGCGCCCGCTGCGGTCCATCGAGACGCACCCATGCTCACCCATACCGACAACGCTTCCGCTACCCCGGCCGCCGTGGAGCACGATTCCCCGGTGTCGCTGTTCCGCCAGACCGCTGCGCAACGCCGCCAGGACGCCGCCGCACTGCAGGCCGCGGACTACGATCAGAAGCCCTGGGGCCTGCTGTACCGCGCGCTGACCGAGGCCATCGGGGCCAGCCCGGACACCTTCCAGATGGTCTATCCGTTCACGACCTGGGCCTGGCCGTTGCAGCAGCCCGGCTTCATCGGTACCGCGCAGTACGACTTCTGCTCCACGTCGCCGCAATGGAGTGCGGTCGGCGCCTTCGTGTCCAGCGGGGACCGCTTCAATCAGGCCTACCAGGAATTCCTCAACGTGATTCCTGCGGCAACCGACGATGCCACGCTGCGGCAGAGGATCAAGGCCGCCGACGACGCGCTGACCGCGGCCAGCAATGGCTACACCATCGCCTACAACCAGGCGCGGTCGACCTACCAGGACGAGGTCACCGACAACGACCCGACCTTCACCAAATGGCTGGGTTCGCCGGCCGGCGCCGGTTGGCAGACCAAGATCGCCAGCATGCAGACCAAGATGGAGCAGGCGCAGATCACCTACAACGCGCTGGTGGCGCAGGCCAACACGCCGGGCCTGCCCGATGCGCAGAAGCAGATGGCCAATCACGACTTCTACGCCAAGCTCAACGATCCGGCGCTGTCCAAGTTCCCGCTGGTGCCGAACTGGTCGGTGGCGCAGAACGCCAGCGAATGGGTCGATGCGGTGCAGGCCGGCCAGGGCCCGGCGGGGGCCACCATGGGCTTCAACAACCGCGATGCGGCCTACGATTACAGCAAGACCTGGGCCGGCGGTTCGGCCAAGATCCGTCAGCTGTTCTGGGAAGTGCACGTGGACGGCAAGTGGCAGCGCATCGACGCGTTCGAGACCGACAACGAATTGAACGTGTCGGTGGAGTTCGAGGCACTGGACCTGATTCAGATCCAGCCCAGCGACTGGTACAACGGCCCGTTCGTGCGCAGCAAGCGCAACGGCCCGTTCGTGAAGGGCTACAGCGCGTTCGGCGAGGACGGAACCCAGGCAGTGTTCGGCGAGAAGGGCTTCTTCGGCCTGCTCAAGACCGGCATGTACGTGGGCTACAAGCCGACCTTCACCATCACCACCAGCAAAGCGTCCTTCAGCAAATTCTCCGAGAAGTTCAAAGCCTCGACCGGGCTGCGCATCGGGCCGTTCACCTTCGAGGCCGAGGGCGGCAGCGAGAAGGCCGGTTGGAGCCTGAGCGAGTCCGGGCAGAGCTTCACCGGGACCACGACCTCCGACCAGCCGCTGATCATCGGGATCGCGATCTCCAAGCTGCCGCCGGAGTGATCGATCACACGTGGGCCGGCGCGCCTTGCGGGGCGTGCCGGCATTGCGCCGCGGTCCTGCCCCGCCGCCACTGCGCGAAGGTCGCCGCAGCGGTCGTCGCGGTACCGCACGGCGCGGCACCGAGCGCCGGATGACCCACCCGCCGTACCGATCGCCTTACACTCGGCGGCTCCCCCGCCCCCGCCTCGTCTTCGATGATCATTTCCGCCGCTTCCGACTACCGCGCCGCTGCGCAAGCACGCTTGCCGCCCTTCCTGTTCCATTACATCGATGGCGGCGCGTACGCCGAGCACACCTTGCGGCGCAATGTGTCGGACCTGGCCGATATCGCGCTGCGCCAGCGGGTGCTGCGCAACATGTCCGACCTGAGCCTGAGCACCGAGCTGTTCGGCGAAACCCTGGCGATGCCGGTGGCGTTGGCACCGGTGGGGCTGACCGGCATGTACGCACGCCGCGGCGAAGTGCAGGCCGCCCGCGCGGCGGCGGCGCGCGGCATTGCGTTCACCCTGTCCACGGTGTCGGTCTGCCCGATCGAGGAAGTGGCGCCGGCGATCGAACGGCCGATGTGGTTCCAGCTGTACGTGTTGAAGGACCGCGGCTTCATGCGCAATGCGCTGGAGCGCGCCAAGGCGGCGGGTGTGACCACGCTGGTGTTCACCGTGGACATGCCCACGCCGGGCGCGCGCTACCGCGATGCGCATTCGGGCATGAGCGGGCCGAACGCCTCGCTGCGGCGCATGCTGCAGGCGGTGACGCACCCACGCTGGGCCTGGGATGTGGGCCTGCTCGGCAAGCCGCACGACCTGGGCAATATCTCGGCCTATCGTGGCAGCCCCACCGGCCTGCAGGACTACATCGGCTGGCTGGCGGCCAATTTCGATCCGTCGATCTCGTGGAAGGATCTGGAGTGGATTCGCGAGTTCTGGACCGGACCGATGCTGATCAAGGGGATCCTGGACCCGGACGATGCCCGCGATGCGGTGCGCTTCGGTGCCGACGGCATCGTGGTCTCCAACCATGGTGGGCGCCAGCTGGACGGCGTGCTGTCCAGCGCGCGCGCGCTGCCGGCGATTGCCGATGCGGTGAAGGGGCAGCTGAAGATCCTGGCCGACTCGGGCATCCGCAGCGGTCTGGACGTGGTGCGCATGCTCGCGCTCGGCGCCGACGCGGTGTTGCTGGGCCGCGCTTTCGTCTACGCGCTGGCGGCGGGCGGGCAGGCCGGTGTGGAGAACCTGCTGACCCTGATCGAACGCGAGATGCGCGTGGCAATGACGCTGACCGGCGCACGCTCCATCGCCGAGATCAGCGGCGATACCTTGAGCCGGGTGACGCGCGAGGCGGCGGTGTCGCTTTGATTCGGGATTCGGGATTCGGCAGAGCATCGCGCATTCCGGCTGCGAAGTTTGCTGTCTGGGGAAGCCGTTTAGCTGTCTGGGGAAGCCGTTCAACAGACGCAACCCATAGCACGATCGATGCCGCAGTCTGTGTAGCAGCGCGCCAAAGTGCGACCGGACCTTACCGGGAAGGCCGTCGCGTGCAGGCAAGCTTCTACGGGGTATGCGTTGCCATCAGGATGCCGTGTTCCCGGCAGCGCGCTCTGTGCCTGGCAGCTCGCCGGGTAGAGACTGCTTGAGCGTCAGCACGCTGGCCCAGGGATGATTGCGCTGGCGCCTGGCACGCTGCCGGGCCTTGTCCATCGAAAATGCATCCGGCCCGGCGAGCTTGCCCAGCTCTTCCCAGCGCAGCGGCACCGCCACGGTGGCCTTCTCGCGCGCGCGCAGCGACCACGAACACACACTGGTATTGCCGCGCCCGTTGCGCAGCCAGTCGATAAAGATCACGCCTTCGCGCCTGGCCTTGCTCATGGTCGCCACATAGCGCTCCGGCGCCTGCGTGGCAAGCGCCTGCGCAAAGGCTTCGCAAAAATCGCGCGCCTGATCCCAGCTCGCTGCGGGCACGATCGGCACCACCACGTGCAGGCCCTTGCCGCCAGACAGGCGCACCGCGCTTTCCAGCCCGGCTGCACGCAGCTTGCTGCGGATCTCGCGCGCGGCAGCCACGACCTCCTTCCAGGCAACGCCGTCGCCGGGATCCAGATCGAACACCAGCCGGTCCGGATGCTCCGGGTCGTCGATGCCCGCGCCCCACGGATGCAGCTCCAGCGTGTTCATCTGCACCAGCTCGAGCAGGCCGGCTACATCTTCGATGTACAGGTAGTCCTCGCTGCCGCTTTTCTGCCGGAGCGCAATCGCCTCGATATGCGCACCCAGCTGGCGGCCCTGATGCTTCTGGAAGAAGCAGTCGCCGCCGACGCCATCGGGGCAGCGCAGCAGCGACAGCGGCCGCCGTGCGATCTCTGCCAGCACCAGCGGCGCCACTGCGCGGTAGTACCCGGCCACATCGCCCTTGCTGATGCCCAAGGCGGGAAACACCACACGTTCGGGATGGGTGATGGTGACGCCATCGGTCGACGTGGATGTGGATATGGACCCGGCGGACCTGGATGCCTTCGCTTTGGCTGTCGCGATCGTCTTCGATGCCGTCGACCGTACGCGTTGGCTGGTGGTCCTGGTGGATGCTTCCACTGTCGTTCTGGAGGTCTGCTTCGTCGCCGCCTTGCGTGCGAGCGCGGTGGCCTTGGTCACGACACTGCTCCGACGTGCAGCACGCGGCTTGCCCGGCGCGACCCGGTCGCCTCCCAGCTCGTCGATCGGCTTGTCCTCGCGCAGGCGCTTGAATGCGGCCTGCCGCAGCAGGCCCTGACTGGCCCAGCCACGAAAGGCGACCTCGGCGATCAACACCGGCCGCACCCAACGTACATCGCGTGGTTGCCCGTGAACGTGCGCAGGCAGGGAAACGGTGGGGGTGTCGCTGTGCAGGGCCTGCAGTTGTGCGGTGATGTGCGCCAGCAACGCCGCATCGAAGCCGGTGCCGACACGGCCGACGTAGCGCAGCGACTGCCCATCCTTGTCGGCCAGCAGCAATGCGCCGAAGCCGCTGCGCGCGCCCTTCGGTTCGGTATAACCCACCACCACGAACTCGTCGCTGTCGGCGTGCTTGGTCTTGACCCAGTCCGCGCTGCGCCCGCCCTGATGGCGCGCATCGATCCGCTTGCTGACGATGCCCTCCCACCCTTTGCCGGCGCTGGCGGCGAACACGTCCGGGCCGCGCCCGATCACATGGTCGCTATAGGCCAGGATGCCCGGCGCCTCGCCCAGTAGCGCGCGCAGCAACTGCTTGCGTTGCAGCAGCGGTGTCTCGCGCAGATCCACGCCCGCCACGCCGAGCAGATCGAACACGATGTAGCGCAGCGCGCGCCGGGCACTGCCGTCGAGCGCCGCCTGCAATGCCGAAAAATCGCTGCGCCCCTGCGCATCCAGCACCACTAGCTCGCCATCCAGCCGCACATCGCGCACGGGCAACGCCCGGACCGCGTCGGCCACCTCGGAGAACCGGTCGGTCCAGGCCTGATCGTTACGCGAGCGCAACTGCACCTTGCCGTCGATCAGATCGGCCAGCACACGGTATCCGTCCCACTTGATCTCGTGCAGCCATGCATCGCCATCCGGCGCCTGGTCGCGCAACAGCGTCAGCTGCGCACGCAAGCCGCCAGGGCAGACGCGGTCGCGGGCGTTGTCCAGCGCCAGCGCGCGGGCGTGCCAGCGTTGTTCGTCGGTCTTGTGCCCTGCAGGCCGCAGCGGTTCTGCCGTGTCCGCAGGGTGGAGCCCGCGGCGCCGGGCGACTGGCTTACGCGCGGCCATCGGCTACCCGGCCTTGCGGCGCGGTGCGGATTTTGCCGCCGTCTTCTTGGCCGCCTTGCCTGCGGTCTTGCGGGTGGCCTTCTTCGTCGCCTTCTTGGTACCGGCCTTTTTCGCCGCCGGGGCGGAAGGCGCTGCACCGGCCTTCTTGGCTGGCGTGCGCGTGTTGGCCTGCAGGCTCTTCTGCAGCAGCGACATGAAATCCACCACGTTGGTGGTGGCGTCTTCCCGTTGCGGCGGCTCGCTGTCCACCCTGGTGGTGCCGCCTTTTTCCTGGATGCGCTTGCGCAGTATCTTTTCCAGCTTGCCGCGGAATTCGTCGTGATAGTCCTCCGGCTGCCAGGTGCCGGACATCGACTCGATCAACTGCCTGGCCATTTCCTGCTCCTTGGGCGTGATGCGGTAGTCGCCCACCGCGCCGGCCGGCAGTTTGTAGTCCTGCGGGTCCACCACTTCCTGCTGATAGCGCAGCAGCAGCAGGATCAAGGCATCGCCCTGCGGCATCACCGCGGCCAGGTATTCGCGGGTGCGGATGACCACCTTGGCGATGCCGACCTTGGCGGTGTCGCGCAAGGTTTCGCGCAGAAGCACGTAGCCTTTCTCCGCCTTCTTGCCCGGCACCAGGATGTAGGGCTTTTCGAAATAGCGCGGGTCGATGTCGGCAGCATCGACGAAGGTTTCCACCTCCACCGTCTCATGGCTTTCCGGTGCCGCCGAACGGATGTCCTGCTCCTCGACGATGACATAGCTGCCCTTGTCGTATTCGAATGCCTTGACGATCTCCTTCCAGGGCACCTCGTCGCCGGTCTCGGCATTGACGCGCTCGAAGCGGATGGGCTTCTTGTCGCGCGAGTCGAGCATGCGGAAATGCAGGTCGACCTTGCGCTCGCCGGACATCAGCGACACCGGCACGTTCAGCAGGCCAAAGGACAGCGTTCCGGTCCAGATCGGCCGCGCCATCAGTGCGACGCCCCATGAATTGCCGCATCGGGAATATGGTCCAGCGCCAGCCAGGCGTCCTCGACGATGTTGCGCACATGTGCCCAGTCGAGCCGGGAGGCGCCGCGCATGCTTTCCCATTGCGCCGCCAACGCCTGTTCGCAGTAGGCATCGGCGCCACGTGGCCAATCGGCGGCGTGGGTGATGCGCGCGAACGCGTAGGCCGGGCAGAGATCGCGCCAGGTCGGCCCGCCGCGGCGACGGCGGCGCTGATAATCGGCACGGCTGTAGCAGCGGAAATCCTGCGCGATGCCCGCGGTCTCGTGCGCGGCCCGCCGGCGCGGCAACGGTGGCGATGACGTGGGATCGGCATGGGCACGGAACAGGCGTCGATCGGGGCGGCGATCCTGGGGGCGCATGGGTCTGCTCCACGGCAATGCATCGGGGGGCCACAGGAGTAACGCCGGAACCGTGAGCCATGCGTGAGAAATCCGCATGCATTGCGCGATTTGCGTGCCCTTCACCGGTGCGGCGGTGAACTGGGTGCCTGTCCAATCAGGAGTTCTGCCATGTCCCGCGACCCTCTTCGCGACCAGCCCGCACAGCCGGGCGAACAACGCGGCAAGCGCGATGCCGAGCACTACGAAGACCGGGGCGCGGGCGACGCGCCCGACACCCTGATTCCCGCCGACGACACCACCCCTGCCAAGACACCGGGCAGCAAGATGCCAGGCAGCGCGCCCTAGCGGCATCCGCGCGCTGCGGTGTGTGCGCCAATCACGGCACTTGCATCGCGGCGCACTTCGAGCGGACAGCAACGCCGGTGCCATACACGCCGTAGCTACCTGCCGTCTCGGAATGCCGCGCCGGGCGCGCCATCGCCTGAGACCCGGCGCCGGCCCTGCGTTCACACCCGGCCGGCTGCCTCCAGTTGCTGCATCTGCGCATCGCTGAACAAGCGCGAGCGCACCAGGAAGCGCACACCTTCGCCATTTTCCAGCGAGAACATGCCGCCGCGCCCCGGCACCACATCGATGATCAGCTGGGTATGCTTCCAGTACGCGAACTGCGATGGGCTGATGTAGAACGGCGCGCCGCCGATTTCGCCCAGCAGGACATCGCGGTCGCCGACGATGAAATCGCCCACCGCAAAACACATCGGCGAGGAGCCGTCGCAGCATCCGCCGGATTGATGGAACAGCAGATCGCCGTGTCGCGCGCGCAGGGTGTCGATCAGCTGCAAGGCCGCCAGTGTCGCCATCACCTGCGCTGGTGGATCGCTCTGCGCTACGGTGTCGTGCATCGCGTTCTCCTGCGGCGGGCCCGGGTCGGCCCGGCAGGCACGATACGCCTGTGCGCCGCAGCAGCGTGTCTAGGCGTGCGCGGTATGGGTCAGCCTGCACGCACGCCTGGGGTCGGCGGTGGCGGCGCGCCAGGGCGAGGACACTGCCGCGACAGCGCGCCGGCTCGCGCACGCATCGCTCCAGGTGCGCTGCACGCCGTGCGGCCGATGCGGCTACCGATCCATGGTCGCGTTCGGTTTACACGGCGGCGACAAGCCGGTGCTTTACGCTTGCAGACCTCCTGGAAACGGACGCCATCCCATGACCCCACGCCTGTTGACCGCCACCGTGCTCGCGCTGCTGATGCAGGGCTGCAACGCATCGCAGCCTGCTGCCACCGCACAGGCCACCTCGCCTGCCGCGCCCACTGCCGCGGCCGCCACATCGGCGCAGGCGGCGGCCACGCCACCCGCCAACCGCCCGCCGCTTCCGCTGGAAGCCTGCGCCCGCAATGCAGACGGGTTTGCCGCCTTCTTCGAGACCATCGTGAGCGATCCGGCAGTGCGGGCCGCCTACAGCGCTCCCACCATCGAAGAGCGCGATCTGCGCGACCCGTCCAGGCGGGTGGACCGGCCAGCCGAACCGTTCCGCCTGACCCTGATCGACTATCGCTGGTCGTATGACGAACCCGGCAAGGAACCTGGCGAAATGGCGCGGGTAAAGCTCGACCTCAAGCCCGATGGCGAGCGCATGCGCGCGGATTTCGTCAGGGCCGAGTTCTCTGCCGACGACGAGGTCACCCGGACCTTCGGCGCCCCGGAGGCCTATGTGTTCGAGTACACGCAACGGTGCTGGCTGTTGACCCAGCATCTGCGGTGATTGGCCGATCGCCGGCCCGCCGGGGCGCGGCGATCGTTCGCTGCATCGACATCGACAAGGAGATTGCGCATGCCCAAGTACAGCATCCTGGAGTCCGTGGGGGGAGGCGTCCAGCACGTCCACGACTATGAAGATCTCGAACGCCACCATCCCACCCGCGGCAACGAATCCGGACGTGTCTATGCCACCGTCAACGGGGATCGCGAGGAACTGCTCGGCAACTATCGCGGGACGGCTACCGTCTCGGCCGACGGCGACTATTTCGTCTCCAAGGACTTCGTGTTGAAGATCGGCGATTCCAGTGCGGTGCCGGTTCCGGCGATCGCCAGCGGCTACGTCGGGGGGATCGATCCGGGCAACGGCATCGTGCAGATCTACGACAAGCCGGCCTCCGATCCCAGCCGGGAAATGATCGCCCAGTACCGGCATCTGGACCTGCGCAATACCCAACTCGAGGCCGGCGACCGCATCGAGTACGGGCAGCCGATCGGAATCCAGGGCGGCTTCAACAAGGGCAACCCCAGCGCATTCGGCAAGCATGTGCATGTGGACATCAATACCGGCTACCTGCCGCAGGCCGAGCGTTACGTGCGCGATATCGGCAGCGGTGCGATCACCAGCGAGCAGCGCCCGCAGCCGGCGCAACCCAATCTCACCGGCCCGGCCCAGGTCACTCATCTCTCCGGCAACGGCCGCACGGTTGCCGCACCGGTCGGGGCCACTGCGGCGGGCGCGGCGCCGATGGCCGACGGCCTGCTGCGCAACAAGGAGCATGGCCCGGAAGTGAAGGCATTGCAGGAGCGGCTGAATGCCCTGGGCTACACCGATGCCAGCGGCCAGCCGTTGGGCACCGATGGCAAGTTCGGCGACCGGACCGAGCAGGCGGTCAAGGCCTTCCAGCGCGATCATCAGCTGAGCGACGACGGCATCGCCGGCCGCGAGACCTTCAAGGCGCTGGCAGACGCCCAGCCGCGCCGGCCCGCGCAGTCGGCCGCGGTGCCGGAGCAACGCAGCGACACCGCAGGCCCGCTGCTATCGGATCAGGCGCACCCGCGTTACCCGATGTATCAGCAGGCCGTCGGTGCGCTGGAACGGCTCGGCGCTGCGGGCGGATTCAAGGATCGCCGGGAACTGGAGCAGGCGGCGGGTACCCTGGTGCACGATGCCAGCATCAGCGGGCTATCGCGCATCGACCACGTGGTGGCCAACAAGGCCGGCAACGGCCTGTTCGCGGTGGAAGGGGGGGTGGACGACCCGGCGCACCGGCGTGCCTATGTCGACCGCGAGCAGGCAACGCAGCAGACCCTGGCGCACTCCACGCAGAAGCTGCAGCAGGATCTGCCGGCAGGCGTCGAGCAGCCCGTCGCGCGCGAAACCAATCGCGCCATGGCGATGTAGGCGGCCCACGGACGGGGCGTGCCGTGCGGGGCGGCAGGGACCACGCTGCCGCCCCGCATGCCGCCGCGTGTCGAGCCGGTGTGCCACGCTCGCTTGCGCGGACGTGGACGCCGGGATAGCGCGTCCACGCGTCACGCCGCGGCCCTCAGAAGAAGCCCAAGGCCTTCGGCGAATAACTCACCAACAGGTTCTTGGTCTGCTGGTAGTGGTCGAGCATCATCTTGTGGTTCTCGCGGCCGATGCCCGATTGCTTGTAGCCGCCGAACGCAGCATGCGCCGGATAGGCGTGATAGCAGTTGGTCCACACACGGCCGGCCTGGATCGCGCGGCCCATGCGGTACAGCCGCGCGGCATCGCGGCTCCAGACGCCGGCGCCCAGGCCGTACAAGGTGTCGTTGGCAATCGCCAACGCCTCGGCTTCGTCCTTGAAGGTGGTGACCGAGACGACCGGGCCGAAGATTTCTTCCTGGAACACGCGCATCTTGTTGTGGCCCTTGAACACGGTGGGCTTGACGTAGAAGCCCTCGGCCAGCTCGCCATCGAGCGTGTTGCGTTCGCCACCGATCAACACTTGCGCACCTTCCTGCTTGCCGATGTCGATGTAGGAGAGGATCTTTTCCAGCTGCTCGCTCGATGCCTGCGCACCGACCATGGTGTTGGGATCCAGCGGGTTGCCCTGCTTGATCGCGGCCACGCGCTCGAGCGCCTTTTCCATGAACCTGTCGTAGATCGATTCCTGGATCAGCGCGCGCGAAGGGCAGGTGCACACCTCGCCCTGATTGAAGGCGAACAGCACGAAGCCTTCCACCGCCTTGTCGAGAAAGTCGTCGTCTTCGGCCATCACATCGGCAAAGAAGATGTTGGGCGATTTGCCGCCCAGCTCCAGCGTCACCGGAATCAGGTTCTGGCTGGCGTACTGCATGATCAGCCGGCCGGTGGTGGTTTCGCCGGTGAAGGCGATCTTGGCGATACGCGGATTGCTGGCCAGCGGCTTGCCGGCCTCCAGGCCGAACCCGTTGACCACGTTCAACACGCCGGCCGGCAGTAGATCGCCGATCAGCTCCATCAGCACCAGGATGGATGCCGGCGTCTGCTCGGCCGGCTTCATCACCACGCAGTTGCCGGCGGCCAGCGCCGGCGCCAGTTTCCAGCAGGCCATCAACAGCGGGAAATTCCATGGAATGATCTGCCCCACCACACCCAGCGGCTCATGGAAGTGATAGGCGATGGTGTCGCTGTCGATCTCGGAGATGCCGCCTTCCTGCGCGCGGATGGCGCCGGCGAAATAGCGGAAGTGATCCACGCATAGCGGAACGTCGGCATTGAGCGTTTCGCGCACCGGCTTGCCGTTGTCCCAGGTCTCGGCATACGCGAGCAATTCGGTGTTCTGTTCGATGCGGTCGGCGATCCTGAGCAATACATTGGAACGCTCGGTGGTGGAGGTCTTGCCCCACGCGTCCTTGGCTGCATGCGCGGCATCCAGTGCGGCTTCGATGTCCTGTGCGTTGGAACGCGCAATCGAAGTGAACACCTTGCCGCTGATCGGCGTGGTGTTGTCAAAGTACTGGCCACTGTGCGGCGCCACCCACTTGCCACCGATGAAGTTGTCATAGCGCGGCTTGAAGACTGACTGCGGATCGGTGTTGAGCGGCTTGGTTGAGGGCTGCGCGTTCATCGTGGTCTCCGGCGGGGATGGCGGTGCCACGTGTATACCCCCGAATGTGCTAGCGCAATGTCAGTGCACGGGCTGTTGCGCCGCGTCATCGCGAGGTAGGCGGCACGATGCGCGTCCGCTGGAAGATGCGTTGCAGCGCGTCATCGCTGTGGGGATCGGAAATCGCGCGGGTGCGCCCATGCTGCTGCCGCAGCCTCTGCGCTGCGGCAGCGATAGCGATAGCGATAGCGATAGCGATGGCGATAGCGATGGCGATGGCGATGCATCAACGGTGGCCGTCGGCATCGATGCACGCGACAGCGGCGCTCAAGTCTCTTGCCGATACCAGCGAACGTGCACGATCGACGCGCGGATCAGAGCAGGCCATCCGTCGTCCCACGACGCGCATGCACCTGCACGGCCATCCGCGAGACCTTGCCAATCACCTGCAATCGTCAGGAGTCTGCGTCTGTCCCGAACGCAATCGGCAGCTCCGGGAAGGTCTTGCAGTCGGCCACGGTCTGCTGGCGGTAGGCGCGTAGGTGCCAGGCGGGACGTTTGGCGTGCTGCCAGGTGTACACCCAGCGGTAGCGCTGGCCGGCGTTGCAGGCATCGATGGCGATCTCATCGCGCGGGCGGCCGCGCGCCGGCAACGGGACGGCGTCGGACGCCGCGTCCGTGCGCGTACCCAGCGGATTGTCGAAGGACACTCTGCTGACGCGCACGGCGCCCAGGCCGGCAGGCGTGGCCGGTGGCGGCACCTGCCTGGGCTGATCGCTGGCCCTGGATTGCTGCAGCAGCCAGCCGTGGATCTGCGCAATGGCCGGCGCGCCCGCGGGGTAGTCGCGCACGCTGCGCAGATCCACGTGATCGGCCCATGCTGCGTTGCAGACCAGCAGGCCGGCCACCATTGCCGACACAATCGACGTTTGCTTCCAGGCTGCCATCTTCGTGCTCCATGCAGTGAATGAGTGAGCAACGCTATCACGCACATGCGGAGAGACGACAGCCTTCTTCGCATGGCGCGACGCGATTTCAAGCTGCCGTCTTAGATCCTGCGGCGCGTCATGCGCCTCTGCCAACACATCGATGAGCTTGGTCGCGTTCAAAGGCAACAGGAGCAAGAAGCCGGTGACCGACATCGCGCAGTGGATGTCCGGCCAGTCGCGGTTGCCCTCGCGCAGGAGAAGCCAGCCTGCGGGGGCGCGATCGATGACGAGCATGGCGTGATCTGCCGTTTTTTTTATTGGAGATGCACCTGCGCGCTGCCGTGGCGGCCGCGTGGCGGGGCATGTTGTCGGGACGGCTTCGTCGCGCCCGGGTGTGCTCCTTGGGGATGGCGGGCGCGTTGTTGGTCGCGCGCCGCCTGCGGCCTGCTCAGCCGCCAAAATCCCATTGCAGGCCGACCGTATAGGTGCGCTCCGGGCCCGGCTCGTCATAGCGCCCGTTGCCGTCGTTGACGATCACCGAGCCCACGTATTGCCGGTCCAACGCGTTGTCGATACGCGCAAACGTGCGCAGCGCCCCGTGCGCGGTGGTCCAGCGCCTGGAGGCTTCCAGGTTCACCAGCGCATAGCCGGGTGCGCGTTCGGTGGCCAGATCGTTGACCACGGTGGCGGCCGAGGCCACCGATTCGGCGGCGAACTGCCACTGCGCCGGCTGCCACTGCCAGCGTGCGAACAGCTGCTGCCGCGGCACGCCGGGCAGACGCGCGCCACTGGCCACCGGCGCGGCAGGCACGGCGCAGCCGCTGCTGGCGCAGGTCAGATAGCCATCGCGCACCGTGGCATCGACGAAGGTATAGGCCAGCTGCAGCTGCTGGCCCTGCCCGATGGGCTGCTGCCAGCTCAGCTCCGCACCCTGGCGGCGGGTGGCGCCGATGTTGCGGAAGGTGCTACGCCCGTTGGTATTGCTGGCCACCGCCAGTTCGTCGTCGGTGTCGGCGCGGAACAGTGCCAGCTGCAGCGCCGCGCCGCTTTGCGCGCGCCACTTGCTGCCGATCTCGTAGTTACGGCTGGTGGCCGCGCCCAGGTCCAGCGCCAGCCCGGCCGCGCCGTCGTTGCGATACCCCAACTCGTTGAAGGTGGGGGTTTCGAAACCACGCCCGGCCGAGGCGTAAAAGCGTAGATCGTCGGTGGCGCGGAACACGATGCCGGCCACCGGCGTGGTGGCCGAATACGCGCGCCGGCCGCTGTCGTCGGGATTGCGGCCCACGATGTAATGGTCGTCCGACGCGAAGCGCACTTCGCTATGGCGCACACCCAGCAAGGCCGACCAGCGCGCGCTCCACTGCCACCAGGCCTGGGCGAACTGGTCCACGTTCTGCACCCGGTCGCGCTGGTTGCGGCGTAGCGCGCCTCTCACGCCCAGCGTGTCGCCCACGAAGTTCTCGTAGCCGGTGCGGTGCTGGCGCTGGCGATCGACGTTCGCACCCACGGTGAACTGCAGCGGCCGGCCCAGGGCCTCGCCCTGCCAGGCCCAGCGCGCGTCGGCGCCTTCGTAGTTGCTGTCCAGATCGATCACCCCGCCGGCATGCAGCGGATTGCGCTGCACGGCCACCGGCACCGCCAGGAACTGCTCCACGCTGCGGGTGCCACCGTAGGCCATCAGCCGCAGCGTCTGACTGTCGAACTGCTGGGTGAAGATGGCGCCGGCCTGCGACTGGCGCACCGACTTGCGCGTATTGAACTGGCTGGCCACCGCCGTGGCCTGGCGTGGATCGGCATTGAACTGCGCGCGGGTCAGGCCGAGCGGGTCCTGCGCGTCGGGCGCGTCGAGATGGTTGAGCACCAGGTCCAGCCGGCTGCCGGGCGCCAGGTCGAAGCCCAGCTTGACGTTGACCGAATCGCGCTTTGCGCGGCTGTGGTCGCGGAAGCCGTCGGTCTCGAAATGATTGGCGGCCAGGTTGTAATGCACCGCGCCCTGCTGGCCGAGCAACTGCGCGCCCACGTTGACGGTGGCATTGCTGCCGTAGGTGGCGCGCAACCGCCACGGGTCGCCTGCAGCGCCATCGGCACTCCAGAGCTGCAGCACACCGCCGGAGGAATTGCCGTACAGCGCCGAGAACGGCCCACGCAGCACTTCCACCCGCTGCGCACCCAGCACATTGAAATGCGACAACTGGCCCTGGCCGTCCGGCATGCTGGCGGGGATGCCGTCCACCAACAACCGCACCCCACGCACGCCGAAGGTGGAGCGCGCGCCGAAGCCGCGGATCGACAGCTGGGTGTCCTGCGCATAGTTCTGGCGATCGCGCGCCACCAGCCCGGGGATGCCGTCCAGCAGCTCGGACACCTGCGCGCCGCGGCGGTTGTCGTCGTCGGCCGCCACCACGGTAAAGGACGCCGGCAGGTCGAAATCGTCCACCCCGCGCACGCGGGCGGCATCCACCTGGACGGCGGCCAGCCGCTGCGGGGGCGGGGCCGGATCGGCAGCCAAGGCAGGCGCGGCGACACTTGCCATGCACAGGCCGCAGACAGCGGCCAACAGGGAGGGTCTGGGCATGCAGGTAGTGTCCCTTATCCGTCCCTTTGCCGCATCGTTGCGTACGGAACGAAGCATGCCACGCCCGCCGCGCCCTGCTACGATGCGCTGGTTTGGCCCCGCAGCGGGCAACGATCCGGAAGCACCCCACTCTTTCGTCCTTCAGCGAGTCATGCCGTGTCCTTCTTTGCAAACGTGGAACAGGTTCCAGGCGACCCCATCCTGGGCTTGACCGAGGCTTACAACGCCGACAGCCGCCCCAACAAGGTCAACCTGGGCGTGGGCATCTATTACGACGAGAACGGCCGCATCCCGCTGCTGCGCGCCGTGCACAGGATCGAGCAGCAGCTCGCGCAGGACGCCAAGCCGCGCGGCTACCTGCCCATCGACGGCCTGGCCGCCTACGACAAGACCACCCAGGAGCTGCTGTTCGGCGCCGAGTCGGCGCTGCTGGCGGCCGGTCGCGTGGCCACCTCGCAGACCGTCGGCGGCAGTGGCGCGTTGCGCGTGGGTGCGGATCTGCTCAAGAAGCTGTTGCCCACCGCCACCATCGCCATCAGCAACCCCAGTTGGGAAAACCATCGCGCGGTGTTCGGCGCGGCCGGCTTCGAGGTGGTGGATTACACCTACTTCGATGCGGCGACCCACGGCCTGAATTTCGACGGCATGCTCGCCGACCTGGCCAGGCTGGAGCCGGGCACGGTGGTGCTGCTGCACGCCTGCTGCCACAACCCCACCGGCGCGGACCTCAGCAAGGAGCAGTGGAAGCAGGTCGCCGGCCTGTTGAAAGAGCGCAACCTGTTCCCGTTCGTCGACATCGCCTACCAGGGCTTCGACCAGGGCATCGAAGCCGATGCCTATGCGGTACGCCTGCTGGCTGCCGAAGGCATCGATAGCTACGTGGTCGCCAGTTCCTACTCCAAGTCGTTCTCGCTGTATGGCGAGCGCGTGGGCGCGCTGTCGGTGGTCTCGGCCACCGCGGCCGAAGCCAAGGCGGTGCAGTCGCAGGTCAAGCGCATCATCCGCACCATCTACTCCAGCCCGTCCACGCATGGCGCTGCGCTGGTGGCCGGCGTGCTGACCAGCCCGGAGCTACGCGATGTGTGGGAACAGGAACTGACCGAAATGCGCGAGCGCATCCATTCCCTGCGCGCAGGGCTGGTGGAAAAACTCGCCACGCTGGGTGCGCCGGAGTTCGACTTCATCCAGCGCCAGGCCGGCATGTTCTCGTACTCGGGCCTGACCCGGACCCAGGTGGACCGCCTGCGCGACGAGTTCGCGATCTATGCCGTCGGCACCGGCCGCATCTGCGTGGCCGCGCTGAGCCAGCGCAACCTGGACTATGTGGCCCAGGCCGTGGCGACCGTCAGCCGGATGTAAGCGAGCCCGTTGTTGCGTGCAGCCGCATCGACGTACTGCAGACCGGGAGCGCGCAAGCCTCCCGGTTTCTTTTTGCCTGCGCCGCCGAGCGACTGGCGGATCGGTCGCGACCCGCTCCCTTCCCCCCACCCGCCAGCCTTCCCCCGCCGCTTCCCTTCCCCCGCCTGCGGGGGAAGGTGCCCGCAGGGCGGATGGGGGCCCTCGGGCTG
This sequence comes from Xanthomonas melonis, assembly GCF_020783655.1. Classification (GTDB taxonomy): domain Bacteria; phylum Pseudomonadota; class Gammaproteobacteria; order Xanthomonadales; family Xanthomonadaceae; genus Xanthomonas; species Xanthomonas melonis. The sequence continues at coordinate 64,523 of NZ_JAJGQH010000019.1, read as the reverse complement.
GAGGGGAGTACACAACACCCCACCCCCATTCGCACAGATTCGATCAGCCACGATACAAAACGCGCATCAAGTGATCGAAATCTAACGGCGCAATGGCGACAATGGCGGACCACTTCCTACAACAGGCTGCCCGCTCCATGTCGCGTCCCTCGCTGACCCGCTTCCTGATCGAAGAACAACATGCCGGCCGTATCGATGCGGAACTGCGCCAGCTGATCACCATCGTCTCGCGCGCCTGCAAGCGCATCTCCATCGCAGTGAGCAAGGGCGCTCTGGGCGGCGTGCTCGGCGATGCCGGCACCGGCAACGTGCAGGGCGAGGCGCAGAAGAAGCTCGACGTGCTGAGCAACGACATCCTGCTCGAAGCCAACGCCTGGGGCGGCCACCTGGCCGCGTGCGCCTCCGAAGAGATGGACCACAGCCAGCCGGTACCCGACCAATATCCCAGCGGCGACTTCCTGCTGCTGTTCGACCCGCTGGACGGCAGCTCCAATATCGACGTCAACGTCTCGGTCGGCACCATCTTCTCGGTGCTGCGCGCCCCCAAGGGCACCGAAAAGCCCGGCGACGAGCACTTCCTGCAACCAGGCACCCAGCAGGTCGCCGCCGGCTACTGCATCTACGGCCCCAGCACCATGCTGGTGCTCACGCTCGGCCACGGCACCCATGCCTTCACCCTGGAGCGCGAAGAAGGCAGTTTCCTGCTGACCCAGCGCGACATGCGCGTGCCCGAGGACACCGCCGAATTCGCCATCAACATGTCCAACCAGCGCCACTGGGAGCCGGCGATGCAGGCCTATGTCGGCGACCTGCTGGCCGGCAACGAAGGACCGCGCGGCAAGAACTTCAATATGCGCTGGATCGCCAGCATGGTGGCCGATGTGCACCGCATCCTCACCCGCGGCGGCATCTTCATCTATCCCTGGGACAAGAAGGACGCCGCCAAGCCGGGCAAGCTGCGTCTGATGTACGAAGCCAACCCGATGGGCATGCTGGTGGAACAGGCCGGCGGCGCCGCCACCACGGGGCGCGAACGCATCCTGGACATCCTGCCCACGCAACTGCACCAGCGCGTGCCGGTGTTCCTGGGCTCGAAGAACGAAGTGGCCGAGGCGACGCGGTATCACCTGGAGTTTGACAAGGCGCAGGGCTGACATACCCAGGTCCTTTCATCGCCCATGTTGAGCAGATCGGGGGCACCCGCCTTCGCGTGGGTGCTGCGGTCGTGGTGGTGAAATCGACCGTTGTCAGCATCATATTCGAATGGAGTCTTTACGAAGAACGTTCTGGATGGCCTGACGATATCTGAGCAGTTACCCATGCGGGTGGAACTGGAGCCCTGCTATGGCTTGGGCGGGAGCTTTGACTGCACCCACATCGAAGTAACCGACGTGGAGTCCAGCCCCGGGCTCCAGCCAAAATTATCGACTGCTTGCTAGAGCTCCATGGCAGACATTGAATTCAGCGAAGGCGAGCGGGCGGCGATCACGCGCAAGATCCAGCTATATTTCACCGAGGAACCCAAGCAGCAGATCGGCCGCTTCGACGCGGAGTTCCTACTGGACTTCTTCACCGAAGAGGTGGGAGCCTATTTCTACAATAGAGGCGTCTACGATGCGCAGGCCATCGTTGCCAGCAAACTGGATGACCTGAGTGAGGCGATCTACCAGCTGGAACGTCCTACCGACTTCAGGAAGTAGCGGTCGGCACGACCACGATCGAACTCCGCTTCGAGCAATGCCGCCGCGCAGCCAGGGGCGTTGACGGCCGCAACGACATCGACAAGCATTGCGGCGGTCCGCACTATCGCGGTGATGTCAACCGAGCTGAAGCGATGAACATGCGCACCGCCCGACTGCTGCTGGTTCTGGTGGGGGTGGTACTGCCTTATGCAGCGCGCCTGCCGCGTGGGCTGGACTGGCTCGCGCAATACACCGATGTATCGCTCGGCGGCTGGTTGTTCTTCGCGGCATTCAACGCCATCGCGTGGGGCGCATTGGTGGCCATCAGCTTCGCGTATCGGCGGCCGGTCGCCTTGCTGATTCCCTGCGGCCTCGGGTACGGCGCGCTGGCCTGGGCGCACTCCACCCTGGATCTGCGCGCAGACGCGCAGTCGGCGGTGGCGCTGATCTTCATTCCGATCTATGCCTTGCTACCGATCGGGGTGGGCGGTGCGCTCGGCTGCTTGCTGGACCGCAAGCTCCGGCGCATCGCGACGCAGTGAGACTGCGCCGACCTGCCCTCCCACCAACTCCAGGGCAGATGGCCCGCTACTACCCGAAGCGGGCATGCTAACGTGCGCTCCACTGACGCTGCCGACATTTCAGGAAAGTGACGTGGAAGCGATCTGGAACGTATATCCGAACAAGGGCCTGGGGCCGCTGGAATTTGGCATGACGCGGACCCAGGTGGGCGCGTTCGAAGACGTCATGGGGCCGCTTGATGAGGCAACCGAGGAAGTATTGCCGGATGGCAAGCTGGCAATCAACGAATTTCGAAACCGCGACGCACCGCTTTGCTCGTTTCAGGATGGAAAACTCGTCCATCTCTCGATCGGGCAGTCTGCGTTGATCGATATCAGGTTTCAGGATGTCTCCGTGTTCAAGGACGACCCAAAACAGGTCTACTCCACGCTTGGGGAAGCGGCAGGCACGGTCTTCTGGTATCACAACAGTGTCGTCATGCCGGCACTCGGACTGGAGTTGGCCGGGTTCGTGATTGAGTACAGTCCCAAGGGCAGGCCCCCGATTTTCGTCAGCAGGAAGACAGGGTTCACCTGGCCGCAACTGGTACTTTTTCAGCCAGGTTATGCGCATTTCAAGACACAGGATCTGGTCGAGATTTCCAACCAGGCGTTGTGACTGCACGATGAGGTCGCCCGTGCTGCCGGCCGCAACGGAACGTATGCCAAAGCCACCATGGCGCTGCAGTAGGTAAGATAGTTCGAACCTCATTGCTGGACGCTGCTCGCGTTCGCTTATTGCGGTGCTGATTTCGTGTTGTATTGCTGCCTATTCCTCGGAACGGCAAACGACGGCACTTGACCAAAGCCACATGTGCGGTAAGGCTCGGGCGCTGGCGTGCACCTCTTGCGCTGCGCGCATCGATCGGAGAATCCGCACGTGGACCGTCGCACCTTCCTCACCCTGTCCGGCATCGGCGCTGCCGGCTTGCTGCTGCCGCACACCCGCCTGATCGCTGCCGAGCAGTTGCTCGCGCCCGTGGACGCGGCGCGCAATCGCCGCCTGGCCGATAGCGCGCTGACCACGGCCAAGGCCGCTGGCGCCAGCTATTGCGATGTGCGCGTGGGGCGCTATCTGCGCCAGTTCGTGATCACCCGCGAGGCGCAGGTGGAGAACGTGGTCAATGCCGAATCCAGCGGCGTGGGCGTGCGCGTGCTGGCCGATGGCGCCTGGGGCTTTGCCGCGACCAATACGCTGACCAGCGATGGCGTGGCAGGCGCCACCCGGCAGGCGGTTGCCATTGCGAAGGCAAATGCGCGCCTGGGCGGCACACCGGTGCAATTGGCGCCGGTGACGCCAGCCGGGCAGATCAGCTGGAAGACACCGATCAGGAAGAACGCAATGGAAGTGCCCCTGCAGGACAAGGTGGCGCTACTGATGGACGTCAACGCCGCTGCGCTCAATGCCGGCGCCACGTTCGTCGCATCGCGCATGTTTGCGATCAACGAGCAGAAATATTTCGCCAGCAGCGATGGCTCCTACATCGATCAGGACGTGCATCGGCTGTGGCTGCCCTTCACCGTCACCGCGGTAGACAAGGCCAGCGGCAAGTTCCGCACCCGCGATGGATTGTCTTCGCCGATGGGGATGGGCTACGAATACCTGGATGGCGATGCCAGCCAGAAGCATCAACTGCCGGGCGGGCTGGTCGGCTACGGCCACAGCTACGATGCGCGCGAAGACGCCATTGCCGCGGCCAGGCAGGCACGCGCCAAGCTCACCGCACCATCGGTGAAGGCGGGCAAGTACGATCTGGTGATCGACCCGAGCAACCTGTTCCTGACCATCCACGAGTCGGTGGGCCATCCGCTCGAGCTCGATCGCGTGCTCGGTTACGAGGCCAACTACGCCGGCACCAGCTTCGCCACGCTGGGCAAGCGCGATGCGAAGTTCCGCTGGGGCAGCGAGACGGTGACCTTCGTCGCCGACAAGACCCAGCCCGGCAGCCTGGGCGCGGTGGGCTACGACGATGAAGGCGTTAAGACCAAACAGTGGGACCTGGTCAAGGACGGCATCCTGGTCGACTACCAATGCACGCGCGACCAAGCACACCTGTTGGGCAAGACCGCCTCCGACGGTTGCAGCTACGCCGATTCGTGGTCGAACGTGCAGTTCCAGCGCATGCCCAATGTGTCGCTGGCGCCCGGCAAGACGCCGTTGGCGGTTGCGGACATAATCAAGAACGTGGAGCGCGGTCTGTACATCCATGGCCGCGGTTCGTATTCGATCGATCAGCAGCGCTACAACGCGCAGTTCGGCGGGCAGTTGTTCTACGAGATCGAGAACGGCCGGATCACCCGGCTGGTGGAAGACGCTGCCTACCAGATCCGCACGCCCGAGTTCTGGAACGCCTGCAGCGCGGTGTGCGACGAGCGCGACTTTCGCCTGGGCGGCTCGTTCTTCGACGGCAAGGGTCAGCCGAGCCAGGTCTCTGCGGTGTCGCATGGTGCGCCCACCGCGCGCTTCGATGGCATCAATGTGATCAGTACCGCGCGTTCGTTGGGGTGAGGGCTGCGAGCAAACGGTTGGCAGTGTCTTTGGCAGAGCGGTCTTACCTGGAGATAGTCGGAGCGCTACTACCGACGTCCTGCTTGTTTAGATGCGGTCAACAGCCTGGTTGGTCGAGGGTGCGGTGCCCTCACCGCTCGCGGGACACGCCGCAAGTACGTCCGTGTAGGCTCGGTGGCGGCATCCATGCCGCCACACGGTCCCGCAATCGGCAAGGACACCGCACCAGAATGTTGGTCGGTTGCCTCCCCAAAGCTTGTCCGTTGCTCGGCTTGCATCAGTACACTCGTCCGACGCACCGTATTCAAGCAACGCACTTCATGCCTTGCTTGCAACCATGCACACCGACCATCGTGACCGGTCCTTGCCCGCTCACCGTCGCGTGACCATTCCAAGGTACAAGCATGATCATCGAACACCGCCAGCCGCGCTCGCCGCCCATCAACGCAAGCCGGTAGGGCTACCGGCTTCATACGGGCCAACGGTTGAACGCGTACCCCTGCCGAAAGTCATTTGACGGAGCATTCTTCCCCCGGCAAGAATCGGCGACACCGTGCAGATGCGATCTGCGCCTCACCACGCTACCCGCGCACCGCGCGGACCTATTGGGGAGTTGCCCGTGCAGCGACGTGATTTCCTGGCCCTGACCGGGCTGACCATGGGCGGGCTGATCGTGCCTGCCTATTTCGGCAATGCGATTGCCGCCGAGCAATTGCTGACGCCCTTCGATGTGGGCCGCAAGAAACGCCTGGCCGATGCCGGTCTGGCCGCCGCGCGGCAGGCCGGTGCCAGCTACTGCGATGTGCGCATCGGGCGCTATCTGCGCCAGTTCGTGATCACCCGCGAGGACAAGGTGCAGAACGTGGTCAACACCGAGTCCATCGGCACGGGCATCCGCGTGATCGTGGGCGGCGCGTGGGGATTCGCTGCCACCAACGAGCTCACCGAACAGGGCGTGGCCAAGGCCGCGGCGCAGGCGGTGGCCATCGCCAAGGCCAACGCCAAGGTGCAGGGTACGCCGGTGCAGCTGGCGCCCACCCCCGGCGTGGGCGAGGTCAGCTGGAAGACGCCGATCAGGAAGAACGCGATGGAAGTGCCGATCAAGGACAAGGTGGATCTGCTGCTGGGCGTCAATGCCGCCGCCACCGCAGCCGGCGCCAGCTTCGTCAATTCGATGCTGTTCGTGGTCAACGAGCAGAAGTATTTCGCCAGTACCGATGGCTCCTACATCGACCAGGACGTGCACCGCATCTGGGCGCCGATGAGCGTGACCGCCATCGACAAGGCCAGCGGCAAGTTCCGCACCCGCGAGGGGCTGTCTGCGCCGATGGGCATGGGCTACGAATATCTGGACGGCGCTGCCTCCGGCAAGTTCGTCTCGCCCAATGGCGTGGTGAACTACGGCATGTCCTACGACATGAAGGAAGACGCCATCGCCGCGGCCAGGCAGGCGCAGGAAAAACTCAAGGCGCCCTCGGTCAAGCCTGGCAAGTACGACCTGGTGCTGGATCCGTCGCATACCTGGCTCACCATCCACGAATCGGTCGGCCACCCGCTGGAGCTGGACCGCGTGCTCGGCTACGAGGCCAATTACGCCGGCACCAGCTTCGCCACGCTGGACAAGCGTCAGGCCGGCTTCCAGTACGGCAGCGACAAGGTGCACATCCTGGCCGACAAGACCCAGCCCGGCAGCCTGGGCGCGGTGGGGTACGACGACGAGGGCGTGAAGACCAAGCAATGGGACCTGATCCGCGACGGCAAGCTGGTGGATTTCCAGGCCATCCGCGACCAGGCGCATATCCTCGGCAAGACCGCTTCAGACGGATGTTGCTACGCGGACTCGTGGTCCAGCGTGCAGTTCCAGCGCATGGCCAACGTGTCGCTGGCCGCCGGCAAGACGCCGCTGAGCGTGAACGATCTGATCAAGGACGTGGAAAACGGCATCTACATCATCGGCGACGGCTCGTTCTCCATCGACCAGCAACGCTATAACGCGCAATTCGGTGGCCAGCTGTTCTACGAAATCAAGAATGGCGCCATCACCCGCATGCTCGAGGACGTGGCCTACCAGATCCGCACCCCGGAATTCTGGAACGCCTGCAGCGCCGTGGCCGATCAACGCGATTACCGCCTGGGCGGTTCGTTCTTCGACGGCAAGGGCCAGCCGAGCCAGGTCTCGGCGGTTTCGCACGGTTCGTCCACCGCTCGCTTCGATGGCATCAATGTCATCAGCACCGCCCGCTCGCTCGGCTGACAGGAGAAACCCACATGAGCATCCTTACCGAAGCGCAGGCCAAGGCCATCCTGGACAAGGTCATCAAGCTGTCCAAGGCCGACGAGTGCACCGCCACGCTTACCGGCTCGATCGACGGCAACATCCGATTCGCGCTCAACAACGTGTCCACCAGCGGCATCGTCGACAACACCGACCTGCAGGTGCAGGTGGCGTTCGGCAAGCGCGTGGGCGTGGCCACCATCAACGCGTTCGACGACGCATCGCTGGAACGCGTGGTACGCCGTGCCGAAGACCTGGCGCGGCTGGCGCCGGAGAACCCGGAGTTCATGCCGGCAGTCGACAAGCAGACCTACAAACCCAGCCCCACCTTCAGCGACTCCACCGCCGCAGTGGACCCGGCGTTCCGCGCGCAGGTCGCCGCCGATTCGATCGCACCGTGCAAGGGAAAGGGCCTGATCGCGGCCGGTTTTCTGGAAGATGGCCAGAGCTTCACCGCCTTCGCCAACAGCAAGGGCAACTTCGGTTATCAGCGCGGCGCGCGCTTCGATTACACCTGCACCGTGCGCACCGAAGACGGCCGCGGCTCGGGCTGGGTGGGCCGCAACCTGAAGGATGCCGCCGACTTCAAGGCCGAGCAGGACATCCGCATCGCCATGCGCAAGGCCAGCGACTCGGCCGAGGCCAAGGCGCTGGAGCCGGGCAAGTACACCGTGATCCTGGAGCCGGCGGCAGCGGCCGGGCTGATCTCTTTCATGATGCGCTACTTCGATGCGCGCATGGCCGACGAAGGTCGCAGCTTCCTGTCCAAGAAGGGCGGCGGCAACAAGCTCGGCGAGCAGGTCTACGACCCGCGCGTGAACATCACCGCCGATCCGTGGGACGCGCGCGCCGCGGTCATGCCGTGGGACGAGGAAGGCCTGCCGCGCGAGAAGATGTCCATCGTGGAGAACGGCAAGATCGCCAACCTGCAGTATTCGCGCTATTGGGCGCAGAAGAACGGCAAGCGTGCGGTCGGCGAACCGGGCAACCTGCTGATGGCCGGTGGCGACAAGAACATCGCCGAGCTGGTGCGCGGCACCGAGAAGGGCATCCTGGTCACGCGCACCTGGTACATCCGCATGGTCGATCCGCAGACGGTGCTGCTCACCGGGCTCACCCGCGATGGCACGTTCTATATCGAGAACGGGCAGATCAAGTACCCGGTGAAGAATTTCCGTTTCAACGAATCGCCGGTGATCATGCTCAACAACATCGACGAGCTGGGCAAGCCGGTGCGCGTGGCCGGCGATGAATCCAGCTACGTGATGATGATTCCGCCGATGCGCCTGCGCGATTTCACGTTCACCTCGTTGTCGGATGCGGTGTGAGTAGGGGCCGGGACTCGGGGTTCAGGAGCCGGGACTGGGGACCCGGGACCCGGGACCCGGAAGGCAACGGCGGGGCTTTGCAGTCCGAGCCATTGCCGCCTTGCATGCCATGCGAACGTCCGGGTTCTCTGATCGCCGAAAGCGAGAACGCTTCACTGCCATCCGAAGTCTTACCGAGATTCTCACTCCGGGTCCCGGGTCCCGGGTCCCGAGTCCCGGCTCTGACCTCCCGCCGCCACGCCCTGGGTCTGCTGCTCGGTAGCGTCGCCACTCTGGCGCTGCCATGGCCGGTGCGTGCGGCCGGCAACTACGATTTCTGGTTCACGCGGTTGCGCTACGACTCCGGGGATTGGGATGTGGATGCGCGCATGCCGTCCAACCTGATCACCTCGTTGATCGACTACACGCAGTTGCGGGTGGACCCGCAGGAACATGTGGTCGACCTGGCCGATCCACGCATGCTGCAGGCGCCGTTCTGCTATCTGTCCGGACACAAGCTGGTGGAGTTCAATCCGGCCGAGCGGCGCAACTTCGAACGCTATGTGCGCAGTGGCGGTTTCGTGTTCGTGGACGATTGCAACCACGACATCGACGGCTTGTTCGCCACCTCGTTCGAAGCGCAGATGCGCGCCATCTTCGGCACCCACGCCCTGCAGAAGTTGCCCAATACCCATCGCCTGTACAGCGCGTTCTTCAAGTTTCCCGATGGCCCGCCGGCCACCAGCTTCGAACTCAATGGCTGGGGCGACGATCTGGTGCACGATTACCTCAAGGGCATCCACATCGACGGGCGGCTGGGAGTGCTCTACAGCAACAAGGACTATGGCTGCGAATGGGATTACGACTGGCGCAACAAACGCTTCCTGGCCGAAGACAACACCAAGTTCGGCGTGAACATCGTGATGTACGCGCTGACCAACTGAACGGCCGCGCAGGCAACCCGCACAGAGTCAGCACAACCGTTCAATCACGCCAGCCACGCACGTCGCCACATAACGAGATCGCCGCATGACGTCCCCGAACGAACAAACGCTCGCCGCCCAGCTCTTGGAACTTGGCGCGCTGCGCGCTGCCCTGGCGCAGGCCGTGGTCGGGCAGGAGGCGGTGGTGGAGCAGCTGCTGATCGGCCTGCTGGCCGGTGGCCACTGCCTGCTGGAAGGCGCGCCCGGCCTGGGCAAGACGCTGCTGGTGCGTTCGCTCGGCCAGGCCCTGGAGCTGCAGTTCCGCCGCGTGCAGTTCACCCCCGACCTGATGCCCAGCGACATCCTGGGCACCGAATTGCTGGAAGAGGACCACGGTACCGGGCACCGGCATTTCCGCTTCCAGCAGGGGCCGATCTTCACCCATCTGCTGCTGGCCGACGAACTCAATCGCACGCCGCCCAAGACCCAGGCCGCGCTGCTGGAAGCGATGAGCGAACGCACCGTCAGCTATGCCGGCACCACCTACGCCTTGCCGGCGCCGTTCTTCGTATTGGCCACGCAGAACCCCATCGAGCAGGCCGGTACCTATCCGCTGCCGGAAGCGCAGCTGGACCGTTTTTTACTGCACGTGCGCGTGGATTACCCCAGCGAACAGGAAGAGCGCGACATCCTCGCCCAGACCACCGGCACGGCCAGCGCACAGGTGCCCAAGGTGATGGACGCCGCCAGCGTGCAGGCGCTGCAGCGCCAGGTGCGCGAGGTGCATGTCGGCGCGGAGTTGCTGACCTGGATCAACCGTCTGGTGCGTGCCAGCCGGCCCGGTCCGCAGGCCAGCGACGCGGTGCGTCAGTGGATCAAATGGGGCGCCGGCCCGCGCGCCGGCCAGGCGCTGGTGCTGGCATCGAAAGCACGTGCGCTGTTGCATGGCCGGCTCGCGGCCACGCGCGAAGACGTCGTGGCGCTGGCCGCACCGGTGATGCGCCATCGCCTGCTGCTGTCCTTCGCCGCCGAGGCGGAACAACGCACCGCCGACGATGTGATCGCCATGTTGCTGCACGCCGTGCCGTTCCCGTCCTGATCGGGCCGTGGCGCAGATGCCGTTGCCGCCGCTGATTCCCGCCGATGTGCGCAGCCGCCTGCGCGGCCTGCAGCTGCGTGCGCGGCACGCACAGGGCACGCATGGCGTTGGCCAGCATGCCAGCCGCAGCCGTGGCGCCGGGCTGGAGTTCGCGCAGTACCGCGCCTACGAGCCGGGCGATGCGCTGCGCCAGATCGACTGGAAACTCTACGCACGCTCGGACCGCTTCTTCGTGCGCGAAGCCGAACGCGAAAGCCCGCTCACGCTATGGCTGCTGCTCGATGCCACCGCTTCGGCGGGGCAGGCCGACAGCGCGCGGCCGGATCACACCCGCCTGCAGACGATGGCGACGCTGGCCGCCTGTGCTGCAGAGGTGGCGCTGCAGCAGGGCGACCGGGTCGGCCTGTACGCCTTGCATGGCGGCGGCCTGGTCGCGGTGCCGGCCGGTGTCGGCAGTCGCCAGCGCGACCGGCTGTGGCTGGCCCTGCATGGCTTGCGCGCGGGCGGCCGCTGGCCCGGGCTGGACGCGCTGCGGCCGCTGTGGGAACGCATCGCCGTGCACGATCTGCTGCTGTCCATCGGCGACGGTTTCGATGAGGAGCTGGCCGGCGCACTGGAGAAATTCGCCACCGCGCGTCGCGACGTGCTTCAGCTGCAGGTGCTGACCTGCGACGAGCGGGACTTCCCGTTCGACGGTGGCCATCGCTTCCGCGACCCGGAAACCGGGCAGGAGCTGCTCGGCGACGGTGCGGCCATGCGCGCGGACTATCTGCAGCGCTTTGCCGAAGCGCAACGCGCACGGCAGGCCCGCTGGCAGGCCGCCGGCATCCGCCACGCCGTGCACTATCTGGATGCGCCGGCCGATGCCGCATTGCGCCAGTTGTTCGCGCAAGGCGCGCCCCGATGAGCGGGCTGTTGGTCCGCGCCCACGCCGTCGGGTTGGTGCCGCAGTGAACCTGCTGTTGCTCTTCCCGGCCGGCCTGGCGGCGCTGGCGGCGCTGTTGATGCCGCTGCTGATCCATCTGGCACGGCGCAGCGAGCATCGGCCCACCGACTTCGCCGCCCTGCGCTGGCTGCGTGCGATGCCGCGCCCGCGCCACCGGGTGCGCTTGGACGAGTGGCCCTTGTTGCTGCTGCGCCTGCTGTTGCTGGCCGCGCTGGCGCTGCTGCTGGCCGAACCGGCACTGCGCGACCGGCCGGACAGCCGTCCGCGGATCGCGGTCAGCCCGGGCGTGGATCTGGCTGCGGCGCGTGCCTTGCCGCATGCCGACGATGCGCAGTGGCTGTGGCTGGCGCCGGGCTTTGCACCGATCGATGTCACCAACGCGGACCACGATCGCACGACGCTCGGCACTCCGCAGCCGGTCGGCAGCCTGTTGCGCGAACTCGATGCCGGCCTGCCGGCCGAGGCCACGCTCAGCGTGATCGTGCCCGCGCAATGGGGCGCACTGGATGCGCGACGCGTGCAACTCGCGCGTGCGGTGCACTGGCAGGTGCTGCCGGGCCGCTCGCCGCTCGCGCCGGCGCCGGCCCGCGCCCCGCCATCCCTGCTGGCGGTGGCCGACACCCCTGCCATGCCGGCGTTGCGCTATCTGCGCGCCGTGCATGCGGCCTGGGCGCTGCCGGGCAGCTTGCCGGTGACCACGCCCGCGGCAGCGCAGCCCGCGCGCTGGGCACCCGGCACGGTGGTGATCTGGCTGTCGTCCACCCCTCCGTCCGCATCGGTCATCGCCTGGGTCGCGGCCGGTGGGCAGCTGGTGCTGGGGGCGCAGGCGCCGGTTCCGCACGCATCGGCCGCCCCGCTGCAAGCGGTGGGTGAGCCCGATGGCGACGCGCTGCTGGACGCCGCGCCGCTGGGCCGCGGCCGCCTCCTGCGCTGGAGCGCGCCGCTGGAACCGCAGCACCTGCCCGCCGTGCTGGAGGCCGACTTCCCTGCCCGCCTGCGTACCGCGCTGCAGCCGCCCCCCAATCCGCAGACCGCGCCGGCGCAGACCCAGTCCCCGCAGCGTGGCGCCGCCATCCGGCTGCGCGTGCCGCCGCAGTCGCTGGCGCCGTGGCTGATCGGCCTGGTGCTGCTGCTGTTCGCCCTGGAGCGCTGGCTGGCCACCGCACCCCGCCGGAACGCGGCGCCATGAGCACGCCACAGCTGCAGCGCGCGTGGCAGGCCGCACGCCGGCGCACGGCATCCGGCGTGCTGTTGTTCGGGCTGCCGCTGGCGGTGCTGCCGGCGGTGCTGGCCTGGCGTCTGCAGATGCAGGCCGCGCTCGTTCCGCTGTTGCTTGCAGGCCTGCTGGCGCTGGCCGCGGTGGCGCTGCAGGCGGCACGCCGGCTGGACCAGGCCTGGCTGATCCGCCGGCTGGACCGTGCGCCGGAGCTGGAAGACAGCAGCGATCTGCTGTTCGTGCCCACCGATCGGCTCGGCCCGCTGCAGGCGCTGCAGCGGCAGCGACTGGAGCAGCGCCTGCGCAGCACCCCGCGCGACCTGCGCCCAGCCTGGCCGTGGCGGCGCGCCGGGCCCTGGAGCGCACTGGGCGTGCTGGTCTGCGCCACGCTGCTGCTATGGCCATCGCGTGTGTTGCCGCCAGCGGAAAAGGTGGACCGCGCCGCCGCCCGTGCCATCGGCGCAGGGCCCACGCTGCGGCAGGCACGGCTGCAGAGCACGCCGCCGGCCTACACCGGCCTGCCGGCCGCACGGCTGCCCGGCCTGGACGCCCGGGTGCCCGCCGGCACCCGGCTGGACTGGCAGCTGCAGGTCGGCCCTGCCGCGCGCACGGTGGCGCTGCGGCTCGGCGACGGCCGCCTGGTCGCGCTGACCCGGCAGGGCCGCTCCGACCACTGGCACGGCCAGTGGCTGGCCCTGCAGCCGGCGCTGTATCGCATCCTGATCGACGGCGCACCGGCCGACGGCACGCTGCACCGGCTGGACGTGCTGCCGGACCGCCCGCCGCAGGTGCGGGTGCTGGCGCCCGAACAAAGCCTGGTGCTGTGGACACCGGCACCCACCGGCGATCGCGGCTGGGTGCTGCAGTTCGAGGCCAGCGACGACTATGCGGTGGCCGCCAACGCCGAGCTGCGGCTGACCCTGGCCCAGGGCAGCGGCGAGAACATCACCTTCACCACCCAGCGCCGCACGCTCACCGGCAGCGGCCCCGCCAACCGCCGCCGCTTCGCCGCCACCGTGCAGCCACAGGCGCTGGGCATGGCTGCGGGCGACGACCTGATCGCCCAGCTCATCGTCCACGACACCCGCCAACCCGGCCCGCAGGAAGCGCGCAGCGCCAGCGTGATCCTGCGCTGGCCGCCGCCGGAAGCAAACATGGCCGCCGGCCTGGAGGCCAGCGTCAAACGCACCCTGCCCGCCTATTTCCGCAGCCAGCGCCAGATCATCATCGACGCGGAGGCGCTGCTGAAGGAGAAGCCGCGCCTGGACGCGAGTACCTTCCTCAGGCGCTCCGACGCCATCGGCGTGGACCAGCGCCTGCTGCGGCTGCGCTACGGCCAGTTCCTGGGCGAAGAGAGCGAAGGCGCGCCCCAGGCCCCGCCCACCGCCGACGCCGACGCCGCGCCCGGCAGCGCCGCGCCGGCCGACGATCTGCCCACCGCAGACATGCCCACCGCCGATGCGCCAAGCGCACCCGCCGCCCGTTCGGACACTCAAGCGCACGCCGGGCATGACCACGACGATCACGACCATGACGCCCATGCCGCCGAATCCGGCGCCGCCGCGCTGGACGACCACGATCACGACCACGGCGGCGGCAACGGCCGGCCCGAGCGCAGCGGCTTCGGCCAGGCGGAGAACGTGCTTGCCGAATTCGGCCACACCCACGACCACGCCGAAGCCGCCACCCTGCTCGACCCGCAGACCCGTGCCCTGCTGCGCGCTGCGCTGGATCAGATGTGGCAATCGGAAGGCGAGTTGCGCCAGGGCCATCCCGAGCGCGCGCTGCCCTATGCCAACAAGGCGCTGGGCTTCATCAAGCAGGTGCAGCAGGCCGAGCGCATCTACCTGGCGCGCGTGGGCACGCAACTGCCGCCGATCGACCCCAGCCGGCGCATGAGCGGCAAGCGCGACGGGCTGGTCCGCGGCGCCGATGCGCTGGTGCCCCGCACCACCGCCGATCCGCAGCCGGTGGCGCTGTGGCAGGCGCTGGGCGAACCCGTCGGCAGCGGCGATCGCGCCGCACTGGACGCCTTCGCGCGCTGGCTGCCCGCGCACGCCACGGCCATCGACGGACCGCTCGACCTGGCCGCCGCGGTGGAGACCCTGCGCACCACGCCGGCTTGCGCCGCGTGCCGGCAGCGCCTGCGCGCACTGCTGTGGCCGCTGCTGGTTCGCCCACCGGCCGCCGTGCAACCGCGCGTGGCGCCGGATGTCGGCGGCCAACGCTATCTCGATGCCTTGCACGCACCGGAGCGCCCCTGATGCCGGCATGGACCGCCCTGGCCACCGTGGTCACGATCACCCTGCTGGCCTGGTGGCGGCTACACCGTGCGCGCCTACCGGCCCGGCGTAAGGCCGCGGTGCTGGTGCTGCAACCCGTCTGCGCGGCGCTGCTGTATTGCGCCCTGCTGCCGCCCTCGCAGCCCGGCGGCACGGGAACCCTGGTGGTGGCCACCGCCGGCGCCAGTACTGCGGCGTTGCAGGCCGCCGCTGGCGACACCGTGATCGCCCTGCCGGAAGCGCCCGCGGCCCTGCGCACGGCCGAGCGCATGCCCGATCTGGCCACCGCCCTGCGGCGTCATCCCGGCACCACCGCGCTGCGTATCGTCGGCGCCGGCCTGCCCGCGCGCGACCGCGACGCCGCGCGTGGCTGGCCGCTGCGCTACAGCCCGCCACCGCCCGCGCCGGGCCTGAGCGCGCTGGGCACGCCGGCGCCCGTCGCACCCGGCAACGAGGTGACGATCCAGGGCCGCATCGCCGGCCTGCGCGCCGCCAGGCTGGAGCTGCTGGATCCGGCCGGCCGCCGCGTGGATCTGGTCGCAGCCGGCGACGATGGCCGCTTCCAGCTCACCGGCAACGTGCGCGCCGCTGGCGACAGCGTGTTCCTGGTGCGCGTGCTCGGCCCCGATGGGCGCGCGCGCGACCAGGCCAGCGTGCCGGTCTCGGTGGTGGAGAGCCCGGCGGCCAGCCTGTGGATACTGGCCGGCGCGCCGCAGCCCGAACTCAAGTATCTGCGCCGCTGGGCGCACGACGCCGGGCTGCAACTGCACACCCAGATCGCCACCGGTGGCGGCATGCAGCTGGGCGATGCGCCGCGTACGCTCGACGCCGCCACCCTGGACCGCAGCGACCTGTTGATCGTGGACGAACGCGCACTGTCCGCACTGTCGCGCGCGCAACGCAGCGCCCTGCGCGCCGCAATCGAACGCGGACTTGGCGTGCTGCTGCGCCTGAGCGGCCCGCCCGATGCCGCCCATCGCAGTGCGATCGCCGAACTCGGCCTGGCGCTGCGGGGCGATGGCGCCGCGGCGCCCGTGCGGATGGCCGCCGCCGCCGTGCCACCCGCTGCGGCGACGGCACAGCCGCCGGTCACCGCGGCAGGCGACCCCGCAGCGGACGCCTTACCCGTGCTGGAACGTCGCGCCGTGCTGCCCGCCGATGCCGACGCCATCGCCGTGCGACGCACGCCCGACGGCACACCGTATGTCTGGTGGCGTGCACTGGGACGCGGGCGCGTCGGCCTGGTCACGGTCACCGACAGCTACCGCCTGGTACTGAGCGGCCGCCCAGACCTGCACGCTGCGGTGTGGAGCCGCACGCTCGCGGCGCTGACCCGCGCCAAAGCCGTCGCCTACGCACCTGTCCGTAGTGGCTGGCGCGACCAGCGCAGCGACGTGTGCGGCCTCGGCAACGCAGCGCGGCTGCAGGCGCCGGATGGCAGCGTCGGGCCGCTGCTGCCGGCCCCCGACACCGGTCATGCCGCCTGCGCGGGCATCTGGCCCGAACAGACCGGCTGGTATCGCTGGCAGGACGGCAGGCGCAGCGGCGCGCTCTATGTCCGCGCTGCCGCCGATGCACCCGCGCTGTTCGCCAACATGCAACGCAGCGCCACGCTGGCACTGGTCAACACCGGCGCAGCGCCGCATGCGGCAACGGCCACATCGCGGCCGGGGCCGCGCTGGCCGTGGTGGCTGGGATTCGTGCTTGCCGCGGCGTTGCTGTGGTGGCTGGAACGGCGGCCCAACCCACGAGCGAGGTAGGCAGCCCGGTCGTTGTCGGCATGCACAGCACGCGGTTCCGCACCCCTGCATGGCCAAGCTGGATGCGCGTGCGGATGGCATGCGATTGATCTTGCCCATGGCAGCAAGGCTGCGCACGCGACGCATCCGCCTTTGCGGCAACGTCTCCCGGCGGGAACACCAGCCACCTGCCGCATCGTGGGTCGGATGAGGGCTACCTGCGCAGCCATACCCGGCAATGGTTGTTGGCCGGCAACGCCACATCGTCGATCAGGCGCAATCCGGCCGCTGCCGCCAGCGCATCCACCGCCTCGGCATCGCGGATGCCCGATGCAGGATCGCGCTCGCGCAGCATCGCATCGAAGGCACGGTTGCTGTCGCTGGTGAACTGGCCGTTGCGATTGAAGGGGCCGTAGATCGCCAGCACCGCATCGGGCGCCATCAGTGCCGGCAGCCCGGCGAACAGGGCCTGCACCTGCGGCCAGCCCATGATGTGCAGGGTGTTGGCGCTGTAGATCGCGTCGAAACCGCGCTGGCCATCCGGCAGCACGGGCATGGCCGGGAGCGGCGCAAGCCCGGGCGCAGGCATCACCACCGCCTGCAGTGGAATGGGCGGCGGCGTATTCGGCAGCGCCGCTTCGTCCAGCCACTGCTGCATGCCCGGCAGATGATCGGCATGGTCGCTGGCCTGCCACTGCAACCACGGCATCGCCGCAGCGAAGTGCACCGCGTGCTGGCCGGTGCCTGCACCGATTTCCAGCACGTGGTGGCGATCGGCGAAATGCCGCTGCAACACCGCAAGAATCGGATCGCGGTTGCGCGCGCAAGCGGGTGAGAACGGCTTGGAAATGGTCATGTGTCTTTATAGCCTTTAGCGATTATCCGCCACGGCGCAACTGCGTGATCTGCGCCGCTGCCGTGCCGATCAGGGAAATAGTGCGAAAAAATGGTGACTGTGGAAAAGGTATCGCAGCACCCACGTACTGAGCGACTGGTCACAAACAACGTACGCACTCTGAAAATGTTTGGAATGAATTGATGAAGATCGTTTCAATCTTTGTTTCTTCGAGAAGGTTCTTCTTCAAAAGCGAAGCTACGTTCAATGAGAAAATCATACTCATATAGTGTGCGACTGCATCGTTCGATCGATGCACTCGACCGACACTCAACGACCACGCATAAGAGGCCTAGATATGAAATCTCGCCATGATCGATTCCTGAGTTCCAGAACACTGGCGCTCTGCGTGCTTTTCGCCGCTACGCTTTCGACTGTACAACATGCCCAAGCGCGCGATATCGGCTTGGTCAGAGTGACAGGCACTGTTACCGGAGATCCAAGAAATGCAAGGCCTACCAACCAAGAAGTCTTCAATTCGCTCTGGGGCGCAGGTTACGCCGCTTGCAGGACCCGAAACGGCGCCACGAAGTCGATAGCCTTGAGACGGGCGGCTGTTCCGCAAAGCAGTCTGACCGGAAGATGGGAAAATGTCACTGCAGAATGGGTATGCCGCGACACCCCATGACGCCCAGCTCGGAAAATCGGTCATATTCGGCTGATGTTTGTTGTCCAAAGGCACGTTTCTGCTGGTTTGCCAATATCTTGGGACGCTGGAAGGTGATTGGAGTTGCGCGCTGCGG
This sequence comes from Xanthomonas melonis, assembly GCF_020783655.1. Classification (GTDB taxonomy): domain Bacteria; phylum Pseudomonadota; class Gammaproteobacteria; order Xanthomonadales; family Xanthomonadaceae; genus Xanthomonas; species Xanthomonas melonis. Next base: position 46,347 of record NZ_JAJGQH010000019.1, on the reverse strand, counting down.
ATCGCGGCGCGCGTTAGAAGAAGACTCTTTTCACCGCGGCGCAGACAGCGCTTCATACGCCCGCCGCACCGCCTCCTCGCCGAAGCGCCGCTCCAGCCGGCGCACGATGAAGTGCCCGCGGGCCATTGCCTGGAAGTGGCGCATGAACACAGTATTGAGCGTGGCGCCGCTGACCGCGCCCACCAGCGGCACCGCCTGCACGGCCAGCTTTTCGCCCACGTTGACCGAGAACTTGGCGGCGATGCGCGACAGCAGCGACACCAGCGCCGGTGCACCCTTGCTGGCGAAGCCGTGCGCCGCCACGTGGCGGGCGGCGGCACTGAGTTGCTGCGCCATTGCCGCACGCACTGCGAAATAGCCCGATTCGGCGCCATCGTCGACCGCGCTGCGGCCGCCGTGCGCCAGCACTTCCAGGCAGGCCAGCGCGGTATCCGGATCCTGCAGCGATTCTCCTTCTGCGCGGGCGATGTCGGCGATCGAGCGCAACATCACCGTGGTGGTCAACGGCAATTCCACCATCAGCCCGGGCAGCCCGAAGAAGCCGCCCGCACCGCCCGCCACCGCAACTGCCACCGTATGCCGTGTGGTGGCGGCCGGTTGCAGCGCCGGAGCATCGCCACGCAAGCTCAGCAGCGCCGACTTCATCGCCACCTGCAGGGCACGGCGGGTCACACCGTCGATGCTGCGGGTGACCAGTTTCGGCAGCCGTTTGCTGATCAGGCTTTCCAGCGGCGCGCCCAGCGCGTTGGCGAGCTGCGCCGCCACGCCGGGGTTTTCCAGCAATGCGTGGGCAGCGGCCAGATCACGCTGCGCCGCAGCATCCAGTACGGGAATCGGAAGCGTCGTCATGCCTGCTCTCGTCGTGGAAGGGCTGCTGCGATGGTACCCAGCGCCGTGTGAGTATTGGACGAGCGCGCCCGACCAGCCGCGACCGCTGCAATCTGCAGGCAAAATGCGCGATCATCGGTATCCACGCCGCCAATCCCGCCAGATGACCCGTGAGATCCGCCACCGCTTCGTGATTGCCGCCGCACCGGAAGTGGTGTCGGCCGCACTGTCCGAGCCCGCACAGCTGGGGCGCTGGTGGACGCGCGAGGTGCGCCAGCTGGAAGACCGCGTCTGCCTGGGCTGGAGCGGGCATGGCTGGCAGGTGGAATTGCGCATCGACGAAGACGCCGACCACCGGCAGGTGTGCTGGCGCTGCGCGCGCTCCAACATGCTCGACACCGATGCCTGGGAGGGCACGGTGCTGCGCTTCGATCTGATCTCCACCAGCGAAGGCACCCAGGTGGAGTTCGTGCAGTCCGGTTACCGCGATTCGCCGTGCTTCGACACCTGCGCGCAGGGCTGGCGCTTCTTCCTGGGCAGCAGCCTCAAACGCTATGTCGAGACCGGGCAAGGCATGCCGTATCCGGACATGCCCGATACCCGCGACCCGGCGCTGCGCTGAGCGCAGCCTGCGCGCTTACGCGGTCCGCGCCTGGCCGACCGCAGGTGCGGGACTCACCGGCAACTGCGCGTCCACCGTGACCGGGCTGTCGGTCTGCAGCAGCGCGCGCGCTTCGGCATCGCTGGCCACCGCAGGCGGCGAGCCACGCAGCGGCAGGCCGGCGGTTTCGCGCACGAACAGCATGGTGACCAGGCCGATCGCCGCAGCGCCCATCAGGTAATACGCCGGCATCAACGGGTCACCCGTGCGTTCCACCAGCCAGGCGGTGATCAGCGGCGTGGTACCGCCGAACAGCGATACCGAGACGTTGAAGGCGATCGACAATGCGCTGTAGCGCACCGGCGTGTAGAACAGCGCCGGCAGCGTGGACGGCATCGAACTGGTGAAGCACACCAGCGCCAGGCCGAGCAGCATCAGGCCGGCGAAGATCAGGCCGTCGTGGCCGCTGCCGATCAGCAACAGGCAGGGAATCGCCAGCGCGAACAGCGCGATGCAGGCGCCGATGATCATCGGGCGGCGGCCCAGCTTGTCGCTGAACAGCCCACCGACGATGTTGAGCGGCATCATCACCAGCATCACCAGGATGATCAGCAACAGGCCCTTGCTTTCCGCATAGCCCATCGTGACGCTGAGATAGCTGGGCATGTAGGTCAGCAGCATGTAGTCGGTGACGTTGAACACCAGCACCAGTCCCACGCACTTGAGCAACTGCGGCCAGTGCAGGCGCAGCAGCGTCATCAGGCCCTGGCCGGCGGTCTGGCGTTCGCGTTGCTCGGCCTGCTCCGCATAGGCGCGAAACGCCGGGGTTTCCTCCAGTTTCATGCGCATGTACAGGCCCAGCAGACCGAGCGGGCCGGCGATCAGGAACGGCACCCGCCAGCCCCAGTCCAGCATCTGCGCCGGGGTGATGCTCATATGCAGCGCGGTCACCGTGGCGGCACCGGCGATGTAGCCGCCCAAGGTGCCGAATTCCAGCCAGCTGCCCATCAGGCCGCGATTGCGGTCGGTGGCGTATTCGGCAATGAAGGTGGCCGCACCGCCATACTCGCCGCCGGTGGAAAATCCCTGCACCAGACGCGCGATCAGCAACAGCGCCGGCGCCCACAGGCCGATGCTGGCGTAGGACGGGATCAGACCGATGCTGAAGGTTCCCAGCGCCATCAGGATCATCGTGGCGGCCAGCACCTTCTGCCGCCCGTAGCGATCGCCCAGCGGGCCGAACACCATGCCGCCGATGGGCCGTACCAGGAACGCGACGGTGAAGGTGGCGAAAGTGGCGATCAGCTGCGCGGTGGGGTTGCTGGCGGGAAAGAACACCTGGCCCAGCGTCACCGCCAGATAGCCGTACACGCCGAAATCGAACCATTCCATCGCATTGCCCAGCGCGGCGGCACCGACCGCCTTGCGCAGCATGCCGCGGTCCACCACGGTGACATCGTCCAGCTGCAGCTGGCGGCGGCGTTTGAACCAGCCGAAATGCGATCGGATCGCGCGGGTATCGTGCATAGGTGCAGTCTCCAGACGTGTGCTCCAGAAGCGGCCACCGCTGCCTGCTCGTCCCGGCCAACGCACAGGACACGGCCCATCACCACGCACGGCAGTCGCACATGCACCGAAGAGCCGGAGGCATTCCCGGACGGCCGCGTCAACTCAGCGGCGCTGCGGGACAGATGACCAAAGGGGTGGGCGGATGCCCAAGGATTGATCGGCGCTTATGGTACTACAGCTCGCCCAAGCCTGCAGACGCGAGCGTGTGCCAGACGCCCGGCAGTCTGATTTTTCAGCGGTTTTCCAGTGATTTATCGCAGGTCATCGCGATGTCGCAGATGCGTCGATGAGGTTGGCACCTGTGCCGTGCACATGCATGATGCGTCTGCACGTGCGCATCACGCGATCAGCGTGCGTGGTCGCGTGTCTCCAGGATCTCCAGCATGGCCTGCAGATCCTGTCGGGTCTGCGGCCGCACCGCACGCGCGAGTTCTTCGCCATCGCGCAGCAGGATCACCGTGGGCCAGAGCTTGACCTCGAAGGAGCGGCCCAGCGGCCGCCCCTTGCCATCTTCGACCTTGCGATAGTCCAGATCCGCGTAGCCTCCCAGCAGCTTTTGCAGCAAGGGCTGCGCGGCGATGCAGTGGCCGCACCAATCGGTGCCGAATTCCAGCAGTTGCAGACCGGCGTGTGCATCGACCGCGCGACGCTCGGGTGCCTGTGCAGCGTAGTCGCGGACGAACCCCATCGGCGGTCTCCGATGTTTCAGGACAACGCGCGCTGGATGTCTTCCAGCGGCAGGTTGGTCAGATCCTTGGCCAGATCGCCAACCAGCCGTTGCTGGGTTTCCTTGTGCAGGAGCGGGCGCACACGGCCCAGCGTGGTCGGGTCGGCCACCAGCACGAGATGCGTGTAATCCTGCTTCAGGGCGCCATCGTTCAATGCCTGCGACAGCTGCTTGGCGAAGGTCGCTTCGTCCAGGTCCGCCTCGGTGAGATCGCGTGGTGCCTTGCCTGCGGGGCCCTCGTCGTCGACGTTCTGCACATCGGTGCGCGCGTGCTGGCGCAGCACCACCCTGGTTTCGTCGCCGGTGTTGGTAAACCAGCGCGCTTCGCCACCGTCGGCCACCACGACCAGGGCGCCCTGAGGAATTCGCAGACTCATCCGATTTCTCCTTTGCTGTCTTCGGCGCGATGCGTGTGCACCGCGATCTCAACCTAGGCGAGAAGATGTAAGCATTGCGGCTAGCCGGTGTCAGCATGGCGTTAGCGCGAATGGCCGAGCCTTCGACGTCGCGCACCTCGGTCGAGGCAGCGGTTGATCGCCGCCCCATGCGCTGCTGCGTGCGCGCCCGATGCACAGCGCGCCGCACGTCCCGTGCTGGCTACGACGCGTTACGCGCAGCGCTCAGCGCTCAGCGCTGTGCTTGCCCCGGAATCGACGTGGGCGTGCCCAGCGCTTCCTGCACGTACAGGCGCTTGATCAGCACGAACGCCACCACCGTCAGCGGTGCGGCCAGCAGCACGCCGGGCGGGCCGAGCAGCATGCCGATGCCGAACAGCGAGAACAGCAGCAGCACCGGCGGCAGGTCCACGGTGCGTTGCTGGATCAGCGGCAGCAGCAGGTTGCCTTCGATCTGCTGCACCACCACGAACAGCGCCGCCGTGGCCAGGGCCATCTGCGGGCTGACCGTGAATCCCAGCAGGATGGCCGGGATCGCCGCCACGATCGGCCCCACGATCGGCACGAAATCCAGCAGGCCGGCGAGGATGCCGAGCGCCAGCGCACCGGGAATGCCCAGTGCCCACAGCCCGAGGCCGGTCAGCACCCCGACCACCGCCATGGCCATCAGCTGGCCACGCAACCACAGCCGCAATGCGGTAGCGCTCGCCTGCAACGCCTCGTCGGTGGTTGCCCTCACGTGCGCCGGCAGCAGCAGCAACACCCCGCGCCGGTACAGCTGCGGCTGCGCGGCCAGATACACCGCCCCGGCCAGTACCAGGAACAGGTTGGCCACGCTGCCGGTGAGCCCCAGCGCGAAGGCGCCGGCACGCGGGGCCAGATTGGACACGCGCGTCGGCGCCTGGCGCGTCAGCTCGTGCAGCGCCGGCCCCAGTGGCCCGGCCGCGATCCAGTCGTGCAGACGCGTCCACGCCTGCGGCAGCGTGCGCTGCAGGGCACCGACTTCCGACGCCAGCTGCGAGCCGAACAGCCAGGTCAGCGCCACCAACACCACGGTCAGCACGATCACCACCACTGCCAGTGCCCAGCCGTCGGACAGGCGCGTATGCCGGGTCAGCCGGCTGGTCAACGCGCGCAGCAGCACCGCCACCACGATCGCACCGAACACCATCAGCAACAGATCCGCCAGCTTCCAGAGCAGGCACGCGCACGCCACCAGGGCCAGGACAAGGATCACCCGGACAACGAAGGCGCGAAGCTCGGAGGAAGGCATGGGCGGCTCACTGCAGAATCGGCCACCAGCCTAGCGAGGGTGACGAGAAGAGCATGTGCCCGCGCGCGCGGCAGGTGCCCCGGCCGGCGCCCGCAGGATCGGCCGCGTGCACGCGACCAGCCGCTGAGACGCGATGCCCACGGCCGCTGCGGCAACGGCAGGGTCGCCTCACTGCCACGCGTCCGTGCAGCCTTGCCGGGCCATACGGCAACCGAGCGGCATAGCGGAAGCCACTGCTGCCGGGCACTGGCGACCGGCGCGGCGCCTGTCGCTGCGCGGTCGATGTCGGGCGCGCAGGCGGCCGGCAGCGATGCCGGGTTCAACGCGACAGCTGGCCCATCACACGGTGGCGTCGCGCTCGGCCTGCACCTGCTGCACGGCCTGTCGCGCCGAGCGGGTCAGCGGCGTTGGCAAGGCATCCAGCTCGAACCAGCCGATGTCGTGCAACACCTGTGGCTCGCGCAACTGCGCCTGTTCGCTGCCTTCGATGCGGGCAAGGTACACCGGCGCCACCCAGTGCTGCGGCGGCTGCATGTCCGGTTCGAAGTGGCTGACCACGCACAGCACGCGTTGCGGGTGTACCTGCAGGCCGGTTTCTTCCAGCACCTCGCGCACCACGGTGGCTTCCACCGTTTCCATCCAGTCCACCTTGCCACCCGGCAACCCCCAATGCCCCGGCTCGGGTGCACGCCCGCGCAGCACCAGCAACACGCGGCCATCGGCACGCTGGATGAAGGCACCGCAACCGACACGGGGGCGGAGATCGGAGGTGGGCATGGCAGGTCTCGTAATCGGGTCTGGGGATGAGTGTCCCAGATGTCGCCGCTGCGGTCAGTGCCCGCACCGAGTGCGGGCACTGACGCGCGCTTAGCGCAGCGCTGGTGAGAATGGCGACCTTGCACGCACGTCCTGCTGGAGCTCGTATGTCTCGTCTATTGGTGGTTGGTGGTCATGGCAAGGTCGCACGCTTGCTCACTCCGTTGCTGGTGCGCGGCGGGCACCAGGTCACGGCGCTGTTCCGCAATCCCGAGCATGAAGCCGATCTCGTTGCCGATGGCGCCACCCCGTTGCTGTTCGACATCGAGCATGCCGACACCGCCGCCATCGCCGCGCAGCTGGCCGGCCACGATGCGGTGGTGTGGTCGGCCGGTGCCGGCGGTGGCGATGCCGCGCGCACCTATGCGGTGGATCGCGATGCGGCGATCCGCTCGATGCAGGCAGCCGAACAGGCGCGCGTGCGCCGCTATGTGATGGTGTCGTATCTGGGTGCCGGGCTGGAACACGGCATCGGGCCGGACGATCCCTTCTTCGCCTATGCCCAGGCCAAGGGCGCGGCCGACGCCTACCTGCGCGGTACCACGCTGGACTGGACCGTACTCGGGCCCGGCCGGCTGACGCTGGATCCGCCCACCGGCCGCATCGCCTGCGACCCCGGCAGCGACGCCGATGGCGGCGTTTCGCGTGCCAATGTGGCCCAGGTGATCGCTGCTGCGCTGGCGACGCCGGCCACCATCGGCAAGACGGTGGGCTTCATCGACGGGCAGACCCCGATCCCGCAGGCCTTGTCGCAGCTGGACTGAACACGCGCCCTGCCGGCACCTTCGCCAACAGTCGCCGGTGCCTGATCGATTTCGCCACACTCCCGACGCGGCGATGCGCCCCAGCTGCACTGCCCTTCTGTAGAGCGTCCCTGGGCGCGAGGGCCGTACCGGTAACGCCCGTCGCGCCCGGGAACGCTTCTACGGGAACGCTGTCGGCGAGATGGCCTGGACAGCAGCATGCTCACGTCCAGCCCGTTGGCCTTGCGCACCACATTTGCGCACTACACAAACGAAAACAGACACCGCGCGGTACGCGATGTCTGCAGGAAGTGGTCCAACTGCGGATGCCTGCACCCTTTAAGCTGCCTAGATGCTCTAGAACTGCACAGCTGGTGACGCATGGTGAGGCCATGCGCGTTAGCGCGGCGTGCAGCACAGCGGTCAGTGCGAAGACACCTCAGTCATGCTGCACTGCAGCTTGGCCAGCGTGCGCAGCATGCCGCACGGGTGCACGCGTCTGGCGCGATGACATGCGGCGACATGGAATCGATACAAGGCCGCTGCACCAGGCATTCGTCGCATGGCGGCACCTGCGCAGCCCGTCTGCGTAGGCAACGTCGCGATGAACGCAGCCAGAGCCGACGAACGCGCCGGCCCGATGCACAGCGGCGCGGACCACCCAGGCTAGCCTTGCGGCGGCGCTTCCAGCAGATGGGCCAGCAAGGTCAGCGAGTCCTGCCAGCCCAGATGGCAGGCGTACGCCGGAATCTGCTCGGGAATGCCTTCCTGCACGATCTGCAGATCGGTACCGCAGGGCAGCGGGTGCAGGCGAACCGTGGTGTGCAGGGTACCCGGCAGGGACGGATCGTCGAACACGTCGTTGTAGCGCAGCAAGGCGCCGGGCTGCAGCTCCAGATAGGTACCGCCGAAGGCATGGCGCTGCCCGCTGGCGAAATGGGTGAAGGCCATCCGGAAGGTGCCGCCGACCTGGGGATGCAGATGCTCGATGGTGCCGGTGTAGCCGGACGGCGGCAGCCACTTGACCATGGCATCGGCATCCAGGAAAGCCCGATAGACCAGCTCCGGGCTGGCACGCACAACACGGTGTAGCGTCACGGTGGACATGGACGGGCCCTCGGCTGGAAGTGGAACACCCATGCTACCGGCCAATGGCGCGCGCGGAGATGTAACGCGTGCGCGACCGGCGCAGCCCCGGTCGGGTCCGGTCGTCTGCAGTGCACCGCTGTCCTCGCGGACGTGCGCGGTACGCTATCGTCCGGGCGCGCGCGCAGCCGGCAGCGTCACGAACGCATTCCGCATTGCCGCCGTGGCCGGCATCGCCGATAGTCGCGACACTGATCGAACGACTGCCCACAATGCTCGCCAACGTGTTGTTGCTCGCTGCCGGATGCGTCGTTGCCGCGACGATCGTCGGTGCCCTCGTATGGATGCATCTGCGCCGGCGGGCGCCGTCGTCCGTTGCCGCCGCGGCCACGACGACCACCGCGGCATCCGGTGCCCCGGCCGACCCGGTCGCTCCCTCGCCGGTGCCCATCCCCGAAGCCCCGCTCTCGCCGCCAGCGCCATTGGCCGCCAGCGCGCAGCCATTGCAGACCGCACCGCCGCCGATGCGTCCGCTGCTGCGGCGTATGTATGCCGCGGTGATGGCCACCCCATCGCTGGCCGATGGCCACTTACCGACCGATCCTGCACAGGCGGCCGTGCTGGAGGCCGTGGGCGGTGCGCTGGCGCATGTCGACCTGCGCCCGCAGCTGCTGCCGCGACGCCCGCATCTGTTGCCGCAGCTGATGCGCGCGGTCAACGACCCGGACGCCTCCGGCCGCGGCATCGCCGCGATCATCGCGCAGGATCCGGCGCTGGCCGCCAACCTGCTGCGCATCGCCAACAGCGCACTGTATCGCCCGCAGGGCGCCCCGCTGGAAAGCCTGGAACGCGCAGTGGTGCATATCGGCACCGAAGGTGTGCGCCAGATCGTCGCCGCGGCCGTGATGCAGCCGGTGTTGAGCCTGGACGGTGGCCTGCATGCGCGCCTGCCCGCCGCAGTGTGGGATTACGCCCTGCGTACCGCCACCGCGGCGGCGGCCTATATGCGCGAACGCGGCGGCGACACCTTGTCGGCGCAACTGGCCGGCCTGCTGCAGGGCCTGGGCGCGGTGGTGATCCTGCGCGTGCTGCGCGATGCCTATGCCGAACGCCCAAACCTGCCCTACAGCCTGGAGGTGGCCGCCGCCCTGGTCGAGCGGCACACCGCGACCGTGGCCAAGACCATCGCCACCACCTGGGAACTGCCGCCGCAGCTGGGCGCCGCGCTGGACGAACAACGCCCCGAACACGACGCCACCCTGTTGGCCACCACCCTGGGCCGCGCGCTGCAGTACGGCCGCCTCGCCGCAGCGCTGGCCATGCTCGCCCGCCACGGCGCCGAGCAGGAAGGCAGCGCCCTCGGCATCCTCGCCACCCTGGAGCCGGACGAGACCGCCAACGCCGCGTTGTGGCAGCGGCTGGTGGCGACGAGCGTGGAGTGAGCGCCGGCGCACCGATGCACTCACCCCTGGGTGGCGATCAACTCCTTCACCCGCGCAGTCAGCACGCTCACGCTGAAGGGCTTGGTCAGCACCGCCATGCGCGGCTCCAGGTGATGGTCGTCCAGCAGCGCGCTCTCGGCGAAGCCGGTGATGAACAGCACCTTGAGATCGGGGCGGTGCGCGCGGCTGGCATCGGCCATCTGGCGGCCGTTCATACCGCCGGGCAGGCCCACATCGCTGATCAGCAGATCGATGCGTGCCCCCGATTGCAGGATCTCCAGGCCAGCCGCGCTGTCGCCGGCTTCGATCACCGTATAGCCAAGTTCCTGCAGCACCTCGCCCAGCAACTGGCGGATGGTGGGTTCGTCGTCGACGATCAGTACCGTCTCGCCATCGTCGGTCGGCGTCAGTTGCAGTAGCGGCGTGTTCGTATCGGCATGTGCCGGATCGCTCAGATGGCGCGGCAGGTAGATGCATACCCGCGAGCCCTTGCCCACTTCGGACTGAAGACGGACCTGCCCGCCGGACTGCTTGGCGAAGCCGTAGATCATCGACAATCCCAGCCCGGTGCCCTCGCCGAGCGGCTTGGTGGTGAAGAACGGATCGAAGGCACGCGCCACCACATCCGGCGGCATGCCGGTGCCGGTATCGCTGACGCACAGCGACAGGTACGGCCCCTCGCGCATGCCCAGTTGCTGCGCCAGATCGTGGTCGATCCAGTGGTTGCTGGTGTCGATGCGCAGCCGTCCTCCGTCGGGCATTGCGTCGCGCGCGTTGATGCACAGATTGAGCAAGGCGTTTTCCAGCTGCGAGGCATCCACCAGCGCCGGCCACAGCAGCGGGCTGGGCACGTTCTCCACGCGGATGCCCGGGCCGACGGTGCGCTGCACCAGCTCCAGGATATCGGCGATCAGCTGGGTGACATCGGTGGGCTTGGGCAACAAGGTCTGGCGGCGCGCGAAGGCCAGCAGACGGTGGGTCAACGCCGCTGCGCGGGTGGTGGCGCTCTGCGCGATGCCCAAATAGCGCGGCAGCTCCGCAAACCGCTGCTGTTCCACCCGCAGGGTCATCAGTTCCAGCGCGCCGGAGATACCGGCAAGCAGATTGTTGAAGTCGTGCGCCAGCCCGCCAGTGAGCTGGCCCACCGCTTCCATCTTCTGCGATTGCCGCAGCGCTTCCTCCACCACCATCAGTTCGCCGGTGCGCTCGCTGACGCGCTGTTCCAGGGTCTCGCTCAGCTCGCGCAAGGCGACCAGGGCGCGGTCGCGTTCTTCGGACAGCGCGTGGCGTGCGTCGATGTCCAGCAGCACCCCCGGAAACCGCAGCGGCGTGCCATCCGGCGCGCGCTCCACGCGCCCGTTCGCCTCCAGCCAGTAGTAATTGCCGTCGCGGCGCCTGACCCGGTACTGGTGCGCATACGCACCGCCACGCGCCAGGGCTTCGCCGATCGCCGCACGCAGGCCGTCGCGATCGTCCGGATGCACATTGGCGAGTACCGTTTCCATCGGCAGGTCGGTCCGGCTGCTGGACGGATCGAAGCCGAAATTTTCCGCGAATGCCTCGTCCACCGAGAACGCATCGTTGGGCACGTCCCAGATCCAGGTCCCGATGATGGCGCCGGCCGCCAGCGCCAATTGCACGCGCTCGGCATTGCGGCGCGCGGCGGTCTCCGCCTCCAGCGCCCGATCGCGCTCGCTGGTACGGTTGACCACCTCGTGCACCAGATGCGTGTTCTCGTTGCTCAGCATGGCGTTCTGGATATCGCGATGCCGGTCGGCCGCCACTTGCGCAGTGGTTTCGATGGCGATGTTGAGCAGCCCCACGATGCTGCCGTCCTCGCCGCGGATGGGAGAGGCGGTGGCATTCCAGTAGGTGGTTTCGCGCACCCCGTTGCGCAGCATCGGCAAGGCGACCACGCCCTGGCCGTAGCCCTCGCCGGTGCGCATCACCCGCGCGAAATCCTCGGCGATCGGCGCATAGGTGTCGCCCCACACCTCGGCCACTGGCTGCCCCAGCGCATGAGGGTGACGGTCGCCCAACGATTGCAGATACACATCGTTGTAGAACAGGCGCAGCTGCGGCCCCCAGAGCACCGCACCGAGCAGCCTGGCATTGAGTACCATCGACAGCGCCGAGCGCAGCGACTGCGGCCAGGTCTGCGGCGCGCCCAGCGGCGTGGCGGCCCAATCGTGCGCGCGGATCGTCGCGCCCATGACCCCACCACCGGACAGAAACTCCAGGCCGCTCGGCGCAACGACAGGATGGACTGTGCTCACGTGGCAGCCGTGCCCGGTAGGAAGTGGCCGCATTGTGGCATGCACGCCAGGACAGAATGTGGGTCGCAGGGGACGGGGCGTTGACCAAAACCAACGCATTAACCTGGAGCGGCCAACAAGACGACCGTGTCCGCCCCCAGACGGGCGTGGGCGGTGCCCAGAAACTGCATATACCATGCGTACCCTCCGGTTCCTGCGCGCCGTCCACACCCACCAGACGGCTGCTGTTTCGTTGGCCGTTCTTCACCGGCGCTGCGTGGCAAGCGGCAGGCAGGCAACTGCTGGCGTCCGGATCGACCCTTGCGTCTGCGTGCACCCTGCAGCCCCCGGGGTGTGCCGGGCGGCGAGCGGCTGCCGGTGTTCCGCTGTCAACACCTCGACCCGTACGCGGTCGCATGTAATGAAACTTCACGTGCCGACGGCACGGCGTAACGGCAGCTGAGTGCGGCGGACGCGAGCGCACGCCATGCTCACACAGGCATGCACAGACTGGCCGCGTTCCCCAACACTATGCGAGACATCCAATGGATAAGAACCGTATCGAAGGTGCCGCCAAGCAGGTCAAGGGTTCGGTAAAGGAAGCGGTTGGTCGCGTTACCGGCAACAGAAGCACCGAGCTGGAAGGCGCCGCCGAAAAGAACATCGGCAAGGTACAGCGCAAGGCTGGCGAAGTCGCCGACAAGGTGCGCGACGCATCGAAGCAGTCACGGCACTGAGTTCGCGGTTTACAGGCAACTCCGCGCCTCACCAGCAACGTAGCAGAACGCCCCGACCTGGTCGGGGCATTTTGTTTGCGGCGAGTGTTATCCACGCGGGATAACGCGTGTTGGGCTTCGATCGATCAGGACGCCACGGCGTCGTAGCCGGCCGCCGTGAACTCGATCAGGCAATAGCCATGCCCGAATGGATCGGCCATCAGCGCGATGCGGCCCCATGCGTTGTCACCGATCGCCTGCTCTTGCGTCGCGCCAGCAGCGAGCGACTGCGCAATGGCATGCTCAAGGTCGTCGACAACGAAATCCAGATGGATCGGTGTCCAGTGCCGTTCGTAGCATCTCGGCTGATCCGCATGCGAGACCGCCTGCGTGCCTGCCGCTTTCGCCAGCAGATAGAGCTTGGACGAAGTGCCAATCAGCTCAACCGCGTCCCTGCCGAACCTGCGTGCGGGCCGAAGGGCGAACGCGGCGCAGTAGAAGCGCTCGGCGGCTCCGATATCGTCGACGTCGATGTTGACCAGAATGTCGGACATGGCAATTGTTCCCAAGGTTTGGCGATCTACGGAATTTGGATGAGTACTCTTGCACGGCGGCAGGTATCGTGTGCGGCCATGCACACTTGCCAGCGTGTCCCTGATTGGACGTAGCCTTTGGGCAGACTGGTGCCGTGGCTTGAAAGCCGGCAACGAGAGAGTTGTTGACAGCCTTAGTTAGCACAACTAACCTCACACCCTCGAGCCGCAGAACGGAACCAGCCAGTCAGCCAGCGATGGCTGCGCGATACTGGAAGTATCGCCTTGATCGCGGCCTTTGGCAGGCCGGGTAACAGGTGATGAAGTCGTCTGCAAGTCAGAAACTAGCCCAGTTCATCGCTCGGCGTCTGAGGGTATACCGCGTACTCAGCAAGCGTTCGTTATGGCGGTCCACAAGAACGAATGATTGAAGCAACACTCCGGATCCAAATGGTCCAGCCTTTCTCCTGAAGACGAGCGGATAGGGGCCATGGAGAAGGGCGATACTGGCATTGTTCGAAAAGTGGTAACCGGCTCATCAAGCCAGACGTGCATTAAATCCATCACCACGCTGAATGGTAGGCAATACGCTAATGGACGTGCTGATTCACAGCCGTAAGCTCAAAGCCGCATAGTCCCCACAGCCAATCATAGGTCCGAGTGAATCGATTTGATGGCAATCGAAGGTTTCACAAGTAGGTTACGTATGCGCACGAAATAGCTGATGCCGCCTTTAACTTCCTAAAGTATCATGACTAGCCCACATGGACGATTGCTGATGAGACCCAAAAGAGCTGCGTTACTCTCACTTCTCGTCCTTGGCCAAAGCATGCTTTGTGCATGTGCGCATACGCCTGCTAACTCAACCTCGCCACTACCAGAAGAGCCACGCGCAATGACAACGCCTGAGACCTCGTCGGTCAATCCTACGCTTAGCGCTGTTGAAATTGGTGAGAGTTTTTTGAAGTTGCTCCAAGGCTTGGAGTCCAGAAAAGATTTGACAGTTGAGCGGGTACGTGAAGTCACCGGAGTTTCTTTGAGAAAAGTCTCTTTCCCAGCCGAAAATCTTGATTCATACATCTATGGCCAAGCGCTTGGCAATGGTTGGAGCTACTCACTGGAACTCATCCCCGAGTCTCGCTCACTGAAGCAGGGGATAAGCCTGTCTTTCGTCAACGAAGAGAATGAATATTCCAGGCTGGAGCACAATTGCATCGATTTTGAGAGATACAAGAATTCTCTGGTGGAAGCTGGATTCGTGGATTCGCCTGTGTACGGGGAGATTGGTCAATTACAGAGCTGGCGGCTTTCGAAATTTGCGAAAGACGGAAGTGATAACAATATTGTTATCTCGATCGTTCCACAGAACGAGACGCCTGGTTCGCCTAGTAGGCTCTGCGTCAAATCAATTGGCACCTTGAACTAGCCAAGGATGGATGCTGATGATGATCCCGAATCAACAACTTGAAGCGGCGTTAGCTCAGTTTGTTGGATCTGGCGTTACGCCGGATCAGGCAGCGCAGTTGCGCGGCGCAATTGTGGCGGACCCCAGATTGTTACAGCAGTTCAACCACCAAGCACAAGCTGGCCATCTTCGGAGCTTCGCCCTACAAGCTGCGTCCGGCTCGGCGGCAAATCTTGCGGGAACTTACGATATACAGAGCGGCGTAGTGACTCTTCCGCTAGCCGATGTCCAGCCTACCGGGAATACGTCAAGCAGCAACCTGAGAGCGACGCTACAAGTTCAGCAGATGTCCATAGCGTTTGCACACAGCACCTACCAAGACGCTGCAAGAGCTAGTCATCCTGTCACGCAGGACATGGTCGATAACCTGCAATCAACGATCAATGGTTCACCGTTTTTAGCTACAGAGATCAAGAGGTCGGCAACGACAATCGATCAATCGGATACGCAAAACCCGAAGAGAGCACAACTTGAGGGCTTTGGGTTCCTAGGGCCGGGCATAGCGGCTGGGGGTACCTACGACGGTGGCAGAAAAGTCATGAACTTGCCGCCGATAGGGCTGCAAACTGGCTCAGCGGCCAATCCTCGAGGGATGTTCAACGACAAGGACATGACATTCGTACTTGGGCATGAGATCCAGCATAGCTTTAACCACGCTGCAAAGACACAGGCAACGCAGAAGTTCTTGACTGACGTTGAAACTCAGTCGAAAGCTCGGGGCCCTGTACATGACTACACGGACGAGCTTCGTGCGTACATACAGGCTGGACGTGAGGATGAGGCGAGGGCGGAGATTGCTGGTTGGAATGCATTGCTTAGTAAGCAACAGCAGATGAACCCCAACGCAGGCCTCAAGGAGATGCAAGCAACTCAAATCGACAGGGTCAAGGACTTCATTGCAAATCATCCTTCCACCGGTATTGTCGTCGGACGTCCGGGTTTGACATTCAATCAAGACGGCAGTCTCTCTCAGACGTCGGGCAACATTGCCGCAATGGGTCAGCACTACTTCGATCGACCCTCCCCGCTCTACGCACAGCCTGGCCAGCGCCCGGTGGGTATTGGCGAGCATCGCAATCAGGCAGGCCAGCTGCAGCCGACGGCGGACTATGCCAACTACTACGGCACCTGGGGAATTGAGCAGATCCTGCAGGCAGAAGATCGTGCAAACGTATTGCATCAGGGCGCGCGGCCGCGTGTCACCATCGACATGGCTGCGCTGGGATTGAAGGAACACCTGATTGAGAACGAAGGCCTGGACCGCGGGCAGAACAAGGCACCGTTTCCCTACCACGACAGCAGCACCACTCCGCCGACGCTGCACCATTTCGATCATACGCAGAATGGCAGCGTGAATCCCGCGCACGACCATACCTACGTGCCCGTCGTCCCCAGCGCGCCTGCGACGATTCGCCCACGTGGGCCCGACGATCCTGCGCACCCGGACCACACCATGCTTGAGCAGATCCGTAGCGGTGTCCGCAAGATCGACGACAGCGTGGGCAAGCCCTACGACGAGATGAGCGAGCGCGTGAGCCGCTGCCTGCTGGCGGCCTGCAAGGACAACCGCGATGCCTATCCGGGTGTGGGCGAGCGCTCGCTGGCTGACAACGCGTTGAGCCGGGCGGATCATGTGGTGATGGGCAAGACCGGTCACCTCTTCGCTGTGGAAGGCCGGCTGGACGACCCCGCGCACAAGCGGGTGCATGTGGAGCTCGATCAGGCGATCCGCACGCCGGTCGAGCAATCGGACCACAAGCTGCTGGCCGCCAATCAGGCCATCGCCCAGGAAGCCGCGCTCGCCCAACAACTGGAGCTGGCGCATGGACTGCACGAGTCGGGTCACCCTGCTCCAACGCGGTAGACCAATGAATGTCGCACCAACGCGACAGCAAGCCCACCGCCATCTTTCGCATGCGCAAGACGCGCGAGCCGTCTTCGAAGAGCAGTCACCATGGGCAGCGGACAGGCATTGATCGCCGTGCTGCTTGACCCCTGTGGGGCGCCGTCGCACACTCCTACCCGGAGCCTAGAAACTCCATACAGACAGCGGCACCCACCTCCGAGAATTTGGTGGGTTTTTTGTGTCCGGCCGAAAGGCTTGGCACGGCTCGGCGTTCCTGCGCCGGGAGGGCGGCGAATACAATACCCGCAAGGGGAATAAGCCCGCCGGCTGTCTGCGGTTTCTAGCCTCCCGGCATCCCGCTGCGTTGTGCAGCGGGAGCTGCCACCTGGCAAGGAGAGCGGCATGCACGACGAACCCGGCTACTGGATGTCCGAAGGCACGCAATACCACCTGCTACGCGTCCGCGACCAACTGCACTTGCTCGCCACCCTGGCCACGCCGCGCACGCGCGAAGAAGGTGCCATGGGCATGCCGGCCATCCCGTTGCAGCAATGGGCGCATTGCCTGCAGCAACTGGCTGAGCAGGTCGATGACGTACTCGATGATCTGAGTGGCGCCCCATAGTCCTTCCGTGCACTCGCCATTTTGGCGTGCAGTCAACCGCCTCACGGGCTTTTGCCAAGTGGACCGAAGCACTGAAAAGCCACATGCGCCCCCAAGTCTCCACGCAGCTTCAGGCATGATCTGGCGATGCGCACCGATCGGGCCGACTCCATGAGTTCCGCAATTACGACATCCAGACGCTCGAGCGCTGCGTTGGCGACGATTGTCGTGGCGCAGTTGTTCGGCACGTCGCTATGGTTCTCCGCCAATAGCGCGGCCGACGATGTGATGCGCCAGTGGAACGTGGGTGCGGCAGCCATCGGCTGGCTGACCATGGCCACGCAGGTGGGCTTCATCCTGGGCACGTTGAGCTTTGCGCTGAGCGGGTTGGCCGACCGGTTTGCGGCCAGCCGCCTGTTTGCCTGCTGTGCGGTGGCAGGAGCGGCGTGCAACCTGGGTTTTGCGCTGTTCGCCAGTGACGTGGCCACAGGCGTGCTCTGGCGCTTCGCAGTCGGACTGTGCCTGGCCGGCATCTACCCGATCGGGATGAAGCTGGTGGTGCAGTGGGCGCCGCAGCATGCAGGCAAGGCGCTGGCGTGGCTGGTGGGCATGCTCACGCTGGGCACGGCGCTGCCGCAGGGCATCAAGGCGGTGGGTGGGTCACTGCCTTGGCAGACGCCGATGGTGGCGGCCTCGGTGCTGGCGGTGATTGCAGCGGTGATGATCCTGCGCCTGGGGCAGGCACCGGGTGCACCACCACAAGCGGGCGGCAGGCTGGCGTTCGGTGCGGTGTGGCAGTCGTTTGCGTTGAAGGACTTTCGTGCGGCCACTTTCGGCTATTTCGGCCACATGTGGGAGCTGTATGCGATGTGGACGCTGACGCCACTGCTGATTGCGCGCACGGGGTTGGCGCAAGCGCTGGGGGTGAGCGCGGCGACCTTGGCGTTTGTGGTGATCGCTGCTGGCGCAGCAGGCTGTGTGCTGGGTGGGCAGTTGAGTGCGCGCATCGGCAGCGCGCGCGTGGCGGCGTTCGCGATGGGGGTATCGGCGCTATGTTGCCTGGCATTTCCGTGGGTGGCTGCACAGACCGCGACTGCTGCGCTGGCCTTGATGGTGATCTGGGGTGCCAGCGTGGTGGCAGATTCACCGCAGTTCTCCGCCCTGGCTGCACGCGCATGCCCTGCCCCCATCGTCGGCAGTGCGTTATCGATACAGAACGCGATCGGTTTTGCGATAACGGTGGTTGCGATCGGGATCACAACACGGTTGGTGGATCTACTGGGATTACAGATCGCCTGGGTGCTGCTTCCCGGGCCATTGCTTGGATTGATTGCGCTGATGCCGTTGTGGCGCAGGCGCCCTGGCACCTTGGCCTAGCGTGACATTGGCGCGGGCCTGCCGATACAGCCATGCGTAGGATGCAGGGCTGTAGCTGTGATGCTGGGACCTCGCCGCGTAGCCGCTCTTCGCTGGAAGAAGCAACACACCATGCTCAGCGCGGTTGTTTGCGCGCCTCGCCCCAGGCCAGCATCGCATCCAGCGCAGGACACAGCGCCTGCCCCCAGGCCGTCAGACGGTAATCCACCTGGGGTGGGACCTGCGGGTAGACGGTGCGTAGCACCAGGCCGTCGCGTTCGAGCTGACGCAGCTGCTGGGCGAGCATCTTCTGCGAAATGCCGGGAACCAGGCGCTCCAGGTCGGAGTAGCGCTGCACCTGGCCGTCGAACAGGTGGAACAGCAGCAGCAGTTTCCAACGGCCCTGGATGAGGTTGAGCAGGGCTTCGACATCACAGGCGGCGGTGTCCGGGGTGTGCGGCTTTCCCATGGGTGCGTTACTTACCTTTGCGTGCGTTCTTGTGGCCGGCGTGGCGGTTGCCGATGATGGCATACACGTTTGCGCTGGATAACACGCAACGGCGCCTGCGTTACCTGTTGCGCCTGGTTGCGATTCCATCGCCCACATGCAGGCGTGGCGATACTGCGAGGTGCGCTGCAGCCAACGCGCAGCTGCGCCCATGTGCGGCGGCTGCGTGCCACACCCTTTCTCCCTCATGACCGCTCTCCAGGAGTTCTTGCCGCATGCATTCCCTGATCGTTATTGCACATCCCGAGCCGAGTTCGCATACGCATGCGGTGGCAGCGCAGGTCGTTGCGGGCTTGACCGCCCACGATGCGGGCCACACGTTCGACGTTGCCGACCTTGCTCAGGAAGGTTTCGACCCGCGCTTCACGCTGGGCGATGTCGCGCTGTTTCAGCAGCGTGCGCCGGCACCGGCGGATGTGGCCGCCGAGCATGCGCGGCTGGAGCGCGCGGATGCGTTGGTGCTGGTGTACCCGGTTTACTGGTGGGGGTTTCCGGCATTGCTGAAGGGCTGGATCGACCGCGTTTTCACGCTGGGCTGGGCGTTCGACGAGGCGCCGGACGGCAGGATCGTCAAACGGCTGGGGCAGCTGGATGTGCATCTGCTGGCCATTGGCGGTGCCGACGAGCGCACCTATGCGCGCCACGGCTACTTCGGCGCGATGAAGAGCCAGATCGACCACGGCATCTTCGATTTCTGCGGTGCGCCGGTGCGCACCAGCGAGCTGCTGACCGTGCCCGACCCGGCGTTTCCGGAGTCGCATTTCGAAACGGCGCGTACGGTGGGCGGGCGGCTGTTTGCGGGCAAGGCGGGCGCTGCTGCGGGTTAGCCGGGTAGCGGCCGCGTGTGCCGCCAGTCCGTTGCCGATACGGTCGATGCGGCCCGTACTGCGGAAGCGCCCTCAGCCGCGCGGCAACGAACCGAACCTTGGGCTCGCCACGCACTGTTCGCGCACCGGGAACAGTGTTGTGCGGTTTGGCGTGATGATCGTCGTGTCATTGCATTGGATAGTTTTCGCAACGCCGCAGCCCCGCGGTGCAAACGGACACATCCATGAGTCAACAACAGAAGGTTGCCCTTGTCACCGGAGCCTCGCGCGGTATCGGCGCGACCATCGCACAGCGCCTGGCGCGCGACGGCTTTACGGTGGTGCTCAATTACGCCGGCCATGCCGACGAGGCCGAACAGCTGGTGCGCAACATCGAAGCAGGCGGTGGCCGCGCCATCAGCGTGCAGGCCGATGTCAGCGACCCGGCGGCGGTGGAGCGCTTGTTCGCCGCAGCACACAGCGCGTTCGGTGGTGTGGATGTGCTGGTCAACAACGCCGGCATCATGCAGTTGGCCACATTGGCCGACAGCGACGATGCCTTGTTCGACAAGCACATCGCGATCAATCTGAAAGGCACCTTCAATACGCTGCGCCTGGCTGCGCAGCGGCTGCGCGATGGCGGGCGCATCGTCAACCTGTCCACCAGCGTGGTTGGCCTGAAACTGGAAACCTACGGTGTATATGCGGCCACCAAGGCGGCGGTGGAAACGCTCACCGCGATCCTGTCCAAGGAGTTGCGCGGACGTGGCATCACGGTCAATGCGGTAGCTCCCGGGCCGACCGCCACCGCGTTATTCCTCGACGGCAAGCCGCCGGAGCTCATCGAACGCTTGTCCAAGGCCAATCCGCTGGAGCGGCTCGGCGAGCCGGAGGATATCGCCGCCGCAGTGGCGTTCCTGGTCGGCCCGGACGGCGGCTGGATCAATGGACAGGTGCTGCGCGCCAACGGCGGCATGGTCTGAGCTGCACCGGCGCGCGGCGTTACGCGCGCGCCGCGTCCTCCCCCCCTTGAAGGAGCAAGCACATGAGCAAACGCATCCTGGTGACCGGCGCATCCAGCGGCTTCGGGCGATTGACCGCGCAAGCGCTGGCGGCCGCCGGCCATACCGTCTACGCCTCCATGCGCGATACCGCCGGGCGCAATGCCGGTGTGGCACAGGAAATGGCCGCGCTGGCCGGCGACCGGCAACTGGCCTTGCGCGCGATCGAGCTGGACGTACAGTCGCAGGCATCGGCCGATGCGGCAGTGGCCGCCATCGTGGCCGAGGCCGGCGGACTGGACGTGGTGGTGCACAACGCCGGGCACATGGCGTTCGGGCCAGCCGAAGCCTTCAGCGCCGAGCAGTTCGCGCACCTGTACGACATCAACGTGCTGGGTACGCAGCGGGTGAACCGCGCCGCCCTACCGCAGTTGCGGGCGCAGCGGCAGGGGGTGTTGGTGTGGGTGTCCAGCAGCAGTTCGGCCGGCGGCACGCCGCCGTATCTGGCGCCCTACTTCGCCGCCAAGGCGGCGATGGATGCGCTGGCAGTGCAGTACGCGCGCGAGCTGGCGCGGTGGGGCATCGAGACCTCGATCATCGTGCCCGGCGCCTTCACCAAGGGCACCAACCACTTCGCGCATGCCGGCGCCCCCGACGATGCCGCGCGCGCGGCCGCGTACGAGGCGGGCCCATATGCGCGATTCGGCGAACAGGTGCAGCAGGCGTTCGCGCGCATCGTCCCCGAGGACGCCGACGTGGCCGAGGTGGCGCAGGCGATCGTGCAGGTGGTGGATGCGCCGTTCGGCACGCGGCCGTTCCGGGTGCATATCGATCCGGCCGGCGATGGCGCCGACGTGGGCTTTGCGGTGCTCGATCGCCTGCGTGCAGAGATGCTGCACCGTGTGGGGCTGGCGGATCTACTGGTGCCTCGCGCGCCGGCGTGAGCGGCGGCGGCGCGACCCTGGCGCCTTACGCGCCTTCCACCACCGGCCGCAGGCACAGCCAGATGGCGCACCAGTGCGACAACGCGCCGCCCAGCACATGGGCGTGCCAGATGGCGCGGTTATAGACCATCGACTTGCGCACGTAGAACGCCACGCCCACGGTGTAGAACGCGCCGCCGGCCACGATGAGCCACAGCACCGCGCTGTCCAGGCCGGCGATCATCTGGTTGATCACCACCATGCCGGCCCAACCCAGCAGCAGGTAGATCGCCACCCAGAAACCCTTGGCGATGCCGGGCAGGCACAGCTTGGCGAACACGCCGAATAGGGCCACGCCCCACACCGACAGGATCATCGCCCAGCGCCAGGCGCCATCGAGCGCGACCAGGAAGAACGGCGTGTACGAGCCGGCGATCATCACGAAGATGCCGGCATGATCGAACTTGCGCAGCATCGGCTGGCGCTGCGGCGGAGCGAAGTTGTAGGCCGCCGAGCAGGCGAACATCACCAGCAGGCCCAGCGCATACACGCAGGTGGCCAGCAGCAGGGTCTGGTTGGCATGCGCGCGCCAGATCATCCAGGCGCCGCCGACGATGGCCAGGAACAGCCCGGCAGCGTGCACGATCACGTCGGCACGGCGGGCAGCGGGGGTCTTGTAGTGCGGAGCGGGGGCGCTGGGGGGCACGGGCACGGCGGATCTTCGGGAGGGGGAACCCACCGCGCAGATCGGGCGCAACGCGGCGGGGGCCACAGCATACCCGCTTGCTGAATTCGCTCAGTGACACCGGCTCGCGCATTCGGGCCATGTCTCATACCCTGAGACGCCTCCCCTGTCTCATGCGCCTCTTTGGGAGCCGCCGTATGCCTCCGTTTGCCCTCGCTCCCCGTACCGATTCCGCCGAACGCGCGCTGGCCACCACCGATGGTCGCCCCAGCCGCGATGGTGCGCTGCTCACCCAGCGCCTGGAACGGCGCTACCACGACCGCATCACCGGCAGCTTCACCCTGCCCGGGCGCGAAGGCCGCTACGCGCCGATCCCCGACGATGTGCCGGCCGCGCTCGCCGATGCCTTGCGATCGCGCGGCATCGATCAGCTGTACAGCCATCAGGCCGAGGCCTGGACGGCCAGCCAGCGCGGCGAACACGTGGCGATCGTCACGCCCACCGCCTCGGGCAAATCGCTGTGCTACACGCTGCCGGTGGTGAGTGCGGCGATGACCGCCGGGGCCAAGGCGCTGTACCTGTTCCCCACCAAGGCGCTGGCGCAGGACCAGGTGGCCGAGCTGCTGGATCTCAATCGCGCCGGCGAGCTGGGGGTCAAGGCCTTCACCTTCGACGGCGACACCCCGGGCGATGCGCGCCAGGCGATCCGCCTGCATGGCGATATCGTGGTCAGCAACCCGGACATGCTGCACCAAGCCATTTTGCCGCATCACACCAAGTGGGCGCAGTTCTTCGAGAACCTGCGCTATGTGGTGATCGACGAGATCCATACCTACCGCGGCGTGTTCGGCAGCCACGTCACCAACGTGCTGCGCCGGCTCAAGCGCATCTGCGCGTTCTATGGCGCCAGCCCGCAGTTCATCCTGTGCTCGGCCACCATCGGCAACCCGCATGCGCACGCGCAGGCCTTGATCGAAGAACAGGTGCATGCCATCACCGAGTCCGGCGCGCCCACCGGCGACAAGCATGTGCTGCTGTGGAACCCGCCGGTGGTCAATGCGGATCTTGGCTTGCGCGCCTCGGCGCGTTCGCAGAGCAACCGCATCGCGCGCATCGCCATCAAGAGCGGGCTGAAGACGCTGGTGTTCGCGCAGACACGGCTGATGGTGGAGGTGCTGACCAAGTATCTGAAGGACATCTTCGATCACGACCCGCGCAAGCCCCCACGTATTCGCGCCTACCGCGGCGGCTATCTGCCCACCGAGCGGCGCGAAGTGGAGCGCGCGATGCGCGCCGGCACCATCGACGGCATCATTTCCACCTCCGCGCTGGAACTGGGCGTGGATATCGGCGCGCTGGACGTGGTGGTCCTCAATGGCTACCCAGGCAGCGTGGCGGCGACCTGGCAGCGCTTCGGGCGCGCCGGGCGGCGCCAGCAACCGGCGCTGGGCGTGCTGGTGGCCAGCTCGCAGCCGCTGGACCAGTACGTGGTGCGGCATCCGGATTTCTTTGCCGACGCCTCGCCCGAGCATGCGCGCATCGCACCGGACCAGCCGCTGATCCTGTTCGACCACATCCGCTGCGCGGCGTTCGAATTGCCGTTCATTGCCAGCGAACCATTCGGCCCGATCGACCCGCTGGTATTTCTGGAAGCCTTGGCCGAAAGCGAGGTGATCCACCAGGAAGGCGACCGCTGGGAGTGGATCGCCGACAGCTACCCGGCCAATGCGGTGAGCCTGCGTTCGGTGGCCGACGGCAACTTCGTGGTGGTGGACAAGAGCGATGGCAAGCAGCAGATCATCGCCGAAGTGGATTATTCGGCCGCCGCGCTCACCTTGTACGAAGGCGCCATCCACATGGTGCAGAGCACGCCGTACCAGGTGGAGCGGCTGGATTGGGAAGGCCGCAAGGCCTACGTGACGCGCACGCACGTGGACTATTACACCGACAGCATCGACTACACCAAGCTCAAGGTGCTGGACCGTTTCGATGGCAGCGTGGCCGGCCGTGGCGATTCGCATCATGGCGAAGTACACGTGGTGCGGCGCGTGTCCGGCTACAAGAAGATCCGTTACTACACGCACGAGAACATCGGCTACGGCCCGGTCAACCTGCCCGACCAGGAACTGCACACCACCGCGGTGTGGTGGCAGCTGCCGCAAGCCACGCTGGGCAAGGCGTTCGCGTCCAAGCAGGATGCGCTGGACGGTTTCCTGGGCGCCGCCTATGCACTGCACGTGGTCGCCACGGTGGCGGTGATGGCCGACGCGCGCGATCTGCAGAAAGCCGTGGGCAATGGCGATGGCGCGTGGTTCGCGGTGGCCGACCAGACCGGGCGCGGGCAACTGCGCGGCTTGGAAGAAGGCGAGCATGCTGCGGTGGAACTGCAGCAGGCCTTCGTGCCCACGGTCTACCTGTACGACAACTTCCCCGGCGGCGTGGGCCTGAGCGAGCCGCTGTGGCTGCGTCAGGCCGAGCTGCTGCAGCGCGCGGACGAACTGGTGCGCCGCTGCGACTGCAGCGCCGGCTGCCCGGCCTGCGTGGGCCCGGTGCTGGCCGCGCATGAGCAAGGCAAGGGGCAATCGCCCAAGTCGCTGGCGTTGACGGTGCTGGCACTGTTGTTCGACGCCGATGCGCCATTGCGGCATGCCACGCAGGTGGACGACGACCTGGCGCTGGACGTGCTTGCATGAGTGTGAGTGCAGACCGGCTGCGCTTGCTGCGGCGTCAGGCCGGGCATGCGGATGTGCGTGCGCCAGCGGCGGTTGTGGATGGCGCGGCAGTGGATGGTGCGGATGTTTCCGCTGCGGACAATGCGCAGGCCGATGCGCACCCGCTGCGCGCGGCAGTGGTGGCGCGTACCTCGGATGATGCAGTCGGTGCGGTGATAGTGGCAGGCGATGCGCGCACGCGTGTCGCAGGTGACATGCCCGCAGCGGCGCAGCCGATGCGTGCGCTGGCAGCACCGGTGCCTGGCAGCGATCCTGGGGTGAGCGCAGAACGTTTGCGCCTGCTACGCCGCCAGGTCGGCGGGCTGACGCCCACGGCGCGCAAGGACGATGCGGTGCTGCCCACGCGTTCGCAACGCCAGCCTGCGCCGGGCGCTGCTGCATCTGGGTCACGCGCGTTGCCGCGCAAGCCGGCTGCGGGAAGCGCGCAGCCCGGCAGCGCAGAGGCTGCCGGCGCGCCGCGTGCCCAGCCCACCGCACCGGCCATGACGCGCCGCGCCCTGCAGGCGCCGGTTGCCGCAGCGCCTGCGCGCGATAGCTCGGCGTTTGCCTGGGTGGACCACGATGTGCGCCACAAGCCGGCGGGCGCGGCAGCCGCTGCGGCAGCGCGCGTGCCGGCTGTACGCACGGCACCGGCTGCGCCCACATCACTGCCGTCACCACAACGCCGCACCGACATCGCCGGCTTGCGCAAGATGATCGGCCTGCGCGAACGCGCGGTCTCCGCGCACACACCGGTCCGCGCGCCATCCACCGACCGATATCTGCCTGGCGACGAGATCGCGCCCGGCCTGCATCTGATCCAGGCCTTCCTGCCGCAGGCGATCCCACGCCAGGCGCTCTCGCTGGCCTTCGCCAAACGCGACGATGCCGTCGATCCGCTGAACCTGCTGTTCTTCGATACCGAAACCACCGGCCTGGCCGGCGGTACCGGCACGCGTGCCTTCATGATCGGCGTGGCCGATTGGTATGTCGACGCTACGCAGGGCAGCGGGCTGCGCGTGCGCCAGCTGATGATGTCCACGATGGCGGCCGAGAGCGCGATGCTGGATCTGTTCCGCAGCTGGCTGTCGCCGCGCACCGTGCTGTCCAGCTACAACGGGCGTTGCTACGACGCGCCGTTGCTCAAGACGCGCTACCGGCTGGCGCGCCGCGGCGACCCGCTGTCGGCGCTGGATCACGTGGACCTGCTGTTCCCTACCCGCCGGCGTTACCGCGGCACCTGGGAGAACTGCAAGCTGTCCACCATCGAACGGCAGCTGCTGCGCGTGGTGCGCGAAGACGACCTGCCCGGCTCCGAGGCACCGGCCGCCTGGTTGAGCTATCTGCGCGGCGGCAGCGCGCGCAACCTGCGCCGCGTGGCCGAGCACAATCACCAGGACGTGGTGACGCTGTCGCTGCTGCTGCAGCGCCTGGTGGCGGTGGAGGCGCAGGAGCGCGAGGCGCTTGCCTTGATGCGCTAGCGCATCAAGGCAAGCGCTTCGCATCGGCTGAACGTGGATGTATTGCTGCACAGGCGATCTCGCCGACCGCGTCATCCCGCAGACGCGTCCCTGGGCGCGACGGGCGTTACCGGTAAGGCCCTCGCGCCCGGGGGCGCTCCGACGGAACGGCCATGCGGGTGGCGCGCACCGCCGTGTCTTGCGGATCTGCGCGATGCCGGCGGGCGCTCAACGCTTGCGCTGCTGCATCGCCGCTTCGTCGTCCAGCCAGTTGCTGCCCTTGTTGGTCAGGAAGAACATGTAGACCACCAACGACACCGCAGTGACTGCCGTCGCATAGATCACGAATTCACTGACATGGCCTGTTTTCAACGAGGCCTGGTACAGCAGCGGCGCGGTGCCGCCGAACGCGGAGTTCGCCAGCGCATAGCCGAGTCCCACGCCCAGCGCACGCACATGGGTGGGAAACAACTCGGCCTTCACCACCGCGTTGATCGAGGTGTAGCCGGTCAGGATCACAAAGCCCACGGTGAGGATGGCGAAGGCGCTCAGCCAATCGGTCTGCCTGGGCAGCTCGGTCACCAGGAACCAGGTGTACAGCACCCCGCCGATACCGAAGAACACCAGCAAGGTCTTGCGGCCGACGATATCCGACAACCAGCCGCCGACCGGCTGCATCAGCATCAGCAGCGTCAGCGCGACCAGGTTGATGATGGTGCCGGCCATCACGTCGCCACCGGCGAAGGCGGTCTGGATCATCTTCGGGCCGGTCACCGAGTAGGTGTAGAACGCGATCGTGCCGCCGGCAGTGATCAGGAAGCACAGCAGCAACGGGCGCCATTGGTTGACGAACAACTCGCGCAGCGAACCGGACGCCTTGGCCTTGCCGGTGCGCGAATCGGCGATGGATTCGGAACTCAGCGATTCGTCCATGGTCCGGCGCAGCCAGAACACCACCAACGCGCCGATGCCGCCCAGGCCGAACGCCACGCGCCAGCCCCAGGCCGAGACCTGCTCGGCATCGAACACCTGCAGCATCACCAGCAGCGTGGCCTGCGCCAGCACATGGCCGCCAACCAGGGTCACGTAGTGGAACGAGGACAGGAAGCCGCGCCGCCCGGGAATGGCCGCTTCGGACATGTAGGTGGCACTGGTGCCGTACTCGCCGCCGGTGGCAAAGCCCTGCAGCAGGCGCGCCAGCAACAGGATGATCGGTGCGGCGATGCCGATGGTCGCCACCGTGGGCGTGATCGCGATGACGAACGAGCACAACGCCATCATCGACACCGAGATGGTCAGCGCCAGACGCCGCCCGTAGCGGTCGGCGAAGCGGCCGAAGTACCACGCACCGATCGGCCGCATCAGGAAGGTCATCGCGAAGATCGCCCACACGAACAAGGTGGCGTTCTTGTCTTCCTTGGAGAAGAACTGCGACTCGAAATAGGTGGCGAACACCGAGTAGACGTAGACGTCGTACCACTCGACCAGGTTGCCGGCCGATCCCTTGAGCGTGTTGGAGACCGAGCGGCGAAGGCTGCCGGGCGCGGCGGCGGAACCGGCGGCGATCGGAGACGATGGGGGTACGCTCATGCGGTCGGAACCTCTCGGGTGGGACAGCCCCGAAGTATAGGTGCGCGCTTGTGTGACGCATGTAAGCATTTCGGCGCATATACAAGCAGCCGATCGAGCCGAACCTTACCGCGCTTCAGCTCGCTTTCGGCGTCGGTGCAGCAAGCGATTTGCTGTACATCCCGGAGCGGTCGAAGCAGCACGCACGGCGCTTGCCTGCCGCCAGCATGGCACAGGCGGTGGCGATGCGCTTGACCCGCGTCTGGGCTTGCTTGCCCGACACGATCCAGAAGATCCAGTCGCGTCGCGCCAGCGCGGTGATGTCGTCCCAGGTCGCACGCGCGGCCGGCTGCGCGGCCAGGGCGGCCTGCAGATCGTCCGGCACCACCGGCTCGGGTTCCACGTCCACCGGCGCGATTTCCAGTGCCACGGTGTCGCCGGCCGCCACGCCGGCCGCGCGCTGCAGCGTGGCGTCCAGCTTGAGCCAATGCCCGCCCTGCCCGTCCGGTTCAAGCGTGGCCTGCAACGGATGCCCGGCCAGGCTTCCGCGTACGGTGACCATGCTGCGGGTGGGCAACTGCGTGCTGGCCGCGGCAGGCAACCGCAGAAACAGCCAGGTCGCCGCCCCGGGCACATCCGGCGCCAGCAGCCTTGCCTTGCAACGAATCGGGGAAGCGCGCCTGGACATGCGCGGACCATAGCACCGCGTCCGCGTTCGATGTCACTGTGCGCACCCGTAACGGACACAGCCATTGCTGCACACTGCCAGCCACCGCGTCCGCGCCCCGCGCTGCCCACCCGAAGCGGTAAGACAGTGCATGGATCGTCTGCGCGCGTGGGCGCATCCGACAAGCGGCATGTCGCACCATTACCGCGGCCAGGTCGTCGACGGCCCCATCCTGCGAATAGAGGCAGACAGGAATAGAGGCAGACAGCATGCGTCAACCACTCACCGACATCAGTAAGTTTCTGAGCTATGTGCTGCGGCACGCGCCGGAGTCGATTGGCGTGACGCTCGATCGGGATGGCTGGGTGGACATCGATGCCATCATTGCCGGTGCCGCAGCCGCAGGCAGACATCTCGACGTGGCGCTGGTCAAGACGGTCGTCGCGCAGAGCGACAAGCAGCGCTTCACCCTGTCCGACGACGAGCTGCGCATCCGCGCCGCGCAAGGCCACAGCACCCCGGCCGTTGCAGTCCAGCACCAGGCGCGGCGCCCTCCCGACGTGCTGTATCACGGCACCGCCACACGCGTACTTGCGGCAATCCTGGTGCAGGGCCTGCTACCGGGCCAGCGCCATCATGTCCATCTATCCGCCGATCCGGACACCGCCACCAAGGTTGGAGCGCGCCACGGCACGCCGGTGGTGCTGCGCGTGGAGAGCCTGCAGATGCATGCAGCAGGCATTACGTTTTTCCAGGCCGACAACGGCGTCTGGCTGACGGCACACGTACCGCCGAGTTATCTGCGCGTGGCGGAGTAGGGGGAGCGGCCGCATCGCTTGCGTGATCCATCCCGATGCCCGGCACACGCGGTGGCGAGGGGAGGCCACGCCTGCGGCCGCCGGATCCTTCACGACCCCCATGCCACCAGCCTTGCCAGAATGCCCGCCGTTTATGCCCGCAATGGCGGGGATCGGAGTGGGGTGCATGATCTGGATCATCGTGGCTGCCGTGGTCGTCACCTTGCTGGTGGGGCTGCTGCTGCTCAACTTCGCCACGCCGGAGAAAAAGCTCCAGCACATTCCCAAGCACCTTTACGACGTTGCCGACCCGCAGTTCAAGCGCGAAATGTCGGTATTGCTGGGCCCGACCATCCTGCCCGGCAACCGCATCGACATGCTCAACAACGGCTGCGAGATCTTTCCGGCGATGCTGGAGGCCATTGCCGGCGCGCAGCACACCATCACCTTCGAAACCTACATCTACTGGTCGGGCGAGATTGGCCGCGAGTTCAGCCAGGCGCTGTCCGCGCGCGCGCGCGCCGGCGTGTCGGTACGCGTCACCATCGACTGGGGCGGCAGCCTGAAGATGGACCATGCGCTGGTGGACACCATGACCGACGCCGGCGTGGAAGTGCACCGCTACCGCCCGCTGGCCTGGTACAACCTGCACCGCGTCAACAACCGCACGCACCGCAAGCTGCTGGTGATCGATGGCCGGATCGGCTTCACCGGCGGCGTGGGCGTGGCAGACCAGTGGATGGGCGATGCGCAGGACCCGGAGCATTGGCGCGACACCCATTACCGCATCGAAGGCCCGGTGGTGGCGCAGGTGCAGACCGCCTTCAACGACAACTGGATCAAGACCACCGGCCGCGTGGTCAACGGTGCCCGGTACTACCCGGCGCTGGAGCCGGCCGGCGACAGCGATGCGCAGCTGTTCGTGGCCTCGCCGGCCGGCGGCAGCGAGAGCATGCACCTGATGTATCTGATCGCCATCGCCGCCGCCAGCAACACCATCGACCTGGCCGCAGCGTACTTCGTGCCCGACGCGCTGATCACCCGCGCGCTGCTGGAAGCCCGCGGCCGCGGTGTCAGGATCCGTGTGCTGCTGCCTGGCAAGCACATCGATGCGGTCTCGGTACGGCTGGCCTCCAAGGCCAGCTGGGAGCCGCTGCTGCAGGCCGGTATCGAAATCCACGAATACCAGCCCACCATGCTGCACACCAAGCTGCTGATCGTGGATGGCCTGCTGGTGTCGGTGGGCTCGACCAACTTCGACATCCGCTCGTTCCGCCTCAACGACGAGGCCAGTTTGAATGTCTACGACCGCACGCTGGCCGCGCGCATGACCGACGTGTTCGAGCGCGACCTGCAACGCGCCGAACGCTACACGCTGGAGCGCTGGCGCGCGCGGCCGCTGCGGCAGCGGCTGGGCGAAAAGCTGGTGTTCCCGTTCCGCTCCCAGGTTTAGAGCGGCTAACAGTACCTAGCGAGCGGTCGTCAGGCGGGTGTGGGCGGCGCGCTCGGAACCGCAGTGTATGAGCGGTACATGCCGATTCCGGGCACTGGCCGCGCCCGCCTGGCGGGGAGCGCAGTCGTTTTTTGGCCGCTCTTAGCTGGACGCTCGGCTCGCGTGTTCGCCCATGTCCAGCCGCAGCTGCCGCAGGCGCCACCACAGCCCGGCGGTATGCACCAGCGCGTACAGCACCAGGGCCGCCGCGATGCCCAGGGTCAGCGGGCTGGCCTGCGATCCGGCCACCGCCGCACCGTTGGCGAACGCACCGCTGGCCCAGCGCCAGGCCAGCCGCCCTGCCAGCACCACCATCAGTGCCGCGCCTATCCACGGGTTGGGCGTGTACCAGCCGCGGCCGTCCACCCACTCGGTGGGCGTGTAGCGCAGCGAAAGCACGCCCAGCCCGATGCCGACCAGCGCGCCAACGGCAATGCCGAGCCGCACCTGCGGCAACCCGTAGACCGCAAATCCCAGCGCCGCCGCCGCGATGAGCAGCAGCGTGGCGCGGATGCCGGTGGCCAGCGGCTTCCATGGCTGGCGGCCGAAACTGCGGCGGATGCGCCGGTAGTAGACGAATACGATGGCGGCCATCGACAGATAGGGGGCAAACGGGGCAATGGCATGGGCGGGCATGGCGCGGTCCTGGCGAAGTGGCCGCTGCAGAATGAAACCG
The DNA here is from genome assembly GCF_020783655.1 of Xanthomonas melonis. Classification (GTDB taxonomy): domain Bacteria; phylum Pseudomonadota; class Gammaproteobacteria; order Xanthomonadales; family Xanthomonadaceae; genus Xanthomonas; species Xanthomonas melonis. Next base: position 14,798 of record NZ_JAJGQH010000019.1, on the reverse strand, counting down.
GGCCGCAGCGCAGACAAGGTGCCAAGCGTCACTTTCTGCTGCCTGGCACGCGCCTGCTCCGCCAGACCAGGCGTCGCCGCTGGAGCGCCCTTGCTGGCAGCCAGCGCCGCCGATGAATCCCCCGCATGCGCGTCGGCGCTCGCCACACGCGGATCCAGGCCACGGCGGTAGACTTGCAGCCGTACTCCCCCATCGCAGTGCCATGTCCGCCATCAAGCAACACGCCCATACGCTGATCGACACGCTGCCGGACACGGCAGGGTGGCAGGATGTGGCCCGCGCCGTGGACGCCGCCCGATTCGAGGCGGCAGTACTGGAGGGCATCGCCGCAGCCGAGACAGGCGCGGTCCTCAGCGCACCGCAGCTCGCGACGCTGTTCGCCGGATGGGGCGTTGATGCTGCGGCGTGACTGGACCGTCCCGGCCGCCAGCCAGCTCGCTCACGCCCAGGATCACTACCACGCGCTCAACCCGACCGCTGCCGCCGCGATGGCGCGACGGGTGCTGGACGCGACCCGCACGCTGGCCGAACAACCCGGCCGCGGCAGCGCGGGCCGGGTGCCGGGCACCCGCGAATGGGTGGTGACGCAGACCCCGTACGTGCTGGTCTACCGCGTGCGCGAAGGGGCCCTGCAAATCCTGCATGTCCACCTCGATGCGCAGGACTGGCTGCCGCGCACCGAACCGCTGCGCGAACGCCTGGAGCCGTGGATCGCCGCACTGATCAGCGCACTGGTGCATGTGCTGATGCTGCTGATCCTGCTGTCGGCCTCCACGCCCACCGTGACCCCGCCGCAGGGCTCGTCCAGCGGCGGCCGCACCAAGGTGGACTTCGTCGGCGATACCGACCAACCGCAACAACCCACGCCTTCCCCCACGCCCACGCCGCCCTCGCCCACGCCGGCACCGGTCCAGCCGCCGCCGGCTGCCTCGCCCGTGCAATCCACGCTGGTGCAGGACGCCAGGAACCCGGTGCCGCCTCCAGGCGACACCCGTCGCGGCAGCCCGAACGAGCAGCGCCAGACCCGGCCGGTGCAGCGCCCCACGCCACCGCGGCCGCCGGCCGAACCGTCGTCGCCGCCGCAACGCCGCCCCGAGACCTGGACCGGGCGCCCACCGGGCATGCTCGACGAACCGGCCGATGCCGCCGAAGACGGCAGCGCGTACACGCCGACCATCAGCCAGGGCCGCCGCAACGACCGCAACAACGCCCAGCCGAGCATGGATATTGGCGGCTACCAGGTCTATTACGACGTGCGCAGCGAAACCCAGCTGCGGGTATGGAAGGAACAGGGCATGCAGGAGATCGCCATCATCCTGCCGGGCACGCAGCAACGCATGGTCTGCCCGCTGGAGGTCGCGCTCAAGCGCGGCTCCAGCAAGTGCCGCCTGCTGCCACCGGACTCGCCCGAGCTGAAGAACATCGGCGATGCCCGCGAGGTCATCAACATGATGGAGGTCTACCGCCAGGGCGAACCGGTGTGGCGCGGGCCGGGACCGTATCGGTGAGCCAAGGCTCGAGTGCCATGGCTTCCTGGATGACACGGCCGCGCAACTACCGGGCGGCTTGAGTCGACTGGATGCGTTGCCACTGTCTGGCGGCCGCCTGCCCGCAGTCGAGCGACAGGCACAGCGGGCAAGGCCGCGCTTGCATCGAAAACCAGAACCGCAAGGCGGCGGCAGCCATGCCGACATCGCTGCAACAGCAGCTGCACGAGCGCAGCATTGCCACGCATGGCGCGATGCCGTTCAAGGCAACGCATCCGGACGCCATCGATCCGTTGGGTCGAAGGCCTTGGTTACTTCAAGTTCGATCGAGCTACGTCAGGGAAACAATCGAAGGTCATTCGGTCGTTCGACACCACACGCCACCGATGCGTGTGGATGGATCGATGGCGCAGGCGAGGCTATGCACGCATCTCGATGCCGCATGGCCGACCAACGGTGGAGGAGGATGGCACCGACACAACGCAAACGGTGGTCAGACGTTTCGCGTGCTCACGCCAACCGCTTGGGCAACTCCCATTCGATCTGCTGCCTGAGCACCAGCAGCAATACCTTGATCTGACCGGCGCGCACCATCGCGGCGGGCGTCTGGCCATCCACGGCATTCATCGGTTCGCGGAACCAGCGGATCAGCGCGGCAGTGTCGCCGCCATGCAGGACCCAGGCGTGGCAGACGATTTCGCCCAGCGCTTCGATGCCGGCACTGCCCAGCAATTTCAGATGCTCCGGAGTGAACTTGAACAACGACAGCACCAGCTCGGCGTCGTCGGCCTTGCCGTGCTCGAGGTTCATCTGTTCGCTGTGGGCAGTACTGTAGCTGGATGGCTGCGCACGCATGGCTTCGGCCCGGCGCATGCCGGTGAGCAGGGAGGCAATGAGGTCGGCGCGTTCCATGGGCGATCCGGCAGTGTCTTGCGCGCACGCTAGCGGCGCCGCTGCCGGCACTCAATCGGGAGTCTCCCGACAAGCGGTGAACGGGTCAGCCCCGGATGAGCAACCTACTGAGAGATCACAACCAGCGACATCCGCGGCCCGGATCACGCTAGGCTTGAGCGGTTCGCCAGACCCGCTGCCAGGCATGGGCAGCCGCCAAGGAGAAACGCTGCATCGATCAGGCGATCAATGACCCGCGAACGAGGGAGCGGTTGGAATGAGCGCAAGAATGCGATACGGCATTGTCATTGCCACCGTCATGGTGCTTGCTGCCATCGTGCTGTGGCGCTCGCCTCGCGCCACTTCCGCCGTTCCTGCGCAGGCGAGCGCGCAACACCTGCAGGCCACGCCGCGCGGCCCGGCGCCTGTCGCGTCCATCTCCACGGCATCCACAGGCAACAGTGCAGTCGTAGGCTTCGATGGCTTCCCTGCCGATAGTGCGTTCGATCCCCGACGCCGCTTCGAGTTCGCAAGGAACTGCGCAAAGTTTCGTCACTTCGATGCGTTCTACAAAGCACAAGCAGCATCGGACCCCAACTGGCCATTGAACAACCCGAAGGCGCTGGCCGCGATGGACGCCGATCAGCGAGACAGGCTCGTGGATAACGCCCGTTTCCTGGTCGACCATCGGCAATCATGCGAGCCCTGGCTCGCATCGGTTTCGCAGGACCTGGCCAATGCGCAGATCTACCGGGCCACGCTGGAGGCTGCGCTGCAAGGCAATCGGCAGGCCGCCGCCTGCTTCATCATGGCGCCCTGGCAGACGCCGGACGAACGCAGCCCGTACTATGCGGACCTGCTGCAACATTATGCGAGCAGCGTTGGGCGCCTGGTGCAGGATGGCCTGAACACCGGGAATTGGGCAGTGGTGCTGGCCGCCTACCAGGCGTCGCTGGAGCAGCACGGGCTGCGGACCCAGGCCAACGTGTCCGACCAGCACGCCTACGTCATCATCCGCCTGATCCAGCGGGGAGCATCCGACAACGTCGAACGCACGCACCTGGCCGATGAGGCTGCGCGCAGATCCAGGCACCTGACAGCAAGCGAGGTGATCGCACTGGACGCGCAGGTCTCGGCGCTGCTCGAAGATCGATTCAAGGAACGCAGCGTGTCGATGCAGGCAGTCACCGACATGTGCGCGAACTGATCGTCGGGGATTTTCAAGACGCGCGATGTGGCGATCCGCGAACATGGCGCGGCGGCAATCGATGCGTTTCTCGACGGTTGACGCGCGCTTCTTTTCCCTGCGTAGAAGACGGTTGGCTCGCTGATCGGGCACAAGACCTCCCGGGTCCAGCAGCGTACCGGTGAGCGCGCCACTCGCTCGGTGCTGGTCGGTCACACTGGCAGACAGTGCGCCCGCTGCTGACGCCACCGCAACACCTCATCGGCAAGGCGCGCAACACGCACGCATCTGCACGCACTGGCCAACGGTGACGCAGCGGTGTCGATCATGCGCGTAGCTGCGTTTCGATTGCACCGCTCGCAGACGCGTGCGCAGTCACCTGCCCGGCCTGATGCACCTGGGCGCGAAGTGCACTCGTCCATCTCCACGGGATTTAACAACCGGCTTGCTAGCATCCGGGCGCCTTGCTGGCAGCAGCCCCGCGTGGCCGGGCTGCCTTTGGAGTGTCATCACAAGAGGAGTTGTCAGATGCCCTGGAAATCCGCACTTGCCCTGCTTGCCCTGTCCACTGCGTCCGTTCCTGCGCTGGCCCAGTCCGACCGCCAGGTGGCCGAGGACATGATCACCCGCGCGGCCAATGTCTGCCCTGGCCACAGCACCGAACGCACCAGCCCCACCGTCAAGGCCGTGCCGGTCGGCGCGCTGCGGGTGATGCTCGAACGCGGCCTGGTGATGTGCCCGGACCGCCGCCTGGATGCCGCCGCGCCGGCCGTGTTCTACGGCCGCCTCGGCGTGTTCGCCTGGAACCCGGAGGTACCCGCCGGCAAGACAGTGATCGTCAAGCAGATCGACAGCATGACCCGCAAGGACGATTACCCCACCGAGACCCTGGTGTGGGATGCCAAGGGCACTGCGCTCAAGCAGCAGACCGTGCCGATGTTCGAACCGCGGCCCGGCGCAGCGGTGTTGTACAAGGTGCGCTGAGTTGCCGGGTCGGGTGCACCGAAGCAGGTTTCGGCAGGTACTGACGCAGGCTCACGCCTGCATCAGTTGGGGGGCAAAATACACGCTCAGCGCGTGCTGAGTGGTTAGGGGCTGGGCAGGGGCAGCAGCGAAAGAGCTACTCCACCCGCAACTGCTACCAGCGCTGATGCACTTAGGGTCATGGAGTGTAGCCGCCTGGAAAAACTGGGGCGGCGCTGGATAGCTCGAAGGATGGCAATCGGAACCAATGCATAAAGAGTGCACAGTGCAATGTAGTACCAATTTAGTTGGTACGAGGACCCCTTCCCCATAAGGTTTCCAACCTGCAGGAGAACCAGTCCGCCGACGAGCGAAAGAAAGGACCGGATGGCGAATGAATTATTGGTTTGGATCTGATTATTCATATTCTCACATCACAACGATCTGACACATTGCCCCAGTTGGGGTGCTCGTACATGCTAGATGAAAACTACGATTAACTGGCCTTGTCGTGGCTCCCTGCCACCTTACGCCCAGATTACTAATGTGCTCAACCATCTGGTCACCCGCGTCCAAAGATTCCCGGTAGTTTGGGTATACGTAATTTCTTTCAGCATCTGTCCCCGTGACATCAGCTTTTGTCTCTGGAATGAAGTTTCCCGCGGCATCCTTAGCTGAGCCCTTCACGTATGAGTAATCTTTTAGGCTCCAATTCCATTCGACTTTAAAGTGAGACCCATCAGGGAACTGGATTATGTTTGTAACAACAAACGGGCTTCGTATGGCGCCTATGTTAATAACGCTTGTCAGGTTCGAGACCGCAACTCGCAGCTGCTCATTTAGATACCAGAACGGCTCGAGATTATCCATGCCTAGAGCTGCCCTCGTCGCAGTTTCTCGATAAACAGGAGTTGTTACCGCATCCATCGCAGTCATGGGGCGCATTGCTGCTGCCTGTGAACCAACCCGAGCTGCAATCTTTGTTGCTGCGGAAGATGTAGCAATGCTAATACTCGCCGGCAGAGTGCTCACAACGTAGGGAGATCCACCATTTGCATCGTAAACTGCGAGGCCTGCGGCGAGTCCTTGCAACTCGACAGCTGTCAAGGCAACTTCTTCACGATCAGTTGCCCCCCTGCTGAGGCTGTCATTCGTTGATCTGACGTGACTCGGGCGTAGTCCGCTGCAGGCATTGACATCGGGCTTGGTGGGCGACCTCCACCATTTACTGAAACGACCATGTGATAGACGGTCCGACGGTTGAAGTCCCAGAGATGGTGATCACCAACACCGAGCTCACGAGACATTGTCTGCTTCCGTCCAAGGTTGCAGTCATTACAAATTCCTACTCCAGCTTGAGCAGAAAAGGAAATGCCAAATCCTGCCGCAAGCAATGCACCCACAAGATACTTCTTCAATGTCAACTCCCTTTGCGATTCCATGGAACGAGATTGCTTCAGCGCATAGTCTCTATGTAGGACTGCAACTCGGTCAAAGTATGGGTAGTTGGGCTGTGACGGAGCGCACGGGCGCTAACCAACTAATGCGATTTGGATTGCTGAAGGCCTTAAGGTCATTGTGAAGCGCGTCTGCAGCTACGCCACCACCGATGGCACTCGCATTCACAACGGTGAGCTACGGTCTGCTGTTGTCGTGGTCAAGCTTAGAGGTCTTCGCGGATCAGTGTGGGCTCAATTACAGTGGACCGACAGCGGTATCCACATGGTCGTCAGCGAAGGCCGGATGCGGCGGCCACGGGATGCGCGCTCAGAGCCCCAGATCGGACAGGCCCGGGTGCGCATCGGGCCTGCGCCCGAGCGGCCAATGGAACTTGCGCTCGGCCTCCTGGATGGGCAGGTCGTTGATCGAGGAATGACGCGCGCGCATCAGACCGTCGGCGTCGAACTCCCAGTTCTCGTTGCCGTAGGAGCGGAACCAGTTGCCCGAGTCGTCGTGCCACTCGTAGGCATAGCGCACCGCGATGCGGTTTTCGTTGAACGCCCACAGCTCCTTGATGAGCCGGTACTCCAGTTCCCTGGCCCACTTGCGCTCGAGAAACGCCTGCGCCTGATCGCGGCCATTGACGAACTCGGCGCGGTTGCGCCAGCGCGTGTCCACGCTATAGGCCTGGGCCACCTTGGCCGCGTTGCGGCTGTTCCAGCCGTCTTCGGCCAGCCGCACCTTCAGCAAGGCAGTGTCGTGGGTGAAGGGCGGCAGCGGCGGACGGGACGATGCAGACGATGACATGGCAAATCTCCTCGAAGGATCAGGACGCGACAGGGGGTTGCCCAAGCAGCTGGCGGGCAGCGCCTTGGGCAGCAGTTGCAGACTCGGTACCACCGAACACCAGCGCCACGGCGATGGCGCCGTCGATCAACACCAACAGTTGCTGTGCCAGCGCGTCCGGGTCTGGCCGGCCGGCATCGTTTGCCAGGCCGTGCAGATAGTCGTGCAGGCGCTGCTTGTGCAGGCGTGCCGCCCTGCGGATCACGTGATCCGGGTCGCCTGTCTCGCCGGCGGCATTGAGAAACGCGCAGCCATGGAAGCGGCTGTCGCCAAACCAGCTGCGCAACGCATCGAAGCACGACAGCAGCCGCACCACCGGATCGTCGCTGTGCGAGCTGGCCGCCACGAACCACGCCATCCAGCGCTCGTCCCGGCGTAGCAGGGCCGCTTCCACCAACGCCTCCTTGGTCGGGTACAGGCGGTAGAGCGTCTTGCGCGCCACTCCCGACGTTTTGACGATCGCCTCCATCCCGGTGGCATGAATGCCGCCGGCATAGATCAGGCGCTCGGTGGCATCGAGCAATGCCGTGTTGGAGTGGGAGTCTGCTGGCGAAAGCATGGGCAGTCAGAGAATGATCGTTCTCGCAACGGTAGAACGATCGTTCTCTACTGTCAACCCCGGACGACGTCCACCCCGGAGTGGCTCTCGGTCGATGATCGGTCGTGCCTCGCACGCGCGCCCTTCAGTGCCTGGCCTTGCCCGGAACCTGGCCGGTGGCGAAGGCATGCAGGCAGGTCGACGACGCCCATCGAGGATAGGAACGGCCTGCTGCCAATACGCCCATACGCAACCACGCGCGGCGCATCGCCACCTTGCGATCCGACTGCCTGGCGTGTAGCAGGCCTGCCGCTAACGACTCAAGCGCTGTTCGTGGATCTCATCGACGATGCGGCGGAGCGCCCGCGCGGCGGTGAAGATTCCCTCGCCCAATACCGGCACGCTCCCGGCATCCAGCGCCGTTCGCCCGCAGACCGCCACCATGTCGCTCTGCGCGATGATGGTGCGCAACAGCGCGTGGAACTGGTCGATCTGCTGCAGGGTGACTCCGAAGGCCAAGTCTTTCTGCCCGGCGTCTGCGCGCTTGGGCGACGGCGGCCTGGATCGGATGGTCTTGGCAACGTTTGGTGGTGCCATGGCGGGCGTCCTTGGTGTGTGCGGGCTGGGTGCCTGCGGCATCACCGTAACCTAAGCTGCCGAATACCTGAAAATCAGATATTTGTCGCGCAACCCATGCAGCCCCTTATCGCAGAGTGGTGGGCGCGACAGTCGCCAGGAAGTGCCTGGCTTCGCCACTGATCGGGTCATCGAACGCCAACGTATGCGCGAACAGCTGCAGCGGACGTTGCGGATCGTCGGGCCGCTGGTCGTCCAGATCCGGATAGAAGCGGTCATGCAGGATCGGCGCGCCCAGCGCGGCCATGTGCACGCGCAGTTGGTGCTTGCGGCCGGTGATCGGCTCCAGCCGGTACGTCCAGGTGGTCTGGCTGCGTGCCACCACATCGATCAGCGTTTCGCTATTGGCCTCGCCTGCGCCTTCGCGCATGCGGAAGAACGGCTCGCCGGGGACCAGCCGGCTGCGATGCACGTACGGGAAGCGCAGACCCGGCAGCGGCGGCGCCACCGCCAGATAGTGCTTGCGGATCCGCCGCTCACGAAACAGCGCCTGGTAGATGCCGCGCGTCGCCGGGTTGGCCGAGAACAGCACCAGCCCGGCAGTGTCGCGATCGATACGGTGCAGCGGCACCAGCGACGGGTTGTCGAAGCGGTGGACCAACCGTGCCAGCAGCGTCTGGCGCACGTAGGCGCCTGCGGGAACCACGGGAAGGAAGTGCGGCTTGCAGACCACCACCACCTGCGCATCGGCGTGTACCACGGTTTCGGTCGCAGCGATCGCCGGCTCGTCTTCCACTTCGCGGAAGTAGTACAGCTCCGCACCAAGCCGGTAGGGCGCATGGACCTCCAGCCGCTGCTGCTGCGCATCCAGCACGCGGCCACGCGCAAAGCGCGCGCGCCACGTGGCCGCATCCACGTTTGGAAAGCACGCACACAGGGCCTCCAGCACCGTCGCCCACGGGCCGAGCGGCAGCTGGAAACGGCTGGCAGGGAGACCATCGCGGACCGGGCGGGCAGCAGACATGACGCGGAAACCAACGCAAGCACACAAGCCCGAATCGTACCCCGCTGCAGCGACGCTCACCGCGACGGTGCGCCAGGAGCCGGCCCACGCGCGGCGATATCTGCGCGCGCAGGCCGCCTGGCCCGCGCTCACCATCCCCGGCCGCAGCATCGGCCGCAGCCAGCCGACCTTACAGCTTCATGCTCACGCCGATGAACACCTGCCGGCCAGCGCCGGGCGAGAACATGGGCTGTGGCCGCTCCTGGAAGAAGCTGTCGTACCAGACGTACTCGTACAGGCGCCCGGTGACATTGCGCACCTGCAGGTCCACGCTCCACGCCGGAGTGACTTGATAACGCGCAGTGAGATCGAGCGTGGCCATGCTGCCGAACTTGCCGGCCACGTTGCGTTCTTCCAGGTAGTAATCGCTCTGCGCGCGGCCCTGCAGCCCCAGCTTGAGCGCTTCGGTCGCCTGGTAGTCGACACCGATGTTGCTGATCCGGCGCGGCGTGGCGATCACCTCGTTGCCTTCGATGGAAACGGTGGCATCGCGGCTGTCGCGCGCGATCTTCGCTTCCTGGTAGGCATGCGAGGCCCACACCGTCCACGCATCGCCCAGCTGCGCGTTGATCTGCGCATCCACGCCACGGCGACGGGTCTTGCCCAGCACCACATTGGTACCGGTGGCAGGCATGTTGGAGATCTCGTTGGTGGCGTCCTGTTGCCAGACCGCAAGGCGCGCCTGGCTGCGCGGCAGCGGGCTGAACTTCATTCCCAGTTCCATGCCGGTGTTGGTGGATGGCGCGATCGCGACCTGCCCGGGGGTCAGATAGGCGGGCGGCGTGGAGCCGGTGAGTACCTGGAACGTGCGGCCCCAGTTGGCGTAGACATTGGTGCGCTCGGTGAAGGCGTACACCACGCTGAGCTTGGGCTGCTCGATCGTGCCGTAGCGCTGCAGCGGCGCGCGTACGCCACCCGGCAGCGTGGTGTCGCCATCGAAGCGATCCACGCGGTAGGCCGGCACGATCTTCAACGCCTCGATCGGCTGGTAGATGGCTTGCACGTACGCGCCCCAGTTGTCGAACGTATACCGGTCGTCGTTCTGGATCCGCGCCGGGGGCGCGTTGAAGTTGGTCGGTTCGCTGTAGTTGAAGCGAACGCGCTGGTAGCGGTTGTCCTGGTGTTCGTAGTTCAGCCCTGCCTCCAGGGTCAGCCGATCGTCGGCACGCCAGGTCAGCGTGTTGAGCATGCCGATCTGCGCCTCGTCCCAGATGCGGCGCTGGCGTGGCGCATTGCCGGTTGGCAGGTCGCTAAAGCTCACCCGGCGGTCGTCTTCGTAACTGTTGTAGTACAGCTTGGTGCCGAAGAACACCGCATCGCTGAGATTCATATCGAGGTGAATGCCCACCTGACGCATGTCGCGGTCGCCGCCGTCGTTGAAGTTGTAGCGCGCCGACGGGCGGCGGGCCACGCGCAACTCGTCGGCGGTCAGGAAGCCCGGCTCGTCGGCCTCGCTGTGGTACGCGCGTGCGGTCAGGCCGATGCGCATGCCGTCTTCCAGATTGCCGAAATACCACTTGCCGCCCAGCGAGTACTTGTCGGAGCTGTCATGCCCGCGGTAGCCATCGGAGGCCTGCACTCCCACGAAGTAGTTCTGCGCGAACCCGTCGCGCTCGCGCCCCGCTACCAGCTGCGCATCGCGGGTATCGAAGCTGCCATACGACAGGCGGGCGTCGGTGTAGTTGCCGCCCTGGCGCGTGCCGAAATTGACGTTGCCGCCGATGTTGTGCAGCCCGTAGCGCGGATCGTTGGTACCGCGCACCACTTCGATGTAGCTGATGTCCAACGGGAACAGCATGTCGATGAAGCGCTGGTTGCCGCTGTTGACGTTGCTGGGGATGCCGTCGATCAAGGTCTTGATGGCGTTGATGTAGCCCTCGCCATTGAAGGCCCGGAAGGTCACCTTGCCCGATTCGTTGCCCTGCCGGGTCTCGGTGAGCTGGATGCCGGGCATCTGGCCCAGCAGCTCCCAGCTCTGCGTCACGTTCTTGTCTTCGATCTCATCGGCACCCAGCACGTCGACCGAGGTGAGCACCTGATGGGACGCCAGCTGGCCGTCGGCGTGATGGTGCACATCCACCTTGCCCAGCGTCAGCGCCGAATCCGACGACTGCGCGCGGGATTCCAGGGGAAACAGGATGGTAGCCAGGGAAGCTGCCAACACATGGGTCAACGACAGGGGCGAACGGATCACGGCAGCAATGGTCTACGGGCAAGGGGTGTGAAATAATATAACATTATTGCAGCGCTGACACAGTGTGGCAGCGCGACGCGACCGCACCGACACCGCGGGTTGGTGCCCTGCCCGCATCTGGCTGTGACCCGCTCTGCACACAGGCAGACGCTCCTCATCGACGGAGAGTGACTTTCGGGCGATACCAACAACGCCGCGTCGGGCAATGCTGTGGCTCTTTGCTCAGAGACGGAACTCGATGCCTCGTTCGACGATCTACGCTGCGGTGGTTTGCCTTGCCGCTGTGCTTGCACCGTGCGGTGCTGCGGCGCAGACACCGGCGCCATCCTTCGCCGCATGTGCCGACGCGGCGGCACGCACCCCGTTGGCCGGAAGCCAATGCCTGATCACCCAGGTGCCGCTGCGGCACGAAGCCCCGGACTCCAGCAGCATCGCGCTGTTCGTTCGCCGCTTGCCGGCAGTGGACCAGCGCAAGCGACGCGGCGAGGGTGGCTGATCGCCGGCGGTCCGGGCGAAGCCGGTGCTTCGCTCTATCCGATGATCGACACCTACCGGCGCGCCTTTCCCGGCTACGACCTGGTCATTCCGGACCATCGCGGCACCGGTCGCTCGGCACGCCTGTGCCCCATGCAGGAAGCGCCGGCCAGCCCCGATGGCGTGGGCCTGGCCGGCACCGAATGGGGCCCGTGCATCGGCGCACTCTACGCAGACGCGCAGCGCACCAGGGCCTTTACGATCACCGAAGCCGCGCAGGATCTTGCCCTGCTGATCCGCCAACAGCGACGCAAGGGCGAGGTGCTGCTGTACGGCGTGTCCTATGGCACGCAGCTGGCGCTGCGCACCCTGCAGGTGGCGCCCGTGCCGTTGGATGGACTGGTGCTGGATGGACTGGTGCTGGATGGACTGGTGCCGCCGGAGACCGCCACGCAGTGGGACCTGAGCCACCGCACCGCCGTGGTCGATGCCGTCGGGCGTGCGCTGCTGGACGACGCGCACACTGCCACCTATCGCCGCGTGCTCGATCGCAGCGACAGCGCCGCATGGCGCGCGCAAGTGCCCGGCAAGGACCTCAAGCGCTTTCTCGGCACCTTGCTCAACTTCCCCACCCTGCGCGATCGCATTCCCGCCATCATCGACGACCTGGCCCGCGACGATGCCAACTCACTCACCACCACCATCGCCGATCTGCAGACCGCGCTCGCCGCGATGGGCCAAGGCGGCGACAACCAGCCCGCCTTGCCGCTGGTGATGCTGATCGCCGCCTCCGAAAACAATGCACGCCCAACCCTCACCCGCGACACGGTGGCAGCCGAAGCCAAGGATGCGTTGTTCGTCAGCCCCATCCCGGCCTGCTGGTAGACACCAGCCTGCCCACCTACCCACGTGACGCCTGGTTCGGCCGCAGCCCCACCACCCTGCCGCGCACCCTGATCATCCACGGCACGCTGGATCCCAACACCCCATACGCAGGCGCGCAGGCGCACGCCGCGTTGCTGAAAGCCGCGGGCCCGGTGACCTTCAGTACCGTCGAGCGTGGTGCGCACTGGCTGGCGTTCGCGGCGCCACAGTGCTTTGGGCATGCGGTTGCTGCTTTTGTGGTTCAGCGTACGGTTGCTGCGCGTTGTCGTGAGCCTGATGGAGAACGATGGGCAGATGAAGTGCAAAAATGACTCCAACCCCGCTGTCGGAGACCCCAAACGGGACGTAGGGCGGGAAAGCATCTGCTTTTTAACAACGCCTTTCGCCAACGGCGTAGCTAGGAATATTGGCACAGTAACCGAATTGGAATCTGCTGTTTGCAGTAAAGTCGCCGTGCCCACGCCCGACTCGCCGATAGCGCAGATCAAGGGAGCGCTCAATGACAGCTCAAAGAAAATTCAAGAGAAAAGAGATCCTTCGTTGCATGTCACTCGTCGCAGTCGCGTTGAGTGCAGCATGCTCCAATGCTTCGCCACCGACTAGCGCCAGGGTCGACGACTTTGCAAACAAGTGGGCATATGCCACAGACTGCGGCTCTGGCCATTTTCTGAGCATGGATCTCAAGCAGCAAGAGGCCCATGTAACGGGAGAGTGGAGCGAGGGTACTAACGCTCGTGGCGGTGGCGGAAAACTGGAAGGGGATGTGCGTAGCGGAAAACTTTACGTTCGCTACTGCAGCGAAGATGGCGAGGCAGGCTATGAAGCATGCCCCAACTTCTCCGGTGAGGAAGATTACTTCGTTCTCGATAAGGGATCCTTGGTTCGCTACCAGAAATTCGGCAATGCGTATAAGCGAGATGTCGTCTTGCACCCGGATGTCAAGGGAAAGCAGATTCCATCTGAAACCTGCGCAGACACGGAGAGTGATTCATGAGCAGGCTGACAGATCAGGAGTTGCGCGCCACTCTGTACTTCGCTGTCGGTGTGACATCCGAAAGCGGATATGCCGCTTATCGATTGGAAGTCGCTGGCGACAACCTCAGGACACCGTTGCTAGAGCCAGCGGACAACAGTGGCTACACGATCGGGACGATCCAAACTGATCTGGGGCAACACTATCAACCGGATGTGCCTAACGGAGAGAACGTCCCAAGGGATCTTGTGAATGCCCACCAGCAGTGGGCGCATGAGCAGCAGCAAGATCTTGTTCTCAGTCAACAGCAGGTTGATGAAGCGATCGCTGATCTTGGCCGTAACGGCCGTGCTATCCGCGCTGATGCCGGTCGACCTCTTGATGCAGAGGTGAAATCCAGGCTGGACACCTTCCTTTCTTCCAACGAAGGCATCAGCTGGGTACACCAACGTGATGTGGCACAAATCGAGAAGTTGATGGATCGCGCTATTGCGCCCCTGCAGCGAAGTGAGCTTTACCAGAATGCCTCTTTGGACGACCAGGTTAAGCTGGCGACGATGGTTGGAAAAGCCTACAACCAGAACGAGGCGCGCACTGCATCAATGATCCGCAGTATCGAGACAAATCAGTACCATTCACTCGCCGATGTAAGTGCCGCCATTGATGGTTTGAATCCAAGAGTAACTGGGCGCGGCGACTACCTCGAATCCGGGCGAGACAAAGCGTTGGAGGGTGCCGATGTTGTAAATGCATTGCGGAATGCGGATTCGCATAGCCCGCTTGCAACAGCATGGAACAATGTAGTCGCCGACCCGCTTGTGGACCCGACAACACTCAATTCGCCCCGGGCAGGCCAAGCCTTGGCGCACGAGTATGCTGTAGTAAAAAACCTTTTTCTACATTACAACCGTGCAGAAGAATTTGTGAACGCGCTGGATCGTGGCGCCACCTATCAAAATGCTTCAACAGACCGGACAGATCCAACGCGATTCAATGGTGCCGGCTTTTATGCGGCCGGTAACAACCTGGTGAACTGGGATAAGACTGGCAAAGGTCATGCATTCTTAAATGGTGCATGGAGCGGAGTTGAGCGGCAGCACCTCACGCGAGCACGCAACGATGACGGAACAACAGATCTGAACATCAGCGAGAATGGTCAGACGCGTAGATTACTGAACCGCCCCGGGAACCCCGGAGGCTCCATTACTTGAGAAGATGGAGCCATGAGCAGAGCAAGCAAGTTTTCCCCCGAGGTCCGGGAGCGGTCGGTGAAGATGGTGCT
>NZ_JAJGQH010000018.1 GCF_020783655.1 Xanthomonas melonis | reverse complement strand
TGTACTCCGCGTCGCCGAAAGTCAGTTGCATCGTCGTCGTCCCGTTGCGTCTGTGCGATTGTCGCAGGATCAGGGGGAGTTGTTCAGAGTTTCCTTGTAACCTTGCTTTACAAGAATCGCATGAATGAATTGAGCCCACTTAGTCAGCTATTCATACCTAAAGCTTTCCTTCTCAATATGGGTAATCAACGAGTTCGCTTCATGGAACGAGCATGACAAATCGTTCCAGAAACAGAGTCAGTTTCACTTTCGAAGCCTGTCTTACCAGTTTTCTATAAAATTAATGCTGTCTGTGGCGTAAATAAAATACGAGGTTTTGGCTAAGAATGTCTGAGCAATCGAAGTCTACTGGAACGGGCTCGAAGTATGCTTATATCTCTAGCTTGTACTTCGTGGCAGTAGGGGTTCTATACCTATGGGGTTATTGGCCCACATTCAATGTTAACATTCTTGAGTATGCTGGCTTGACCGACGTCATCAAGACTGCCGCATACCCAATTGCATCCCTGTTTGTGTTTTTTGTGCTTGGCGCCGTGATGGGAGAATTTTTGGCTTACGGAGATTCGCTTCCCCCAGGGGGAGGAGTAAACACTGCGACGGGACGATTTCTTCAGAAGTTTGCTCCCTTACTGATTGTAGTCTATCTCTCAACGACTCTATTATTATTTTTATTTGGGCCAGATGAAAAGTGGCGGATACTTCCAGTGCTTGTGGGACTTCCACTTTATTTGCTGGGACTTCGATTTGAGGTGCTTTCAGACCTCGTTTCGCATAAGAATATACGATCGATCTTTATTTTTGTTTTGTCTGTGCTACCTTTTTTTGCATACGGGCACGGCAAGCTACGGGCGTTGGGAGTCTTGTCTGGAGAGGAGTATTCTTTCACGCCGAGCCAAGTCGGAAGTGTGCCTGCTGGAGTCGAGCCTATTGAAAAAAGGCCGCGTTACCTCGGGGTGGCCGGAGGTAATGTCTTCTTTTACATTCCCGAACACTGTTCGACAATAGTGGTAGCGATAAGTGAGTTGAAAGTTATGGAACTTCGCAAGCAAGTAAGATCCTCACCGTCGCGAGAGCCTAAACGAACAGCCACCGAGAAATAAGCGGCTAGGGTGTTCTTATGCTTCTTCAATGTCTACGGGGCTGTCAGTGGATGCCAACCCATAACTTGAATTCTAGTAGTTGACATCCCAACAAACCCGCAGCAATCTCTACCACAAGGAGCGTAGAAACTCCTCACAGAGCGGTACCCACCTCCGTCAAACCGGTGGGTTTTTTGTGCCTGCGGCGTCTTGCGGGCGCAACCGACGCGATGCCTGCGTCGGGAGGGCGGCTAATACAACACCCTTCGGGGAAATACGCCCGCCGGCTCTGTGCGGTTTCTAACCTCCCGACATCCCGTCGCCACCCAGCGGCGGGGCCTGTTCGTCAAGGAGGGCTTTGCCATGCGTCGACCCACGTCCAGTCCCAAGCCCGCGCGCAAGCGCGCAACGGTGCCGCCACCCACCGAGATCGGCTGGCACTCGCTCGACCCCTCGATCCCGCCGCGGCCCTACCTCGAGCGCACCCCCATCCCCGAGCCGCGCCCCGATCCCAGCAAGCCGCGCCGCCCAGGCCACCCGCGTGCCCCGCAACACTGCACGGTCGGCTACGGCTACTACCCCGACAGCGAACAACGCATCCCCACGCTACGCCTACGCGGCCGCTGGCTGGAACAACTCGGCTTCACCATCGGCAGCAAACTCCACATCCGCATGCGCAACGGCGAGCTGGTCGTCAGCGTGGCGAACGCAGATTCGGATGGTGTGTGCAGTTGACGAAAGTACCGGTGCTCGCAGACCCGGCTGCCGTCATGCCAGGCGATGATGATGGCCGACGGACTGCTCAGGCTGTTGCTGATCCTGTAGCTGCTGCACTTGTTGTTGCTGCCGCTGGGTTTCGCCGAGCGCTTGCAGCTGGCTCAGCGATTGCTCGACCGGCTGTGCAATCGCGTCAGCGGTCTTCATGTGTGCCCTTTTGTGGGCGGGATCATCCAGGGCGCCTCGGCCCCAAGGTGCGGCCCGGCTCGCCGCCGAACACGCTACCGTTGACCAGATGAGCGCCACTGTTGCTGTTGGGATGGTGCGTGACCAGGCCATCGAAGTCTTCGACAGCTTCGTTGCGGTAGCCCTTTTTTGCATCCCACTCAAGCTGGATGACGCGATAAGGGACGGGTTGTGTAGCTTGCTGCATTGCCATGTACCAACTCCATGTCAGTCCCTGAGGTTGACCGCGCGAGTGAGGTGCCAGCAGCCCTGACCGCGCCTGAACACATATGTATCCATTTCATATTCCATGCCAAAGTCCACCCTGCGCCCGTCATCTTTGGTCGTCTCGATAGAGACTGGAATCCCAACTTCACCTTGACGCCTGGTTCCATGTTCGTCGGAAACAAGTTGATCAAAGACCTTTGCATCCTTGAAATAACGAAACGGAAATAGGTCAAGGCGTGATCGGCCTGTATGCCTGGAGATATGCGTGATTGGTGAAGATGCAGTTTCTTCCTCCACGGTATACGTGGGAACTTCGTACTCCAGCGGGTCGTCAGTGAACTGGCGACGCACGCTGTCGTCGGCAGGGTCAGCGTAGCGCTGAAGAAACGTGTCGAAATCCTTGGAAGGACAAGAGATAGCCGGAGACTTTGCAGCGGGCTGACCCGGAGGCTCAGCTTGAGATGCGATGGCGGACCCGGGCGAGGCACACCCCGCAACCAAGGCGCAAAGCAACCCAGCGCACGCGACATAAGCCTTTCGGTGGTTGGCGCCCATACCTATCAGTTCTTCTGCGTGTTGGCTGCTTACGATGTAGATCACCGGAATCGTCCGTCACGCGAGCCCGCTCGGTGCGTGGGCCGGAACTCTCGCAAGGGTATCTGACTCAAGGAGGTCGTGCGACCGGCTACCCGGCGACGGGAACCGCGTGTCAAGTAATCCCTTGTCGTGCGTCGATCCCCGTCCCATCCCGTCCCAAGCCAGGGCACGCGCGCCACGGTGCCACCACCCACCGAAATCGGCTGGCACTCGCTCGACGCGATACTAAGGGAACTCTGAACAACTGCCCCTGATCCTGCGACAATCGCACAGACGCAACGGGATGACGGCGATGCAACTGACCTTCGGCGATGCGGAGTACAACGGCAAGCGCAAGCGGACACGGCGTGAGGTGTTCCTTGCCGAAATGGATCAAATAGTGCCGTGGAAGGCGCTTCTGGCGCTGATCGAGCCGCACTATCCGAAGTCGGGCAGCCGGGGCGCCAGCCGTATCGGCTGGAGACGATGCTCCGCATCCACTTCTTGCAGCAGTGGTATGCACTGAGCGATCCATCGGCGGAAGAAGCGCTGTACGACACGGTGTCGATGCGCAGTTTCGCCAAGATCGGCGGGCTGGATGAGGTGCCGGACAAGACGACGATTCTCAACTTCCGCCATTTGCTGGAGCGGCACGATTTGGCGCGCAAGCTGTTCAATCGGGTCAACGCGCACCTGTCGCGCAAGGGGCAGAGCCTGCGCGGCGGGACGATCGTGGACGCCACGATCATCGCGGCCCCCAGCTCGACCAAGAACAAGGACGGCGAGCGCGATCCTGAAATGCATCAGACCAAGAAGGGCAACCAGTACTGCTTCGGGATGAAGGCGCATATCGGGGTGGACGAGGACTCCGGGCTGGTGCAGCACGTCGAATGCACGGCGGCCAACGTGGCCGATATCACGCAAGCGCACAAGCTGCTACACGGCAAGGAAGACACGGTGTGCGGTGACAGCGGCTACACCGGGCTTGAGAAGCGCGAAGAGATGAAGTGCAAGCGCAAGCTGCGCTACCTGATCGCAGAGAAGCCCTCGAAGCTGAAGCAGATCAAGAGCAAACGCGAACTGAAGTTGGCCAAACGCTGGGAGCACACCAAGGCCAGCCTGCGTGCGAAAGTGGAACATCCGTTTCGGGTGATCAAGCGTCAGTTTGGCTACGCCAAGGTGCGCTATCGCGGTTTGGCGAAGAACACCGCACAGGTGCTGACGCTGTTTGCACTGTCGAATCTGTGGCTGACGCGCAAAGCGTTAATGCCTGCTGCGGGTAAGGTGTGCCTGTAATTCAGGCAATACCCCGCAAACGCGCCGAAAACGGCAAAAAAATCGGCGATTTGAGCGCCCTCAGCGCGGAGGATGTGGCTTGCTTCGTTTTCCGGCCCCGTTGATCAGACCATCCCTAATGCCTGCTGCGGGGAAGGTGTGCCTGTAATTCAGGCAATACCCCGCAAACGCGCCGAGAACGGCAAAAAATCGGGGATTTGAGCGCTCTTAGCGCGGTGAATGTGGCTTGCTTCGTTCTCCGGCCGCGTTGATCAGGCCATCCCTCGTATCCAAGGTCGATGCATCGATGCGAAACCGAGTGCATTGGAACGAAGATAAATAAATCATTACATCTGATCGGGCGATAAAAATTCTCTTGGAGTTTTCAGTGAAGAATACGCTAGAGTCACCGCAGCGCCAATGAATACGCCTATGCGAACGCACACAAGAATCCTGATGTCATTATTGCCCCTTGCCTTGGCTGCATGTCACCCCGACGCGCAAGAAAAGGCGGCCAATCTCGCTGCCCCGCCCGCTCGTGGCAACGACATGCCAAATCCAGCGGAAAAGATAAGTGCCAGATTCGACATTGGCGATCTGAGTACAACTGTTGGTGCATGCGACGACCTATTCGAGCACGTCAACAGGAGGTGGTTCGACGCACACCCCATGCCGCAGGATGTAAGCCGATGGGGAATGTCCACGGTTCATTCGAATGTGACCAGCAAGATCTTGCTCGACATACTGAAAAGCGCTGCAAGCGATCCACAGTCGTCTTCGGTCAGAAGAATGCTGGGAATGCTGTATGCGTCCGGCATGGACGAGCAAGCCATCGAGAAAGCCGGCCTGCACCCCATTGCCGACGAGCTTGCAATGATCGATGGAATCGAAGATTCCGATGGCGTCGTTCGCTACGTGATCCATCGGTCCTCCACAGGGGATAACCCGCTCTTTACGTTTGGACCGACCACCGACGACCGAGACTCGACGAAGGTGATCGCCTCGGCGACGGAGGATGTCGCTGGGCTCCCGAGCAAGGAGTACTATTCGGGCAAGCAGCACCAGCAAACGCGCGATGCGTACCTGGGTTACATCCAGAATGTCTTCGCAATGAGTGGTGCCGATGCTGGCGATGCCAGGGATCTTGCGCGAAAGGCGATGGACCTGGAGACGAAGTTGGTAGCAGCCACAATGTCGCCCCTGGAAAGCCGCGAGGTCGAAGTCTACTACAACCCTGTCAGCCTCCAGCGCGCCCAGCAGATCACTCCCCATTTCCCGTGGAAGACGTTCATCGCCGCGCAAGGCATGCAAGCCGTACCAACGCTAACGCTGACCAATGAAAGGTTCTTCCGTTCCTTGGATGTTCTGCTTGCTGACGCGCCCGTCGACGAATGGAAGGCCTACCTGAAATTGAGGTTGATCGACAAGGCATCTCCATGGCTGAGCAGGGGTTTCTCCGAGAACCATTTCGCGTTCTACAAGAGAACGCTGGGTGGGCAGCCGTCACAGGAGCCGCGCGAACGTCAGGTGCTGAAGGAGGTAGAGGCGGCGATGGGCGAAGGGCTCGGCCAGATATATGTGCAGGAGCACTTCAGCGCCGAAGACAAGGCAAAATCCATTGAGCTGATCGAAAAGCTGAGGGCTGCAATGAGGGACCGCATCCAACGGTCCACGTGGATGAGCCCGCAGACCCAACAACGCGCCCTGACGAAGTTGCAGGCCATTCTCGTTCGCGCGGGCTATCCCGACCACTGGCGGGATTGGAGCGGGTTGCGGCTGGACCATGAGGGCTACTACCACAACCTGGCGCTCGCCCGCGAGTTCAACTACAAGCACGCGCTCAGCAAGATTGGGCAGCCAAAGGACCTGAGCCAATGGTTCGTGACGCCACAGACGCTGGATGCTTTCTACAACCCGAACGACAACAGCATCAACATTCCTGCGGCCATGCTGCAGCCTCCCCTGTTCGACAGCAGTAACGATTTGGCCATCAACCTGGGGGGTATTGGGGCCTTCATCGGGCATGAGATCACCCATGCATTCGATGATCAGGGAAGCAAGTTCGATGGGAAGGGTAACCGGGTGGACTGGTGGACGCCTAGCGACCGTAAGAAATTCGATGCTCTGGCACAGCAGATGGTGACCCAGTTCGACGCCTACAGACCGATCAAGTCCAAGCCCGAAATCCACGTAAACGGGCGCTTCACCCTGGGCGAAAACATCGCTGACTTCGGCGGCCTCAACCTGGCATACACCGCGCTGCAGACGTCCGTCAGGCAGGATCCGAGCCTCTCGGTACCGATCGACGGCTATACGCCGGATCAGCGCCTGTTCTTCGCCTGGGCGCGTCTATGGCGCAGTGAGATGCGTGAGGTACAGCAGATCATGAGCCTGTCGAGCAATCCCCACTCTCCCTCGCGCATACGTACCAACGCCGCGCCTTCGAACATGCCGGCGTTCGCCGAAGCATTCGCGTGCAAGCCTACGGATGCGATGACGCGGGCAAGGGATTTGCAAACCATGATCTGGTAGCGTGCCACCGAAGCAATGACAGCGTGCCTTGCCTGGTGACTTCGCGGATGGCCCAGGACGTCGCCAGCAGATTGATCAGTATGGGATCTGCGGTCGCTCACCGCGCAGGGTCAAGCGTCCTTTCAAGGCTGCCTGGAGCTGTGCGACGTCAGGTCACCAAACGTGAATTCTATGTGCACCGTCGTGCGCCGCTTGGCCAACTAAGCGAGGCACGCGTGTCGCCAAGGTGCAAGGCGGCTTGGCGTCCGTCAGATGAGTTCTTTGCTGATCGGCAGTCAGCGCACTGCCCCGGATCACGACGACGCTTGCCCCTTCTGGCCGGAACACGTGGCTGCACAGGCTGGCCGGCCATCCGATCGCGTGCATTGCCAACCCGACCGCTGGGCACAGGCTGTCTACCGATGCCGGGTACGCACCCTGCAGATCGACGATCATCGGCGCGCCAGCGAGGATCGGGCAGGTCGTTCGCATGCAATTGGAGAGTTGTCAAAGATGACCAAGTTCGAACGCATCGCCGCGCACGTGCCCGCAGGCACGGTATTGCCCGTGGAGCTGCGCATGCTGTGCGACTATCTGGACAGGACCGGCTATCCGATCAGCGGGTGCATGAAGATCAGGCCGGACGACTTCGGTGGGGTGCAGTCCTGGTTCGATGGGGATGCGCTGATGGCATCGCAGTTCGCCTACTTCGGCGCGGGGCCGGACGGTTCGATCCTGGCGTTCTGGCTGCGCGACAGTCTGGATGCGAGTGCCGTGCCGGTCGTGCATCTGGGGTCCGAGGGGTGCGAAAACACCGTCCTGGCGAGGAATTTTCGCGAGTTTCTGGGCCTGTTTGGAATTGGCTACGACGAACTCGGCTTCGACGACCTGAGCCAGCCGCCGGCGGACCCCGATTCCGCCGCCAGGTTGCGCGCCTGGCTGGAGGCCGAGCTTGGCATTGTCTGCCCCCGCACCGGCGAGGACATCGTGGCCGTCGCGAAGTCCAACTGTCCCGATGTGGGGTTGGTCATCGATCAGTGGTCGAAGCAGCGCTACGGCGAGCAACCCTGATCGCTCCTGATCGCGGCGCCCGGTTCGCTTGCGGAGTCAGCGGAGATGTCTTTGAAGACCGTTTCGCGTTGCCACGTTCACTCAGGCAAGCACGTCCAGCGCCGCTATCCGGCTCGGCCCTATGACGTTGGTGACCGCACAACGCCGCTGCCGGAAGTCATGATGTCGCCAGGCACAGCCGCTGCGCCATGTCTGTGCTTATGCTCTCCGCCCTGGCGCGACGCGTGGTGTTTCCGCTGCTGGCCGGGGCGGTGCGGCTTGCGCGGCAGTGAGTGCCGCCATTGAAGTTCTGGTGGCGCGACCATTGCCGGCCACCAGCCACTGCGCTCACACCAGATCCCGGTAGTCCTGCAGGATCACCATCACCAGCTGGCTGCGCGAGCGCACGTCCAGCTTGTTGAACAGCTGCTGGAACGTCGCCTTGATCGCGCTTTCGGAGCTGCCGAGCTGGCGGGCGATCAGTTTGTTGGATTGCCCGCGCAACAGGCCACGCAGCACCTCGCGTTCGCGGTCGGTAAAGCTGGGCCGGGTTTCCTGCGTGCTCTGCACCACCAGCGATTGCAGATAGCGTTGGTCGATCAGCACGCGGCCCATCGCTACGGCGTGGATGCTGGCGATCAGTTCGTCGGTGGAGACGTCCTTGCGGCAGATGCCGGAGACGCCGAGCCGGATCAGCGCGAGCGCGTCGCGTTCGGGCAGGCCGGCGGTGACCACCAGGGTGGCCGGCCGTGTCGGTTGCTCGGCCTGGCGCTGCATGTAGTCCAGCGCGTTGTACTCGCCCATGTCGTAGTCGAGGATCACCACGTCCGGCGCCAGCGCTGCGATCTGCACGACTGCCTGCGCAAGCGTGCCGGATTGCCCCACCACGTCGAAGCGCGGGTCGGCGCCGAGCAGGCGCAGCAGGCCTTCGCGAAACAGGGTGTGATCGTCCAGCAGGTACAGGCGGACCGGTTCGCGCCGCTGCTCATCCATGCAATGGCTCCGGTTGCGGGGCATGCGCCAATGGCAGATACAGTTCGAAGCAGGCGCCTTCGCCACCGGGTGCATGGCGCAGCAGGCCGCCCTGGTTGGTCATGAGCGCTCGCGAGATGTACAGGCCCAGGCCGGAGCCGTCGGCATCGCTGCGGAAGGGTTGGAACAGCCGGCCGGGATCGGCGATGCCGGGGCCGGTGTCGCGCACGCTCAGCACGGCGCGCTCCTGCTCCAGGCGCGCGCCCACGTGCAGTTGCCGGCGCGCCGGTGGCAGGCCCTGCACCGCACGCAAGGAATTGCGCGCCAGGTTCAGCAATACCTGCAGCAAGGCGTGGCGGTCGCCCTGCACCGACGGGAAGTCGGCGGGCACCTGGATCTCCAGGTGGCCATCGATGTCGTCCCAGTCCGAGCGGATGATCACATCCAGCTCGCTGCACAACGTCTGCAGCCGGGTTTCGTGCACCTCGTCGGGCAGCTGGCGGCGCAGGTTGAACGAGGCCAGCTCCATCAGGGCCGCCACCAGGCTGCGCAGGGCGGCCAGGTCCGGGTCGTCGCCGATGGCCGGGTGCCGGGCCAGATTGGAGGTGACCACGCCGGCGGCCGAACACAGGTTGCGAATCTCGTGCGAGACCGCGCCGGCAAGCAGGCGGTTGTTCTTCAATACGTCGTCGAAGTGGGCCGATTCGCGCGCACGCACTTCCTCGCTGGTGTCGACCAGGATGGCGGCCAGGTGGCGCTCCTCGCTGTCTTCGTAGACCGAGAACCAGGTGGTGGCGGGGAAGCGGCTGCCATCGCCGCGGTGGCCCCAGGTGCTGGCCGAGGTGCGCATGCCATCCAGGTTGGCGCTCATGCTCAGCGCATCGTCGAGCAGCGGCAGGAAATCGCGCACGGCGCGACCTTCCAGCGCAGCGTCCTCGGCCATCTCCAGGATCTCGTGCGCGGCGCGGTTGGCCGCCACGATGCGGCCATCGCCGGCCACGGTGAGCAGCGCGGCCGGGCTGCTCTCGGCCAGCAGGCGCAGCTGCCGCTCCAGCCGCCGGCGCAGGCGTTGTTCGGCCCGCAGCTGCACGTAGTGCGACAGGATCACCCGGCGGGTGCGGCTGATCTCGGCCACCAACAGGCCGCAGCCGGCATAGGCGATCGTGGCCATGAAGAAGCGCAGCGCCTGTTCGACCAGGGTTTCGTCGGTGACGAACAGCCCGCGCAATACCGCGCAGGCGATCGCTGCGATGACGATATCGCGCCGCGACAGCACGGTGGCGGCCAGGACCACCGGAAGGATGTAGAGCAGCCCCAGCGACACGCCCAGATGCGAGTACCACTCCGCACACACCAGCGATACGAGCATGACCAGCGACGCCCACAGCGTGGGCCCGCGATTGAGCTTGACCACCTGTCCGCGCCACTTGAATGGCAGCCTCAGTCTATCCATCGCCTGTCCGTCTACCTGCCTGCAAGGGCGCTCCCGCCTGATCCTGGTCCATCCATCCCACAGCATTGTGGCGGTGCCGATGGATTTCACCCTATCGAAAGATAGGCCGTGCGCATCGTTCGAGCCGCCTGCGCACTGTCCAACGCTGGCGCAAGGATGGCAGACACAAGCGTGGAGGCTGGGTGTAATGCAGCCACCCCACGTTGGCTGTCTCCTCACCATGATCACCCGCGATACGTTTCCGCTGCGGCGCATCTGGCCCAAGACCTACAAACGCCTGCTGGTGCTGCTGGTCTTCGACTGCGCCGTGGCCATCCTCTACACCTTCTTCGACTGGCGCTGGCTGTCGATCGAGGCCTTGCCGCTGGCGCAACTGGGCTCGGCGCTCACCATCTTCCTGGCATTCCGCGCCAATGCGGCCTATGGCCGCTGGTGGGAAGCGCGACAACTCTGGGGCTCGCTGGTCAACACCTCGCGCGCCATCGCACGCCAGGCCCTGACCGCACTGGATGTGGACCCCGATGACGCACGCCAGGTGGCGCTGCGCGAAGAGATCGTGGTGCACCAAGTGGCCTTCGTGCATGCCTTGCGCTGCCATCTGCGCCGGCAGAACCCGTTTCCGGAACTGGCCGGCCTGCTCGGGCAATCGCGTGCCGATGCGCTGCGCGGCTACGCCAACATTCCCAACGCGCTGACCTTGCGGCTGGGCCAGCAGCTGCAGCAGGCGCGCGACTGGGGCATGCTCGACAGCCTGCGCTGGTCCTCGCTGGATGCCAACCTCACCACGCTGGCCAATATCCAGGGCGCCTGCGAGCGCATCAAGAACACGCCGCTGCCGCGGCAGTTCTCGTCGCTGCCCAGGACGCTGGTGAACATGTATTGCTGGCTGGTGCCGCTGGGCTTGATCGCCGGCATGGGCCTGGCCATGCCGATCGCCTCGGTGCTGATCAGTTTCACCCTGCTCGCCATCGACAGCGCCAGCAGCGCCATCGAAGACCCCTTCGAGAACACCGTGCACGACACCCCGATGACGGCGCTGTCGCGCGGCATCGAACTGACCCTGCGCGAAATGCTGGGACAACGCGCCCCGCTGCGCGAAGTGCGCCCCATCGACGGCTTCATCTACTGACCACGGACACCGCCATGCAGACCACGCCGACCCATCTGATCTTCGCCACCAACTTCTCCGAGACCTGCCATGCCGCCATTCCCACCGTGGCGCAGCTGGTGGACCGCCTGCGCGCCCGGCTGACCATCCTGCACGTGCATGCCAAAGGCAAGCGCGCGCAGGCCCAGCAGTCGCTGGAGGCCTTCTTCGCCGAAGCCTCCAACTACCCGGGCTGCGAGCGTGCCCTGGCCAGCGGCCCGGCGGCAGCGGGCATCGTCTCGTTCTGTCGCAGCCGCAACGACGCCTTGCTCATCATGCCGCCCTCCGAGCGCACTGGCCTGCCGCGCCCCTTGCATGTGTCGTTGCGTGCACGCGTGCTGCAGCGGGTGGCCACGCCGATGCTGACCTTGCCCTATGCCGACGCGATCCCGCGCGATGGCAGCGTGGGCGGCCATGTCGCCTACTGGGTCACCGGGCGCGAAACCAACCTGGAATCTCTGCGCGACGCAGCGGCGCTGGCACGCCGACGCGGGGCGGACCTGCATCTGTTGCACGTCATGCCCGAGATCGGCGAAGGCTTGTTGATGGACAGCCTGTTCAACGCCACTCCGGTGACCGAAGCGGCCGCCTCCAACTGGCTCAGCGACCTGGCATTGCAACTGGGCGACGATGACCTGCGCGTGCGTATCCATGTGGCGGTGGGCAACCCGCGCCGGGAGATCGCCGGCCTGCTCAAGCGCGCCTGCGCCGACGTGCTGGTGGTCGAACACGAGGCCGTCATCCGCCGTGGCGTCTGGCGCTCGTCGCTGCAGGCAACGCTCGCCAGGAGCCCCTGCGTGCTGATCTGCCTGCCGTCGCCGCAGGCGCGAGTGGCTGCGGCGGGCCTGGGGCGGTTAACGGCGGTGCCGGCCAACAGCGCTGCAGGACAGCGAATCGCGGCGTAGACCGCGAGACGACCGTGCATCGGATGGCGCCGCAGCATGGCTGGTGAAGTGACACTCAGCCATCGGACTCAGACCACCGGCCGACGACTCATACAAGTACAGGCTTGTGGCGCCTGACTGTTTGCTTTGTCGGTTTCCCAATCCAGCTGATCAGTGTCGGATCCAAGGTGCATAGGGGCTGCCGGCATAGCAGACAGGCATCGTCATTGCGTCGCCGCGTAGGTGCCGTCATCGTTCCGGACCACGTCGCTGTATTGCGGGCAGGCGGACTTGCCTGTGGCCAGGCAGCCATCGGTGTCCTTGAACGGTTGCGACCGTCACCAATCCGAAGCTGCAGTATGAGGGGACACGCTGCCCATCAGGGGGGCGTCGCCTTTGTTCGATTTCCGTCAATTCGGCCGACACGCGGACTTCGCAACCGGGATGCTTGACTGCAACGGTCAACCATCGTTGCGGAGTCGCGCATGAGTGCAATCACGGTAAGCGGGGTCGGCCCATCGTCGACCGGGCGGCGGGCGATCCGGGCGGGTATTGGTCCGACGCGTCGCGTGGCGGCGATGGCAGGGATGTGGCGTGGTGCGTGTGGCCCGTTCCTCGACACTGCGGCGCGCATGCGCGCCGTGGCCGGCTGAGGGGGCGTCATGCGGATCTGCGTTCTCGACGAACCCAATGCGGCGACTGGCGGGCTGGAGCAGCGCTGTGCGGCAGCGCGTGAGGCCGGCTGCGATTACGTGGTGATGGCAGCGCCGTTTGCGCGCGATGCGGAGGGTCGACTGATCGATCCGGCGGGCCCGGCGCAGGCCCCCGACCCGGCGCTGCGCGAGGCCGTGCAGGCCGCAGGGCGGGCTGGCGTGAAGTTGCTGATCGATGTGCGCCTGGATGAGGTCGGCGGTGCCAGCGCAGTGGTGCGCGACAACCCGCAGTGGTTCCGCGCGCGCAGCACCGCAGTGCCGGACCCGCGCCAGCCGCGGGCGACGCCAGAGGTCGCCGAAGCCCGTTTCGGCTACACGCAGGAAGGCGCGGCGCTGGTGGAGTGGTGGAGTGCGCGCCTGCTGGACTGGGCCGGGCAGGGCGTGGGCGGCTTCCGGTTGCTGCAGCCTCAGCAGGTGCCGGCATCGCGCTGGCGCGAGCTGATCGCACGCGTGCATGCGCAGGCGCCGGAAGTGGTGTTTGCGGCATGGACGCCAGGGTTGGGCCTGGAGGCCCTGCAACACCTGGCCGGCGCAGGCTTCGACGCGGCGTTTTCCTCGCTGGCGTGGTGGGATGGCCGCGGCAGCTGGTTCTTCGAGGAAGACACGGCGCTGCGCGCACTGGCGTCGCAGGTCGTGGCGGTACTGGGGCTGCGCGACGGCGAGCATGGCGCGGGGCCCGCGCAGCAGTGGCAGCTGGCGCTGGCCTTTGGTGGTGCCTGGTCGATGGACGAGGCACATCTGCACGCGGTGCCGCCCTCGCTGCGTGCCGGCGGTGCGCCTGGCGGCAGTGCCGGCCTGCGCTTGCGTCCGCTGCTGCGCGAGACGACCGGGCTCACGGCCGTGGCGGTGGAGCCGCTGGGTGGGTTGCCGTCCCTGCTGCTGATCAATGGCGACACCCGTCACGTGGTGCCGGTGCCTGCGTCGGACCTGCTGCGGTTGCTGGGCGATGCGGAAGCACTGGTCGCCGAGGATGGACGCACGCTGTCCGGCGCCACGCTCGAAGCGCTGGAGCCAGGCGAAGTGCGGGTCTATCGCAGCGTGCCGGCGCGGCACGTGCTGGCGGTGCCGCGGATGCGCCCACGGGCACAGACCGCTGCCACCTGGCCGCGGGTCTGCATCGAGTCGGTGACGCCATCGGTGGATAATGGCCGCTTCCCGGTCAAGCGCAGCGTGGGCGACCGCATCTGCGTGGAAGCCGATGCCTTCTGCGACGGCCACGACCGCATCGCGGTGGCGGTGCTGTGGCGCGCTGCCGATGCCAAAACCTGGGCCAGCGCGCCGATGCGCGCACTGGGTAACGATCGCTGGCGCGCGGAATTCCCGCTGGAACGGATCGGCACCTATGAATTCCGTGTGGAAGCGTGGCGCGATGTGTTCGCCACCCTGCATGCGGACCTGGAAAAGAAGCGTGCGGCCGATACGGTGTTGCCGGTGGACGTGCAGGAAGCCATTGCGGCGGTCGAAGCGGCGCAGGCGCGCAGTGATGGCGCATTGGCGACGCAGCTGCAGGACATCCTGGCCCGCATCGGTGCGCATGGCGAGCCGCTGCAGCAGTTGGCCATCGTGCTGGAGCCGGACACTGCCCAGGCGATGGCGCAGGCCGACGACAAGCCGTTCCGCTCCGAGTATCCGGTGACCTTCCGGGTGGAATCCGAGCGCCGTGCAGCGCATTTCGCCAGCTGGTACGAGTTGTTCCCGCGTTCGCAGAGCGGCGATGTCACGCGGCACGGCACCTTCGACGATGTGATCGGGAAGCTGGCGCATATCCGTGCGATGAACTTCGATGTGCTGTACATGCCGCCGATCCATCCCATCGGCTTGAACAACCGCAAGGGCCGCAACAACTCGGTGACCGCGGTGGATGGCGAGCCGGGCAGCCCCTATGCGATCGGCGCCAGCGACGGCGGGCACACCGAAGTGCATGCCGAACTTGGTGGGCTGGCGGGTTTTCGCCGCCTGATCCAGGCCGCGCGTGGGCACGGGCTGGAAGTGGCGCTGGATTTCGCCATCCAGTGCGCGCCGGATCATCCCTGGCTGAAAGAGCACAGGGACTGGTTCACCTGGCGCGCGGACGGTTCGATTCCATATGCGGAGAATCCGCCGAAGAAGTACCAGGACATCGTCAATGTCGATTTCTATGCCAGTGGCGCGGTGCCGGAGCTGTGGAACACCTTGCGCGATGCGGTGCTGTTCTGGGTCAACGAGGGCGTCACCCTGTTCCGCGTGGACAACCCGCATACCAAGCCGTTTCCGTTCTGGGAGTGGCTGATCGCGGACGTGCGTGGGCGCCGTCCGGACGTGGTGTTCCTATCCGAGGCCTTCACCCGGCCGAAGATGATGTACCGGCTGGCCAAGTGCGGTTTCTCGCAGTCCTACACCTATTTCACCTGGCGCAATCGCAAGCACGAGCTGCAGGAGTACCTGCAGGAATTGAATGCGGGCGTGCCGAGCGAGTGCTTCCGCCCGCACTTCTTCGTCAATACGCCGGACATCAATCCCTTTTTCCTGCAGACCAGCGGACGCAATGGACACCTGATCCGTGCTGCGCTGGCCACCACGCTGTCCGGCCTGTGGGGGATGTACCAGGGCTTCGAGCTGTGCGAAGCCACGCCGCTGGCGGCGGGCAAGGAAGAGTATCTGGACTCGGAGAAATTCCAGCTGCGCGCCTGGCCCGAACGTGCGCCGGGCGACATCGTGGACGAGATCACCCGCTTCAACCAGCTGCGTCGCATGCACCCGGAACTGCAGTCGCACCTGGGCACGCGCTTCTACCAGGCCCATAACGATCAGATCCTGTATTTCGGCAAGTTCCTGGATGCCGGCTACCTGTCGCGCAGCCGCACCATGGTGCTGGTGGCGATCGATCTCGATCCACATGCCGGGCAGGATGCCGATATCGAAGTCCCCTTGTGGGAACTGGGCCTGCCCGATCACGCCAGTGTGGCGGTGGACGATCTATGGGACGGGCACCGCTTCACGTGGCAGGGCAAACACCAGCACATCCGTCTGGAGGCGACGCGGCCGTTCGCGTTATGGCGCATCCGCGCAGGAGAGGTCGCATGAATGCAGTTGCAGCGTTACAGGCCGATGCGGAGCAATCGGCGGTCGTCGCCGACCAACGCTGGTACAAGGACGCCATCATCTACCAGGTGCACGTCAAGTCGTTCTTCGACTCCAACGACGATGGCATCGGAGATTTTCCGGGATTGATCTCCAAGCTGGACTACATCGCCGAACTCGGCGTGGACACCATCTGGCTGTTGCCGTTCTACCCCAGCCCACGCCGCGACGACGGCTACGACATCGCCGAATACATGGCGGTGCATCCGGACTACGGCACCATCGCCGATTTCGAGCAGTTGGTGGCGCAGGCGCACGCGCGCGGCATCCGCATCGTCACCGAGCTGGTGATCAACCACACCTCGGACCAGCATCCGTGGTTCCAGCGCGCACGCCATGCGCCGGCCGGTTCGCCGGAGCGCAACTTCTACGTGTGGTCGGATACCGACCAGGAGTACGAAGGCACGCGCATCATTTTCTGCGATACCGAAAACTCCAACTGGACCTGGGATCCGGTGGCCGGGCAGTACTTCTGGCACCGGTTCTATTCGCATCAGCCCGATCTGAACTTCGACAATCCCGAGGTGCTGGCGGCAGTGCTGGAGGTGATGCGCTTCTGGCTGGATCGCGGCGTGGATGGCCTGCGTCTGGACGCGGTGCCGTACCTGATCGAGCGTTCGGGCACCTCCAACGAAAACCTGCCCGAAACCCACGCCATCCTGCGCAGGATCCGCGCCACCCTGGATGCCGAGTACCCGGATCGCATGCTGCTGGCCGAGGCCAACATGTGGCCGGAGGACACCCAGCAGTACTTCGGGCAGAACGCCGACGAATGCCATATGGCATTCCACTTCCCGTTGATGCCGCGCATGTACATGGCGATCGCGCGCGAAGACCGCTTCCCCATCACCGACATCATGCGCCAGACCCCGGAGATCCCGGAGAGCTGTCAGTGGGCGATCTTCCTGCGCAACCACGATGAGCTGACGCTGGAAATGGTCACCGACTCCGAGCGCGATTATCTGTGGCAGACCTATGCCGCCGATCGTCGTGCCCGCATCAACCTCGGGATTCGCCGCCGGCTGGCGCCGCTGCTGGAGCGCGACCGGCGCCGCATCGAGCTGATGACCTCGTTGCTGCTGACCATGCCCGGCACGCCGGTGCTGTACTACGGCGACGAGATCGGCATGGGCGACAACATCCATCTGGGCGACCGCGACGGGGTGCGCACGCCGATGCAGTGGTCGATCGACCGTAACGGCGGCTTCTCGCGCGCCGATCCCGCACAGCTGGTGCTGCCGCCGGTGATGGACCCGCTCTATGGCTTCCAGGCGGTGAATGTCGAAGCACAGATCCGCGACCAGCATTCGCTGCTGACCTGGACCCGCCGCGTACTCAGCGTGCGCAAGCGCTACCAGGCCTTCGGCCGCGGCACCTTGCGCTTCCTGTATCCGGGCAACCGCCGCATGTTGGCCTATCTGCGCTGCTACCAGGACGAGACCGTGCTGTGCGTGGCCAACCTGTCGCATACGTTGCAGGCAGTGGAACTGGATCTGTCCGAGTTCGAAGGCCGCGTGCCGGTGGACATCATCGGCGGCGGCAGCTTCCCGCCGATCGGGCGGCTGACCTACCTGCTCACCGTGCCGCCGTTCGGCTTCTACGCGTTTCAGCTGGTCAGCGAGGGCACCCTGCCGGACTGGCACGTGCCCAGCCCGGTGCCGTTGCCGGATTACCGCACGCTGGTGCTGCGCAGCGACGCCGACGAAAGCACTGCGCTGCTGCCGCACCTGCCCACGCTGGAGGGCGAGATCCTGCCGGCTTGGCTGTCGGCACGGCGCTGGTTCTCGGCCAAGGACCAGGCCTTGCGCACGGTGCGCATCGCCCGCCGCACGCCGCTGCCCGGCGACGAGCCGATGAGCCTGCTGGAGCTGGCGGTGGAGCTGGAGGATGGCCGCCACGAGTGCTACATGCTGCCGGTGGGCATCGTATGGGAGCGCGAGCATCCCAGCACGCTGGCCGAGCAGCTGGCTCTGGCACGCGTGCGCCAGGGCCGCGAGGTGGGCTATCTCACCGATGCCTTCGCGCTCAAGCCGATGGTGCGCGGGGTGATCGATGCGCTGCGCCGCGATGCGACGCTGGATTTCCACGATGGCGAGGATCCGGCCCAGCAGGGCCAGGTGCGCTTCGAATCCACGCCGGCACTGGCCGCGCTGGAGATTCCGGACGATCCGGAGATCCGCTGGCTGTCGGCCGAGCAGAGCAATAGCTCGTTGGTGGTCGCCGACAAGGCGGTGTTCAAGCTGTTGCGGCATGTGGCCACCGGCGCCAACCCGGAGATCGAGATCGGACGCCGGCTCACCGAGATGGGCTATGCCAACGCCGCGCCACTGCTGGG
Source organism: Xanthomonas melonis (assembly GCF_020783655.1). GTDB lineage: Bacteria > Pseudomonadota > Gammaproteobacteria > Xanthomonadales > Xanthomonadaceae > Xanthomonas > Xanthomonas melonis. Next base: position 114,712 of record NZ_JAJGQH010000018.1, on the reverse strand, counting down.
CAGCGTCAGCCGCATCGACGGGCAGGGCACCGTGACCACCATTGCCCTGCTGCAGGGCTTCATCCGCAACCAGGGCGATGCCTGGCGCTGGACGCTGGACCATCTGGCGCGCAGCTTCGACGAATACGCCACCGCGCAGACCGACGAGGCGCGTGCCGAAGCCATCGCCGGCTACGACGCCTTCGCCGCCGTGGTGGGCAAGCGGCTGGCCGAGCTGCACGAGGCGTTGTCACGCGACACCGACGATGCCGATTTCGCGCCGCAGCGGATCGACCTGCCGACCGCCAACGACGTGGTGGCAGGCGTGGCGCGTCAGGTGGAGGAGATGTGGGGCACGGTCAACGCGCGGCTGGCCGCCAGCGAGGAGCCGGCCGAGCGCGAAGCGCTGGAGGCCATCCTGGCGCAGCGCCCGCAGCTGGACGCCTTGCTCGCGCAAGCTCCCCGCGTGCTGGCCGATTCGTTGCTGACCCGTGTGCACGGCGATTTCCACCTGGGGCAGATCCTGGTGGCGTTCGACGACGTGGTGCTGATCGACTTCGAAGGGGAACCGGCCAAACCGCTGGCAGAGCGACGCGCCAAGGCCAGCCCGTTGCGCGACGTGGCCGGATTCCTGCGCTCGCTCGATTACGCCAGCGAGGTGTCGGCCCGCGGCGAGGAGGGGACCGCCGCCCGCGCCGGTGTCGGCGTGGACACGCATCTGGACGAATTCCTGGTGCAATTCCGTCGCCGCTCCACACAAGCCTTCCTGGACGCTTACCATGCCGTCCTCGACGCCAGCGCCCACCCGTGGATCGCGCCGGCGGCGTTCAACGCAGCCACCTTGCTGTTCCTGGTGGAGAAGGCTTGCTACGAAGTGCGCTACGAAGCGGCCAACCGCCCTGGCTGGTTGATGGTGCCGATCGAAGGCTTGCGACGCATCCTGCAGCGCGCACGCGCCGGTGCAGGAGATACCTGATGAGTGGAGTCATGACAGCAGTGAGTAATCGATGGGATCCCGGCGTCATCCGCGCCCTGACCGAGGCGCGCCACGGCGACGCCTTCGCCGTGCTGGGCGCGCACCCGAGCGGGAGCGGCCGGGTGCTGCGAACCTACCTGCCCGGCGCCGACCGTGTCAGTGCGGTGCTGCACGACGGCCAGACGATCGCATTGGAAGCCGGGCCGGAGCCGGGCCTGTTTGCCGGCGAACTCCCTGCGCAGGGGAGCTACCGCTTGCGCATCGGCTGGCCCGGTGGCGAGCAGGAGACCGCCGACCCGTACGCCTTCGGCCCGCAGCTCAGCGACTTCGACCTGCACCTGATCAGCGAAGGCCACCACCTGCAACTCGCCGATGCACTGGGTGCGAACGTGGTGGACGTGGATGGCGTGCGCGGCACGCGCTTTGCGGTGTGGGCGCCCAATGCCTCGCGGGTGGCGGTGGTGGGCGACTTCAACAGCTGGGATGCGCGGCGCCACCCGATGCGGCTGCGTCATCAGTCCGGGGTGTGGGAGCTGTTCATTCCCGACGTCGGCCCCGGCGCGCACTACAAGTACCAGCTGCGTGGGCCGCATGGACACGAGTTGCCGGCCAAGGCCGACCCGGTGGCGCGGCGCGCGGAACTGGCGCCGGGCACCGCCTCGATCGTGGCCGACCCGGCGCCCTTCCAGTGGAACGACGATGGCTGGATGGCCACGCGCGCACGGCGCCAGGCGCACGATGCACCGATGAGCATCTACGAGATCCATGCAGGCTCCTGGCTGCACGCCGAAGGCGTGGACCTGGACTGGGATGGCCTGGCCGACCGACTGATTCCGTATGTGGCGGACATGGGGTTCACCCATGTGGAACTGATGCCGGTCACCGAGCATCCGTTCGGTGGCTCCTGGGGCTACCAGCCGCTGGGCCTGTTCGCGCCCACCGCGCGCTTCGGCACGCCGGACGGCTTTGCGCGCTTCGTCGATCGCTGCCATCGCGAGGGCCTGGGCGTGATCGTCGACTGGGTGCCGGCGCATTTCCCCACCGATGCGCACGGGCTGGCGCACTTCGACGGCACCGCGCTGTACGAGCACGCCGACCCGCGCGAGGGTTTCCACCGCGACTGGAACACGTTGATCTACAACCACGGCCGCCGCGAGGTGTCCGGCTTCCTGATCGCCAGTGCGCTGGAATTTTTGCAGCGCTACCACGTCGACGGCCTGCGCGTGGATGCGGTGGCGTCGATGCTCTACCGCGATTACAGCCGCAATGCCGGCGAATGGATTCCCAATATCCACGGCGGGCGCGAGAACTACGAAACCATTGCGTTCCTGCGGCGGCTCAACCAGGTGGTGCGCGAACATGCACCGGGTGCGGTGACCATCGCCGAGGAATCCACTGCGTTTCCCGGCGTCACTGCAGACGTGGCGCATGGCGGACTGGGCTTCCACTACAAGTGGAACATGGGCTGGATGCACGACACCCTGCATTACGCGGGGCTGGATCCGATCTATCGCCGCTACCACCATGGCGAGCTGACCTTCAGCATGGTCTATGCGTACTCGGAACGCTTCGTGCTGCCGATCTCGCACGACGAGGTGGTGCACGGCAAGGGCTCGTTGCTGGGCCGCATGCCGGGCGACGACTGGCAGCGCTTCGCCAACCTACGTGCCTATCTGGGTTTCATGTTCACCCACCCCGGGCGCAAGTTGCTGTTCATGGGCTGCGAATTCGGCCAACCGACTGAGTGGAACCACGACGCTGGCCTTCCGTGGCATCTGCTCGACGACACACGCCACCGCGGCGTGCAGACGCTGGTGCGCGACCTGAACCGCCTCTACGTCGAATACCCGGCGTTGCACGCGCACGACGACGACCCGTCCGGCTTCGCGTGGGTGGTGGGCGACGATGCGGCCAACAGCGTGGTGGCCTTCCTGCGCAAGGGCAAGCGCGGCGATGCGCCGGTGCTGGTGGTGATCAACTTCACCCCGGTGGTGCAGCACGGCTATCGCATCGGCGTACCGCAGGGCGGCCACTGGCGGGAAGTGTTCAATAGCGATGCCGGCCTTTACGGTGGCAGCAACCTCGGTAATGGCGGCGGCGTGAGCGCCGAGCAGCAATCCATGCACGGGCATGCGCAATCGCTGCCGTTGCTGCTGCCACCGCTGGGCGCCATCGTGCTGACGCCGCAAGGCTGAGTCCGCAAGGCCGATGCCTTGGCCTGCCGCCGGCCGCTTGGCCCGGTGGCAGGCCAGCTGTTAAATTCGCGCCTCATTGCCGCCCGGGGAGGGCGGCCGGGCACAGCCGCCGCCATGCCTTCCGTCGATTATCCTTTGCGGGAGTGCGGTGCGTGCGCGCAGGCGTAGTGAATCAACAGATCCAATCCTGGCCTGCCGGCTGTGCAGTGTCGCCAACCGGCCCTGGACGACGCAGGCGGCGGACGCCGGGCGCAGCTGCGCTGCAGCGGCTGGGTGCCACAGGCGCGCGCGTGTTCCAGGCAGGCTCCAGGGGCGCGCACAAGGCGTGCGCGTTGGCAGCTGCACAGGCGGGGAGCGAGGCATGCTGCTGACCTGGCTGTATCTGCTCGGCGCCATCGCTGCGGCAACGTTGTTCTATCTGGCGACCGCGCATCAACGGCTGTGGCGGCGCGCAACCCGTGCGGCGCTGCCGCTGCGCGTCGCGGCGGGTGTGTCATGCGCGCTTTCGCTGGCTTGCGGGATCGCTGCGCTGGGTCCCTGGGCCGGGGTCTTCGCCGCGCTGACCGCGCTGATGCTGGCGGCCATCGTGCTGCCATGCGTGGATGTCTGGTGGCAGGGGCGCGTGCAGCGCAGGCAGGTGCCGCATGTGGGCTAGGTGGTTGGCATCGGTGGTGCTCGGCCTGCCGCTGGCGGTGGCGCTGGTGGGCCTGTGCGCGTTGCTGCTGCCTGGGCCGCGTCAGTCCTACACGCTGGCATGGCTGCTGGTGATGTTTCCGGTCTGGATCGGCGCGATGGCCTGGCCATTCGCATTCCGGAGCGCAGCGCGCGCCTGGTTTTGGATGGGTGGGCTGACCCTGCTGTGCTATCTCGCGCTGGCCGCGATCAAGGCGCTGGGCTGGACGGAGCTTCCCGCATGAAAGCCGCAACCTTACGCGCGTTCCTGTCCGTGCATAGCTGGACGGGACTGCTGGCCGGCATGGCCTTGTTCATCGCGTTCTATGCTGGCGCACTCACCGTGTTCACCCACGAGCTGAGCGGCTGGCAGGTCGCGCCGCCAGCGCAGGCGGCGGTGCCGGCCGAACCGGTCGCGGCCGCGCAATCGCTGCTCGACACCGTCATCGCCGCGCACCCGCAGGTGGCCGAGTCGTTCCTGGTGCTGTTGCCGGGCGAGCATGGGCCGTTGGCGCGGCTGTACTGGTATGGCCCGCAGGCCGATGCCAGCGGGGGCATGCGCCAGTATCAACACGGACCCGATGGCGGTGTGCTGGAGTTGCCGCAGCGCACGGGTTTTGCCGATTTTCTGTACGACCTGCATTTCACCGCCGGCCTGCCGCGCGTGTTCGGTACCTATCTGTTCGGCGTGGTGAGCGTGCTGTACGGGCTGGCGCTGGTCAGTGGCGTGGTGCTGTATGCGCCCGTCTTCTTCAAGGATCTGTTCGCGCTGCGCATCGGTGCCAACCTCAAGCGCCTGTGGCAGGACGCGCACAATCTGGTCGGCATGCTGTCGCTGCCGTTCCATGTGATCTTCGCCTGGTCCGGCGCGGTGCTGTGCCTGGGTGTGCTGCTGCTGGCGCCGTTCCAGTTCCTGGTGTTCGACGGCAAGTTGATGCAGATCCTGGAGCCGGATTTCGAACTCGCACCGCATGTGGCACCGGCCAAGCGCGCCGCGCCGCTGCTGCCGATCGCAACGCTGCTCGATCGCGCGCGCGCGGCCAGCCCCGGCTTCGTGCCGGAAAGCCTGGCCTACCACGATGCCGGCGACGCCAATGCGCGGGTGGAGGTCTATGGCCATCACGATCAGCGCCGGCTCAACAGCCTGGGCGGCGTGGCGCTGGATGCCACCACCGGGCAGGTGCTGCGCGTGCTGGAGCCGGCCACGATGTCGCCCGGCACCGCCGCCCTGCGCGGGCTGCAGGCGCTGCATTTCGGCAACTTCGGGCACGCCGCGGTGCAGTGGCTGTATTTTCTGCTCGGCCTGGGCGGCGCATTCCTGTTCTACAGCGGCAACCTGTTGTGGATCGAGGCACGGCGCAAGCGTCGCCAGCCCGAGCAGCCAGGTCGCACGCATGCGATGGCGCGGCTGACGGTCGGTGTCTGCCTGGGCAGCGTGGCCGGCATCTCGGCGTTGTTCATCGCCGCGCGGTTGTTGCCGGCGGGACAGGAGCGCTATGTGTATTACGCGGTGTTCGGCGTCACGCTGCTGTGGGCGGTGCTGCGGCCTACTGCGCGCGGCGCATACGAGGCCTTGCTGGCCTGCGCCGTGCTGACCGCGCTCATTCCCATCGCGTCCCTGCGTTCGCCGCAGGGGGCGGTCATGCCGTGGACCGATCCGCGCGTGCTAAGCGTGGATCTGATCGCGCTTGCGGCCGCCTGGGCGTACTGGAAGATGGCGCGCGCTGCATTGCGCCGCAGCCTGCATGGCGATCCCAATAGCGTGTGGGCAGGGGGACGTTCCCGGATACGATAGTGGCCGGCCCATATCGTCTGACGCATGAGCGAGCATTGGTTCTACGGGGAGATCGCGTGATGGACGTCCTGCGCCTGTTGCCGGGCAGATGCCGGAACAGCGGCTTCGCAGGACACGGATCCCGGAGGTCGTCATGGCCACACCGCATCGCATCGGTCTGATCTCCGACACCCACGGATTGCTGCGGCCCGAAGCGCTCGCCGCACTTGCCGGCTGCGCGCAGATCATCCACGCCGGCGATGTGGGCAAGCCGCAGGTGCTCGAGGCGTTGCAGGCGCTGGCGCCGCTGCATGTCATCGCAGGCAATATCGATGACCAGCCCTGGGCGGCGGGCCTGCCGCAGACGCTGGATCTGCAGATCGATGGCGTGCGCATCCATGTGCTGCACGATCTGAAGACGCTGACACCGCAGGTGCGGGCGGATGTGGTCGTCAGCGGGCATTCGCATGTTCCTGCGATCCAGACGCGGGATGGGGTGTTGTACGTCAATCCGGGCAGTGCCGGGCCGCGCCGCTTCCGTCTGCCGATCAGCGTGGCCACGCTGTGGCTGGGCGACGCTGCGCCGCGCGCGCAGTTGCAACTGCTGGAGCCGGACCGGGTGCGCTGACCTGGCATGCACGCCAACGGGGCGATCCTGGGCACCACGTCGTCGCGAGGACTCTCCCATGAATACACGCCGCCAATTCCTGTCCGCAGCCGCTGCCGGCACCGCTGCGCTGGCGGCGGCGCCGTTGCTGGCACAGGCCGCGTCCGCTTCCACGCCCGGCAGTGTGATGCCCACGCGTGGCAAGACCACCGCCGCTGCCCTGCCGATCAACCCGCCACGCAGCGGCGGACGCTATCGGCCGAGCGGTCGTCTGGGCTTTGGCGGCGTGGCGGTCGGCAACGGCTTTGCGCCCACCAGCGACGCGCAGAGCGAGCAGACCCTGGCGGCGGTGTGGGAAACGGGCGTGCGTCATTTCGATACGTCGCCGTGGTACGGGCTGGGCCTGTCGGAGCGGCGCATCGGTCGTCATCTGCACAACCATCGTGCCGACGACTATGTGCTGTCGACCAAGGTCGGCCGCCTGCTCACCGCCACCCGGAAGCCGCCCAAGACCACCTGGGTCCAGCCGTCGCCGTTCGACTATCGCTACGACTACAGCGCCGCCGGGGTGCGGCGCTCGATCGAAGACAGCCTGCAACGCCTGGGTGTGTCGCAGATCGACATCGTGTACATCCATGATCTGTCGCCGGAGAACGAAAAGGACCTGGGCATGCCCTGGGAGCAGCGCTTCGCCGAAGCGGCGAAGGGGGCGATGCCCGAGCTGACCAGGATGCGCAAGGAAGGCCTGATCAAGGCCTGGGGCTTCGGCGTCAATCGCCCCGAGCCGGCCCTGCGCGCGATCGAGGAGGCTGACCCGGACATCTTTCTGCTGGCCTGCCAGTATTCGCTGCTCGATCATGCGCAGGCGCTGCATGACACCTTGCCGAAGATCGCCAGGCACGGCGCTTCGGTGGTGGTGGGCGCGCCGCTGCTGGCCGGTTATCTGGCCGGGCGCGAGCGTTATCTCTACGACGGGACCGTGCCCGCGTGGGCACCGGCCAAGCGGCAGAAGGCGATGGCCGTTTGCGACCGGCATGGCGTGGACCTGCGCACCGTGGCGCTGCAGTTCGCCGCTGCGCCGCAGGTGGTGGCGTCGGTGATTCCGGGTGCGCGCACTGCCGGGCAGGCGCAGGCGAACGCGGCGTCGATGCGGGTGGCGATTCCTGCGGCGGTGTGGGAAGAGCTCAAGCGCGAGAAGGTGATCGAGGCCGACGCGCCGGTACCTGTGTCGGGTTGATGGGTGGTGTGTGGTGAAGATGCAGGCGCACACGTGGCACTTGCAAGACAGGACGCGAGGCGACTGCGCGGCGCAGGGGCGTGCGACAGTGCTGGATGACAGGAGGCTGCGCCCGTACCCTCATCCGGCGCTACGCGCCACCTTCTCCCGATGGGAGAAGGGAGCACAGCCTCCATCCGGCGCTGCGCGCCACCTTCTCCCGGTGGGAGAAGGCAGACAAGCCTCGCTCCGGTTGGGGGCGAAGAGGCAGTGCCTGCGCGCCACTGGCGCTCGCAATCGCCGCGCCGCCCCTCCGGCAGTCGATCGCGAAGGCGCCCGTGATCACGGAATCAACAGCGGCCGCATGCCAGGCAACTGTTGCGCCAGTTCGTCGGCGACGATGGCGGCGAACACGTCCGCGCCTTCAGGCCCCAGGTGGGTGTAGTCGAAGGCGAGCTTGGCCTGCCCCATTGGCTCGGTGCTGGCATTGTCCTGTGCCGCCGGGCGTGCCGTCGCCGCTGGGGGTGGCGCGATTGCCCTTGCTCCCGTCGCTGCAGGCATCGGGGCGGGTGTCGCCTGCGCCAACGTCTTGCCGATGGTGGTGCCCGACTGCGCGGCAATCACCTGTTCCGGGTCGGCCGGGCGCTGCGCCAGCCGCATCGCCAGTACCGGGCCCATGCCCTGCACCAGGGCGCGGCTGCGTGCGTGCAGGTCGACCAGCGGCACCTGGAGATCGCGCGCCACTGCACGCGTGGCCTGGGCCCAGGGGCCCAGATCGTCCAGCAACTGTCCACGTTCGAACTGCCGCCGCGTCAGCGGCGTCACCAGCACCGGCACTGCGCCGGCAGCACGCGCCTCGGCCACGTAGCGGCGCAGATTGGCCGGGAATTCGGTCGCCAGGTCCGTCGAACGTCCCGGCTTGCCCGGTTGATCGTTGTGACCGAACTGGATCAGCACCACCACCTGTCGATAGCCGCCGCTGCGCAGTTCCTGCAGTGCGATGTCCCACGACCCTTCGGCGCGATAGTTCGAGGTGCTGCGCCCGCCGCGTGCCAGGTTCACGCAGCTCAGCAACGAGGTCACGTGCTGCGCGCAGAAACTCGGCCCCCAGCCACCTTGCACGGCGGTGGTGGAATCGCCCACCAGCACGATCTTGCTGGCGGCCAATACCGGCGTGGCGCCAGCGTTTGCAGTCGCAGCTGCGGTGCGCCGCTGCGCCGCAGCGGAGGGGGCCGCAGCAGGTCCGGCGCAGGCGAGCGGTACGAGCGCCGCCGTCAGGGCCGATAGCAGCAGTGGTGCGGCAAGAGCACGCAGATGCATGGATCACCGTGGGCCGAAGGCGGTCAGAACGTACCGCGTTGAATGAAGGGAGCCTGTTGATACAGGCGTCGTTCGCCACCGCGCGGATCCAGTTCCAGCCGGCTCGGGGCATCGAAGATCAGCGTCTCGCGGCGCTGCAGCGAGTACTGCCGCCAGCGTGGCGCGCTCCGACAATTGGGGTCGCCATGCCGCGCGAATGCGATCAGGGCATCGCTCATCTGTGCCGCCATGGCCTGCGCGTCGGCGCCCTGGCCGGTGCGTGAACCGGGCTGCGCAATGGTGTCGAACACCAACGGGATGTCCAGGGTGTGGAAGGCGCCGAACTTGCCGCCATCCAGCGGCGAGGCCCAGTCCAGCTGATACGCCCAGGTGGGTGCACCCTGGCGCGCACGCGCTTCGGCTTCTTCGACCGCGCCACGCCACGAGCGTCCGGCCGTGGTGGCGGCGAAGAACACGTCCGATGGCGAATACTGCGGATACAGCCGGCGGTATTCGGCGATCACCACCTGCGGCAACAGGTCCACGTATTGCTGGGTCTCCAGCCTGGCCGGCAACTCATCCCAGCTCAATGTGAAGTTTTTCGCATCGTTGCCGAGAAACGCGCGCGTCTCGTCGCGGGTATTGCCGATCACCATCGGAATGCGTGCCGACTGCAGCGGCGCGTTCGGCCAGAACGGGTGCACCGGGACATTGCGCGCATCCAGCACCGGGCCGAAGTACAACGCGCTGTTCTCCACCCGTGAGGGATCACGCAGCTGCGCGGCGGCCAGCAGCTGCGCCACCGGCAGCGTACGCAGCCGCGCCACATCGCCGGGGGCGATCTTCAGTGCGTCCAGCAGCAATTGTGCGCGCTGGGTGGCCGCGCGCGGGCCGGCCACGGTGACCTGCTGGCCGCTCATGGTCCAGGCGCGATGGAACAGCCCGCGCGCGGCCGGCATCGCCATCAGCGTGGCGATCTTGGCGCCGCCGCCGGACTGACCGAACACGGTGACATTGCCGGCGTCGCCGCCGAACTCGGCCGCGTGCTGGCGCACCCACTGCAGTGCCTGGATCAGATCCAGCTGACCGGCATTGCCCGAGTCGGCGAAGCTGGCGTCGCCCAGCTGCGCCAGCGACAGATAGCCGAACAGGTTGAGCCGGTGATTGACGGTGATCACCACCACGTCGCCGCGCGTGCACAGGCGCACGCCATCGTAGAGCGGGTCGCTGCCCGAGCCGGTGGTGTAGCCGCCGCCGTGGATGTAGAACAGGATCGGCCGCTTGCCGCCATCGCGCAGGGCCGGCGTCCACACGTTGAGGAACAGGCAATCCTCGCTGGTGGGTTCGCTGGCCTTGGCTTGCGGGGCGGCAGCGCCGAAGCCGAGGGCGTCGCGCACGCCCTGCCAGGGCGTTTCCGGCAGCGGCGCCTGGAAGCGCCGCGCGCCGGTGTCGCCGCCGTACGGGATGCCCTTGAACACGCAGATGCCCGCATCGCGCAGGCCGCGCACGGTGCCGCTGCGCAGCTGCGCCAGTGGCGCGCCCTGGTCGCGTGGCGGCGGCACCGCGGCCCCCGCCGCAATGCCGGGCAGTGCCGCGGCGGCGGTCGCCAGCAGGCCGCCTTTCAGTACGGTGCGGCGGCGCGGATCCGGCGAAACAGGCGCGCTCATCGCCCGGCCTCCCTGGATGCCGTTGCCACCGGTGGCTGGGTGACGCGGGCGATCCAGGCCTGCGCCAGCTGCGGCCAGGCAGCCAGTGTGAGCCCGGCGATGCGGCCGGTGCCGAAGCCATGGCCGCCCTGCGGAAACACATGCAGCTCGCTGGCGACGCCGGCATGCAACAGCGCGTCGTACATCAACAGGCTGTTGCGCACCGGCACCACCGCGTCGTCCTGCGCGTGCAGCAGGAAGGCCGGCGGGGTGCGGGCGTCCACGTGCAGCTGCGGGGAATAGGCGCGCACCTGCGCCTGGCCGGGTGTGCGGCCGAGCAGGCGCTCGCGCGAGCCTGGATGCGCGTTGGCGCTGTCCATGTCGATGACCGGGTAGATCAGCAACTGGAAATCGGGCCGCGCGCTCAGCGCATCGGCCGCGTCCTGCGCCGGGTACACCTGCGCGGCATAACGCGTGCCCAGGCTGGCGGCGACATGGCCGCCGGCCGAAAACCCCATCACCCCGACCCGCTGCGCGTCGATGCCGTAACGCGCCGCATTGGCGCGGATCAGCCGCAGCGCGCGCTGGGCGTCGGCCAGGGGCACGTCCGCAGCGTCTGGATGGCCCTCGCCCGGCAGCCGGTAGCGCAGCACGAACAGGGTGATGCCCGCGGTGTCGACGAAACTCGGCGCCAGCATGCTGCCTTCGTTGTCCAGCACGATGCGCTGGTAGCCGCCGCCCGGGGTGACCAGCAGCGCGGTGCCGTTGGGCCGCTTTGGCCGGTACACCACCAGATAGGGCTGGCTGATGGCCTGGATGTAGCGGTCGGGGTGGGCGGCATCGCTGCTGCGCTCCACGATGCGCTGTGGCTGCGTCAGTGCGGTGTCTCCCGGTGCCACCCCGGCGGGCCAGAGTGCGATGCGGCTGGCCTGCTCGGCCGCCGTATCGGCGCTGGCTGTCTCGGCCGCCCAGGCGGGAGTGCCCAGCAGCATCAGAGTGCCCAGGATCAGCGCCGGGACCCGGCACATCCTGCGTCGCTGCCCGCAGCCATGGGGGTTCGAGCTCGTCTGTCGCATCGCCCCTCCCAGGGTCGCTTCGCGTTGGCGGTCACAATGCCGCACTGCACATTGCCAATGACACCGGTTTACCATATACAGCACACCGTGCCGCTGTCGATTGGCAGTGCAACAAAACACCTTTCAGGGAGACACCCTTGAGCAACGACGCCGCGACCCCGCCATCGTCCACATCCCCGCTGTCCGCAATCGCTCAGCGCTTCGTGGAGGCACGCCGTGCAGGCGCATCGCTTCCCGAGTTTCCAGGGCAAATCCCCGACGATCTGGTCACCGCGTATCAGGTGCAGGACATCGCCATCAGCCAGTGGCACGACCAGGTGGTCGGCTGGAAGGTGGGCTATATCGCTGCCGAACGCCGCGATGGTTCGGGCGACGAGCGTCTGCTCGGCCCAATCTTCTCGCAGAAGCTCTGGAATGCTACCGGTGGAACAACCGAGATTCCGGTCTTCGTCGGCGGCTTCGGCGCCGTGGAAGCCGAATACGTCCTGCGCCTGGAGGCCGATGCGCCCAGCGGCAAGACCCATTACACCGCGGACGAGGCCGCGGCGCTGCCGGCGCGGCTGTTCATCGGCGTGGAAGTGGCCAGCAGCCCGCTGGCGACCATCAACAAGCTGGGCCCGCGGGTGGTGATTTCGGATTTCGGCAACAACAACGGCCTGATCCTGGGCCCCGAAGTCACCGACTGGCTGGGTCGCGACGAGGCCACGCTGAGCGCCGAGACCCGGATCGACGACCAGGTGGTGGGAACCGGCGGCGCCACTACGCTGCCCGGCGGGCTGCGCGCGGCCTACGCGTTCGCGCTCAGCCGTTCGGCTCTGCGCGGGCGCCCGCTCAAGCGCGGTGATCTCATTGCCACCGGCAATGCCACCGGTATCCACGACATCGAAGTGGGACAGCATGCGCTGATTCGTTTCGCCGGCATCGGCGACATTTCCTGTACGGCCGTGTCCGCCAATTGAGACGGATCACCGTGACCAGACGCTTGGGAGGGCGCCAATGATCACACGCAGACATTTCCTCGGTGCCGGGCTCGGCGCCGCCGCCGCCGGCCCCTGGCTGGGCGCCGGCGCCACCACGCCGATCCCCGGCGGCCAGCTGCTCACCGCCACCGATGTGCACGTGGGCGACTACCCCACGGTGGAGGCGGTGCGCTGGTTCGGCAAGCAGCTCGAAGCCCGCACCAATGGCCGGCTCAAGCTGCGCCAGTACCATTCCGGCCAGCTGGGCCGCGAGTCGGAGGCGATCGACATGGCGCGCTTCGGCGCCATCGACATCACCCGCGTCTACTCCGGCGCGTTGAACAACACCTTTCCGCTGACCCAGGCGCTGTGCCTGCCGTACGTGTTCGACTCGGTGCCGCACCTGCGCCGTGCGATCGACGGGCATGTGGGCGACAGCGTGCTGCGCAGCTTCGAGCAGCGCGGCCTGGTCGGTCTGGCCATCTACGATTCGGGCGCGCGCTGCTTCTACAACACCAAGCACCCGCTGCACCGCCCGGAAGATCTCAAGGGCCTGAAACTGCGCGTGGCCTCGTCGGACATCTTCCTCAAGCTGATGCGCATGCTGGGCGCCAACCCCACGCCGATGTCGCTGGGCGAGACGTTCTCGGCGATGGAAACGCACATGATCGACGGTGCGGAGAACAACATGCGCAGCTTCCAGTCCAGCCGGCATTTCGAAGCCGCGCACTACTGGTCGCAGAGCGAGCATTCCTATGCGCCGGACATCCTGGTGATGTCGCGGCAGAGCTTCGAATCGCTGAGCGCGGCCGATCGCGGCCTGGTGGTGGAACTGGCGCGCGCATCGGTGCCGGTGATGCGCAACCTGTGGGATGCCTCCGAGACGGTGGCACGCCAGCAGGTGATCGATTACGGCGTCAAGCTCAATCAGGTCGACATGCCGGCATTCCGCGCCGCCGCCGCGCCGCTGCTGGCCGAATACCGCAAGCAGCCCGAGATCGAAGCGCTGTACCGCCGCATCCGCGATTTTGCATAGAGGTGTCCCGATGACCGAACCCGAGACCGTTGCCGTCCCGGTCGCGCCGTTGCAGCGCGCGCTGGACCGCATTTCCGACCTTGCCATTGGCGTGGCCTCGCTGGCGTTGCTGGGCCTGGTGGTGGTGCAGGGCTGGCAGGTATTCACCCGCTACGTGCTCAACGACTCGCCCAGCTGGACCGAGCCGGTGACCTTGCTGCTGCTGAGTACCGCGCTGAGCCTGGGCGCCGCCGCCGGCGTGCACACCAACCGCCACTTCGGCTTCTACCTGCTGGGCGAACACGTGCCGCCGCTGGTACGCAGAATCTTCGAAGTGATTCGCCCGCTGATGATCCTCGCCATCGGCGCGGTGCTGGCGTGGTGGAGCGCGGCGCTGCTGCTCGATGGCCTGGACATCAAGATGGCCGGCGCGCAGATGCCGCAGAGCATCAACTACCTGCCGTTGTCGATCGGCGGTGCGTTGATGGTGTTGTTTGCCTTGTTCAAGTTGTGGCGTGTGCTGCGCCCCATCCACACCACAGGAGTGCGCTGATGGGCATCGCGATGTTGTTGGGAACCTTCGTGGTGCTGCTGCTGATCGGCGTGCCGGTGGCCTACGCCCTGGGCGCGGCCGCACTGGCCACGCTGCTGTATCTGGACCTGCCCACGGTGGTCTTGGTGCAGCAGATCTCCGCCGGCAGCGGCTCGGCGTCGCTGATCGCGATTCCGCTGTTCATCTTCGCCGGCGAGCTGATGCTGCGCGGTGGCATTTCCGAACGCCTGATCGCGCTGGCCTCGTCCCTGGTGGGGCGCGTGCGCGGCGGCCTGGGCCAGGTCAGCGTGCTGTCGTCGCTGTTCTTCGGCGGCGTGTCCGGTTCCGCCATCGCCGATGTCTCGGCGGTGGGCGGCACCATGATTCCGCAGATGATCAAGCGCGGTTACGACCGCGATTACGCGGTGAACGTGAGCATGACCGCGGCGCTGGTGGCCCTGCTGGTGCCGCCCTCGCACAACCTGATCCTGTTCTCGGCCGCGGCCGGCGGCGGGCTGTCGATCGCCGATCTGTTCGCCGCCGGCATCGTGCCTGCGTTGCTGATGACCGCGGCGATGATGATCACCGGCTATGCGGTGGCACGCCATCGCGGCTACGGCACCGAACCGTTCCCCGGCTGGCGCGCGGTGGCACTGCGCCTGGTCGGCGCGCTGCCGGGGCTGGGGCTGGTCGCCTTGATCTTCATCGGCATTCGCGCCGGCATCTTCACTGCGGTGGAGAGCGCGGCGATCGCGGTGGTGTATGCGCTGATCGTCACCGCCTTGCTGTATCGCCAGTTGCGCTGGGCAGAGTTCTTCGCGGCGGTGACGCATGCCGCGCGCACCACCGGCGTGATCCTGTTCGTGATCGCCACCGCGGCGGTGTTCGGCTGGTTGCTGGCGTATCTGCAGGTGCCGGCGGCGGCGGTGAAGTTCCTGCAGGCCATCGCCGACAGCCAGCGCACGGTGCTGCTGATGATCGTGGTGCTGTTGCTGCTGCTGGGCATGTTCATGGACCTGGCGCCGAAGATCCTGATCTGCACGCCGATCTTCCTGCCGGTGGTCAAGGCCTATGGCATCGATCCGATCCACTTCGGCCTGGTGATGGTGCTGGCCGGCGGTATCGGTCTGATCACCCCGCCGATCGGCTCGGTGCTGTTCATCGGTACCTCGATCGGGCAGATCACCATCGCCCAGAGCATGCGCACCATCTGGCCGTTCTGGCTGGCGGCGTTGTGCGTGTTGCTGATCGTGGCGTTCTTCCCCGAACTGTCGTTGTGGCTGCCACGCGCGCTGCGCGCCTGAGGGCCTGAACGACCGCGCGCCGGCAGGCGGGCGACCGGGGCGGCGCCGAGCGCCGCAGCGGTTCCCATCTGCCGGCCATGCCCGATGTCGCGCAGACGCGTCAGGCATCGCTGCCGGCGGGAGGGTTCCGCCTCATCCGGTTAACCGGTGGCATTGTCTGCCGGTTGCCGCACAGCCCCGGTATCCGGGGACCAGGAGAGAAAGCATGCGTGTGCGTATCACCTCATCCCGATGGCGTTGGCTGGTTGCCGGCGGACTGTTGCTCTGCGCCGGCCTGAGCGGCGCGGCGGACTGGAAACGCGGCATCGAACACCAGCGCATCGCCGATCAAGGCAATGGCACCTATCTCAATCCGGTCCTGGCCGGCGACCACCCGGATCCCTCGGTGCTCAAGGACGGGCAGGACTACTACCTCACGCTGTCCTCGTTCGATGCCTACCCGGGCCTGCCGATCTGGCATTCGCGCGATCTGGTCAACTGGCAGCCGCTGGGCCATGCGATCACCCAGAACGTGGGCGCGATCTGGGCACCGGACCTGATCAAGCACGGCAAGCGCTACTACATCTATTTCCCGGCCCGGCGCGGCGACCAGGGCGAGCGCAGCAACTTCGTGGTGTGGGCCGACGACATCAAGGGCCCGTGGAGCGCACCGATCGACATCGGCCTGGGCAAGTACATCGACCCCGGCCACGCGGTGGGCGAAGACGGCAAGCGCTATCTGTTCCTGAGCGGCGGCGATTATGTGCAGCTGTCCGACGACGGCCTGAAGGTGGTCGGCACCCCCAAGCACGTCTACGACGGCTGGAAGTATCCGGAAAGCTGGGACGTGGAAGGCTACGCGCAGGAAGGCCCCAAGATCACCCGCCACAACGGCTGGTACTACATGACCACCGCGGTCGGCGGCACCGCCGGCCCGCCGACCGGGCACATGGTGATCACCGCGCGCTCGCGTTCGATCCATGGTCCCTGGCAGAACGCACCCAACAACCCGATCACCCGCACCAGGAGCGCGCAGGAGCCATGGTGGTCGCGCGGCCACGCCACCCTGGTGGAAGGCACCGACAAGCGCTGGTGGATGCTCTACCACGGCTACGAAAACGGCTTCTGGACGTTGGGCCGGCAGGCGTTGCTGGACCCGATCGAATGGACGCCCGACGGCTGGTTCGTGGCCAAGGGCGGCGATCTGGGCAAACCGCTGAAAAAGCCCAGTGGGCAGGCGCTGCAGCACGGGCTGGCGCTGTCGGACGACTTCCGCGCCAGCACGCTGGGCCCGCAGTGGGCGTTCTTCAATCCGGCCGCCGACGAGGCCAGGCGCCTGCAGGTGGGCAATGGCGTGTTGCGTCTGCAGGGCAAGGGCAGCGCGCCGCGCGATGCCTCGCCGCTGACGGTGATCGCCACCGACCCGGCCTACCAGTTCGAGGTGCAGATGACCGTGGCGCCGGGCGGGCAGGGCGGTGCGCTGCTGTTCTACAGCGACAAGCTCTACGCCGGGGTGGGCAGCAATGGCGAAAATTTCGTCATGCACCGCTATGGCGAGGAGCGCCCGGCCAAGCTGGCGCCCAGCGCCGACGGCGGCACGCTGTGGCTGCGGGTCACCAACAACCGGCACATCGTCACCATCCACAGCAGTACCGACGGCAAGGCCTGGACCAAGTACCCGGTGCAGATGGAAGTGTCCGGCTACCACCACAACGTGGCCGGCAAGTTCCTGGCGCTGAAGCCGGCGCTGTACGCCGCCGGCGATGGTCAGGTGGAGTTCCGCAACTTCCGCTACCGCGCCCTGGACTGACCGTTCTGCACCACCGGGCATGCCGCAGCGAATGCGCTGCAGCCTGCCCGACGCAGCGGATCCGGCCCAGCAGCAGGCTGCGCTCAGGTCTGCCGGCTCCATGGCCGGTAGAATCCAATCAACTTCAACGGTTGACCGCTATGCCCGCCCGCAAGATGCCCGATGAGGGAATGCCAGGCCTGCCGAAGGGCAAGGTCGCAACGATCAACGACATCGCGCGGATGTCGGGCGTATCCAAGAAGACCGTCTCGCGCATCATCAACAACTCGCCGCTGGTACGCCAGGACACCCGCGAGAAGGTCGAAGCGCTGATGCGCGAGGTCGGCTATGCGCCCGACCCGCTGGCGCGCGGGCTGGCGTTCCGGCGCTCGTTCCTGATCGGCATGGTCTACGACAACCCCACCGCGCAGTACATCGTGGACATGCAGTACGGCGCGCTGGACGCGCTGCGAGGCTCCAGTTTCGAGCTGGTGGTGCACCCCTGCGACAGCCGCAGCCCCGGCTATATCGAAGGCGTGCGCCGCTTCGCGCAGGCGCAGAAGCTGCATGGGGTGATCCTGGTGCCGCGCGCCTCCGAAGACCAGGCGCTGGCCGACATGCTGGCCGAGATCGGCTGCCGCTATACCCGCATCGCCTCGATCGCGCTGGACGCCACCTCGCAGACGGTGATCACCCACGACCGCGACGGCGCCGCCGAGGCGGCCGACTACCTGCTGTCGCTCGGCCACCGCGACATCGCCCTGGTCACCGGCCCCAGCGCCTACCGCTCCTCGATCGAACGCACCGCAGGCTTCGCCGATGCGCTGACCCGGCGCGGCATCGAGCTGCCGCCCGAACGCATCGTCGAGGCCGGCTACACCTTCGAGTCGGGCGTGGCGGCGGCCGAAAAGCTGTTGCTGGGCAAGAAGCGGCCCACCGCCATCTTCACCGGTAACGACGAGATGGCCGCCGGTATCTACAAGGTGGCCCTGCGTGCCGGGATCAGCATTCCACGCCAGCTCTCGGTGATCGGCTACGACGACAGCTCGCTGGCCTCGCGCCTGTGGCCGCCCCTGACCTCGGTGCGCCGGCATACCCGTGACACCGGGCGCACTGCGGCGGCCATGCTGATCCAGCCCGATAACGCCCCGCAGCTGCCCACCGCCAGCGTGCGCCCGCACCTGATCGTGCGCGACTCCTGCCAGCCGCCGGAAGATTGAGCAGCGCGCCCCGCGACCCCACGCGGCGCGGGCCTTGCGCGCCACCTTGCAGGACGGTGTGCCGGTCAGGGTGAGAACAGCTGGCTCGATCGGCCAACGGCTGGCCCCCCTCCGCCCTTCGGGCACCTTCCCCCGCAGGCGGGGGAAGGCCGTCCGCCGGTCGCTGCGACAAAGCCCCTTTCCCAACGGGAGAAGCGCTCAAAGCCCCTCTCCCTGCGGGAGAGGGGTTGGGGTGAGGGTGCGGCGGCAGACAGCCATCTAAAAAAGCTCAGCCATGCGCTGATGGAGGAGGCCCACATGAGCTTCTACCCGACCAATCCAGCCGCAAACCCAACGCCACGCGCAGCCTCGTACCCTCATCCGGCGCTTACGCGCCACCTTCTCCCGACGGGAGACGGGGTTCCCATTCCGCCACGGCTCCATCTTGCACTGCGCAATGACACCGGTTAACCAGAGCCGGTAGACTATGCCGGTGCAAGCCCATGTCCCCACTCGCTTGCCACCGGAGATGCGCATGTCCCTGTACTGCAAAACCCACTACGCCACCCATCCCGACGCCATCAAGGGCGCCAGCAACGACGCGCTGCGCGAGCTCTACCTGCTCGACGGCCTGTTCGTGGACGATGCGGTGACCCTCAAGTACACCCATTACGAGCGCTTCGTACTCGGTGGCGCGGCACCGGTCGGTAAGACCCTGGAACTGCCCAAACAGACCGAGCCGGCCTCGGCGGCCGGGCATCCATTCCTGGAGCGTCGCGAATTGGGCGTCATCAACGTCGGCGCCGGCACCGGCACGGTCACCGTGGATGGCACCGCCTACACCCTGGGGCCCAAGGACGGCCTGTACGTGGCAATGGGCAGCACCGATGTCAGCTTCGCCTCGGTCGATGCCGCCAACCCGGCGCAGTTCTACCTGGCCTCCACGCCAGCGCATGCGCGCTTCGAAACCAGGCAGCTGTCGATCAAGGACGCGGTGGCGCTGGAGCGCGGCGCGCTGGAGACCAGCAACGAGCGCACCATCTACCAATACATCGTGCCGGCCACCTGCCAGTCTTCGCAGCTGTTGCTCGGCCTGACCGTGCTCAAGCCCGGCAGCGTCTGGAACACCATGCCGCCGCATCTGCACGACCGCCGCAGCGAGGTGTATTTCTACTTCGACCTCGGCGACAACGACCGCGTCTACCACTTCATGGGCGAGCCCGAGGCGCAGCGCCACATTGTGATCCAGAACAACGAAGCGGTGGTGTCGCCGCCGTGGTCCATCCATATGGGCGCTGGCACCAGCAACTACGCCTTCATCTGGGCGATGGGCGGGGAAAACCTGGACTACACCGACATGCACGTGCTGGATATCTGCCAGCTCAAGTAAGGCTGGCAGTCGCGACGCCGCCCCGCATCAGCCGGTGCCAGCAACGCCAACGCACGTCACCACGGCGCCGGCGCTGCAGCAGTTCGTACAACGCAATCGGCCGCGCACTGCGTGGCTCACTCATTCACATCACGGCACATCCAGCAGGAGCGATAAGGTAATGAGCAATCCGTTCAGTCTCGAAGGCAAGGTCGCACTGGTCACCGGTGCCAATACCGGCCTGGGCCAGGGCATCGCGTTGGCCCTGGCCGAGGCAGGTGCCGACATCGCCGCCGCCGGCATCCAGGCGCCCACCGAGACCGAAGAGAAGGTCAAGGCGCTGGGCCGCCGCTTCATCGCCATCGAAGCCAACCTGATCAGCATCGAGCCGGTGCAGCGCATCGTCGACGAAACCATCGCCGGTCTTGGCGGTCTGGATATCCTGGTCAACAACGCCGGCTTGATCCGCCGCACCGACGCGGTGGATTTCAGTGAGCAGGACTGGGACGACGTGCTCAACGTCAACCTGAAGTCGGCGTTCTTCATGGCGCAGGCCGCCGGCCGGCATTTCATCGCACAGGGCCGCGGCAAGATCATCAACATCGCCTCGATGCTGTCGTTCCAGGGCGGCATCCGCGTGCCGTCCTACACCGCCAGCAAGTCCGGCATCGCCGGCATCACCCGCCTGCTGGCCAACGAATGGGCCAGCAAGGGCGTGACCACCAATGCCATTGCGCCGGGCTACATGGCCACCGACAACACCGCGCAGCTGCGTTCCGACGAAGCGCGCAACCAGTCGATCCTGGACCGCATTCCGGCCGCGCGCTGGGGCGTGCCGGCCGATCTGGGCGGCACCGCCGTGTTCCTGGCCAGCAGCGCCTCGGACTACGTCAACGGTGCCATCATCCCGGTCGACGGCGGCTGGCTGGCGCGCTGATCAGGAGTGCACCGCGATCGCGATGAGCTGCCCATCTCCCGCAAGCAGGAAGATGACCTGTCCTTCTCCCGCAATCGGGAGGCGACGTTCCCTTCTCCCGCAAGCGGGAGAAGGTGCCCGAAGGGCGGATGAGGGCCGCGCCGCCCGCAACCGCAAGCAACTTCTCGATCACACAGCGCCGGAGCCCACACGGGCAAGGCAATGAAACGCGCATCGCGGCAGCACCGAGGCCTCCAACCTCTCCCGCACCACTCTTCCCCAACCCAATCGGAGCAATCCCATGAAAATCGCACTCATGAACGAGTTCAGCCAGGCCGCCAAGAACCCGGTGATCCTGCAGCAGCTCAACGACGTCGCCAGCGCGCAGGGCCACGACGTGTTCAACGTCGGCATGGACGGTGACAACGACCACCGCCTGACCTACATCCACCTGGGCATCGTCGCCAGCCTGCTGCTGAACTCCAAGGCGGTGGACTTCGTGGTCGCCGGCTGCGGCACCGGCCAGGGCGCCATGATGTCGCTCAACGCGCACCCGGGCGTGTTCTGCGGCTACTGCATCGAACCCACCGATGCCTACCTGTTCGCCCAGGTCAACAACGGCAACGCGCTGTCGCTGGCCTTCGCCAAGGGCTACGGCTGGGGCGCGGAAATCAACGTGCGCTACATCTTCGAAAAGGCCTTCAGCGGCGAGCGCGGCATGGGCTACCCGGCCGAGCGTCGCGAGTCGCAGGTCGCCAACGCCGGCATCCTGACCCAGGTCAAGCAGGCCACCGCCAAGTCCTACCTGGACGGCCTGCGCGCCATCGACCCGGAGCTGGTCAAGCAGGCGATCGGCGGTGCACGTTTCCAGCAGTGCTTCTTCGACAACGCGCAGGATGCGGAAATCCGCAGCTTCGTTGCCGGCCTGCTGGGCAAGACCGAAGCAGCTGCAGCAGCTTAACCGGCCCTCGAAACGCTGAAGCCCCTCTCTCGCCGGGGCGACAAGGCACGGCGCGCGCGCCAGTGGCGCGCGTGCATTGGAGCGCCCGCGCTGCAAGCGCGGGACGCGAAGCGGGGGGTACGAGGCGAAGCACTCGCAGTCTCTGAGGCGCCCCTCATCCGCCCTCCGGGCACCTTCTCCCAATGGGAGAAGGAACAGCGCTATGCACTTACTACCTCCCCGGAGCCACCATGCGTTTGCTGCTCCTTGCCTTGCTGCTGCTCTGCACCGGCCTTGCTCAGGCCGCGCCCCAACGCATCTTCATCGCCGGCGATTCCACCGCCGCCGAGTATGGCGCCGAGCGCGCGCCACAGGCCGGTTGGGGGCAGATGCTGCAAGGCTGGTTCGACCCGGCGCAATGGCAGGTGCGCAACCATGCCAAGGGCGGTCGCAGCACGCGCAGTTTCATCGCCGAAGGGCGCCTGGATGCCATCGCAAGGGAACTGCAACGCGGCGACATCCTGCTGATCCAGTTCGGCCACAACGACGCCAAGCGCGAAGATGCCACGCGTTACACCGATCCGGCCACCGATTATGTGCAGTTCCTGCGCCGCTACATCGCCACCGCGCGCGACAAGGGCGCAACGCCGATCCTGATCACCCCGGCCGCGCGACTGCTGTACGACTTCGGCGCCTTGCTCGATACCCATGGCCGCTACACCCTGGCCATGCAGCAACTGGCGGCTGCAGAGCGCGTGGCCCTGATCGATCTCAACGCCAGCTCCAGCGACTGGATCCGCGCGCTCGGCGAGCAGGCCGCCAAACCGTATTTCCTGTTCGTGCCCGAGAAGCACATCGCCGACGGCACCCACTTCAGCCGCGCTGGCGCCACCGCCATCGCCTGCCTGGTGGTGCACGGCTGGGTGCAACTGCAACCGGCGCTCAAACCGCAGCTGCGCCGCGATGCCGATTGCGGCGCGGCACCCGATACCGCCGCGCAGCGCGCCGCGCAGGCGCATCCCTCGCTGGTGGTGCACGAGCGCGACCTCGCCCGCGAACAACCCGGCCCGCATGGCGGTGCCGGGCCCACCACGGCCTACCCCTTCTTCGCCGATGCGCCCGAGCTGAAATTCGTGCTGCGCAAGCGCGTGCTGCACAAGGGCGCCGGCATCGGCCTGCACCTGCACGACAAGGACGAGATCTACTACATCGTCAGCGGCCGCGGCCTGTATGCGCTGGATGGCAAGCAGTACGAAGTCGCCGCCGGCGATGCGCTGCTGACGCGGCCGGGAAGCACGCATGCCCTGCAGCAGACCGGCGAAGAGGATCTGATCGTGCTGCTGGCGTACCTGGTCAAGCCGGCGGGCTGAGCCGGCACCGGTGTGCGCTCCGGGCAATGCCCGTTGCACGCGGACGGTTGACCGCGTTGATCAGGCCTTGTCCACGCCGTAATGCGTCAATCCCAGCCGCGCCAGATCGCCGAGGCGGCGGTAATAGACGTCTTCCCAGCCCTGCACGCGTTGGCGTTCGGTTTCGTTCATCGCATCGAGGATGTCTTCGATGCTGAGCAGGTCGGGGTCTTCCTCCAGCCGTTCGAACAATGCGCCCAGGCCCTCGATCGCCTGCCGCGTCTGCGTCGCGCCCATCGCCGCCAGCCCCTGCAGCGCGGCACTGCGGGTGGCCGCGTCCCAGCGATCGAAATAGCGCGCATAGCCGCTCTCGCTCATGTCCGTGTCCAGCCGTGCCAGCGCGATGAGTTCGCGTTCGCCCGGAGAGAGCGCATCCAGGCGCCCACGCACGCTCGCAAGCTTGGCCTGTGCGCGCGCGGCACGGCGGCGCCACAGCAGCTCGGGCATGTTCAGCAGGCCATCTGCCGTCGGCGGTGCGATCGCGGGCCAGTTCACCCCGTAGCCATCCTCGGTGAGTTGCCACTGCGCGCGTTGCGGCGGCCCGGCCCGTTGCAGCAGGCGATGGGCCTGGATGGGCTCATCGATACGCATGCCGTTGGTCAGGGTGAACAGCAGGCGGGTGTCGTCCAGCTCCAGGCGCCGGATCCGCAGATGCGTCAGGTCCATTGGGCGAAGGCGATGTGGGGAGCCTTGGACCTTAGTGCGCGCGGGCGATGCTGTCGAGTCGCCGCACGCCTGCAGCAGGCGCGCGGCACAGCACGCAGCCTGCGCAAATCTCTCGAACCTGCCAGCACCTCGACCGGATGCGATGTACTCGGGGCACGGCGTATCGCCGCAAACGAGGCATCGTGTGCGCATCGTCGGCGGCGGCGTGGCCGGCGATGCCGCT
The DNA here is from genome assembly GCF_020783655.1 of Xanthomonas melonis. GTDB lineage: Bacteria > Pseudomonadota > Gammaproteobacteria > Xanthomonadales > Xanthomonadaceae > Xanthomonas > Xanthomonas melonis. The sequence goes on along the minus strand of NZ_JAJGQH010000018.1, from coordinate 90,972 downwards.
GCCGAGCGTGCACGCCACGTGCGGTCGTGCCACGCAGCGGCGATGGCCGACGCTCTTACACGTCGCCGTCGCGGCTCCAGCCCTCTCCGCTGCCGCGCTGGACTACCCGATCCTCGGCCAGTACATCGCCGGCCGGCACCTGCGCCTGCTGCGCGAGTGCGGCGTAGATGGGCGTGAAGTCCGGGCTGGTCGCATCCATCAATTGGGCGAAGCTGTCGATGACGAAGTACGTCTTCTGGTAGCTGTCGATGCGGTAGCGCGTGCGCATGATGCGCTGCAGGTCGAACCCGATGCGATTGGGGGCGGCCGATTCCAGCGAGTACAGCGATTCGCCCTTGGACGACACGATGCCGGCGCCGTAGATGCGCAGCCCCTGCGCAGTGTCGATCAGGCCGAACTCCACCGTGTACCAGTAGAGCCGCGTCAGATTCTGCAAGGCGTCCGCGCCGATGCCATGCGCCTTGACGCCGCCACGCCCGTAGGCCTGCATGAAGTCGGCGAACACCGAGTTCATCAGCAACGGCACGTGCCCGAACAAGTCGTGGAACAGGTCCGGCTCGGCGATGTAGTCGATCTGGTCGGGGCGGCGAATCCACCACGTCACCGGAAAGCGCTTGTTGGCCAGGTGATCGAAGAAATCCAGCTCCGGCAGCAGGCCTTCCACGCCCACCAGCGTCCAGCCGGTAGCCGCCTGCAGCACGGTGTTGAGGGCGTCGAAGCGCGGGATCTGGCTGTCGTCCATCCCCATGGCGTCCTGTGCCTGCAGGAACTCGTCGCAGGCCCGACCCACCAGCAATTCGCGCTGGCGCCGGTACAGCGTGCCCCAGGTGGCGTGGTCGTCGGCGCTGTAGCCATCCCACGGCTGCTCGACCACGGCCGTGGTGTAGACCGGCACATAGCCCTTGTCGGTGAGCTGGTTTTCGACGCGGCGCGGGGTGGTATTCATGCTGGCAGAGGATGGGTGGCGGCAGGCCTCACCTTAGCCGGATCGTTGCGCAACAGGATTGCGAATCTTGCGTGCCGAAGCCGACAGCGCGCAAGATTCATGCGTATCCATCTGCTGCTGCGCAACATATGAATCAATCCATTGCCCTGGATCGCACCGATCTGCGGTTGCTCGCCCTGTTGCAGACACAGGGCCGCAGCAGCAATGCGGAGCTGGCCGTGCAGGTGAATCTGTCCGCATCGGCCTGCCTGCGCCGCATCCAGCGCCTGGAGGCGGCCGGCATCATCGCCGGCTATGGCGCACGCCTGGACGCGCGTGCGCTGGGGCTCGGCCTGCAGGCCTTCGTCCGGGTGCAGCTGGAGCAACACGGCCAACCGGACATCGACCGCTTCGCCACAGGCGTGCGCGACTGGGACGAGGTCGTGGCCTGTTGGGCGCTGACCGGCGATATGGATTACCTGCTGCAGGTGCAGGTGCGCGATCTGGAGCATTTCTCGCGCTTCCTGCTCGACCGCCTGCTCAATGCCACCGGCGTGTCCGACGTCAATTCCAGCTTCGTGCTGCGCACGGTCAAGGCACCGGAAGGTCTGCCGCTGTCGCACCTGGGCTGAGCGCGGCGGGTTCGATACCGCGCGTATCGGCCGGCGCTCCGGCCGCGGCGTACGCCTGCCTGACCGCCGAAGGTGGCAGACCACCGCCCCGCACTTGCCCATCAAACGATAACGATTTACATTTGCATAACTTCAGACCGTTGCCGGCCACATCCGTCTCGTCGATCCGCCAGCCTCGCCAGGCCAGCCAGCCGTCGCCTGAGCAGGATGCCGACCCAGGACCGCACTTCATTGGCCACGCATGGCGTGCGCCTCCGTTCGATGAGAAACCGATGCCCGTGACCACGCTTTCGCCGACCACGTTGTCTGTCGCCCTGCTGTGCGCGCTGCTGCTGGCGCCGTCCGTCCATGCTGCCGACGCTGCCGATGCCACCACCCTGGATCAGGTCAACGTCAACGGCACGGTGAGCCGCGCGCAGCCGGCCACCACGACGCGCTTACCGCTGACCCTGCAGGAAACGCCGCAATCGGTCAGCGTGATCGGCTTGCAGCGGCTGGAAGAACAATCGCTGTTCAGCATCGACGACGTGATGCGCAACGTCACTGGCGTCAACGTCTCGTTCTACGACACCCAGCGCCCGCTCTACTTCGCGCGCGGTTTCCAGATCACCGACTTCCAGGTCGACGGCCTGCCGACCTATAGCGGCGCCACCAACCAGGAATACGACACGGTCTTCTACGACCGCATCGAAGTGATCCGCGGCGCCAATGGCCTGCTCACCGGTGCGGGCATTCCCTCGGCCACGGTGAACCTGCTGCGCAAGCGTCCTGGCAAGGACTTCGATGCGTCGTTCGCGGTCAGTGCGGGCACCTGGGATTTCCGCCGCATGCAGGCCGATGTCAATGCGCCGCTGACCGATGACGGGCGCTTCCGCAGCCGCGTGGTGGCTGCCTGGCAGGACCGCGATTACTACTACGACCGCTACCACGACAGCAAAATGTCCGGCATGGCGGTGCTGGAAGGCGACCTGACCGAGACCACCACGCTCACCGTCGGCTATCAGCGCCAAGACAACACCCCGGTCGGTTCGACCTGGGGCACGGTGCCGTTCTTCGCGGCCGACGGCACGTTCGCCAACCTGGCGCGCTCGACCAACATGGCACCGAAATGGACGCGCTGGCAGCGCGAAACCAGTACGGCGTTCGCCAATCTCGAACAGCGCGTCGGCGAGGACTGGCTGTTGCGCGTCAACTACGCGCACACCAAGGGCCAGGTGCAGAACATGCGCGTCTACGGCACCGGCTACCCGGCAGCCGATGGCAGCGGCGTGTTCCTGCGCACCGCGGCCGGCGAGACCGAAGACGCACGCGATAGCGTGGACGTGTATCTGTCCGGTGGGTTCTCGCTGTTCGGCCGTCAGCACGACGTGGTGATCGGCGGCAGCTGGCAGGATCTGCAGTCCACCGCCTATCCCACCGCGCAGACCTATCCCGCCGACTGGGCCACCTGCACCAGCCCCACCGGCGTGCGCGAGCGCTGCTATTTCATCCCGAACATCCGCAACTGGGATGGCGACATCTCCGAAGTGACCTATGCACGCACCGGCCGCCGCAACGAAGCGCGGACCACTCAGCGCGGTGTGTATGCCTCCACGCGGTTTCGCCTGGCCGACCCGCTGTCACTGATCGCCGGCGCGCGCCTGAGTGCGTGGGAAACCCGCACCCAGGCCTTCAATGCCGCCGGTGTCTACACCGGTACCAGCGGCCGCTACGAAGTGAGCGATGAAGTCACCCCTTATGTGGGCCTGGTCTACGACATCGTGCCCGACGCCTCGGTGTATGCCAGCTACACCGAGATCTTCAATCCGCAGAATTACCGCGACAAGGACAACAACCTGCTCGCCCCGGTGGAGGGATCCAACCTGGAGGCCGGCATCAAGGCGCAGTTGCTCGATGGCCGCGCGATGGCCACCGCCGCGGTCTTCGAGGCCAGGCAGGACAACTTCGCGGTGCGCGACATGACCCAGCCGGAAGGCTCGCTGCCGGACGGCACCTCGGCCTTCGTCGGCGTGAACGGTACCAAGAGCCGCGGCTGGGAAGTGGACTTCAACGGCGAAGTGCTGCCCGGCTGGACCGTCAACGCCGGCTACACCCACGTCAAGGTCACCCGCGCGCCCACCGATGCGATCTACGCCAATCTGCCGGAGGACTATCTGCAGCTCTCCACCCAGTGGCGCCTGCCGGGCGCGTGGGACCGGCTGAGCATCGGCGGCGGCGTGAGCTGGCAGAGCGCGGTGCGCGGCTTCAACATCGCGCGCCCCACCGGCGACGGCAGCGGCGCCACCACGCCGGTCACCGTGGTGCAGAACCCGTACGCGCTGGTGCACTTCAACGCCAACTACCGCATCAGCGAGCAGTGGACCGCCACACTGGCGGTGCGCAACGCATTCGACAAAACCTATTGGGCGAACCTGGACTACCAGAACTACGGCGAACCGCGCTTCGTCAGCGTGTCGCTGCGCTGGCGGTATTGAGAGCTGTCGCCGACGCTGCGTGACTATCAGTGACGCATCGCGGCCAGGGCCGCTCCGACAGGGGGCGGCTTCGGGCTGCCGAAGGCGTGTGGGCTCGCGGGGCGCCGCGGAAAGATGCGCTGGCTCTTCGTAGGAGCGGCCCCGGCCGCGATGCTTTCCCGATGAACCAGGCCGCTGCAGCCATCACGGCGCCACGCAGTCCTCGTCCTTGCCGCGCAACTTGTCCCAGCGCGAGCGCTGCTCCAGGCAGCGCTGATAGGCCTGCTGCTTGGCCGCGGCGGCCTGCTCGGCGGCGTTGCGCACCGCGCTGCTGCGCGCGGCCTGCAACTGCGCGACCTTGGCGCGGATCTGCGGCATCGCCGCCATCGCTGCGCGTTCGCCTTCCAGGATCGCGGTGCCGCGCTGGTTGAAGTCGGCCGAGCCGATATCGCTGACCTTGGGGCGAATCACCATGTCGGCGCGCTTGAGTTCGGCTTCGCCCAGGCGCTGGCCCATGATCGAAATCGATTGATTCACCGTGCCGAGCAGATCGCCCGGATTCTTGCCGCTGGCCTTGCTGGAGATATCCACTGCCACCACGAACTCGGCGCCCAGCTGGCGCGCCGCATCCACCGGCACCGGGCTGACCACGCCGCCGTCGACGAAGTGATACTTGCCGATGGTCACCGGCTCGAACACACCGGGGATGCTGCTGGACGCGCGCACCGCCTGGCCGGCATTGCCGCGCACGAAGACGGTTCGCTCACCATCTTCCAGGCGGGTGGCCACCGCGGCGAACGGCTTGCGCAACTTGTCGATGGGCTTGCCGCCGAGTTGCGCATTGACGTAATCCTGCAGTTTCTGCCCCTGCACCAGGCCGCCGGACAACAGCCGCACATCGCGAATGCTGGTCTGGTCCAAAGCCACGGCTTTTTCCTGCATCTGGAACGCGTCCATGCCGCTGGCATACAAGGCACCGACCACGCTGCCGGCGCTGGTGCCGGACACCACCACCGGGGCGAATCCGTTGGCCTCCAGCATCTTGATCACGCCGATGTGTGCAAACCCCTTGGCCGCACCGCCACCGAGCGCGATGCCGATCTTCACCGGCTTGGGCGCAGCGGCGGCGGGGGGCTGCACGACCGGTGCCGGTGCAGCCGCGCGCGGCTCGCCACCGCAGGCCGAGAGCAGACCGAGCAGGGACAGCAGCGTGAGCGAGCGGGAGCGGCGGAGCGCAGTCATGGCGAAAACGTCTCGGGAAAGGCGAGGCAGAATACACGCGTCGCGCAAACGGCGGCTGATCCGGATGGGAGCCGATTTTCCTGCAGCGTGCAGACATCGACGCGGTGCATCTCCTTCCCCCGCGCGCGGGGGAAGGTGCCCGAAGGGCGGATGGGGGCGTTCCCGATGGCGACAGCACGACCCGCTCGCACCGGAGTGCGTGCCGAACCGCCACGCCGGCCAGCACTCAGAACCGGTTGTCGCCATCCAGCAACCGCCCGAGACCGCCCAGCACCGAGCCTTCGCCGCGCTGCTGGCCGCCGGCCTGGGGGGCAGCCTGCAGCATGCGCCCGGCCATGCGCGAGAACGGCAACGACTGCAGCCATACCTTGCCCGGGCCGGTGAGGGTGGCCAGGAACACGCCTTCGCCGCCGAAGAACATGCTCTTCAGGCCGGCCACGCGGCGCACGTCCATGTCCACGCCGGCGTGATAGGCGACCACGCAGCCGGTGTCCACGTCGATCCGCTCGCCGGGGCCCAGTTCGCGTTCCACCACGGTGCCGCCGGCGTGCACGAACACCCAGCCGTCGCCTTCGAGCTTCTGCATGATGAAGCCTTCGCCGCCGAACAGGCCGGTGAGGATTTTCTTCTGCAATGCGATACCCAGTGCCACCCCGCGCGCGCCGGCCAAAAAGCTGTCCTTCTGGCAGATCAGCTGGCCGCCGTGTTCGGACAGGCGCAGCGCCAGCACCGTGCCGGGGTAGGGGGCGGCGAACGCCACCTTGGCCTTGCCGCTGCCGGCGTGGGTGAACACGGTGGTGAACAGGCTTTCGCCGGTGACCACGCGCTTGCCGGCCGACAACAGCTTGCCCATCAACCCGCTGCCGCCGCTCTGGCCAGCGTGCGAGCCATCGCCGAACACGGTGTCCATCTGCACGGCCGCATCCTTGTACATCAGCGCACCGGCCTCGGCGATGGCGCTCTCGCCCGGGTCCAGCTCCACTTCGACGAACTGCATGTCGTTGCCGACGATGCGGTAATCGATCTCGTCGGCGCGCCCGGCCGTGCCGGTCAGCGGCGGCGGCGCACTGCCGCCGCCCTGCAGCTCGGCCAGTTGCCGCGCCGGGGTCCAGCCCTCCAGGCCCTCGCGCCAGGCCAATGCATCGGGTTGGCGCTGGGCATGGGCGCGGGCACTGGCATCGTCGAGCGGGCCGATACGGTCGGCCTGTCCGGGAACATGGAAATACCACTGGGCCATCGGAACGACTCCTGTCTGCGTGTGTGCGCCGAGTCTAGCGGCAGCGCCGGCCGCCGCGTCCCGTGTCCAAGGTCATGGCGGGCCGCAGCCGGGCCGGTTGCGGTGGCACGCAGCGTATGGCGACGATCACCGCGTCATGCGCCGACCGTCGCCCAATAGCGTTCGCCATCGCGCTGCACGCGCACCGGGCCGTCGAACACCGCCGACAGGCTGGCATCGGTCAGCAGGGCATCGCGGCTGCCATCGGCCACCACCTTGCCGGCGCGGAGCAGGATCACCCGCGCGATCTCGGGCACGATCTCTTCGATGTGATGGGTCACCAGCACCAGCGTGATGCCCTGCTGGGCGAGATGTCGCATGGTGTCGAGCAGGTGCTGGCGCGCGACCAGATCCAGGCCGGTGGAAGGCTCGTCCAGCAACAGCGCCTGCGGGCGATTGACCAGGGCGCGGGCGATCAGCACCCGGCGCGTCTCGCCGGCCGACAACTCGGCGAACGGCCGGTCCAGCAGCGGCAGGGCGCGCGCCAGCGCCAGCGCCTCGCGCGCACGTGCGCGCATGCCGTCGTCGATCTCGCGGTGCGGCGGCACCACGTAGCTGGCGAAAAACCCCGACAGCACCGCGCTTTCCACATCCAGCCCCGGCATGTCGGCCAGGTTGACGCTCAGATCGGCGGTGACGATGCCCAGCTGCGAGCGCAGCCGATCCACCTGCCAGCGCGTCTGCCCCAGCACCTTCACCGCTGCCTGGCCATCGCCGCGCGCCAGCGGATACAACTCGCGGGTGATCAGTTTGATGAAGGACGACTTGCCGCAGCCGTTGGGCCCGAGGATCGCGGTGTGCTGCCCCAGCGCGATGCGCAGGGACAAGGCATGCAGCACCCGCACCTGGCCGCGCATCACGCTTGCCTGGTCGAGTTCGATCAAGGCGGCGGCGTCCGCAGCGGCGGTGGAAACAGAGACAGCAACAGTCATACGCAACAATGTCGGGCAGTGGAAGAAATCGTGTGAACCGCTTGGCGATGTGGGCATCACCCTACGCTTGCGCAGGGTGAAGTTTGCCGCGATCGCCCCCATCATGTCTGCACCGACCAACGAGATACCGCCGCCGTGGAATTGCCGATGTTGCCCGACCCGATCATCGACTTCCTGACCTCCGGCGTGGCCGGCCTGGGCGTGTGGGGCATGCTTGTGGTGCTGCTGGTGTTCACCCAGCTCACCATCTTCGCGGTGACCTTGTACCTGCACCGCAGCCAGGCGCACCGCGGCGTGGATTTCCATCCGGTGCTGGCGCACTTCTTCCGCTTCTGGACCTGGCTCACCACCTCGATGATCACCCGCGAGTGGGTGGCGATCCATCGCAAGCACCACGCCAAGGTCGAGACCGACGAGGATCCGCACAGCCCGCAGACCAAGGGCATCGGCCAGGTGTTCTGGCGCGGCGTGGAGCTGTATCGCCAGGCGCGCGCCGAGCGTGCCGACATCGCGCAATACGGCAAGGGCACGCCTGCCGACTGGATCGAACGGCATCTGTATACGCCGCACGCCAACGCCGGCCCGATCGCGCTGGGAGTGATCAATGTCGTGCTGTTCGGTTTGCCGGGCGTTGCACTGTGGGCGATCCAGATGGCGTGGATTCCGTTCTGGGCGGCCGGCGTGGTCAACGGGCTGGGTCACTGGTGGGGCTACCGCAACTTCGAATCGGCCGATACCTCCACCAACCTCACGCCGTGGGCGCTGTGGATCGGTGGCGAAGAGCTGCACAACAACCACCATGCCTTCCCCAGTTCGGCGCGGTTCTCGATGCGGCGCTGGGAGCTGGACATCGGCTGGATCGCCATTGTCGGCCTGCAGGCCTTGGGTCTTGCCAAGGTGCTGCGGGTGGCGCCATCGCTGGACATCCGCCCCAACATCGCCGTGCCCGATGCCGACACGCTCAAGGCCCTGCTGTCGCATCGTTTCCAGGCCATGACCGACTACCAGCGCAATGTGCTCAAGCCGGCACTGCGCGAAGAGGCGGCCGCCACCGGCGCCAAGCTGCGCGAGCTGTTGCCGCGGCGCCTGCGCAAGGGCCTGGTCGACGACGGCCGCTGGCTCAAGCCGGATGCGCGCGCGCAACTGCAGGCCTGGGTGGCGCAGCGCCCGCGGATGCGCACCCTGATCGACTATCGCGCACGTCTGACCGCAGTGCTGGAAGCGCGCAGTCACGACGCCTCCGAGCGGCTCAGGCAATTGCAGCAGTGGTGCCATGAGGCCGAGGCCAGCGGCAACGCCGCGCTGCAGGCCTACGCCGCGCGGCTCAAGGGGTATGCGCTGAGTGCGGTCTGAGGTCGGCAAGGTCCCGGGCGTGGCCAGCGCGTGCCGGAGCCGCCGCAGGGTGTGGCGCGCGCTGGCTGCGGCCTGCCTGGTCGGCGCGTGCACGCCCGCGCTGCAGGCGCAGGTTCAGGACAGCCAGGACTATCTCAAGCGCATGGACACCGACGGCGATGGACGCGTCAGCCGCGACGAGTATCTGGCCTGGATGAGCTACGCCTTCGATCAGCGCGATACCGATCACGATGGCGTGCTGCAGGGCGAGGAGTTGCCGGGGCGACGCGGCAAGCCGATCACCCGCGCTGCGCACCGCGCCACCTTGATCGAGCGCTTCGCGCGGCAGGATGCCAACGGCGACGGGTTTCTGAGCGCGCGCGAATTGTTGGCGCCACCCCGCTGATGCGCGCCTTCGCGCCCGGCTGACGGCGTTTTCGGCAAGCTCGAGCGCATGTTCACTCTCGATCGGGTCAGCCGCCGCTACGGCCAGTCCATCGCACTGGACGACGTCACGCTGACGTTCGCCAGCGGTGTCACGACGGCATTGATCGGTCCCAGCGGCGCCGGCAAGTCCACCGTGTTGCGCATGCTGGTCGGGCTGGACTGGCCCGACAGTGGCACGGTCGTCTTCGATGGCACGCCACTGCAACGCCAGCGGCTGCAGGCACAGCGCCAGCGCATCGGCTATGTGATCCAGGAGGGCGGGCTGTTCCCGCATCTGGATGCGCGCAGCAACGTGGCGTTGCTGGCGCAGACGCTGGGATGGACGCGCGAGCGCATCGACGCGCGCCTGCAGACGCTGTGCGCACTGTGCCAGCTGCCGCCGGAGCTGCTGGCGCGCTACCCGGCCCAGCTCTCGGGCGGTCAGCGGCAGCGGGTGGGCCTGATCCGCGCGCTGATGCTGGACCCGCCGGCCCTGCTGCTCGACGAGCCACTGGGCGCACTCGATCCCATCGTGCGTTACGACCTGCAGGCGCAGATGCGCGAACTGTTCGTCCAGCTCGGCAAGACCGTGGTGCTGGTCACTCACGACGTGGCCGAGGCGGCGTATCTGGCCGATACCCTGGTGCTGATGCGCGCCGGTCGGGTGCTGCAACAGGGCACTGCGCGCAGTCTGCTCGAGCACCCGGCCGAGCCCTTCGTGCATCGCTTTCTCACTGCCCAGCGCAGCATCGGCGACGCCGCATGAGGGCGCGTGTACTCGTCGCCACGATGTTGCTGCTGTGCAGCCTCGGCGTGCAGGCCACGCAGGTCACCATCGGCTCGAAGAACTTCACCGAAGCAGTGATCCTGGGCGAGATCGCCACCGCCGCCGGCAAGCGCGACGGGGTGGATGTGCAGCATCGCGCCCAGCTCGGCGGCACCCGCATCCTGTGGCGCGCGCTGGAGACCGGGCAGATCGATGCCTATGCCGAATACACCGGCACCCTGGCGCAGGAACTGCTGCAACTGCCCAAGGCCAGCCAGGAAGCGCTGCGCACCGCACTGGACGCGCGTGGGCTGGCGATGACGCAGTCGCTGGGATTCCAGAACACCTATGCATTCGGCATGCGTCGCGAACGTGCGCAGGCACTGGGCATCAGCACGCTGTCGGAGCTGGTACGCCACCCGGCGTTGAAGATCGGCCTGAGCAACGAGTTCATGCAGCGTGCCGACGGCTGGCCTGGCGTGCGCGCCGCCTATGCCTTGCCGCAGACCGCCACCGGACTGGATCACGACCTGGCCTATCGCGCGCTGCACAGCGGCGCCATCGAGGTCACCGATCTGTACAGCACCGATGCGGAGATTGCGTATTACCGGCTGCAGGTCTTGCGCGACGACCGCCACTACTTTCCCGATTACCAGGCGGTGTTCCTGTACCGCAAGGATCTGGCGCAACGCGCACCGAAGATGCTGCAGGCACTGCAAGGCCTGCAGGGACGCATCGACGAAGCAACCATGCAGCAACTCAATGCGCAGGTGAAGCTGGAGCGCAAGAGCGAAGCCGCGGTGGCCGCGCAATGGCTGGGCGTGAAGCCTGTCTCGAACATCGACTCGCGCATCAGCCGGTTATGGCGACACACCCGCGAACACCTGGCGCTGGTCGGCAGCTCGTTGGGGTTCGCCTTGCTGATCGCCCTGCCGTTGGGCGTGCTGGCGGCACGCCGACCACGGCTGGGCCAGGTGGTGCTGTCGCTGACCGGTGTGCTGCAGACCCTGCCGTCGCTGGCGGTGTTCGTCTTCATGATTCCGCTGTTCGGTATCGGCGCCAAGCCGGCGATTGCGGCGCTGTTCCTGTATAGCCTGTTGCCGATCGTGCGCAATACGCATGCCGGGCTGAGCTCGATCCCGCGCGAGTTGCGCCAGACCGCCGAAGCGATCGGCCTGCCGGCATGGACGCGGTTGTGGCGCATCGAACTGCCGTTGGCACGCCGCACGATCGTGGCCGGCATCCAGACCGCTGCGGTGATCAATGTCGGTACCGCCACCCTGGGCGCGCTGATCGGCGCAGGCGGCTACGGCCAGCCGATCCTCACCGGCATCCGCCTGGACGATCTTGGCCTGATCCTGGAAGGCGCGATTCCGGCCGCGGTGCTGGCCTTGCTGGTCCAGGCGGTGTTCGAAGGTCTGGAGCGCTGGGTCACGCCGCGCGGTTTGCGGATCAGCCAGCAGCGGTAAGCTGTCATTTCCTTCTCCAACTTGCGTGAGTCACTCCTCCTCCCACTTGCGTGAGTCATCTCCTTCTCCCGCGTGCGGGAGAAGGTGCCCGAAGGGCGGATGAGGGGCCCTGGCGCAGTGTATCGACCGGGGAGCGCGGCGCGCGCCGCATCACCCGTTCGGCAGCGCGGCAATCACCCGTTCCAGCGCGTGTTCGGTGACATGCAAATGCGGTGCGATCCTGAAGCGCCCGTGCCGGCGCGTGCAGATCACCCCGAGCGCGCCGAGCGTCGCTGCCACCGCATCCAGCGCAGCGGCGGGCGGCTGCAGGGCGGTCAGATGCGGCGCATGTCCGGGCGTGCACCAGTCGCCCAGCCCACGCGCCTGCAGGGCGGTATCCCACTGCGCGGTGAGCGCACCCAATGCCTGCGCAATGCGCGCCGGTTGCCAGGCCATGACCTGCTGCAACGCCGCCGTCGCCATCGCAATACGCAGTGGGTCGGCCACGCCGCCGGCATCGAAGCGGCGTGCGCCATCGCGATAGTGCGGCGCCTGCGCAACCGGAAACTCCCAGCTGCTGCCGGCATCGCGGCCAATCCAGTGCTCTTCGATCGGGACGCCATGGGCGCGCCAGTGCGGCGCCGCCCACAACCAGGCCAGGCCCATCGGCCCCAGCAGCCACTTGTGGCCCACACTGACCACGAACTCCGGTTTCCAGCGCGGCAGATCGGTGGGCAACACGCCCAGGCTCTGGCTCAGGTCCAGCACCAGCGCCGCACCGCGCGCATGCACCGCGGCGCTGATGCGGTCCAGATCCAGTTGCCGGCCATCCAGCCAATATGCCTGCGGCAGGCTGGCGATGCGCAATGCCGGTGTCTGGGCAATGGCGTGCAGCACCGCATCGGTCAATCCAACACCGGGCGTGGCCGGCACCGCGACGATCCGCGCGTCCACCTCGGCGCAGCGGCGCTGCCAGACCAGCAAATTGGACGGAAACTGTCCTTCCAGCACCAACACGGCATCGCCGCGTTGCAACGGCAGATTGCGCGCCGCAGTGGCCAGACCATGCGCAGCCGATGGCAGCACGGCCAGCGCCTCGGCGTCGTGATCGAACAAGCCGGCGGCAAGCCCACGCAGCTGTTCGAGCTGCAGCAACCACGCATCGAAGGACAGGCGCCATGGTGTGGCCAGCGCATCCACGGCCTGATGCGCGACGGACTGGACCGCGCGCAGCAACGGGCCGCGCGAGGCGGCGTCCAGATAAACGACCTCACCGGTAAGCGCAAACGCCTGCGGGCGGTGTGCCCACTCCAGTGGAGCGGGGAGCGGACTGGACAACATCGACGATGACATGCGTACAGCTTACCGCCAGCTGCCACCGCGCCGACACGGCACGTTCACAGGCGCTCCCCAAGCATACGGCGATGTCTGCACTCTCACCCTTGCTGGTCGACCGCCAGCACCAGCAGCCCGGCCTGCTGGAACGCTATGCGCAGACCCGCGCGCTGAGCGACCGCCTTGCCGCACCCCTGAGCGCCGAAGACGCGATGGTGCAGAGCATGCCCGATGCCAGCCCTAGCAAATGGCATCTGGCACATACCACCTGGTTCTTCGAGCGGTTCGTGTTGCAGGCCGATCCGGCCTATCGCGTCTTCGATCCGGCCTGGGATTTCCTGTTCAACAGCTACTACCAGAGCGTGGGCCCGATGCATGCACGCGCGCGTCGCGGTGTCCTGTCGCGTCCGTCGTTGCAGCAGGTGCGTGACTACCGCGCGGCGATAGATACCCAGATGCAACTGCGCCTGCGCGATGGCGCGCTAGATGCGCAGGCCCGCACCATCGTGCAGCTGGGCATTCAGCACGAACAACAGCACCAGGAGCTGCTGCTGACCGATATCAAGCACGCGCTCTGGAGCAATCCGTTGCAGCCGGCCTATCGCGACAGGCACGATGCGCCGCGTGCAGCCGGCAGCGCACTGCGCTGGCAGGCACGCGACGAGCAGATCGCGGAAATCGGCGCGCCTTCCTGGCCGCACAGCGAGCACTTCGCCTACGACAACGAATCCCCGCGCCATCGTGTGCTGGTCGGTGCACATGCGCTGGCCAATCGCGTGGTCAGCAATGCCGAATTCCAGCAGTTCGTCGACGATGGCGGCTATCGCACCGCCGGAGCCTGGCTCAGCGATGGCTGGGCCATGGTGCAGACGCAAGGCTGGCAGCATCCGCTGTACTGGGACACGGACGGGCGCGAGTTCACCCTGGATGGCTGGCGCGCACGCGATCCGCATGCGCCGGTCTGCCACCTGAGCCTGTTCGAGGCCGATGCCTTCGCACGCTGGGCCGGTGCGCGCCTGCCGACCGAAGCCGAGTGGGAGCTGGCCGCCGCCGGGATGCCGGTGCAAGGCAATTTCGTCGACAGCGATGCCTTGCATCCGCGCGGCGCACAGGCCGTGGATACCGGCCTGCAGCAACTGTTTGGCGATGTCTGGGAGTGGACCGGCAGCGCGTACCTGCCGTATCCGGGTTTCGCACCGTGGCCCGGTTCGCTGGGCGAATACAACGGCAAATTCATGAACGCGCAGTGGGTGCTGCGTGGCGGCAGCTGCGCCACGCCGTCCAGCCACATGCGCGCCAGTTATCGCAACTTCTTTCCCTCCGATGCGCGCTGGCAGTTCGCCGGCGTGCGCCTTGCCAAGGATCTGCCGTGAACGCTGCCGCCCATGCCATGCAACGCGCCCATGCCGCGCTGACCGACCTGCGTCCGCAGCCGGACGACATCACCGCCGATGCCCTGGCCGGGTTGTCGCAGACGCCCAAGACCTTGCCATCCAAGTATTTCTACGATGCGCGCGGCTCGCAGTTGTTCGAAGCCATCACCCGGCAGCCGGAGTACTACCTCACCGGCACCGAGCTGGCGCTGCTGGAGACCAGCATGCCGTCGATCGCCCAGGCCATCGGCGCCAGCGTGCACGTGGTGGAGTACGGCAGCGGCAGCGGTCGCAAGACCGAACTGCTGCTGCAGGGCCTGCGCGATGTGGTGGCTTACACACCGTTGGAGATTTCGCGCACCGCGCTGCTGGAGAGCACCGCACGGCTGGCGCAGCAGTTTCCGCAGATCCAGATGCTGCCGGTGTGCACCGACTTCACCAAGCCGTTGCGGCTACCCGATGCGCAACGTCGCGCGCGCCGGCACCTGGTGTTCTTCCCCGGCTCGACGCTGGGCAATTTCACCGATACCGCTGCCATCGCCTTGATGGACGCGATGCGCCAGACCATGGGCAGCGATGGATGCGCGTTGATCGGTATCGATCTGGACAAGGACACCAGGCTGATCGAAGCGGCCTACAACGATGCGGCAGGCGTCACCGCCGAGTTCACCTTGAACCTGCTGGCGCGACTCAACCGCGAGATCGGCAGCGATTTCGATCTTGCCGGCTTCCGTCACCATGCGGTGTACGCGCGCGAACGCGGACGTATCGAAACCTTCCTGATCAGCCAGCGCGACCAGCGCGTAAACGTCGGCGGGCAGGAATTCGGCTTTGCCGAAGGCGAGGCGATGCAGGTCGAATACAGCTACAAGTACACCGATGCGCGCTTTGCCGAACTCGCCGCCGCGGCCGGCCTCAAGGTCACCCACGGCTGGAACGATGCCAAGGACTGGTTCGGCCTGCGCTTGTTGCGGCCGCTGTAGGCGCAAGTGTCCAGCGCGCAGCAGCCGGCCGATGCGCAGATTGTCGCGGTCATGCGGCAGCTGCTCGCACAGCGGCAGCCGCAGCACTCCATCTGTCCTTCGGACGTTGCGCGCGCGCTGAGCGATGACGTGGCGGTGTGGCGTGCCTTGATGCCGCGGGTGCGCGCGGTTGCCGCCGACGCCGCGGGCAAGGGTCTGGTGCGCATCACCCAGCAGGGGCGAACCGTGGGCCTTGCCTCCGCACGCGGACCGATTCGCCTGATGCGCGGGCCGCGTTTCGATTGATGCGCGGCCGCTTGGAGACGCCATCCGCCATGTATGGCGGTATCGAACGGATCAACCCGACGGCAACAACTTGCACAGGCGGCTGCATGCGCCTGCAATTTCTCCCACCAAGACATTCAGGACCGGGTGCGCAAGGCCTTCCCGCGAAAGCTCGGCAAGCAGTTCCTGCGCTCGATCGGGCAGGGCGCTGACGGTCCAGCGCATCCATGCAAGGCACTCAGATGCATCCAGGCGCAATGTGCCGGCGACCCGCATCCAGTCGCTTGGACGGATGTCCCACCAGCGATAATGACTGCCGATGCTCATCGCCATCTTGAGTTTGCGCTGTTGCAGCTGCGGATACGGCAGGGCGCTGGAAAGGTCGTACAACGGCGCCAACCGGACCTGCCGGTGTTGGCCGAGCAGCAGCGAATAGTTCTTCGCATGCGCATCGGTGCCGCCGATCAGGTAATTGAAGACCAGGGCCTGGAACAGGGTTTCGACGTCTTGCCGCGGTTGCGACGAGTGCGTCCACAAGAGTTGTGAGATCGCCTCCACCCCAGGACCGCCCTGGTTCTGATACTTGATGTGCGGCATCACCCCCAGCGCCTGACAGGTATCTTCCTGGTGGATGCGCAGCAGCACTCCGTCAACAGGGATGCGGTCGTAACGTTTGACGCAAATGGCGGTTTCAGCGCCGACGCGCAGCGCTTGGGCGGCTGCGGTGGGCAGACCGATACTGCGCGCCAGGCGCAGGCAGAAAAGCTCGTTCTCGACGAATCCGTCGTACTCGCCACTCGGTGGTTTGAGGATATGTGTGGTTGGGATGCGCCCAGCCGGGATGGCCCACTGCTGGCCATCGTGCAGCAGGGCGATCTTGGCCTGGGCACCGGCCAGGCTGAACTGACCGACGTCATCGACCTGGCGCGCTGCACCGACATCCTGGCGCAGCCTGCGCAAGCGTGCTTCCAGTTCGTCATCGGTGAGCGGTTCGATGCCATCGCTGGCGCCGGATAGCACATCCTCGAGCCTGGCCTCGGTGACGAACTGCACCGCACCGGCGCAATCCTCGCCGACGTGCGACAACAGGGCGAGCGGATTGCGCGGCGAAACCTGGAACCTGGAGGCCCAGCGTTGCAAGGTGGCTTCGTTGTCTGGCAGCAGGCCCCACAGCACTGCACTGACCGCCTCGGTCGGGTGATGCTCCTTGCTGAGGGGAAGGTTCAACGACAGCGGTATCGCACTTTTCGATTGCTGCCAGTCCGGCGCGTAGGTGAATCGTGGATGCCCATGCGGGCCGGACGCCAGATGGCCGATCACCTGATTTTCGATCAGCGCGACCAGTCTCACGGATCGCCCTTCTTTTTAGAAGATGTCGATCTAACCCTGGGCATTTTCGTTGTCTGGCCAATCTTCGGACGATCAAGCGCGGGAAACTGCTTTTGCAGCGGCTCACTCACCAAATTTCTTTCATTTGGCGCATCGACCATCGAGGAATAGTGATTCAGGGCTGCTGCCGATGCTGCCTGCGCCGGAGACTGTTTTAAAGCATCCGTTGCCGAGAATGGTCCATGCAAGCCGGTGTTTTTCGGCCGATCGAGCGAGGAGAATTGATTCTCGAAGATGTTGTTGTTGAACGCATTGAGAACATTCGTTCCCAATCGTGAATTGGACCGGTTGTGTTCAATGATCGCGTCGAGATCGATCGGTGTCAGGGTGCCGCCATCAGGCGCATTCACCGGCGGAACCTGAGCAGCGCTCGGGCCCAGCATCAACTCCAGCCCCAGCGCCTGCAGCGCGCGTAGGATCAGCTGCAGCTCCGCGCGCGGCTTGCCTTTTTCGATATCGACGATCCATTGCCGGCTCACGCCGATTTCGTGGGCCAGGCGAGCCTGATCCCAGCCCAGGCGTTTGCGCCTGGCGCGGATGATGTTGCCGACATCGGAGGGAGTGCGGGCAGTATCCATGGCTATAATGTAAGCGATCGACGACATTTGCGCAATGTCGCCAATCGGTTACATCGGCACGTCAATCCGCCCCGCAGCCGATCAAACCCCAGAAATGTAGTCGAACGATGACATCAATCAAATATCATCGTTCGCCGACATCAAGCCGTCTGCACCACGTGCAACGCCTTCGGATTGCGCCACTGCGCCAGCAGCGCGGCTTCGCGTGCCTTGGCTTCCTGCAGGTGCGCATGCTTGACATGGCCGTAGCCACGGATGTGTTCCGGAATGCTGGCGATCTGCGCGGCCAGGCCCACGTTGTCGGCATCCAGGCGTTCCAGCAACAGCTCCACCGTGGCGAGGTAGTCGACGATCAACTGGCGTTCGCCGCGCCGCTCGGCGGTGTAGCCGAACACGTCGAGCTTGCCACCGCGCAGGAACTTCAGCCGTGCCAGCAGCTTGAAGGCAGTGAACATCCATGGCCCGTATTCGCGCTTGATCAGATTGCCATGCGCGTCCTTTTTCGCCAGCAACGGCGGCGCCAGATGGAAGCGCAGCGTGTAGTCGCCTTCGAACTGCTGCTGCAACCGGCGCTGGAAATCGCCACGCGTGTAGAGCCGCGCCACTTCGTATTCGTCCTTGTAGGCCATCAGCTTGAAGGCGTAACGGGCGACCGCTTCGGTCAGCGCGCTGCTGCCGGGCACGCGTTGCGCCTCGTGGCTGCGCACGCGCTCGATCAACGCGCGGTAACGCTGCGCGTAGGCCGCATCCTGATAGTCGGTCAGAAACGCGACGCGACGCGCGATGGCCTCGTCCAGCGAGTGCGCCAGCTGCTCGTCGTCGAGCGGAGCGGCCGGTGCAGCGACGTCGCCATGCAGCGTGCCGCCATCGGTCTGCGGCAACGCGCGCGGTGCGCTCTGGCCGCTGAGATCGTGCTCCTCCCAACTCCCCGGCGCACGTGCCGCGGGCGTATCGCCGTGCAGGTGTGCCGGCATGCCGGCGCCAGCCATGCCCGCGGCGCGTTGCACTGCCGGCAGATCGATCGCCGCCAGGCGGCCCCAGGCGAAGGCCTGCCGATTCATCGCAATGGCGGCGCCATTGAGCTCGATCGCACGCATCAGCGCCGCATGCGACAACGGCACCAACCCGTGTTGCCAGGCATAGCCCAGCACGAACAGGTTGCTGGCGATGGCATCGCCCAGCAGGGCGGTGGCCAGTTGCGTGGCATCCAGCAGCAACGGCTCGCGCCCACCCAGTGCGGTACGCACGCCGGCGATGATCTGCGCGGCGGGGAACTGCAGGTCCGGCTGGGTGGTGAACGTGCCCGGCATCGCCTCATAGGTGTTGAGCACCACCTGGGTACGGCCGTCGCGCACCTTGGACAAGGCCCAGTAATCGTTGACCACCACCATGTCGCAACCCAGCACCAGATCCGCTTCGCCGGCAGCGATGCGCACCGCGTGGATATCGTCGGGCCGGCGGGCGATACGGATATGCGTGGTCACCGCGCCGCCTTTCTGCGCCAGGCCGGTCTGGTCCAGCACCGTGGCGCCCTTGCCCTCCAGATGCCCTGCCATGCCCAGCAAGGCGCCGATGGTCACCACGCCGGTACCGCCAACGCCGGTGATCAGGATGTTCCAGGGTTGTTCCAGCGTCGTGCGTTGTGGCGGCGCAGGCAGTGCCTCCAGCAATGCGCTGGCGTCGCGTTGCTTGCCCTTGCGTGGCGCACCGCCATGCACGGTGACGAAGCTCGGGCAAAAGCCCGACACGCAGGAATAGTCCTTGTTGCAGTTGGACTGGTCGATCTGGCGCTTGCGCCCGAACTCGGTCTCCTTCGGCAGCACCGATACGCAGAAACTCTTCTCGCCGCAGTCGCCACAGCCTTCGCACACCAGCGAGTTGATCATCACCCGCTTGGGCGGGTCGATGAGCTTGCCGCGCTTGCGGCGGCGGCGCTTTTCGGTGGCGCAGGTCTGGTCGAAGATCAGGATCGACACGCCCTTGACGGTGCGCAGATGCTGCTGCACCGCGTCCAGTTCGCCACGATCATGAAATGCGACCTCGGCAGGAAACAGGTCGCGTCGCCGCGTCCACTTGCCGATGTCGTCGCTGACCACCACGATCTCGTGGATGCCTTCGGCACGCAGCTGGTGGGCGATATCGGGCACGGTGAGCGTGCCGTCCACCGGCTGCCCGCCGGTCATCGCCACCGCATCGTTGTAGAGGATCTTGTAGGTGATGTTGACGCCGGTGGCCACCGACTGCCGGATCGCCAGCGAGCCGCTGTGGAAATAGGTGCCGTCGCCCAGGTTCTGGAACACGTGCGGCGTGTCGGTGAACGGCGCCTGCCCCGACCACGTCACCCCTTCGCCGCCCATGTGCGTGAAGGTGTCGGTGGCGCGATTCATCCACGTCACCATGTAATGGCAGCCGATGCCGCCCAGCGCACGCGAACCTTCCGGTACCGCGGTAGAGGTGTTGTGTGGGCATCCGGAGCAGTAATGCGGCACGCGCGGGAACTGCGCCCGTGGCAGCGCCATCTCCGCTTCCTTGGCTTCCATCCAGCGCAAGCGCTGCTCGATCGATTCGGTATCGACCGTGCTCGTCTGCAGCAGGCGCAGGATGCGCTTGCCGATCACCGCGGCAATGGTGGCCGGGGTCAGCTCGCCGGTGGAGGGCAGGATCCAGGCGCCTTGCTCGTCGTACTTGCCGACGATGCTCGGCCGCGCGCCCGCGCTGGCTGGCCAGTTGTAGAACAGCTCCTTCATCTGGCGCTCGATGAAGGCCTTCTTCTCTTCCACCACCACGATGTCTTGCAGCCCGCGCGCGAACGCGCCGATGCCCAGCGGTTCCAGCGGCCAGGTCATGCCGACCTTGTAGACGCGGATGCCGATCTGCGCGCAGGCGCGCGCATCCAGGCCCAGGTATTCCAGTGCCTGCAATACGTCCAGGTAGCTCTTGCCGGTGGTGACGATGCCCAGCCGTGCCTGCGGGCAATCCAGCACCACCTTGTCGATGCCGTTGGCGCGTGCGAATGCCTGCGCGGCCGCTACCGCATAGCGATGCAGGCGCATTTCCTGATCCACCGGCGGGTCCGGCCAACGGATGCTCAAACCACCCGGTGGCAGCGCGAAGTCCTCCGGCAGCACGATGCTGCGCGCGAACGGATTCACCTCGACCGACGCGGAGGACTCCACCGTCTCGGCGATGGTCTTGAAGCCGATCCAGCGCCCGGTGTAGCGGCTCATCGCCCAGCCCAGCAGGCCCATCTCCAGGATGTCCTGGACCCCGGCCGGATTGAGGATGGGCATCATCGCGCTGACGAATTCGTCTTCCGACCCGTGCGGCAGGGTCGAGCTGCGGCAGGCGTGGTCGTCGGCCGCCAGCGCCAGCACGCCGCCAAACGGCGAGGTGCCGGCGGCATTGCCGTGCTTGAACACGTCGCCACTGCGGTCCACGCCCGGCCCTTTGCCGTACCACATGCCGTACACGCCCTGCACTTTCGCGCCGGGGAACAGGTTGGTCTGCTGGGTGCCCCAGACCATGGTGGCGGCCAGGTCCTCGTTGAGGCCGGGTGTGAAGGTCACCCGGGACGCCTCCAGATGCTTGCGTGCGCGCCACAACTCCAGGTCCAGCCCGCCCAGCGGGCTGCCGCGGTAGCCGCTGACGAAGCCGGCGGTGTCCAGGCCGGCGGCCTGATCGCGCAGACGCTGCATCAAGGGCAGCCGCACCAGCGCCTGCACGCCCGACAGATAGATGCGGCCATCGGCGCGCGTGTACTTATGTTCCAGCGTGTAGTCCGCATCCACTCGGCCGAGCTCCGGCGTGTTGGCAGAGTCGGGAGAGGAAAGTGCAGCGGTACTGGTCATGGCGTGCCCGGAAAGGGTGGCTGGGACCTTGAACGTGTCATCTGAAACTGCATGACCCGCCTGACGGTTCCAAAAACGGCATCGGCAAGTGTACCAGCCAGCCTTCACCCGCCTGGCCGGTTTGCGGATGCACAGCCGCCGCGCTGCGGTTAGGATGGGAGCGGGAAGGGTCGTTTGCTGTCAGGGGAAAACACAGTGAAAAGGAAATACGCATGGGCCGCCCTGGCCCTGCTCGGGGGCGTGTGGTCGTTGGCGCAGGCGCAAACTCTGCCCAAGCCCAAGGAGTTCTATTTCGACGAAGACCGCGCCACGACCAAGCCGGTGGTGGCGGTGCAGGGGCAGGGCGATGCCGTCGTCGATCGGCTGGCCACCATGGTGCAGCGTGACGCACGTGCGGCCGAACCGCGCGCGCAGCTGGCCTCGCTGGCCTACGCCGGTGGGCGAACGCAGCTGGGCGACGAGCTCTACCAGGGGGCGTTGGGGCTGGTCTCCAATGGCAGCCAGCAATACCGTGCCATTACCTGGAACTACGGCTGGGACCTGTTGCGCGCCGACAAGCCGGACAAGGCGCTGCAGCAGTGGGCCAACCTGGCCAACGGCCGGCCGGCCACGCCGCAATGGTTGCCCACCGCCGCCGCATTGGCGCTGTGGCGCGCCGGGCGCAAGCAGGAGGCGACCGAATGGTATGCCGCCGCGGTGCGCACCTGGCCGGATCGCTGGAGCAGTACCGCCAACTACGCCAGCCTGCTGCCGGACTGGCGCGACGCAGAGCGGGCCAGCCTCGCCGAGGTCCATGCGGCCTGGCAGGCCAACCCACCAGCGTTTCCGTAAGCGCCGCGCCGCGCTGCGGGGATGTCCTGCAGCGCGGGTCGTGCAGTGCTGAGGCTGGGCCAGGCACGCTCTGCCGATCAACCAGGCTCGATCTGGTGCGTCGGCAGGCCGCTTAATTCGAAACGAGGACGCGTAACCTCGATTCCGCCAGCTCGTCGAAAGGTTCTACCGGGTCTGTACGCCTGAGTGGAACGATGGCTGAGCGCGTTGCTGTCCGACGTTGCGAGGTCGCAAAGCGCTTGGCCTGTGGCTTGGCTGCAGGCCCTTGCCCGCCCACGATCGCAGGACACGCCGCAAGTACGTCCGTGCAGGCTCTTACGCGGCCTCCATGCCGCGTAAGGTCCCGCGACGGTAAGCGGGCAAGGACCAGTCGCGTTGGTCGGTGCGCGTGGTTCAACAAGCGGCCCGCAGACCACGGGCGCGGTCCTCGTCTTAAATAAAACCACCAGCCAACTGTCTGGTGTGGTGTCCCCGCCGCTTGCGGCATGGATGCCGCATCGAGCCCATGGACGGGTCACCGCGTGTCCCGCGGGGAGCGGCGAGGGCCCCGTGCCGTCGACATGCTGGCTTCCGCCGATGGAAACAATGCCGCAATTGCGGCTTCGAGGTGATCGAAACTCGGTGGCGTGCGCCGCGCATCCGTCAAGCAACGCATCCACCGCTGCGCACACCGCGCGCCATGCGATCCTGTGCATCGCTTTCCCACGGACACGATCACCCCATGGCGGTGGATGCATTTGCCTTGATCCTGGCGATGTTGGGCCTGGGCCTGCTGTTCGCGCGGCTCAAGGTGTTGCCCGAGAACAGTGCCGATGTGCTCAACCGCATCGTGCTGTACATCTGCCTGCCGGCCTCGGTGCTGACCTATGTGCCGCGGCTGCACCTGGACGCCTCGTTGGGCGGGGTGATCGCCACCCCGTGGCTGCTGACCGCGCTCATCGTGCCGTTGCTGTGGGGCTGCATCCGCCTGCTGCGGGTCGGCCGTAGCGAATACGCCGCGCTGCTGATGTGCGTGGTGTTCACCAACTCCAGCTTCATCGGGTTCCCGATGGTACGCGCGCTGCTGGGCGACCAGGCGTTGCCGTACGCGGTGGTCTACGACCAGTTCGGTACCTTCGTGCTGCTGTCCACCTTCGGCCTGTACGTATTGGCGCGCTACAGCGGCGATCGCCCGCCGACCACCAGGACGATCCTGGGCCGGGTGTTGCGATTCCCGCCCTTGTGGGCACTGCTGTTCGCGCTGACCCTGATGCCCGAGCAGCCCCCGGCCTGGATCGGGTCCGGTCTGAAGAGCCTGGCCGATGCCATGCTGCCGCTGGTGATGCTGGCGGTGGGCTTTTCACTGCAACTGCGCCTGCCGGCCGACGAGCTCAAGCCGCTGGCGCTGGGCCTTGCGTTCAAGCTGGCGGTCATGCCGATCCTGGCGCTGCCGCTGTCGTGGGCGCTCGGCCTGCATGGCCTGATGCTGCAGACCAATGTGCTCGAATCGGCCATGCCCAGCATGATCACCGCCGCCGCGCTGGCCATTTCGCATCGTCTGGCGCCGCGTCTGGCCGCGGCCATGGTCGGCTACAGCATCCTGTTGTCGTTGCTGACCCTGCCTGCATGGGCCTGGCTGCTGGCGCAACTGGCCGGATGAGCCCAGGTACGCCTGGGCGTACCCGCTGGCTGGCTGGCCAGTCCAGGCGCATGCGCTGGCGGGCAGGCCGTGTTGCGTCGCGATGCCTGCCTGGCCCCATCTGCGGGGTGCGCCTGCAGCGGACGATGTGCGGCAGTCCCCAGCGGTGATCGCCTGGGGTTCCCGCAGCCCCGCTGCCGCGCCTGGCGTTTAACGCATTTCGACTACTTCCTCACCTTGTCGCGGTGTACGCTGCCGGCTTGCTCCCGGAAGCGAGGCGTGCATGAAGACAGTTCTGGTGGCCGCCTCCAAGGGCGGCGTCGGCAAGACCACGATCGCCACCAATCTGGCCGCCTATGCGGCGCTGCAGGGCCAGCGTACGGTGCTGGCCGATGCCGACCCGCAGGGCTCGTCGACGCGGTGGGCGCAGCGGCGCGCCAGCCTGGACAGCGCCGTCCTGCCCATCGATGCCACCAAACGCCGCAACTGGCAGGCGGCCGTACCCGAGGGCACCGATCAACTGGTCATCGATGCACCCGCCGGTGCGATGGCCGACGATCTGGGCGGGTTTCTGGACCATGTCGACGCCGTCGTGGTGCCGGTGTTGTCCTCGGCGCTGGATATCGAAGCAGTGGTCGGCTTCCTCAACACCCTGGCCAAGGTGCCGCGCGTGCATCAGCGCAAGCTGCCGGTGGGTCTGGTGCTCAACCGCGCCCGCCCGTGGACCCAGACCTCGCAACAGGCCGCCGATATGATCGGCAGCTGGCCATATCCGCTGGTGACGCAGCTGCGCGACACGCAGGCCTACGTGGTCATGGCCGGACTGGGCCGCAGCCTCTTCGACTATCGCTCGGCGCAGGTGCGCGACCATCAACAGGACTGGGAGCCATTGCTGAAATGGCTCAAGAAGTCCTAGAACCGGAAAGTTTCCAATGCGCGAATTGATCTTGTTGCGACATGCCCATGCCGAGCCGGCCGACACCGGTCAGGCCGATCTGGATCGCCCGTTATCCCCGCACGGCATCGCCGAGGCCGAAGCGGCCGGGCGTTGGCTGCGCGAGCAACGGCTGGTCCCCGACCGCGTGCTGTGCTCGCCGGCCAGGCGCGCCCGCGAGACGCTGGAGGCGGTACTCGAACTCACCGGCTACATCGAACAGCGCCTGGACGAGCGTGTCTACGAGGCGACGCCCGGCACCCTGGCCAGCCTGGTGGACGAGCATCGCGATGCCGAGCGCCTGCTGCTGGTGGGGCACAACCCCGGGCTGGAACGCCTCGCGGCGCTGATGCACAGCGGCCAGACCGGCGATTACCGTGGCATGCCCACCGCCTCGATCGCGTTGCTGGCACTGCCGCTGGAAGCCACCATCGAGCCGGGCATCGCCCGTCTGACTGCCTTCTGGTGGCCCTGATCCGTGTCATCGTCGTTGCGCTGGTACGCCTGGCTCGCGCTCTGGGTCACGCTGCCCTGCCTGGCGCAGCAGAAGGTGCATTCCATCGACCCGGCGCAATCGCGCTTCGGCTTCGAGATCAGAACCCGCTTCGGCATGAAGATCGAAGGGATTTTCCCGCGCTTTCGCGGTGAAGTGGTCGAGCTGCCCGACAAGCGTCAGCAGGTGCGGTTCCGGCTGGACGCCACCCAGGTGGAGATCCCGGGCAAGGACCGCTACACCGGCTGGATGCGGGGCGAGGACTTCTTCGACGTGGCGCGCTATCCGGTGGTGGAATTCGAATCGCTGCCGTACACCGACGACGCGATCAAGGACGGTGGCGACATCACCGGCAACCTGACCATTCGCGGAATCACCCACATGGAGACGCTGCATGTGGCGCCCGCCGAATGCGCGCGGCCGGGCTATGATTGCGAGGTGATCAGCCGAGGTACGGTGCTGCGTGGACGTTATGGAATGAATGCGTGGCAGATGGCCCTGGGCGACAGGGTGACGTTCATTCTGCGTGGGCGCCTTCAGGAGGCAAGGCGCCCGTGAAGTTGCTGTTGAAGGGCTTCGTGCTGGCAACGCTGTTGCTCGGCACCGGATGCGCCGGCCTGTCGAACATCGAACGCAACCGTGCCGCCGGCGTGGCCGCCGCCGCGCGCAGTACCGTGGTGGAGTGCAGCCAGGCCAACCACTGCGCCCAGCCGTCGCCGCTGCGCGCGTTGGGGGGCGAGGCCATCACCGCCTCTACCCCGGCGGTGCCGCGGCATTACGCCACCATCCTCGATCACGGCGAGCAATCGCTGGTGGCCCGGCTCAACCTGATCCGCAGCGCCACCCGCAGCATCGATCTGCAGACCTACATCTTCGACAAGGACGACAGCGCGCGCATGGTGCTGGACGCCTTGGTCGATGCCGCCAGGCGTGGCGTCAAGGTGCGCATCCTGATCGACCAGCTGTCGGCGATCGCCGATCTGCAGATTCTCGGTGCGCTCGCCGGCAGCCATGAAAACCTGCAGCTGCGTATCTACAACCCCACCTTCGGCAAGGTCAAACTCAATTACTTCGATTACGCCGGCAGCGTGCTGTGCTGTTTCCGGCGTTTCAACCAACGCATGCACAACAAGCTGCTGGTGGTGGACGATGTGCTGGGCGTGGTCGGTGGGCGCAACTACCAGGACGACTATTACGACTGGGACAGCGAATACAACTTCCGCGACCGCGACGTGATCCTGGCGGGGCCGGAAGTGCGCGCGATGGCGGCCAATTTCGATGCGTTCTGGCGCGCGCGGCGCAGCATCCCGGCCGAGCGTCTGAACGATGTGGGCCGGCTGCTGCTGGAGCAGGGCGTGCCGCCGATGCCGCCGGCACAGTTCCGGCGCCCCGAGCGGGTGGCACGGGTGGACCGGGAGGCGCGCGATCCGCAGTTCGTGCGCGATGTCTTCGTCACCCCGGCCATGCCGGTGCGGCGGGTGCTGTACGTGGCCGACCTGCCGCAGAAGCACCGCAGGGAACATGCCTCCAAGGCGGTGTCCACCGCCCCGGAACTGGACAGCCTGATCGCCGGCGCGCAGCAGGAAGTGCTGCTGCAGACGCCGTATCTGGTGCTGTCCGACGAGGCGCAGGCCATCTTCCGTCAATTGCGCCAACGCCCGCAGCCGCCGCGCATCGTGGTGTCCACCAACAGCCTGGCCGCAACCGACAACCCCATCGTCTATGCGTTGTCGTACAAGTTCAAACGCCGCAACCTGCGCGAGCTGGGTTTCAATGTGTACGAATTCAAGCCGTTTCCGCTGGATGCGCCGGTGGACTACGCCAACCTGCTGCCGGATCCGCTCAACCCCGATGCCGCCAGCGACGATGACGAGCGTGGCACCCGCCTGATCGGCGGCAGCGCGGCCGGCAACGCGGTGCGCGGCAGCGGCGGCGCCAGCGGCACTGGTAGCGCGCAGAGGGCGCCGGCCAGCGCTCTGCGCGGCAGCAGCGGCAGTGGCCGTGCGCCCGGCGGTAGCGAGGTCGATCGCCGCGTATTGCGCACCGAAACGCGCCCCTCGTTCCTGGGCACCCGTGCGGTCAACAAACCGCTGCCGGTGACCCGGGCCGGCGCGCGCATGGGCTTGCATGCCAAGTCGCTGGTGGTGGACCGCCGCATCGGCGTGATCGGCACGCACAACTTCGATCCGCGCAGCGAGAACTACAACACCGAGGCGGCGGTGGTGATCGACGATGTGCGCTTTGCGCAGGCGCTGGCGGCCAGCATCGAACGCGACATCGGCCCGGAGAACGCCTGGACGGTGGCGCCGCGCGAAAAGCCGCCGCTGCTGAGCGGCTTGAACTACAGCGTGGGCAAAGTGTCCGAGGCGCTGCCGGTGCTGGACTTCTGGCCATGGCGCTACGCCACCAACTACGAGTTCCAGCCTGGCCCCGGCTGCCCGTTCCCGCTCAAGCGGCAGGACCCGCAGTTCCGGCAGTGCTATGTGGCCGTGGGCGATTTCCCCGAGGTCAACGTGGGGCCGAAGTGGCTGCTGGTGCGCATGCTCACCGCCTTCGGTGCCGGTCTGGTGCCGATACTCTGAGCACCGCGCGGTCGGCCGCGTGCACCGGCGCCGCATGCAGCACCGGGACCCGCACCACCCGGGATTGAAGACGACCGCGGTCGTCGGGTCCGATTCCGCCAGCGTCCGACAAGCAACGACCCCGCTCGGCCTGTTACCGTCACGGCGTGAACCACCCCGTGGCTGCATTGCATCAGGCCCCGGCCCCGCAACCGCTGTTGCGATTCCCAATCCCCAATCCCCAGCCCATGACCTTCCGCGAACCCGTCGACCTCGCCGCCCTCAACGCCGGCAGCCGCAACACCCTGATCGAACATCTGGGCATCGTGTTCACCGATGCCGGCGACGATTGGCTGCGCGCCACCATGCCGGTGGATGCGCGCACCCGACAGCCCTACGGCCTGTTGCACGGTGGCGCATCGGTGGTGCTGGCAGAGACCCTGGGCAGCAGCGCCGGCAATCTGTGCGTGGATATGCGCAGCCAGATCTGCGTGGGGCTGGAGATCAATGCCAACCACCTGCGTGCCGCCACCCAGGGCCTGGTCACCGGCACCGCGCGCGCGGTGCACGTGGGGCGCAGCACCCAGGTCTGGGACATCGTCATCGAGAATCCGGCCGGGAAACGGGTCTGCGTGTCGCGCCTGACGCTGGCCGTGGTGGCGCGCAGCGATGGCTGAGTGCGCCCGGCAAGCGCATGGGTGGAACAGCGCCGTGCGCGGCCGGCACTGCGCCGCGGCCAAGCTGCTGTCACAATAGCCGTGCCTCCTTCCCCTGTTACCGGTCCCGTTGGTCGAATGAGCGAGTCATCCCTGGACGCCACGCGCGATGCTGGCGGTGTGCTGCGCTGGTTCCGGTACCTGTATCGGGTACCACTGCTGTTGCTGCACCTGAGCCTGTGCCTGCCGGTCACCATGCTGTGCGTGG
The DNA here is from genome assembly GCF_020783655.1 of Xanthomonas melonis. Taxonomy (GTDB): domain Bacteria; phylum Pseudomonadota; class Gammaproteobacteria; order Xanthomonadales; family Xanthomonadaceae; genus Xanthomonas; species Xanthomonas melonis. The sequence continues at coordinate 62,409 of NZ_JAJGQH010000018.1, read as the reverse complement.
TGGCGCCGCCGCTGGCGCGCATCCGCATCGGCCGCGACGACACGCTGGAACACGTGATGATCCGCTGGTGGCAGGGCAACCTGATGCGCATCTTCGGCTTCCGTCTGCGCCGTTTCGGCAAGCCGCTGCCCGGCCCCACCCTGTTCGTGGCCAACCATGTCAGCTGGGTGGATATCCCGATGCTGCACAGCCAGCGCGTGATGGGCTTCGTGGCCAAGCGCGAGATCGCCGGATGGCCTCTGGTGGGGTGGCTGGCGGCCAAGGGCCAGACCATCTTCCATCAGCGCGGAAATACCGAATCGATGGGCGGGGTGCTGCAGGAAATGCTGCAACGCCTGCGTGGCGGCAGACCGGTCGGCGTGTTTCCGGAAGGACGCACCCGCGGCGGCACCGAGGTGGGACCATTCCACGCGCGCATCTTCCAGGCAGCGGTCGAAGCCGGCGTCCCGGTGCAGCCGGTCGCGCTGCGCTATGGCGTGCGCGGGGATGCACAGGCGGTGGTGGCCTTCGGCGAACGCGAAAGCTTCTTCGCCAACATCGTGCGCCTGCTCGGTGAGCCGCCGCGGCTGGCGGAAGTGCATTTCCTCGAGCCGATCGGGGCATTCGACATCGAGGGGCGTCGCCGTCTGGCCGATACCTCACGGCAACGCATCATCGCCGCGATGGAATCCTGAGCCGACGATGCGCGCGCCCCTGCCTCCCGCGGTCGCCACGGCAGTGCCCGGCCGCACGCGCGCATGAACGCCTCCGATTACCTGCCGCCGCGCTGGCTGCGCAACCCGCATGTGCAATCGGTGCTGGGCAGCAGCGCCCTGCGCCGGATCCGCAGCCGCCAGCTGCTGAGCGCCAGCGGTGCGGTCACCAGCGAGCATATCCTCGATGGCGGCGATGGCGTGCGCCTGCAAGGCTGGCTGAGTGTGCCGCCCGGCGATGCACCGGTGCGCGGCACCGTGCTGCTGTTGCACGGCTGGGAAGGCAGCGCCGATTCCAATTACATGCGGCTGACCGCCGCGCGTTTACTGGGTCTGGGCTACCAGGTATTTCGGCTTAACTTCCGCGATCACGGCGGCACGCATCATCTCAATGTGGACCTGTTCCATTCCGATCGCATCGACGAAGTGGTCAATGCGGCGGGCGATCTGTGGCGGCGCTTTCCCGCCCCGCAACTGCTGGCGGCCGGGTATTCGCTGGGCGGCAACTTCGCGCTGCGGCTGGCCCTGCGCGCCCCGGCGGCCGGGCTGCCGCTGGCCCGCGTGGCAGCGGTGTGCCCGTTGCTGGATCCGGCCGCGACCATGACCCAGCTGGAAAAGGGCCCGCAGTTCTACGATTGGTACTTCCGCCGCAAATGGCGCGACTCGTTGCTGCGCAAGCGCAAGCTGTTTCCCGACCAGCACGGTTACGACGATGCCACCCTGGCGCTGGACATGCGCGGACTGATGGCCTGGCTGGCGGTGCAGCACACCGGACACGGCTCGCTGGAAGCGTATTTCGACAGCTATTCGATTGCCGGCGACCGCCTGGCCGGCCTGCAGGTGCCCTCGGACATCCTGATGGCCGAGGACGACCCGGTGATTCCGTACGCAGACTTCGCCGCCTGGCGCCTGCCGACGCACGCGCAGCTGGAGATCGCGCGCTGGGGCGGGCACTGCGGATTCCTGGAAAACGCGCGGGGCGACGGCTTCGCCGAACGCTGGGTGGCCGAGCGGCTGACGGCGGCGCGCTGACCGTGCCGACACGACTTCCGTGGATGGATGCAGTGGTCGGCGTTCTGGCAGTGGTTGTCGTTGCGTGATGATACAGAGCGGCTAACAAGACGACTGCGCAGCCGCCAGGCGGGCGCGGCCGGTGCTCGGAATCGGCATGTATCACCCGTACACGCCAGCCGCAGCAGCGCGCATCGTTACAATAGCGGTTTGTCCGGGACACGCCGCCGCCATGCAAGACGCCATTCTTCAAGCCCTGCGCCGCAACGCGGCCGACGATGCGGTGGCGCTGGCCCGCGAGTGGGCGGCCAGCACACCGGACGATGCGCAGCCGCATCGGTGGTTGGGGCTGGCCCTGCAGCAGCAAGGTCAACCGGCGCTGGCCTTGGCCAGCATCCAGACCGCGCTGACGCTGGCGCCGGAAGACGCTGACCTGCACCTGTTGCATGCTGGGTTGCTGCTGGCCGCGCGCGACCTGTCCGCAGCCGACGCCGCGTTGTCGCGCAGCACCGCGCTGGACCCCAACCAGTTCAACGCCTACGTGATGCAGGCGCATCTGGCGGTGGCGCGCGGCGATCTGGACGAGGCGCAGCGGCTGAGCCGCACCGCCGGGCGGCTGGTGCCGGAGCATCCGCAGCTGCTGGCGGTCGATGGCGTGGTGGAGATGCGCCGCGGCCAGGCCGACCGCGCGCTGGCCTTGCTCACCCGCGCGGCGGAACAGTTGCCGGACGACCCGCGGGTGATGTTCGCGCTGGGCTTTGCCTACCTGCAGAAGGAGCATTTCGCCTTCGCCGAGCGCGCGTTCGAGCGCGTGGTCGAGCTCAACCCGCCCGGCACCGCCTTGCGCGCCTTCATTGCCCAGCTGGCCCAGCGGCAGGGCCGCCTGGACGATGCGCTGGCCGCGATGGAGGCGGTGCTGGAGCAGCCCGGCGGCGACAGTCCGGCAATGCGCCGGCTGGCCGGCGAGATGGAGTTGCAGGCCGGCCGCCCCGATCAGGCCGCCGCGCACCTGCGCCTGGCGCTGGCGCACTGGCCGTCGGACCGGCGCACCCTGCATGCGCTGCTGACCGCCTGGGAGCGCCTGGGCGCGGTGGATGCCGCGCGCGACACGCTGGATGCGGCGCTGGCCACGTTCAGCGGCTCGCACGACCTGTGGCTGGCCCGGCTGGCAGTGGAACCGGTGGGAGGGCCGCAGGCCCAGGCGGTGATCGAGCGCTGGCTGCTGGCCATGCCCGAGCATCTGCCGGCGCTGGAAGCGTTGATGCGCGTGCACGACATGCAGGGCCATGCCGACGAAGCGGAAATGGTGGCGCGGCAGATCGTGGCAGTGGAGCCCGGCCGCATCAGCGGCGAGCAACGCATCGTCGAGGCCCTGCTCGCGCGCGACCCTCCGGCGGCGATCGCCTGCGTGCAATCGCTGATCGAGTCCTTGCCCGCGCCGCAGCAGACCGTGCTGCGGCCCTGGCTGGGCAATGTGCAGGACCGCGCCGGCCAGCCCGACGCCGCCCTGTCCACCTGGATGCAGTTCCAGCGCGAGCAGGCCCCGCACCGCCTGCCGTTGCCGCCGCAGGCCGCCAGGCAGCCGATGCAGTGGCCCGCGCTGGGGACCATTCCCGACACCGTCACCGCGCGCCCGCTGTTCGTCTGGGGTACCCCTGGTTCGCACGTCGAACGCCTGATCGCGGCGATGGACGCCGCCACGCCGCTGGTGCGCGGCGACCGCTACGGCACCACGCCGCCGTCGGACGCGTTGCAGAGCTACCGTACCGTCGAGCAGCTGGCTTCCGGCGAACTGGCCCCATTGGCGCTGGTGGAAGGCTGGAAGGCGCAGCTGCCGCGCCGCGCCATCGACGATGGCAATGTCATCGACTGGCTGCTGTGGTGGGACAACAGCCTGCTCGCCGCACTGCGCCCGCACCTGCCCGAGGGCCGGCTGGCGATCGCATTGCGCGACCCGCGCGACATGCTGCTGGACTGGCTGTCGGCCGGTGCGCCGGCACCGCTGGCGGTGGAGTCGCCGCAGCAGGCCACCGACTGGCTGCTGGTCGCGCTGGAGCAACTGGCGGTGCTGCACGAGCGCGATCTGTACCCGCACCGGATCATCCGGCTCGACGGCATCGAAAGCGACCCGCAAGGCATCTCCGACGCATTGCAGCAGGCGTTCGGGCTGAGCTTCCCGTTGATCGAACCGCGCGGACCGGCACGGCTGGCAGCCGGCCGCTGGCGCGATTATCGCAGCGTGCTGGGTGGTCAATTCGATCAACTCACGCTGATCGCGGTGCGCTTCGGCTACCCGCAGGACTGACGCACGTCGCAGGAGCGGACCCGGCCGCGACGGGCGTTATCGATCAACGCATGCGCTCGACCGCGCCAGCCGCGCCACACACGGTTCCATGACGGCGACTTCCGCTGCTGCCCCAATCCAGGCACGCTGGGGCACCTCGCTCCATGGAGACCTTGCATGCGTCTGACCAGTACCAGCATCGAAAACGGCAAGCCGATCGCGGTGGAATTCGCTGCCGGCACCCCGGACGGCTTCGCGCCCAATCGCAACCCGCACCTGGCCTGGAGCGATGCGCCCGGCGGGACCCGGTCGTTCGCGCTGCTGTGCCTGGACCCGGATGTGCCCACGGTGCCGGACACCGTGGGGCGGACGGATCTGCAGATCCCGGTCGAACAACCACGCACCGATTTCGTGCATTGGGCCATGGCCGATATCCCCGCGACCGTGCACATCATTGCGCCAGGCAGTTGCAGCGACGGGTTCGTCGCCAAGGGAAAGCGGCAACCCGCCGGCCCGGCTGGCGCGCGCCAGGGCCTGAATTCCTATACCCAATGGTTCGCCGGCAATCCCGACATGGCCGGCGACTACCTGGGCTACGACGGCCCCTATCCGCCGTTCAACGACCTGCGCATGCACCGCTATTTCTTCCGCGTGTTCGCGCTGGATGTGGCGCAGCTGCCGTTGCCGACGCCATTCACCGCGGCCGATCTGCTGACCGCGATGCAGGGCCACGTGCTCGCCGAGGCCGCGCTGCACGGCACCTACACGCTGAACCCATCGCTGCGCTGAGCACAGATCAGCACCACCGCATCGGCTGCATCGGCCGATGCGGCCATGGTGCCGCAAGGCACCCGGGCAAGTTGATCGCGTCGGACGCGCCGACCGCCGAACCACGCCTGCAACGCTCAGCGAATCCCGAATCCCGAATCCCGAATCCCAAGCTACCCACTCGCCTCGATCATCTGCTGCAGTACATACACCGGCGCACCCCCGCTGTCGGGAGCGGCAGGATAACGGGTGATGCGCAGCAGGGTGCGGATGCCGGCTTCGTGCTCGAAGCCTTCGATGTTGCCGTCCAGTGGTAGCCACGGCCCGGTCGCACGCTGTCCTTGTGTGGTCTGCTCGCGCACTTGCAGGCACGGATGCACTGGCACGGTGGGGCAGGGCACGGTGTCGGCCGCCACTTCCAGCAGCACCGTCTGCCCGGGGCCGCCGTGGCGGCTGTCGGCAGTGGGCGCGCCGCCGAACAGCAGGCGGGTGCCGTCGCTGCGGGCCAGCCGCAGCTGCGGTGCGGCCTGGGTGGTGTCCAGCGTCACCGCAAAGCTGCCGGACAACAGCTCGCTGGCCGCCCGTTCCTGCGCCATTTTCCGCGGCTGCGCGCACAGCCGCTTGCTGGAGACGACCCGGCCGATCTGCAGCCGCGCAGCGGTCACGCCGTAGCTGGCGCCCAGCGAGTTGCAGGTCTGGCTGACCTGGACGCGCTGATCGCCGAACTCCAGTTGCAGTGGCGCGCTGCCGGCGACGAACAGGCTGGTCAGCGCGCTGCCATGCGCATCGCTGGCCTGCCGCAACTGCCAGTGGTGGGCCTGCAGGGCAGCGCGTAGCGCGTTGTCGGCGACCGAGCTGGCCGGCGCTGTCGCTGCAGGCGCCGCAGCCGTCTCCGATCCAGGGCGCGCGGCGGCAGGACGGTCGGGCGCGGCGCCCGAACCGCAGGCCGCCACACCCCCCGCCAGCAGCGCTGGGGCCAAGAACACGGCACGCATGGGCAGCTCCCGGTGATCGATGGCTCAGTGATACCGCCGGGCTGCGGCCAGGGCAACCACCGCCGTCACTGCCTGCGCATCCGCCTCGGGCAGTGCGCAGGCAGCCACGAGCGGGCTGCCGCGCGCCAGGGCCTCAGGCCACCGCCGGCAGCCACAGCAGCAAGGCCGCGCCGAGCACGATGCGATACAGCGCAAACACGGTGAAGCGGTGCTTCTTGATGTAGCCCAGCAACCACTTCACCACCACGAAGCCGGTGATGGTGGCGGCCACGAAGGCCACGGCCACATCGGCCCAGTTCTCGCTGCCGATGCCGCCTTCCTTGTACATCTCCAGCAGCGCATAGCCGCTGGCCGCGAACATGGTCGGAATGCCCACCATGAACACGAAATCCGCCGCTGCCGAGCGCTTGCTCAATCCCAGCAGCATGGCCAGGAAGATCGCCGAGGCCGAGCGAGAGGTCCCCGGGAACACACCGGCCACCACCTGCGCCAGGCCCACGGCAATGGCCACCTTCCAGGTCACCACGTCGCGCTCGGGCAGCTTGCTGGCGAAGTGCTCGGCCACCAGCATCCAGACGCCGCCGATCAGCAGCGCCCAGGCCACCGGCTGGATGGTTTCCGGCAGTTGCCAGCCGGCCTTGCGCACGATCAATCCCACCACCGCGGTCACCAGGAAGGCCACGCCGATCTTGAGCACGTAATCGCGGTTGGCGCGTTCTCCCAGGCCGGTCGCCAGCGTCCACAGTTTCTGTCGCAGCGCCAGGCAGATCGCCAGGATCGCGCCGGCCTGGATGACGATGTTGAAGAAGTCCGAGCGGCGTCCGAGCCACTGTTCGGCGATCAGCAGATGGCCGGTGCTGGAGATCGGCAGGAATTCGGTGAGGCCTTCGAGAATGCCAAGCAGCAGGGCGGAGATGAGGTCGGACATCGGACGGGGACAGGTGCGGGGGAGGCGAGAGGATAGTGCATTGCGGCATGCCCCATATTGGTGCAGCATGCAAACCAATTTGCACCAAGTCGGTGATCTTCTGCCACAGCGATCTCAAGCGAGGTCAGCGAAATCAACGACTTGTGAAAGCGCGCGACTTGGCATGGTCCCTGCTGTCAATCCGCCCACGAGCCACTTCACTCCAATCCGAGGTTTCTTCCGATGTCCGTGGAAAACGTTGAAAAGCTGATCAAGGACAACAAGGTCGAGTTCGTCGACCTGCGCTTCGTCGATATGCGCGGCGTGCAGCAGCACGTGACCTTTCCGGCCAACATCATCGAGCCGGCGCTGTTCGAAGAAGGCAAGATGTTCGACGGCAGCTCGATCGCGGGTTGGAAGGGCATCAACGAATCGGACATGGTGCTGCTGCCCGACGCCGGTACCGCCTACCTGGATCCGTTCTTCGCCGATCCGACCGTGGTGCTGACCTGCGACATCCTCGACCCGGCCACCATGCAGAGCTACGTGCGCGACCCGCGCGGTATCGCCAAGCGTGCCGAGGCCTACCTCAAGTCCTCCGGTATCGCCGACCAGGCCTTCTTCGGTCCGGAACCGGAATTCTTCATCTTCGATTCGGTGCGCTTTGCCAACGACATGGGCCACACCTTCTTCCAGGTGGGTTCGGAAGAGGCGGCCTGGAACACCGGCACCAAGTACGAAGGCGGCAACAGCGGCTACCGTCCCGGCGTGAAGGGCGGCTATTTCCCGGTTCCGCCGACCGACACCCTGCACGATCTGCGTGCGGAAATGATCAAGACCCTGGAGCAGGTCGGCATCGAGACCGAAGTGCACCACCATGAGGTGGCCACTGCCGGCCAATGCGAGATCGGCACCAAGTTCAGCTCGCTGGTGCAGAAGGCCGACGAACTGCTGACGATGAAGTACATCATCAAGAACGTCGCCTACCGCAACGGCAAGACCGCCACCTTCATGCCCAAGCCGATCGTCGGCGACAACGGCAGCGGCATGCACGTGCATCAGTCGCTGACCAAGGGCGGCACCAACCTGTTCTCCGGCGACGGCTACGGCGGGCTCTCGCAGCTGGCGCTGTGGTACATCGGCGGCATCTTCAAGCACGCCCGCGCCATCAACGCCTTCGCCAATTCCGGCACCAACAGCTACAAGCGTCTGGTCCCGGGCTTCGAAGCGCCGGTGATGCTGGCCTATTCGGCACGCAACCGCTCGGCCTCGTGCCGCATCCCGTGGGTGACCAACCCGAAGGCGCGCCGCATCGAAATGCGCTTCCCCGATCCGTTGCAGTCCGGCTACCTGACCTTCACCGCGCTGATGATGGCCGGCCTGGACGGCATCAAGAACCAGATCGACCCGGGCGCGCCGAGCGACAAGGATCTGTACGACCTGCCGCCGGAAGAAGAGAAGCTGATCCCGCAGGTGTGCTCCAGCCTGGATCAGGCGCTGGAAGCGCTGGACCAGGACCGCGAGTTCCTCAAGGCCGGTGGCGTGATGAGCGACGACTTCATCGACGGCTACATCGCGCTGAAGATGCAGGAGGTCACCAAGTTCCGTGCCGCCACGCATCCGCTGGAGTACCAGCTGTACTACGGCAACTAAGGTTCCACCGCGGCGGTGGTGCAGGCTCCCCCTCCCACCTGCGCCATCGCCGCCCATTGTCTGACCACGCCGCGGCGCTGCCGTGGCGTTGCGGGGTACGAGAGAGCACACAGTTCGCGGCGCGCGGGCCTGACCCTCTCCCACCAAGCGGATGCGTGGCATCCGCCGGGGTCTGCGCGATCCGCGAAGCATTGGATGCCGGGGTTGGCATCCAGGTGAATGACACCGCCGGTCGGCGCGACGCCGGCCGGTTCCTTCCACCATTCGGGGTATGCGCATGAAATTGATCACCGCCATCATCCGGCCGTTCAAGCTCGACGAGGTCCGTGAGGCCCTGTCTGCCGCTGGCGTGTCGGGTATCACCGTCACCGAGGTCAAGGGCTTCGGGCGGCAGAAGGGCCACACCGAGCTGTATCGCGGTGCCGAGTACGTCGTGGATTTCCTGCCCAAGATCAAGATCGAAACGGTGGTGACCGACGACCGGCTGGACGCGGTGGTCGAGGCGATCCAGAACGCGGCCGGCACCGGCAAGATCGGCGACGGCAAGATCTTCGTCACCGCGATCGAGCAGGTGGTGCGTATCCGCACCGGCGAAATCGGCGCCGATGCGCTCTGAGTCCATCCTCCCCGGAGTCCGTATGAAGACAGCTCTTTTTGCCGGGTGGAAGGCCCGGTTCTACAGCGTGTGCATGCTGATGCTGTTCAGTGCGCTGCTGGCGGGCGGCATGGGCAGTGCGCATGCGCAGTCCGGTGCGCAGATCACCCCGTTGCCGACCGAGCCGGTCACCACCGAACCGCTGCCCTCGCTGCAGCCGCAGGCGGCGCCAGTGGCCGCGGAGGCCGCGCCGGTGGTCGACAAGGGCGATGTCGCCTGGATGCTGACCTCCACGCTGCTGGTACTGATGATGGTGGTGCCGGGCCTGGCGTTGTTCTACGGCGGCATGGTGCGCGCCAAGAACGTCCTGTCGGTGCTGATCCAGATCGCAGTGGTGTTTTCGCTGCTGACCATCCTGTGGGTGATCTACGGCTACAGCCTGGCGTTCTCCGGCGAAGGTGCGTGGATCGGCAATCTGGACAAGGCGCTGCTCAAGGGCGTCACCATCGAAAGCCTGGCGGCCACCTTCACCAAGGGCGTGAGCCTGCCCGAGTACGTGTTCGTCGCCTTCCAGGCCACCTTCGCCGGCATCACCGGTGCACTGGTCGTCGGTGCCTTCGCCGAACGGGTCAAGTTCGCCGCGGTGCTGCTGTTCTCGGTGATCTGGTTCACCTTCGGCTACCTGCCGCTGGCGCACATGGTCTGGGCCACCGGTGGCTACCTGTTCGGGCTGGGCGCGCTGGATTTCGCCGGCGGCACGGTGGTGCACATCAATGCCGGTATCGCCGGCCTGGTGGGCGCCTACTTCGTCGGCAAACGCGCCGGGCTGGGCCGCGAGGCGATCAAGCCGCACAACCTGACCCTGACCTTCGTCGGTGCCTCGTTGCTGTGGGTGGGCTGGTTCGGCTTCAACGCCGGCTCCAACCTGGAAGCCAATGCCGGCGCGGCGCTGGCCTTCCTCAACACGCTGCTGGCCACCGCCGCGGCCATCCTGGGCTGGTCGCTGACCGAGAAGATCATCAAGGGCAAGTCCTCCGCCCTGGGTGTGGCCTCGGGCATGGTCGCCGGTCTGGTCGGCATCACCCCGGCCTGCGGCACGGTGGGTCCGTTCGGCGCCATCGTGATCGGCCTGGCCGCCGGTGTGCTGTGCGTGTGGGGCGTCACCGGCCTCAAGCGTCTGCTAGGTGCCGACGACAGCCTGGACGTGTTCGGCGTGCACGGCCTGGGCGGCATCGTCGGCGCGCTGCTCACCGGCGTGTTCTCGGCGGCCTCGTTGGGCGGCCAGAAGGGTGGCGACTACGACATCGTGCATCAGGTCGGCATCCAGGCGCTGGGCGTGGGCATCACCGTGGTGTGGATCGGCGTGGTGTCGGCGGTGGGCTTCCTGGTCGCCAAACTGGTGTTCGGCCTGCGCGTGAGCGAAGACGCCGAGCGCGAAGGCCTGGACATCACCTCGCACGGCGAAGCGGCGTACGAGTCCTGAGCATGACCGCCCGTGGCGACATCGCCGCGGGCGGCGCAACGGTCCGACCGGCGCCGCCTGCGCCGGATCGGTGTCTCCCCCGCGACGTGGCGCGGATCGATTGCCGAGGTGACTGCATGACCAGCCCCACGCCTGTCACGGCCGGCGCGCAGCTGCGCCGGGCCGGTGCCCGCCACCGCCGTCCGGCGCGCTCCTCTGCGACCCCGGCGGCCGGCATGCCATCCGCGCAGCCGGCGCTCGATTGCACCAGATTGGTGCAATGGCGATGACGGTGCCCACTCCCTCGCTCGATAGCCTGGGCACCCCGGTGGCATGGGCCGACCGGGAGGGTCGCGTGCTGGGCGTCAATCCGGCCTTCGCGCGCTGGCTCGGGGTCAGTGCGCGTCGCCTGGTCGACCAGCCTCTGGCCGCGCTGGAGGTGCAGGGCGATGCGTTGGGGCGGTTCCTGCTCAACGACGAGCGCGATGTGCTGCGCCTGCACCGGCTGGCGCTGGGCCTGCCCAACGACGCCCCGCGCTTTGCCGAGGGCTGGCTGTCGCGGCTGGACGATGGCGGCTGGTTGTTGGAAACCCACCCGGTCGACGAGTTTCCCGCGTTGGACCCCACCCATGCGCTGCCCAACGCCTTGAGCGCCGCGCTCAAGGGGCTGGCGCACGAATTGCGCAATCCACTGGCCGGCCTGAAGGGCGCCGCCCAACTGCTGGCGCGGCGCTCGGCCGGGCGCGACGAGGACGAGCGCGAACTGATCGAATTGATCGGCACCGAGATCGAACGTCTCAACACCTTGCTCGAACGCCTGCTTTCGCCGTCGCCGTTGCGCCCGCACGAGGGCCTCAACATCCACGTCGTCCTCGAGCGCGTGCTGCGCCTGGCCGAGGCCGAGGGCGGTTGGTCGGTGCAGGTGCAACGCGATTACGATCCCAGCATTCCCGACATCCTCGGCGATGCGGACCGCCTGACCCAGGCGGTGTGGAATCTGGTGCGCAACGCCTTCCAGGCCGGCGCCACCCGGGTGACCCTGCGCACCCGCGTCGAGCATGGCCAGCGCATCCGCGACCGCGTGCATGCGATGTCGCTGCGGCTGGAGATCATCGACGATGGCGGCGGCGTGCCCGAGGAACTGGCCGAGCACCTGTTCCTGCCGCTGGTCAGTGGCCGTGCCGAAGGCAGCGGCCTGGGCCTGGCGCTGGCCCAGCAGGTCTCGCGCGAACACCACGGCACCCTGACCTATCGCTCGCGTCCTGGCCATACCGTTTTCACCCTGCTGTTGCCCGAGCTGGCCGGCGACCACGACAAGGATTCTCTGCATGGCTGAGGCCGCCGCCGCATCCCACCATATCTGGGTGGTCGACGACGACCGTTCGGTGCGCTTCGTGCTGTCCACCGCACTGCGCGATGCCGGTTATGCCGTGGACGGCTTCGACAGCGCCGCCGCCGCGCTGCAGGCGCTGGCGATGCGGCCCATCCCGGACCTGCTGTTCACCGACGTGCGCATGCCCGGCGAAGACGGCCTGACCCTGCTGGACAAGCTCAAGTCCAGGCATCCGCAGCTGCCGGTGATCGTGATGTCGGCGTATACCGACGTGGCCAGCACCGCTGGCGCCTTCCGTGGTGGTGCGCACGAGTTCCTGTCCAAACCGTTCGACCTGGACGATGCGGTGGCGTTGGCGGCGCGCGCGCTGCCCGATGCAGATGCCGGCGCGCAGCCGAGCATCGCCACGCTGGTGGCCGACGGCTCGGCATCGCTGATCGGCGATACCCCGGCGATGCAGGCACTGTTTCGCGCCATTGGCCGGCTGGCGCAGGCGCCGTTGTCGGTGCTGATCAATGGCGAGACCGGCACCGGCAAGGAACTGGTTGCCCGCGCGCTGCACAACGAATCGCCACGCGCGCGCAAACCGTTCGTGGCGCTCAATACCGCCGCCATTCCCGCCGAGTTGCTGGAAAGCGAATTGTTCGGCCACGAAACCGGTGCTTTCACCGGTGCGACCAAGCGCCATATCGGCCGTTTCGAACAGGCCGACGGCGGCACCCTGTTCCTGGACGAAATCGGCGACATGCCGCTGCCGTTGCAGACCCGCCTGCTGCGCGTGCTGGCCGAGAACGAATTCTTCCGCGTCGGCGGGCGCGAGTTGATCCGCGTCGATGTGCGCGTGATCGCCGCCACCCACCAGGATCTGGAAGCGCTCGTCGAACAGGGCCGCTTCCGTGCCGACCTGTTGCACCGCCTGGACGTGGTGCGCCTGCAGCTGCCGCCGCTGCGCGAACGCCGCGGCGACATCGCGCAACTGGCCGAGAATTTCCTGGCGATGGCAGGGCGCAAGCTCGACATGTCGCCAAAGCGGTTGTCCTCGGCCGCGTTGGAGGCACTGCGCCACTACGACTGGCCCGGCAACGTGCGCGAACTGGAAAACGTCTGCTGGCGTCTGGCCGCACTGGCCACTGCCGACATCATCGATGTGATCGATGTGGATGCCGCGCTGGCGCGCGGCCGCCAGCGCACCGGCCGCAGCAGCGCCGGACAATGGGACGACATGTTGTCGAGCTGGGCCGCGCAACGGCTGAGCGAGGGCGCCCAGGGCCTGCACGCAGAAGCGCGCGAACGCCTGGACAAGACCCTGCTCGAAGCCGCCCTGCAGCTGACCCAGGGCCGCCGCGCCGAAGCCGCCGCGCGCCTGGGACTGGGCCGCAACACGGTCACCCGCAAGCTCGGCCCGGGCCGCAAGCGACGCTGATTGCCCGCGCGCGGAGTTGAGTCCCGCTCCCGTCTGTGGGAGAGGGGCGGAGGTGAGGGGCGCCTGCCAAGAGCCGTACTGCGTGTCGGAGCCATGCAGCGAACCGGCGAGTTCGACGGGCATTACGACGGCAAGCGCGCATGAGCTCGCCGTTTTCTCGTTCGCACCCACCACGGTCTCGATGAGCTCGCGGTGCACGACACCCCCATCCGCCCTTCGGGCACCTTCCCCCGCACGCGGGAGAAGGCGGAATCACAGGCAAGCTCGCCGTTTTCTCGCTCGCACGCGCCACTGTCTCGATGACCTGGCGGCGCATGACGTCCCCATCCGCCCTTCGGGCACCTTCCCCCCGCACGCGGGAGAAGGCGGAATCACAGGCAAGCTCGTCGCCCTGGACAAGCACCTTCCCCGCACGCGGAAGACGGCAAGACGCGCGGGCAAGGCAAGCATCGATCTTCGCAGTCGAGCCCTTCTTGCGCCTGCGGGAGAGGGATTGGGGTGAGGGCGCAAGTTGCGCATATCCCGGCCCGCAATCCAGCCCCGTAAACTCCCGGCCTGCCGCCGAGTGCATTTCATGACATGTGAACACGCACCCGCATAGGTTCCAAACCTGATCAGGAGAAAAGTTCGATGCGTTATCGGTCGTCTACGCTCGTTGTGCTTGCCGCTCTGGCGCTCGCTGCCTGCAGCAGCACGCCGCCGGCTCCCACGCCGCCGCCGGTGCAGACGCGGGTCGTGCCCACGCGCCCGGTGCAGCAGGCCGAAGCGGCGTTGGCTTCGGCATCGGGCAGCCTGGTCAGCGGGCGTGTGGTGCTGGTGCCGGCATTGCAGGGCATCCGCATCACCGGCACGATCGGTGGGCTGCGTCCTAGCGCGGCGGCCGGATTCCACGTCCACGAGCGCGGCGACTGTAGCGCAGCCGATGCCAGCAGCGCCGGTGGCCATTTCAACCCGACCGCGTCCGCGCACGGCCGTGCCGGCACCGCGCCGCATCACCTGGGCGATATGGACAATCTGCGTGCAGATGCCGAAGGCGTGGCGCACCTGGACATGATCGTGTCGGGCATCAGCCTGGGCGATGCGGCGCCGACCGATGTGGTCGGCAAATCACTGATCGTGCATGCGGACGCCGACGATTACCGTAGCCAGCCCAGCGGCAATGCAGGCGCCCGCACCGCATGCGGCGTCATTCGCGTCACGCAATGGGGCGCGGCCCCTCCGCAGCCCTGATTCGGGGCATTCATGGCCGCAGTCGCGGCGCTTCCGGGAGTTCTTTCATGCGTATCGTTCCTACCACCTTGTTCCTGGCCACTGCTCTGGCGTTGACCGCGTGCAAACGCGAGGAGCCCGCACCGGCCGAGCCGGCGCCCGCTCCGCAGGCCGGCACGCCGGCCGAAGCCGCGCATGGCGGCGAACATGCAGCGTCGATGGTCACCGAGGCAACCGCTGCCACCACCGCCACTGCCGAGCTCAAACCGACCCAGGGCAACGAGGTCAAGGGAACGGTGACGTTCAAGACCGTCGATGGCGCGCTGCGCGTCACCGGCCAGCTGAGCGGGCTCAAGCCCAATAGCGAACACGGGTTCCATATCCACGAGAAGGGCGACTGCAGCGCGCCGGACGCCAGCAGCGCCGGTGGCCACTTCAATCCGGCCCAGACCGATCACGGCAACGTCAGCGCCGATCCGCACCACGGTGGCGACATGCCCAATATCAAGGCCGATGCGCAAGGCAACGCCTCCATCGACGGCCCGGTGTCGAGCAACGTCAATCTCGGCAAGGCCGATCAGTCCGATATCGCCGGTCACGCGGTGATCGTCCACGCCGACCCGGACGACTACAAGACCCAGCCCACCGGCAACGCTGGCGGACGTCTGGCCTGCGGCGTGATCACCACCGACAACGCACCGGCGCCTGCGCGGTAAGCGGAAAAACGCCGCGATGCCTGCATCGCGGCGTTGCCTGGAGGCGGCGGTGGAGTCCTCAGGCACCATCGCCAGCCGGTTGGCTGGTCTGCCTCGTGCCGGTTCAAACGACGCGTGCGGGCATCACCGATGTGGCGCAATGCCGATGCCGTCGTCCCTGCTGCCAATCGCAGTGCCGACGATGGATGCTTCTTCGAGCCAGGCTTGTCAACCGACGCCCCGGCGGCATGCACGGCTCAATAGTTCGCCCACAGCCCGGGTGTGGCCAGCTCCACCAGATGTGCGTCCGGGTCGCGGAAATAGATGCTGTGTCCGCCCCCCGGCCATTGCGTGCGGCCTTCGATTTCGATTCCGCAGCGCTGCAGATGCGCCAGCCATCCATCCAGCGCATCGGTGGCGATCGCCAATGCATAGTGTGTGCGCCCGCTGCCGTCGTGCGGTGGAATGGTGCCGCCTGGCAGGGTGACCATAGTGGAGATACTTCCCTGCAGGAACAGCAACAGGACCTGCGCCGGTGCGAGCGCGTACGCGGCCATGCGCGCATCGCGGTGCATCGGCTGCAGTCCCAGCACGCGGGCATAGAACGCGCAGGCGCGTTCCAGGTCGGCGACGTAGATGCCGGTTTCCAGCACGCCCTGCAGCGCAGGTGG
Organism: Xanthomonas melonis; assembly: GCF_020783655.1. Classification (GTDB taxonomy): domain Bacteria; phylum Pseudomonadota; class Gammaproteobacteria; order Xanthomonadales; family Xanthomonadaceae; genus Xanthomonas; species Xanthomonas melonis. The sequence goes on along the minus strand of NZ_JAJGQH010000018.1, from coordinate 46,711 downwards.
TGCCGGTAGCGGCGTCTGGCTCACGCGGCCAGCGCCTGACGCGGATCCTGGCCAGGTTCCACATGCACATAAAGCACCGGCAGGCCGTGTGCCTCCAGCACCGCCGCCATCTGTCGCTGGCGTGACAGGAAGTGTTCGTAGACGCCGCGCAGGCGCTCGCAATCCCCGCGATCGTGCGCGTAGTAATCGCACCAGCCTGCGGGATCGAACAGGGCGATGCGCACCTCGCCATCGACATAGCGCAACACCGGCTCCGGTGCCTGATCCAGCCATTCCTCGCTGGTCGGCGCGAGCAGGGCGGCTTCGATCAGTGGCCACAGCGGCGCCAGGCCCTGATTGTCGTACTGCATCGAGATCATCGCAGCCAGATCGTGCGCGGTGAGATAGCGCGCATGCTCGATGCGCGCGCCGAAGCTCTCCTGTGCCAGGAGCGCGGTGTCGGCCTGGGCCATGCCCTGGGCCAGCAGCACCTCCTCCATCGCTTCTGCCACCGTGGCGACGGTCTGCGCGTTGCCGGTGAGCAGGAACGGCAATACCCGCAGTCCGCCGCCGGTGAGCTGGGCGTCGGCCTGGAATGGCAATGGGATCTCGCCGTGCGCATCGGCGCCGAAGGCCAGCAGGCGCGGACCCTGGTCGCGTCCCGGCGCACGGGCGTGCAATTCTTCCAGCCGGCGATGCAGCGGCCAACCCGGGCGCAGCACTTCGGCCGGGTCGAAGTGCGCCATGGCCACGCTGAGCTCGAGTTCCCGGACCTCGGGAATCCATTGCGCCAGATCGCGGCCGATGCGTTCGGCCAGCATGCCGGCCTGTTCCGGCGCCAATGCGCCGCGCTCGGGGACGGTGCCGCCGGTCAATTCCAGCGCCAGTACACCCATGGCGGTCACGCCGTGTTCGGTCTTGCTCATGATTCGCGGTTGGCCCATCACGGGGTCGAAGCTACACTGCCGACATTATGCCTGCCGGCCCTGTGCAGGCCATGTCCCCGAGTCCTCCATGCCAGGTCAACCGATGCCCGCAGCCCGTCCCGTCGCCATTCTTGGCGGCGTCCGTATCCCGTTCTGTCGCCAGAACACCGCTTATGCGGATGTGGGCAATCTGGGCATGTCCGTGCGCACGCTGGGCGCGCTGGTCGAGCGTTTCGGGCTGCACGGTCAGCAACTGGGCGAAGTGGCGATGGGGGCGGTGATCAAGCATTCGGCGGACTGGAACCTGGCGCGCGAAGCCACGCTCTCGTCCGGATTGTCGCCGCTGACACCCGGCCTCACCCTGCAACGCGCCTGCGGCACCAGCCTGGACTCGGTGATCACCATCGCCAACAAGATCGCGCTGGGGCAGATCGATTCGGGCATCGGCGGCGGCTCGGATACCACTTCCGAAGTGCCGATCGTCTACGGCAAGAAACTGCGCGCCCGGTTGATGGCGGCCAATCGTGCCAAGGCGACCGGCGACAAGCTCAAGACGCTGCTGCGCGGTTTCAAGCTCGCCGAACTCAAGCCCGAGTTCCCCGGCGTGGCCGAGCCGCGCACCGGCAAGAGCATGGGCGACCATTGCGAGGACATGGCCAAGGAATGGAACATCTCGCGCGATTCGCAGGACGAGTGGGCGGTGGCCTCGCACCACAAGCTCGCCGCGGCGTACGAGCGTGGATTCTTCGATGGGCTGATCGCGCCGTTTCGCGGTGTCTCGCGTGACAACATCCTGCGTGCGGACACCTCGCTGGAAAAACTCGCCACGCTGCGGCCGGCGTTCGACAAGACTTCCGGCCGCGGCACCCTGACTGCGGCCAATTCCACTCCGCTCACCGACGGCGCCGCTGCCGTGCTGCTGTCCAGCGAAGCGTGGGCGCTGGCGCATGGCCACACGCCGATGGCCTATCTGCGCGATGCGCAGGTGGCGGCGGTGGACTTCGTGCACGGCGAAGGCCTGCTGATGGCGCCGACCATTGCGGTACCGCAGATGCTGGCCCGCCAGGGCCTGACGCTGCAGGATTTCGACATCTACGAAATCCACGAAGCCTTCGCCGCACAGGTGCTGTGCACGCTGCGAGCGTGGGAAAGCGAGGACTACTGCCGTAACCGGCTGGGCCTGGATGCGCCGCTGGGCCGCATCGATCCGGACAAGATCAACCCGCTGGGCTCCTCGCTGGCCACCGGCCACCCGTTCGCTGCCACCGGTGCGCGCGTGGTCGCCACTGCCGCCAAGCAGCTGGAAGAGCGGGGCGGCGGGCGCGCGCTGATCTCCATCTGCACTGCCGGCGGCATGGGCGTGGTGGCGATCGTCGAGCGCTAGGCTGCTGCGCAGCGGGATTGGGCATTCGGGATTGGGGATTGGCAAAGGCAAAACCCGTTCTTGCGAATCACGAATTCCGAATCTCCAATCCCGAATCCCCAACCTGCAAGGAGACATGGATGTCGAACGATGAACGGCGCGAGCCACCCAGCCTGTATCTGACCCCGGCACACGGCGATGTCTGGCGCGAGGGCGATGTACTGGTCTGCACGCCGGGCGCCAACCTGCCGCCGCGCTGCGTCAAGTGCAATGCGCCAGCGGATCTGCCGCCGCGGCGCTATATCTTTCACTGGCACCATCCGGTGATCTACGCCTCCCTGCTGCTGGGGGTGCTGCCGTATCTGATCCTGGCGATCGCCCTGCGCAAGCGCAGCGCGCATGTGCTCACCTTGTGCAGTCGGCACGAGCGCCGCCGCGTGCGCTACGTCGCCGTGGCGCTGGCCTCGGTGCTGGCGCTGCTGGTCTGCGGCCTGTCGCTGGACAGCGACTTCCGCTGGGTGATCGGCAGCGCGGTGATGGCGGCCATGCTGCTGGTGGGCCGGCTGGGGTCGCGGGTGCTGTCGCCGCGATCGGTCGGTCACTGGCAGGCCCGCTATCTCGGGGCCTGCGATGCGTTTCTGCACGCGTTGCCACCGCCCCCACCGGACGCACGGCGCCGCGACTGATCGCGCTGGCCGCGCATGTCTCGGCAATGGATGGCCTGCACGGTTCCTCTCGCACCTGCATGCGCACGACGGCGGTTCCGGTGCCAGGGTGAAAGCAGCGCGGCGACCGAGTGCATAGTCGCGTGCGGGCGTCCCGACGGCGACCGCCGCCAGCCTCGGGCCGCTCCCGCCGGGGAGCGGCTGTGCGGTCAAGGCATGCGGTCGTCCGGCGCCAGCGGATCGGCGGCGGGCGTCGGCCCTACCGCCACCAGCGGTCCACGCGGCGACTGCTGCGGCAGGCCCTCGTGCACCGGCTCGCCGCGTGCGGCGCGTAGCGCGTTGGCATAGCAATGCTGGGCCGACAGCAGGTCGCCGGCAGCAGCAAACCCGTGTCCCAGCTCTTCCCAGGCCTCGCTACCGGCGCCATTGGCGAGTGCGCGATGCAGGAATTCCTCGGCCTGCGACCATTGTTGCTGGTGGCGCGCCAGGCGTGCCAGCGTCAGCAGCAAGCCCGGGCTATCCGGAAACTGGGCCAGCCAGCGCTGCGCACTGGCGCGGCGCGAATCGTATTTCTCCAGTGGCAGCACGCCGTACAGACGTATCAACGCTTCGTCCCACTGCGCATCCAGCGCCTGCTCCAGGCTGTGCACGGCGGCATCGTCCCAGTGCAGCACGGCGGCGCGCTGCGCATAGGCGGCCACGACGGCGGGATAGGTCCGCAGCGCCTTGGGCAATGCTTCCCAGCGTTCGGCCAGCGCGTTGGCATCGCCGGCCTGCAGCAGGGTCTGCTCGGCCAAGGTGGCTTCCAGCGCGGCGTATGCCTCCGGTGCCAGCACCGCCTGCTGGCGCAGGGCACCGAGCTGGCCATAGGCCTCGTCGGCGCGCCCGATCTGCGCCAGCGCATGCGTGCGCAGTAACAGGCCACGGGCCGGAAGCGGCTGCGCGGCGGCGCTATCGAGCGCATTGATGGCCTCCACCGGGTGCTGGTGGGCTAGGTGACGCTCGCCCTGCAACAGTGCATGCGCGGTGGGGTCGCGCTCTGCCAGCCGCTGCGCCAGCGCATCGGCCGAGGCCGCGTCGCCGCGCGCATCGGCCACCCGCACCGCGCTGGCCAGCGCGATGCCGCTGACTTCCTCGTCCTCGCTGGCGTTGACCAGCAGCCGCTCGGCGCGTTGCCACTGGCCATGATCGGCGGCGCGCAGGCCTTCGATCAGGCGTGCACGGCCCTTCTTGCGCCGGTACTTGCCCCAGACGCGAAACGGCAGGCTGACCAGGGTCCACAGCAGCCACAGCACCAGCAGTGCGATGACCAGGATCAACACCGCCTGCGGCATGGCGGCGCGGTAGTCGTTGCCGCCGATGCTGACCGCCACGTTGCCCAGGTCGTAGCTGTTCTGGTGCGACAACCATTGCGCACCGAGGACACCCAGGGCCACGGCAACCAGCAGGATCAGGACGGTACGCAATACTTTCATTGGGTGGATCTCCCTTCACGCATGGCCTGCAATTGCAGCAGGGTGGTGCCCAGCTCCGGCAGGCGCGGACGCAGTGGCGCTTGTTGCAGCGTGCGCAGGCGTGCACGCACTTGGCCACGCTGCGGTGAGTCGGGCCATAGCCGTACGGTCCAGCTATCGACACGGCGCAATGCCTGCGCCAAGCCGTCGGCATCGCCGCGTTCGGCAGCCGCGCGGGCCAGGCTGATCTCGACCTGCAAGGCGTCGGCTGCGGCGTGACGTTCGCTGCCGGTGAGCAGGGTCTGGCCGCGGCTGGGACGGATGTCCACCAGCGGCGCCAGCGCCTTCTGCCACCATGGGCGTGCGGCGTCGCCGGGCTGGGCGGCACGTTCGGGCAGCCGCTGCAGATCGCCGGCCAGCCGGTCCAAGGCCTGGCCCACCTGGGCCTGCGGGCCGGCGCCGAGGCGATCGAGCGCATCGCGCTCCTGCACCAGCGCCTGGCGCAGGTTGAGATAGCCCGGATCGTCGATGCCGTTGAGCGCGCCATTGGCCAAGGCGTAGGCGCGTCGCGCGCCGTCGGCGTCGCCGGCCACGCTCAGCCGCTGCTGGCCCAGCCGCAACAGCAATTCCACTTCGTCCAATCGCAGCGCCTGCGCGCCGTGGCGATTGGGGTCGGCCAGTTTCTGCACGGTGTCTTCGAGCAAGGCACTACGCTGGCTCAGGCCCAACATTTCATCGCGCAGGACACGATTGGTGGCCGCCGCGTCCTGCAGGCGTTCATTGGCCAGGCGCTGATCGCGTCGCAGCGTTTCCAACAGCTGTTGCGTGCCGTCCCAACGCTGTTGCTGCGCCTGCGCGGCCTGCACCTGCGCCGCCTGGTACCCCTGCCATGCGCGCCAGCCGAAAAACAGTGCCGCGGCCACGGCCGCTGCCGCGACTGCGAGCAGCAGCCAGACCCAGGGAACGCGTCGCGCAGGAGCGGACATTTCGGTCATTCGGACATCCTCGAGCGGTCACGATCGGCGCAAGCGCCGCAGTCATCCAGTACAGCATGGCGTGCCGCAGCGGACACCCGCAAGCTGTGCTCGAGTTCGTAGTTCAGCAAGGTCGCGGTGGTGTCACGACCGCTGCCGCAGCGGCGGCCAGCTGCATCGGCAGCGGTCCTGGCGCGCGCGTCACCTGATGGAAGCCCGCTGCCTGCGCCGCTGCCAGCATGCGTTCGCTGGAGGCCACCACGGGGCGTTGCCGCCATGCATCGAGCACCGCATCGGGCAACTGCTGCACGATCAGCGCCAGCGCCTGCGCACTGCTCAGGGCCAGCACGCTGCGCGGAAGTGCCTCCACCAGCGCCTGCATCGCCGAGCGGCGCAGTGGCAGGGCCACGCGCCGGTAGACGTCGGCGCGCAGAATGCATGCGCCGCGTTGTTCCAGCGCCGGTGCCAGCATGCCGCGCCCGCCTGGGGCCGTGATCAGCCCCACCGCCTGCAATGGCGCGCGGAGCAGGGGCAAGTCCAGCAAGCCCTCGCTGTCCATGCGTTGCGGACACACCACCTCATCGACCCCGCAAGCCTGCAAGGCACGCGCAGTGCCCTCACCGACGCTGACCCAGTGCGTCTGCGCCGGTGGTCGTAGCGGCGCGAGCCGATGCGCGGCCTGCACCGCCGCCGGGCTGGTGAACACCACGATCGGTGCCTGCAGTGCCAGCTGCAGCGCAGCGTGGGCCTGCTCGGTGTCGTCGGTCTGCAGCCGCCAGGGCGAGAGCGCCAGCACGCGGCCGCCATACCGCGCTGCGGCACGCCGCAGTGGCGCATGCTCCCCGCTGGGTCGCAGCGAGATCAGGGTCCAGGGATCGGAGGCAACGCGGGTCATGCCGCGATTATGCGAGAGCCACAACGCCGTGGTGCGATAGCGGGGGCGGGCACGGCGCGTGGGGCGATCCGGGGGCATGGCTGCCGCGTGGTACGCGAGGTCGCCAGGGCAGCCCGGTCCGGATAGCTCATTTTTGAGACTTGCACCTCATTCTGTCCCCTCTTGCAAACGCCTCCAATCCCGCCACGATCCGCCACTCCCAACCGAGCTGGAGTGGCGCCGTGATCAAGTCGTATCTCATCAACATGCAGCGCAGCGGCGACCGGCTGCAGGCGATGTCGGCACGGTTCCAGGCGTTGGGCCTGCCGTTCGAGCGCCTGCCCGCCGTCGACGGCGCGACCCTGACGCCCGAGCAGATCGCCGACTTCGTTCGCGAGCGCCCGCTGGAAGGCTCCGGCGATGCTTACAGTTCCGGGCCGCGTCGATGGACGGCCTCCAACATCGGCTGCTTTCTGAGCCACTACGCGGCATGGCGCGTTGCGGCCGACTCGCAGGACGCCTACACCGCCATCTTCGAGGACGACATGCACCTGTCCGACGCGCTGCCCTGCTTGCTGCGCGATACCGCTTGGCTGCCGGCGGGCAACAGCATCGTGCGCCTGGAGCCCTCGTACAACCGGATCAAGCTGGATGCCCAGGTGACCGAGATCGCCGGACGCCGGCTGCATCCGGTACATCCGTCGCCGCATCAGCATTGCTGGCCGGTGTGCGCCGGCGCGCTGATCGTCAGCCGCGATGCGGCACGGCTGCTGCTGGCAGCCGAGGCGCGCTGGCATACCATGGCCGATATCTTCCTGTTCGGCTGGAACGAATCGCCGGTCGCGCATCGACTGGCCACCTATCAGCTCTCGCCGGCTGCCTGTATCCAGGACAAGTTCTTCCATGCGGCGCCGGAGCAGATCGTGTTCGCCAGCACTATCGATGCGCCGTTGACACAGGCGCAACGACAGCGCAGTGCGCACTGGAAAGCCAAGGCCACCGCGTTGCTGCGCGTCGCACAGGGCTATCGCAAAGTGCAGTTCGCTCCCTGACCTCGTACCGGCCGCCGCGCGGCGGCTGCAAGGGGCGATGCGGCGGTGGCCGGCATGCTGCCTCCATGCATGCCGGCACTCGCGTGGTCGACCGCGCTGCTGCCAACGGCAGCCGAAGTGATGGATGCCTGCGGTGCCCACCGCTGCAATCCCATACGCGTTCACCATGCGGTACCGCATGTCGTGTCGTCGCACAAGACGCTCGCCGGACATTGCGGCATGATGCCGCCCTTCGCCGTCTTCCAGCCGTTGCCGATGACCTCTTCGTGCTCGCTCGCATCCGCCCTGCAGTCGCTGCAGCAGCAGTTCATCGCCATGCCGCCGGTCCAGTCGATGGGCATCGCCGTCGATGGCCTGCACGACGGCGCGCTGCGCCTGCGCGCGCCGCTGCAGGCCAACGTCAACGACAAGGCCAATGCCTTCGGCGGCAGCCTGGCCTCGCTGATGACGCTGGCCGGCTGGGGCTGGTTGACCCTGCAACTGCAGCTGGCAGGGCACGATGCCGATGTCTATGTCGCCGACAGCCAGTTGCGCTATGTCGCACCGGTGTACGAAGACCTGGTGGCCGACGCGGCCCCCTCGGAGCTGGGTGGATGGGAGGCGTTCCTGGCCACCTTCCGCCAGCGTGGCAAGGCGCGCATCGGCATGCGTGCGCAGATCGCGCTGGGGTCGGGCACTGCCGCGGCGACCCTGAGCGGACGCTTCGTGGCGTTTCCGAAGCGGTAGGATGCGGTCTGAATCGGGGGGAATGCAGATGCGGGCAGTCATTGGAGCGGTGGTCCTGCTGGGGCTGGCGATGTTGAGCGGGGCGGCCACCGCCGGCAGCCGGGCGCAGGCGCGCGCGCTGGAAACCACCCAGGCCGCCTATACCGCCGCCGTGCGCTGGAGCGATTTCGATGCCGCGCAAGGCTTCGTCGAACCGGCCTACGCGCAGGCCCATCCGCTCAGCGACCTGGAGCGCTCGCGCTACGAGCAGATCCAGATTTCCGGTTATCGCGAGCTGCGCGTGGGCGAAGACCCGGCCGGGGACCTGCGCCGGGAAGTCGAACTGCGCGTGATCAATCGCAATACCCAGGCCGAACGGCTGGTGCGCAGCGTCGAGATCTGGCGCTGGGACGCCGAGCGCAAACGCTGGTGGCTGGCCAGCGGCCTGCCGGATCTGTGGAAAGGCCAGTAGCCGGCGATACGCCGCGCTGGCCGTCGCGTGCGCCAGCTGTGCGACAATTCCCGCCCGCTCGACTGACCCTGATCCCGTGAATTTCGAAGAGCTGCAGGCCTTTGTCGGCCGCAACCCCATGCTGTCGCTTGCCCTGGTGGGCCTGACCATTGCCCTGATCGTCACCGAGGTCGCGCGCCTGTTCCGCGGCTACCGCGCGCTCAAGCCGGCCGAGCTGACCCGGCTGATCAACAGCGAAAATGCACTGGTGATCGATCTGTCGCCCGCTGCCGATTTCGAGAAAGGCCATATCGCCGGCAGCCGCAACGTGGCGTTGGCCAAGTTCGACCCGGCCGGCAAGCTGCTTGCCAACGCCAAGGCATCGCCGGTGGTAGTGGTGTGCCGCAGCGGCAACGCCTCTGCAGGCGCCGCCAAGACACTGAAGAAGGCCGGCTTCGAGCAGGTGTACTGGCTCGAAGGCGGCGTCGCCGCCTGGCAGATGGCCGAGCTGCCTCTGATCAAGGGCCGTTGATCCGCCTTGTGCGGCGCTTCCAAGCCCCCATTGCTTGCGTGAGAGACTCGCGCTTTCACGTCTGCATCACCCAACGCTGCATCCACCGAACCGTTTTCTGGAGTTAGGAATGTCCGACGAAATCCTCAACGGCGCCGCCGCGCCGGCCGACACCGCTGCTGGCCCCGCCTTCACCATCGAAAAGATCTACGTCAAGGACGTTTCCTTCGAATCGCCCAACGCCCCGGCCGTGTTCAACGATGCCAACCAGCCCGAGCTGCAGTTGAACCTCAACCAGAAGGTTCAGCGCCTGAACGACAACGCCTTCGAAGTCGTGCTGGCCGTGACCCTGACCTGCACCGCAGGCGGCAAGACGGCCTATGTGGCCGAAGTGCAGCAGGCTGGCGTGTTCGGCCTGGTCGGCCTGGAGCCGCAGGCGATCGACGTGCTGCTCGGCACCCAGTGCCCGAACATCCTGTTCCCGTACGTGCGTACCCTGGTCAGCGACCTGATCCAGGCTGGCGGCTTCCCGCCGTTCTACCTGCAGCCGATCAACTTCGAAGCCCTGTACGCAGAAACCCTGCGTCAGCGTTCGCAGGGCGAAGGCACCTCGCTGGCCGATTCCGAGCCGGCCGGCAACGCCTGAGCTGCGTTGCGCCGATGAGCGATTCGACCTACAAGATCGCCGTTCTCGGCGCCGGTTCCTGGGGCACGGCCTTGGCCGCGCTTCTTGCCAGACACGGTCATCGGACCGTGCTCTGGGGACGCGATGCGACGATGGTGGACGCCATCGACCGTCGCCACGAGAACGTGCGCTATCTGCCCGGCATTGCCTTGCCGGAGAATCTGCGTGCCACCACCGATCTGCAGTCGGCCATTGCCGATGCGCAGTGGATCCTGGTCGTGGTGCCGTCGCATGCCTTCACCGAGACCATCCGGGTGATCGCACCGTTGCGTCCGGCCGGCGCGGGCGTGGCCTGGGCGACCAAGGGCTTCGAACCGGGTTCCGGACGTTTCCTGCATGAAGTGGCGCGCGATCTGCTTGGCCCCGGCGTTCCGCTGGCCGTGGTGACCGGGCCGTCCTTCGCCAAGGAAGTCACGCTCGGCCTGCCGACCGCCATCACCGTGCATGGCGACGATGCCGCCTTCGCGCAGACTGTGGCCGATGCCATGCATGGCCCGACCTTTCGCGCCTATACCGGCGACGACATGGTGGGCGCCGAACTCGGCGGTGCGATGAAGAACGTGCTGGCCGTGGCCACCGGCGTGGCCGATGGCATGCAGCTCGGTCTCAATGCCCGTGCCGGGCTGATCACCCGTGGCCTGAACGAGATGCTGCGCCTGGCAGCCGTGATCGGCGCACGTCCCGAGACCTTGATGGGGTTGGCCGGGCTGGGCGATCTGGTGCTGACCTGTACCGGCGATCTGTCGCGCAACCGCCGGCTGGGCCTGGCATTGGGGCGCGGGCAGAGCTTGACCGATGCGATCCGCGAGATCGGCCAGGTGGTCGAGTCGGTGCAGACGGCCGACGAAGTCATGCGCCAGGCCGAACAGCACGGCATCGAGCTGCCGATCTCCAACGCCGTACGTGCGGTCCTGCATGGGGAAATCACCCCGGAAGCCGGATTGAAGGGCCTGCTGGCGCGCGAGCGCAAGCCCGAGTATCCGCACACCCTGTTCACCTGATCGTCGGCACGCCGATCCGAGGCGACAGCACAACCCGAACCAGACGCCCGGCATCGCCGGGCGTTGTGTTTAGCGATTGCGGTAAGCCTTGTGGCGGCGCAGGTATTGGCCAGGCAACGGCATCGCCCTGCATATCGCCGGGCTGCCTGCCGACTCGGCCGCGAACGTATCACTCCTTGCCTGCCTGCAGATAATCCGGCGCTACCAGATGCAGAGCGTCCAGCAGCGCATGCCGGCATTGCCACGGTGCGCTGTGGCCGCACGGCGTGTCGGCGAACATCCGGTGGGCGCGAGCCGGTCAACACGCGGCGGCACATGTGCCCGCCCGATCGCGCAAAAGAAAGAAGCCCGGTCGGGGGACCGGGCTTCCGATGCGGCGCGGGAGAGAGTCGCGCCGCAGTCAAACGTGCGGTTTACCAGCTGAAACGCGGGCCGACCGACCATTCCTTGTTGCCGTCGCCATCCATGCGGATGTCGCCGTTGATGCCCCAGTTCTGGTTCAACTTCACCTGGGCGCCGAGGCGGCCGTAGAAGTTGTCGCCGATGTCGATGCCGCGCTTCTTCGAGAAGTCTTCGTAGCCAGCCAGGGCGTAGACTTCGAAGTGTTCGCCGAACGCATTACGCAGGCCCGCTTCCACGCTGTAGCCGTCGAAATTGACGTTGGGGGTGTCCAGATCCAGCTTGCGGTAGGCAACGCGTGCCAGGAAGTCGGTGCTGGTGGCGATCTCGTAGTTGAAGCCCACGCCCACGCCCCACTGCTGGAAGTCGGAGTTGGAGCTTTCGAACACGCTGTTGTTGTCGTCGGCGTTCTGCTTGCTGTAGTCGCCGAACACATGGAAGTTCGGTGCGAACGCGTACGAGGCCTTCAGACCCCAGCCGTCGGCATCGCGACCTTCGGTCGGCGTGCGCACGTAGTCGCCTTCGACGAAGTTGTAGGAGATGTTTTCAGCAGCGGAGGCCGCAAACGGCAGGGCGGCGAGGAGGCCGAGGGCCAGCAGGGAATTCTTCATGATCAATACCTGTACTTATTGGTTTGGGCCGGCGCTGAGGCGAATGCCGTTCGCTGCCGAGATGTAAATTCTCCGTTATGCGATGGAACGCGACATGAATTCTGGACTGACCAGTCGATGAATCATCGCACCAGATTCAGCTGCGCTTTCTTGTGTTTCGCGTCGGTGCGACGAGCGCATACGTAAAGCGTGATGACGTATCGGTTATCGAGCGACGATGTGCCATTGCGAGGAATGTCGCGATGCGCGTTCGACGATGCTCAAGAGCACATCGCGCTGACGGCGACGCTGGGAGCATTGGTTCCATCGCACAATCCGGAGTTGCCTCGTGGCAAAGAAGAAGACATTGGCCCGGTTTCTGGCCGAAACACTGGAAAGCGCTGGTGTCGAGCGTATCTGGGGCGTGACCGGCGACAGCCTCAATGGGCTGACCGATGCCTTGCGCGAGATGCAGACGATCGAATGGATGCACGTGCGTCACGAGGAGGTGGCCGCCTTTGCCGCAGGCGCCGAAGCGGCGGTGACCGGCCGGCTGGCGGTGTGTGCAGGCAGTTGCGGGCCGGGCAATCTGCATCTGATCAACGGTCTGTTCGACTGTCACCGCAGCCGTCAACCGGTATTGGCGATCGCTGCGCACATTCCGTCTTCGGAGATCGGCCTGAGCTACTTCCAGGAGACCCATCCGCAGGAGCTGTTTCGCGAGTGCAGCCATTTCGTCGAGTTGGTGACCAATCCGGCGCAGTTGCCGGAAGTGCTGCATCGCGCGATGCGCACGGCGATCCTGCAGCAGGGGGTGGCGGTGGTGGTGATTCCCGGCGACATCGCGCTGCTGGAGGTGGACAAGCAGTTGTCCAGCGCGTGGCCGGCCCTGCGTGCGCCGCGCGTGCTGCCAGCGGCCGAAGACGTGCAGCAACTGGCCGAGCTGCTGCAGCAGAGCAAGGCCGTCACCTTGTTGTGCGGCAGCGGCTGCGCGGGTGCGCACGATGCGGTGGTGGCGTTGGCCGATACGCTGGGTGCGCCAATCGTGCATGCGCTGCGCGGCAAGGAGCACGTGGAATGGGAAAACCCGTTCGATGTGGGCATGACCGGCTTGATCGGTTTCAGCTCCGGCTACCACGCCATGCTCAACTGCGACACGTTGATCATGCTGGGCACGGACTTTCCGTATCGTCAGTTCTATCCGAAGGACGCGACCATCGTGCAGGTGGATCGCGATCCGGGCGCGCTGGGACGGCGCACGCCTTTGCAGCTGGGGATCGCCGCCGATGTGGGCGAGACCATTGCGGCACTGCTGCCGCAGCTGCAGCGTCGCGAGGATCGCAGCTTCCTGGAGAAGTCGCTCGCGCACTATCGCAGCGCGCGCGAGGGGCTGGACGATCTGGCGGTGCCCGCCGATCCCGGCGAGCCGTTGCACCCGCAGTTCGTGACGCGGCTGATCAGTGAGATCGCGGATCAGGATGCGGTGTTCACCTGCGACGTCGGCACGCCCACGGTGTGGGCCGCACGCTATCTGCGCATGAATGGTCAGCGTCGCCTGCTGGGCTCGTTCAACCATGGTTCGATGGCCAACGCCATGCCGCAGGCGCTGGGGGCGCAGGCGGCATTTCCCGGGCGCCAGGTGATCGCGTTGGCGGGCGATGGTGGATTTGCGATGCTGATGGGTGACTTCATCTCCCTGGCCCAGCTCGATCTGCCGGTGAAAGTGGTGGTCTTCAACAATGCCTCGTTGGGATTCGTGGCAATGGAGATGAAGGCCGCGGGCTACCTGGATACCGGCACCGAGCTGCGTAACCCCGACTTCGCCGCGATGAGCAATGCGATGGGCATCCTGGGTCTGCGCGTGGACGAGTCGGCGCAGCTGGAACGCGCCTTGCGGCAAGCATTCGCGCATTCCGGGCCAGCATTGGTGGATGTGCGAGTGGCCACCCAGGAGCTGGTGGTGCCTCCGGCGATCAAGGCCGAGCAGGCCAAGGGCATGGGGCTGTATCTGCTCAAGGCGGTGATGAGCGGACGTGGCAACGAGGTGATCGATCTGCTGAAAACCAACTTCCGCTGAGCGGGCGTCCACTCTCTGTCGCATCGCACGACCACTGCGGATCTCGTCATGCCTCGTTCGCTGCTGCAGCAATTGCTGTTGATCTGGGTGGTCATCGTGGCTGCCTGCCTGGGCGTGGCCACGATGCTGTACGGCCTGTATCGGCAGACCGAAGGCGTACGGCTGGACGAGGCGCGCCAGCAATTGAGCACGCAATGCGCGCGGATCGTACAGCGCTATGCCGGCGCCAGCGAAGCCGCGCGTAGCGGCGACAATGGCGCCGGGCTGGCCGCGGTTGTGGTGCAGCTGGTGCTGGCCGATGCACCCGGCGTGGAGGGCGGGGTATGGAGCGTGAAGAAAGGCTTCATTGCCTATGCGTATCCGACCTATGACGGCAGCGATCACAAGACCGATATCCCGGCGGCCGAATGGGCCACCATCGTGGCGACCGCGCGACAGAGTGCGAGCGGTGGCAAGCCGGCGCAGTTTCGCCGCGATGGTCGCCGCGAGGTGGTGCTGATCAATGCCTGCCCCCTGGCGAGCGGTGCTGCCGCCTGGACCATGACGCGGGTGCCGGCCAGCAGTTCGGATGCATGGCGCCCGCTGGTAGTGGGCATGGTGCTGATCTTTGCGATGGTGGCGATCTCGGCGATGACGCTCGGCGTGGTGGTGCGGCGCTGGAGCCAGCGCCTGCAGCGTATCGGGCAGGCGCTGGCGGCCGACTCCGAACTGCCGCAGATTCCGATCACCGGAGCGCCGGAGCTCGATCGGCTGGGCGCAGCGGTCAACGACTATGCGCAGCGCAACGCCCAGGCACTGGCGCAGACCCGCACGCTGGCCACTGAGCTGGCTCGACACGAACGCCTGGCCGCACTCGGGCGCATGACCGCGACCGTCGCCCACGAAATCCGCAACCCGATTGCCACCATGCGCCTGGCGGTGGAGAACGAAATCGCGCGCCGCGCTGCCTCCACCGAGGATGCGGCGTATGCCGAGCTGATGCTCGGGCAGATCCGGCGCCTGGACGGGGTCGTCGAAAGCCTGCTCGGCATGGTGCAGCCGATCCGCCTGTCCCTGGAGACGGTGCCCGTACAGGACTGGCTGACCGATCTGCTGGAGACGGCGCAGTTTCCGCACGATGCGCATCGACTGCAGCTGCAATTGCCATCGGCGCCATTGCAGTGGCGGCTCGATCGGCAGCAACTCGGGCGTGCGGTGCACAACCTGGTACGCAACGCGCTGCAGCATGCCGACCCGCAGACGCCGGTGACCTTGCACGCCTTCGAGCACGAAGGTGCGCTGCAGCTGCAGGTACGCAATCGCGGCGCACCCATTCCCGCACCCATCGCCGCACAGCTGTTCGAACCCTTCGTCAGCGGCCGCAGCGACGGCAATGGCCTGGGCCTGGCGTTGGTGCGCGAGATCGTCCGCGCGCATGGCGGGCAGGTGCAATATCGCCATGCCGATGGCGTGACCTCCTTCAATGTGGAGCTGCCATGGCGCGCATCCTGATCATCGATGACGACGCGGCGTTTCTGGCGACCCTGCAGGCCACGCTACGCTCGCTCGGGCACGAGGCAGTCACCGCGAGCGATGGTGCGCAGGGGCTTGCGCAACTGCGTAGCGGCGGTATCGACCTGGCGTTCGTGGATTTCCGCATGCCCGGCATGGATGGCATCGAGGTGTTGCGCGCGCATGTGGGCGATGCCGCAGCGCGGCCGGTGCCGCTGGTGATGCTGACCGCGCACGTGTCCAGCGGCAACACCATCGAAGCGATGACGCTGGGCGCGTTCGATCACCTGGTCAAGCCGGTGGGGCGCGCCGATATCGTCGATGTGGTCGAGCGCGCCCTGCTGAGCGGTGCGGATGTCGCAGCCGAGGCTGCGCCGGTGGGCTTGTCTGAGGAAGACGGCGCCCTGGTCGGGCATAGTCCGGCGATGCGCACCGTGCACAAACGCATCGGGCTGGCGGCGGCTTCCGATCTGCCGGTGCTGATCACCGGCGAGACCGGCACCGGCAAGGAGCTGGCCGCGCGTGCCCTGCATCGTGCCAGTGCGCGCGCAAGCGCGGCCTTCGTCGCCGTCAATTGCGCTGCGATCCCGCTGGAACTGATGGAAAGCGAATTGTTCGGCCATCGCAAGGGCGCCTTCTCCGGTGCCATCGGCGACCGTCTCGGGCTGATTCGCGAAGCCGACGGCGGCACCCTGTTTCTGGACGAGATCGGCGACATGCCGCTGCCGATGCAGGCCAAACTGCTGCGCTTTCTGCAGGAAGGCGAGGTAACCCCGTTGGGTGGGCGCGGCGCGCAGAAGGTGGATGTGCGCGTGCTGGCGGCGACCCATCGCGATCTGGCGGCCTGGGTGGCTGCCGGGCAGTTCCGCAGCGACCTGCGTTATCGCTTGAACGTGGTGCCGATCGAGTTGCCGCCGTTGCGCGAGCGCGGGCAGGACATCGTGTTGCTGGCGCAGCACTTCCTGCGCAGCGGGCAGGGCAGTGCGCGCACGCTGTCGGCCCCTGCACAGGCGCGCCTGCTCGCGCATCCCTGGCCCGGTAATGTGCGCGAATTGCGCAACGTGATGCAGCGTTGCCAGGTGCTGGTACGCGGGCACGGCATCGAGGCGGAGGATCTGGACGAGGCGCTGGGGCAGGCCATGCCGCTGCACATCGCGCCACCCCTGCCGGACACCAGTCTTCCCGAAGCGGTGGCGCGGCTGGAACGGCAGATGATCCAGCAGGCATTGACGAGCAGCCACGGCAATCGCGCCGAGGCCGCGCGTCGGCTGGGCATTCATCGGCAATTGCTGTATCGCAAGCTCGATGAGTATGGGCTGCAGTAGCGCCGCAATGCGAAGCGGGTCCGCGGCGGTGAGCGAATCGCACACCGGGCAGTTGGCAGCGGTGTCTGCAAAGCGGACAGCGGTGGATGAACTGCAGACGTCTGCCGGCCGCTCGCCTGCCGGGAATCCTTTCGGCACAAGGTTTGGGCGGTTGGCACGATTGCTGCGATGTGCTCATTGCGGGCGGCGCTCCTGCCGCCCTGGAGATCACTCATGATGCGTCAGACCGCACTTGCCCTCGCCTTGGCCTGCGGCGTGGCCACCGCCGCCGCGCAGGTTCCTCCACCGCCTGCACCGCCGACCGCCGCGCGGGCGCCGGCCGGCATGCCGCCACCGCCGCCCCCGATGCCGCCTGCACCGCCCGCACCGGTAGCCGCCACCCCGGTGCAGCTCACCGGCACCGTGGAGCGCTTCATGCTCAATCCCAACGGTGAGGTGGATGGCCTGTGGTTGCGCGACGGCACCCAGGTCGGGTTCGCGCCGCATCTGTCCGCCGATCTGCTGGCCGCGGTGCGACGAGGCGATGCAGTGACCGTGCAGGGCTATCGCCTGGGCGGGCTGCCGGTGGTGCGGGCCAGCAGCATCCGCTCCACGCGCAGCAAGCGCGAGGTGGTGGATCGTCCGCCCATGGCCGACGGCGTGCCGCCGGCACCCCCTGCGCCCCCCGCACCCCCGGCACCGCCCGCGTTGACGCCGCTGGAGGCACAGGGCCGCATCGAGCGGCTGGTCTACGGCCCGGGTGGCGAGGCCAATGGCGCGTTGCTGAGCGATGGCACGGTGGTGCGGATGCCGCCGCACCTGGCGCTGCAGTTCGCCGACCTGTTGCGTATCGGCGCGCCCCTGAGCGTGCGCGGCTTCGGGGTGGCCAATGGTGCCGGGCGTTCGATCGAGGCCACTCGACTGGGCCGCGACCGCGCTTCGCAGCGTGACTTGTTCAGCTCTCCGCGCCCGGATGGTCCGCTGCCGCCGCCGGTGCCGCCGGTGCCGCCGGCTGCGCCGCCGCCGCGCTGACCGGGGAGCCGTGGCCAGCCGCCACGGTGACAGGCCCGTTCGGACCTTCGCTCACGCCCGCCGTCGCCATGCCCAAGGCTGGTGGCGGACGCGGCTCGCCGGCACTGGCCGGTCCTACCTTGTTGGAGCTCACCATGCATTGGGTCGATCCTGATTTCCTTCCTGAAACGCGCGGCACACTGGCGCGTTTTCTGCTCAATCCCAAGGCCGATATCGACGGCCTGCTGCTGACCGACGGTACCGAGGTGCACACCCCGCCGCATCTGTCGGCGGCCCTGCGCAAGGCGCTCAAGCCGGGGAGTGCGCTCACCGTGCGTGGCCTCAAACCGCGCGACGTCGACATGCTGGTGGCAGTGGCGATCGATCCGGAGGGCGGCAAGCGCATCCTCGATAAGGGCCCGCATGCGCCGCATGCCAAGGCCAGACCCAAACCGCCTGCCGGCAAACCGCCCAAGTCGCGGCACGTTCGGCACAGCGGCAGCATTACCCGGTTGCTGCATGGCCCGCATGGTCAGGTGCATGGCGTACTGCTCGACGACGAGGTCACGGTGCGGTTTCCGCCGCATGCCGGTGCCGACTTCGCCAAGCAGCTGGTGGTCGGCAGGCCGTTGGTGGCCGAAGGCGAAACCCAGGCCACGCCGCACGGTGTGCTGATCCATGCCCATGCGCTGGGTGGCAAGGCGGCCACGCTGAAGCAACTGGCGCATGGTCCTGCGCATCGACCCGGGCCCAGGCACTAGGAGCGGTCATGCAGCTGCCCTGCGTGCTTGCGCGGTTCGCTCCCGGGTCTGCGACGCGTGCCGGCCTGTCCGATGGCGATGCATCGTGCAGGGGAGTTCGGCGATGCGGGTGACCAAGGGCAGGCCGCGCGGCACGCGCGCACTGGAAGCGCTGCATTTCAGTGTGGCCGACGTGCAGGACGGGTTGGGGCCGTTTCTCAGCGTGTTCCTGCAGTCCAGGGGATGGTCGGTGGCGGCGATCGGCACGGTGATGAGCGTGGGTGGCATCGCCGGCATGCTCGCCACCACACCGGCCGGTGCGCTGGTCGATGCCACCCGGCGCAAGCGTGCGGTGGTGGTGATCGGGTGCATGGCAATTCTGTTCGCCACCGCAGCGATCTGGCTGCGGCCGACCTCGTCCGGCATGGTCGCCGCGCAAATCGCCTCGGCGCTCGCTGCCGCCGGCATCGGCCCGGCGCTGATCGGCATCACGCTGGGGCTGGTGCACGCACGTGGGTTCGACCATCAACTGGCACGCAATCAGGTTGCCAATCATGCCGGCAACATGCTGGCTGCGCTGCTGGCCGGCTGGTTGGGATGGCGCTACGGATTTGGTGCGGTGTTCGTGCTGACCGCGGTGTTCGGTGCGTTGGCGGTGGCGGCGGCGCTGGCGATTCCAGCCAGCGCCATCGACGATCGCGCCGCGCGCGGCCTTCGCCATGACGAAGGTCGCGCTATGCCGGGCGGCTGGCGGGTACTGCTGACCTGCCGCCCCTTGGCGCTGCTGGCTCTCACGCTGGGGCTGTTCCATCTGGGCAATGCCGCCATGTTGCCGCTGTACGGCCTGGCGATCGTGGCTGCGCATGCCGGCGATCCCAGTGCACTGACCGCCACCACCATCGTGGTCGCGCAGGCCACGATGGTGGTGGTGGCCTTGCTGGCCATGCGTTGGATCCGGATACACGGGCATTGGTGGGTGTTGTTGGTGGCCTTCCTGGCCTTGCCGCTGCGCGCGCTGGTGGCGGCGTCGGTGATCCAGGGCTGGGGTGTGTTTCCGGTGCAGGTGCTGGACGGGCTCGGGGCCGGCTTGCAAAGCGTGGTGGTGCCGGCGCTGGTGGCGCGCCTGCTGCATGGCACCGGCCGGGTCAATGTCGGCCAGGGTGCGGTGATGACGGTGCAGGGAATCGGCGCGGCGCTGAGCCCGGCGCTCGGTGGCTGGTTGGCGCACGCGTTCGGCTACCGCGCCGCGTTCCTGTCGCTGGGCGCGATCGCCTTGCTGGCGGTGGCGTTATGGGCGGGCTGCCGCGGCGTGGTGCAGGCGGCCATCGGTCTGGAGTCGGCAACGCGAGACGCGGGCGTACTTCGCGGTGGAAGATCGCGAGCTGTGGCCGATGCCTGATCAGAATGGGGCGAGGGTGAGATTGGTCAGCGTCTTCCCAGTGTTGGTCGCATGCCACGGGCATGCGGCACCAGCGGAAAGCGACTGCGGGGGGCGGCGACAAGTACTACGCGCTGCACTGCCACAGTGGACAGTCTTCAGATCTGACGCGTGAGTGGCCGCGCGCGGCGGGCAATGCACCCGGAGCGGTGCGGCGCACGAGGGAAAGTGAGTCCGGTCGTGCCGTTCGGGGAAGTTGTCGCAGGCCGCGGCTATTGGCCGCCGGCGAAGTTCCACTGCCGCCAGGCTTCGAACACCATCACCGCGACAGTGTTGGACAGATTGAGGCTGCGGTTGTCCGGGCGCATCGGCAGGCGTAGCCGGTGCTCGGGCGCAATCGACTCCAGGACCTCGGCCGGCAGGCCGCGTGTTTCAGGGCCGAACAGGAACGCATCGCCATCGGCGAACCGCGGGGTGTCGTAGCGCACCGTGCTGCGCGTGCTCAGCGCGAAGACGCGACGTGGCGCGATCGTTGCCAATGCGGTGGGCAGATCGGCGTGCACCTGCAGTTGGGCATATTCGTGGTAATCCAGACCGGCGCGCTTGAGCTGCTTGTCGCTGAGGTCGAAGCCGAGCGGCTCGATCAGGTGCAGGCGCGCGCCGGTATTGGCGCACAAGCGAATCACGTTGCCCGTATTGGGCGGAATTTCCGGTTGGAACAGGATGACATCGAGAACGGGCGCTGACATGCGCGCAAGTGTAGCGGCGCGCGTGGCTCAGAGGCTTGCGGCGGCGCTGATCAGCGCTTCCAGTTCGACCGGCGAGGGCTGCAGCTGCGGGACCGGCAGCTTCACGATGACCTCGCCCACCAGCGCGCCGATCACAGCGGCGGCCTGGCGCGAAGCTGCCTGTGCGGTTGCGGCGGCGCTGTGGACGATGCTCTCGGCCCGCTGCTCGGCCGACGGACGGACCTGCACCGCTGCCAGAGTGACCACGCGCGGGCCGGCCAGTTCGGCGGCCAGCGCGGCCAGCTGCTCGGCGGAAGGCCGCACCTGCACGGCGGCGAGGGTCCGGATGTCGCTGTTGCGCTCCAGCGTCTGCTGGGCGATCTGGTCCGCGGACGGGCGCACCTGCACGGTGTCCAGCGTGGTCAGGGTGCCGGCATGTGCAAAGCCGGCCAGGGAGGAACCGGCGATCAGGGCGGCGGAGAGGGCGAGGCGCAGGGTCTGGGTGTTCATGGCGGGTCTCTTGGTGTGGGTGATCAGTGGTGTGGTAGTAAGGTAGTACACCGTTTCGGTATGTGCAAGAACTTTCGTCGCGTCCTGATGATTGTTCAGCTAAAAGTCATTTTCGGCGAAGGGGTCTGGACGCAGTGAAATCAGAGCAAGCCGTGTGCCAATCACATGTGACTGTTTTATAAGGGTATTTTGTGCTTTGCTTGGTGTCCGCGTCCGGACACGCGGACATGTGTGCGGCAACGGACACGCCACATCGCCCGCAACGCCACGCGTTCCGGCGGGTGCGTGCGGACTGAATGCGGTGTGTCGGCAAGGCAGACTGGCGTGCCTGACTGCCACTGGACTGCGGCACAATCCGGCTTTGCCCTCAGGTGTGAAGACGTATGCGCGTGCTGATGCTGTCCGTTCTGGTTGCCACGACTGCCGCCGCCTGTACCTGGGTGCCGATCGAACAAAGCGGCAAGACGGTGCGGGTTCTCCCCGCAGGCCCCGCCCCGGCGGGCTGTCAGCAGCAGGGCGAGGTGGTGGTATCGGTCAAGAGCAAGGTCGGCTTCTACAACCGTAATCCGCTGCGCGTGCAGGAGGAACTGGAAACCCTGGCGCGCAACGAGGCACCGGGGGCCAACGCCAATGCCGTACAGGCCCAGGGCCAGCCGGCCGAGGGCAGCCAGCGTTTCACCGCCTTCCGCTGCCCGCCGCGCTGAACCGTTGGGCTGGGCAGGCGGCGATTCAATTGTAAAGATGCGGTAAAACCGGCCAGCAGCTAGACTAGCGCCCCCTCGCCTGACGCCATGGCGCTACTTCGATGCTCTTCCAGAATGTCTCCATCGCGGGACTGGCGCACATTGATGCGCCGCATACGCTGACTTCCAAGGAAATCAACGAGCGCCTGCAACCGACCTACGACCGTCTCGGCATCAAGACCGACGTGTTGGGCGATGTTGCCGGTATCCATGCACGGCGCTTGTGGGACCAGGATGTCCAGGCCTCCGATGCGGCCACCCAGGCCGCGCGCAAGGCGCTGATCGATGCCGGGATCGGCATCGAGAAGATCGGCCTGCTGGTCAACACCTCGGTGAGCCGCGACTACCTGGAGCCGTCCACGGCCTCCATCGTGTCCGGCAACCTGGGCGTGGGCGACCACTGCGTCACCTTCGATGTGGCCAACGCCTGCCTGGCCTTCATCAACGGCATGGATATCGCCGCACGCATGCTCGAGCGCGGCGAGATCGACTACGCGCTGGTCGTCGATGGCGAAACGGCGAACCTGGTCTATGAAAAGACCCTGGAACGCATGACCTCGCCGGATGTCACCGAAGAAGAGTTCCGCAACGAGCTGGCCGCGCTGACCCTGGGCTGCGGCGCCGCCGCCATGGTGATGGCGCGCTCGGAGCTGGTGCCGGACGCACCGCGCTACAAGGGCGGCGTGACCCGCTCGGCCACCGAGTGGAACAAGCTGTGCCGGGGCAACCTGGACCGCATGGTCACCGACACCCGCCTGCTGCTGATCGAAGGCATCAAGCTGGCGCAGAAGACCTTCCTGGCCGCCCGTCAGGCGCTGGGCTGGGCGGTCGAAGAGCTGGACCAGTTCGTCATCCACCAGGTCAGCCGCCCGCATACCGCCGCGTTCGTGAAGTCGTTCGGCATCGACCCGGCCAAGGTCATGACCATCTTCGGCGAGCACGGCAATATCGGCCCGGCGTCGGTGCCGATCGTGCTGAGCAAGCTCAAGGAGCTGGGCCGGCTGAAGAAGGGCGACCGGATCGCGCTGCTGGGCATTGGCTCGGGGCTGAACTGCTCGATGGCGGAAGTGGTTTGGTGAGTCCTTGCGGGACGTGTTAAAAAAAATGGATTTTTAGTACACGTTGCAGCATCATGTTCGCTTGAAGAACATGAGCGAGGCAGGCATGGAAAGCGTGTCGACGTTTAACTCTGAGCTCCCTTACAACGATCTCCCGCTGCTTCCGCCAGCGGGAGATATCGAGACACGGAGCCTGCTCAAGGCCTGCATCACTGCGCGAACTGCATTGGCCGAACTGAAGCAGGCAACAGCGTTGTTGCCAAATCCTACGGTGTTGATCAATACCATTCCGATCCTGGAGGCGCAGGCCAGTTCCGAGATCGAGAACATCGTGACGACGACGGACGAACTGTTCCGCTACGCCGAAGATCAGGACAAGGCACAAAAGCCTGCCACCAAGGAAGCGTTGCGTTACCGCAGTGCGCTCTACGAAGGATTTCAGTCGCTACGGCAGCGGCCCTTGTGCACGGACACCGCGGTCGTCGTCTGCAGCCGTATCAAGGCGGTGCAGATGCAGATCCGTCGCGTGCCCGGGACTGCGCTGGCCAATGACCAGATCCAGCAGGTCATCTATACGCCGCCGGTTGGCGAAACGCTGTTGCGCGACAAACTGGCCAACTGGGAACGCTTCATCCATGAGAACACCGACGTCGATCCATTGATTCGCATGGCTGTCGCGCACTATCAATTCGAAGCGATCCACCCGTTCACCGATGGCAATGGCCGCACCGGGCGGGTACTGAACTTGCTGATGCTCATCGAGCAGGGCTTGCTCGATCTGCCTGTGCTCTATCTCTCTCGCTACATCATCCGCCACCGCAGCGACTACTATCGCCTGCTGCTGGATGTGACGCGGCATGGCCACTGGGCCGAATGGATTCACTACATGCTGGCTGCGGTTGCCGAAACCGCCGCATGGACGACGGCGAAGATCCAGGCGATTCGTGGGCTGGAGACGCAAGCCCGGGACTACATTCGTGATCACGCGCCCAAGGCCTATAGCCGGGAGTTGGTGGAGGTGATTTTCAACCAGCCTTACTGCCGCATCCAGAATGTCGTCGACATGGCGGAGGTCACGCGCCAGACCGCCGCACGACATCTCAAAGAGCTGACAAACATCGGTGTGCTGCAGGAGCAGCGCCTGGGAAAGGAAAAGCTATTCCTGCATCCGGCATTCCTTCGCTTGCTGTCCAATGACGACAATCAGTTGCCTGCCTACCACATACCTGCACGGAGTGTGGAACAGAATGCATGAGCAAGAAGACGACCAGCTCGATGGCCAAATCTTGATCGGTCTGCCGCGGCGGCGCGATGCCCAGTTGGGTACCGTTCCCTATCGCTGGGAGGAGGACGACTTCTGCCCTCATTTGGTGGTGTCTGCGGCCGAGCATTCCGCTCGCGGTACCGCCCTGCTGAAGTTGAAGGGCGAGAACGTGTCGGGCAAGCCCGGTGACGTGGACAGGAGCGCGATCATCCATCGTGATGTCGACGCGGTCTTCGTGGTTGGCCGTCAGCGCGACGAGCGCGATTTCTTCTCTGCGCGAGGTGGGTGGACGCCCGCAAGGCGCGAGTTCCTTTGATCTGGATCGGATGCGATTTACATGAACTACCCCGGCTACCCCTTCACTCCCAAGCGCCTCGAGGTGCGGCCCGGCATTGCGATGTCGTATCTGGACGAAGGCCCGCGCGATGGCGAGGCGGCTGCTGCGGAAGTGATTGTCATGCTGCACGGCAATCCCTCGTGGAGCTATCTGTGGCGGCATCTGGTGAGCGGCTTGTCCGATCGCTACCGCTGCATCGTGCCGGATCACATCGGCATGGGCCTGTCCGACAAGCCCGACGATGCAGCCGATGCGCAGCCGCGCTACGACTACACCCTGCAATCGCGCGTGGACGATCTGGACACGCTGCTGCGGCACCTGGGCATCACCGGCCCGGTCACGCTGGCGGTGCACGACTGGGGCGGCATGATCGGCTTCGGTTGGGCGCTGTCGCACCATGCGCAGGTCAAGCGCCTGGTCATCACCAACACGGCGGCGTTCCCACTGCCGCCGGAAAAGCCGATGCCATGGCAGATCGCGATGGGCCGGCATTGGGGGCCGGGCGAATGGTTCATCCGCACCTTCAATGCGTTTTCGTCCGGTGCGTCGTGGCTGGGCGTGTCGCGGCGGATGCCTGCCGATGTGCGGCGCGCCTATGTGGCGCCGTACGACAGCTGGCGCAACCGCATCTCCACCATCCGTTTCATGCAGGACATTCCGCTGTCGCCGGCCGACAGGGGATGGTCGTTGCTGGAGCGCTCTGCACAGGCGCTTGCCTCGTTTGCCGATCGCCCGGCCTTCATCGCCTGGGGCCTGCGCGACATCTGCTTCGACAAGCATTTCCTGGCCGGCTTCCGCCGTGCGCTTCCGCAGGCCGAGGTCACCGCGTTCGACGATGCCAATCACTACGTGCTGGAAGACAAGCACGAGGTGCTGGTGCCGGCCATTCGCGCGTTTCTGGAGCGAAATCCGCTGTAAGAGCGGTCGCCACGCATGCCAGCGCATCGTGCATGAAGCGCGGTCACCTGGTGCCGTTCCCTTAGCGGCGTGGCATGGCCTCTGTCATGCCAGTGTCCGTCACTCGACACCCCGGCGCGCGGCGTGCGTCGGAACCTTACAGCGTTGGCAGCGGATTGCGTTGCGCGTCGTCCACGCCGACCCAGTCGGCCTCGGTCAACGCATGCAGGCCGTGCGCCAGGCGCGATTTGTCGCATTGCGCGCTGCGCTGCCCGAATTCCAGCGAGGCCGGCACCGCCGCGCAGGACGACGGGCGGCGGTCGTGGATGCTGCAGCGGCTGTAGCGGCCGATATCGGCATCCAGCGCAATGCAGCGCGGCTGCGACTGCGACGTGCCGCGCATCACCCGTTCATGGGTGCGCAGCGCATCGGTCAATTCGATCGGCACCCTGCCGCCCAACGCCGGATCGGTTTCGCTCCAGTGGAAGCTGACGCGGAAATAGGCGCAGCAGGCGCCGCAGGTAAGGCAGGGATGTGCCATGGCATGCCGGGCCTTGCGCGGCAAAACGAACGTGGAGAGCGCGGCATTCTGACCGAATTGCGCCGCGAAACAAGAGTGCGCGCTGCGGCGCTCTTAGCGGTTCACGCGCTGGCAGTGCCTGCCACCTGCGGCCGAGGTGCCGAACCGGATCGACAGCGCGTCCGCAGTACTGCCGATCGGCCGATGCGACGGCAGGACGCCCCGGAATGGCAAGCGTGGTGAAGCCTTGCAGGCGGACGGGCCTGCCTGGGCTGCGCATCACCGACGCAGCGTCTGGCCGGATGCGAAGGTGCAGGCATGACGACATAGCATGGAGTTCCCGTGCGCACCGCCTTATCCGCGATAATCGGGCAATGACCAGTCTCTGCAATATCGCGGCCACGCTGCCGCAGCTGGCGCGCGAGCGCCCCGACCAGATCGCCATCCGCTGCCCGGGACGCCGTGGACCCGACGGATTGGCCGCCTACGACGTGACCCTGAGTTATGCCCAACTGGACGCACGCAGCGACGCGATCGCGGCCGGGCTCGGTGTGCATGGCATTGGCCGCGGCATGCGCACTGTGGTGATGGTGCGGCCGTCGCCCGAGTTCTTCCTGCTGATGTTCGCGCTGTTCAAGGCCGGCGCGGTGCCGGTGCTGGTGGATCCGGGTATCGACAAGCGCGCGCTCAAGCAGTGCCTGGACGAAGCGCAGCCGCAGGCCTTCATCGGCATCCCGCTGGCACAGCTTGCGCGGCGCCTGCTGCGCTGGGCGCGCTCTGCCAGACGCATCGTCACCGTCGGCGGTCGCTACGGCTGGGGCGGGGTGACGCTGGCGCGGGTGGAACGCGATGGCGCCGGCGCCGGCAGTCAATTGGCCGATACCGCGCCGGACGACGTGGCCGCGATCCTGTTCACCAGCGGCTCGACCGGCGTGCCCAAGGGTGTGGTGTACCGGCATCGGCATTTCGTCGGGCAGATCGAGTTGCTGCGCAACGCGTTCGGCATGCAGCCCGGCGGCGTGGACCTGCCGACGTTTCCGCCGTTCGCCTTGTTCGACCCGGCGCTGGGCCTGACCTCGGTGATTCCGGACATGGATCCGACCCGCCCGGCCACGGCCGACCCGCGCAAGCTGCACGATGCGATCACGCGCTTCGGCGTGACCCAGTTGTTCGGTTCGCCGGCGCTGATGCGCGTGCTCGCAGAGTATGGTCAGCCGCTGCCCAACGTGCGCCTGGCCACCTCGGCCGGGGCGCCGGTGCCACCGGATGTGGTGGCGAAGATGCGCGCGCTGCTGCCGGCCGATGCGCAGTTCTGGACCCCTTACGGCGCGACCGAGTGTCTGCCGGTGGCGGCCATCGAAGGCCGCACGCTGGAGGCCACGCGCGCAGCCACCGAAGCCGGCGCCGGTACCTGCGTGGGCCAGGTGGTCGCGCCGAACGAGGTGCGCATCATCGCCATCGACGATGCGCCGATTGCCGACTGGAGCGGCGTGCGCGAGCTGGCAGTGGGCCAGATCGGCGAGATCACCGTGGCCGGCCCCACCGCCACCGATACCTACTTCAACCGCGACGCCGCCACGCGCATCGCCAAGATCCGCGAACGCCGCAGCGATGGCAGCGAGCGCACCGTGCACCGCATGGGCGATGTCGGCTATTTCGATGCGGAAGGACGCTTGTGGTTCTGCGGCCGCAAGACGCAGCGCGTGGAGACCGCGCAGGGCCCGCTCTACACCGAGCAGGTGGAGCCGATCTTCAATGCGTTGCCCGGAATGTGGCGCAGCGCGCTGGTGGGTCTGGGCGAGATCGGCCGGCAGCGTCCGGTGCTGTGCTACGAACTGGACGGTTACGCCTGCATGTCCAGCCCGTTGGAGCTGGAGGAGTTCGAACAGCGACTGCGTGTTGCCGCTGCCGCGCATCCGCTCACTGCGGGAATCGTCGATTTCCTGCGCCATCCGGGCTTCCCGGTGGATATTCGCCACAACGCCAAGATCGGCCGGGAGAAACTGGCTGTCTGGGCGGCGCAGCAACTTGGATAAACGGTAGACGACAGACTGCAGACCGCACATCGACGGGCAGATCGCCAAGTCGGCTGCGTCCGGCTATGGTGTCGTCCCTCAGAGAAGAGGTGCGGTGCGATGAAGGTATTGGTGACTGGTGGTGGCGGATTTCTCGGCCAGGCGTTGTGCCGCGGCTTGCGAGAGCGTGGGCACGAGGTCGTGAGCTTCCAGCGCGGCGATTACCCTGTGTTGCAGAGCCTGGGAGTGGGCCAGATCCGTGGCGACCTGGCCGACGCACAGGCGGTGCGCCACGCGTTTGCCGGCATCGATGCGGTGTTCCATAACGCGGCCAAGGCCGGTGCATGGGGCAGCTACGACAGCTATCACCAGGCCAATGTGGTGGGCACGCAGAACGTGCTCGACGCCTGTCGCGCGCAAGGCGTGCACCGCCTGATCTACACCTCCACCCCCAGCGTCACCCACCGCGCCACCAATCCAGTGGAAGGGCTCGGAGCCGACGAGGTACCGTATGGCGAAGACCTGCGTGCGGCGTATGCGGCCACCAAGGCGATCGCCGAGCGTGCGGTGCTTGCGGCCAACGATGCGCAGCTGGCGACCGTGGCGCTGCGTCCGCGCCTGATCTGGGGACCGGGCGACAACCACCTGCTGCCGCGCCTGGCCGCGCGTGCGCGCGCCGGGCGGCTGCGCATGGTGGGCGACGGCAGCAACCTGGTGGACAGTACCTACATCGACAACGCAGCGCAGGCGCACTTCGACGCGTTCGAGCACCTTGCCGTGGGCGCTGCCTGCGCAGGCAAGGCCTACTTCATTTCCAACGGCGAGCCGCTGCCGATGCGCGAACTGCTCAACCGCCTGCTGGCCGCGGTGGACGCACCGGCGGTGACGCGCTCGCTCTCGTTCAAGACTGCCTACCGGATCGGTGCAGTGTGCGAAACGCTGTGGCCACTGTTGCGCCTGCCAGGCGAAGTGCCGCTGACGCGGTTCCTGGTGGAACAGCTGTGCACGCCGCATTGGTACAGCATGCAGCCGGCACAGCGTGACTTCGGCTATGTGCCAAGGATCAGCATCGAAGAAGGGCTCAACCGGCTGCGATCCTCATCTTCCAACGACATTGCCATCACCCGGTAAAGACCGGCAGATCCACAAGATACGTCTGCGCCGATTCGGCACGACAACTTTTGGAATCATTGCCATGCTGCATTACGCCATCATCTTCTTCGTCATCGCCATCATCGCTGCGGTGCTGGGCTTCAGCGGTATCGCCGGTGCGGCGACCAACATCGCCTGGATCCTGTTCGTGGTGTTCCTGATCCTGGCCGTGATCTCGATGTTCCGTCGCGGCAAGGTATAACGCCTCACACGCGAAACGCCACGGCAGCGGCGCTGCCGAATCGGCGTGCACAGGGCCCGCTTCCGCAAGGAGCGGGCCCTGTGCGTTTGCGTTATGGCATTGACCGAGCCGCCAGCAAGGGTGAGTGCGAAGCAGCCCTGGGAGGCTCCCGTTAGCGGTCATTCCGCGCAACAGACGCACCGCCGACGCACCGCCGACGCACACCGCACACCGCGTGCGCGCAGATTGGGCGGGCGTCGCCGGCGCGCACATTGCAGCACATCGAGCGCAGTTGCGTTGCGGTGCATGCCGGGCGGATGAGGCCGTCGTCCAGCGGCCACGCTCCGGTCGTACCACGCCCACCGCACTACGCGCCCGCACGATATGCCAGGCGGCATGGGTGCCCACGACGCAGCGTTGCTGGGCGACCGACACGCTGCCGGCGAGTCCGGCACGTAAGCGGCCGCTGCAGTGAGGCGACCTCGCGCCAAGCGCGGCGAGGTGCTCGCCCATGCGTGACATCGATAGGGCGACTGCGGCCCGTATCACGCCATCGGTCGGCTGTGACAGACAGGGGCGGTAGAATGCATCCATGCCCGGATCACTCTTCGACTCACTCAAGCCGCTCGCCGGCCAGGCCCTGCAGACCGCGCTCAATCGCGCGCTGGCGCTGGACCCGGATACCCGCGATGCCCTGCTGCCGCTGGAAGGCCAGCGCATCGCGCTGACCCTGGACGCGCCCGCCCTGGCCCTGCAGATCCGCGTGCACGAGCGCCGGTTGCTGGTGGGGCCGGTGGATCCGGCGCAGGAACCGGACCTGGCGGTGCGCAGCAGCCTGGCTGGTCTGCTCGGGCAACTGCCGCTGTTGGCCAACGCGCGCCGCACGGGCGCGCCGGCCGGCCGGCTCAAGGTGTCCGGCGATGCCGAGCTGGCGCGTCAGCTGCAGCAGTTGGCCGGTCGCTTCGATCCGGATTGGCAGCTGCCGTTCGTGGCGGTGTTCGGGCAGATCCTGGGCGTGCAGATCGCTGGTGCGGTGCGTGCAGCGTTGCAGCAGGCACGCCGCAGTGCATCGGATCTGGCCCATAGCGCCGCCGAATTCGTCACCGAGGAATCGCGCGACGTGGTGCCACGCGCCGAGCTTGAGGCCTTCCACGACGATGTGGACGAGCTGCGCGATGACGTCGAACGGCTCGCCGCACGCGTGAGCCGCCTGCGCGCGACCGGAGGCGCGGCATGAAGGCGATCCTGCGAGCCAGCCGCATCGGCCGGGTGATCCTGCGCTACCGCTTGGACGATCTGCTGCAGGGCAGTGCCGCCGAGCGTTGGTTGCGCCTGGCAAAGCCCTTCGTGCCGCGCGCCAGCGCAGAAATCGCTGCGCAATCGCGCGGTGCGCGGCTGCGTCTGGCGCTGCAGGAACTGGGGCCCATCTTCGTCAAGTTCGGGCAGATCCTGTCGACCCGGCGCGACCTGATCCCGGCCGACGTGGCCGAAGAACTCACCCTGCTGCAGGACCGGGTCAAGCCGTTCGATGGCGAGGCTGCGCGCCTGATCGTCGAAGGTGCGCTGGGCCTGCCGGTCGGGGTGGCATTCGCCAGTTTCGATACCGTTCCGTTGGCCTCGGCGTCGATCGCGCAGGTGCATGCGGCCACCTTGCCGCCCGACGCCAATGGCGTGCGCCGCGCGGTGGTGGTCAAGGTGCTGCGCCCGGACATCGAGCGCCAGATCGATGCCGACATCGCCCTGCTGCATTCGTTGGCCACCCTGGTCGAGCGCACCCATCCGCGTGCCGACAAGATCCGTCCGCGCGAGGTGGTGGCCGAGATCGAAGCCACCCTGTCGGCCGAACTGGACCTGCAGCGCGAAGGCGCCAATGCCAGCGTATTGCGCCGGTTCTGGGAAGGTTCGGACGATCTGTACGTGCCGGAAGTGATCTGGTCGCATACCGCCGAGCGCGCACTCACGCTGGAGCGGGTGTACGGCATTCCCTCCGACGACATCGCCAAGCTCGATGCCGCCGGCATCGACCGCAAGGCGTTGGCGGCCAAGGGCGTGCGCGTGTTCTACACGCAGGTGTTCCGCGACAACTTCTTCCATGCCGATGCACATGCCGGCAACATCTGGGTCGATTCGGACCCGGAGCGCCGGCTCAATCCGCGTTTCATCGCGCTGGACTTCGGCATCATGGGCCAGCTCTCGCAGGAGGATCAGTACTACCTCGCAGAGAACTTCATGGCGATCTTCCACAAGGATTACCGCCGCATGGCCGAGCTGCACGTGGAGGCGGGCTGGATGCCCTCGAACGTGCGTATCGACGAGCTGGAAGCGGCCGCGCGCTCGGTATGCGAGCCGTACTTCACCCGTCCGTTGTCGGAGATCTCGCTGGCGCAGGTGCTGATCAAGCTGTTCCGCGTGGCGCAGCGCTATGAACTGACCTTGCAGCCCCAGCTGATCCTGCTGCAGAAGACCCTGCTCAACATCGAAGGCGTGGGCCGGCAGCTCGATCCGAAGCTGGATATCTGGGCGGTGGCGCGTCCGGTGCTCGAACGCATCCTGCGCGAGCGCTACAGCCCGCGCCGCGTACTGGGCGAGCTGGGCAAGCGGCTGCCGGAGATCATGACCCACGCCCCGGACATGCCGCGCCTGGTGCACAGCTGGTTGAAGCAGCAGGTGGAAGGCCGCCATGAGCTGGAGATCCGCTCCACCGAGCTGCGCGCACTGGAGCTGAGCCTGCGCAAGCTGCAGACGCGCGTGGTCACCGCCATCACCGGCAGCGGACTGCTGGTGGTGGCCGCCGTGCTGTACGGCCTGCATCCGGACGGCTGGTATCTGGGCACGGTGCCGGTGTGGAGCTGGGTCAGCGGCGGTGCCGGCTCGGCCGCCTTGCTGGTGGCCTGGCTGCGGCGCTAGGCAGCGACGCCCAGGCAAGTCCGCTGCCTGCCAGGCGGTCTGTGGACGCATCGGCTGCAGCGCAGATGGGCGGCGGCCGGACTCTCGGCCTGCGGTTCCCCTTTATCGCTGCTGGATGCGTGGATGCGTGGCCTTCTTCCGTTGGCTCCCGGACGGTAGCCATACCCTCGCAGGGCTGCGCTGGCGATCGGGTGGGCCCATCGTTCCTGGGGGCCGGTGCGGTCGGTGGGCACGGGATCTGGCATGCGCGTGACCGGGCCGGGTACTGCGGGTCACCGCTCTGAGACGGTGGCAGGCGGCGTCGGCGATAATCCACCGGTGAACACCTCTCCCAAGCACCTGCACATTCTCCACCAGGATGACGTCCTGGCCGTCGTCGACAAACCCGCGGGCCTGATGGTCCACGACAGCAAGCTGGCGCGCGGGGAAGACGATTTTCTTGCCGACCGCCTGCGCGAACAGCTGGGCCGGCCGATCTTCCTGGTACACCGGCTCGACCGCGCCACCAGCGGCTGCCTGCTGCTGGCCTTCGATCGCGACAGCGCCAGCGTGCTGGGCAAGGCGCTGATGGCTGGCGAGGTGGACAAGCATTATCTGACCGTCTGCCGTGGCTGGCCGGCCGAGCAGCGCTTCATCGTCGACCACGACCTGGACGGCGGCCCGGGCAAGCCGGTGAAGAAGCCTGCGGTGACCCATTTCCAACGTCTCGCCACCGGTGAGCTGGACATCCCGTCCACCGGCTTTGCCACCTCGCGCTATGCGCTGCTGCGCTGCCAGCCGCAGACCGGCCGCTTCCGGCAGATCCGCCGTCACATGAAGCACCTGTCGCATCACATGATCGGCGACACCAGCCATGGCGATGGCCGCCACAACCGCAGCTTTCGCATGCTCGGCATCCACCGCATGCTGCTGCACGCCGAACGCCTGGAGTTTCCGCACCCGGCCGACGGCCGCCGCCTCAGCGTGAGCGCACCGCTGGATGTGGAGTTCGCCAAGGCCTGCGCGTTGTTCGGGTGGGAGATGGCAGGGTTGGGAGTCACGCAGCCTGCGTGATGTGGCGTGCCTGGTTCAGAGATCGCGGCATCCACTCGGTCTGCTGGACATCTGCGCAAGCGTTCCCTCACCCCAACCCCTCTCCCGCGGGCGGGAGAGGGGCTCAAGCGTGCAGGCGGGCGAGAGGGGCTCAAGCGCGACGCGCAATGCCCACCTCCCCGTGCTGCTTCCTTCCCCCGCCTGCGGGGGAAGGTGCCCGAAGGGCGGATGGGGGCCTGCTTGCTCGCGGCGGGAGAAGGACACACCGTGTTCTTCCGCGACTGAAAAGGTAACGCACCGCCGTCACCAACAAGGCAAGCCAATCCCACACCCGACCCCGTCGCAGCGATCACGCGGTTCCCACTCCCCAATCTCGATTCTCCAATCCCGCCCCTCAGGGCTTCTTTGCCGGAGCAGGCGCGTTGACGATGGCCTCCAGGTCCTTCTGCAGATCGGCAAACAGCGGCAGCATCTTCTGCTGCATGGCGCCCATCAGGTTCTGGGTCAGGGCCGGGGTCTTGTCCAGCAGGCTCTGGCCGGCCGAGCTCTCGTAGAACTCGGCCATCGCCAGCACGTCCTCGCGCGAGAACGAGCGCTTGTAGATATCCACGTACATCGGCCGCAGCTCGGACCACGACAGCGCCTTGCGCACGGTCTGACGGGTGCGTTCCTGGATACGCTGCAGTTGCGCCTGCTGGTCGGCGTCGAGCTGGCGCTGCGCGGTGAGCTGGGCGAACTGCTGCTGTTGCATCGCTTCGATCTGCGGCAGCATGGTGTCCAGCATGGTCTGCGCGCGCGAGGCGGCCAGCAGGCGGTTGATGTCGGCATCGGAGGGAGCCTGCGCCAACGCGGCCGGGGCGGCCACCGCCAGCGAGGCCGCCAGCAGCAGGCGGCGGGCAACGCCGCGCACGGCAGCCAGCGAGGAAGTAGGTGTCATCGGAGCATCCTGCAGTGGGAACCGGCCGCAGCATACGGGAGCCGGCGTATGCGCGCATGCGCGCCGCTGCCGATACAATCGGCGCGTATGGCCAGCGACCCGATCCAGATCACCCCGAGCCTGACGATTCCGCCCAGCGAACTCGTCGAACGCTTCGTGCGCGCCAGCGGCGCGGGTGGGCAGAACGTCAACAAGGTGTCCACCGCAGTGGAGCTGCGTTTCGATGTGGCGGGGTCGCCGTCGCTGCCTGAGCCGTTGCGGGCGCGGCTGCTGTCGCGGCGCGACCGCCGCATGACGGCCGAGGGCGTGCTGGTGATCGATGCGCAGCGCTTCCGCACCCAGGACCGCAACCGCGACGATGCGCGCGAGCGCCTGGCCGAAATCATCAGTGCGTGCCTGTCGGTGCCCAAGCGCCGGGTCGCCACCAAACCGAGTCATGGTGCCAAGCTGCGGCGGCTGGATGCCAAGCGTGAGCGCAGTCAGATCAAGCGTGGACGCTCTGCGTCCCACTGGGAGTAAGCGTGAGTCAACCCGACCCGTCGTTGCCACCGGTAACACAGGCCAACATCCTGCTGCAGCCATCTCCGCCCCGGATGCCGCGCGCGCATGGCCGTTTCATCCGCTGGCTGGGCCGTACCGCCCTGCGTGTCACCGGCTGGCGCCTGCTCGGGCGGCTGCCCGACGAGCCCAAGCTGGTGATGATCGTCGCCCCGCATTCGTCCAACTGGGACGGCTTCCTGGGCTTCGCGGCCAAGTTCGCGCTGGGCTTCGAAGTGCGCGTGCTGGGCAAGGCGCAGCTGTTCTGGTGGCCGCTGGGCCCGCTGTTGCGCAAGCTGGGCGGCATTCCGCTGGACCGCAGCTCGCCGCAGGGCACCATCGGCCAGGCGGTGCGGCTGATCCGCAATTCCGAGCAGATGTGGTACGTGATCACCCCCGAAGGCACGCGCAAGCGGGTGGAGCAGTGGAAGGCCGGCTTCTGGAAGATCGCCTCGGATGCGCAGGTGCCGATCCTGCCGGTGTATTTCGATTACCCCAGCAAGACCGTGGGCATCGGCGAGCCGTTCTGGACCGGAACCGACATGGCCGCCGACATCGCTGCCATCCGCACCTGGTACCGGCCATGGCGCGGCAAGCATCGCGATACGTTGTAGCTGGCGTGGTGTGCAGCGTGCCGATGTGCCTTGCCCAGAGGCGCTGGGGACCAGACATAAGAGCAGCGGGCAGGTTAGGGCTTTTGTATGAGGCAGTCTCTTCATTCGTGACTCAAGGGCGCTACCTACCCAGATAAAAAGCCGAGGGTTCAAACGAGCAATGGGGGACAGACTGTTCGAAGTTCTGGAAGCCGTGCAGGATGAGGCATCGTTCGTGGGCTTTGCTGAGCTCCTGGCTGCTGATCGTCGTTCAGCAGATTCTCTTGCAATTACTCTCGATGGGTTTCAGGGGGAATGGGCTAATCAGTCAATCGCCGACTTTCTGGAGGCAGCGTCCGCGTGGGCGACCAGCTCATCTTTCGGCGAGCTGCCTGGACCCAAACCGAGCAATCCTTGGCAGGCGTTCGCTCTATTTCTATGGGCTGGGCGCATTTATGAGTAACGCAGCTAATGCTTCATTCAAGCCGACACCGTTCCGCGTTGCTGCCTTACCCAGGGCGTGTTCGATAGAGCAGGGAAACGTGCATGAGACGAGACTATCTTGCTCATGGCACCTCCCGCAGTGCCAGTGTCGC
The DNA here is from genome assembly GCF_020783655.1 of Xanthomonas melonis. GTDB lineage: Bacteria > Pseudomonadota > Gammaproteobacteria > Xanthomonadales > Xanthomonadaceae > Xanthomonas > Xanthomonas melonis. Next base: position 11,074 of record NZ_JAJGQH010000018.1, on the reverse strand, counting down.
CATTCACTGCCATGAAGGTTTGAGGAAACATCATGATCGCTTCGTCCAACCGCGCGTTATTGCTGTCCTTGCTGCTGTGTACCGCACCGGCGCTGTCGGCAACGCCGATGCTGGTCATCCACGGTGCGCGGGCGTGGAAAAATCCAGCCTCTCGCCCGACGAACAGGCCCAGGCCCGTGAGGCGATGCAACGCGCGCTGCGCGCCGGCCATGCGGTGCTGAACCGCGGCGGCAGTGCGGTGGATGCAGTGGCCACCACCATCGCCGTGCTGGAGGATGCGCCGCAGTTCAACGCCGGGCGCGGCGCGGTGTTCACCCACGACGGCAGGAACGAACTGGACGCGGCCATCATGGACGGCGCCAGCGGCAAGGCCGGGGCGATTGCCGGCGTGCACACGGTCAAAAACCCGATCCAGTTGGCGCGCAGCGTCATGGACCGCTCCAAGCACGTGATGCTGGTCGGCGATGGCGCCGAACAGTTCGCACGCGAGCAGGGCATCACCCTGGTGGATCCGAGCTATTTCCGTACCGACAAGCGCTGGCAGCAGTTGCAGAAGGCGCTCAAGGCCGAAGCAGGCGACCGCCAGGCGCAGGCCGCGCTGGAGCTGGAAACCGCCAAGCATTTCGGCACCGTCGGCGCACTGGCGCTGGACCGCGACGGCCACCTGGCCGCCGGTACCTCCACCGGCGGCATGACCAACAAGCGCTATGGCCGCGTGGGCGATGCGCCGATCATCGGCGCCGGCACCTACGCCAATACGCAGTGCGCGGTGTCCGGCACCGGCTGGGGCGAGTTCTACATTCGCGCGGTTGCCGCCTACGACATCTGCGCGCGCATGAAGTATGCCGGCCAGTCGCTGCAGCAGGCCGCCGAGGCGGTGATCGATCAGCAGATTCCCAAGGCCGGCGGCGATGGCGGCGCCATCGCGCTGGACGCCCAGGGCAACGTGGCGTTTCCGTTCAATACCGAGGGCATGTACCGCGGCTGGATCGGCGCCGACGGCACCCCGCATGTGGCGATCTTCAAGGACGAGACCCTTTGAGGACGCCTGCAGGGGCGTTGCCTTCTCCCGCACGCGGGAGAAGGTGCCCGAAGGGCGGATGAGGGCTCCCGCACCGCCGGCCGCCTCTGCTCAGCGCATCGCCATTCATCGATGCCCAGCCAACGGCACATGCCGGCGTCGCGCAAACCCGCTAGCGTGACCGGCTGCCGTACCAACCACTCAGGAATCACACGCCATGTCGCGTACCGTCGTCCTGGCCGCCGCCATCACCCTGGCGCTGGCCGCATGTTCTGGAAAAGAGCCGTCCGGTAAGGAGTCCACCCCCGTGTCCGAGAACACCGCCGCCCCGGCCGCCGATGCTGCGGCCAACCCGCTGCTGACCGCCAGCACGTTGCCGTTCCAGGCGCCGCCGTTCGACAAGATCAAGGACGCCGATTACCTGCCTGCGTTCGAAGAAGGCATGCGCCAGCACCTGGCCGACGTGCGCAAGATCGCCGACAGCCCAGACGCGCCCACCTTCGACAACACCATCGAAGCGCTGGAGCGCAGCGGCGAAACGCTCACCCGCGTGTCGCGCATCTTCTTCGGGCTGGTGCAGGCCGATACCAGCGATGCGCGCCAGAAGATCCAGGAAGAGATCGCGCCCAAGCTGGCCGCGCATCAGGACGAGATCAACCTCGATCCCAAGCTGTTCGCGCGCGTCAAGACCCTCTACGACCAGCGCGACACGCTGAATCTGGACCCGGAGCAGAAGCGTCTGCTCGAACGCGACTACGAAGAACTGGTGCGCGCCGGCGCCCAGCTGTCCGATGCCGACAAGGACAGCATGCGCAAGCTCAACGTGGAAGAAACCACCCTCTCCACCCAGTTCCATACCCGTCTGGTCGCCGCCTCCGCCGCCGCTGCAGTGGCGGTGGACGACAAGGCCAGGCTCGATGGCCTGAGCGAAGGCGATATCGCCGCCGCGGCCGATGCCGCCAAGGCCCGCAAGCTCGATGGCAAGTATCTGCTCACCTTGCAGAACACCACCCAGCAGCCGGTGCTGGCCTCGCTGAAGAATCGCGAGCTGCGCGCGGAGGTGTTGAAGGCCTCCGAAACGCGCGCGGAAAAGGGCGATGCCAACGACACCCGCCAGACCATCCAGCGACTGGCGCAGCTGCGCGCGCAGAAGGCCAAGCTGCTGGGCTTCGACAACTACGCCGCCTACAGCCTGGGCGACCAGATGGCCAAGACGCCGGACGCTGCGCTCAAGCTGCTCACCGACACCGTGCCGGCCGCTACTGCCAAGGCGCGCCGTGAAGTGGCCGAGATGCAGAAGGTCATCGACGCGCAGAAGGGTGGTTTCAAACTCGCTGCCTCCGACTGGGATTTCTACGCCGAGCAGGTGCGCAAGGCCAAGTACGATCTGGACGAGGCGCAGATCAAGCCCTACTTCGAACTGGACAACGTGCTGCAGAACGGCGTTTTCTACGCCGCCACGCAGCTGTACGGCATCACCTTCAAGCAGCGCACCGACATCCCGACTTACCATGCCGACATGAAGGTCTACGAGGTGTTCGATGCCGACGGCACCTCGATGGCGCTGTTCTACACCGACTACTTCAAGCGCGACAGCAAGTCCGGCGGCGCCTGGATGGACGTGTTCGTGGAGCAGGACGGCCTCACCGGCGCCAAGCCGGTGGTCTACAACGTGTGCAACTTCACCAAGCCGGCCGCCGGCCAGCCCGCGCTGCTGAGCTTCGACGACGTCACCACGCTGTTCCATGAGTTCGGCCACGCGCTGCACGGCATGTTCTCCAAGGTGAAGTACCCCTCGATCGCCGGCACCAGCACCTCGCGCGACTTCGTCGAGTTCCCCTCGCAGTTCAACGAGCACTGGGCGTCCGATCCGAAGGTCTTCGCCAACTACGCCAAGCACTATCAGACCGGCGCGGCGATGCCGGCCGAACTGGTGGAAAAGATCAAGAAGGCCAAGACCTTCAACAGCGGCTACGCCACCACCGAATACCTGTCCGCCGCATTGCTGGACCTGGCCTGGCACACCCAGCCGGCCGATGCGCCGCTGCAGGACGTGAGCAAGTTCGAAGCCGATGCACTGAAGCGCTTCAAGGTGGATCTGGCCGAAGTGCCGCCGCGTTACCGCAGCACCTATTTCGACCATATCTGGGGCGGCGGTTATTCGGCCGGCTACTACGCGTATTTCTGGTCGGAAGTGCTCGATGACGACGCATTCGAGTGGTTCAAGGAAAACGGCGGCCTGACCCGCAAGAACGGCGACACCTTCCGCGCCAAGATCCTCTCGCGCGGCAATACGGTCGACCTGGCCACGCTGTATCGCGATTTCCGCGGCAAGGATCCCAGCGTGAAAGCGCTGCTGGACAACCGGGGGTTGACCGAGTGAGCGATGTGCATGCGTAGGTGAGGCATGCACACCTAGCAAGTGCAGTTAGCAGTGAGGACGGGATGGCCACGCGCCATCCCGTCTTGTTTTTGCCGATTGCATCGGCGCTTGAGGGCACCCTCGACTCTGTCGTCGTTATCAGCGCGGGTTGCCCGTCGTTCAACCGCAGCCTTCGCTCGCGCTGTTGTCCAGCTTTGCCTCTGACAGGATTCGATGCCTGCGCACCAGGTCTTCAGACCAAATACAAAGCAGGAAAAAAGGCGGCAACAGGGAAAATACGGTCACGGCACTCCACCCGCGGCAGCAACAAGCCGACAGGCCGACGCCATGCCTTTCGTCACTTCCATCGCCTGGTCGCCGGGGCGCATCGTCATCAGGGGCGCGACGCGTCCCTCAAACCAACAGGTGCACCATGACTCAGCCAAGCCGTCTCCGCTCTCGCCTGCAGCGCGCCGCGCACTGGTCGCGCAAGGAACTCCTGCCGTTGTTGGTGCTGTTGGTGTTGCTGACCGCCGCACGCTCTTCGTTCGCCAATCACTACCAGGTGCCAACCGGATCGATGCAGCCGACGCTGCAGCCGGGTGACCGCGTGGTGGTCGATATGCATGCCTATGGCTGGCGGTTGCCGCTGAGCAACCGCATCCTCGTCGAAGGCGGGCAACCGCAGCGTGGCGATGTGGCGGTGTTCGATTCGCCGCGCGACGGCACCCGTCTGATCAAGCGCGTGGTGGCGGTGGCCGGCGACCGTGTGGATCTGCACGATGGGCAGTTGTCCATCGACGGACAGCCGCTGCAGATCGGCGGAGATCGCACGCGCGAATGTTTCGGCGCGCGCGTGGCGCAATTGAACCTGGATGCCGGCGGCGGGCCGGACCTGCAGGGCGTGCAGGTGCCTCCGGGCAAGCTGCTGGTGGTAGGCGACCATCGCGGCAACAGCCTGGATGGGCGCTATTTCGGATTCGTGGATGCCGCATCGGTGTATGGCAAGGCCGTGGCGGTGTACTACCGGCGCGGAGACGGCCTGGAGTGGATCCGGCTGTAATCGGCACGCAATCGCGGCATGCCGGCGCAGCATCCTGCGTGCAGACGTGCAGACGTGCAGACGTGCAGGACGCTGCGCTCCGCCGCTCCGCCCAAAGGGCGCAATACAGCGCTGTTCCGCAGCCTGGTCCACCGGCACTGGCCGCGGTGCCGACTGCCCGCCCGCTGCCGCGGCTCGGCCAGCGTCCAGCCGGTCATTGCGCCAATGCTGGCGTCGCCGGCGGCGTGCGCCACCAACGCTCGCCCGCCGCCGGGCGGCGCAGGTCCACCCGTTCGCCCATCTGCGGGGTGGTCAACCGCACGTTTGCGGCGGCCGCCAGCGCCGCGATGCGCTCGAACGGCTCGGACCAGACATGCATGGCCAGATCGAAGGTGCCGTTGTGGATGGGCAGCAGGGTCCGGCCACCGATGTCGATGAAGGCTTGCAGGCTCTGCTCCGGTTGCATGTGCACCTCCGGCCACATCGCGTCGTAGGCGCCGTTTTCGATCAGTGCCACATCGAATGGCCCCAGGCGCTGGCCGATCGTCTTGAAATGCGGGCCGTACCCACCATCGCCGCTGAAGAACACGCGCAGGTCGGCGTCCTGGATCGCCCACGAACACCACAGCGTGCGGTCGCGGTCGAACAAGCCGCGCCCGGAGAAATGCCGCGATGGCGTGGCGGTGAGGGTGATGCCCTCCACCTCCACCGACTGCCACCAATCCAGCTGCCGCACCTTCGCCGGATCCACGCCCCAGCGCACCAACAGATCGCCCACGCCCAGCGGGGCAACGAACACCCCGACACGGCCGGCCAGGGCGCGGATGGTGGCGCGGTCCAGATGGTCGTAATGGTCGTGCGACAGGATCACCCCCGCCAACGGCGGTACATCCTCCAGCGCGATCGGCGGCGCATGGAACCGCTTGGGGCCGGCAAACGCGAACGGAGAGGCGCGCTGGGAGAACACCGGATCGGTCAGCCATAGGCCGCCGCGCAGCTTCATCAGCACCGTGGAGTGGCCCAGCCGGAACAGGCTGCGATCCGGTGCGGCCTGCAACTGGGCGGCAGTCAACGGCATGACCGGCAGCGCCTGCGACGGCACCGTCTGCGCGGGCTTGTTGAACAGCACCTCCCACAGCAGACGCAGGCCGCTCCAGAGCCCTGGCGAGCTCAGTGTGGTCGGCAGGGTATTGCGGAACCGCCCGTCGCGGAATTGCGGGGAGGCGGCATGCGACGCGGCGTGAGGGAGCGGGCGGGACTGGGCGAGCACGGCGGTATCCAGCATTGGAATGGGGGTGGATCCGGCATGGCCGGAGTGGAAAATACACTGCACAGTGTAGTTTCATCCTGAAAATGTAAACTGACCGGTGTACCATGCAGCCATGTCCAGTTCATCCGATTCGGCCCCCGCGCCGCAGCGGCTCACCGACCGCAAGCGCCAGGCCATCCTCGAAGCGGCCATCGCGCAGTTCCGCCAGCACGGGTTCGAGGCCACCAGCATGGATCGGGTCGCCGCCACGGCTGGCGTCTCCAAGCGCACCGTCTACAACCATTTCCCCAGCAAGGACGCCCTGTTCGGCGAAATCCTGCGTGGCCTGTGGCAGCGCAGTGCCGAAGCCGTGAAACTGGTCTATCGCCCCGACCAGCCGGTGCGCACGCAGTTGACCCAATTGCTGCAGCAGAAGCTGCGCCTGCTCGACGACGCGGCCTTCATCGATCTGTCGCGCGTGGCTATCGCCGAAGGCATCCACTCGCCCGAACGCGCGCGCGCACTGCTGTCGCAACTGGGCAGCAAGGAAGAAGGCACCACCACCTGGCTGCGCGCGGCACTGGCCGACGGCCGCTTGGCGCCGATGGACGCGGAATTCGCCTCGCAACAGCTGCAATCGCTGATCAAGGGATTCGCATTCTGGCCGCAGCTGGCCTTCGGCCAGCCCCCCTTGTCGGCCGAGCAACAGGCACAGGTGGCCGAATCGGCGGTGGCGATGTTTCTGGGGGTTTACGGACGCGAGTGATGGGTATTCGGCAGCGCCGCAGCACGACCCATCGTCTGCCTGTAGTGCCGCATCGCACGCCGCAGTTGCGCAGCCGGTATGCACTGCATCGACAGTGCCATGCGACACCGCAGGTATGCCCAGGCGATTGAACCCGGGAGGGTCAGATTTACTTCGGCGATCCAGCCGGAATGGGGCAGACTTGAATCGGCGGCGACAGCAAAGTCGACAACCCGCAGTTCTGAGCTGCCTACACGGCAGTGAACGCAACGGTGCGCGGCAGTGCGGCGCTGGCCAATTTCTGAGCTGCCTACGCGGCAGTGAACACCTACCGCCTGGGCTGGTCGGAACAGTGCAATTTCTGAGCTGCCTACGCGGCAGTGAACCCTGGCCGGGGTGGAGCCTGCGCCCGATGATTTTTCTGAGCTGCCTACGCGGCAGTGAACCAGGCACCGACGCTGATCGCGCAGCCTGTAGATTTCTGAGCTGCCTACGCGGCAGTGAACTGGACCTGCTCGCCCCGCACCGCCGCGCCATCTTTCTGAGCTGCCTACGCGGCAGTGAACATGCCCATCACCTCGAGCACCGCCTTCGCCTTTTTCTGAGCTGCCTACGCGGCAGTGAACCCCTTGTCACTGGCATCATCGCCGTGGCACTCCTTCTGAGCTGCCTACGCGGCAGTGAACGCACCCAGGGCACCTTGCGCGCGGTGCTGCAGCTTCTGAGCTGCCTACGCGGCAGTGAACTTTTATCGATGATCTACTGGCCCGGACTGACCCTTCTGAGCTGCCTACGCGGCAGTGAACCCGCTGCAGGTGCATTCGGTGGCGGTGTGGCTCTTCTGAGCTGCCTACGCGGCAGTGAACGACACCCAGCGTGTCGGCATCAACGTGCGCAACTTCTGAGCTGCCTACGCGGCAGTGAACGCGTAGTAGTACCAAGGCACACCGCGCTGGGTCTTCTGAGCTGCCTACGCGGCAGTGAACGTGAGCCTTGGCTGGGCATTCCCCACCAAACACTTCTGAGCTGCCTACGCGGCAGTGAACCAGCCTGTGCAATCCTATCCATGTGCCTGCGGCTTCTGAGCTGCCTACGCGGCAGTGAACCCTTCGCCGTCCGTGTAGTTGTTGTTGCGGATTTTCTGAGCTGCCTACGCGGCAGTGAACAGCGCAAGGGGGTCGAACTCACCGGCGCGGACTTTCTGAGCTGCCTACGCGGCAGTGAACCACGCTGCACAATGGCGAGGTCTACAGCGCTTTTTCTGAGCTGCCTACGCGGCAGTGAACGCGAGCCAGCGCACAGCAACCAGTCGCGACACTTTCTGAGCTGCCTACGCGGCAGTGAACGCGCTGGGAGCTGGTGAGGGTCAAATCCCTGCTTTCTGAGCTGCCTACGCGGCAGTGAACGTGGTCATCGATAGCGATATCGACACGAGTCATTTCTGAGCTGCCTACGCGGCAGTGAACGCGGTTCTGATGTGTGCCACGTGTGCCAAACATTTCTGAGCTGCCTACGCGGCAGTGAACGATCATCGTTGCCGAAGGCGCGGAAGCGCAAATTTCTGAGCTGCCTACGCGGCAGTGAACACGTTCCAGGTCGAGGACCGCGGCGCGGCCCTTTTTCTGAGCTGCCTACGCGGCAGTGAACGAGCAGTTCAAGGTGATCGGCGTATGCCTGCTCTTTCTGAGCTGCCTACGCGGCAGTGAACTCCCGACAGTGCTGATTTCCAATCTATCGATTTTTCTGAGCTGCCTACGCGGCAGTGAACAGGTCGACATGACTTAGGCAGTTGCCCGTGCCTTTCTGAGCTGCCTACGCGGCAGTGAACAAGATAAGTCGTCTTATTTGTCCCGGTTAATTTTTCTGAGCTGCCTACGCGGCAGTGAACTGTTACCGCTCGCTACTACCGTCGCCTGTTGTTTTCTGAGCTGCCTACGCGGCAGTGAACGGGCGGGGCGCCCTGATCGCTGGCGAACTGTTTTTCTGAGCTGCCTACGCGGCAGTGAACCAGGAATACGCCGATCACCTTGAACTGCTCCGTTTCTGAGCTGCCTACGCGGCAGTGAACGTGGATCGACAGCACGCGGGTGCCATCGGCTCTTTCTGAGCTGCCTACGCGGCAGTGAACCCAGTCCTCGATGAAGTCCAGCGCATCACGCTTTTCTGAGCTGCCTACGCGGCAGTGAACTCCCGCCGCTGCCTCGCGTTCGGCCCGCACTTTTTCTGAGCTGCCTACGCGGCAGTGAACGAGGTGTATGAAGAAGGCGGCAAGAGTATCTGTTTCTGAGCTGCCTACGCGGCAGTGAACGTCAATCTCGGCATCCAGACGCGGCGCATGACTTTCTGAGCTGCCTACGCGGCAGTGAACTTGCCGGCCGAGGTGCGCCTGGTTGCGCGCTTTTTCTGAGCTGCCTACGCGGCAGTGAACGAGTTCTTCATGAAACAGCTGCAAGACCCTAATTTCTGAGCTGCCTACGCGGCAGTGAACTCTGACGCGTCAGATAAACCTCCTCGCCGGATTTTCTGAGCTGCCTACGCGGCAGTGAACTAGTCATGATCCTTTCCAGGGAACCCGCCGGTTTTCTGAGCTGCCTACGCGGCAGTGAACGAACAGATACGGCCACACCAGGGCGCGGAACATTTCTGAGCTGCCTACGCGGCAGTGAACCCGGCAATGCGCTGGGCTATCTAGGCCAGCTGTTTCTGAGCTGCCTACGCGGCAGTGAACCCTAGAGCGTGTTATGAACTTCCTGGAGACGCGGCTATCGTATCGGGATGAAGCCAGCACGCCCGTATCCCACTGACGTTTCCGATGAAGAATGGGCCTTCGCCGCGCCCTACCTGACGCTGATGGATCCGCAGGCGCGGCAGCGCAAGTACGACCTGCGCGTGATGTTCAACGCGCTGCGCTGGATGGCGCGTGCTGGGGCACAGTGGCGCTTGATTCCCCATGAATTCCCGCCGTGGGAGGCGGTCTACCAGCAGACCCAAAGATGGCTGCAGGCCGGCTGTTTCGAGGCAATGGTCAGCGATCTGCGCTCGGTGCTGCGCGTGGCGCAGGGCAAGCAAGGTCAGCCTAGTGCCGTGATCCTGGATGGCCGCACCTTGCAGTCCACCTGCGAGAGCGGACCGCGGGCCGGCTACGATGGCTATAAGCGTAAGAAGGGCAGCAAGGTGCACATGGCAGTGGATACGTTGGGCCACCTGCTGGCCGTACAGGTCACGCCTGCCAACGAGCAGGAACGTGCCCAGGTGCGATCGCTTGCGCAGGAGGTTCAACACGTCACGGGAGAGACGGTGAAGCTCGCCTTCGTCGATCAGGGCTACACGGGGCAGGAAGCGGCTGAAGCGGCCCGGGAAGAAGGGATCGAGCTGCATGTGGTGAAGCTGCCGGAGGCAAAGAAGGGCTTCGTGCTGCTGCCCCGTCGCTGGGTAGTGGAGCGAAGCTTCGGCTGGCTCAATCGGTTCCGGCGCTTGGCCCGCGATTACGAGCGCCTGCCAGAAACACTAGCTGGCCTGCACTTCGTCGTCTTCACCATCCTCATGCTCGGCAATGCGGCCACGCTCCTCCAAAGTTCATAACACGCTCTAGAGGCCAGCGGCCGTGGTGTATCCCAAATTTCTGAGCTGCCTACGCGGCAGTGAACCTGTGATCCCGTACATGGGGCAGCTGCTGATTTTTCTGAGCTGCCTACGCGGCAGTGAACGCAGGTACATCATCTCTGTCATCCCGTGTTGATTTCTGAGCTGCCTACGCGGCAGTGAACGTCATCTGCCCAGACACGGCGACAGCGCATATTTTCTGAGCTGCCTACGCGGCAGTGAACTCGCAGCCGGACGGCACAGGCGCAGGGTCATTTTTCTGAGCTGCCTACGCGGCAGTGAACGAATCCCAGGCGCTTGCGGATCCGGGTTGTACTTTCTGAGCTGCCTACGCGGCAGTGAACGCGATGCGGCGGCACCGAGTGCCTGGCCTTTCTTTCTGAGCTGCCTACGCGGCAGTGAACGTGGGGCGAAGCAGGCTCAGCGAATGCGACGTTTTCTGAGCTGCCTACGCGGCAGTGAACTTGCGTATGCGGAGCCATTCCAGATGCTGGGCTTTCTGAGCTGCCTACGCGGCAGTGAACGCCGACGACCAGCTCCGCGCCTGCCAAGCCGTTTTCTGAGCTGCCTACGCGGCAGTGAACCGCATCCGCCATATGCGCTGTCGCCGTGTCTGTTTCTGAGCTGCCTACGCGGCAGTGAACTCACTTCGATCGCTATGCACCTTACTGGTCCATTTCTGAGCTGCCTACGCGGCAGTGAACTGAACGGAGTAGCCGGGCTGAGTGGACCAGGTTTTCTGAGCTGCCTACGCGGCAGTGAACATCGATCGTGATCTTCAACCTGTTTACGTTGCTTTCTGAGCTGCCTACGCGGCAGTGAACGCTGAGAACTTGGCCTGGGCGGCGAAGGACTTTTTCTGAGCTGCCTACGCGGCAGTGAACGAGTTCAACAAGCTGCGCCAGGCGGTCAAGCATTTCTGAGCTGCCTACGCGGCAGTGAACGCGCTGGTGATCTGCGCTCGCACGCTGTAGGTGTTAGCGCCGATGTAAAACTGACCCACAGCGCCGAAGTAAAAGTGACCCACCTGGGCCACGATGGTGGCCTTTTGA
>NZ_JAJGQH010000017.1 GCF_020783655.1 Xanthomonas melonis | reverse complement strand
GAAGCGTGGGTCTGGTTGACCGAAGCGAGGTTGCTGCTTCGCCGGTTAGTAACTTGATTATGTAAACACCCTCTAAGAGCGGCTAACAAAACGACTGCGCAGCCGCCAGGCGGGTCGGCCCAGCGGGCATCAAGCCTGCATCATGGCGCGGCACGACGGGCCGGCTTGGTGTCTGCCGGGCGCGCCTTGCTTTCGGCGATGAAGGCGCGCACCTGCTGCTCCAGCACCGGCAGCGTCACCGAGCCCTGGCGCAGCACCACGTCGTGGAAGGCCTTGATGTCGAAACGGTCGCCCAATGCCTGCTCGGCCTCGGCGCGCAGCCTGACGATGCTGATCTCACCCAGCTTGTAGCTCAGCGCCTGGCCGGGCCAGGAGATGTAGCGGTCCACTTCGGTAGTGACTTCGTGCTCGCTGAGCGCGGTGCGGTCGCGCAGATAGGCCAGCGCCTGTTCGCGGCTCCAGCCGTCGTGATGCACGCCGGTGTCGATCACCAGCCGGCAGGCGCGCCACATCTCGTAGGTGAGCCGGCCGAATTCTTCGTACGGTGTTTCGTAGATGCCCATCTCCTGACCGAGCTTTTCGGTATACAGCGCCCAGCCTTCGCCGTAGGCGGAGATGTAGTTCTCGCGCCGGAAGGCCGGTTGCTCGCCCTGCTCCAGCGCCAGCGATCCCTGCAGCGAATGCCCGGGCGAGGACTCGTGCAAGGTCAGCGCCGGCAGGTTGTACAGCGGCCGCGAGGGCAGGTCGTAGGTGTTGACCCAGTAGGTGGTGGCGCCACCGCGGCCAGCGGTCCAGAACGGGGCGATGTCGTCGGGCACCGGCTTGATGGTGAAGCGCCCGCGCGGCAGCGTGCCGATGAACCTGCCCACTTGCCCGTCCACACGCTTGGAAATCCACGCGGCGCGATCGAGCAACTCTTGCGGGGTCTTGGCATAGAACTGCGGATCGGTGCGCAGGAATGTCAGGAACTGCGCAAACGTGCCCTTGAAACCCACCTGCTGGATGATGGCGTTCATCTGCGTCTGGATCCGCGCCACTTCGTCCAGGCCGATCTGGTGGATCTGTTCCGGCGTCAGTTCCAGCGTGGTGTATTCGCGGATCTGTTGGCGATAGAACGCCGTGCCGTCGGGCAGTGCTTCGGCCGCCAGGGTGGTGCGTGCCTTGGGCATGTAGTCGTTGCGGAAGAAGCTCAGCAGCTTGCCGTAGGCCGGAAGCACGGCGGTGCGCAACGCGGCCTTGGCTTGTTCGCGCAGTTGCGCTTGCTCGGCGGCGGGGATCTGCGCCGGCAATTGCTTGAACGGTGCATAGAACGTCGACTCGGCGGGATCCTTGACCTCGGCCACGGTGGCGATGGAGACATCGCGCCCATCGAGCACCGCGCGCGGCACGCTGAAACCGCGCGCCAGACCGCTGCGCATGTTGGCGATCTGCTGGTCGAAGTAACGCGGCACATCGTTCAGACGCGCGATATAGGCGCGGTACTCGGCCGCGCTCTTCATCGGCCGCTGCGCCATGAAGCCCAGGTTGGACCAGAACGAACTATCGGAATTGAACGGCATCTCGTAGGCGCGCAGGCGCACTTCGGCGGCCAGGTTCTCTACCTGCGGGCGGTAGATGGCGAAGTTGATCTGGTTGGCCGGCGAGAGCTGCTTAGGGTCGATGCCGTCGAGCTGCTTGAGCACGCCGTCCCAGACAGCCAGACGCGCCTGCTGCGCGACCGGGCCGACATCGGGCAGATGGGTGTTGTTACCGGTGGTGTCGGTGTCTTCATCGGCCTGGCCGGTCTCGGCCTGCCGCCATGTCCACTCTTTCTCGTAGATCGCGCGGAAGCGCGCGTCGGCAGGCGCTTCGGCGCTCGGCGTGGCCGAAACCTGCGGCGTGGCAGCCTGGGTGCTGGCGGCGAACGAAGTGCCCAGCAGGGCAAGCGCGAGGGCGGTGGCGAGCGGAGAATTCACGTGCGGGAGCCTGATCTGGAGCGAACGTCCGATCATGGCAGCCCAAGCGTGAGCTGCCATGGGCCGGAAGTCCCAACGCGGGCTGGCGCACGGGTATGGCGAGTGTCGGCGCTGCCCCCATCCGCCCTGCGGGCACCTTCCCCCGCCAGCGGGGGAAGGAGGTGGTGGGCTCATCGGGAACGCTCGGGAGCAATGCTTGCCCCTCTCCGCCTGCGGGAGAGCCCCCATCCCCCTTCTCCCGCTCTCGCATCTACTCCCACCCACCCATTCCTTCCCCCGCAAGCGGGGGAAGGCGTCGGTGGGGCTTGTCGAGAACGCTCGGGAGCAATGCTTGCCTCTCTCCGCCTGCGGGAGAGCCCCATCCCCCTTTTCCCGCTCTCGCATCTACTCCCGCCCATCCATTCCTTCTCCCGCCTGCGGGGGAAGGCGTCGGTGGGCTTGTCGGGAACGCTCGGGAGCAATGCTTGCCTCTCTCCGCCTGCGGGAGAGCCCCATCCCCCTTTTCCCGCTCTCGCATCTACTCCCGCCCATCCGTTCCTTCTCCCGCCTGCGGGAGAAGGTGGCGCGCAGCGCCGGATGAGGGGGCTTTGGCAGTTTCGACCCGCTTCAGAGACCGTCGGGCGCGCTGCCCCCATCCGCCCTGCGGGCACCTTCCCCCGCCAGCGGGGGAAGGAGTTGGTGGGCTTGTCGGAAGCAGTGTTTGCCCCCCTTTCCCGCATGCGGGAGAGGGTTGGGGTGAGGGGCGGCGGCGACCCAGTGGCGTGATCCGGGCTCAGGCCTTGCGCACCATCACCAGGTGCCGCTCGCCGTCCAGGCCAGGTACCTGCAGCGGATGCACCTCGCCCAGCGTCCATCCGACGGGCAGTGCGGCGATTTCCTCGTGCGGGTACACGCCCTTCATCGCCAACAGGCTGCCGCCCGGACGCAGCAGGTGGCCGCCGACAGCGATGATGCCGGCCAGGGTATCCAGCGCGCGCGCGGTGAGATGGTCGTAGGCGGCTGGCTCGTCCAACGCCTCGGCGCGCGACTCGGCCACGCGGGCGTTGCGCAAGTCCAGATGGCGCAGGGCCTCGCGCATGAAGCGCGCCTTCTTGCCGTTGCTTTCCACCAGGGTCACATGCAGCTGTGGGCGGGTGATGGCCAGCGGGATGCCGGGCAGGCCCGGGCCTGTTCCCAGGTCGGCCAGGGTGCCGCTGGCGATGTAAGGCTGCATGGCCAGCGAATCGAGCAGGTGACGGGTGACCATCTCGCGCGGATCGCGCACGGCGGTGAGGTTGTAGGTCTTGTTCCAACGCACCAGCAGCGCGAGATAGCGCAGCAACGGCGCAGCGAAGGCCGCATCCAGGGATTGGGCCTGCAGGCCGCGCTCGAGCGCGGCGGAAACATCGGGGGCGAGTGCGGCATCGTTCATGGCGCGATTATCGCAGGTGACACGAAGGCAGGGAGCCGGGACGGCCACCCCGGGCAGCGTTGCGCAGTTCCGTCAGCCGCTCCTGCCGTACGGCGCGACGCCTCACGCGGTAGCGTGCGGGTAGAACGCCAGTGCCGCGCGGCAGTCCGGCGCGGCCTGCCATTCGTGCAGTTGCCAACGCGCCGCCTCGCCGAGTGCGGGGTCGCACCAGTGCAGGCGCAGGGCGCCATCCGGCGCCAGCGCATACGCCAGCCGATGCAAACCGAACGACACGCCATGCCCGTGCGCCTTGAGCAAGGCTTCCTTGGCGCACCACAGGCGGAAGAACAGCGCCTGCTGCGCATCGGGCGCCTGCCTGCCCAGCAGGGCAAGTTCATCGGCGTGGAAGAACCGCTGCGCGATCTCCAGCAGGCGCGGGCGCGGGCGGATGCGTTCCAGGTCCACGCCCAGCCGCACGCCCTGGCCCAGGCCCACCAGCAGATGGTCGCCACTATGGCTCCAGCCGGTGTCCCAGCCAGGCAGGGCCGGCTGCAGGGTCGGGCGGCCGCGCGCATCGCGCAGCAACGGCACCTGCGCCGGTTCCAGCGCCAGCGCCTGGCCCAGCAATTGCCGCGCCTGCGGCTCACCGCGCTCGCCATGCCGGTGCGGCCGCAGCCACAGCTGCACCGGACCCAGCTGCCACTGCGCCTGCGCCGTCACGCGGCGCACACCAAACCGACTGCACCGCGATTGCGTCCAGCGCACTCGACAGCTGCTTCACGGGTGGCTACGTCCAATGACGCCCACGCATCGCTTCCGGTGCGAACGAACGAGGAGAGCAGCATGGGCATCATCATCTGGTTGATCGTCGGCGGCATCGTGGGTTGGCTGGCCAGCCTCATCATGCGGCGCGATGCGCAGCAGGGCATCATTCTCAACGTGGTGGTCGGTATCGTCGGCGCGATGATTGCCGGCTGGCTGTTCGGCGGTGGCATCAACCAGGCCATCACGCTGTGGACCTTCGTGTGGTCGCTGGTGGGTGCGGTGATCCTGCTCGCCATCGTCAACCTGTTCACCCGCGGCCGCGTGCGCTGAGCCGGCACCGACGCGTAGGACCAACGCAACGCCCGGCCTGCCCGGGCGTTGCCGTTTCCACCCTGCCGTTCAATCATGCACCGCTGCGCGATCTGCCGGGTGGTTGACGCCGTCTTCCACCGGTACGGCGATGCTCAGCGCATACGGGTTGACGCCCTCCAGGCAGCCGACGTTGTAGCCATATTCGTTGGGATCGGAGCGGCGCCGGTGGTGGGTATAGATGCCGCACACGCCACAGAAGTAGTGCGCTGCGGTCTGCGTGTTGAACCGATACAGACGCAGCACGTCCTCGCCTTGCCGTACATGCAGGCCATCGAGGGTGACCGAGGCGACCACCGCGCCGCGCCGGCGGCACAGCGAACAGTCGCAGCGGCGCGGATCGAGCAGGCCGTGCGGCAACTCCAGATCGATCTGCACCGCACCGCAGTGGCAACTCAACCGATGCACCGGCCCCAGCGTGATCTCGCCGATCTTGTGGGTGCTGCGGCGCAGATGCCGTTCGCTCATGCGCCGGCCTCCGCCAGTCGCACCCAGGCCGGTGCGTGATCGCTGGGGCGCTCCCAGGTCCGCGGCACGCGGTCGATGCCCGCTTCGACCGCGCGTGCGCGCAGCGCGTCCGAGACCAGGGTCAGATCGATCCGCAGCCCCAGGTTGCGCCGGAATCCGGCCTGGCGGTAATCCCACCAGCTGAAGTGGCCATCTCCCTGCTCGTGCAGGCGGAAGGCATCGTGCAAGCCCAGCGCCAGCAGCTTGCCCAGGGCGGCGCGCTCGGCGGTGGAGGTCAGGATATGGTTGTCGTTCCAGATCTCCGGCGCATGCACGTCGCGCGCATCGGGCGCGATGTTGAAGTCGCCCAGCACCACCAGTTGCGGATGCGCGCGCAGTTCCTGTTCCAGCCAGGCATGCACCGCCTCCAGCCAGCGCAGCTTGTAGGCGTACTTCTCGGTGTCCACATCCTGGCCGTTGACCACGTACAGATTGACGATGCGCACCCCGTCGACGGTGGCGGCGATGACGCGCTGCTGGGCGTCCTCGAAGCCGGGGATGCCCATCTGCACGTCCAGCGCCGGCGAGCGCGACAGGATCGCCACGCCGTTGTAGGTCTTCTGCCCGCAGAACACGCTGCGATAGCCGAGCGCGGCCAGCGCCGCATCCGGAAACTTGTGGTCTTCCAGCTTGGTTTCCTGGATCCCCACCACGTCGGGCGAAAAGTCGGTGAGCCACTGTTGCAGGTGCGGCAGGCGCACGTTGAGCGAGTTGACGTTCCAGGAGGCGATTTTCATGGCGCGGGCCGTAACGCAAACCACCAATGGTACCGTGGCTGCGTCGATCGGTCCGGGGACGCGTCCGGCAGGGGTGGCTCAGGGCCGCGGCCGTACCGCCCGATACTGTTTGCGATCGCCGCTGCGCGCGCCGCGCAGGTCCACGTTGGCGCACAGCTGGTCGCCACACAGCACCACATCGCTTAGGGCCACCGCGCGCAGCACCCGCGCCTCGACCCGGTAGCGGGCCAGCTCCTGGCGCGCCTGGCCGAGCAGGTAGGCAGTGCATGCGCAGGCCAGCAACGCGGCAACGATCAGGCCGGCGCTGGCGATCCAGGCGCGCCTCAACCACTGCTGGCGCAGCGCCTGGTGCGCCACTTCCAGCGCATCCAGCGCCGCGCCCGACCGCGAGACGGTCGCCTCCAGGCGCCGCGAGGCAGGCGCCAGGCTGCTGTCGAGCGCCTGTTGCCAGGCCTGCTGCAGCCGCGGTACCGCGCCACCGACCAGGCGCTCGATCTGCTCGCCGTTGCGCATGGCGATGCCGCGCAGCTCGGCCATCTGCCGCTCCATGGCAGCCTGCTGGCGCTGATCGCGCGTCTCCAGCGTGGTGGCCATCAGCGCCAGCGCCCTGGCCAGTTCCTTCAGCTCGTCCTTGTCCATCGTCCTCTCCTGCTTTCGGTTTCGCCTGCCTGTGGGTTCATCCGCCACCCCCACCGCCGCCTCCACCACCACCGCCGTCGCCCCCGCCGGCATCGCCGCCGTCGGCGGCCGCCATCATCGGCCCGCGGTGCATCAGGCTCATCACCCGCACCGGGCCGTGCGCCATCTCCAGATCGGCCGGCTGCATGTCGGTCGGCGTCCAGGCCAACTGGTTGGTCATCGCTTCCTGCTCGCGCTGCTGCAGCAGGAGCTGGCCTTCCTGCAGCAGCGCCTGCCCTTCCGGCGAATGACGGATCTTCCCGGCAGCCTTGAACACGGCGGCCTCGTCGTGGTTGCGCAGCGCCTGCAGCATCGCGTCGATATCCGGATCGCCGGTCCGCAGCGCGGAAGGCCCCTGCGAGGACTGGTGTGACGGCACGCGGTCCTGGCCGAGCGCCTGGCGCGCCTGCTGCTCCTGCGCGTCGATGCGCGCCTGCAGACTGGGCACCACCGTCTCGGTCATCAGATGGCGTTCGAACGCCTCGTGCAGGGACCGCTGCCCATACAACGACAACATGCCCGTCTGGCCGACATTGGCCAGGTTGAGCGGGTTGCTGGGCGTGAAGCGGATCTGTGCGGCAGCCCCGGCGAACACCGCCGCTCCCTGCAGCGCGCCCGCGCTGGGCGCATGCGCGGTAAAACCGGCCAGCGCATCGCCGCTGGCGTCCAGGGTGGCGTGCAGGCGCCGGGCCACGCCATCCAGTGCCTGCTGCGGCAAGGCGGTGGCGGCCTTTAGCCGATGCGCGGCCGCGGTGGCAGCGCCGGCGCTCGCCTGCAGCAGGTCGTCGGCCTGCTGCGCGCTCTGCTCGCGGACCCGATCGGCCTGGGCCTGGGCCTGCTGGCGGTCGGTTTCGGCCTGCCGTTCCAGCACCCGGGCCCGATCGAGCAAGGCTGCCTGCAGGCTGTCGGGCATCCAGTCGGCCGCCGTACGCAGTGCATCGGCGCCGGCCTGCTGCGCCTGCGCCCGCGTCTGCAATGCCAGGCGCTGCGCGCTGGCATCCACTTCGCCGGCCACCGCGCGGCCACCGGCCAGCGCACGGCCCAGCGCGCCCCCCGAGGTTTCCAGCGCCGCACCAGCGACTGCACCACTACCGGCAACGGTGGCGCCACCCAGGTGCAAGCTGCGCGCCGCTCCCTCGCCCGCCGCGTCCAGCACCGCATCGCCGGCCCGCCCGACCGCTGCGCCGTACTCGCCGGCGCCATGCCCCAGTCGCGCGCCAGCCGCACCGGCGCGCAGCACGCTCAGCGCCGGGCCGGCCAGCTGCAGGCTTTCCTGCAGCGACAGGGCCTGCGCGCGATCCACCGGCGCCCCGTCCGCACCCGGCATCTTGGCCGCCAGCACCGGCTCCACGCGCCCGGCCGCCAGCGGCAGCTCGCGTAGCAAGCGGGTGGTGTCGCCCTGCGCCAGCCGGTCCACGAAGGCGTGCACCGCCGGCTGCGCATTGGCCGGCATGTCCTGGGTCAATGCCCGGTCCAGCAGGGCCTGCCCCTCCGGCAAGGTGCGCAGCAGGGTCGCGGTATCGCCCATCACCGCCGCCAGCTGCCGCCGCTGCGCCGCATCCAGGGTATGCAGGTTGTTCTGGACACCGTCGTTGAGCATCTCCCCCTGCACCTGGTAGGCGACGACGGTGTGGTGGGTGTCGTAGAGCTGCACACCGGGCGTGGAGCTGGCAAAGCGCGGTGCAGTCGCCGGATGCAGACCGGCGGCGTTGAAGGTGGTCGCCGATGCGCCGCTCACCGCCGAGGCGGCGGACGCCATGCCGCCACCGAGGGAATGCCCGGCCAGTTCGAAATCCACGCGCTCGTCCTTCAGGCGCAACGCCAACCGCATGGCGCGGTCGTAGTAATCGGTTTGCATGCCGACGGATTGAGGGAAATTGTTGGCGAGGAAATCTTCGGCTGTGGTGTCACGCAGCCCGTTCGCCGTCATCACCTCCCCTGCCGACCCCTTGTAGACCACGGTGGGTTTATAGCCTGGGCCGAGGACTGCGGGGTCTGGGAGATAGATTTCGGCTCGGAAACCGGATTCGCGTGGATGCAGAAGCTCTCTCAACTTCTCGTCGTTCGTAGCGCCGAGCTGGGGGACCTCGCGACGGAGTTGATCTAGATCTTCGCTACCGCGTTGCCATCCGTGGGGGGCTTGACCAGACCCTTTGGCTGCATCGTAAACGTCGTCAGCCAATGACGCCATTTCATGCGCATGGTATAGCTGTTGTAGCTCCGCGGCGCGCAACCCTGCCTCAGCGGCGCTGCTAGCACGCAAGTCCTGCAGTAGCTGCTCGCGTTGCTTATGCTGGTCGGGTGTTTGCATGCGGTTTGTCCTTGCGCATGGAGATCAAAGCAACGGAATGTCTTTCTCTTCCAACGGGAATCCGAATGCCTTTCGCATTCGTTTATAGTGATCCGGCATAGGAGGGCGCTCGTATCCATGCGCAAGCAACCATTGTTGGCATCGGCGTTGCCATTGTGGATTGCTTGGATCTCCAGGATGCCAAAAGGCAGCCTCAATGGTTCCGGAGTCCACTCGATGTACCGCCCCTCCCCCCTCGTACACCAACGATGGATCAGCATTGCGCTCTAAAAGCCAGTACACCGGCTCGAAAGCACCACCGATTGCGTAATTGTCAATTAGCGTTCCACCCATGCCCGCCAGTGCATTGACATCAGCACCGCGCTCGACCAACAACTGAATGTTGCGCCATTTGTTCTGCTTGATTAGTGCATGGAACAGCAAGCTCTCGTTGTTGGCGTTGCGTGTATTCGGATCGCCACCGTGATCCAGCAGCAGCTTGAGATAGACCGGATCGTCCTGCTCGGCTGCCCAAACCATCGCGTTGCTGACGTTGGTCTGGCTTCTTCCAGGTTCCGGAGGATAGGGTTGGGCGGCATTCGGATCTGCCCCGTTCTCCAGCATCGCTTTCAGGCCGGCCGGGTTATGGGTGAAGATCGGCCAGAACAGCAGCGGGTGGCCTTCCTTGGAGAAGATGCGATCCGGATTCACGCCCTCGTCCTTCATCAGGCGGCGGATCGTGTCCACATCGCCCTGCTCGGCCGCCAGCGCCAGTGCCTGCGCCTTGGGGTCGGTGAAGTGGCGCTCCAGCGCATAGCGCGATTGCGCTGCCGGCGAGCAGCCGGCGATCGCCAGCAGCCACAGGCAGCAGATCCACAGGGCAAGACGTGATGGCATCGAGCGCGCTCCGTTGCGTTCGCTATACGTGTGAGGGATGGTAAGCCAGCTGTGCAGGCTCGAGTGCGCTGCAGTGCATACCTGAGATGCAGTACGCAGATCGCCGACAACGAAACATGCCCGTCGAACTAGGTGGATGTGCATTCACTGGAAGACTCCTGTTCTTGCGTGAGGCGTCAAAGCAGCGGGATGTCTTGCTCTTCCGACGGAAAGCCGAAAGCCTTGCGCATGCGCCTGTAGTGATCCGGCATCGGGGGGCGCTTGTATCCATGCGCTAGCAACCATTGCTGGCATCGGCGTTGCCACTGTGGATCGCCTGGATTTCCCGGATGCCAAAAGGCAGCCTCAATAGTTCCGGAGTCCACTCGATGTACCGCCCCTCCCCCCTCGTACACCAACGATGGATCAGCATTGCGCTCTAAAAGCCAGTACACCGGCTCGAAAGCACCACCGATTGCGTAATTGTCAATTAGCGTTCCACCCATGCCCGCCAGTGCATTGACATCAGCACCGCGCTCGACCAACAACAGAATGTTGCGCCACTTGTTCTGTTTGATCAGCGCGTGAAACAACAAGGTTTCGCCGTTGGAGTTGTAGGTGTTCGGATCGCCACCATGCTCCAGCAGCAGTTGGAGATAGATTGGATCGTCCTGCGCGGCTGCCCAGACCATCGCCCGATCGTTGTATCGTCCTTTGAAGCGCGTGGTGTGCTGCGCGGGATGCAGCTGCCCTGCATTCGGATCTGCCCCATTCTCCAGCATCGCCTTCAGGCCGGCCGGGTTATGGGTGAAGATCGGCCAGAACAGCAACGGGTGGCCTTCCTTGGAGAAGATGCGATCCGGATTCACGCCCTCGTCCTTCATCAGGCGGCGGATCGTGTCCGCATCGCCCTGCTCGGCCGCCAGCGCCAGTGCCTGCGCCCTGGGGTCGGTGAAGTGGCGCTCCAGCGCATAGCGCGATTGCGCTGCCGGCGAGCAGCCGGCGATCGCCAGCAGCCACAGGCAGCAGATCCACAGGGCAAGACGTGATGGCATCGAGCGCGCTCCGTTGCGCCGTAATCCAGGCGGTGGACACTGCAAGCCGAACCCCGTGTGGCACGGACGTGCGGCCACTGGTGCCAGGCGGCGCCTGCGCGATGCAAGCGATACTGACATGACCAGCATAGCGCAGGCCCCGCACGCAAGAAAGACAGCGCAGCTCTGCCCGCGTGGGCAAGGCGGCGGCCACTGTCCGGCGCCGGCCTCCGCACCAGGGGGCTGACCAGGCCGCCGGGCGATGCAAGGTTCGAGTTGCACTTGCCGCAACCCATGGACATCACCGACGGTCGCCCGATGCGTGCGCAGCCCGCCACAACGCAAAACGCCGGCACAGGGCCGGCGCTTTGCGTACGTGATGAGCGCGTTGGCTCAGTGACCGGATGCGCCGCTGGCACCCAGGCCGGTCTCTGCGCGGATCTGCTGGGCCTTGAACGCGATGCGTTCGTTGGCCGCCTGCGGGCTGCGATCCAGGATCGAGAACAGCCAGATGCCGACAAAACCGATCGTCACCGAGAACAGCGCCGGCGAGGTGTACGGGAACGGCGCCGAACCGGCCGCATTGCCCAGTGTGTCCACCCAGACCGACGGCGACAGCACCGTGAGCACCAGCGAGGAGATCAGGCCCAGGAAGCCGCCGATCACCGCGCCGCGGGTGGTGCAGTCCTTCCACAGCAACGACAGGATCAGCACCGGGAAGTTGGCCGAGGCAGCGATGGCGAACGCCAGCGACACCATGAAGGCCACGTTCTGCTTCTCGAACACGATGCCGAGCAGCACGGCGACCGCACCCAGGATCAAGGTGGTGATGCGCGACACCCTCAGCTCCGAACCCGGCGCCGGGTTGCCCTTCTTGATCACGGTGGCGTACAGGTCGTGCGACACCGCCGAGGCGCCGGACAGGGTCAGGCCCGCGACCACCGCCAGGATGGTGGCGAAGGCCACCGCCGAGATGAAGCCCATGAACACGTTGCCGCCCACCGCATTGCCGACCAGCACCGCCGCCATGTTGGCCGCACCCTTGCCGCCGTGGATGGTGCCGGTGGCGACATCGGCGAACTGCGGGTTGGTCAGCACCAGCGCGATCGCACCGAAGCCGATGATGAAGATCAGGATGTAGAAGTAACCGATCCAGGTGGTGGCCCACAGCACCGACTTGCGCGCCTGCTTGGCATCGGGAACGGTGAAGAAGCGCATCAGGATGTGCGGCAGGCCGGCAGTACCGAACATCAGCGCCATGCCGAAGGAGATCGCCGAGATCGGGTCCTTGACGAAACCGCCCGGCCCCATGATCGACAGGCCGGCCTTGGCCGCGTCCTCCGGCGAAGCGCCGCCGTTGGCCGCCACCGCGGTCTTCACCCGCACGCCCTCGGCGAACAGCGCCTCGAAGCTGAAGTTGAAATGCCACATGATGGCCACGGCCATGAAGGTCACGCCGGTCAGCAGCAACACCGCCTTGATGATCTGCACCCAGGTGGTGGCGGTCATGCCGCCGAACAGCACATAGACCATCATCAGGATGCCGACCAGGGTCACCGCCACCCAGTAGTCCAGACCGAACAGCAGCTTGATCAGCGCACCGGCGCCGACCATCTGCGCGATCAGGTAGAACAGCACCACCACCAGCGTGCCGGAAGCGGCGAAGCTGCGGATGGCGGTCGGCGCGAAGCGGTAGCCGGCCACGTCGGCAAAGGTGTACTTGCCCAGGTTGCGCAGCCGCTCGGCCATCAGGAAGGTCAGGATGGGCCAGCCGACCAGAAAGCCGATCGCATAGATCAGGCCGTCGTAGCCGTTGGCCATCACCGCTGCGGTGATGCCCAGGAACGAGGCCGCCGACATGTAGTCACCGGCAATGGCCAGGCCGTTCTGGAACCCGGTGATGCCGCCGCCGGCAGTGTAGAAGTCCGACGCCGAGCGGGTCTTCTTGGCCGCCCACTTGGTGATCCACAGGGTGCCCAGCACGAAGAAACCGAACATGGCGATCGCCACCCAGTTGGTGGGCTGCTTGTCGGCCTGGCCGATATCGCCGGCCGCCAGCGCCATGCCTGCCGGCAGCAGGCCGGCCAGGATCAGCAGAAGACGCGAGTATTTGCTCATTTGCGGGCGTCCTCCAGGATCTGCGCGGTCAGCTGGTCGTAGGTGTTGTTGGCGCGGCGCACGTAGACGGCAGTGATGGCGATGGTGAACACCATCACCCCGATCGCGATCGGAATGCCGATCGTGGTCACGCCATCGCCGATCGGCCTGGCCAGGAAGGCCTTGTCGAAGGCGATCAACCCGATGTAGCCGTAATAGGCCAGCAACATCAGCACGGTGAGGGTCCAGCCCAGCGTGTTGCGCTGGCGCTTGAGTGCGTGGTACTTCGGATTGGCATCGATCTTGGCGATCAAGGCGTCATTCGAGACGGTCATGTCGGTCTCCAGTGCTGCAAGGGCGGTACCGCCCCCACCACCGCAGTGGCAGGGGCACCCGATGGGTGAAACTCAGAAGCTGTACTTGGTGGTGAACTGCAGGCGCGAGATGTCGCCGCTATCGCCGTTCTCGGCGTCGCGACGGCCGAACATCAGCTCCGCGCCCACGTCCACCTTGGGCAGCGGCGAATAGAACACGTTGGCACGCACGCTCTGCTGCGACTTGCTCGCAAGCCCGCCGGTGTTGGCCAGGCTGTGGTCGTAGTCCACGCGCGAATACATGATGGTGCTGCGCAGCTTGGGGCTGTAGTCGTGGCGCCAGGCCAGCCAGCCGGCCCAGGTTCCGACGGCGTGGATGTTGCCGTCCACGTCCAGCTCCACGTCCGAGCCGTTGCCCAGGCCGAGGTAGCGGCCCAGGCCTTCGCCGTAGGCCAGCTGGTAGCGCAGGTCGTTGCTGGAATTGATGATCCAGCGCCCACCACCGGCAATGGCGCCGCCGAACGCGGTGTCGTTGCTCAGCGCGCTGCGGGTGCGGTATTGCCGTGCGATCGCCGACAGGCCGAAGGTGCCCCAGGTGCCCTTCCAGTTGTAGCGCGCGGTCAGGTCCGGCATCGCGCCGTGGTCGGCGGCCAGGATCGTGTTGCCGCCCTGGTAGGGGGTGGTGAGGGTTTCCGGATTCTCGGCCGAGACGCTGAAGGCGCCGCGTGTGTAGCGGATCTGGTTCTGACGGCTGAACAACGCGCCGTCGGTCGGCCCGACGATATCGGCCGCCTCCGGCAGGATGGTGGCATCGATGAAGTTGGACCAGGTCTGGCCGGCCAGCCAGTTGTTCCAGCTCATGTACGCATGCCGTAAGGTGCCGCCGTACAGGTTGTTGACCTGGTTGGCCAGCGCGTTGCCGAAGAAATCCAGTTCGATGAAGCCGGTGAGCTTGTCGCCGTTCTCGGTGACCGTGTCCACGCCCAGATTGAAGCGCGAGAACTTGGCGTGGAAGTCGGTGTCGGTGCTCGACGCCTGCCCCCCGACAGGCGTCTGGGTCGGAATGTACAGGTAACGTCCCACCGCGCCTTCGGGCAATGCGCCATCGCTGGTGCGGGTGGTCATGAAGTCGGCCTTGATGAAACCACCGTAACGGAACGTTGTCCCCGCCGCTGCGTTCGGTGTGATGCTGGTGACCTGGATCGGCCGCTTGCCGGCCGGGACCGCAGGTGCGGGCGCCGCTGCCGGCGTCTGCGCCTGCAAGGTGCGCACTTCGGTGACCTGGCTCTGCGTCTGGGCGATCTGGCCCTGCTGTTGTTGCTGCGCGGTGACCAGCAGCTGGACCTGACGCTCCAGCTCGGCGATGCGCGCTTCCAGTGCCTTTTCCTTTGCCGTCTGCGCGAACGCGACCCCCGGCAGGAAACTGGCAACCAGCAACGCGGTAGCCAGCGGATGACGCACCAGCGGTGCAGTACGGTGTTTCATGGACCCCTCTCCCCGGTGAAGGCCTCGCGCTTGATGGCGATGCTGTGCGGAGCGTGAGGCAGTCCGCGGTTTGCAGCCTATTCGCCTTTGGTCGTAGCTGCAACGCAGCATTCCAGCCGCTGCGCGATGCCTGCTCCAGCGCCCGCAATGGGTGTGCGCTGGCGCACTTGCCGGGTTACGACCATGGTCTAAGGCGACGTTGACCGCCGGGACAGAATGGATACGGCACACTGATTGCCTACCGAGGGCAGCGGCTTGGCCCTCTCCCGACACGCTTATCGCAAGTGAGGTTGCCATGGCTGATGTGTACCCCGTCGATCCCGCGTTCGCTGCCGATGCGCGCGTCACGCGCGAGCAGTACGCCGCGCTGTACCGCGAATCGATCGAGCACCCGGAACAGTTCTGGGGCAAGGCCGCGCAGCGGCTGGACTGGTTCAAGCAACCCACCCAGGTCAAGGACGTCAGCTACGCGCTGGACGACTTCCGCATCCGCTGGTTCGGCGATGGCGAGCTCAACGCCAGCGTCAACTGCCTGGACCGCCAACTGGCCACGCGCGGCGACAAGACCGCGCTGCTGTTCGAACCGGACAGCCCGGATGCGGCCTCCTACCCCGTGACCTATCGCGAGCTGTACGAGCGCGTGTGCAAGCTCGGCAACGCATTGCGCAACCTGGGCGTCAAGAAGGGCGACCGGGTCACCATCTATCTGCCGATGATCGTCGACGCAGCCGTGGCCATGCTGGCCTGCGCGCGTATCGGCGCGGTGCATTCGGTGGTGTTCGGCGGCTTTGCCGCCAACTCCATCGCCGACCGCGTGATCGACTGCCAGAGCAAGCTGATCATCACCGCCGACGAAGGCCTGCGTGGTGGCAAGAAGATTCCGCTCAAGGCCAATGTCGACGCAGCGCTGAAGATTCCCGGCACGAACACCGTCGAAACCGTGCTGGTGGTACGCCACACCGGTGGCGCGGTGGAGATGCAGGCCCCGCGCGACCGCTGGTTCCACGACGTGGTCGACGGCCAGCCGGCCGAGTGCGAACCCGAGCGCATGAACGCCGAAGACCCGTTGTTCATCCTGTACACCTCCGGCTCCACCGGCAAGCCCAAGGGCGTGCTGCACACCACCGCCGGCTACCTGCTGTTCGCCAGCTATACCCATGAGGTGGTGTTCGACCTGCGCGAGGACGACATCTACTGGTGCACCGCCGACGTGGGCTGGGTCACCGGCCACAGCTACATCGTCTACGGCCCGCTCGCCAATGGCGCCACCGCGCTGATGTTCGAAGGCGTGCCCAACTACCCCAGCGTGTCGCGCTTCTGGGAGGTGATCGACAAGCACCAGGTCACCCTGTTCTACACCGCGCCCACCGCCATCCGCGCGCTGATGCGCGACGGCGAGGCGCCGGTCAAGAAGACCTCGCGCAAGAGCCTGCGCCTGCTCGGCAGCGTGGGCGAACCGATCAATCCGGAGGCTTGGCGCTGGTACTACGAGGTGGTCGGCGACAGCCGCTGCCCGATCGTGGATACCTGGTGGCAGACCGAAACCGGCGGCATCCTGATCTCGCCGCTGGCCGGCGCGGTGGACCTCAAGCCGGGCTCGGCGACGCTGCCGTTCTTCGGCGTGCAGCCGGCGCTGGTGGATGCCGAAGGCAAGATCCTGGAAGGCGCCACCGAAGGCAATCTGGTGCTGCTGGACTCGTGGCCGGGCCAGATGCGCAGCGTCTATGGCGACCACCAGCGCTTCATCGACACCTACTTCCGCACCTATCCGGGCAGCTACTTCACCGGCGACGGCTGCCGCCGCGATGCCGATGGCTATTACTGGATCACCGGCCGCGTGGACGACGTGATCAACGTCTCCGGCCACCGCATCGGCACCGCCGAGGTGGAAAGCGCGCTGGTCTCGCACCCCAAGGTGGCCGAAGCGGCGGTGGTGGGCTTCCCGCATGACGTCAAGGGCCAGGGCATCTATGCCTACGTGACCCTGATCGCCGGCGAGAATCCCAGCGACGAGCTGCACAAGGAGCTGGTGGGCTGGGTGCGCAAGGAGATCGGCCCGATCGCCTCGCCCGATCATCTGCAGTGGGCGCCAGGCCTGCCCAAGACCCGCTCGGGCAAGATCATGCGCCGCATCCTGCGCAAGATCGCCGAGAACGCACCGGACCAGCTGGGCGACACCTCCACGCTGGCCGATCCGTCGGTGGTGGATTCGCTGGTCAACGAGCGGCTGGCGCGCTGAGAGGCGGGGATTCGGGATTGGGGATTCGCTGAGGAGCGGGGATTGGTGATTTGGGATTGGGAATTCGCAGAAGCGGGTTCCCATTGCCCAATCATCTCTCTCCCTGTCCATGCAGTGTTGAGTGCGATGCAGAGAGAGACGGTCTCTTGCATCGGCAATCGCGATGCGCTCTTCGAAATCCCTGCTCTTGCGAATCCCAACATCCGAATCCCGAATCCCGCGCTTTTACCAATCCCAAATCCCCACTCCCGGCCCCACCATGACCACCCTGCTGATTGCCGACGACCACCCCCTGTTCCGCGAAGCCTTGCGCGGGGCGGTGCAGCGCGTGATGCCGGGGGTGGAGCTGTTCGAGGCGGACAACGTGGATGCCTTGTACACGCTGGCCGATGCGCAGCCGGATGCAGACCTGTTGCTGATGGATCTCAACATGCCGGGTGCGCAGGGCTTCAGTGCGCTGGTGCATATGCGCTCGCTGCACCCGCAGCTGCCGGTGGTGGTGGTGTCGGCGCGCGAGGAGCCCACGGTGATGCGTCGGGCGATCGACCACGGCGCATTCGGCTTCATTCCCAAGTCCGCCGACTCGGACACCATCGGCCGCGCCCTGGCCACGGTGCTCGATGGCGAGCGCTGGATTCCGGCCGAAGCGCAGAAACTGCCGCCCACCGATAGCGAGGAACGCGAGGTCGGCCAGCGCCTGCGGGACCTCACGCCACAGCAGTTCCGCGTGCTGCAGATGCTGGGCGCCGGCCGCCTGAACAAGCAGATCGCCTACGACCTGGGCGTGTCAGAAGCCACCATCAAGGCGCATGTCACCGCGATCCTGCGCAAGCTCGGCGTGACCAACCGCACCCAGGCGGTCCTGATGGCCGGCAAGCTCGCCATCGACGCCGACGGCATCGTCCTGCCGCCGCCTGACGAAGAGTAAGCTGCGCCGCTGCGTTTGCCCCACTAGTTCCCTTCCCCGCGTGCGGGAGAAGGCGATGGTTACCAGCACTGCTGCAGCGCCAGGCCAACACCTCCCTTCCCCCGCCCGCGGGGGAAGGTGCCCGAAGGGCGGATGGGGGGCAGCCGTCTCGCAACATTCCCGCAGGCAAGACTCGCACAGCACCAGCGCCCCTCATCCGGCGCTGCGCGCCACCTTCTCCCGCATGCGGGAGAAGGCGATGGTTATCAGCACTGCTGCAGCGCCAGGCCCACTCCCTTCCCCCGCCTGCGGGGGAAGGTGCCCGAAGGGCGGATGGGGGCGCCGGCTGGTCAAACCCAACGAACCCTCCAGCTACCCAACCCCGGACGCGACCGTCTGATCGACCCGTGGGTACCAGCACCCCTGCCAGCACCGCTCCTGCGCAAACGCGCTGGAGCCTGCAACGATTCGCTGGCAGGCCCAAGCGCGCAGGCGTGATCGCATCCACAGCCGCGCATCGTGCGGTATCGCAGTTGTCGATATCACCATTGACCATTTACTGATGGCTGGGCAAGGCTCGGCCATCACCGATGCTTTGGAGCTGGCATGGCGCGACGTTTCCCTTGGCTCTGGATGGGCCTGCTGGTGGCCTGCGCATTGATCGCGGTGCTGGCTTGGCAGAACCGGCAACTGCGCATGCAGCAGCAATGGCTGCAGACGCGCATCAGCACACCCTACGAGGGCATGTACGTACCGCGAATAGAGGTTGCCGATGCCCAGGGCCAGCGGCATCTGCTGGGCGCGCCGCAAGGACGGGCGCAGGTGCTGTTCTTCTTCACCACCACCTGCCCGTACTGCCAGCGTTCGGCGCCGACCGTGCTGCGCGCGGCGCGGCAACTGCAGGCCAACCTACCGGGGCGACCGCAGTTGCTGGGCGTCTGCCATTGCGATCCAGCGCAGGCCGCGCGCTACGCGCATAAGCACGGTTTCGACTTTCCGGTGGTCACGTTGACCGATCGTCGCGCGCTGATGCTGTTCCGCGCGCGCAACGTGCCGCTGCTGTTGGCCATCGACGGGGACGGACGTGTGCGCCATTCCCATCTTGGCGTCTTCGATACCACGGAGCGGGTGCAGGACCTGGTCGCCGCCTTGGGCCGCACGGATGCGCCAGCGGCTTTTGCAACCTTGAGGGAGTAATGCATGAAAAAGCGTTGGGTAAGCTTGCGCAGTGCGTTGATGGCAGCGACGTTCCTGGCCAGCACCGGCTTTGGTGCGTTCCAGGTGATGGCGGTCGATAACGCCCAGCCGAAGGTCGAATCGTGTAGCGCGTGGGCATGCAAGGCCGAGTGTCCGGAATTCGGCGGCGACCTGGGCCAGGGCAACGTCTGCTACTGCTGCGGCTGAGCAGCTGGCACAGCGGCTGCGCTCACCGCCGGGGCGGGCACGGCCGGTGCTTTGAATCTGCAGCACCACACGGCCGCTCGGGTTTCGAGCGCGTCGTCCATTTCTCGCTGACCCTGGCTCGCCGGGGTCGGTGGGCCGCTGCAGGTCCAGCGGCGGGGCCATCCGCGCCCCGCCGGCTTCCGTGGCGACCCGGCGCGCGTGGGATTGCACACGTCGTTCGGGTCAATGTGTCTCGGCCACTGCAGTGGCCGCCTTGCCGGGCTCCGGCAGCGAATGCATGCGCGGCCTTGTCATCCATCGCACCCGCTACAGCGCGGGCGCGGCACATCCTCGGACCTTGCAGACAGGCCGCCCTCAGCCCAGCGCGCGATAGCGGAAATCGCGCAGCACCACCTCGCCCTGCTGCGCGGCATACAGGCCCAGCTGCAGGCTCAGGAAGCCGCCGAACACGTTGTGGTGGAATCCGGAGACCTCCATGCGGGTGGGATGCCGCGTCCACTGCCGCCCCTCGTCGACCGAATACTCGAAACCCACCACGTGGCGATCGTTGGTCAAGCGCACGCGCACGCGACGATGCGTGTTGGGCGCGCGCGCCCACACCAGTTCCTGGGAGTATTCGTAGGTCTTCATGGCCTCGGCGGTAAAGCCGATGCCGACGAAGGCCTTGTGGTTGTAGAACAGCAGGATGCCGCCTTCGGCATCGCCGACCAGCTCCAGCGATACCTCGGCCACATACGCACGGTCGGGCACGCCGCAGGTCAGCGGCGCGCTGTCGATCGGCGAGCTGCCGGCGCAGGCGAGCGTGAGCGCCTTGTTCGCACGTCGCACGCGTGCCTGCTCGCCAGGCTTGGGCGCGTGCAGGCTCCACTGCGTCCCGAAGCGATCGCTGGAGAAGTCGTCCGACAAGGCGAAGCCGGTGGCGGCCGGCGCTTTGCCGGCAGGGGCGCGTGCCGGCGTGCGCAGCGGCTTGGACAGGTCGCCACCGGTGGCGCGGAACCAGCCATCGGCGGTCCACTCGACCGGTTCCAGCAGGGTCTGGCGCCCCAGCGTGCGGAAGCCGTTTTCGTAGCCGTGATAGACCAGCCACCAGTCGCCGCGCGGGCCCTGCACCAGCGTGGCATGCCCACGCGACCACCACGGCTCCTGCTCGGACTGCGTGCGCACCAGCGGATTGCGCGGGCAGTGCTCCCACGGCCCGTGCACCGAGCGCGAACGCGCGGCGATCACCATGTGCCCGGTGACCGGCCCGGCGGTCCCGCCGACGGCAGTGACCAGATACAGCCAACCCTCGTGCCAGGTCAGCTTGGGGCCTTCGGGGGCGAAGTTCTCCACCACCCAGTCCTCGGGATAGCGCCACGGCGCGTAGGCCGGTTCCAGCTGTCCGTCGGTGGCCAGACCGTCGTCGCGCAGGCGGATCTTGCGAATGCCGTTGACGAACAGGTAGCGCTTGCCGTCCTCGCCCACCACGTGGCCGGGGTCGATGCAGCCGGCGATCTGCAGATCGATCGGGTCGCTCCACGGCCCGCGGATATCGTCGGCCCAGATCACGAAGATCGACCAGCCCTTGTCGTCCGGATTGGCGGGGATGTAGATGTAGTAGCGATCGTCGTGCTTGCACAGGTCCAGCGCCCAGATCGTGCCCAGCTCCTTGCGCAGGGCCGGCCCGATCGGCGTCCAGTTGACCAGGTCGGTGGAATGCCACAGCACGATGCCCGGATACGAGAAGAACGACGAGAACGTCATGTAGTAGTCGTCGCCATCCTTGAGGATGGTGGGATCCGGGTGATCGCCGGCCACGATGGGATTCAGATAGGTGCCGTTGCCCAGATCGGCCTTGCGCTGGCCCTCGGTGCCGCGTGCCCACTGCGGGGTGCGGGTGCATTGCATGGCTGGCGCGGGTGCCTGCGCCGCCGCAGTGAGCGGTGCGACCAACGCACCCGCGGCCAACACCTTGAACAAATCGCGCCGGGTCGTGTCTGGCATGCAAGCGCTTCGCTGGGAAAGGGCTGGCTATCTAGCCCCAGCGGCGGGCACGAGGCAACCGCGCGCGCTGCATTATAGGAACTGGTGATGCGGGGGGTGGATTTCGACATAGCAGCGGGCGGCGGAGCGCGGCGTCCGGGCGATCGAGAACAAGCGAACTGGACAAACGATGGCGGCGCCGGGCGGTGCGACCGTTCTCGGTGCAGGCCGATGACGGCACGCGCCGACTGCGCGCATCCCGGGTCCGGCGCGCCTCATCGCGACATGTCGGCGCCACACCGACTGGCGCCGGTGTCGGGTGACCCCTCGACGAGCAGCGATCCGGTTTCGCAAGGCGCGCCCTCGGCGCTTGCAGCACCAGCACCACGCGGGGTGCCCTCTCGCCCTGCCTTCCCGCCATGCTGCACCGCAGCGTGATCTGTTCACTCATGATTGCGATATTCATATGCGAACAGTCCGGCACCCGCCGGCTGCCGGACGTTGCGATGCCCAGCGATAGCCCTCACCACTACGCTCCACCCTGCGCCGCATCGCCAGCGCGTGTGGAGCGGCACGCATGAGCAGGCTGCCGCAGTCGGTGGGCAGCACCAGCGTGCAGCTGCCGGCACTGGGATTTGGCGCCGCGCCCATCGGCAATCTGTACGCCGAGGTCGACGAGGGCCAGGCGCTGGCGGCGATCGCCGCGGCCCTCGAGGCCGGCATTCGTCATTTCGACACTGCGCCCTACTACGGCTACGGCCTGAGCGAGGCGCGCCTGGGCCGGGGCCTGGCCGGAGTGCGGCGCGATGCCTACACGCTCTCGACCAAGGTGGGCCGCTGCGTCTACGACGATGCACAGGCGCCTGCCGGCCGCGAAGGCTTTGCGGTGGCTGGCCGCCGCGCCGAGTTCGACTACAGCGCCGACGGCGTGCGCCGCGCCTTCGCCTCCAGCCTGGAGCGCCTGGGGACCGACTACATCGATGTGCTGCTGCTGCACGACATCGGCGCGCTGACCCACGGCGACAACCACGCCAATGTGCTGCGCCAGGCCTTGGAGGAGGCCTTGCCGGCGATGGCGGAACTGAAGGCCGCCGGTGCATGCGGGGCGATCGGGCTGGGCGTCAACGAACAGGAGGTGGCGCTGGAGGTGCTGCCACGCTTCCCGCTGGACTGCGTGATGCTGGCCGGCCGCTACACCCTGCTGGAACAGCACGGCGCGCGTGCGCTGCTGGACCAGGCGCAGCAGCGCGGCGTCTCCATCCTGTCGGCCGGTCCGTACAGCTCGGGCCTGCTCAGCGATGCGCGTGGGCCGGGCGCCACCTACAACTACGCGCCGGTGGACACCGCCACCCTGCAGCAGGCGCAGCGCCTGTATGCGGCCTGCGCGGCGTTCGCGGTGGACATCGGCGCGGCAGCCCTGCAGTTCCCGCTGGCGCATCCGGCGGTGACCACGGTGGTGGCCGGCATGCGCAGCGTGGCCGAGGTGCACGCGGCCGCCACCCGCCTGCAGGCCCCCGTCCCGGCCGCGCTGTGGCAACGCCTGCGCGATGGCGGCCTGCTCGATGCGGACCTGCCCACGCCATGAACCGCGTCGATGCGCATCTGCATTTCTGGCACCTGGCCCGCGGCGACTACGACTGGCTGACGCCTGAGCTCGCGCCGCTGTATCGCGACTTCGCCCCGCACGATGCGAGCGCGGCGCTGGATGCGGCCGGCGTCGCCAGCGTGGTCGTCGTGCAGGCGGCCGCGACGGAAGCGGAAACCTGCTACCTGTTCGAGCTGGCGCGCGACGAGCCACGCATCGCCGGCGTGGTCGGCTGGGTGGATTTCGCCGCACCCGATGCCGCCGCACGCATCGGTGCGCTGGTGCGCGCCGGCGACGGCCTGCTCAAGGGACTGCGCCCGATGGTGCAGGACATCGCCGATGTCCGGTGGCTGGCCGATCCGGCGCTCGACGCCGCATTCGACGCCATGCTGGCGCACGATCTGGCCTTCGATGCCCTGATCCGCGCGGTGCACGTGCCGGCGCTGCAGGCGCGGCTGCAACGCCATCCGTCGCTGCGCGTGGTCGTCGATCACGGCGGCAAGCCGCAGATCGCGGCCGGCGAATTCGTTGCCTGGGCGGCCGGCATGGCAGCACTGGCGCAGCATCCCAACGTGCATTGCAAACTCTCCGGCCTGCTCACAGAAGCCGCGCGCGGCGCCGGCGTGGACGCGCTGGAGCCGTATGTGGCGCATCTGTTCGCCCGCTTCGGCGCACAGCGTCTGCTCTGGGGCAGCGACTGGCCGGTACTGACGCTGCGTGCGGATTACGCGCAGTGGGTCGACATCGCCGACCGATTGGTCGCCCGCCATGCCGCTGGCGATGCCGATGCGGTCTTCGCCGACAACGCCCGCACGTTCTATCGTCTGCCACGGCCGGCGGCACCCACCCACGGAACCTCACCGGTATGACTGTCTCGATCGCTTCGACCCCCACCGACCGCCTGCACGGCAAGCGCTGCCTGATCACCGCCGCCGGCGCCGGCATCGGCCGCGAAAGCGCGCTGGCCTGCGCACGCGCCGGTGCGCAGGTGATTGCCACCGATATCGACGCCGCGGCCTTGCAGGCACTGGCCGCCGAATCGGAGGCGATCACCACCCAGCTGCTCGACGTCACCGACGCCGCGGCGATCACCGCGTTGATCGATGCACACGGTCCGTTCGATGTGTTGTTCAACTGCGCCGGCTTCGTGCATCAGGGCAGCATTCTCGAGTGCGACGAGCCGGCCTGGCGCCGCTCGTTCTCGATCAATGTCGATGCGATGTACTACACCTGCAAGGCGGTGCTGCCGGGCATGCTGGAACGCGGCCGTGGCAGCATCATCAACATGTCCTCGGTGGCGTCCAGCATCAAGGGCGTGCCGAACCGCTTCGTCTACGGCGTGACCAAGGCCGCGGTGATCGGCCTGAGCAAGGCGATCGCCGCCGACTATGTCGCCCAGGGCGTGCGCTGCAACGCGATCTGCCCCGGCACCATCAAGACGCCCTCGCTGGGCCAGCGCGTGAAAGCCCTGGGCGGCGACGAACAGGCGGTGTGGAAGAGCTTCACCGACCGCCAGCCGATGGGCCGCCTGGGCGATCCGCGCGAGATCGCGCAGCTGGTGGTGTATTTGGCGTCGGACGAATCGTCGTTCACCACCGGCCAGACCCATATCATCGATGGCGGCTGGTCCAACTGAACGCGCCACACGCCGCGTTGCGCGTTGCAAGCCGCGCGCGATGCGGCGCAGCGCTGGCGTTCCTGCGCTGCGTTGTCGAGGGAGCGATCTGCGTGAGCCGCTGCACGCGCGCCAGTCCCGATAGCCACTCCATTCCTCATCTGCAAAGGAAGACTGCATGAAACTCGTACGTGTTGGCGCCGAAGGTCATGAACGTCCCGGTCTGATCGATCACGACGGCCGCATCCGCGACCTCAGCGGTGTGATCGACGATGTGGCCGGCGAGCACCTCACCAATGCCGGCCTGGACAAACTACGGGCGCTGGACGTCTCCACGCTGCCGGTGATCGACGGCGACGT
The DNA here is from genome assembly GCF_020783655.1 of Xanthomonas melonis. Taxonomy (GTDB): domain Bacteria; phylum Pseudomonadota; class Gammaproteobacteria; order Xanthomonadales; family Xanthomonadaceae; genus Xanthomonas; species Xanthomonas melonis. The sequence goes on along the minus strand of NZ_JAJGQH010000017.1, from coordinate 116,682 downwards.
GCGCTACGGTGCCGCAGTGGGCCGCATCGGCAAGTTCATCTGCGTGGGCCTGAACTACGCCGACCATGCCGCCGAATCGGGCATGGAAGTCCCCAAGATGCCGATCCTGTTCATGAAGGCCACCACCGCGGTGTGCGGCCCCAACGACACCGTGATCATTCCGCGCGGCTCGGTGAAGAGCGATTGGGAAGTGGAGCTGGGCGTGGTGATCGGCGATGTGGCGCGCGATGTATCGGTGGACGCAGCGCTGAACCATGTGGCCGGCTACGCGGTGATCAACGATCTGTCCGAGCGCGAGTTCCAGCTCGAACACGGCGGCCAGTGGGTCAAGGGCAAGAGCGCCGACACCTTCGGTCCGATCGGGCCGTGGCTAGTCACCCGCGACGAAGTGGCCGACCCACAGAACCTGTCGATGTGGCTGGAGGTCAACGGCCACCGTTACCAGAACGGCAGCACCCGCACGATGGTGTTCGGCGTGGCCGAACTGGTCAGCCATATCAGCCGCTACATGACGCTGATGCCCGGCGATGTGATCAGCACCGGCACCCCGCCGGGCGTGGGCCTGGGGCAGAAGCCGCCGGTGTATCTCAAGCCTGGCGACGTGATGGAGCTGGAGATCGAAGGCCTGGGTCGCCAGCGCCAGCCGGTGGTGGCGCATCCGCGCGATGCTGGTTGAGGCCCTCATCTCCCCAGGGACCTGGCTCGCCACGAGAGCGAGATACGGCGGAGGCGAGCGGCAGTCGTTCGTTCGACGCAACCTAAGCCCCTCTTCCTTGGGAGAGGGGTTGGGGTGAGGGTACGGCACCACGTCGTCGCGCAAATCGACGCAATGCCGCTGTTGGTTGGTGTGCTACCTCGGTGCTGGTGCTAACGCATCATCAGCATGTCTTCAGCGGGTGAGCGGCTGCGTTGAATGTCCAAACGTTGCAGCGCGTCGATAGCGATACGCAGTTGGTCGTGCAATCGAGTCAGTGATTTGAGTTGCAAACGCACGGGCGACGCCATGCGTCAACGCAACCGGCGCTACGCGTTCATACCCTCACCCCAACCCTCTCCCGGCGGGAGAGGGGCTAAAGCAATTCCCTGTTTCCGTTCTTGTCGTTCCGCTCTTATTCCACCCTTCATCGCCCAGGATTTTCATGAGCACCATCATCGCCCTCGAAACCCACGACGTCCGCTTTCCCACTTCGCGCGAGCTGGATGGGTCGGACGCGATGAATCCCGATCCCGATTACTCGGCAGCCTATGTGGTGCTGCGCACCGATGCACCCAATGACCTGGCCGGCTATGGCCTGGTGTTCACCATCGGCCGCGGCAACGACGTGCAGACCGCGGCGGTGGCCGCGCTGGCCGAGCATGTGATCGGCTTGCAGGTGGAAGAGATCATCGTGGACCTGGGCGCCTTCGCGCGCCGGCTCAACAACGACTCGCAACTCCGCTGGCTGGGCCCGGAGAAGGGCGTGATGCACATGGCGATCGGCGCGGTGATCAACGCTGCCTGGGATCTGGCCGCACGCGCGGCCAACAAGCCGCTGTGGCGCTACATCGCCGAACTCAGTCCCGAGCAACTGGTCGACACCATCGACTTCCGCTACCTCACCGACGCGCTCACCCGCGACGAGGCATTGGCGATGTTGCGTGACGCGCAGCCGCACCGCGCGCAGCGTATCGCGCAGTTGATCGAGCAGGGCTACCCCGCCTACACCACCTCGCCCGGCTGGCTCGGTTACTCGGACGAGAAACTGGTGCGGCTGGCAAAAGAAGCCGTGGCCGACGGCTTCCGTACCATCAAGCTCAAGGTGGGCGCCAACGTGCAGGACGATATCCGCCGCTGCCGCCTGGCGCGCGAAGCCATCGGCCCGGATATCGCGATGGCGGTGGACGCCAACCAGCGCTGGGACGTGGGCCCGGCGATCGACTGGATGCGCCAGCTGGCCGAATTCGACATCGCCTGGATCGAGGAACCCACCAGCCCGGACGATGTACTGGGCCACGCCGCGATCCGCAAGGGCATTACCCCGGTGCCGGTGTCTACCGGCGAACACACCCAGAACCGCGTGGTGTTCAAGCAGCTGTTGCAGGCCGGCGCGGTGGATCTGATCCAGATCGATGCCGCGCGCGTGGGCGGGGTCAACGAAAACCTGGCCATCCTGCTGCTGGCCGCCAAATTCGGCGTGCGCGTGTTCCCGCATGCCGGCGGCGTGGGCCTGTGCGAGCTGGTACAGCATCTGGCCATGGCCGACTTCGTCGCCATCACCGGCAAGATGGAAGACCGCGCGATCGAGTTCGTCGACCACCTGCATCAGCACTTCCTGGATCCGGTGCGCATCCGCCACGGCCGCTACCTCGCCCCGGACGCCGCGGGCTTCTCCGCACAGATGCATGCCGCCTCGATTGCGGAGTTCAGCTATCCGGGCGGGCGTTTCTGGGTCAAGGATCTGGCGGCCAGCGCGAAGACCTGAGCCCGCGTTCCCTCATCCGCCCTGCGGGCACCTTCTCCCGCTTGCGGGAGAAGGGAGTCTCCTGCCGCATTCCAAGAAGGACAGGCGGCTGGTCAGACCACACGTCACAGGAGCCAGGCGGCACGCGCAGGACACCGCAGCGCATGCATCCGCCCGGCCACCGCCAACACCGAACACGCCCTTCTCCCGCCTGCGGGAGAAGGTGCCCGAAGGGCGGATGAGGGGGCTCTAGCGTTGCGCCCGGATCGCCTCGCTCAGCGCGAAGATCTGCCCAGCTGCACGCCACTTCTCGCCGGGCGCACTTCCCGGCAGCGGCTTCTGGAACCTCCACATCAACTCTTCCCACGCCTGGATGCGCGGATCGGCCGCATCGCGCGCGGCCTTGGCGGCCGGATCGTAGTCCTCGCTCACATCCATCAGCATCACCAACCGATCGCCGCTGCGAAAGATCTCCAGTTCCTGGATGCCGGCCTGCTGCAGCGAGGCCACCACTTCCGGCCACACCTCGGTGGGTTGATGCCAACGCTCGTATTCGGCGATCAGCGCGGGATCGTCGTGCAGGTCCAGCACATAGCAAAGACGCGGCATGCTCAGGCTCCCGTCACGACAGGCGCCGCACGCGGCGCGCGCAAGGCAAATACCAGGATCACCGCAAAACACGCACCCGGCACCGCCATGGCCCAGTGGATGCCGGCCATGTCCGAGACCGCGCCCATCAGCGCAGTGAGCAACGCGCCACCGATGATGGACATCACCAGCAGCGACGAGCCCAGCTTGCGGGCATCGTCATGCATGCCGTCCAGGCCCAGCGCGAAGATGGTCGGGAACATCACCGACATGAACACGCTGGCGGCCACCAGCGCGTACGACCCCGTCCATCCCGGCAACGCGATCGCGACAGCGCACAACAGCAGATTGATCGTGGCGAAACTCGCCAGCAGCTTGGCCGGCGCCAGATAGCGCAGCAGCGCGGTGCCGATGAAGCGCCCGGCCATGAACAACACCAGCGAGATGGTCAGGTACGTGGCGGCAGTCTTTTCCGGCGTGCCTGGCACCGCGTCCTGCAGATAACGGATCAGATAGCTCCAGATCCCGACCTGCGCGCCCACGTAGAAGAACTGCGCCACCACCGAGAACACGAACGAGCGATTGCGCAGCAGCTCGCCGAAGCGCGCACGCTTGGGCGCTTCGCCCGCCACCGCGTCCGGCGCACCGGCGGGAAAGCGCACCAGCGCGATCAGCAGCGCCCACAGCACCACCACCGCGCCGATGATCAGGTACGGCGTCTGCACTGCCGCCGATTCGGCAGCGAAGAACGCCTCGCGCGCGGTTGGCGTCATCGCCGCCAGCTCCGCCGGGCTGTGCTCCACACCGGAGAAGATGAAGTGCTGGCCCACCAGCACGCCGGTGATCGAGCCCAGCGGGTTGAACGCCTGCGCCAGGTTCAGGCGCCGCGCCGCGCCATCGGCCGGTCCGAGCACGGTCACCAGCGGGTTGGCGGTGGTTTCCAGGAACGCCAGGCCGCTGGCGATCACGAACAGCGCCAGCAGGAACAGCCAATAGGTGTGTACCTGCGCGGCCGGGTAGAACAGGAACGCGCCGCACGCATACAGCAGCAGGCCCAGCACCACGGCGGCCTTGTAGCTGTAGCGGCGCATGAACATCGCTGCCGGCATCGCGAAGACGAAATAACCCATGTAGAACGCGCTCTGCACCAAACCGGCCTGCAGGTCGGTCAGTTCGAACGCCTTCTTGAACTGCTTGATCAGGATATCGTTGAGGTTGTTGGCCATGCCCCACAAAAAGAACAGGCTGACGATCAACACCAGGGGGACCATGGCGGTGCGCGCCAGGTTGCCACGCGGTGACGCGGCAATGTCACTGTGATGCATGCGACCGTTCCCCTCCCAAGGCTGTGGCGCTTGCGTTGCAATCGAGCGAGCGTACTGCGCGCGCCCATGCCATGCAAATATAAAATCTTTGTTTATATTTGCACTCACACTCCCCGCCTGACCCCTGCCCGCGTTGCCTGTACCCTGGCGCGCCGCCCCTGCCCGGAACCGCAAACGGATGAGCACCGAACCCGCCAAGTACCGCGCGCCGGCCCTGGACAAGGGGCTGGACATCCTGGAGCTGCTGGCACGCGATGCGCGCGCGCTGAGCATGGGTGCGATCTCGCAGGGCGTGGGGCGCTCGCGCGGAGAAATCTTCCGCATGCTCCAGGTCCTGGAAGAACGCGGTTACCTGATGCGCGATGCCGATGGCGACTATGTGCTGACCAATCGCTTGTTCATGCTCGGCATGCAGCAGCCGCAGGTGCAGAACGTCACCGAAGCCGCACTGCCGGTGATGCGGCGGCTGGCCGATGCGATCTGCCAGCCCTGCCATCTGGTGGCACCGTCGGGCGATCAGATCGTGGTGATCGCGCAGATGGACGTGCCCAGCGACCTGGGCCTGGTGGTGCGCCCCGGCCACCGCCGCCCGCTGGCCCACTCCACTTCCGGTCTGGTGCTGTTCGCCTTCCAGCAACCGGATGTGCAGGCGCGCTGGCTGGAGGCGCTCGATGCCAGCGTCGTGCCCTACGACCGTGCCCGGTTCCTGAAGGATGCGCAGCAGACCCGCCGCGATGGGTATGCGATGCACGCCAGCGAGGCGGTGGTCGGCGTGGTCGACCTGACCGCACCGATCCTGCAGCACGGCAGCGCCACCTATACGCTCACGGTGCCCTTCATCGAACGCCGCCCCGAACTGGTGAGTCCCCAGGCCGCCTTGCAGGCGTTGTGCGCCGCCACCGCCGAGATCTCTGACGCCTTGATGTATCACCCACCACGCGCGCTGGGAAGCTGATCCGGCCATCGCCTGTTGGTGGTCCTTGGCTGGCACTGGCGGTCGACTGCCACGGCGTGCAGCGATCGCGCGTCAGCACATCCCTTTCCCCGCTCACGGGTGAAGGTGCCCGCAGGGCGGACGGGGGCAAGGCGCGCCCAAGCACCGACCCCCGGCGTGACGCTGCACCGCAATCGCCACGGCATTCGATGCATGGCGCGGACAAGGCACCGCAATAGCCAAGGCTATGAAGATCAGACCGACCTTCGCGTGCAGGCAGATCGCTCGAAAACCGGTATTGCGTTGTTACACTGCGCGCCCCTTGGGGAGTAGCCTGCGTCCGCATCGTCGGACGCGCCTGCATCAACATACTCGGCCGTTGCGCCGTGGTGCAGGCAACCTTGCGTGGTTTGGCGAGACCAGCGGCATGCGCGTACGACGACGGTTGGCGCGGGCGCATGCCGTTGTGTCCGTGCCCAACCCGAGCGTGTCGATGTCTCCGCTTTCCATCGTGTTGATCGGTTTTGCCATGTCCACCGATGCGTTCGCCGCGGCGATCGGCAAGGGTGCAGCCATGCGCAAGCCGCAGTGGCGCGATGCGCTGCGCGCGGGTGCGATCTTCGGCTGCATCGAAGCGGTCACGCCGGTGATCGGCTGGTTGCTGGGCCGCGCCGCTTCCAGCCACCTGCGATCCTTCGACCACTGGATCGCCTTCGGCCTGCTGGGCGCGCTGGGCGTGCACATGATCGTCGCCGGCCTGCGCGCCGATCCCGATCTGACCGACGAACCGGGCAGCGGCACGAACAAGACTGGCCTGCTCGCGCTGGCCGCCACCGGGTTCGCCACCAGCATCGACGCAATGGCGGTGGGCGTGAGCCTGGCGTTCCTGGACGTGCACATCGGCGTGGTGGCGATCGTGGTGGGCCTGTGCACCTTCAGCATGGTCACCGCCGGCATCATGCTGGGCCGCGCGCTCGGCAGGCTGATCGGCAAGCGCGCCGAAATCCTCGGTGGTTTGATCCTGGTGATCGTCGGCAGCGTGATCCTCTACGAACACCTCAGCGGCGTCGCGTAAGCGCCTCCCCTGGCAGGAGCGTGCCTGCGCGACCGGGCGTTAAAGATAATGCTTCCCCGCGCGCAGGCATGTCCGACGCTGTCGTCGGGTGACACCTTCAGCGCGTTTTCGCATCGTGATACGCGCTCAGGAATGCGCGCAACGAGGCCGGCTTGACCGGCTTGGTCAGCAACCGATAGCCGCGATCACGCGCGAGTTGCTTGAGTTCGTCGCGGCCGTCGGCGGTCAGCAGCGCGCCGGCGATCGGCGACGGCGCGGCGGCCTGCAGCGCGTCCAGCGTGTCCAGGCCATCCAGGCGATCGTGCAGGTGGTAATCCACCAGCATCAGATCCGGTTGCTGGCGCGCGCAGTCCAGTGCCTGGTCCACGGTACTGGCGGTGATCACCTCCACCTGCCAACGGCCCAGCAGCGCGCGCATGCCGTCGAGAATCTCGCGGTCGTTGTCCACGCACAGCACACGCAGGCCGGCCAGCGATTCGCCGCTGGACACCGCGCGCGCGGCCGGCGCAGGCAGCAGGGGCGCCACTGGCACCGGCGCGACGCGCGGCAGCAGGATCGAGAACATGCTGCCGCGGCCAACCTGGCTGCGCGCGCTCAAATCGTGATCGAGCAGGCGCGAGATGCGTTGGCAGATCGACAGCCCCAGCCCCAGCCCCTGTTCGCCCCAGTCGAACGGCTGCTGGTAACGACGGAATTCTTCGAAGATCTGCCGCATGTGGTGTTCGGGAATGCCCGGGCCGGTGTCCCAGACCTGCAGTTCCACCTGCGTGCCGCGCCCGCGCATCCCAAGCACGATACGGCCCTGGCGCGTGTAGCGCAGCGCATTGGCCAGGAAATTCTGCATCACCCGGCGCAACAGACGGCGGTCGCTGCGCACCCAGATCGGCCGGGTGTGCACCTGCAGCCGCAGGCCGCGGCTGGCCGCCACCGGCGCATACTGCGCGGCCAGCTCGTGCATCAGCGCGCTGGCATCGAAATCCTCGACCGTGGGGCGCAGCCCGCCCGCATCCAGGCGCGACACATCGAGCAGGCCATCGAGCAGTTCCTCGGCCGCACGCAGCGAGGCATCCACACGCTCGGCGAGATGGCGCTGTTCTTCGTTGTTGCGGTGGCTTTCGCGCAGTGCCGAGGCGAACAGGCGTGCGGCGTTGAGCGGCTGCAGCACGTCGTGGCTGATCGCGGCCAGAAAGCGCGTCTTGGACTGCTGCGCCAGCTCGGCTTCGCGCGAGCGATCGGCCACGCGCTGCTCCAGGTTCTCGTTGGCGTCCAGCAACGCGCGCTCGGCACGCTTGTAGTCGGTGATGTCGTTATAGCTGGTGACATAGCCGCCGCCGGGCAGCGCCTGGCCACGCATCTCGATCACCTTGCCATCGCTGCGGGTGCGCTCGAACACATGCGGCGAGCCGGCGCGCATATGCCGGATCCGGCGGTCGATCTGGTCCTCGATGTCGCCCTCGCCCAGCTCGCCGCGCTCGGCGTTGTAGCGGATCAGGTCGGCCACCGGGCGGCCGACGTACAACATGCCGTCCGGGTAACCGAACAGTTGCTGATAGCGCCGGTTCCACGCGGTCAGGCGCATCTCCGGATCGACCACGCTGACTGCGGCGCTGATGTTTTCCAGCGTGGTGGACAGGATTTCGCGATTGAAGCGCAGCTCCTGCCCAGCCTCGTCCAGCACCGCCACCACTTCGCCCAGCTCCATGCCCGAGCCGCGCAACAGGCTGGTCAGCACCAGCCGCGCCGAGGCTGCACCGATGGAGGCCGCCAGCAGGCGCTCGGTGAACTGCACCCAGGCACGGTCGGCCACCGCCGCCGGTTGCAGCTCGCGCTCCAGCAACTGCGCCTGCTCCACGAACGCGCGACGCGCATGCCGCTCGCCCACCACGCGCTCGGCCAGCGCCTGCAGATCGCCGACACGCACGTGCCCGGGCCATTCGCCGGCCACTGCCGGGCGCTGCGCATACGGATCCAGGAACGGCGCGGCGCGCAGCCGTTCGTCCACGCCCGGGCGCCAGCGCGCCGAGACCAGCATCATCGCCCCGACATTGATCAGCAGCGACCAGAACGTGCCATGCGCCAGCGGATCCCAGCCGCGCATGCCGAACAACTGCTGCGGCTGCAGCCATGCGATACCGAACGGCCCATCCACCAGCCACTCCGGCTGCAGCCAGCCGGCGCGCGTGGCCGCCGGCAGCAGCAGCGTGTAGATCCAGGTCATGAAGCCGAGCACCATGCCGGTCTCCACGCCCTTGCGGCTGGCACCACGCCAGTACAGCCCGCCGATCAGTCCCGGCGCGAATTGCGCCACCGCCGCGAACGCCATCAGCCCGTAGGTCGCCAAGGTGGTGTCGTTGGCCACGCTGCGGTGATAGCCATAGGCGATCAGGGCCAGCAGCAGGATCGCCACGCGCCGGATCCACAGCACCCGCGAGGCCACCGCTGCGCGCGCATCGGCGCTGACGCGGCGGCGCAGCAGCACCGGCACCACCAGATCGTTGCTGACCATCGTGGCCAGGGCGATGCTGGCCACGATCACCATGCCGGTGGCTGCGGAGAATCCGCCGACGTAGGCCACCAGCGCAAGGACGCTATTGCCCTGGCTCAGCGGCAGTGCCAGCACCACCGCATCGTCGACCACCGTGCTGCCCTGCCCGAACAGGGCGATACCGGCCGAGGCGATCGGCACCACCATCGCCGAGATGACCACCAGGTACGCGCCGAACAACCAGCGGGCGCGACGGATATCGCCCACATCGCTGCATTCCACCACGGCCACATGGAACTGGCGCGGCAGACAGATCACCGCCAGAAAGCTCAGCAGCGTCTGCGAGATGAAGCCCACCGACGGCGTATGTTCGAACAGGGTGCGCGCCGAATCGGCGATGTGCAGCTGGTGATCGCTCAACCACAGCCATGCGAACAGGCCGACCGCCACGATGGCGACCAGCTTGATCACCGACTCCAGCGCGACCGCCAGCATCATGCCGTGATGGTGTTCGGTGGCATCGACCTGGCGGGTGCCGAACAAGGTGGCGAACAGCGCCATCAACAGCGCCACGTACAGCGCCGGATCGGCGAGGATGCCGCGCCCGGCGCTGCTATGCCCGGTCAACACCTCCAGGCTCATTGCCACCGCTTTGTACTGCAGTGCCAGGTAAGGCACGATGCCGACCAGCGCGATCACCGCCACCAGTGCGGCCAGCCGCCGCGAACGGCCGTAGCGCGAGGAAATGAAGTCGGCGATCGACACCGTGTTCTCGGCACGCGCGATCAGCGCCAGGCGTTCGATGATGCGCCAGCCGAACAGCAGCAACAGCAGCGGGCCGAGGTAGATCGGCAGGTAGCCGATGCCATTGCGCACCGCCGAGCCCACCGCGCCGTAGAAGGTCCACGACGAGCAGTACACCGCCAGCGCCAGGCTGTAGACCGCAGGCCGCAGCCACGGTCGCTGCGTGTACATGGGCCGGCGATCACCCCACCACGCCACACCGAACAGCAGCGCGGCATAGCCCACGGACACCAGCAGCAGGATCCAGCTCGAAACCAACGGCGCTCCCTCGGGCAATGCCAGCGTGCGAGTGTACGCAGTGGCGGCAGGGGAATGGAGCATGCAGCAGGCTGCCCCCCATCCGCCCTGCGGGCACCTTCCCCCGCAGGCGGGGGAAGGGCGTGACGCCGGACAGAATGGATCGCCGGGAAGCGGCACCACAGCTGGCGCAGCGCTGGAAGGCGACAGCCAACCCGATGTCAGCAAGCTCCCCTCTCCCGCCCGCGGGAGAGGGTGCTCGCAGGGCGGGTGAGGGCCGCTCAGCCCGGCAGCCGCACCTGCACCCGGTACACCCGCCCGGCAGTCACCGCGTGCACGCGTTGATCCGCGCTGACCACGCCGTCCACCAATACCTCGGTCGCCACGCGTCCGGCCTCGCGCTGCAGCTGTACCTCGAACTGCGCACCGCGGAACTGCCGCGTCGCCTGGGCCCGAGGCCAGTGCGAGGGCAGCTGCGGACGGATCGCCAGGGCATCGCCTTCACCGACCAGGCCGAACAGACCTTCCAGCACGCAGCGATACACCCAGGCCACCGTGCCGGTATTGAACAACTGGCTCGAACGCCCGGCCGTGCGCGGATACTGATGCCAGGCACCGCGGTAATAGTTGGGCAGCGACACCGGCAGATGGCCGCGCTGCAGCACGTCTTCGCGGCTCGGGCCAGGCAGCAGCGAACGCAGGACCTCCCAGGCACGGTCGGCCTCGCCGATCTGGTAGAGGCTGTACAGATAGAACGCGGCCGCGTGGTTGTACACCGCGCCGTTCTCCGCCGCGCCAGGCCATTTCTGGGTCAACCGACCCACGTCGTCGCGCATGTGCGTATACGCCGGCGCCAGCATCACCGGGCCGTACGGCGTATGCAGCTGCTCGCGCACCGCCTCCAGCAGCGCCGCACGCTGCTGCGTATCGGCAGTGCCGGCCAGCAACGCGAAACTCTGCGGATTGAGATAGATGCGACCCTCCACATCGTCGGCGATGCCGAAGCGCACGCCGTCGTCGGTGATGCCGCGCGCATACCAGTTGCCGTCCCACAACTCGCGATTGGCATCGGCATTGATGGTCCCGACCGCCTCGCCGAAGCGCTGCGCCTGGGTGCTGCGTCCCTGCGCAGCACAGATGTCCGACCACAGCCGCAGCGCATACGCGGTGGCCACGGTGAGCCAGCCGGACACGCCCTTGCCGCGCCAGCCGACCATGTTCATCGGATCGTTCCAGTCGCCCTGGGCGATGAAACTCAAGCCACGCGCATCGCGTGCGTCCAGCAACCACTGCATGGCCGCATCCAGGCGTTCGGCCACACGCAGGCGCTGCCCGTCGTGGGTCTGCACGATCGCATCCAGGATGCCGGCATCGCCGGTTTCGGCGAGGTAAGCACTCAGGAACATCGGCAACCACACGCAGTGATCGGTGTGCGGCACCTGATTGATGTACTTCAGCTCGGCGCCTTCCACCAGCAGGATACCGTCCGGCATCGCGCCACTGGGCTCCTGCTGCGACAGCGCGTGCAGCAGCGCCGCGCGCGCGGTGGCCGGCTGCAGGTAGGCCATGCCCATGTGATCCTGCAGGTAGTTGCGGGTCTGCGGGTCGGTGGTCAGGCGGTTGACGTCGCCGTGGTAGAACACCTGCCGCGGCAACCAGTGGTTGACCAGGTTGTCCAGCGCCGGGTCCGGAGTGGCGATCTGCACGCAACCACGTCCACCCTGCAGATACAGCGCGTAATCGCGTGCGGCCACGGCGAAGCCCTCCTGCGACAGATAGCGCGCACGCAGCGCAGCGATCTCGGCATCGTCCTTGGCCGGCCCGAACGCGAAGCGGTACACGCTGGCGTCGTCGGCCTGCAGGCTCAGGCGATACTGCAACGCGGCGGCCGGGGTTTCGTAGTGCGCCTCGTGATTGCCAAGCTGCTCGGCCTGGATCGCCGACGGCGCATGCAACCCACCCTCGCCTTCGAAGGCCAGTTGCTGCGCCTCCCAGGCCACCGGCGGCTGCTCGTGCAACAGGAAGGTGCAGTCCTTGAAATCGCGTTGGCGGAAGTAGTCTTCGATCTTCTGGTAAGGCGCCACGCTGCGGCACACGATGCCGCCCAGTGCCGGCTCGTAACCGCCGGCCTGATGCATCCACGACATGTAGCCGACCGGAAAATACACATACAGGCTGAGCCGGCGCGCGCGTCCGGAGCGGTTGTGCACGCGGCATTCCCACAGCTCCACCGCATCGTCGGTGGGCAGGGCCACGCACAGCTCCACCACGATGTCGTCATGGCGCACCGTCCAGCGCACATCGTGCTTGCCGGCAGAGAACTCGAACGCCTGCGGCGGCGCGCGCACCGGTTCGTGCGGCACCGAATACAGCGCACCGCTGTCTTCGTCCTTGAGATAGAAGAAGCGGCCGGGATGATGCGCATAGTACGGCTGCTCCGGCATCATGAAATTGCGCGCTTCCAGGATCGGCGCATGCGCGTATTTGGCCGGTTCCGGCTGCATGAACTGCCCGGTGGCATACCCGCGGCAGGTCAGCTGCAGCATCATGCGCCGGTTCCACAGAAAGCCGCCGGCATTGGGCATGGCGGTGGGGCTGTACAGCGCGTAGCGCGCGCCATCGGCGCTGGGCGCCAGCAGGGTGGACAGGTCGTCGGACTCGGCGGAAGGCGTTGCGGACACGATCAGGAATGCTCCGGTTCATCGCGCTTGCGCGCGGCAAGTTCTTGCTGGATGCGGTACAGGAGGCCGTCGTCCAGCGGATAGAAACGCATGGTCCATGCGGCCAGCAGCGCGACCGCCCCGGGAATCACGGTCAGCAACAGCACGATGCCGGTCAGCGAGACGTTCGACTGCGCGCTGTTGGCGACATAGCCCATGCCGGCCAGCACCCAGGCGATGCCGGCCGATGCCAGCGCGCCGCCGAGCTTCTGCGAAAACGTCGCCGCTGCGAAGGTCATGGCGGTCGCGCGCCGCCCGGTGCGCCATTCGGTGTAGTCGGCGCTGTCGGCGTACATCGAGAATGCCAGCGGTGATTTCGGCCCCAGTGCCACGCCGATCAGCGCGTTGAGCACGAAGATCGCCCACACCGCATCGGCGGGCACGAAGAACATCAGGCAGCTCAACACGCCGACCACGGCCATCAGCACGGCCATCAGGCGGCGTTTGTCCCAATGCCGGGTCAGCAGCGGGGTGATCGCCGCACCCACCGCCAGCGACACCGAATAGCTGCCCAGGAACAGGCCGGTGAGATCGGGCCGCTGCACGTAGTACTTGAGGTAGTACACGCCGGCGCCGCCGCGCATGACGATGGTGATCATGATGATCAGCGACAGCACGAACAGCACGCACCATGGCTTGTTCTGCACCAGGTCGGCGATGTCGCGGCCGATCGGCGTGCGCTGTTGCGGCGGCGGCTGCACGCGTTCGCGCGTGGTCAGCGCCACGGTGACGAACAAGGCCACCGCCACCGCGCCGTACAGCATCATCGTGCGCTGCCAGCCCAGCGCATCGTTGCCACCGCCGAACCAGGCCACCAGGTCCAGCGTGCAGTAGTTGACCAGCGTGGTGCCGGCGAAGGCCCCGATGAAACGCAGGCTGATCAGGCTCGTCCGCTGGCCACTGTCGGCGGTGATCACGCCCGACAACGCCGAGTACGGAATGCTCACCACCGTATAGGCCAGCATCATCACCAGGAAGCTGAGCGTCGCCCACCACATGCGCCCATGCTGGTCCAGGTCGGGCGTGGTGTAGGCCAGTACGCCGGTCAGCGCCATCGGCACTGCGCCCCACAGCAGATACGGACGGAACTTACCCCAACGGCTGCGCGTGCGATCGGCCAGCGCGCCCATGGCCGGATCGGCGATCGCATCGGCGATCTTGGTCAGCAGGATCATCGTGCCCACGGCCGCGGCCGGCAGATGCATGGTGTCGGTATAGAAGATCAGCAGGAACGAGCCGATGTTGGCCCAGTACAGGTTCAGGCCCAGGTCGCCGGCGCCGTAGCCCAGTTTTTCGCGCCAGCGCAGGCGTGCGGATGCGGGAGACGGTGCGGGTGATGACGTCATCGACAGACCTTCGGATGCGTTGTACCCGGCCGGGCACGCCGTTACGCTGGGTGCCCGCTCACCTGGCAAGGAGCGCCGACGCTACACCACGCATCCGCTGCCGCCAACGTGAAATCCGCTCAAATGCCGAATCGATCCGGAGATATAACCTGACGTGATGGACACCGCCGCACTCGCCACACCCGCGTCCGCTTCGCCCCTGGCCATCGTGGTGATGGGCGTGTCGGGCAGCGGCAAGACCACCATCGCGCAGGCCCTGGCGGCGCATTACCGCTTCCGCTTCCTGGATGCCGACGACTATCACAGCGTGGCCGCACGCGCGCAGATGGCTGCCGGCCAGCCGCTTACCGACGCCATGCGCGTGCCATGGGTGGAACTGCTGTCGGCCACCTTGCGCGATTGCGTGCAGGCCGGCGAATCGGTGGTGCTGGCGTTTTCCGGCCTGCGCAGCTCGCACCGGCAATTGCTGCGCGGCAGCGGTGTGCAGATGCGCTTCGTGTTCCTGCATGCCGCCCCGCAGGTGATCGCCGCGCGACTGAGCGCGCGCGCCGGCCACTTCATGCCCGCGACCTTGCTCGACAGTCAGCTGCAGACGCTGGAATTGCCGCTGGACGAAGCCGATGTGGTCTCGGTGGATGTGGATGCCACGGTGGCGGAGGTGGTGCAGGATGCGATCGCGCAGTTGGCGCTGATCGCTCCCGCTGCAGTGCGCACCGCCGTGCCTTCGCCTCAACGCGCATAACGCGCCAGATAACGCAGCCCTATGCGGCTGTTTCCTTCTCCCTCCGGGAGAAGGTGCCCCAAAGGGGCGGATGAGGGTACGTACGAAGCCTCGTGCATTTTGACGACACAGAAGCTTCGCCCCCTACCCTCACCCCACCCCCCGGCCCGCGTTTGCGACGCGGGCGCTCCAAGGCATGCGCGCCGGTGGCGCGCAAACCGTGCCTTCTCGCCCCGCTGGAGAGGGGTTGTCCGACACAGTGGCCAACCCCACAAGGTGGCGCAAAATTTCCTGGTTACTTTTTTCATACCATTGATTTGCGGGCAGATACGCGTGCATCGCGGCCAATCATTTTTCCTATCGCAATGGCTGCAGATAGTGATGAATCATCACCATTTGTGCGATTAACGAACGAGCTGAACAAAAATTTTCCGAGCTGGTTCAACCAGATGCAGGCAGACCCGACCGTTTCGTGAACGCGCGCATCGCGCATCGCTTGCTCGGTCACCGCAATCGGCGATCTTCATGGGCGCAGATCCGGGGGGATCCAGCGCTTCCTTCCATCAATGGACACGCCGTGATGACCAACTCCAATCGCCGCATGTGGTTTTGCAGTTTGACGCTCGCTCCCTGCCTGCTCGCCAGCGCAATGGCCTTTGCCCAGTCCGCCGCCACGACCGCCACTGCCGCCCAGCCGCCGGTGTCGTCACTGGACACCGAGGCGTTCGCACGCTCCGGCCAGGTCTGGCGCAGTTTCGGCAAGGACCTTCCGTTCGCAAGCCCCACCAACTGGACCACTGCCGGTGGCGGCTACTTCAACACGCGTTTCGCGCCCGGCGAATGGAAGATCAACCGCAGCACTGTCGGCTCGCTCAAGCCGGCATGGACCCTGACCACCACCGGCGACATCTCGGCCACGCCCAGCGTCGAGGGCGGCACCCTGTACGTTCCCGACTGGGGCGGCAGCCTCTACAGCGTGGATACGCAGACCGGCAAGCCGAACTGGCAGGCCAAGCTGTCCGACTACACCGGCAATACCAATTCGGTCACGCGCAATACCCCGGCCATCAGTGCCAGGAGCATCATCGTCGGCGACCAGGCTGCCGGCACCCTGCTGGCGATCGACAAGAAGACCGGCAAGCTGCTGTGGAAGACCACGGTGGAGGCCAACCCGCAGGCACGCATCACCTCCTCGCCGGTCATCTACGGCAACCGCATCTACGTCGGCGTCTCGTCCGGCGACTGGGGCAATCTGCAGCCGAACCACACCTTCAGCTTCCGCGGCAGCGTGGTGGCGGTGGATCTGAACACCGGCAAGAAGCTGTGGCAGTTCTACACCGTGCCGGAAGGCTATACCGGCGCTGCGGTCTGGGGGCAGGTCGCCATCGACCCGATCAGCCGCCGCCTGTACTTCGGCACCGGCAACAACTACAACATCCCGCAAGGGGTGGGTAACTGCGTCTCCAATGCGCGCTCCTATCGCGGCGGCCAGCTCACCGTGCAGGACGAACTGGATTGCATGGCGCCAGACAACTACGTCGATTCGGTGATCGCCCTGAACCTGGACAGCGGCAAGCTGGCCTGGGCGCACCGCCTGCAGGGCTATGATGCCTGGAACCTGTCGTGCATCGTCGCTCCCACCAACGGCCTGTGCCCGAACACCCAGGCCAGCAACCTCACCGGCCCGGATTACGACTTCGGCGGCGCCGGCGTCAATCTGTTCTCCGCCCGCCGCAACGGCAAATTGCAGCAGCTGGTCGGCGCCGGGCAGAAGAGCGGCATCTACTTCGCACTGGATGCCAAGACCGGCGCCACCGTGTGGTCCACCCAGGTGGGCCCGGGCGGCACCACCGGCGGCGTCGAATGGGGCACCGCGGTGGACCCGTACAAGTCGCAGGTGTATGTGGCCATCAACAACAGCTCCAACGCCACCTATACGTTGGGGCCTGCCAATGTCCAGAGCCACAATGGCGGTTCGTGGGCGGCGCTGGACGCGGCCACCGGCAAGATCAAGTGGCAGGTCAAGGTGCCCGGCATCAACCGCGTCAACCCCAACGTACCGGCCGGTGGCCAGGGCTCGCTGACGGTGTCGCCGAACCTGCTCTATGCCGGCTCGATGGCGGGCAACATGGTCGCCCTGGACACCGACACCGGCGCGACGCTGTGGAACTACGACGCCGCGGGCTCGGTGATCAGCTCCCCGGCCGCCGTCGACGGTGCGCTGTACTGGGGCGCCGGCTACGGCCGCTTCAACTTCGGCACTCCGGCCACCAGCAACCAGCTGATCAAGTTCGTGCCGAACGGCAGTGCGGGCAGGTAAGCCTCAACACCGCTGATCTGCGCAACGATGCGCAGTTCGCCCAGCACGACGACGCCACCTTCGGGTGGCGTCGTCGTGTCCGCGGTCGTCGGGGCGGCCGTGCACGATGCGGTGGATGACGGGTAGCTGCGTGCTGATCGGCAACGGCGACAGTGGCACGTACCGGCCACGCAGCGGTAGCGGCATGCCCCTACAAGCGCGTCACCTGGCACAGCCGGATCTGCCCGGCTT
Source organism: Xanthomonas melonis (assembly GCF_020783655.1). GTDB lineage: Bacteria > Pseudomonadota > Gammaproteobacteria > Xanthomonadales > Xanthomonadaceae > Xanthomonas > Xanthomonas melonis. The sequence continues at coordinate 99,455 of NZ_JAJGQH010000017.1, read as the reverse complement.
CCAGTCCGTGCACCTCCGCGGCACGACGGCGCAAGGCGTACACCAGCCCTGCCGCGTCCAGCTCGCCGCCGCGCACGTCCACACTGTGGGCCAGCTGCCCCCACAGCACCGGCCGACCGTCGCAATAGCCTTCGTAGTCGACGAAGTAATGCAGCTGGCGCGACTCAGGTTCCGACGTGGACATCGCCCTGGATCTCCGTGCAGCCCAGATGTTCCAGCGCGATCTCCAGCCCGAGCAGATAGCTCTGCGCGCAATAACCGCGCACCGTGGCCACCCGCTGGGTAAAACCGTCCGGCAGGCAACGTTCGGGCCGGTCCACACTGTCGTCGTGGGCCTCCACGAAGGGGTACGGCAGTGCGCCGAGAAGACGGTGCAGGCGCGGACTCTCCACGCAACTGCCCGGATCGATCAATGCGATCTCCATCCGCGCCTGCCCGGCCACGCGCAGGGCATCCAGCAGTTCCTGCTCCGACCCGCAGGCACGCAGGGCCACGGTCTTGCCCGCATCGCCGGCGCATTGCACCAGCTGGCGGATCACTGCCCGCGGCAACGGCTGCGGCCCACGCACCAGCGGCGACGATGCCTCCGGCCCACGTATGATCATGATCGACATGGCGGCGCCCTCAAGCCGCCACGCGCAGCGGCGCGTGCAACGACGGCAGGCAACGCGCCGCGATTCCCAGCGACATCGCATACGCGCGCGGCGCATCGTGCGGCGCGATCACCACCGCCAACGGCGCGTGCTGCGGATGCAGCCACGGCTCCAGCTCCTGCCCTGCATCGGCATGCAGTTCGATGTAAGGCGTGGGCAACGCATCCACCGCCGCGCGCAAGGCGCTGGCACAGCTGCGCTCGGACAACGGCAGATCGCCAGAGTCCAGCAGCACCAGCTCCACCTCGGTATCGCGGCCGGCTGCGTGCAGCCCGGCAATGAGGGTTGCGATATCGTCGCAGGCAACGGTTCGCAGTTTACGACCGGCGCATTCTGCCGTAACGGCCTGCTGCGGTGCAGCTTCTGCCTGGGGGCCCTGCAAAATCAAGATACACATCGTGATTGGCTCGACGCACTGAGATGCGGGAATGCCAAGATAGGGCTGGTGGGCATAAAGAGGCTATGCACGCACCAAGGCCCTGCTGTAAAACTTGCATAAGTGCCTTGAAGTTTACTAACAGATACGCCTGGAAGTCGCCTTGGTCTTGTGGCAACCTGAAGCGGTAACGTTGAGCGGCCCATCGGTACTACGCGGCAACCGTGGTGCCGAATTCAACCGTCTAGGTTGAAGAGTGGGGCGAGAAGTGCGCCACTCAGCTCTTCAGTAAATTCACAAGATAAGAAAACGCTTAGTACAACCCAATTAACCTTGAGACTCCAATGGTTCGAAAATTTACCTTCCTCGCCTTGATCCTGGCAACAAATTATGGTCTTGCCTCACCTTTTTCGGTTAACGGACAGAAAATAAAAAGTGTCTCCACTGGATGGGGAGGCGAAGCTGTTTATGTGATCACTGAAGGCGCGCTCCCCGCCGGAGCCGATTGCGGCGGAGGCAATCGCTTTCTCATTACGCCTAACACGCCGATGTATAAAGAAATACTGTCTATGCTGTTGACCTCTGTACAGAACAAAAATACGGTGGATTTATACGTTGACGGATGTAACAGCACATCAATGCAAATCAAGTCCATCACTATATCTGGGTGACGGACGGCGCTCGTCTCCGTCAGGCCGACCCAACGTGCTCGACCTATAAAGTTCGGTGCCGCAAAGAACTGGCGGGTAGCGGTTGATGGAAATCGCATAACGCAGCGAGCGTTAATTCATTCTCGCTGCAGTGTTACTCGATTTGATGCGACCGCTCGACGCTTCAAGCTTGAATATGAAACCGGCTCGATTATTACTAAATTCTATTTCAGGTAAATCTAACGCGAATAAGCGATGCCTGAGGAGCAAATTCAGCTGCTACGCCAAACCAAAGCCGTTGTGCAAACCACGAGAATGCGCCCCTGTATTGGACGTTAAAAATGATCGAATTTCGGATGTGTTGCCAGGCTCATGCTACAGATCTTTGACCTGGCAGCCACTTTGGCCCACTCAGCGTCGCGACAACCCGACCTTCGGTGAAGTTGCTTCTTGCGCACTATTCTTCCTCGATGATTCATGTGCCTGCAGACTTCCAACCAGGGCTAAATTCCGTTCAAGACGAGCTGGAACTTTCACTTAAAACGTAACGCACGGTCTCGCGATCTGGCCAAGCCGAGCAATCTCCAGTTCCCTGCACATGCACTGTAGTACCCTGTGTGTGTGCGCTTAGTAGCAGCGCATACATAGCTCTGCCCGAGTTGGTGGCTAGCGATATCGACCAGGCAGTTGATGAGCACGTTGGAGGAGCTGCGTGTTCCCCACTCAATGAAAAGAAGACCACATCACCTGTGTGGGGTAATAACTGGGTAACCTTCCCGCTTCCATTTCCCGCGTGAAGTGGAAAGCACACTAGAAATATTAATGACAGTACCGCCGCCCTTGCTGACATAAGAACTCCATATCTTTAAATTAATTGGATGCCAATATTATTTAAAACGCTAATGTAGCGAAAAATCGAAAGATAGTTTTGTAACTGCGACAGATGACTCCCTTGCGACCCATGCTTTACAAATTTTCTCGACTGCCCATCCTATCTTCAGCACACCATGTCTGCTTAGCCATCTCAAACATAAGTACGTCAAGTAAATTTTTGCAAATCTGAACAATTATCATTGCCACCTCAATGGCTAGACGCCACGCAGGCAGAGCTCTTCCTAGGGGACGGTTCTTTTGAGGATGGACCTAAATCGATCCACCCTCATTACTCATAGATCTGCGGGGGCCTGGCCCTGCTTAGGACATCCCAGACAATTCACCTACGGAGCCGTAGAACTTGACCTTCTCACGCTTGTCGGCCTTGCGAATGCATCGAACGATAGAATCTCACGCGAGTAGTTGACCCCATCTTGCCGTATTGATTCTGTCTTGAGGGGACGAAGCGCCGCCTCTGCAAAGCCGTCTCCCTGGTACTGGCGTGTTGCCCCTATAACCGGTATGTATGGAAGACTCGATCTTGCCAACTCATAAGTGAAATTCTCCACTCGCGAGATCGACTCCGGTCTTGCTCCAACCTCCTTTTTCAGCAGTTTTCGCTCATTGTAGCGATAGCTATTTCCAAAGGTATAACGCGCCCATTCTCCTGGCCCGGCGACTTCAGTCGACACAGAACCCGCACAGCTGTCGGCCAAGCAAACTGGCTCAATAAGAATATAGGTACTTATGTCTGTCAAAGGTTTCCCTTCGTCGGCAAGTCTACTGTAGGTATAGGGCCGAACAGCCCAGCTTCCGGGCGGCTCGTAGTTGGCAGACTTACCCCAAAGCCCAGCTACTTCCGAGGTATTTTGTACCCCGCTGTAACGGTATGTCCACTGAGTGTCAGCCATCCCCGGGCCACTGATTTTTTTTCGTGTCAAGCTGTTTGTCCAATAAAATCGAACATAATCAGAAGCAACTCCCAACTCGGGACCGTCGTTACTTGGGCTGGGGATGCACTGCTGCGGGACATTCGATCTCCCGCGCAGCAAAGGACGAACTTCAAACTCTCCTAGTGCACCCGAGGGATGTCTTACGTACACGGTTCGTCCCCGGAAGATAGTATCATCCCCCCCGCTAATCGAACCGGGATAGTTGCAACTTGATGGATCCATTTCACTGACGTTAAAGGCTTTGAGATAGCCGTTAAAATCGTATGACCAAGCACTTCCATCAGGCAACGTAACTCTCGACAGTGCTTGGCCATCCGAGGAATATGTGTACACCCAGGTCTTTCCATTCGCTGAAGCGGCTATGATCTTTCCGCTGTTATTGTAAGACAGTGTAATAAAGCGTCCATCACTACTTTCCATAGCATCTAGACGAACTGGCTGGTCATACGCGTTGCTATATCGATATGAAACCCAGTTGCCATTTTTATCTTCTACTTTCGACACATAGAGAGCGTAGCGTCTGCGATGCATCTCTTGTTCATAGACGTCTGAAAAACCGACACTGGGTGTACTTATGGAGTAAGCAAAAGACTTACGAATTGTAGGCTCGTGAAACTGCGCCATCCAATCAAACCAATATTTTGTGCCGTCAGGCGCTATTGCTAGAAACCCTTCACCACTTGCGTTTCGGATCGATGGTAAGCAGGAAAACCAAGTACGGGCATTGGTAACCCATCGGTAAGCGCCGCCATTTGTTGGAGCAGGCAGCCCAGACGTGGGCGCCAGCATCTCCCCTCCATTGGGCATCTCAGCCTGTAAACCATACCAATAATCCATCGGAGCGAACTCGCCAATCCAAGGCGGCACTCGCAGTCCGGAGCAGCGCTGATTGCTCCAGTTATGAAGCTGACCAGGGTTAAGAACTAATCCTTGAGGCCCAAGCATGGGTCCCATGAGCTTCTGCGCAAACACACCGCTAATATTAGGGATATCAAGCGCCCAATCGGCAAAAGGCTCATCATTGACAGGAAATTCTACGTTTGACCATGCAGCGGATACTACCGGGTCCTTTACAGATAACTTGCGGGCCACCAACATGGGTAAAGGCGAGTTACCCTCTATTGAGAGATCCACTTGACGAAACGAAAGCCTTCCAGTGTACAAATCAACAGCATCACCGAATTGACTATCGCCCCACCGAGCTGGCGAGGAAGACTTTTTAATGTGCTTTGAGTAGTCGTCCCATGGGGTCTGCTGCGCATAGGACGCCCAAGGATGAATAATAATTGCGCCAGCAAGAATAAATCGGACGGACTTCATACAACTCCCTATAACTTGACGAACTTAATCAGAATCAAAAGTGAAAATATAACCACAAAGCTAAATCGACCTAATTACAATCCGTGGACAGTTTTATCATCAACCAGCAGGGCCGGCATGTACAGTAATGCCGCGTACACGTAGTTCCGGCGGCGCCTCGCACTCGAGATGCTCTTCACTGAAACATGCCTGCGGAAGTGCACCCAGCTCCATCTCGAAAACCACCCTGGAGTTGTTGATAAAATTGGCATAACGTCGCCCGTCTTCGTTACCTGTAATCAAACGGCCACCTGGGTACGAAGTCTTCAACATAGCTAGGGTTGAACCGACACTGATTCCTCTTTCGTCGCTAATGCCTTTGGCAGTAGTTCGCAGCCTCTCTATCCCGCCTCCATCAAACCAGCATTCGATAACTAGGTCTTTGTGTAGCAAAACTTCGATGACTATGTATTCGTCCCCTTCCTGCATTACTGAGCGTTCGATAATGGGATGTCCCGTCGCAACAAGTTGCTCTCTGGTCATACTCACACGTAGATCCGCAATGGAGCCATGAATGGTGTCAAGACCCAATACCGCTGGTCCTACACCTTTCTGAGATGAGTGCACCTCGTCTGCCGGCACGCCAAAGGGAGAGGGACTGCGTGCCAAGAGCATCAGGAACCAAGCGGTATAGACAACGATTTTCATTTTTGGGGTTTCCAGTCGGTGAATCGTCCCTGCGTACCGTCCTGCCTAAGGTCTACATGTACGCCGCGGCCATCGGTGTACTGATTGACACGATTGAACTCGCCAGAACTGTGAGCTGCATCGGCGGTCTGCTTAGGTGTGTTCCCACTAATTCGAATATCCGCAGCGTTGTCCTGCAGATGCTGACTACGGCTCGCACCGCCCACCGCCCGGTTTTGCTCCACGGTTCTTTGACCGCTGGTCACTTCAATATTCTGTCCAGACTTGTCGCTGAAATTAAGCAATCGGGTTGTCACGGCTGTCCCCGGATTGGCCGGCGTGCCACCTAGAGACCGCTGGGGTAGTAACGTCAACGTGCCACGAGATTCTGTTCGTGTGCCGTGAGCGATTCCGTAATTCGAAACATTTGTTCTCGCGACATTCACCGCCCCGCTATCAGTAGCCGTACGTGTTGTGATCTGATAGAAAACCAGCGGCCGATCAGGTACTGCTTGCCTACCGTCTGGATCAGTGAACGTATAAGGATTATTGTTTGAATACCTGTACCGATGGAATTGGCTAACTGAATTCTCGTATGCCGTCACCGGATCAATGCTGAGGAATATTCCAATTTTGGGGTCGTAGTATCGCTGCTGCATGTAAGTAAGTGTGGTAGCAGCATCCATAACATGTCCTGCATAGCCGACACCATCTACGGATGCGCTAAGACTTGTCCCATATGGCTCGTACTCACGACGCTCAGTCGTATTACGATTTGCATCCGTTATCGCGGAGACTGAGCCCAAGCCGTCCGTATGCACGTAACGAACGACCTGCGCCGAGGCAGCTGAGGAAGACGCGACCAAGAAAAATCCCAGTATCAGCGCAAACAGCCGCCGAAACGGAAATTCTGTTTCTTCAATCATTATCGTTGTCCATTAGAAAAACAGCAGATCAGACCCTGATCTCTTCGTGTGGTAAGGGCATAAGCAAAAACTTGAACGCCATCGGTGTTAAATCTTTAGAATTCAATGACGTACTTAAGAAAGATCTCAAAAATACCGCAGCCTACTGCTGGCAATCCTTCCACTTTATCGACTAGCGCTATTAGTAACATTGGCACCAACGCCTTGCTCCCCGGGCTGGACCCATCTGAAGAACTTGTTGGTGCACTTTGAGGCTTCTGTGCAACGGATCCAAACCATACTACCGTATTGCTCCTGCTCTTACGCCCGGATTCGAGTTCCCGCCACATCTCAAACCAACTCATTGCCAAAATTGCATGGAGCTGCAGGATAAATATGATATTTTTATTAAGTAGTAGTCCAAGCGGAAAGGCTCTGCATTAACGCCTCTTGTTGACATAAATAGCCTTCAATTTGATTGCACCATTCACGCATCCGTCTACATACATATCAACGGGAAAATCATTCTGCATGGCAATCATCAGCAAGGACGTCATCTCTTTATTCATTCCGCCACCTGCCTCGATGAGAAAGTTGTTGTTTGCCCCGCACGCTGATCCAGCTTGCGGGGCACCAGAAGTCTCAATGTACAGGCCTTCAGCGCCCCAGCCGGTACTCATACGAGTGATGAGTTGTCCTGTTATGACGTAGGGTGCGGCGCTTGCTTCGTTGCCCAGGAGCGACAATCCTACGCAGCTCAGCAAGAGCGCAGTCCTGATTCCCTTGTTTAGTTTACGCATACTAGCTCCGACGGCCATATTGAATATTTGAATTACCATGTAAAATCAGTTGAGTAAAAGCTGATAAAGCAGCGGCACGATATTCATTGCGGACCGCTTGACGTGGGAAACCCCAAAGACCTCGCTACAAACACCGTTCTGCGTACAGCCAAGCACGCGATATGAGTAGGTTCCCGAAGGACGGGATAAGGATGTCCAACCCGTTTGATCGCCCTCGTAGACCGATGTCCATGTTAGGCGGTCGATACTCTCTTCAACTATGTAACGCACGGCTCCGGGATTTGCCCCCCACGTCAAAGTGTCCTTCATGGCAGGCAAGTAGCCGAGCGGCCATTCCACTTCAGCGATATTGCTACCACCAAGCACCACGTACTCGATGGTTTTTGAGCTGCGCTGGTTCTTTTGAAAGCGTAGAACACCACCTTGGTCGTACATGGAGGCGACGCCCCCCCCTGACTGGGTTGCCAGCGTCCGTCTGCCGTTACCATCGTACCGATACGTTTCCTTGTTGGTTGCAGAACGTAGTCGGTTACCGAAGTCGAATGCGTATGTCTGACCATTCTTGTTGACAAGGTTTCCCTGCAGATCGTATGCAAGGCCAATGACGGTGCCCCCACTGCAGCTGCCCCCGGTCTTGATATTCGTCAAATGCCAGTACGGGTCGTAGCAATACCAATGATCGCGTCCCGAGACAGCCACCTTCGTCAAATTATCCAGCGCATCGTATGCATAGACTGCATTACCGAACATCGGAGAAGATGCCGACTTCAAACGGTCCAGCCCGTCGTACTCCATGCTGCGATTTCCACGCCCATTACGCCATGAAGCATTGTCGGCGATTGCCTTTACGTTGCCATTCTTGTCGTAGGTGTAGCTATCACTCAGAACTGCGATCCCACTATGGGTGTCCTGGCTTGTGGCGGGAAGTTGGCGACGATTCTGGGTCATCGTGTGCAAAATGCCGTTGCCGTATGTGAACTGGCGAATTGCGCCATTGGGGTAGTAGCTGACCGTACTGGCATAAGCTCCAGCGCGAGTCGGCTGGCCTAGAGCGTTGGGCGCGTAGTCAATTGTCTGGCCTGTCGGGTAGCGATGCGCCGCCAGACTTGCGTTTGCATCGTAGATCGAACTCATTGCCCAAGTTTCGCCGTCCGCCTGGCCCTGGCTTTCTCCGGTAAGAAGACGTCGCTTGTTGTAGGCATAGCTGTTGTAGGTCGCGACACCATTATTCTGGGTCGTGATCTGTTTGGTCAGGCCATCCGGCCAGTAGCTGAAGCGCTGGTTGCCGTTGCTATCTGGAAAACTCATGGACACGACGCGGTTCCGTGCGTCGTAACCGCGATCGACTCTGCGAGCAGCTATGGTCGCGGATGTGCCGCTCGCATCGCAGCCGATATCCATCGGCAAGCCTGCGGCTGACCATCTGATATTGCCCGCGCCATCGTATCCAGTCAGCGTGGCGCCTGTTTCTGGCTCAACTGTGCGGCACAGTTCCTGATTGCTGTTGTACGCGTATGTCCGGGTAAGTACCTGACTCCAATCATTGCTGTGCCGTGTGATTGCAGTGGGCTTGCCGAAGACGTCGCGCGAGATCTCGGTGACGGCGCCTTCTGGATGTTGGATCAAGACGGGCTTGTCGTACGCCGGTTGATCGAAGACTTGATAGCCAGTCACAGTGGCTTGCTCGTTGGGACTTCTCACCCGTGTCTTATTACCTGGCAAATACTCGGTAAACGTCAATAGTGCCTTCGTATCCAGCTCCGTGTCTTGGCCAACAGATATCGTCCGGCCTAGAGCGTCATACTCCGTCCAGGTTCCTGTCGTCAGCGCATCGCTACTGCCAGGATAGGAAGCAAAGGTCACACGACCTTCGTGGTCGTATGTGAATCTCTGGAACCGTTGTGTAGCGGCTTCGTTGGCCGCATCAAACTCACGCGTGAGTAGGGGACGCCAAAGCGCATCGAAATATGTGAGCTTGCGATAGTTTCCGGTCGCGATTGTCTGCCGCCAGTGTCCGGCCCCTATACCGTACTCCGGCACCATTACAAGTTCGAATGCCTGTGCAGTGGAATTCCAGGCAGTGCTATCGCCTTGCGGATATGAAATGCTCGAAATCCTTCCCATCGCATCGTAACCATACGATGTGGAGTATCCGTTCTCGTCGGTGACGGAAGTGAGCCATCCATTGTCATTGACGATTGCTGATTCACTACTGCCGTCAGCGTGACGAATCGACTGTGGAATGCCGCGCATCCAGCCAGACAGTACGGTCGTATTGCCGTTTCCATCGGTAACGGTCGCGATCGTGCCGTCCCCGTTATAGGTCAATGTCTGCTGTAGTTTTCCGAAGTTTCGCGTGGCCACCGGCTGGGCATTCGCACCGTAGGCCACTTCCGATGTGGTGATGCCATCGACAACTACCCGCGATGTTTGGCCGAGTACCCATTTGGAGGTGTCATCATAGTAGGATAATGTCTCCGTCTTGGTGTAGTTCTGCGCCTGCGCTGTTGATAGGCACAGCAGTGAAGCCAAGGATGATGAAAGCTTCAGTAGTTCTTGATGTTTCTTACTCATCTTTTCCTCGTGGATTCACTTTCACTTTTCTCAGCTCGACTTTCATTTTCCGCTGGTCCGGGAGCCGACAGGTGTGGTGAAATCGATCACCTTCCTTAGCGCACTCGGATAACCAAGCGATCCGCAACCCTTGTTCTTCAATAGAACATCTGCACGATGCTCCGCCGTACTGTGCATCGAGGACGCCTTCATAAATCATGCGTCTTCAAGATACAAAAATTTACCCCTGCAAGACTGATCACCGTCATCAACGATGAACGTTATTTTCTTTCCGGAAGTCATCGCCGCGATTAAGGTTGCGTAGATTGCTTTGTTATTTTCAACATTTTGGCTGGACCAGTAGATCGGTTTACCAGCCGGGCATGTTGTATTACCTTCGCTCAGGATGAATGGAATTTGGGTTGGCATATAGGTCGCTTCGACCCGGACTACTCGTCCGGTAAATGACTGCAATGCATACGCCGGGCCCGACATCGCAAGCAAACTCAAAATTACGATCAATCCTGCAAGAACTCTCATATTCCCTCGCGATTTGGTGCGCCGCATCTACATGCATGGCGACCGGTGGCTTGGCATGAGTGCGCCAAATGTTTAGTGAAATCGACCTGAAACAGCAAAGCTACGAGCGAGCTGCATTCTATGATGGCTTGCTTCGAAGGGCTGGCAGAAATTCGCTCTCCATCGGGACTGTCCAAACATCCGCATCGAAAGAGCGAACACTTGCAGTCCAGCAGATAACCTCACCAACTGCAGGGGGTTACCCGCTATCGGAGCAACTGTTATTTTGCCAACCGCATCGCCAATATCTTTGTGCGGACGCCAAATCCGCAGACGCCCGGCTCCACGATCAACTTGACATCGAGTTCGCGGGTGTATGCGGTCAATGCGATCGCAAGCAATTCCTGGTAGGACGGATGGTTCTTATCGATAACGTAATTGTTTGCGCCACCGGTGCAGCCCGCTACGGGCGCGGAGTGTGCGAAGGAAAGCCCCTCTCCATACCAACCGTTTTCTACGAAAGAGAGTTTGCCGTTGGCGGTCACTTCCACGGCGTGGGCGCCGCCACTGAGCAATAGCGCTATTACCAACAGGTACCGCAAACCCCAGCGTCCTCGATGAGACACTTGCCTTCCCCTGAGTTGATTTACGGCCACGGCAGCCCCCTTGAATCCCCCCGGGAGATACTTGTGTGATGGCGAATACATCTTCCAACCAGCATGAACAGCCGGGTCAGCTTTGTCAATCCGTGGCAAGAAGTCGGCCGCCGCCTACTTCTCCCGCCGCCAATTGATCGAGCCCTTGGTCTCCACCGTGCTGGATTCGGCTTCGATGTCGAAGCCGCGGCTGAGCAGGTATTTGAGGGTGAGCACCGAGCCGCTGCCGATCATCGAGACGCCGTAGCCGACGTAGAGTTTGGGCGAGAGATACTTGCCGAAGCCCACCACCGAGCCCAGGGTGCTGGATTGGCTGACGCCGGCGTCGTCCAGGCCGAGCTTGGCGCCGATCTGCGAGGCGATCAGGCTGCTGCCGGCCGACAGGGCAGCCGAGGCGGCACTGACCTGCTGGGTCTCGTCGCTGCTGGCGGTGGACAGGCCGCGGCCGAGTACCAGGTACGACAGCGCCTCCGATTGCGACATTGCCGGCTCGGACCACACATCGGCACGTGGCGATTCGGCGCGGCCGCTGACGTCGATGCCGGCGGTGACGTCGCCCACCTTGCGTTCGGCACGCAGGCTCACGCGTGGATCGGAGACGATGTTGTTGTTCCAGGTCAGCTGGCCGCGGCTGATGGTCAGGTCCTGGCCATAGGCCTTGTAGCGGCCGCGCACATCCAGCCCGCCGTTGGCGGTCATCTCGCGGCCGGGGCGGGCGCGGATCTGCATCTGCCCGCTCAGCCCGCCCTTGAGGCCGAAGCCGCTCATGTTGACCTTGTCGCCGAGCACGATGGCCAGGTCCATGTCCAGCGGCGAGGCCGGGGTTTCTTCCGGATCCACCGGGTCCAGTACCACCACGTCTTCGGACACCGAAGTGCCACGGTCCAGGCGTTCCAGGTCGATATCCGCTTCGGGCACGGTGACCTTGCCGCGTAGCTGCATGGTGTTGTCGGCGATGCCGAACTGCATGTCCGGGTTGGCGATGATGCGCAGTTCGCTGGTGTTGTAGGCCAGCACGTTCTCGCCGCGGATATTGAGCAGCAGCGGCGTGCTGCTGCCGAACCACGACAGCCCGCCGTCGATGGTGAGCGTGCCGGGACCGGACTTGGCCGAGGCGGTGATCTTGGCCGAGCCATCCGGCAACGCGTCGAAGCGGCCCTTGCCCTCGCTCAGGGTCAGGCCCATCGACGGGTACTCGGCGGTGAAATCGCTCAAGGTGGCATCGCCGCCCAGCAGCGGTTTGTCGCGGGTACCGCGCAGGCTCACATGGCCTTCGACCAGGCCCTTGGGCCGCACGACGTCGGCCACCACCAGCTCCAGCCAATACAGCCGCGACATGTTGAGATACAGCTCGCCGTTGAGCGGCGCGTACGCATCCCAGCCGGTGTTGAACTTGGCATCGACGAAACCGGCGCCCTGGAAGCCGATGCCCAGCTTGGCCTGGATCTGCTGCTGGGTGAAATCGGCCTGCATGCTGAACTGGTCGTAGCGCAGCAACTCGCCACGATTGGGGTTGCCGGCCACCGCGGCGTAACGGGTTTCGCCGAGGCGGATGCCGCCCTCCGGCGAGGCGACCCGGAAGCTGCCCTCCCAGGCATTGCCGCGTGGCTTGAAGCTGCCATCGACGGTGAGCTCGCCACGGAGATAGATCTGCCGGCCTTCCTGCTTGGGCAGCCACGGCTGCACCAGCGACAGCGGCAAGGCATCGCCATGCACCACCATGCCGTCGCGCGGCCAGTTGGCGCTGGCGCACAGCGCACCGCCGGTGGCGGCGCCCAGGCAGGTATCGGACAGGGTGAAGGCGGCGCCGTCGGTACTGAACTGCGCCGGCTGCCGCAGCGCCCAGGCATCGCCTTTGACCGGCGCGATGCGCAGCGTGGCCAGCTGGCCCTGCCAGCGCGCGCCGTTGCGACGCACATCGCCCTGCAGGGCGAGGCTGGCCATGGCATTGGCGATGTCGGCCTCCAGGCGCAGCGCCTCCACCGCACCGCGTGCCTGCACGCGCACGCTGTCCAGCACCACGCCGGCTTCGATGGCGGTGCCTTGCAATGCGAGTTGCCCATCGCTGCCGCGCCACGGCAGCCGGCCACGCAGGCTGATGCTCTGCGCGCTGTAGCTGTTCCAGCGCAGGCCGTTGCCGGCGATATCGGCGGTGATGTCCGGCGCATTGCGCTTACCGCCGATCTGCAACTGTCCACGCACCACGCCGGTGGCGCCGGGCAGCACATCGTCCAGCTGCAGCGGCTGCAGTTGCGCGGCGATATCCAATTGATCGCCGACCTTGCCCTTGGCGGTGATGCGGCTGGCGCCCAGCGCCAGTTGCAGCTCGCCCTCGCCCTGTTCGCCGCGCAGCGCGAACTTGCCGTCGGCCGATAGCGCGCGCTGGCGCAGCTGCCCACGCAGACTGGACACCTGTGCGGTGGCTTCCAGGCCCGGCGATACCCCGCCCGCGGGGGCCGGCAGCTGGCGGCCCTTGGAGGCGATCGTGCCGGACAGGTTGCCGTTCCAGCCCGGCGCGAAATAGCCCGGATCGAACTTGGACAGTTGCGCGGCGAGGTCCCAGTGCAGCTCCGGCGTCCAGCCCACCTCGCCGGTCAGATCCAGCGCGCCACCCGGGGTGGCGGCCTGCACCTGCTTGAGCTGGGCGCGCTGGTCGTTGCCGCGCGTGTCGAACACCAGCTTGGCCTGCTGCCCGTCGCGCTCCACGGTGGCGCGGCCGATCGCCGCCCATGCCTTCAGGGTACCGGCCACGCCCAGGCGCGCTTCGCTCAGCTCCACCGGGACCACCGGCGCATCGGGTGTGGCGGGGTCCGGGGCCGGGGTGAAGCGCAGGCCGCCGGCATTGACCGCGAACCGGAAGCTCGGATTCTGGGGATCGCGGAAATCGGCGGAGCCGCGCAATTGCGTGCGGCCTTCGAAGGTCTCGATCACCAACGGTTCGACCGTGAGGACCTGGTCGGCCAGGCGGAGATGCGAAGGCTGCAGGGTAGCGCTCAGTTCCCCTTGGCGGATGCTGCCCTGCAGATCGGCGTTGCCGCCCTTGCCGGAGGCCTGCAGGCTCAGTGCGATCGGCGTGGCGGGGGGAGCGGTCTGCCCCTCGGCGGCGGGAATCAACAGCGCCGTGTCCAACGCCTCGGTCACCGCCTTGAACGCCCAGCTGGGGTCGTCGCGGCCGGTGAATACCAGGCTGGCCTGCAACGGTGCCGGCGCGCGGCCGGCAATGGCCACTTCCATCTTGGCCAGATCCCCGCGCGCCACCAGCCCCAGGCTGGCCGGGGTGCGCCCGCGTGGAGCCGGCAGCACGGCGGTGGCGGTGAGATCGGCGCGGTAGTCGTCGTTGGGCACGTAATCGCCGTGCAGGCGGAAATCGCCCTTGTCGGTATCGATCACCAGCGCGCGCGTACGCAGTTCGCCGGTGGCCACTTCCAGCCCGCCCTGCACCCTGTGCAGGACGACCATCGGTTGCTGCAGCTGGGTGATGCGCAGGTTCTGCACATCGATCCTGTCGGCCTGGATCGCCAGTGGCACGGTGATCTGCGGCAGCGATTCGGGCCAGCTGGGGAGCTTGAACGGTTCGTCGCTCTTGCCCAGATTCAATGAGGCGTTGCTGACCTGCACCGCATCCAACTGCAGCTTGCGCCCCAGCAGCGGGCGCAGGTCCGGCTCCAGATACACGCGCTCGGCGGTGAAGTGGATGTCCTGATACTTGAAGTCGACATTGCGCAAGGTCAGCGGGCCGGCCACCGGGCCTTCGACGCTGGCATAGGTGAAGCTGGCGCCCACCGGCAACCGCGCCACCACTTGCGCCAGCAATACATCGCGCCCGGCCACGGTCTGCAGCAGCCAATAGAGCGCGATCAGGGCCAGCAGCACCAACCCCAGCACGGTCAGCCCCGAGCCCACCCAGAAGCGGCGCCGGCGATAGAAACGCGCGCGGCGCGGTGCGGCGGGCGGAGTGGGTGTGCTCACAGGTTGGCCCCGATATCGATATAGAGCTGGAACTGCGAGTCGGGATCGTTCAGGCCATGCGCGATATCCACTCGCACCGGGCCGACCGGCGAGCGCCAGCGCAGGCCGAAGCCGATGCCCGTGTGCCAGTCAGGCCGGTCGTCGAAGGCGCTGCCGCCATCGACGAACACTGCCCCGCCCCATGGGCCACCCTTGAGGTAATGCTCGTATTCGGCGCTGGCGGTCACCACGTTCTTGGCACCGAGCGCGAATTCGTCCGGCCTGGGCGTGCGCGGGCCGACTTCGCGAAAGGCATAGCCGCGAATGCTGTTGGCGCCGCCGGCGAAGAAGCGCAGGCTCGGCGGCATCGCGACCAAGTCGCTGGTCCAGGTGGTGCCGCCTTCGCCGCGCAGGATCAGCCGGCCGTTGTCGCCGGCGCCCAGGAACCAGCGCAACTGCCCGTACAGCTGGCCGAAATTGGTGTCCGAACCGGCCCCCTCGGCGCCGCCGCGGATGAACATCTGCCCCGACACGCCGCTGCGCGGGAACAGGCGGTCGTCGACATTGACGTAGTTGGCCTGCAGCTGCGGATAGATCAGCGTGGAGGTCTCGTACACCGCGCCTTCGAAGTCGTCGCCGCTGCTGAAACGCCACCGCTCGCGCAAGGCGTTGATCGAGGCAATGGCGCTCCAGCGCTCGTTGATCTGGCCACTGCGGCTGCCGGTAAGCTTGATGTTGCGCAGGTCGATGTATTCGGTCTGCTCGTCGTACAGCCGCACCGAGGCGGTGTACCAGCCGTCCAGCCAACGGAAGGCGGGCACCCGATAGCTGGAGGTCAGGCTCTTGCGGTTCTGCGCATAGTCCAGCTGCGTGTCCATCTTGTGGCCGCGCGAATTCACATAGCGCCGCTCCACCCCGCCGCGCACGCCGGCCCCGCTCTCGCTGCCGTAGCTCAGGCCGGAGGTGTAGATGGTGCGCTTGGCGCGGGTGAGCTTGACGTCCACCGGCACGCGGCCATCGGCATCGGCTTCCTCGGGCTTGGGCTGGATATCGATGGTGCTGAAGTAATCCAGCTTGGTCAGCGACTCGCGCAGCCGATCCAGTTTGCCTTCGTGGTAGTAGCTGCCTTCTTCCCAGTACACCAACGGCTCGAACAGTCCCGGGCGGAAGTAGTCGTAGTCGAAGCGCACCTTGCCCATGTCGTAGCGCCGGCCGCTGTCCCAGTTGAGATCGATGTCGGCGGCCTGCTCGGCGCGCGTCACCGCGACCCGGCGGCGGGTGAGGTCGGCGTCAAAATAGCCGCGCTCGGCCAGGCGACGGGTGATGCGCACCTTGCTGGATTCGTACTGCGGGTGGCTGAACACCTGGCCCGGGCGCGGCTCGAACTGCTTCAGGTCCTGGCCCAGGTAGCGGTCCTGTTCGGCCCAACCGGTGATGGAGATGTGCGAGGTGCGCACCCGCACCGGTTCGCCGCGCTCCACCGTGATCACCACCGTCACCCGGTCGCCGTTGCGCGGGGCCGCCAGATCGATGGTGGGCGAGTAGTAGCCGAACGGCTCCAGCGCCTCGCGCGTCTGCCGCTCGGCCTGCGCCAGCAGGTATTCCAGCCGCGACTCGCCCTGCTCCTTGCCGACGGCCTCATACAGGGACAACGAGACCTCGATGTTCTCGATCATCTCGGCATCGTCGCCTTCGTCCAGACCCTTGATCTCGATCTTGTCGATGGTTGCGCGTGCGAAGGCGGGGCCCGCCAGGACGCACAAGAGCAGCAGGACGGGGCGGACCCGGAAGATGAATCGCATCGGCGCAGGATACCGGCAGGACCGCTCGGGTCTGTTAATGGGACGTCTAGAAGGCGAGAGTGCCATGTCGCTTGTCACGCGCGCATGCACGCGGCTATCCGACATCCAGCGAGCGAAGAGGACGCGACGAAGCGCTATCACCGCGCGCGCGGGACTGACCGGCTGCGGACCCCGCCTCGGGGGCCCCGCAGCGATGCCACTGGCATCGCCGCGCTCGGCATGAACTGGTCGGCTTCGCAGGTCGCCACCCTGGAGCGATCCGTGGGTGTGTCCGCCACTTCGGCTCACACCACCCGCCGCGCTGCCTAGGTGCCGTGCCTGGCCCCGGCATGCATCGTGCCCTCAACTGGACAGATGCTCGATGGCGGCGACGCTGCCGAGGCGGTCGCCGAGTTTCTTCAGCAGGGCGAGCCGGTTGGCACGCAGCTGCGGATCGTCGGCATTGACCATCACGCCGTCGAAGAACGCATCCACCTGCGGGCGCAGGCGCGCCAGGCGTGCGAGCACGGCGACGTAGTCGTGGCGATGCAAGGCATCGCCGGTGTCGCCGATGGCCGCTTCCACCGCTTCGGCCAGGGCCTGTTCAGCCGGTTCGCGCAGCAGCGTGGGATCGATGTCGCCGGGGATCTCGCCTTCCACCTTGCGCAGGATGTTGCGGATGCGCTTGTTGGCCGCAGCCAGCGCTTCGGCCTCGGGCAGGGTGGCGAAATTGCCGATGGCGTCGATGCGGCGGTCGAAGTCGTAGAGGGAGCCGAGTTGCAATTCTGCGACCGCGTTGAAGTGGGAGGCGGGAACGCCTTTGTCGGCGTAGTAGCTTTTTAGGCGGTCGAGGATGAAGTTGTAGATTTCCGTATCGATCTCGGGCGCATCGGATCCCAGGATGCGGAGTGCTCGAATCCGCAGGCGCTCCAGTCGGTCGATATCCACGGACTGGGGTCGATTCAGATAGTCCGCTTCCTCTTCGACCAGCTTGGCGAAGAAGCCTAGGCTTTCGATCCGTGCCGCGCCTGGTTGAGCTGCGAGCAGGATCAGTGCCTTCATGATCCACTCCCCGAGGTTCAGATCAAACCCACTCTCGATGATGGTCCGCGCCAATCCCAACGCATTACGCCGCAACGCGAACGGATCCTTGTTGCCGGTCGGCTTCAACCCAGCTGCAAACCCACCGGCCAACGTATCCAGCCGCTCGGCGATCGCCAGCACCTTGCCCAGCGGCGACAGTGCGATGTCGTCGCCGGCAAAGCGCGGTTGGTAGGCCTCGTCGATGGCCAGCGCGATTTCGCCGGGCTCGCCGGCGGCGGTGGCGTAATGGCGCCCGGCAATGCCCTGCAGTTCCGGGAATTCGTTGACCATGCGCGATTGCAGGTCGTTCTTGGCCAGTTCCGCTGCGCGACGCGCCTGCGCGGGGTCGGCGCCCACCTGCGGCGCGATCGCTTCGGCCAGTGCCGCCACGCGCGCGACCTTGTCGGCCACCGTACCCAGCTTTGCCTGGTAGGTCACCGTGCGCAGGCCGTCGCCCATCGCCTCCAGCCCCTGCTTGAGGTCTTCGTCGAAGAAGAACTTGGCGTCGGCAAAACGCGGGCGGATGACGCGCTCGTAGCCCTTGGCCACTTCGGCAACGTCCCTGGAGACGATATTGGCGATGCCGATGAACTGCTCGGTCAGCTTGCCGCCGGCATCGAGGACCGGGAAGAACTTCTGGTTGATCTCCATGGTTTCGATCAGCGCTTCCTGCGGCACCGCCAGGAAATCGCGCTCGAAACTGCACAGCACCGCCGATGGCCATTCGACCAGGTTGACCACCTGCTCCAGATTGTCGTCGCTGATGCGCGCGCTGCCGCCGGCCTGCTGTGCGGCGGCTTCCACTTCTTCGACGATGCGGGCGCGGCGCGCGTCGGCATCCACCAGCACGTGCGCGGCGCGCAGTGCGTCGATGTAGTCGCCCGGAGCGGCCAGCGACACGGCGCCTTCATGCATGAAGCGGTGACCGCGCGTCACGCGATCGCCGCGCACACCCAGCAATTCGGCCGGAATCACCTCGCTGCCGAACAGCAGCACCAGCCACTGCACCGGCCGTGCGAAGGCGTATTCGTGCGCGCCCCAGCGCATCGGCTTGGGAATGGGCATCGCGGCAATGGCGTCGCGCAGGATCTCCGGCAGCAGATCCGCGGTGCGCGCGCCCGGCGTCACTGCGCGGTGCACGAAGCGCTCGCCCTTGGCGTCGCTGGTGCGCTCCAGCGCGCTCCAGTCGATGCCGGCCTTGGCAGCGAAGCCGGCCAGTGCCTTGGTCGGCTGGCCCTGCGCATCCAGCGCGATGTTGAGATACGGCCCCAGCACTTCCGAGCGCTGCTCCGGCTGCTCGGTGGCCACGCCCGGCAACAGCACCGCCAGGCGACGCGGCGTGGACAGCGGCCTGGCATCGCCGCGGGTGACGGCGACGCCGCGCTTTTCCAGGCCGTTCAGCACGCCATCGAAAAAGGCCTGTGCCAGACCCGGCAGCGCCTTGACCGGCAGCTCTTCGGTGCCCAGTTCGATCAGCAGGGGAAGTTGTTCGCTCATATGACGTGGACCTTTGCGTAGTCCCTTCTCCCGTCGGGAGAAGGTGCCCCGAAGGGGCGGATGAGGGTACGGGCGAAGCTCTGTGGAGTTTGGGTGCATGAGGGCTGCGCCCCGTACCCTCACCCCAACCCCTCTCTCGAGGGGAGAGGGGCTTTTGGTCCCTTCTCCCTGCGGGAATAGGTGCCCCGAAGGGGCGGATGAGGGTACGGCCGAAGCCTATGGAGTTTGGGTGCACGAGGGCTGCGCCTCCGTACCCTCACCCCAACCCCTCTCCCGGCGGGAGAGGGGCTCGGTTACTTCCTCACTCCAGGAAACCCCAGCTTCTCGCGCTGCGCGTAGTAGGCCTGCGCCACGCCCTGGGCCAGCGCGCGCACGCGCAGGATGTAGCGCTGGCGCTCGGTCACGCTGATCGCGCGGCGCGCATCCAGCAGGTTGAAGGCGTGGCTGGCCTTGGTGACCTGCTCGTAGGCGGGCAACGGCAGGTCTACTTCGACCAGATGCTTGGCTTCGGCTTCGCAGGCATCGAAACGGTGGAACAACTCGGCCACGTTGGCGTGTTCGAAGTTGTAGGCGCTCTGCTCCACTTCGTTCTGGTGGTACACATCGCCATAGCTCACCGGCGTGCCATCCGGGCCGTAGGTCCACACCAGGTCGTAGACGTTGTCGCAGCTCTGCAGGTACATGCACAGCCGCTCCAGCCCATAGGTGATCTCGCCCAGCACCGGCTTGCACTCCAGCCCGCCGGCCTGCTGAAAATAGGTGAACTGGGTGACTTCCATGCCGTTGAGCCAGACTTCCCAGCCCAGACCCCAGGCGCCGAGCGTGGGCGATTCCCAGTTGTCTTCGACGAAGCGCAGGTCGTGCACCAGCGGGTCGATGCCCAGCGCCTTCAACGAGCCCAGGTACAGGTCCTGGATGTTGTCCGGGTTGGGCTTCATCGCCACCTGATACTGGTAGTAGCGCTGCAGGCGGTTGGGATTGTCGCCGTAGCGTCCGTCGGTGGGGCGGCGCGAGGGCTGCACATAGGCCGCATTCCACGGCTCCGGTCCCAGCGCGCGCAGGAAGGTGGCCGGGTGGAACGTGCCCGCGCCCACTTCCAGGTCCAAGGGCTGGATCAGCACGCAGCCCTGCTCGGCCCAGTACTGGTTGAGGGTCTGGATCAGGCCCTGGAAAGTGATTGGAACGCGCCGGGAATCGGACATGCAGCAAGGGCCGTGCGGAAGGGGTGCGCTAGTATACCGGCCCACCCGCGGCGCTTTGCCGCGGGCGATTGCCGCAAGGGACGATCAGCATGGAACAGCGGCGTAGCGCCGACCCGGACAGCGTAGCGGCGATCCTGCCGCGCGGCCGGTTGATGTTCGACACCGTGGCGGCCGCCCTGCTCGCCGATGGCATGGTGGTGCCGCACGAACACGAGCGCGTGCAGTTCTCCGGTGCCGGCGTGCGCACCGCCAGCGACGTGCATCCGCTGGTGCTGCTGGCCAACCTCAAGCTTCACGCTGCGCAGCCGCCGGCCGGCGAGCTGGGCCTGGAACGGCTCACCGAATGGCTGGCTACCCGCACCGGGCTGCGCTATCTGCGCATCGACCCCACCCGGATCGATGTGGCCGCGGTCACTGGCGTGGTCTCGCACGCCTACGCGCGCCGCCACCGCATCCTGCCGCTGGCGCTGGATGCCGAGCGCGTGCTGATCGCCACCAGCGAACCGCTGGCGCTGGACTGGCTGGCCGACGTGCAGCACCTGAGCCGCCGCCGCGTGGAGCTGGCGCTGATCAACCCGCTGGACCTGCATCGCTACACGATGGAGTTCTTCGGCGTCACCCAGTCGGTGCGTGGCGCGCGCGGCGATGCGCGCAGCACCGAATCCAATGCGGGCCTGCCCAGCTTCGAACAGCTGGTGGAACTGGGCCGCGCCGGCGACGTCAATGCCGACGATCACCACATCGTGCATATCGTCGACTGGCTGCTGCAGTACGCCTACGAACAACGCGCCAGCGATATCCACCTGGAGCCGCGCCGCGAGGCCGGGCGCATGCGCTTCCGCATCGATGGGGTGCTGCACAAGGTGCTGGAAGTGCCGCCCTCGGTGATGACCGCGGTGGTCAGCCGCATCAAGGTGCTCGGCCGCATGGACCTGGCCGAACGCCGCCGCCCGCAGGACGGCCGCATCAAGACCCGCTCGCCGGGCGGGCGCGAAGTGGAAATGCGCCTGTCCACCATGCCCACCGCGTTCGGCGAGAAGTGCGTGATGCGCATCTTCGACCCGGATTCGGCGTTCAAGAGCATCGAGCAGCTCGGCTTCAGCCCGGAAGAGGCCGCCGGCTGGAGCGCGCTGGTCGAGCGCCCGCACGGCATCGTGCTGGTCACCGGCCCCACCGGTTCGGGCAAGACCACCACGCTGTATTCCACGCTCAAGCGCCTGGCCACGCCGGACGTGAACGTGTGCAGCGTGGAAGACCCGATCGAGATGATCGCGCCGGAATTCAACCAGATGCAGGTGCAGCAGAACATCGACCTGGATTTTGCCAGCGGCGTGCGCACGCTGCTGCGGCAGGACCCGGACATCATCATGATCGGCGAAATCCGCGACCTGGAAACCGCGCAGATGGCGGTGCAGGCCTCGCTCACCGGCCACCTGGTGCTGTCGACGCTGCACACCAACGACGCCGCCTCGGCGATCACCCGCCTGCTCGACCTGGGCGTGCCGCACTATCTGGTGGCTTCCACGCTCAACGGCGTGCTGGCGCAGCGGCTGGTGCGCACCCTGTGCGTGCACTGCAAGCGGCCGCACACGCTCAGCGACGCCGACTGGGCGGCCCTGCGCGAGCCGGGCGAAGCACTGCCGGAACCGCTGAACGTGCACGCGCCGGTCGGCTGCCTGGAATGCCGCCGCACCGGCTACCTGGGCCGGGTGGGCCTGTACGAACTGCTGCCGGTCACCCCACGCCTGCGCACGCTGATCCGCCCCGACACCGAGCTGGCCAGCTTCAGCCAGGCTGCCCGCGGCGAAGGCCTGCGCACGCTGCGCCGCACCGGCTTGGAGAAGGTCGCCGCCGGGCTCACCACCATCGAAGAGGTACTGTCGGTGTTGCCGCCGCGGGAGTAACCGCAACGTCGTCCGGTGCCGCGGGCGCCCGCAGCATCCGCTCCACCCGCTGCTGGCCAGGACGGCCAGCTGCCCGTCCGAGGCCAACGGCCCGGCGCATGCGTCCATGGTCCAGTCGCGCGGCTGTCGGCCGATATCCAGGCATGCCATCGCGATGGGCCGTCGCCATCGCCTTCAGCCTTCCAGTCTCGAGGGAATCAGCACATGCCAATCGGCCATGACCCACAGCGTCTGCGTTGGCACGCAGCTTGAAAAAAACCGGCCACTGCCGCCTACAATCGAGGACATCTGTCGTGTCCGGATCCTTGCGCATGTCCGCTCTGCCGTTCCTGATCATCGAAACCGGTTGCCCCGTGCCGGAGATGAAGCGATACGGCCGTTTTCGCCACTGGATCCGCGTGGCGGCCGGGCTGGCCGAACACGAGACGGTGGCCATCGATGTTGCCAACGGCGACGCCCTGCCCGACCCGGCCGGCTTTGCCGGCACGATCGTCAGCGGCTCGGCCGCCTTCGTCACCGACCGCGCCGAATGGAGCGAGCGCAGCGCCGCTTGGCTACGCCAGGCCGCGCACCAGGGCAAGCCCTTGCTGGGCATCTGCTACGGGCACCAATTGCTGGCGCATGCACTGGGTGGCGAGGTCGACTACAACCCGGCCGGACGCGAGTCCGGTACGGTGGCGCTGGAACTGCATCCGCCGGCCGAGCAGGATCCGTTGTTTTCCGGCCTGCCGGGGCAGTTCCCTGCGCATGCCACCCACCTGCAGACGGTGGTACGCGCTCCGGACGGCGCCATCGTGCTGGCGCACTCGCGCCAGGACCGCTGCCATGCCTTCCGCTGGGGCCAGGCCACCTGGGGCGTGCAATTCCATCCCGAGTTCGCCACCCACCATATGCGCGGCTACGTGCAGGCGCGCGCGGAGTGCATCGCCCGCCACGGCCGCTGCGCCCGGACCGTGGCCCGTGAGGTCACCGCTGCGCCGGTCGCCCGCAAGCTGCTGCGCCGGTTCGTGCACCATGCCCGCGGCCTGCAGACAGTGAACGCTCGTCCCGCCGCGCACACGTAAAAGCGGCGATAATCGCGGGACGCCGGGTGGTCCGGCGCGCGTATCGATCCGGAATGGGAATGAGCGAAATTCGCAAGGTGCCGGCGTCTGCCGGCGCAGAATGGCTGTTGACCGGTTTCTCACTGCTCAAGCGGGCGCCGCTGGCGCTTGGCTCGCTGGGGGTGATCTGGAGCGTGGCCGCCTCGCTGGCGGTATCGCTGTCGGTACTGGTGCCGCTGCTGGGCCCGGCACTGCAGTTCCTGCTGGTGCTGGCCGGCCCGCTGTTCATGGGTGGCCTGCTGTGGGCGATCCGCGAAGTGGACGAAGGCCGCATCGCCAGGCCCGCGCACCTGTTGCACGGCCTGCAGGATGGCCGCGCGCCGCATCTGCTGGTGTCGCTGCTGCCCCAGCTGATCGCCGGCCTGCTGCTGGGCGTGCTGCTGCTGGTGATGATCGGCTCCAGCGGGCTGCAGCAGCTGTCGGAGGTGATGATCAAGATCAACCAGATCAGCCAGTCCGGCGCACAGCCGGACCCGGCGCAGATCGAGCAACTGGCGGCCAGCCTGCCGGCCGGGCGCATCCTGCTGTGGCTGCTGCTGACCATCGCCACCTTCGCGGCGATGACGTTGGCGTTGTTCGTGATGCCGCCGCAGGTGATGTTCGACCGCAGCACCGGCGGCCACGCGCTGCGCGAGAGCCTGCGTGCCAGTCTGCACAACCTGCCGGCAATGCTGGTGTTCTTCGTGCTGGCGTTCATCGCCATCTTCGCGATCTATTTCGCGGTGATGATCGTGGCGCTGATCGTCGGCCTGGTGGCCGGGCAGACCGTGGCGATGTGGCTGGCCCAGCTGCTGCTGATGGCGGTGCTGATGCCGGTGTTCGCCGGTTCGGTGTACGCGGCCTGGAAGCAGATGTTCACCCATGACAGCGCCGCCGCACGGCCCACCCCGCCGTCGCGGCCGGATGTGTTTGCAGCTTGATCTTGCGAGCCGTAGGAGCGCACCCGGACGCGACGAAGCTTTCCCGAGAAGGCCCGTCGCGCTCGGGTGCGCTCCTACGCAATTCGATCTGTCTGCATGGTGTCAGTCCGTCCGATTGAGTTCCATGCGAACGGCCGTGATGCAGTCGGGTATGTCGCCGAACGGCAATGGATGCGCTGCAAACAGGTTCTCGTAAATAATCACCTCTGCACCGGAGCTGGTTTCGCGCAGGTGTCCCACACCGCTGAAGGACGTATTGGCACTCTCTCTCAAGGTGGCATTACGGCCGTGGAAGAGGTCACTCGCAGCGTTACCGCACGTATCGATGTGTACCGTCAGCTCGCCATACATCGCGCTGATGAAGTCGTGTTGTTCGGTGCCGAATAGCTGGAACGGATCGACTGTGTTGCAAATCAGCAATACCGCCGGCATACCGACACTGGCAGCCGCGCGTAGTTGCCCCCGCGCTTCAACAATCTTCTGGCGCACATGCCAACCGATCGTCCTGGACCACACGCCATCCGGATCGATTCCGCGCATGCTTTCAATCTGCTTGATCTCGACGGCCACCACCTTGCGGCCGAGCAATACGTGGTAGTCGGGCGTGCAGGTTGATGTCTCAGCAATCCGCTGGCAGTCCAGCCGATGATGCGCGCAGAATGTTTCGAACAACTGCTCTGATGTGGTTCTTCGCATTCCCAGATCAGCTCGCAGACCGAGCGCGAATCAGGCGCTCTTCGGCCCCACCGCACGCGAGGCGATGATGCCCAGTTCGTAGAGCAGGCACATCGGGATGGCCAGCATCAGCTGCGAGACCACGTCAGGCGGGGTGAGCACGGCGGCCAGCACGAAGATGCCGACGATGGCGTAACCGCGGCCTTCGCTGAGCTGCTTGGGGCTGACCCAGCCCAGCAGCACCAGGATCACCAGCGCCACCGGCAACTCGAAACTCGCGCCGAAGGCGAAGAAGATCGCCAGCACGAAATCCAGGTAGGAATTGGCGTCCGGGGTGATCGCGATCACGTCGGGCTTGAACGTGGTCAGGAAGTGGAAGACCGCCGGCAGCACCAGGAAATAGGCGAACGCGCAGCCGATGTAGAACAACGCCACCGCCGAGGCCAGCAGCGGAAATGCGAGCTTCTTTTCGCGCTGGTACAACCCCGGCGCCACGAAGGCCCAGGCCTGGAACAGCAGCCACGGCACGCTGATGAACACCGCCAGGAAGAAGGTCAGCTTCAACGGAGCGAAGAACGCGCCGGCCGGATTCATCGCGATCATGGTCTGCCCCAGCGGCAGCTGCGCGATCAGCGGCGCGGCCAGCCAGGAATAGATCGCCCGCGAGAACGGCAGCAGGATCAGCAGCACCACGCCCAGGCCGATCAACGCGCGCACCAGGCGGGCGCGCAATTCCACCAGGTGCTCGATCAGACTGCTTTCGGCCTGTGCGTCGTCGAACAGGCTCACGGCTGGTTCTCCTGGATCTTGCTCGGCTCGGTCGGCATTGGCGCGGCCGGTGCGGTTGCATCGATGGGCGCGCTGGTCGCCGGCACCGGCGCGCGGGTGAGGTGCGCGGCGTGAGGTGCCGGCACCACGCTGTCGTGGGGGGCCGGAATCGGCGCCTGATGCGGCGCCGGCGCCATCGGCTGCGCTTGCGCGATGAGCGGTGCGGCAGGTGCGGCTTCAGCAGCATCCATGGTGCTGGTCGCAGCGTCGGCACCGGTGCCCGGCGCCAGATCCGCATGCGCCCGTTCCAGCGGCGTGGCGCTGGCACGGATGTCGATATCGCGGCTCACATCGTCGTGCAGCGCGCGTGCGCCGTGTTCGACCTGCTGCTGCGTGCTGCGCAACTCGGTTTCCGCCTGGCGCAACGAGGCCTGCACGTCCTGCAGGCTGCGCTTGAGTTCCTCGGCCTCCAGTTCGCGCTCCAGTTCCTGTTTGACCGAATCCCATTGCGCACGCGCGCGGCGCACCCACAGCCCAGCGAAACGGGCCGCCTTGGGCAGGCGCTCGGGGCCAAGCACAACCAGCGCAACGATCGCGATCAGCGTCAGTTCGCCAACACCTATGTCAAACACCGACGCTGCTCCGAATCAGCGCGCGTCGCGGTCGCGCTCGGCCTGCGCCTCACGCGCCTGCTCGGCAGCACGGGAGTCGTCGCCCAGCTTGCCGGCCGGCTTGTCGTCGTCGTGCATGCCCTTCTTGAATTCCTTGACGGCGCTGCCGAGATCCTTGGCGCCACTGGTCAGCCGCTTGGTACCGAACACCAGCAGCACGATCACCAGCACGATGAGCCAGTGCCAAATGCTGAAACCGCCCATGATCTGCTCGCTTGCTGAAAAGAAGGAACGCGCAGGATACCCCAGCGCACCGCGCAGGGGGATGACAGGCCGTCAGCGGTTGCCGTCCAGCGACTCGGTGCGGATTTCGCCCTCCGACACCGGCTGGAAGCCCTGCTGCGCTGGCGGTGTGGTGGTGGGTTGCATCGGCACCGTACTGGCCTCGTTGGCCGGCGGCGGCGCCAGCGGCGCTGGAGCCGGCGTGGCGCTGCGCGCGCGCGGTGCGGGCGCGGCGCCTGCACTGTCGCCGTCGCCGTCGCCGTCGCGATTGGTGCGTGCGGTATAGGTGGCCTCCTCCAGGCGATCGCGGAAGGCAATCACGTCGGTGGATGGCCGCTCGTTGGTGCGGCCTTCGAAGATCATGCGCGGCGTGGCACCGCCACCGTAGGCATTGAGGTCGGCGGCATCGTCGATCTGCAAGACTGCGCCGTCGAGCGCCACGCCGGCGAACAGGCCGCGCGCGCGCGACCACGACCAGATCTCGGCCTTGAGCTGGCCGTCGGTGGCGGCGGCGGCATTGCGACCGACCGGGCCGGCGGCCACGCCGGCGTCGGCGCCCAGGGTGAACTTGCCGTTGACGATGTTGTCCAGGCTGCGGTCGTTGCGGAACACCAGCACCACATCGGAGGACTGCACGCCGGCCTGGAAGCCGATGCTGCCGCCGGTGAGCTTGACGAACACCGGCTGCGACCAGCTGCCGTCCGGATTCTTCATCGACATCAGGCCGTGGCCACGGCGGCCGCCGATCACCAGCCCGGCCTTGAGCGTATCGGGGATGACCACGATGGCACGTGCCTCGTCGAGCAGCTTGTCGGGGATAGCCTGCTCGGGAATCTTCATGATCTCGTCCAGCACCCGCACCGCGTTACGCGCACGCTGATCCTCTTCCGGACCGGCGACGGCATGGCCGGCAACCAAGGTCAGCGACAACAACAGGGCCAGGCGCGACAGACGGGGCATGACAAACTCCACGGGGCGATCGGTCAAAGATAGCAATGGCGCGACGTTAGTGGTGGAGCAATGAATCGGTGGTGAGCGCAGCCGACGTGCAGGACGCAGCGGATCGGCGCGCCGTGGTCGGCAGCGCCGCCCGGCTCTGCCAGAATGGCCCGCATGAACATGCCCCCCGATTCCGCCCTGCTGGTCGTCAACCTGGGCACGCCCGATGCGCCCACCGCGCCGGCCGTGCGCCGCTACCTGGCCGAATTTCTCAGCGACCGCCGCGTGGTCGCGATCCCGCCGCTGTTCTGGAAGCCGCTGCTGTACGGTGTGATCCTGCCGATCCGCGGGCCCAAGTCGGCGGAGAAGTACGCCAAGGTGTGGTTGCCCGATGGCTCGCCGCTGGCGGTATACACCCGCCGCCTTGCCGAAGGCCTGCAGCAGGCCATGCCCGACTGGCAGGTGGATTGGGCGATGCGCTACGGCGCGCCGCCCTTGCGCAAGACGCTCGATGACCTGCGCGCACGCGGGATCAAACGCATCGTGGTGCTGCCGCTGTATCCGCAGTATTCGACCACCACCACCGCCTCGATCCAGGACGTGGTGGATGCCTGGCACCGCGACGCGCCGGAGATCGCGTTGCAGGTGATCGGCGACTATTGCGAAGACGCCGGCTGGGTGGCGGCGATCGCCGATTCGATTCGCGCGCACTGGCAGGTACATGGGCGCAGCGAGACGTTGATGTTCTCCTTCCACGGCCTGCCGCAACGCGTGGCCAATGCGGGCGATCCGTATCCGCAGCAATGCGAGCGCAGCGCGCAGGCGATCGCGTCCGCGCTCGGCCTGGGCGCGGACGACTGGCAGATGGGCTACCAGTCGCGCTTCGGCTCCGAGCGCTGGTTGCAGCCGTACGCAGAGCCCACCCTATGGAAACTGGCCGAAGGTGGCGTGCGCAGTTTCGACCTGGTGTGCCCGGGCTTTGCCACCGACTGCCTGGAAACCCTGGAAGAGGTGGCGCTGGGTTTTGCCGAAACGCTGGCCGAACGCGGCGCCACGCTCAGCTACATCCCCTGCCTCAATGCCGAAGCGGCACACGTGCAGGCATTGGCCGCACTGGCGCGGCGCGCGTGAGGCTGGAACCGTTCGACTGCACGCTGGCGATCGGCCGCGTCACCGGGTTGCGCAGCGCCGAACGCGGTCGGCGGCGAGTGCTGGCGCTGCATGGCTGGCTCGATAACGCAGCCAGTTTCCTGCCGTTGAGCGCACATCTGCAGGCGCCGGATCTGGACCTGGTGCTGCTTGACCTGCCCGGTCACGGTCACAGCGCGTGGCTGCCGGTGGGCGCCGAATACACCCTCAGCAGTGCCATCCACAATCTGCTGCAGGTGGCCGATGCGCTGGGTTGGGACCGCTTCACCCTGCTCGGCCATTCGCTGGGTGGCGGCGTGGCCAGCCTGATGGCGGCGGCTGCGCCCGAACGCATCGAGGCGCTGATGGTCATCGAGGCGCTGGGCGCCCTGGCCGAACCGGCCGAAAACACCGCCGAGCGCCTGCGCGATTCGGTGCGTTCGACGCGCAGCCTGCCGCAGCGGCCGCTGCGGGTGTTCGGCACGATGGAAGCGCCGATCCGCGCGCGCATGATGGCCAATCAGCTCACCGAGCCGGCCGCACGGCTGCTGGTGGAACGCGGCCTGCGCGCGGTCGAGGGTGGCTATAGCTGGTGCACCGATCCACGCCTGACCCTGCCCACCGCCATCCGCATGACCGAGGCGCAGATCGACGCGCTGCTGACGTCGATCGTGTGCCCGACCCAGGCGATCTTCGCCACACCGGCGCAGCCGTATTTTTCCGATACCTTGCGCGATCACCGCGTGGCGCTGGTGCCAGATGCACGCCTGGTGCTGCTGCCGGGCACGCACCATGTGCATATGGAAACACCGCAGCCGGTAGCGGCGGTGATCGATGCGTTTCTGGCGTCGTTGCCAGCACCGCATGCATGACCCACCTGACGACGGCCGGCCATGTTTTGGTCGCCGCGTCAGCTTGGCTGCAGCAACCGCCGCAGCTGCGCCTTGAGCTGGCGGCCGTGTTCGTGGAAGTAGCTGCGCTCGTCGCGCCAGGCGGGAAACCGCCGCTCCACTTCGGCCCAGAACGCCGGCGAGTGGTTGGCCTGCAGCAGATGGCAGAGCTCGTGCACCAGCACGTATTCGAACGCCGATGAGCGGCCCAGCACCAGCGCCAGATCCAGCGCCATCGAGCCATCCGGCGCGAGCGAGCCCCATTGCGAGGACATCACCTTCAGCCGCACGCGCGCCGGTGGGCGCGGCAGCCCCGGCAGATAGGTGGGCAACCAGCGGCCGACATCGGCGCGTGCCTGCGCCTCGTAGAATTCCTTCAATGTGCGGCGCAGGCCCGCTTCGCCCAAACGCGCCGGCACATGGAAATGCGCGCCCGTGTCATCGAGGTCGATGCGCGCGTAGCGCGCTTCGTGCCAGGCCAGCGGCAGCAGCGCGCCGCGCAATGGCAACACCCCCGGCACGCCGCGTTGCAGCGCGGGAAACGCATCGACCTGCTGGTAACGCGACAGCTGGGTGCCCAGCCAATCCAGATGCGCGTGCACGAAGCGCTCGCCGGCCACCAGGCTCGCACGCAGCGGCAGGGTGAGCCGCGCGCCGCGCTCGTCCACGCTGAGCTTGATACGGCGCGCGCGTGGGTCGCGTACGCGCAGCACCTCGATCTCGGCACCATCCAGCTGCACGCGCAGGCAGTCGCGTTCGACGACCTGCGGAGCGGGTGCAATCAGACGGCGGACGGGCTTGAACATGGGCACAGGATAGCGCTGCGATGTGTCAGGTGGTGAGAGCTTGTGCGCGATGTGCTGGCGCAGCCAGCGACGCGTGCGGAGCCGACCGACGCCGACGATGTCCTGCGACCGACGGCGCTGCCGGTACGCATTGCGACAGGGCCGATGAGCAGCAGCGCGCGGCAGACAGCGGCGCTGACGATGTCGGCAAGGCGCGATCGCGCTTGCATGGAGTGTCTGCCAGCATCGACCGCAGCGGCCTGTCCGCACCCTGGCTGGGAGCAGGCGCCAACCTCACGCGTTGCGCCACGGCCGGCGGGCGACCGGGCGTGCATGCGCCCGGTCGCCAACCGGATCACTCGGCCTTGCTGAGCTTCAATGCGCTTTCCAGCAGTACGAACAGCCGGCGCACTTCGGCGCTCATCAGCGCGAAACGCGCATCGAGTTCGGCACGCGCGCCGTCGTCTTCGCTATGTTCGAGCTGGTCCAACGCCCCGTCCAGGAACTTGAGCTTGCGGATCACCAGATCGTCGCCGAGCACGAACGAGAGATTGTCGTCCAGCACCAGCGCCAGCTTGGTGACCTGCTTGCCGGCTTCCAGATGCTTGTCGATCTCGTCGCCGCGCAGCTCCTGATGCTGGCACTTGACCACCGCGCCGCCTTCGATGGGATCCTTCATCTCGCATTCTTCGCCCAGGCTCAGGCCATCGGGCAGCGGTTCGCCAGCGATCCAGCCGGTGAGGATGGCGCGCGGGGCGACCTCGGCGTTGAGCGGCAATGCCGGGAAGCTGCCGAGCGCACCGCGGATCTCGCTCATCACATTCTCGCCGCTCTTGCGGCTGGAGGTGTTGACCGCGATATAGCCGTGCTGCAGATCCAGGATGGCGTCGGTGCGCGAGCTCTTGACGAAGGCGCGCGGCAGCAGCTCATGAATCAGGTCGTCCTTGAGCCGCTTGCGCGCCTTGCCACCCGGGCGGCGGCCTTCCTTTTCCTCGATCTCGGCCACCTTGCGCTCGAGCAGGTCGTTGACCACCGCGCCGGGCAGGATCTTGTCCTCGCCACCGACGGTGAGCCACAGGAAATCTTCCAGACGGTGCGAGAGCACTTCCTGCTCGTCGCGTCCGAACGGCGAGATGAAGCCGCGCGAACTCATTTCCAGCGGGCCGACCGGCTTGAGCTGCACCTGTGGCAGCAGCGTCTCGATCTCGGAGAAATCCAGCGTGGTGGGAAAACGGAACAGCGTGAGATTGCGAAAGAACATGGATAAGACCAAAGAGGGGAAACGTGGAGGTGGAAGACCGACGGTGACCTGGCGGGCGCGTCAGTCGCTATCGTGGCTGCCGTCGGCGGCAGCGTGCCAGTCAGTGGGATCGGGCGCGCCGGCATCGGGGCGGCGGCCAAGCGCCAGGAAATCGAACAGGGCGCGGTCGGCCAGCTGCTCGGGGCGCACGTCGCCCAGCGCACGCGCGATCTGCTCGACGCGCCCGGGCTGCTCCCGATCCCATTGCTGCAGCATGCGGCCGATCTGCTGGCGCTGCAGGTTTTCCTGGCTGCCGCACAGGTTGCAGGGAATGATCGGAAACTGCCGCGCCCGTGCGTAGGCGGCGATATCGGCCTCGCGCACATAGGCCAGCGGGCGGATGACCACGTGCGCACCATCGTCGCTGCGCAGCTTGGGCGCCATCGCCGCCAGGCGCGCGTGGTGAAACAGGTTCATGAAGAACGTGGCCACGATGTCGTCGCAGTGGTGGCCAAGCGCGATCTTGGTCACCCCGTGCGCCTGCGCGTAGGCGTACAGGGCGCCGCGCCGCAGACGCGAGCACAGCGAACACATGGTCTTGCCGGCCGGAATCACCCGGCTGACCACCGAATAGGTGTCCTGCTCGACGATGTCGTAAGGCACGCCCAGTGTGCGCAGATAGGTGGGCAGCACGTCGGCGGGAAAGTCCGGCTGTTTCTGGTCCAGATTCATCGCCACCAGCGTGAACGGCACCGGCGCCTTGCGCTGCAGCTGCAGCAGCATGTCCAGCAAGGTGTAGCTGTCCTTGCCGCCGGACAGGCACACCATCACCTTGTCGCCGGCGGCGATCATGCCGAAATCGGCGATCGCCTGGCCGACCTGGCGTTGCAGGCGCTTGCCCAGGCGCAGTCGCCGCTGGCGCGGGTCGCGCGGCGCGGGATCGGCCAGGGGTTGCGGCAGCGGCAGGACGGCGGTCATGAGCCGCCCATTGTAGCTGCCGGGGGGATTTGGATTGGGAGTGGGATTGGGTCGTGAGGTCAGCGGTGGCTGCCCCCATCCGCCCTTCGGGCACCTTCCCCCGTGAACGGGGGAAGCGAGCAAGCCCTGGTCGTGAGCTGCCCATCGTAGCTGCCGGGGGATTTGGATTGGGAGTGGGATTGGGTCGTGAGGTCAGCGGTGGCTGCCCCCATCCGCCCTTCGGGCACCTTCCCCCGTGAACGGGGGAAGGGAGCAAGCCCTGGTCGTTAGCCGCCCACTGTAGGTGCCGGTTGGATTTGGATCGGAGTGGGATTGGGTCGTGAGGTCAGCGGTGGCTGCCCCCATCCGCCCTTCGGGCACCTTCCCCCGTGAACGGGGAAGGGAGCAAGCCCTCTCCCGCTGTTGCTCGTCCCTCTCCCGCCTGCGGGAGAGGGTGCCCGAAGGGCGGGTGAGGGCCCGCTGGCACGCCCGCATCTCGCAGCGCAGCAAGCCTTTCGATGGCCGGCTGGGTAAAGTCGGCAGCAACGCTCGGCCTGGGATGGGCATGCCACTTTCAGCTTCGCTACAAGGCGCGGCTTTTTTCGGTCGCGATTGTGGTAGCGCTAACATTCACGCCAACGGCGTCGCGATCCGGCAAAACCTGCGACGCGGCACGGTCGTGACCATGCATCCAGCCATCCCGCATCCACGCTGCAGCGCCCCTCGCATCCGCGCCAACACCCTCTTCGTTCGTGCAGGAGTCACCCCATGAGCAACACCGTGTACATCGGCGCCAAGGAATACTTCCCCGGCATCGGCAGGATCGGCTTCGAAGGCCGCGACTCGGACAACCCGCTGGCGTTCAAGGTCTACGACGCCAACAAGAAAATCGGCGACAAGACCATGGCCGAGCACCTGCGCTTTGCCGTGGCCTACTGGCACAGCTTCTGCGGCAACGGCGCCGATCCGTTCGGCCCGGGCACGCGCGCCTATCCCTGGGATGCGGGCAACACCGCGCTGGCGCGCGCCGAAGCCAAGTCCGATGCGGCGTTCGAGTTCTTCACCAAGCTCGGCGTGCCGTACTACTGCTTCCACGACGTGGATCTGGCACCGGATGCGGACGACATCGGCGAGTACGAGCACAACCTCAGCCACATGGTCGGTATCGCCAAGCAGCGCCAGGCCGACACCGGCATCAAGCTGCTGTGGGGCACCGCCAACCTGTTCTCGCATGCGCGCTACATGAATGGTGCCTCCACCAACCCGGACTTCAACGTGGTGGCGCGTGCGGCCGTGCAGGTCAAGGCCGCGATCGATGCCACCGTGGAGTTGGGCGGGGAGAACTACGTGTTCTGGGGTGGCCGCGAAGGCTATGCCTGCCTGCACAACACCCAGATGAAGCGCGAGCAGGACAACATGGCGCGCTTCCTCACCCTGGCGCGCGACTATGGCCGCAGCATCGGCTTCAAGGGCAATTTCCTGATCGAGCCCAAGCCCATGGAGCCGATGAAGCACCAGTACGACTTCGACAGCGCCACGGTGATCGGTTTCCTGCGCCAGCATGGCCTGGACCAGGATTTCAAGCTCAATATCGAAGCCAACCACGCCACGCTTTCCGGGCACAGCTTCGAGCACGATCTGCAGGTGGCTTCCGATGCCGGCCTGCTGGGCAGCATCGATGCCAACCGCGGCAACCCGCAGAACGGCTGGGACACCGACCAGTTCCCGACCGACCTGTACGACACCGTCGGCGCGATGCTGGTGGTGCTGCGCCAGGGTGGGCTGGCGCGGGGCGGGCTGAACTTCGACGCCAAGGTGCGCCGCGAATCGTCCGACCCGCAGGACCTGTTCCTGGCCCACATCGGCGGCATGGACGCGTTCGCGCGTGGGCTGGAAGTGGCCAACGCGCTGCTGACGTCTTCGCCGCTGGAACGCTGGCGCGCCGAGCGCTATGCCAGCTTCGACAGCGGCGCAGGCGCCGACTTCGCGGCAGGCAAGACCACCTTGGCGGATCTGGCCAAGCATGCTGCCGGCAATGCGCCCACGCAGATCAGCGGCCGTCAGGAAGCCTACGAGAACCTGATCAATCAGTATCTGACGCGGTGATCCAGCACGCACATGTGCGTGCAGCATCCACATGGGTGCGCGTCACCTGCATGCGCTGCGAGTGCCGCGTATGCAGGCGGCGTTGCAACGAAAGCCGTCGACAGCCCACACCGTGCGTATATCCGTAGACGGCATGCGCACCAGCGGGTTGCACAGTCCACTGGCCCGGCAGTATCGGCCGGGTGCTGCGCGGCGCGCGACCAGCGTCTTCTATTCGGCCGGATCGACCGATGTCGGTGCGGCCACCGAATCCCGCTTGACCAGCAGGTGCGCGACCACATGATCGACCATCTTCGAGCTGCGTTCCTTGGCGCGAATCGTCTTGAGCAGGATATCCAGGGCGGCATCGGCCATGGCGGCGATGGGCTGCTGCACGGTGGTGAGTTCCGGCCAGACGGCGGTGGCGGCGGAAGTGTCGTCGAATCCCACCACCGACAGATCGCGCGGCACGTCCATCCCGCGCCGATGCGCCACCGAGATGGCGGCGGCGGCCATGTCGTCATTGCTGGCAAAGATGGCGCTGGGGCGGCGCTTGCGCGCAAGCAGTCGCTCGGCGGCCAGCAGACCGGAGCGGTAGGTGTAGTCGCCCGATTGCACCAGATGCCGGTCCAGGCGCAGACCGGCATCGGACAAGGCAGCCTGGAATCCTTCGAAACGGCGCGTGCTGGCCGACAGGTTCGGATGCCCGGCGATGTAGCCGATGCGCGTGTGTCCCTGCGCGATCAGATGCTCGGTGATTTCCTTGGCGGCAGCGAATTCGTCGATGCGCACGCAGGCGACATCGGGGCTGAAGTGATTGGAAGCGATCGCCACCACCGGCACCTTGGCGCGCACCAGTTCCAGCACCGCTGCCCTGGATTCGCACAGCGGCGGCGGCAGGATCACGCCGGCCACGCCCTTGGCGAGTTTGCGTGCGGCACGGCGCTCGGCGTCGGTATCCAGGTCGTCCCAGCAATCGATGACCAACTGGATCGAAGTGCGCGAGGCGACCCGCAGCACGCCCAGCAGCAATTCGCGCAGGTACGCGCCGCTGGGGTCGCTGTAGATCAAGGCGATGCGCGTGCTCTGCGCGGCGGCCAGGGCGCTGGCAGCCAGATTGGGCGTGTAGCCGAGCTTGTTCACCGCGCGCATGACGCGCTCGCGGGTGGCCTCGCGCACGCTGCCGTTGTTGTTGACCACGCGCGAGACCGTCATCGGCGACACTTTCGCCAGCGTCGCCACCTCGTCGATGGTGGTCGCGCGGCTGGTGCGGCGGACCGATTTCCTGACCTTCTCCAAGTGTGGCCTCTTCAGGTGAGTGCGAAAGCTGCACGATGCATACCGACAGCGGCAATGACGTCCGCACCCAGGGCATACACGACGATGCGCGCCATGGTACCGGGAAGCAGACAGAGCGGGGAAACCGGCGACGATGCGCCAAGCGCCGTGGAGCAGATGTCATGAGCGGGCAGGCCAACGGCAACAATCGCGCTTCAATGGGTGCCTGCTTACTGATGGGGCTGATGCTGCTATGCGGCGCGTTCCTGCCCATTGCCCAGGCACGTGCCGAGGATGGCTATGCGTTGTGGTTGCGCTACCAACAGGTGGATGACGCCACCGCATTGCGCGAATACACCCGGGCACTGGTGGTCGCAGGCGATTCACCGACCCTGCGGGCTGCGCGCCAGGAGCTGCAGCGCGGTCTGCAAGGCCTGCTGGGCGCCGCGCCGCCGCTGGCCGATGCGATCGTGCGCGATGGCACGCTGTTGCTGGGGACGGCCAGCGCGCCGCAACTGGCAGCCCTGCAGCTGGACACCGCGGATCTGGACCGCGAGGGCTACCTGATCCAGTCGGTCACCGTGAACGATCGCCACACTGTTGCGATCGTGGGCGGTAGCGATATCGGTGCGTTGTACGGCGCATTCCACTTCCTGCGCCTGCTGCAGACCGGCCAATCGATCGCCGCGTTGAACGTGCGTGGCTCGCCGCGCCTGCAACTGCGCATGCTCAACCATTGGGACAATCTCGATGGCGTGGTGGAGCGCGGCTATGCCGGCGCCTCGCTATGGAACTGGCAGACCTTGCCGGGTTACCTGGATCCGCGTTACACCGATTACGCACGCGCCAACGCCTCGCTGGGCATCAATGGCACCGTGCTCAACAATGTCAATGCCAAGGCCTGGAGCCTGACGCCGCAGTATCTGGACAAGGCAGCGGCACTGGCAAATGTGTTTCGTCCGTATGGCATCCGGGTGTTTCTCAGCGCGCGCTTCAGTGCGCCGATCGAGATCGGTGGCCTGCCCACGGCCGATCCGCTCGACCCGCGGGTGCGGCAGTGGTGGCGCGACAAGGCCGACGAGATCTATGCGCGCATTCCGGATTTCGGTGGGTTCCTGGTCAAGGCCAATTCCGAAGGACAGCCTGGGCCGCAGGATTACGGACGCACCCATGCCGATGGCGCGAACCTGCTGGCCGCTGCGCTGGCGCCACGCGGTGGCGTGGTGATGTGGCGGGCGTTCGTGTATTCGCACGAGCAGCCCGACGACCGCGCCAAGCAGGCCTATAGCGAGTTCATGCCGCTGGACGGCGCATTTGCCGACAACGTGATCGTGCAGGTGAAGAACGGCGCCATCGACTTCCAGCCGCGCGAGCCATTCCACCCGTTGTTCGGTGCGATGCGCCGGACGCCGTTGATGCCCGAATTCCAGATCACCAAGGAGTATCTGGGTTTTTCCACG
Organism: Xanthomonas melonis; assembly: GCF_020783655.1. GTDB lineage: Bacteria > Pseudomonadota > Gammaproteobacteria > Xanthomonadales > Xanthomonadaceae > Xanthomonas > Xanthomonas melonis. The sequence continues at coordinate 61,995 of NZ_JAJGQH010000017.1, read as the reverse complement.
CATCTGGCCTATCTGGGCACGCTGTTCTCCGAGACCCTGCAGGCCGATACCTATGCGCGCGGCAAGGGCTCGACGGTCGCCAGGACGGTGGATGGCAGCCTGTTCGATGATGCCAAGCGCAAGCGGCTGACCGGCATGGCCGGCGTGGCCAATATCGGCGCCGATCGCAACTGGAGCGGCTCGATCTTCGATCAGGCCAACTGGTATGCGTATGGGCGGCTGGCATGGGACCCGCAGCTGTCGCCGCAGGCGATCGCGCAGGACTGGGTGCGCATGACCTTTTCCAACGATCCGGCGGTGGTCGCGCCGGTGGTCGGCATGCTGCTGCGCTCGCGCGAGGCCGTGGTGGACTACATGACGCCGCTGGGCTTGCATCACCTGATGGGCCGCGGCCACCATTACGGCCCGGCGCCCTGGGATGCCGGCAGCGAGCGTCCGGATTGGGACCCGGTGTATTACCACCGCGCCGACCGTCACGGGATTGGCTTCGACCGCAGCGCCAGCGGCAGCAACGCGGTGGCGCAGTACGCAGCGCCGGTGGCGCGGGTGTTCGGCGATGCGCGGCGGGCCCCCGAGCAGTACCTGCTGTGGTTCCATCATCTGCCGTGGGATCACCGCATGGCGTCCGGCAGGACGCTGTGGGACGAGCTGGTCTGGCATTACGACCATGGCGTGGCCGAGGTGGCTGCCATGCGCAGGACCTGGCAAGGCCTGGCCGGCAGGATCGATCCGCCGCGCTACCAGCAGGTGGCCGATTTCCTGGCCATCCAGCAGCGCGAGGCGCAGTGGTGGCGCGATGCCAGCATCGCCTATTTCCAGAGCGTGTCCGGGCGCGCATTGCCGCCGGGCGCGGCCGCACCCGCGCATCCGCTGGCGTACTACCAGAGCCTGACCTTTCCGTACGCACCGGGAAATCCGAAATGAACCTGCGCAGCCTCAGCCTGCTGCTGGCCGCGCTGGCAGCCGATGCGGCCTGCGCAGCGGATGCACCGCTGCTGCATCCGCTGTTCCAGGACCATATGGTGCTGCAACGCGATGCGCCGATCCGGGTGTGGGGCGATGCGGCGCCCGGTGCGCGCGTGCGGGTGCGGTTGCAGGCCCAGCAGCGACAGGTGCGCGCGGATCGCCAGGGCCACTGGCAGGTGCAGCTGCCTGCGCAGACGGCGGGCGGGCCGTACACGCTGACCGCCAGCAGTGCCGACGGCACCACGCAACAGGTGACCGATGTGCTGATCGGCGATGTCTGGCTGTGTTCGGGCCAGTCGAACATGGAACTGCAGGTGCATCGCACGCTGGATGCGCGCAGCGCGATCGCCGATGCCGATCAACCGGACATCCGCATGTTCAAGGTGCCGGCGCAGTCCAGCCCTACCCCGCAGCGCAGCTTCGGCGGCCCGGCGCAATGGCAGCGCACCACGCCGGAGGCGGTGAAGGACTTCTCCGCCGCGTGCTATTACTTCGCACGCGAGTTGCGCAAGAGCGTCGCCGTTCCGATGGGGCTGATCAACGCCTCCTGGGGTGGCTCGCAACTGCAGGCCTGGATCGGCGAGGCGGCGCTGCGTGCGGCCGGCGACGATGGTCCGGCACTGGATGTGCTGGCGCGGTATGCCGGCAGCCCGGTGGAGGCGGCGCCACGCTGGGCGAGGCTGTGGGAAACCTGGTGGCGCGCGCATGGCGAAGGCGAGCCGTGGCAGCCGGATGCGCCGGGCGCGTGGCAAGCGGCACCTGCCGGGCTGGGCGCGTGGGACGACTGGGGCGTGCCGCAGCTGGTGGGCTTCAACGGCATGCTCTGGTACCGCACCAGCGTGGAGCTGACGCCCGCGCAAGCCGCGCAGCAGGCAACGCTGGTGCTTGGGCCGGTGGACGAGCTGGACCAGACCTGGGTCAACGGCGTCGGCGTGGGTAGCAGCTACGGCGCCGACCAGCCGCGCCGCTACACGCTCCCACGCGGTCACCTGCATGCCGGGCGCAACAGTATCGTGCTCAACGTGCTCAATACCTATCGACGCGGCGGCCTGCTCGGCGATGCCTCCTCGCGTGCGCTGCAGTTCGCCGACGGCAGCACGCTGCCGCTGAGCGCGCCCTGGCAGTACCGCATCGTGCCGCCGCAGCTGGGCTCGCCGCCCCGTGCGCCGTGGTCATCGGCTGCAGGACTGACCACCTTGTACAACGGCATGATCGCCCCGCTCGGTCACCTGGGCCTGCGCGGGGTGCTGTGGTACCAGGGCGAATCCAATGCCGGCGATGCGGCGCATTACCCGGCCCTGCTGGAGGCATGGCGCCACGACTGGCGCGGGCGCTTCGGGGCGCAGTTGCCGTTACTCGTCGTGCAGCTGGCCAACTACGGCACGCCGCCCACGCAACCGGCGGAGAGCGGCTGGGCGCAGCTGCGCGAGGCACAACGCCGCTTCGTGGCCGGGGACGCGCATGCCGGCCTGGCAGTGGCGATCGATATCGGCGACCGCTACGACATCCATCCGGCCAACAAGCAGGAGCTGGGCCGGCGCCTGGCACGTGCGGCCCGGCGCGTGGTGTATGGCGAGGCGCTCGCGCCGTCGGGCCCGGTGCCGCGGGTGGCGCAGCGCGTGGGCGACAGCGTGCGCATCGCCTTCGACGAGGTGGATGGCGCGCTGCTGAGTTACGGCAACGATGCGCCGATCGGCTTCGAGGTCTGCGGCGCGGCGGCCGGCAGCTGCCGGTATGCCAGCGCCAGCGTGCGCGAGCACGTCGTCAGCCTGCGTATTCCCTCGGGCATGGATGCGGCGCGTGTGCGCTACTGCTGGGCCGACAGCCCGGTGTGCACGCTGTACGACCGCAGCGGCCTGCCGGCTGGCCCGTTCGAAGCTCCCGTCACCGCCACCACTTCCCCCTGAAAGAGACTGCGATGTCACAGACCCCCGAGTCCCCCGCCCCGCTGCAAGGTTCGGCCCGCGATCGCGAGATCGTCGAGGCGCGCGTCATCGTCACCTGCCCGGGCCGCAACTTCGTCACCTTGAAGATCCGCACCCGCTCGGGCATCACCGGGCTGGGCGATGCCACCCTCAACGGCCGCGAGCTGGCGGTGGCGGCGTATCTGCAGGAACACCTGGTGCCGAACCTGATCGGCCGCGATGCCGGGCGCATCGAGGACATCTGGCAGTTCTTCTACCGCGGTGCGTACTGGCGGCGTGGACCGGTGACGATGAGCGCGATCGCCGCGGTGGACGTGGCGTTGTGGGACATCCTGGGCAAGATGGCCGGCATGCCGTTGTACCAGCTGCTGGGCGGGCGCTCGCGCGAGGGTGCGTTGGTGTATGGCCATGCCAACGGCCGCGATATCGCCGAAACCAGCGACGAGGTGGGCCGCTTCCGCGAGATGGGCTTCATCGCGATTCGTGCGCAATGCGGCGTGCCCGGCATCAAGAAGACCTATGGCATTTCTGTCGGCGGCAAGCCGTACGAGCCGGCCGAAAGCGAGCTGCCCACCGAAACCGTGTGGTCCACGCCGCGCTATCTGGGCGTGGTGCCGAAGCTGTTCGAACAGCTGCGCAACGACCACGGCGACGCGATCGAGCTGCTGCACGACGCGCATCATCGGCTGACCCCGATCGAAGCCGCCCGGCTGGGTCGCGACCTGGAGCCCTACCGGTTGTTCTGGCTGGAAGACGCCACGCCGGCCGACAACCAGCGTGCGTTCGAGCTGATCCGCAAACACACGGTGACGCCATTGGCGGTGGGCGAGGTGTTCAATTCGATCTGGGACTGCAAGCACCTGATCGAACAGCAGCTGATCGATTACATCCGTACCACGATCGTGCATGCCGGCGGCATCACCCATGTGCGCCGGCTGGCCGATTTTGCGGCCCTGCATCAGGTGCGCACCGGCTTCCACGGCGCCACCGATCTGTCGCCGGTGTGCATGGGCGCGGCGCTGCACTTCGACACCTGGGTGCCCAACTTCGGTATCCAGGAGTACATGTTCCATTCCGACGAGGCCAATGCGGTGTTCCCGCACGACTACGTGTTTGCCGATGGGCGCCTGCATTGCGGCGAAACGCCGGGGCATGGCGTGGATATCGACGAGGAACTGGCGGCCAAATATCCGTACGTGCCCAAGCAGCTGCCCATCGCCCGCCTGGAAGACGGCGCGATGTGGGACTGGTGATGCTGCGTGCATGCGCCGCTGCGCTGGTCATGGCCGCCCTGGGCGGTGCGCCGGCGCGTGCGCAGCCACCGGTCGCGGTGGCATTCGACTGGTTCGAGTATCGCGGCGACGACGCGGTGTTCGCCACGCCGCTGCCGGCCGGCCACTATCGCAACCCGGTGCTGGCCGGGTTCTATCCGGACCCCAGTGTCACCCGCGTGGGCGAACGCTATTACCTGGTCAACTCCACCTTCGCGTACTTCCCGGCGATTCCGGTGTTCGAAAGCCGCGATCTGGTGCACTGGACGCAGATCGGCAATGTGGTCGAGCGCACCGACCAGCTCGACTACGACGGCCTGGGTGTGTCGCGCGGCATGTTCGCCGCCAGCATTCGTCACCATGCCGGCATGTTCCATGTGGTGGGCACCTCGGTCGACAGTGGTGGCAATTTCATCGCCAGTGCCAGCAACCCCGCAGGCCCGTGGTCGGCGTTGACCTGGCTGCCGACCATCGACGGCATCGACCCGTCATTGTTCTTCGACACCGACGGCAGCGCATATCTGCTCAACAACGGCCCACCGGAAGGCACTGCGCGGTACGAAGGACATCGCGCGATCTGGATGCAGCGCTTCGATCTGGCCACCCGGCAACCAGTCGGCCCGCGCAAGGTACTGCTCGACGGCGGCGTGGACCCGGCCAGCAAACCGATCTGGATCGAAGGCCCGCACCTGTATCAGCGCGAGGGCTGGTACTACCTGTCGTGCGCCGAAGGCGGCACCGGGCCGCAGCACTCGCAGGTGGTGTTGCGCAGCCGCCATGTCTGGGGGCCGTATACGCCCGCACCGCACAACCCGATCCTGACCCAGCGCGATCTGCCTGCCGACCGTGCGCACCCGGTCAGCAACGCCGGCCACGCGGATTTTGTCGAAGCACCGGACGGGCAATGGTGGGCGGTGTTCCTGGCCAGCCGGCCGTATTCCGGTGATCGCTACAACACCGGGCGCGAGACGTTCCTGCTGCCGGTGCAGTGGCGCGATGGCTGGCCGTCGCTGCTGCCGGGCGGCGCGGCGATTCCTTACACGGCCAAGGTACCGGCCGGCACCAGGCTGCCGGCCGAACAGGCACCGCTCTCGGGCAACTTCCGCTGGCATGACGCCTTCGACGCTGCCAGCCTGCAACGCGAGTGGCTGTCGCTGCGCGTACCCAAGCGCACGCTGGCCGAGCTGCACTCGCGCGCGGGCTGGTTGACGCTGCATGCCGACATACAGGGTCTGGAAGGCGGCGGCACGCCGGCGTTCATCGCACGCCGCCAGCAGCACACGCGCTTTCGCGCCAGCACCTTGCTGGCGGTGCCCAGCCAGGCCGGGGTACGCGCGGGGCTGGCCGCATTCCAGAACGCCAACGCGTGGTACGCACTGGGCGTGCGCCGCGACGGCGACAGGCTGCAGGTGTTCGTGGACAAGCGCGACGGTGCCACCACCATCACGCTGGCGCAGACCTCCATCCCGGCCAGCGCCCAGCTGCGCCTGCAGATCCGTGGCGACGGCGGCCGCTACAGTTTCGACTTCGATGCCACCGGTGGCGGCTGGCAATCGCTTGTTCGCGACGACGACGCCGGCATGCTCAGCACCGCACAGGCCGGCGGCTTCGTCGGCAGCATGATCGGGCCGTTCGCCCAATCGCAATTCGACCGCCCTCAACAGGACTGACCATGGCTTCGTACCCGATCGCCCGTTTTCGTTCGCTCGCGCACGGCGTCCTGCTCGCGCTGGCGTGCACCGCAGGCACCGCCCATGCCGCAGCACCGCCGCCGTACCTGGACACGCAGGTTGCGTTCGATGCGCGTGCTGCCGACCTGGTATCGCGCATGACGCTGGAGGAAAAGGCCGCACAGATGCAGAACGCCACCCCGGCGATCCCGCGCCTGCAGGTGCCCGCCTACGACTGGTGGAACGAAGCGCTGCATGGCGTGGCGCGTGCCGGCGGTGCCACGGTGTTTCCGCAGGCGATCGGATTGGCAGCCACCTTCGACACCCCGCTGATGGCCGAGGTGGCCACCGCCATCGGCGACGAGGCGCGTGCCAAGCACCATGCGTTCGTGGCGCGCGGCGAGCGCAAGCGCTATCAGGGGCTCACGTTCTGGTCGCCGAACATCAACATCTTCCGCGACCCGCGCTGGGGCCGCGGGCAGGAAACCTACGGCGAGGATCCGTTTCTGACCGCGCGCATGGGGGTGACCTTCGTCCAGGGGCTGCAGGCGCAGCAGGGGCGGTACCGCAAGCTCGATGCCACCGCCAAGCATTTCGCTGTGCACAGCGGCCCCGAAGCCGATCGCCACCACTTCGACGTGCACCCCAGCGAGGCCGATCTGTACGACACCTACCTGCCCGCCTTCCAGGCCCTGGTGCAGGAGGGCCATGTCGCGGCGGTCATGGGCGCCTACAACCGCGTCAACGGCGAATCCGCCTCGGCCAGCCAGCGGCTGGAGGGCATCCTGCGTAAGGATTGGGGATTCGATGGCTACATCGTCAGCGACTGCGCCGCCATCCGCGACATCTGGCAGAACCACAAGATCGTCCCCACGCCCGAGGCAGCCGCCGCACTCGGCGTCCGCCACGGCACCGACCTGGATTGCGGCAACACCTATGCCGCGCTGCCTGCCGCGGTGCGCGCCGGCTTGATCGACGAGGCCGTCATCGACATCTCGCTCAAGCGGCTGATGGCCGCGCGTCTGCGCCTGGGCATGTTCGACCCGCCATCCCAGGTGCCGTGGGCGAAGATTCCCGCCTCGGCCAATCAATCGCCGCAGCACGACGCGCTGGCGCGGCGCACCGCGCGCGAATCGCTGGTGTTGCTGAAGAACGACGGCCTGCTGCCACTCAAGCCCACGCTCAAGCGCATCGCCGTGGTCGGCCCCACTGCCGACGATCCGATGTCGCTGCTGGGCAACTATTACGGCACACCCGCCGCGCCGGTCACCATCCTGCAGGGCATCCGTGAGGCCGCACCGCAGGCGCAGGTGGTGTATGCACGCGGCAGCGATCTGGTGGAAGGACGCGAAGACCCCAACGCCGCCGCGCCCATCGATGCGGTCTACCTGCGCCCGGCCGCCGATGCCAGACAGAACGGCCTCACCGGCGAGTACTTCCGTGGCCGCACCTTGTCCGGCCAGCCGGTGCTGACCCGCATCGATCCGCGCATCGCGTTCCGCTGGGATCGCAATGCCCCGACCGAAGACGCCGTGGGCCGCGGCGAGCTGCAACCCGAACGCGCCCTGGACAAGGACGACTTCAGCGTGCGCTGGCAGGGCCAGCTGCTGCCACCGGTCTCGGGCAGCTACGAGTTGCAGATCGCCGCCGATGACGGCGTGCGTCTGTACCTGGACGGCAAGCTGCTCATCGACCACTGGAGCGACGCGCCCCGCATGCGCGGTGGCACTGCCAGCGTGGCGCTGCAGGGCGGCAAGGCCTACGACCTGCGCGTGGAGTACTACGAAGCCACCCGCGATGCCGGGGTGCGCCTGGCCTGGCGCATGCCTGGCGCCAAGCCGCCGTTGCAGGAAGCGGTGGATGCCGCGCGCAATGCGGACGTGGTGGTGTTCGTCGGCGGCCTCACCGGCGATGTCGAAGGCGAGGAGATGGACGTCAACTACCCCGGTTTTGCCGGTGGCGACCGCACCGATACCCGCCTGCCCCGACCGCAGCGCGAATTGCTGCAAGCGGTGCAGGCCACCGGCACGCCAGTGGTGGCGGTGCTGACCACCGGCTCGGCGTTGGCGGTGGATTGGGCGCAGCAGCATGTACCGGCGATCCTGCTGGCCTGGTATCCCGGCCAGCGCGGCGGCAGCGCGGTAGGCGATGTGCTGTTCGGCCAGGCCAGCCCCGGTGGCCGCCTGCCGATCACCTTCTACAAGGAAGCCGAGCGCCTGCCCGCCTTCGACGACTACGCCATGCGCGGCCGAACCTATCGCTATTTCACCGGTACCCCGCTGTATCCATTCGGCCATGGCCTGTCGTACACGCAGTTCGCCTATTCGGATCTGCAGCTGGATCGCAACACCGTGGCCGCCGACGGTACGCTGCGCGCCACCGTCAAGGTGCGCAACACCGGCAAGCGCACGGGCGATGAAGTGGTACAGCTCTACCTGCATCCGCTCGCGCCCAGGCGCGAGCGCGCCGGCAAGGAATTGCGTGGCTTTCAGCGCATGACCCTGCAACCCGGCGAACAGCGCGAAGTCGCATTCACGGTGAAGGCGGCCGATGCACTGCGCATCTACGACGAGCAGCGCAAGGCCTACACCGTGGATCCGGGCGTCTACGAGGTGCAGATCGGTGCCTCCAGCGCCGATATCCGCAGCACACGACGCTTCACCGTCACCGACAAGTAATCAAGTAATCGCGACCTCAGAAGCCGCCGGAAAAGAGCCCCTCTCCCGACGGCAGAGGGGTTGGGTGAGGGTACGGTCCGCAAGCAAACATGCAGCACCCCCCCACTATTCCAGACAAGACCATGCCAATCCCACAACTCTCCCCAGCCACACTTGTCCACCTGCCCCAAGCAATCCTAAAACCCGACTACGACCCCAAACACACCACCATCGGCATCGTCCATCTAGGCGCAGGCGCCTTCCACCGCGCCCACCAGGCCGTCTACATCGATGACCTGCTCGCGCACGACCCCAGTTGGGCCATCTGCGCCGTCTCCCTGCATAACCCAAGCGTGCGCGACGCTCTGCGTCCGCAAGATGGCCTCTACACCCTCGCCCTGCTCGACGAGCATCCGCAACTGCGCATCATCGGCGCCATCCGCCAGGTGCTGTGCGCCGCCGACGAACAAGCCGCCGTGCTCGCGCGCCTGGCCGATCCCACCGTGCGGCTAGTCACCCTCACCATCACTGAAAAAGGCTATTGCCTGGCCGGCGACACGCTCGACCTCACCCACCCCGATATCGGGCACGACATCGCCCACCCCGGCACACCGCGCAGCGCCGTTGGCTATCTCGTCGCCGGCCTGCACCAGCGCAGGCAGCAAGGTATTGCGCCGTTCACCGTGCTCAGCTGCGACAACCTGCCCGACAACGGCAGCCTGCTGCGCCGCGCGGTGTTGCAGCTTGCCGAGCAACACGATCCAGCGCTTGCGGGCTGGATCGAGCAACACGTCAGCTTCCCACGTTCCATGGTCGACAGCATCACCCCGGCCACCGACGACGCACTACGCGCAAACGTGCAAGCACAAACCCACCTGCTCGACGCCTGGCCGATCCAGCGCGAGCGATACAGCCAATGGGTGATCGAAGACGATTTCTGCAACGGCCGCCCGGACCTTGCGCGCGTGGGCGTAGTGCTCAGCGACGACATCGCCGGCTATGCGCGCGCGAAGCTGCGCCTGCTCAATGCACCGCACTCCGCACTGGCCTATCTCGGCAGCCTTCTCGGTCTGGAGACCGTCGCCGAGGCCATGCGCCACCAGCCACTGGCCGCCTTCGTCGAAACCCTGATGCGCGAGGACATCGCCCCCACCCTGCAGCCCATGCCGGGCTTCGACGCGCAGCAGTACAGCGACGCCATCCTGGCCCGCTTCCGCAATCCCGCCATTCGCCATCTGCTCGCGCAGATCGCTTGGGATGGTTCACAGAAGATTCCGGTGCGGCTGCTGGCCAGCATCGGCGACGCGCTTGCCGCAGGACGGCCCATCCAGCGCCTGTGCCTTCCGGTCGCCGCGTGGCTGCATTTCGTCCGCCGACAGGCGCACCGCGGTGCAGCGCTGGTCGACCCGTTGAGCGACGCGCTGAGCGCGCTCGGGCGCGCAGCCACTGGCGATGCAGCCGCCGATGTCGCCCGGTTCATGGCGGTGGATACCGTGTTCGGTGCGCTGGCTGCAGAGCCGCGCTTCACCGATGCGCTGACCAGCGCCTATGCCGCACTGGGCGATGCCACGCCAACCCAGGTGGAGCGTGCACTCGCAGCGGTGGCGTCCACCTGAGCCATGCAGCGGCGCGACGATGGCCGCCGGCCACGCTGGACCTGCATTGCTGCCTCGGCATCAGGCCGGATCACGACCGACAGGCGACCGGACGCGCGTGCCATCCTGCCGTTTCGCACGCGCAATGCGTGGCGGCATGGACCTGCGGCGACACACCTCGGCCGCCGTCCTGTCTGTCAGTGACCGGCAATGACCTGCCCGATCCGCAGCAGGTTGCCGCTTTCGTCTACGATGGCGAACTCACGCATGCCCCAGGGCTTGTCGCCAACCGGGTCGATGCGCGGGATTCCCTTGGCCGGTAGCGCCGCTGCCTGCATCGCCGCATGCAGGGCGTCGACATCGCCCACGCGCAGATAGCAGCCCGCATAGCAGGTTGCCGGATCCAGGTCCGGATGCGCGAAGAAGTGCAACTCCACATCGCCGCGGCGCAGGATGGCGTAGCCCGCATCATGCGGATGCGCATCGCCTTCGAAGCCAAGCCGGCGATAAAAGGCCAGCGTCTGCGCGATCGCACGGCTGGGCAGGATCGGGATGGTTTGGTCAGCGGAGGCCTTGGCGTTCATCGTCAACTCGTCTGTCGTGGAATCAGTATCGTCCAGGCACCCTCGGCCAGCTACGCGATCACGATGCCCGGGTACCCAACTTAGAGCGGCTAACAGAACGTCGCGAGCGGTCGTCAGGTGGGTGTGGACGGCGCGGAGGAACCGGAGTGTACGTTTGGTACATGCCGATTCCGAGCACCGGCCGCGCCCGCCTGGCAGGCGCGCAGTCGTTTTTATTAGCCGCTCTTGGCGGCGGATGTGGTGAAGATGCGCATCAGCACCAACACCAGCAGTACCACAAAGCTCAGTTCCCAGAGATAGAACGCCACACCCACATGATCGATCATGACCTGATGGCCCGCCTCGTTCCTGTCGAAGCGGGTTGCGCGGAAGGTATCCAGGCCGATCAGGCAGGCCGCCACGAGCAGGACCGCCGCCATCCTGTCTGCCTTGAGAAAGTAACCTAGCCATGCCAGCAGGAACAATGGATTACTCATCCAGGCCACGCACTGGCCATCGATCACCTGCATCCAGCCGAACAGCAGGATGGCCAACCCACCAAGGCTGGTGTCGCCGCCATGCAAGGCAGGCAGACACAGCGCAGCGGCGTACAGCAGGGCCGACGACACGAGTAGCAACAGCTTCATGGATCTCCTTGTCCGACGATGAGGCAACTGCATGCCTGCGCAGTGCCGGTTCGCAGCTGCACAGGCCAGCGGACGCCCACTATAGACAATGCGCGCGTCCGTTGGCCCAAACCACGTCCGGGGTGTAGGTGGGCCTCACCGGTGAGCGCAGCAGCGGAACTTCGGCGTGCTACGTCCATGACATGCTGGAACCACCACCGCACGGCTCCGGAACCTGACTATGGCACCCCACAAGAAGCAGCACTTGTCGGAAAAGGTCTGCGTTCACTGCGGGCGGCCATTTCGCTGGCGCAAGAAATGGGAGAAGGTGTGGGACCAGGTGAAGTACTGTTCGGATCGATGCCGCAGCGACAGCAAGCGGCACCTTCCGGCACGCTAGCCGGCTGTCGCGAAGACCCGGGCCGCGCGCATGCGCTGTAGCGCCCGGGCCGCCTGATGCGTGCACCCTGGCACATCCGGTCGCCGGCTAGTGCCCGCCTGTGTTTTTCGCAGCGCCCGATCCGCTGGCACGTTTGGAAGCATTGCCTTTGCGTGCCACCGCCATGTTGTCGACCAGGTTGGGATAGGGGCGGCCTGCCGCCTTGGCGCGCTGCTTGGCACGTGCTTTCTGCGCGGGGGAAAGCGACCCTGAGCGCGATGCAGGCTTGGGATTGGGCTTCTTCCACGGCGCCGACGTCTTGGCCGCACGTTTGTTCGCTGTACTGCGTGGAGAGCTGCGTTTGCCGGCTACGGCCCGGCGGGTGGCTGTTTTCTTGGCTGTTGTCTTCTTGGCTGCGGTCTTCCCCGATGCGGTCTTCTTTGTGACCGTCTTCTTCGTTGCAGCCTTCTTGGCCGCCGTCTTGCCAGCCGCTTTCCGGGTTGCGGACGTCGGCCCCGACTTCCGGGTGGATGCGCCACCAGGCGCACGCTTGCTGGTCGCGGTTTTCCCCGCCGAGGACTTCTTCGCCGAAGACGTTCGGGATGTCTTCTTTGCCGCGGTCTTCTTTGCAGTGCGCTGCTTTGTCGCGGCGGCCTTGGGGGCAGCCGTCCCGGCACCGGTATTGGCAGCGTCCAGACGCTGAAGCAGCTTTTCGGCCCAGCGCTGTCCGGCGTCGCCACCCCAGAGCAGCCAGGCGATATAGCCCGCAGAAGGCGCGCTCCGATCGGCCCAGCCTTTGCCGTTCTTGTCCACCCCATGGCGAGCGAAGTAGGCATGCATGCGCCGGATGGTCTGCACGGAAAGCGATTTCTGTGCGGAGAGGTCGCGTGCGCGCGCCACGCCGATCGCGGTGCCGCCGCGCCCATGTTGCTCGCGCAGCCGCAGTCCGCGCGCCGCGGCGCTGGCAACGTTACTGGGTGGTGTCGTAGAAATTGCCTGCTTTGCTGGTGTGCGTGCCACCACGTTCTCCTGTTGCATCGGGTTGCCGTAGTGTTCGCATGCGCGATGCTGCTGCATGTGAAGAGGCTGGCAGCCACCACGACGCAGGCGCCATGCCGATCGGCGGCGTCGCGACACATGCATGCTGCTGGCAGCGGGCTGTCGGCAAGGCAGCGCATCACAAGCCACGCATCGCACACATAGCATCCACCGTGCGTGACCTGGCTGCAGATCAGTCTGCTTGCGCAGGTGGATCATCGTGCATGTATCGCTACACTGGCCTGCCACGCTGACTGGAAGAGTGCTGCATGCGCCTGTTGAAGACCTCGTTCTGCGCGAGCCTGCTTGCTGCCGCGATCGGCACATTCCCCGCAGCGGGTCATGCCGCCGACAAGGCGCCGCCAGCGTCTACCCCGGCGGCATCGAAACAGCCGGCCAAGTGGCAAACGCTGACCACGCGCAACACACCGCATGCGCGCCATGAGAACAGCATGGTCGCCATCGGCGATCGCCTGTATCTGATCGGTGGACGCGATCAGCGTCCATTGGAGATCTTCGATACGCGTACGCGTCGCTGGTCGCAGGGCAGCGCGCCACCGCTGATGGTGAGCCATGCGCAGGCGGTGGTCTCATCCGGAAAGCTCTACCTCGTGGGCGGCTTCACTGGCGACTACCCGGAGGAGGCGTCGCTGAGCCACATGCTGATCTACGATCCGCAGACCGATCGATGGCAGGAGGGGCCGGAAATTCCCAAGCACCGGCGCCGCGGTGCCGCCGGCACGGTGGAACACGACGGCGTGCTGTATCTGGTCGGCGGCAATACGCGCGGCCATATGAGCGGCTACGTGCCATGGCTGGATGCCTTCGATACCCGGACACAGCAGTGGACCCAGCTGGCCGATGCGCCGCGCGCGCGCGACCATTTCCATGCGGCAGTGATCGACGGAAAGCTGTATGCCGCCGGTGGGCGCCGCTCGGCACACGAAAGCGGCAACACCCTGGCGCAAACCATTTCGGAGGTGGATGTCTACGATATCCAGCGCGGCACCTGGTCGGTGGCCCCGGCCGCCCTGCCCACCCAGCGCGCCGGCACGGCCGCTGTCGCACGCAATGGGCAGCTGCTGATCATCGGCGGGGAGAGCATGCGGCAGGTCAAGGCACACGACGAAGTGGAAGCCTACGATCCGCACGCCGCCACCTGGAGCACGCTCGCAGCGCTGCCGCAAGGCCGGCATGGCACCCAGGTCGTCACGGTCGACGGAACCCTCTATCTGGCCGCCGGCAGCGCCGATCGCGGCGGTGGCCCGGAGCTGGATGATGTGCTGATGCTGGGCGGCGAACGGGCGATGGACTAGCCATCGTCCGTAGCGATGCTCGCACCGTGTCGGTCTGCGTGGCACCGACATCGCCGGTTACATCATGCGTGAAGCAGGAGGCTTTGTCGCGATGACAGCAGTGCCCATCTCGTCGTTGCTGCTGCTTGGGCTGGCCGCCTTGATCGTGCACTGGCTTTGCTGGCGCTACTTCTGGAGGCGCTACGCACGCCCTGCAAGCCGTGCGGACGCCGTGTTGCGCGGCACGATGGCCCTGGTATTCATGAGCGTTCCTGCGCTGTTCCTACGCGAAGCGCTGTCGACCGGCGAAGTCAGATGCCTGGGCCGTCGGTGTGCCGGGGTGAGCTTCGATGTCGCGAGCGACCCGGCGAACTACTGGCTGCGCGTGATCGTCCTGATGGTGGTCTGCGTGTTCTTCTTCACCGGCTTGCTCGCGGCGACCGCCAAGCCCGAGCGCGTTGCAGGGCCGGATCGCTCGAGCTGACCGCAGCGATCTGCCGGTGACCGGCAGCGCGTGCGAAGCGCGTCGGGGCAGGCCTTCTCGACCTGCCTGCGCCATCGATACTCACGCCAACCGGGCAAGCCGCGTCAGGGCGCGAACTCCAGCCCCAGCGTCTTGACACGCACCCGCGCCAGCATCGCGTGCGAGGTCATGTACAGGGTGCGGCCATCGTTGCCGAACGCACAATTGGAAATGGCCTCGCCGGTGGCGATGCGGCCAAGGCGTTGTCCGGCCGGATCGAACACGATGACGCCGCCGGGGCCGGTGGCGAACACATGGCCATCCGACGAAACCGCCATGCCGTCGGGAAGACCGGGCGCCTGCTTGGCGAGCAGATCCGAGGCATCGGCGAAGACGCGCTTGCCGGTCACTGCACCCTGGGCATCGAGCGCGTACGCCATCCAGATCGGCCGCTTCGGATCGGAGTTGGCCACGTACAGCGTGCGCTGATCCGGCGACAAGGCGATGCCGTTCGGGAAGCTCAGGCTATCGTCCAGCAGATGCACGCTGCCGTCGGTATCCAACCGATACACGCCATTGAAGCGCAGTTCCTTGACTGGAGAATCGTTCAGATCCTTCAGTCCGTAGGGGGGATCGGTGAAGAACACCACGCCGTCCTTGCGACGGACCACGTCGTTGGGACTGTTGAAGCGCTTGCCTTCGAAGCTGGTGGCCAGTGGCGTCTTCTTGCGCGTGGCCGGATCGAGCCGGGCGACGATGCGGGTGCCGGAATCGGCCAGCAACACGGTGCCATCGGGTTCGGCATACAGGCCGTTGGCGCCCGCCTCGCGCAACGTGGGCAGTTCCGGACCCGTATAGCCCGACGGCGACAGCAGCACGGAAAGTCCTGCGTCTTCGGACCAGCGATACAGCTTGTTCTCCGGCACGTCGGTAAACAACAGATAGCCGCCGGCACGCACCCAGGTGGGGCCCTCGGACCAGATAAAGCCTTCGGTGAGCTTTTCGATGCGTGCATCGGCCGCAATCACCTCGCCGAATCCGGGAGCGAACGCTTCCACCTGCCCGACCGCAGAAAACCGCGGCGGCGGCGGATCCTTCTTGGTGCAGGCAGCAACGATGGCCAGCAACGGAACGGCCAACAGCAGGTAGGGCGGCACGCGCATCGGGAAATCCAGGGATCCAGGTGGCCCCATCATGCCATCATGCCGATGCAGGCGCCTTGCACACGGCGTGCAGTGCGCACTATCGCCCGGACGCGGGCACTGCCAGTACCGCCTCCAGGGCGGGCTTGGGCCGATGCTCACGGTCGAACAGCAGCGGATGGTTGGTGCGGCCGGGCACCGGGTAATCGTTCTTCCACGACATGCCGTCGCTGACGCCCCAGACACTGACGCGCGCCAGCTTGTCGCGCTTGCGCCAGAACAGCGCGAACAGCTCGGCATAGCGCTCGCGCAACTGCGCCTGTACCTGCGGTGGCAGGCCATCGCGATACGGGTCGAGAAAACGCTTGAATTCCGGCAGTTGAAACTGCTTGTGCGCCAGTCCGGTGCCGATCACCTGCCCTTCCTTGGTGACCGGCAACACGTCCACGTCCAGCTCGGTGATCATCACCTTGATGCCGAGCGCGGCATAGGCATCGATCGCCGCTTCGATGTCCTGCACGCTAGGGTAGTTCAGCCCCCAATGTCCCTGCATGCCCACCCCATCGATACGGATTCCGGCCTGCTGCAGCATCCGGACCATGCGCACGATGCCGTCGCGCTTGGCCGGTCGCCAGGCATTGAAGTCGTTGTAGTAGAGCTCGGCATCTGGTGCGTAGCGCTGCGCGAAGGCGAAGGCATTGCGCACCACGGTGTCACCATCGCCGACGCGTTGTACCCAGTTGGTGGCGCGGTAGCTGCCGTCTTCGTCGACGATCTCGTTGACCACGTCCCAGGCCTGCACCTTGCCGACATAGCGCCCTGCGACCCGTTCGATGTGCGCGCGCATGCGCTCGATCTGCGCGGCCGAGGTATTGGGCGCGCCCTGCGCATCCACGAAGAACCAGTCCGGCGTCTGGTTGTGCCAGACCAGGGTGTGCCCGACCACGAACAGGTGCTGGCGCTGCGCGTAGGCCACGAATGCATCGGCGGCGGCGAAATCGAACACACCCGGCCGTGGGGCGACGATCTCGGCCTTCATCACGTTCTCCGGCGTGACCGCATTGAAATGGCAGGCCACCAGCGCCGCCGAGGCGGCGTCCTTGCCGGAGACGATCTCGGCATTGACTGCCGTCCCCAGCAAAAACCCCTTGGAATAGGCCGACTTGAGCGTCACCGCTCCGGGCGCGCACGCCGGCGCTGCCGTGGCGGATGCCGCGATTGCGCTCAGCCCGAGCAGCAAGCCGCAGCGTAACAGCCAGGGTCGGTGATGCATGGCGTTCTCACAAGTCAAAAGGGGCGTGTGGTGGGAATGCGGCGTGTGCATACCGGTGAGCGCAGGAATGCAGTAGCTGTACTTCACGCGATTGCTGGACAGGACCGCCACGATGTCCGGCATGCGCAGCCATGAGCACGTGCTCCGCAGCGCCGGTACACATGCGGCCTTGCATGCGTTCGATGCACCTGCGACATGTGGGCGTGCCTCTTCTTGGGCGAACCCTGGCTGACGAGGGCCGCAACGCACCGTGCAAGCAACCCACAGCGCTGGTGCGCAACAGGCCGCTCATTCGGCCCGCACCTGCACGCTGGTGGGCTGCAGCGTGTCTGATTCCACATGCAGGGTGATCGGACCGCGCGCACCGTTGCGCGCACGCACGATGGCCAGGCACAGGCCATTGAAGGCATTGCGTTGTGTCGAGACGAACGACTCCAGGTTGGTCGGGTCGCCATTGTCGGTGGCCACCAGTTCACCCGGTCCCTCGATGCGGAAGCGCAGGCGGTCGCCTGCAGTCGGTGCAGCGCGTCCCTGGCGATCGAGCAGGCGCACGGTGATGAAGCTCAGATCCTTGCCATCGCCGCGGATGCGGCTGCGGTCGGGTATGGCCTGTATGCGTGTGGCGCGGCCTGCGGTCTGCAGGCGGTCGCTCGCCCACGGTTTGCCATGACGGTAGGCCTGCACACGCAGCTCGCCAGGCTGGTACACCACCGCATCCCAACGCAGGCGATACTGCAGCGGGCCCTTGCGCTTGCTTCCCTGCGAGACGCCGTTGACGAACAGTTCGGCCTCGTCGCCGGAGGTGAACACGTGCACCGGAGTGACCTGGCCCTCGCGCCCCGGCCAGCTCCAGTGCGGCAGCAGATGCGCCATCGGCAGCTCCGGGCGCCAGCGCGATTGGTACAGCCAATAGCGGTCCTTGGGAAATCCCGCCAGGTCCAGGATGCCCGAGTACGCGCTGCGCGCGCTGTAGTACGGCGTGGGTTCGCCCAGGTAATCGAAACCGGTCCAGACGAATTCACCGGCGACGTACGGGTGCCGGTCCAGCGCGGCGAACACCTTGTCCGCACTGGAACCGAAGTCCACGGCATGCAGTTCGTAGGCACTGACCTGGTGCGCCTCCGCATCGCCGCCGCGTCCCTCGCGGACCGGTGCGCTGGTCTGCGGCGTCACCGGGAACAGGTACACGCCGCGGCTGCTCAATGCCGAGGCGGTTTCGCTGCTGAGGATCGCCTTGTGCGGAAACTGCGCATGGAATGCAGGGTATTGCGGTTGCTTGCGGATGCGCTCGGTGCCCGCAAATTCAGGCGCATCGCGAATGCCTTCTCCCTGATAGTTGAGGCTGATGACATCCAGCGCGGCTGGCAGCGGCATGTCCGGCGAAGCGTAGTTCATCGCCACCGTGGCCGGACGGCTGGGATCTTCGTCGTGCACGATGGCATGCAGGGCGCGCGCAATCGCGGCACCCTGCTCGCCGGTGTACTGCTCGCCGACCTCGTTGCCCACGCTCCACAGCATCACCGACGGATGGTTGCGGTCGCGGCGCAGCATCGCGCGCAGGTCCGGCTCATGCCATTGCGGGAACACCAGGTGGAAATCCAGCGGGGTCTTCTTCATCTCCCAACTGTCGAAGATTTCGTCCACCACCAGCAGGCCCATGCGGTCGGTGAGTTCCAGCAGTTCCGGTGCGGGCGGGTTGTGGCTCATGCGGATCGCATTGGCGCCCATCTGCTGCAGCAACTGCAGCTGGCGCTCGGCGGCGCGCGCGTTGAAGGCGGCGCCCAATGCACCGAGGTCGTGGTGGTTGTTCACACCGCGAATGGGCACGCGCTCGCCATTGACCAGCAGGCCCCGGTCGGCAGTGAACACGATGCTGCGGATGCCGAACGGGGTGTGGTAGCGGTCCACCACCCGCCCGTTCTGGCGGACCTCGGTCACTGCCACATAGCGGTGCGGACGCTGGGTCGGTGGCGGACCCCACAACTGGGGATGATCGATGCGCACCGCGCCCTGCACGCGGGCGCTGCCACCGGCCGGTACCGAAACCTGCAGCGGTGCGATCTGCGCCACCGCCGCACCACGGGGCGCGCCGCTGTCGGCATCGAGCGGGTAGATCGCGGTGTCGACCTGCGCCTGCGCAGCCGTGTGCGCGGCGTTGTCCAGGGTGACGGACAGCTCCACCCGCGCCGACGCCGCCGAGACCTGCGGCGTGGTGAGCTGCGTACCCCAGTGCGCGACATGCAGCGGCGCGGTCTTGGTCAACCACACGTGGCGATACAACCCGCCACCGGGATACCAGCGCGCCGAGTCGGGCGGATTGTCCAGGCGGATCGCCAGCTGATTGCGTCCGCCGACGATCGCGTACGGGGTCAGGTCCAGCCTCCAGGAGCCGTAACCGTAGGGCCAGCCGCCGACCAGCTTGCCGTTGAGCCAGAC
Source organism: Xanthomonas melonis (assembly GCF_020783655.1). Classification (GTDB taxonomy): domain Bacteria; phylum Pseudomonadota; class Gammaproteobacteria; order Xanthomonadales; family Xanthomonadaceae; genus Xanthomonas; species Xanthomonas melonis. The sequence continues at coordinate 42,696 of NZ_JAJGQH010000017.1, read as the reverse complement.
CGTGGCATACGCCATCGCACCATCGAGATCAAGAAACAGCGAGCGGCCGCGGTCGCTGGCGGGGATATCCAACGTCCTGCGATACCAACCCACACCCCAGCTCGGCAGACGGCCCATGCCGCCATAAGGCCCATCGGCCAGGAACGGCCCGGCGATGGCCCAGTCGTGCGGCAGCTCCACCTGTTGCCAGCGGCTGTCGTCGAAGTCCGCCTGCACATAGGCCACATCGCTGCCGGGATGGCCGGGTGGGCGCCGATGACGCTGGGCGGGATTGGCGATCAAGGCATTGCCGGTCGGCAGGATCCATGGCTTGAGGACGTTCGTCGCCGACGCACGCAGTCGCTGCGCCTGCTCCGGACGTGCATCGGCCGCCTTGCCATCCTCGCTGCCGCTCACCTGCGGGCGCACGTCGTAATCTAGCACCACGGTGTTGCCCGGCGGATCGCCGCGCTGGAAGCGCCATTGCGCGTCGAGCACTACACGCTCGCGCGGCGCATCACCCGCCTGCTCCGCCGAGACGCCCAGTGCAGGCAGGGCCGCGTAGATCACGAGCAGGATCAAGGGCATCCAGCGCGCGCAGCGATGGCGCAGGCCGCCCGCCGCAGCCGATGCCCACGACCCCGGGGTCATGGCACCGGATCCTGCATATGCGGGCAGCATATCGCGTACGGCAAAACGGCAGCCGGCACGGGTCCGTCGCCCCATCGCCTCACAGCTTGTAGGCCTGCTTGGGCAGCCGGTAGGCCAGGTCCACCGCGATCTGCGCAGCTTCGTCTTCGTCGAGCCGATGCTCGGCCACCAGCGTGGCCAGGAACGCGCTGTCCACGCGCCGTGCCACATCGTGCCGCGCGGGAATCGACAGGAATGCGCGGGTGTCGTCGTTGAAGCCCACCGTATTGTAGAAGCCGGCACTGGCCAGGGTCTGCTCGCGGAAGCGCCACATGCCTTCGGGCGCGTCATGGAACCACCATGCCGGGCCCAGCAGCAGCGCCGGGTAATGCCCGGCCAATGGCGCCAGTTCGCGGCTATAGCTGGTCTCGTCCAGGGTGAACACGATCAGGCGCAGCCGCGGGTCGTTGCCATGGCGATCCAGCAAGGGCCTGAGCGCGTGCACGTAGTCGGTGCGCATCGGAATGTCGGCACCCTTGTCGCGTCCATAGCGCTGGAACAGTGGCCGGTTGTGATTGCGGAAGCAGCCCGGATGCAGCTGCATCACCAGGCCGTCGTCCAGGCTCATGCCCGCCATCTCGGTCAGCACCTGCGCGCGGAACAATTCGGCCTGCGCCGGGGTCGCCGCGCCGCGCACCACGGTCTCGAACAGGCGTTGCGCCTCGGCCGGCGCCAGGTCCGCGGTAGCGGCACTGGGGTGGCCGTGATCGGTGGAGGTGGCACCGTGCGCTGCGAAGAAGGCGCGGCGCTGGCGGTGCGCACGCAGATAGCCTGGCCAGGTGTAGACGTCTTCGCCGGTGAGTTCGCCGAAGCGCTGCAGTGCATCGGCGAACTGTTCGTGCTCCGGATCCACCACCGGGTCCGGGCGATAGGCGGTCAGCACGCGTCCCTTCCATCCGCTGCCGGCGATGGCCGTGTGGTGCTGCAGCGTGTCCAGCGGCGATTCGGTGGTGGCGATCACCTCGATGTTGAAGCGCTCGAACAGCGCACGTGGCGCGAATGCCGGCGTCTGCAGCGCGGCGGTGATGTGTTCGTAGTAGTGATCGGCGGTGCCGGCATCCAGCCGGAGACGCAGATCGAACACGTCATGGAAGACATGGTTGAGCCACAACGCCGACGGCGTGCCGCGCAGCAGCGCGAAGTGGGCGGCAAATACGCGCCACGCCGCACGCGGGTCGACCGCCGCGCGCGTGCCATCGGCGCGCGGAATGCCCAGCGCATCCAGGTCGACGCCCTGGCTGTAGAGCATGCGGAACACGTAATGGTCGGGTACCAGCAGCAGTTCGGTGGCGTTGGCGAAGGCGGCATCGGTCGCAAACCAGGCCGGGTCGGTGTGGCCGTGCGGGCTGATGATCGGCAGCTGCGCAATCTGCGCATACAGCCGGCGCGCGATGGCGCGGGTGCCGGGATCTGCCGGCAGCAGGCGGTCGTCGTGCAGGGTCAATGGCAAGGACGTGGGCATGGAATCAGAACGCCGAAGAATGCGGGAAGCGGATGCCGTTGGCCGCCCGCGTCATGGCGCGGGCGTTCCGGGATGGGTCGCCACGTAATCGCGCAACCAGGTCAGGGCGGGGCGCTCGCTGCCATCGCTGCGCACCAGATACGCCGCCTGCTTGTCGCGCCACAGTCCGGGGCGGAATCCCCACAGGGTGATGCCGCGCACCGCCGGATGCTCCCAGAAGGTCGGGAACACCCGTTGATAATCGGCCAGTTGCTGCGCATCGCTGGGGCCATCCAGATCGAACTCGGTGATGTAGATCGGCAGGCCGGTGGCCGCCAGTGCGTCCAGATTGGCGCGGTGCACCGACATCGCCACATTCGGCGTGGTCTCGAAGGCATGCTCCTGGATGCCGATCGCATCCAGCAGACGCTCGCGTTGCAATAGCTGCACGATCTGCAGATAGCGCTGCGTGGCATTGGCAGTGTTGGTGATGCTGTAGTCGTTGATCATCAGCCGGGCGCGCGGAAAGTGCTGGCGAGCCAGCCGGAACGACTGCAGCACCCATTCCCAGCCGCTGGCGCCGCTGCCGCCGAGTGCCTGCAGATAGTTGCCGCCGCCGGCATCGTCCTTGCTGGGCGGATCGTTGAGCGGTTCGTTGACCACTTCCAGCAGGTCGATGTCCGGATAGCGCTGCGCGACGGCAGCGAACCATTGTTCGATCTCGCGGCGTTGTTCGGCCGGCGGGAGCGATTTGATCCATTCCGGCTGCTGGTTACCCCAGACCATCACATGCATCTGGAACGGCATGCCGTTCGCCTTGGCGAACCGGTAGGCCGTGTCCAGCCCGCTCCAGTCCATCCGGTCGCGTACCGCTTCCACCGTGCCCCACTTACCGGCATTCTCCGGCGTGAGCTTGTTCCAGTACTGCGCGAACTCCGGTGCCTGTTGCGGGCTGTAGGCACTGCCAAGAAACTTGGACGCGCCCGCTGCCAATGGCGTGCCCTGTGCGGCCGAAACGATGCTTGCGGCGAGCAACACGCCCAGTCCCACTCTGTGCAGATGCATGATGCGTCCCTCAGGAAGATGGCGGCGCCGGATCGGCCGCAGGCAGGTGCGCCGGTTCCAGCCGCGGCACTAAATGATGCACGACGGCCAACGCCAGCAGATATGCAGAACCGGCCATCAGGAACACCGGCACATAACTTCCGGTCGCCTGTAGCAAAAACCCGATGAAGGTGGCGATCAACATCCCGCCCACCGCGCCGGCGAATCCGCCGATGCCCACCACCGTGGCCACTGCATGGCGTGGGAACATGTCCGAGGGCAGCGTGAACAGGTTGGCCGACCAGCCCTGATGCGCCGCGGTCGCCAACCCGATCAGCGTCACCGCCAGCCACAGGTGGTCCGCCCGCGCGGCGAACACGATCGGCACCACGCAGACGGCGCAGATCAGCATGGCGGTCTTGCGCGCGCGGTTGACGCTCCAGCCGCGCGCGATGAAGCGCCCGGCGATCCAGCCCCCGGCAATACTGCCGACATCGGCCAGCACGAAGATCACGATCAACGGCGCACCAAGCTGCAGCAGGCTCAAACCATATTGGGCATGCAGGAACTTCGGCAGCCAGAACAAAAAGAACCACCAGATCGGATCGGTGATGAACTTGCCCAGCACGAACGCCCAGGCCTGCCGGTGCCGCAACACCTGCGCCCACGACAGCCGGCGCTGTACCGGTTCGTGCGCATCGCTGCGGATATGCGCCAGTTCCGCCGCCGATAAGCCGGGCTGTTGCTCGGGCGGGTGGTAACTGACCCACCACACCCCAAGCCAGGTGGCGCTGAGCACGCCGGTGAACAGGAACGCCGCCTGCCAGCCCCAGGCGGTGGCGATCACCGGCACCAGCAACGGCGCGACGATGGCACCGATGTTGGATCCGGAATTGAAGATGCCGGTGGCCAGCGCGCGCTCGCGGCGCGGAAACCATTCGGCCACCGTCTTGAGCGCAGCAGGAAAATTGCCCGATTCGCCCAATCCCAGGAAAAAGCGCGCAATCGCAAAACCGACCACGCTGCTCGCCAGTGCATGCCCCATTGCCGCCAGGCTCCAGACGCCGATCGCCAGCGCATAGCCGATGCGCGTGCCGAAGCGGTCGATCACCGCACCGCTGCACAACAGCCCCACCGCGTACGCCGCCTGGAAGGCGGTGACGATATAGCCGTACTGGATCTCGTTCCAGCCGATCCGGGTCTGCAGGAACGGTGCCAGCACGCCCAGCACCTGGCGGTCGACGTAGTTGATGGTGGTGGCCGCCAGCAGCAGCGCGCAGACGCGCCAGCGCACGCGGCCCAGCCCCGCCGGCGCAGCGACGGGTACGCCTGCGGGCGTGTCACTCATGCGCATGGCCTGCGTGGAGCAGCGCATCGCGCAGGTCCCGAACCGACCTGGCGGCATAGCCGCAGCGCGTACGGCTCCGGTGCCGGTCACGCGTGTCGCTGCCGCGTTCTTCGCTGGAGTTCATCGACCGCCGCACCTGCAGGAGGTGGCCTTGCGCCACGGGTGATAGCGCTACCATTACCACGCCGTGGCGATGAATCCATCGCGCAGTGCAGCACGAGAACGCCACGCGGGACGCTGCGTCCATGCTGAGATCCGCTCGCATGCTGCGGTCCTGCCGGTCCCGCAGGCCTATGCTGCCCTGCAGCGTGATGTTGCGAATTTGGTAGCGCTAACATCCAACGGCACTGATCGCCCGTCTTCCCCACCGCACCATCGCCGCGCCGATTCCGGCGGCGGCATTCCCTGCGCCGGGGCGATGCGTGGGATACCCGCTCACCTGTTAGGGAAGGGATTACGGTGAAGAACAGCTACGCACGAACCGCGTTGTCCTGCGCGTTGGGCTCGGTCCTGCTGGGCATGGCCAGCACGGTCGCCTGGGCCCAGTCCGACACCACTACGTCGCAATCCCCGCCGGATCCGGCGGGCGGCAACGATGCAGTGACCCAGCTCGATACCGTCACCGTCTCCGGCTACCGCCGCAGCATCCAGTTCTCCACCGATGCCAAGCGCGATGCGGTCGGCTTCGCCGACACCGTGTTCGCCGAAGACATCGGCAAGTTTCCGGACATGAATATCGCCGAGTCGCTCAACCGCATCCCCGGCGTGCAGCTGGCGCGCGATGTCAACGGCGAGGGCCTGAATATCGCCATCCGCGGCCTGGGCACCAGCTTCACCAAGACCACGCTCAACGGCTCCAGCATCGCCACCGCCTCGATCGGCCTGAATGCGCAGAATCAGAACCGCGAAGTCGATCTGAACCTGTTCCCCACCGAGTTCTTCACCCAGCTCACCGTCAGCAAGACTCCCACCGCGAGCATGCTCGAGGGCGGCGTCTCCGGCGTGGTGGACATGCGCAGCGCGCGCCCGTTCGACCGCGCCGGCGTGCATTTCACCTATCAGGCCCAGGCCGACTGGAACAGCACCAGCGAGAAGACCACCCCGCGTGGCGCCTTCATGGGCAGCTGGACCAATGAGGAAGGCACCTTCGGCGCATTGTTCGGGCTGGCCTCGGTGCGCAGCAAGCTGGGCGTGCGCGGCTTCGAGAGCGTGGGCTGGACCAATCCCGGCCTCACCTACACCCAATGCGGCCTCGCCCCGCCCGCAGGCACGCCGGCGACCAATCAGCCGGCCGCCTGCAACGTCAACGGCGGCGGCAACTGGCGCATTCCCGATCGGGTGCCGGCCACTGCCGGCAGCGGCCTGACCACCGGCGAAACCATCGATGCGGCCTGGCTGCTGGCGCGCAATCCGGGCCTGAGCATCGCCCAGATCAGCGATGCGCTGATCCCGCGGCTGGGCCGCAGCGTGCACATGAGCGGCGATCGCGACCGCGACGCGGCGGTGATGGCGCTGGAATGGCGGCCTTCCGACAGCCTGCATTTCTACCTGGACACGCTGTACTCCGAAGCCGAGCGCACCACCGAACGCATCAGCATGAATCTGATCGGCCGCAACGGCAACATGATCCCGCTGGGCATGCAGCTGGATCAGAACAACGTGGTCACCAGCGCCACCTTCGCCAATGCGCAGTACTTTCTGGAAGCGCGCCCGTACCGGGAGAACGTCAAGTTCTGGAGCGTCAATCCCGGTGCCGAGCTGCTGTTCGGCGCCGAGCAGGACATCAAGCTCAACGTGCAGGCCAATGCCACGCGCAGCTGGCTGGCACGCGAATCGCCCAGCATCCTGGTGACCTCGCCTTTCACCACCGTGGACTACCGCAACACCGGCGGTGATCGTCCCAGCATCAGCAGCCCGCTGGATCTGAACGATCCCAACCTGGGCTGGGGCTGGAGCGGTGGCCGGGTCAACATCCAGAACGAAAAGCGCGTGACGCAAACCCGTGGCGCGCGCGCCGACCTGCAGTTCGGCGAAGACAAACGCAACATCAAGATCGGTGCGGCCTACGACCAGGCCGAGCGCACCATTCGCGGCTTCGACAACAGCGTGGCGTGGGAACAGGTGGTCTGCCGCGGCGGCGGCGGCAACGTCTGCAACGGCGGGCCCGGCTCGGCCGTGCCGAGCGCGGTGCTGGCGACATATCTGCGGCCCGGCCCGGACGGCTTCATTACCGCCGATTTCGATCGCTTCCTGCGCGACACCAACTATTACCCACTGCGCGATGCAGCGCCGGAATCCAACTCGGCCAACACCGGCGCCTCGACCGGCGGCATCCGCGAGAAGAACCTCGGCTTCTACATCGAAACCAACGCGGAAACCGAGGTGTGGAATCGCACGCTTCGGCTCAACGCCGGCGTACGTTACGTCACCACCGACCAGACCATCACCGGGCCGGTCACCATCAACGGCATCCGCCGCGTGCAGGTGCTCGATTCCGACTACAAGGAAGCCCTGCCCTCGTTCAATGCGGCCTGGGACGTGGCCGACAATGTGGTACTGCGGCTGTCCAGCTCGCGCACGCTCACCCGCCCGGACCCGAGCGCGATGTTGCCCAACACCAATTTCAGCGATCCCTCCGCGCAGACCGCAACGCAAGGCAATCCCAACCTGGCGCCGTACCTGTCCACCAATGTCGATTTCGGCGGCGAGTGGTATACCGGCGGCGAAGGGTATGTGGGCCTGACCCTGTTCAACAAGCGCATCAGCGGCTTCACCGTCAATGGCGTGCGGCGCATTCCCTTCAATCAGCTGGGCGTGCCGTACGACAGCCTGCTGCCGATCCAGCAGGCTGGCCTGCAGCAGCGCGGTGGGCCGGATGCGGCCACGGTCGACGTGCAGACCCAGGTCAATGCCGATGGCGTGCTCGACATCCGCGGTACCGAAGCCATCTGGGTGCAGCCGCTGGACAGGCTGGTCGATGGCCTGGGCTTCAGCCTCAACTACACCCACGTCACCCAGTCTTCTGAAGGCGAGGGCGTACCGGCGGTGGCGGTGGGCGTGGCGCCGAACCTGTGGAACGGGACGGTGTACTGGGAGAAAAACGCCGCCTCGGTGCGCGTGTCCTACACCTGGAACGACGACATGGTGATCTCCGGCGCCAACCAGAACGGCATTCCGTACGCACGCCTGAATGCCGATGCGCGCGGCCAGCTGGATCTGTCGGCCAGCTATGCGCTGGACTGGCTGCCGTCCAAGCCGCAGCTCACCCTCAACGTCACCAACATCACCGACGAGCCCTTGCGCACGACCTACGCCTGGCCCAACGCCACCTACGATCTGTATCAACCCGGGCGCACCGTCATGCTCGGCATCCGCGGTACCTTCTAGGAGTGGCTATCGAAACAACTGCGCTCACCGCCAGGCGGGCGCGGCCGCTACTCTGGACCGGCATGTACTCCTCGTACACGCCGGTCCAGAGTGCGCCGTCCGTGCCCGCCTGGCGATTGCTCGCGACGTCTTGCAAGCCACTCCAGGTGCTGTCCTTGCCCGCTGCGATCACCCGTCACGGCGCGCGAAGCAGCGCGCGCCGCGGCGTTTTCCGCAGCACTCATCGAGCCCGCCCGACCTCATGAACGATGCGTCCCATCCGCTGTCCCTGCGCGAGAAGATCGGCTACAGCCTGGGCGACCTGGCCGCCAACCTGATCTTCCAGACGCTGGTGACGTTTCTGGCGTTCTTCTATACCGATGTGTTCCGCATTCCTGCCAGCGCGGCGGCCACACTGATCTTCGTGGTCGGCCTGCTGGGTGCCTTCGTGTTCACTCCCATCATCGGCATCCTGGCCGACCGCACCCGCACGCGCTGGGGCAAGTTCCGCCCTTGGATCCTTTGGACGGCGCTGCCGTTCGGTGCGTTGTCGCTGGCTACCTTCAATACGCCAGCGCTCGGCGAGCAGGGCAAGATCGCCTATGCGTTCGCCACCTATACCTTGCTGATGCTGGTGTACGTGGCCAACAACCTGCCGTACTCGGCTCTGAGCGGGGTGCTCACCGGCAGCATGGAGCAGCGCAACAGCCTGTCGGCGTATCGCTTCCTGGCGGTGACGCTGGCGCAGTTCGTGATCCAGGTGCTGTTGCTGCCGCTGGTGCTGATCCTGGGCAACGGCGACAAGGCGCAGGGTTTTCGCAACACCATGGCGCTGTTCGCGGCAGTCGGCACGCTGTGCTTCCTGATCACCTTTCTCACCACCCGCGAGCGCGTACTGCCGATCAGCGAACAACGCAGCAGCGTACGCCAGGACCTGGCCGACCTGGTCCGCAACAAGCCCTGGCTGGTGATGTTGGCGTTGACCATCCTGGTCTTCATCAATCTCGCCATGAAGGGCGGGATGTACATCTACTACTTCAAGTACTACCTGGACGCCGGCGCGCTGGCGCAGTTTCTCGACAGCGCAGGTTTCAACCGTTTCATCGGCGGCATCAACGCCATGCTCACCGGTGCCGGCATGACGGCGCTGCAGTGGCCGCAGGATGCGCCGACCTCGGCCTTCAGCGTATTCAGTGCCGGCGGCATTCTGGCGATGATCGTGGGTATCGGCTTTTCCAAGCGTCTGGCCGACCGTTATGGCAAGCGCAATGTCTTCGGCGGCGCGCTGCTGGTCTCCACGTTGTTCCTGCTCGCCTTCTACGTGTATCCGCCCAACGCCATCGCGTGGGTGTTCGCCTCCTACGTGCTGCACGGCTTTTTCTACGGCATCACCATTCCATTGCTGTGGGCGATGATCGCCGACGTAGCCGACTACTCGGAGTGGAAGAACCACCGCCGCGCCACCGCGATCATCTTCTCTGCGATGTTGTGCGGGCTGAAGATCGGCCTGAGCATCGGCGGCGCGCTGGTCGCGGGCATCCTGGCGTTCTATGGCTACAACGCCGCACTGGCGCAGCAAAGCACCGCAGTGAGCGACGGCATCCGCCTGGCCATCAGCGTCTACGCCTCGCTCCCGTTCCTGCTCGGCACCGCGCTGCTGGCCTTGTACGAGATCGACAAGGCGCTGGAATCGCGCATCGAACGCGAGCTTGGCGCACGTCGCCAGGCGGCACTCGCGGTTGCAGGCCAATGACCTCCCTCCCCCTCATGCACAGGTACGCGCATGTCCGATGAACTGCAAGCCGCCACACTGCAGGCGCTGGCGCGCACCGCCATTTGCGCACCGCTGGTGACCCACCTCTACACCGCCGACCCTTCCGCACACGTGTTCGACGGCGCGCTCTACATCTATCCCTCGCACGACATCGATGCCGGCGTGGCGTTCAGCGACGACGGCTCGCACTTCTGCATGGAGGACTACCACGTCTTTCGCATGGCGCACCCGGATGCGCCGGCCGAAGACCTGGGCGAAGTGCTGCACGTGCGCGATGTGCCCTGGGCGCAACGGCAGATGTGGGCACCGGATGCCGCGCAACGCAACGGCAAGACCTATCTGTATTTTCCGGCCAAGCGTGCCGACGGCATCTTCCAGATCGGGGTCGCGGTCAGCGAAGGCCCGCAAGGCCCGTTCACCGCAGAACCGCAGCCGATCGCCGGCAGCTACTCCATCGACCCTGCGGTGTTCGCCGATACCGACGGCGAGCACTACCTGTTCTTCGGCGGCATCTGGGGCGGCCAGCTGCAGCACTATCGCGACAACGTCTATGCGCACACCCACCAGGAACCCGAAGGCGCGGCACCGGCGCTCGGCCCGCGGGTCGGGCGCCTGCACGCAGACATGCTGCATCTGGCCGAACCCACCCGCGAAGTGGTGATCCTCGACGAACACGGTGCCCCACTACGCGCCGACGACCACACCCGCCGCTTCTTCGAAGGCCCCTGGGTCCATCAACACGCCGGGCGCTATTACCTGTCCTATTCCACCGGCGACACCCACCTGATCTGCTACGCCACCAGCGACTCGCCCTACGGCCCGTACACCTATCAAGGCGTACTTCTGGCACCGGTGATCGGCTGGACCACCCACCACTCCATCTGTGCAGTCGATGGCCAGTGGTACCTGTTCTACCACGACGCCAGCCTGTCCCAGGGCCAGACGCATCTGCGCAGCATCAAGATGACACCGCTGCAGCACGACGCCGATGGCGGGATCGCAACGATTTATCCGTATGGGCAGGACGCGGCGTCGCCTTGGTGAGTGAGCTGAAGTATGGCCTTACCAGCGCCATCCATAGCGCTTCTTTCGCGCTTCGTGGACGCGCCGGTCGTCAGTAAAATCGTTTTTCTTGTAGCCTCGTCCGTACAGTCCCCAATGCACGAAGAGATAGCCCAGCGGCACCAGAAATCCCAACCAGAGCAGCGATGAAAGCGGCGTTGCCTTGATGGCAATCTGGTAGATCAAGGCGCAACTTCCACTCCAAAAGCAGAGTGCCATGCCAAAGCAGAGGACGCGCCGCACGACAAGCCAGATTCCTGCGAATAGCCGTTCCCACATGCTTGGCGGTTTGTCACGTCTGGAATGAAAGTAGGCGTGTACACCACAGAGCGCAGCGACAAACGCCAAGGGAATTACGATCTCCATCATGTAGCGCCTTCAAGTCAGCGATGGGCCCAGACAGGGCGTGTCAGTCTTCAGATCTGCTATGTAGCGCTCGATCGCCCGCCAGCCTCTTCAGGCGATACGCGGCTCCACCACCACCGCAGTGCCATAGCACAGCACTTCGGTGAGGCCGGCCATCAATTCGGTGGCGTCGTAGCGCACCGCGATGATCCCGTTCGCGCCCAACTGCCGGGCATGCTGCACCATGTCGCGATAGGTTTCAGAGCGCGCCTGCTCGCAGAGCTGTGTGTAAATGGTGATGTTGCCGCCCAGCAGTGTCTGTAGTCCGCCGAAGAAGTTGCCCACGATCGAACGCGATCTCACCGTGATGCCGCGCACCAGGCCCAGGCTGCGGACGATGCGGTGGCCCGGCAGTTCCAGGGCCGTGGTCACCATGGTGTCATTGAGATGCTGCATCACCGCAGGAACCGGCGAGGAGTTGTAGGGGTTGTTCATTGATCGCTTGCTCCGGATAAGGCAACGACAGGACGACCGTGTTGCCTGGACACCGCACCATGCAGAGCGGTCTCCGATAGGAATCGTGTGCCTGCTGCACGGTCAGCGCGTGGTTCCGAATGCATGCCGGATGGCGATCGCCGCGTAGAGGCCGTAAGCGACGAACAGGCCACCCAGCACGACGCCGAGCCCCAGATTGAATCTCTCCGCGCCGCAACGCAACGGCAGGCCAGGATGCCGTACAGGCCATGTCGTATTCCGAACACGCATCGGCCACTGCACGCAAAGGCCGCGCGTTCCTTCGCGCTAGTCGGAGAACTCCCAGCCATCATTATGTCCAGCCAACGGCGTGGCATGCAGCGCCAGCTCCTGTTCGAAGGCCACGATCGCGCGGTAGCTGGGCACCATTGTCGGGTACACCGTCACGTCCATCGGAAAAGCGGTGTTCTGTTCGTAGTAACGGCAACGCACCTTCTGCTCGCAGCGCAGCATGGCCACGCAGAATTCCAGTGCCGATTCCTTGGTGGGAAACACCACCGAGAAATCGATCTCGCGGGGCTTGGTCAGATCCACCCCTTGCCGGGCGATGTGCCACAGCGTGTCGCCGTTGTCGTCGTTCGGATATAGCACTGGGTCGCGTTGCATGGCGCTCTCTTCAAGGTGGCGGCCAGCACGGTCGGTAGTGCCCGGATCTACGCTGCCGGGGCGGCAAGCCAGTGCCGGCAGGCGCTCCATTGCATCACAGTGAGGTCTTCGGATCCGGTCTGCAGCCGACCGCGGCACGGGCGTGGGAATCTGCCGGAGACGGCGAGCCCGACGCTATCGGTTGCCAGGGGTGGACGCGCGGCGCTATCGCTAATGCTCCACCGGCAGCCCGCCCTCCCGATCGCCGCTCGGGTCGGCCACGCGCCGCATGAAGTCGTCCAGCATCAAGGTGCGGCATTGGGCCAGTGGCATGCGATCGCGCTGGGCGAACATCCGCGAGGCATGCTCGAACAGATCGGCGAGCAGCTCGCCGAGGTCCTCTGCCCCGCCGCCCAGATCGCTGTTGATGCTCACGTGCAGCTGCTCGTGCGCAGCCCACAGGCGCAACAACTCGAACGCATCCGGATCGGCCAAAGCATCGGGCGGAACAATCAATTCTCCATCGTGCATCGCCTACCTCGTCATGTGGTGGATGGGAAGCGCTGCAGACGCTGCCCACCATGGCCTTGCCCCTGCGGTGTCGCGGATGGACGCCAGCTAGGCTGGGCTAAGTGTCCGCTTCGTATCTCAGGGTGCCCAGACCAGATTCATCAGCTGCGGATCCGCAGTGACCTTGACCAGCTTGCCGCTGGGACCGAACTGCACCTGGTATTCGGAGAAGCTGTCGCGCCAGTAGCGCCACAGGGATGCTTCCAGGTTCGGATTTTCGCTGCTGATCGGGTAGCCGACCGCCATGAGGACCTGTTCGCGCGTCATGCCGCCGGTGAGCTTGCCGTCGGCGATGGCCTGGCGGATCTTGGGCGGAAAGGTCGCCAGCTTGAGCTTGGGGTCGGCAGTCACGACATAGCGCGCAGCGAACGCGGTGTTGTCCAGGTCGCGGCTGTAGTCGTTGCCGATGGACTGCTTTTCGCCGGCGATCTTCAGGTTGACGCGGTTGCGGCCGAAACCGGTGACGCTGACCGGGGTGCCTACGGGAAGCATGCGCTTGCCGTCTTCGGCGTAGTTGCTGTCGCTGATCCAGCTGCCGTCGGTGCGCAGGTTGCAGCACAGAAAGCCGTCGTATTTGGTGACATCGGCCGCGGCGGCCAGTCCGGGGGCTGCCATCAGGCTCAGGACGAGCAGGGAAGAACGCAAACGCATCGGGAAGACTCCTTTCTCGACGGCCGAAGGCCGCGCGGCAATGATGGGATAGCGCACGCGGCCGGTTGCGGCGGCGGCGCGCGCCATTGTGGCAGCCCGGGCTGGCTTGGCAAGCGCGGGTGACGCGTGTCGCCCGGGGTTGTGTATGCTCGGGGCGTGGATACCCTCTCACCCGCCGAGATCGCCCTGCAGATCGCCGCGTTGCGACGCGCGCACCGCGCGTTGGACGAAGAGATCCAGCGCATGCCAGCCAATCCGGAAGACGAGCTGCAGATGAAGCGCCTGAAGAAGCGCAAGTTGCAGATCAAGGACAACATCATCCGACTGGAGATGGAGCTTGTGCCCGACGAGCCGGCGTAGCGCGCGCCTGCGGTTGGGTTTGCTTTTTTGTGGTGCGCGGGCACTCGTTGCGGCGGCGCGGTCCACGCATAGCCGGCGCGGCGCGCCCCCCATCCGCCCTTCGGGCACCTTCCCCCGCATGCGGGGGAAGGAAGTGGGTTGGCGGCATTCGAGCAGCTGGCGTCCTGGCTTCCGTAGGAGCGCGCCCTAGCGTGACGGGCCGTCTCGTAAGCCACGCATAGCCGGCGCGGCGCTCCCCCCCCTTCCGCCCTTCGGGCACCTTCCCCGCATGCGGGGGAAGGAAGTGGGTTGGCGGCATTCGAGCAGTTGGCGTCCTGGCTCCCGTAGGAGCACGCCCGAGCGCGACGGGCCGTCTCGGAAAAGCCACGCATAGCCGGCGCGGCGCTCCCCCCCCATCCGCCCTTCGGGCACCTTCCCCCGCACGCGGGGGAAGGGAGTGGGTTGGCGGCGTTTGAGTAGCTGGCGTCCTGGCTTCCGTAGGAGCGCGCCCTAGCGCGACGGGCCGTCTCGGGAAAGCTTCGTCGCGCTCGGGCGCGCTTGTGTCTGCGCATTGCTCTAAAGTTTGGGTGGAGAGCGATGTGCGGCACGCCGACCGGTCGCAGTGTTGGAGCACGTGTAGGAGCCAGGGCGGCCGCACATCGACCTCGTCGCCCAGCCCGAACAGTTGAACGAGCTTGCGCTCGAACTTCACAAGCGTGGGCAGCGACGAGGCGGCTCTCTCCTGCCCCCAGTCTACCGAGTTGCCTAACGCTTATGCCTCTTTGGATCGGTTTGGACGTGGCCAAGGACACCTTGGCCGTTCATGTGCGCCCCATGGACCAGTTGCTGTCCTTTCCCAACACCGCGCAGGGGCACCAGCGCTTGTGCGATCACCTGGCCGGCCAGCAGGTCGGCAATGTCCCGCTGGAAGCCACCGGCGGCTACGAACGGGCGGTCATGATCGCCCTGGCCACGGCCGGCATCCCGGTGACACGGATCAATCCGCGTCGGGCACGGGCTTTTGCCACCGCCTTGGGGACCACCGCCAAGACCGATCCACTGGATGCCGCCTTGCTGGCGCGCATGGCCGAACTGGTGCAAGCCCCTGCCGCAGTTCCCGACCCGCTGCGCGAGCAATTGCGCATGCTGGTCCAACGTCGTGAGCAACTGGTCCAGCAGCGCGACGACGAGCGTCGACGCCTGTCTCAAACAACCCTGGCCTTGGTGCGCCAGTGCCTGATCGAGCAGATCGGCGAGCTGCGCCGCCGCATCCAACGGATGAGTCAGGCGATCAAACAAACCCAGCACCAGCTCGACGATGCGCTGGCGCGCTCGCTCAGCGCCGTCCCCGGCATCGGTGAGGTCACCACCGCCAGCCTGATGGCCTACCTGCCTGAGTTGGGAACCCTGGACCGCCGCCAGATCGCTGCCCTGGTCGGCCTGGCGCCCTACAACATGGACAGCGGGCGGCATCAGGGCAAACGCCGCATCCGCCGCGGGCGGGCAGCAATGCGGCGAGTGCTGTACATGGCCTGTTGGAGTGCCGTCCGCACACAGGCCTGCTTCAAACAGCGCTATCAACAGCTGCGCGCGCGTGGAAAGCCCGCCAAGGTCGCGATCACCGCCTGCATGCGCGTGCTCCTGGTTCGCCTCAATGCCATGGTCAGAGACGGCACTCCATGGCGCGAAGTTGCCGGGTAGAAGACAGTTGCTCCTACATCGGGTTGACTGCCGGGCTTTCGACGATGCTGCCTGCCTGATACCGCGTGTGATTGTGGCCGTCAGCCCGGCGGCGGCGGCTCAGCCTGCGCGCAACAGGATCTTGCCGCGACGTCCCGGTTCGGCGCTGGCGGCGGCTGCCTTGGCGGCGTCCTGAAGGTCGTAGACCGCTTCCACCGGCAGGGCCAGGCTGCCATCCAGGGCCGCCTTGAGCAGTTCGCCGATCATGCGGCGCTTGTCCTCGGGCGGGGTGGCCTGCATCACCTTGCTGCCCCAGAAGCCGCGCACCGTGGCCTGCTTGAAGATGACATCGCCGCTGGAAATCTGCAGCGGCTCGCCAGTCATCGAGCCGAACGACACCAACTCGCCGCCTTCGGCCAGCAAACCGAGCAGGTCGCCGGCGGCGGTACCGGCCACCGAGTCGATGCCGCGGACGATCGGCGCAGTGCCGGCCAGCGCGCGCGCCTGCTCCTGCCAGCCCTCCTTCGCGGTGGACACGGCATTGCCGATGCCCAATGCCTTCAGTTCTTCGACGCCGGCGTCGCGGCGCACCAGATTGATCACGTTGATACCGCGTGTGGCGGCCAGCATGGCGACGGTCTTGCCGACGGCGCCATTGGCGGTGTTCTGCACGATCCAGTCGCCCTTACCCACGCGCAGGAATTCGATCAGCATCAGCGCGCTCAACGGCATGGCGATCAGCTGGCAGCCGCGGTCGTCGTCCAGCGCATCGGGAAGCGGCACCACGCCGGAGGCGGAAGCGAGGAAGTACTCGGCCCAGCTCTCGTGCACGCCGGCGGCGACCACGCGCTGCCCCACCTGCAGGCCTTCCACGCCCTCGCCCAGTGCGTCGATCACGCCGGAGCCTTCGCTACCGCCGATCGCCGGCAGCTCCGGCTTGTAGCCGTAGTTGCCGCGCACGGTCCACAGGTCGTGGTTGTGGATCGGCGAGCGTCGCATCGCGATGCGGACCTGGCCCTTGCCAGGCTGCGGTGTGGGGCGTTCTGCGAGTTCGAGCACCTTGGCCGGGTCGCCGAACTGAGTGTGGATGGCTGCGCGCATGAAGGTCTCCTGCCGGGCACGCCCATCAGTGCGACGCGCCCGATCACTATGAAAGGTAGCGCGATGCTAGCGGCAGGGCTGCAAGAGGGGGATGAAGCGGGCAGAACTATTGTGTGAAGTTCGTGAGACTTGCGCAGCGCTCCGGCGGTGGATCTGGTTGAGCGTAATGCTGGGTCATGCATGCTGACCGACCCTCATCCACCCTTCGGGCACCTTCTCCCGAAGGGAGAAGGGAGCGTCGTCGCATCGGGAAGCGCCGCTTTGCTGCGCCGCTGCCCTGCTGCCGCCCCGCTGCAACCGCGTTACTCAGCCGGTGGCAGCACCACATCCGGCTTGACCGCTTCGGGGCTCACCCGTTCGATGGTGTGGCGCAGCTCGCGGCCGAGAATGAACTTGGCATCCTTGGCCCACGCATCCAGGCGTTCGTCGAATACCAGTTTGCTGTTCTCGTCCGGCCACACCAGGCGCAGCTCGCGCAGCTTCTGGATGAAGCCACGGAACAGGGTCTTGTCGAAGAACTCCGGCGCCGCCGGGGCGTACAGCAGGCTCAGACGCTGCGCGGCCTGCTGGCACAGGCTTTCCAGTTCGCCAGCGCCGAGTACGCCGGGACCATTCTTCACCAGCACCGAAATGGCGATGTAGTAGCGCTCGAACGCCTGCTGCAACGAATGGCCGATGGCGCGCAGGCGGAATACCTCATCGGTCTGCCCGGTATTGCGCGCCAGGATGCCGCCATCGTCGTCGGTGACGTTGAGCAGCAGGCCCTCGCGCACGAACATCTCGATGGTCTGTTCGATGCGTTCGGCAAAGCGGTCTTCGCTCCATGGCAGGAACAGCTCGGCCTGCAGGAACGGGTACACCGTGCGGCCCAGGCGGATCAGCCCGGCGCGGCTCATGCGGCGGTTGTTCTGGAAACAGCAGGCCACCCACGAGGAAGCGGTGAACAGATGCAGCACGTTGTTGCGGAAGTAGCTCAGCAACACCGCGGTATCGCCGCTGACGCTGAGCACGTCGCCCAGCGGATGCGATACGCGCGTGAGCACGTTGATCTCTTCGGCGTGGGTGATGATGCGCGCCGGGGTGTGCGGGGTGACGGTGACACGGTCCGAATACGGCATTTCCGCCAGCAGTTTCTTGCACAGCTCGATCTGCGCGATCAGATCGGCCTCGCCCATGGCGTGCTTGGGCGTGGATAGCAGCGCCAGCGCCAGCAGATTGATCGGATTGACGTCGGCGGCGCAGTTGATGCGGGTCTGGATCTGGATGGACAAGGTGTCCACCGCCGGCGCCAGCCAGGTGGGCTTTTCGTCCTCGGGCACCGGTTGGCCGTCCCAATCGGGCGCGTGCTTGGCCAGCACATCGTTGAGCGCGATCGGCTCGCCGAAGTTCACCACCACCTGGCCGTAGTTCTGCTTGAGCACCTTGGGAATGGACCACAGCAGGCCCCAGATGGATTCCTTTTCCTTGGGCCGGCCGGTGAGTTCGTCGAGGTAGCTGTTGCCTTCCATCAGCTTCTCGTAACCGATGTACACCGGCTGGAACAGCACCGGCTTGCGCGGCTGACGCAGGTAGGCGCGCAGTGTCATCGCGATCATGCCGCCCTTGGGCTGCAGCAGGCGCCCGGTACGCGAGCGCCCGCCTTCGACGAAGTACTCGATGGAATACCCACCGGCCACCAGCTGTGCGACGTATTCGCTCAGCACCGCCGAATACAGCGCGTTGCCCTTGATCGAGCGGCGGATGAAGAACGCGCCGCCCTTGCGCAGCAGCGTGCCGACCACCGGCAGATTGAGGTTGATGCCGGCCACGATGTGCGGCGGCACGATGCCGCGCTCGTACAGCAGGTAGCTCAGCAGCAGGTAGTCCATGTGGCTGCGGTGGCTGGGCACGTAGACCACTTCATGCCCGGGCGCCGCCTGCTTGAGCTTGTCCAGATGGTGCACCAGCACGCCGGCGTAGATGCGGTTCCATACGTGGGTGAGCAGGAAGCTGGCCGAACGCACCACCGGGCTGGAATAGTCGGCGGCGATTTCCCAGGCATAGGCATGCGCCTTGCGCCAGGCATCGACCGGCTTGGAGTTGTCGCGCTTGGCCTGGGTGGCAATGGCCTCGCGCACCGGGTCGGCCGCCAGCACCTGATCCACCAGCAGGCGGCGGGTGGACAGGTCCGGGCCGATCACCGCTTCGCGGATGCGCCGGAAGTGCGTGCGCAGCACGCGTTGCAGCTTGCGCAGGGTGCGCTCGGGCGGCAGCCCTTCGGCCATGGTCTGGCGCAGCGAAATCGGCGGGGCGAAACGCACGATGGTGGTACGGCCGTTTAGCAGCACCGACAGCAGGCGGCGGAAACGGCCCACCAGCGCCCAGTTCTCCGAGAACAGCACCGCGAACCAGCCGCTCTGCTTGTCCGGCGCACGGCCCACGAAGATCGACACCGGCACCAGGTGCACGTCCAGGTCCGCGCGCACGCGGTGCGCCTGCAGCAGCTTGGCCAGCGAATCGGAATGGGTCTTGCCGCCGCGTTGCTCGGGGATCAGGGAATTGCTGCTGCTACGCCGCGACAGCGCCAGATAGGCGCGCTTGCGCTCCAGCGGATCGCCCGGCAGCGGTACCAGCGGCGATGGCAGCCCGGCCTCGCGGCAGGCCTTGTCCAGGATCAGGGCGCTCGACAGCCCGTAGTCTTCCAGCACATATACCACCGGCCGGCCGTCGTCGTAGCGGCCGGGCTGGTCCGGTTCGATGGTCAGGCTCAACCAGGGGTCGGCCAGGCGCCCGAGCAGGCGCGCCCACAACGGGCGCTTGCTCGGCCGCGGGCTGGCCGGCGGCAACGGCGGCGTGGCGGCAGGTGCCTCCGGCGGGACGGGGCTGGCGGTCGGCAACGGCGAGGCGGCGGTCGGCGTGCCAGGGGTGGCGGCGTCGGCAGCGGTCGGGGCGGGCTGGCCGTTGGGGAACGGCAGGGGATTCTGTTCTGGCATCGCCGTCATTATCGCCCAGCCGGGCGCTGCCCGGCGTCTGCCGGCGGCGCCGGCGTGGCGTCGGGGCTTGCCGCCGCCGCGGGTAGGTCCGGCAGCGGCTGCGCGCGCAGCAGTGCCGTCACTTCCTCCTGGGTCTGCTGCTGGTACCAGTGACCGTCGCGCTTGATCAGCGCCACGGTCAGATCGATGTCGCGCGCAGCGAGCGGATAGCGCAGCCGCACCTGGGCACGGTCGCCGTCCTGCGAGATCAATCCGGTGCGCAGCGCATCCAGGCTGCCATCGATCGACAGCGCGTAGCGTTCCAGCACCTTCTTGCACGCCGCCCAGAACGGCCCGAGCCGGCGCAGGCTCTCTTCCATGCCCAGGCGCTGCAGGTCCGCGTCGGAGGTGATGCCGGTGGCGCGGGCGGCCGCCACCAGGTCGGCGATACTGGCCCTGGCGCGCGGGCGATCGGCCAGCGGCGCGCGGGCGGCCCAAGCGCTCAGGGCATCGACCAGCTGCATGTAGTGGGCGCGCTGCTCGGGCTGATAGTCGTTGCGACTGCGCAGGTACTGCACGCCGAAGCGACCCAGCGACTGGGCGGCCTGCGCGATGCCCTGTGCCTGCCCGGCCAGTTGCGCGTCGAAGGCCTGCTGCAGGCGGCGTTCGGCATCCGGCGCCGACAACGACCCCAGCAGGGCGCCCGTCTCGTTGGGCAATGGCAACTCGGTCAGCGGCCACCGGCTGGCACCGCTGCGCCAGGCCGCTTCCAGCTGGGTGTACTGCGCGGGCGTGACCCGGATCCGGGTATAGGCCACCAGATCGTTGCGCCGCAACGGGACGGTCATCGACTGCATCGCCGCAGCCGGTTCGGCCTTGGCGCCAGGCAGCGCCATGGCCGTTTCCTGGCGCTGGCAGCCACCCAGGCACAGGGCCAGGAGCGACACCCAGGCGGTGGACTGGAACCGGCCTGCGCGGACAGTGAATGGCGGCATGCGCACGATGTTCCCCTGAGCGATCGGGGCATCTTGCTGGCTGGCGCCACCGGCGGCAAGGCGCGCGGCCGGTGAGAACGGGCTCGGTTCGGCAATGGCGACATGCACAGGCCATTGTGGCGACGCATCCATGTCCACCCCTGTCTGTTGCTGTCCAGTTCGGACAAAATTGTCCGGCCGCGACCGGCGCAGGCCTTGCGCGGCGTGGTCCCGCCGTTTGTGCAACGCATCATGTAAGCGCTTGCAGTTCCTGCTAGCGTGCGCGCCATCTCGCTTCGAGGTCGCCATTGGACGGGGCCGATGTCATTGATGCGCATGTCCGCTACGAACGTCCCGCGACTGCGCCGCGTGCGCCCTGCCCCGGCACCCGGCAGGATGCGCGTTGTCTTGCACAAGGTCATGCCATGAGCCGACCACGTTCGGAGAGCACCAGCGTCACCATCAAGGACGTCGCACGCCAGGCGCAGGTGTCGGTCGCCACGGTGTCGCGCACCATGAACGGCCACCAGCACGTGGCCGAGTCGGTGCGCGAGCGCGTGCTGCAGGTGGCGCGCAGCCTGAACTACATCCCGCACCATGCCGCGCGCAGTCTGAGCAGCCGGCGTACCCACACCATCGGGGTGGTATTGCCGGATCTGCATGGCGAGTTCTTTTCCGAATTGATTCGCGGCATCGATCAGGTGGCGCGCGAGCAGGGCTACCACCTGCTGGTCTCCAGCTCGCACGGCGACCCGCAGGCGCAGCGCCGGGCGCTGGAACGCCTGCCCGGGCGCGTGGATGGCGTGGTGGTGATGTCGCCGTCGCTGGGCGAGTCGGACGTGCACGACGAGGCCCTGCCCGGCGGGCTGCCGGCGGTGCTGCTCAACTGCGCCGGCAGCGGCAGCCAGCGGCCGGTGCTCAATGTGGACAATTACGGCGGCGCGCGGGTGATGACCCGCCATCTGCGCGACAGCGGCCACCGCCGCATCGCCTTTATCGCCGGCCCGGACGACAACTTCGATGCGCACGAGCGCCTGCGCGGCTATCGCGACGAACTGGCGCTGGATGCGCACGCCCAGCCATGGGTGCTGCCAGGCAACTTCGACGAGGAATCCGGCTACCGCGCCGGCCAGGCGCTGGCGCAGCACGACCGCCCGGATGCGGTGTTCGCCGCCAACGACATGATGGCGCTGGGCTGTCTGTTCGCACTTGGCCACGCCGGGCTGCAGGTGCCGCAGGACATCGCGCTGGCCGGTTTCGACGATGTGCCAATGGCGCGCTACGTGCTGCCGGCGTTGACCACCATGCGGGTGGACATCGCCGGGCTGGGCGCGCGAGCGATGCGGCTGTTGCTGGGCCAGCAACTGATCGATGCGCCGCCACCGCCGGCCGCTGCTGCGCCGCCGGCGTTGTCGGAGATGGTTCCGGAGCTGATCGTGCGCGCATCCAGTGGGCCGCGCGCGGCGCCCAGCGGTTGAAGACCATGCGCGGCGTCGCATCTTCACGGATTCTTTGCGGTTTCTTGTGTTTTTTATAACTCCTATTTGCCTGCCTGCCGTCGTTGTATCGCCTTTGAAGCAACGCACCACCTGCGCCATGCCGACCCCTTCGCCGGTACGCGCCTTACCCCTGGGAGGGGGATTGTCATGAAGACCTATCGCACCGTGTCCACCCTGCCGGCGCGCAGCCTGCTGTGCTGCGCCCTGGCCGCCTCGCTACTGGCATCGGCTCCGGCCATGGCTCAGTCCAGCAACGCCACCCTGCGCGGCCAGGTCGCCGCCGCGCAGGCCGGTACCACCGTGACCGCCACCAATGTCGCCAGCGGCGCGGTGCGGCGGGTCGCTACCGGCGCGGATGGCACCTATGCGCTGGTCGGCCTGCCGCCGGGCACTTACAAGGTCGATGCCGGCCCGGGCACCGAGAAGACCGTGACCCTGTCGGTGGCCTCGTCGGTCAGCCTGGACCTGGGCGGCGGCGCAGCGCCGGCCACCGCGCCCGCGGGCGATGCCACCACCCTGGACGCGGTGCGGGTCACCGCCACCGCCTTGCAGGAGGTCAAGACCTCCGAGGTGGGCACCAACATCTCGCTCAAGCAGATCAGCACCGTGCCGCAGCTGACGCGCAACTTCCTGGAGTTCGCCGACACCGTGCCGGGTATGCAGTTCGAGACCGATGCCAACGGCAATAGCCGGATCCGCGGCGGCGCGCAGGCCAGCTCGGCGGTCAATGTGTACATCGACGGCGTGGGCCAGAAGAGCTATCTGTTCGGCGGCGTTTCCGGCCAGCAGCAGAGCGCGGGCAACCCGTTCCCGCAGCTGGCGATCGGCGAATACAAGGTCATCACCTCCAACTACAAGGCCGAGTTCGACCAGGTCGGTTCGGCGGCGATCGTGGCCTCCACCAAGTCCGGCGGCAACGAGTTCCACGGCGAGATCTTCGGGCGCACCACCAATACCGATTTTCGCGCACGCCAGGCCGACGAGCGCGCCGGCGCGCCCAATGCCGACGGCAGCAAGCGCAAGACCCACCAGGACGAATACGGCTTCGCGCTCAGCGGCCCGATCGTCAAGGACAAGGCGCACTTCTTCTTGAGCTATGAAGGCAAGGGCTTCGAGGTCTCGGCCAACCCGGTCTCGGTGCCGGACAACTTCAGCGTGCTGAGCGACGATCTGCCGGTCGGTGTGCAGAGCCGCCTGGGCTCGGTGACGCGCCCGTTCAACGAAGACCTGTATTTCGGCAAGATCGATTGGGATATCGGCGAGAACGATCGCCTCGAGCTGACCGCCAAGGTCCGCGACGAGGAAAGCCGCGACAGCGTGGGCGACCGCAACACCGCCATCGCCGCCAAGATCAATCTCAATTCCGAAGAGCGCTACGACCTGCGCTGGCAACATTTCGGCGAAACCTACGTCAACGAGGCGCGCATCTCCTACGAGGACGTGCTGTTCAATCCCAGCGCCTACACCATCGGCAGCCAGAGCGTGTATACGCGCGGCATCGCCGAGAACGACGTGCTGATCAACGACGGCGCCACCAGCGGGCTGGCGATCCAGCGCAAGGGCCAGAAAGGTCCCAGTTTCCAGAACGATCTGACCTTCAACAGCATCGACTGGCACGGCAGCCACGTGATCAAGATGGGCGTGAAGTACAAGGAGGTGGAGCTGACGCAGAGCGAGAATTCCACCGTCAATCCGTCGTTCTTCTACGCGGTCAACGATGGCCAGGGCACGGGCGCGATTCCGTATCAGGTGCGCTTCAACCTGCCGTTCGCCGGCGCCGCCCCGTCGGTGACCACCACCAGCAAGCAACTGGGCCTGTACATCCAGGACGATTGGGACGTCAACGACAAGCTG
Organism: Xanthomonas melonis; assembly: GCF_020783655.1. Taxonomy (GTDB): domain Bacteria; phylum Pseudomonadota; class Gammaproteobacteria; order Xanthomonadales; family Xanthomonadaceae; genus Xanthomonas; species Xanthomonas melonis. The sequence goes on along the minus strand of NZ_JAJGQH010000017.1, from coordinate 18,909 downwards.
CAGTTGAACCTGGGCGTGCGCTGGGACGGGGAGAAGATTCCGTCCTACCTGGACAACGTGACGCCGCCGGAAGTGGTGGCGGCGTTGAACGGCCCCGGCACCAATCCGGCGGTCAGCGCCACCTATGCCGAGCAGCTGGCCAAGGGCGGCGTGGACATCAACGACTACATCAGCAACGGGCGCAATCGCAAGCAGGACAACAACAACTTCGCCCCGCGCCTGGGCTTCTCCTACGACTTCCGCGGCGACGAATCACTGGTGCTGTTCGGCGGCGCCGGGCGCAGCTTCGACCGCAACCTGTTCGATGTGATGGGCCTTGAGCAGGTCAAGTCGGCGCTGGCGCAGTACACCATCCGCTTCGCCGAATCCTCAGGCTGCACGCCGGCACCGGGCACCTGCACCAGCTTCAATCCAGCCTATCTCAGCAACCCGGACAGCCTGTCCGGGCTGGTCGATGCGCGCGTGCGCAACGGCGAGGTCGACCTGCTCAACAACGACCTGAAGACGCCCTACTCGGACCAGTATTCGCTGGGCCTGCGTACCCGCGTGGGCGAGTGGAGCAATTCGGCCACGGTGTCCTACATCCACAGCAAGGACGGCCTGATCCTGACCCTGGGCAACCGCTACCCGAATGGCGACTTCTTCCAGAACGGCGGCCAGCCGTGGGGCCAGACCCCGCCCGGCTTCGGTGCGCTGATCATCGGCAACAACGGGGTGGAGACCAAGACCACGCAGCTGCTGCTGTCCACCGACAAGGCCTACACCAAGGAAAGCGGCTGGGGCCTGACGGCGGCCTATACGTTCTCGCGCGCACGCGGCAACCGCGGCAACGACGAGCAGTACGGCTTCGACGCGGCCACCATCGCCGACTACCCGTTCCTGGATCTGAACTCGGTCCCGCGCCACCGCCTGGTGGTCACCGGCATCTACGATCTGTTCTGGGGCATCAGCGCCTCGGCCAAGCTGACCCTGGCCACGGTGCCGCCGCGCAACGAAGCGGTGTCCTACGACCTGTATGGCGCCTCGCCGTCGAACAACATCCGTGTGGTGTCGGTGGATGCCCCCGGCGGCAAGTTCCTGGCCGGCGGCGACATCTTCGGTACCCGCCAGCTGGATCTGTCGCTGTCCAAGGACATGCAGGTCACCGATGCGGTGACCGTGCAGGTGCGTGGCGACCTGATCAATGCGCTGAACTTCCGCAACTACGACCAGTACGCGATCGACTGGGGCCAGGGCGGCGTCTACAACCCGCGCGTGAGCATCAACCAGTACGGGGCCATGTCCACCCCGCCGCGCAGCCTGTTCCTGAGCGCGCGCATCATCTGGTAACCGGCGCCGGGCCCTTCGACGGTCCGCCATCCCGGGTCCGCCCGGGGTGGCCGGCCGGTGGGGCCGGCAAGCCAAGCAACGGCAGGCACCGCCCAGGCTTCGAGCGGCGGCATTTGGGCGTGAAAAAAAAAGGATCGGCCACCAGGACCGATCCCAACAAAAACCGGGACAACCCGGTAGACACTGTGTGGCACAGCGTCCGACTGACATCGGACGCGGCATCCTAACCAGACTTTAACTTTAAGGCAACACTTTAATTATTCCGATTTAACTGTTTGATTTTATTGAAGCGCGAGGCGCTGTCGCGTCAGTCGCGGTGCTGCACGACCGCAGCGCGGATCTCGGCCTGGATGGCGGCGGCGGCGGCGGCGGGATCGCTGGCCAGACGGATCGGGCGACCGACCACGATCGCATCGGCGCCGTCGGCAAAGGCCTCGGCCACGCCCACGGTGCGTTGCTGGTCGTCACCGACCGGGCCGCCGGGGCGGATACCGGGGCAGACGATCGAAAACGCCGGGCCGGTGGCGCGACGGATCGGGCCGGCTTCCTGGCCGGAGGCGATCACTCCGTCGATGCCGGCGGCCTGCGCGGCCAGCGCGCGCTCCACCACCACCTCGACCGGTTCGCGGTCGATGCCCATCGCGGCCAGGTCCGGCCGCCCCATCGAGGTCAGCACGGTCACTGCAAGCAGGCGCATATCGCCCTGGTTGGCCTCGGCGGCGGCCTGCAGCATGCCGGCGTGCCAGCCGTGCACGGTGCAATAACTCACCGGCCACTGCGCCAGGCGGCGGATGGTGCCGGCCACGGTGGCGGGAATGTCGAAGAACTTCAGGTCCACGAATACGCGCTTGTCGCGCTTGGCCAGCGCATCGAGGACATGGAAGTACTCGCCGGAGGCCAGCAGTTCCATGCCGATCTTGTAGAAGGACACCGACTCGCCCAGGCGGTCCACCCAGGCGATGGCCTCGTCGTGGCCCGGCACATCCAGCGCGAAGATCAGCCGCTCGTGCGCGGCCAGCGGCAGCGGCGGGCGGCTCATCGTGCCAGTTCCAGTGCGGCGCGCTTGGCGTCGTGGCGGGCCTGCCAGGGTTGCGCATAATCGTTGTTGAACTGCGCCGGCTCCCAACCGCCGTAGCTGGGGTTGGGCAGCATCCACCAGCGCTCGCCGAACCAGTCGTGGTACTGCTGCAACAACGCATCGCGGGCCTGGCCGGTGTTGGCGCTGACCTGCACGAAGTCGCCCAGCTGGTCGCCGAACTGCATCAGCACGCGGTACTTCTGCCCCGCCAGCTGGCGGCGGCAGTTCTTCTCGCTGCCGTGCTGCTCGCAGCCGGGCACCACCGTGCCCAGGCCCAGGAACACGCTGTCGTCGGCGACCGGCAGCCCTGCGCTGCGCAGATTGGCCAGGGTGGCGTCCTTCAGGTGCACGGCGCGGTTGGAGATGTAGATCAGGGTGACGCCGCGGGCGGTGGCCGCCTTGGCGAAGTCCACCACGCCAGGAATCGGCCTGGCCTTCTTTTCGGCCACCCATTGGTCCCAACTCCGCTCGTCGTACTCCTTGCCGTCGCGCAGCAGGCGCGCCTGGTACGGCGAGTTGTCCAGCACGGTCTCGTCCACATCCAGCACCACGGCCGGCTTCAGGCCGGTGGCGGCGTTGCCGCGTTCTTCCGGCACCAAGGCGTCCCAGTTGGCTTGCTTGAGCGCGCCATCGAGCGTGGCGGCCGCGGCGCGGTAGGTCTGTTCGGCCACGGCGCGGTATTCCTGCGAACGCTGCATCCACAGCACCGCATTGAGGTTGTCGTCGCCGGCCGGTGCAGCGGCCGTGTTCGTGGACGTCGCCGCCTTGGTGACCGCGGCGCTGGCATCGGCAGCGGCCTTCATGGCGGCATCCTGCGCCTGCGCGGCTGGCGGCGGGTCGCCGGGTTTGCAGCCGCCCAGGGCCAGCGCAGTGCAGACGAACAAGGACAAGGGTGCGTGAAGCGAGGGGCGCATGGCATCCACCAGAGCAGGAGCGGCAATGAAGACCGCGATTTTAGCGGGTTCGCGCCGCGCCGCCCGCGCGGCTGATGGCAGCACCGCTGGATGTGGCGAGCGCGTACCGCCAGCCCCTCTGCGTGATCGCCGCAACGGCACAACCCGGGCGGCGGATCGGCATATCCTTGTGCGCCGATTGCCCCGGAGCCATCCATGACAGAGACCTCGCCCCCGCCCGTCCTCGACGCCGCCCAGGCCCGCGTGCTCGGCTGCCTGATCGAGAAGGAGGCCACCACCCCGGATGCCTACCCGCTCACCGTCAACGCAGCGCAGGTGGCCGCCAACCAGAAGACCGCGCGCGAGCCGGTGCTGACCCTGCAGACCGGCGTGGTGCATCACGCGCTGCGCCAGCTGGAAACCCTGGGCCTGGTGCGCCAGCAGTTCTCTTCGCGCGCCGAGCGTTACGAACACAAGCTGGGCAGCGCCCTGGACCTGACCCGTCAACAGGTGGCGTTGCTCGGCCTGCTGCTATTGCGCGGCCCGCAGACGCTGGGCGAGCTGTACGCGCGCAGCGAGCGGCTGGCGCGCTTCAACGACGCCGACGATGTGCGCCATCATCTGGAACGGTTGATCCAGCGCGGCCTGGCCGCGCAGCTGCCCCGCGCCAGCGGCCAGCGCGAGGATCGCTATGCGCACCTGCTCAGCGGCGCGCTCGATGTGGAAGCCTTGCAGGCCGCTGTAGCGCGCGCCGCGCCGAGCGCGCGCACGGGCAGCGACACCAGCGAACTGGAAGCGCGGGTGCAGAGCCTGGAAGAGCAGTTGCAGGAACTGCGCACGCAAGTGGCCGAATTGCACACGCGCCTGGGCGAGTGAGCGTGCAGGTGGCTCAGTAGAGCGCCGGAACCCGCTCCAGCACGCCGCCGGCGAAGTCGGCCTGGATCGGCAGGTCCGGGCGATGCGCGTAGCCGATGTAACAGTCGCAGCGGGCGTTCGGGCAACTGCGTGGGCGCAACTGCGCGGCGAAGCTGCCGTCATAGAGATTGCCCAGCGGCGTGGCGACGAAATGGCAGCGCCGCACGTTGCCGTCGCCATCCACCGACACCACCGATTCGCCGGTCAGGCAGGGCTGGCCGAAACTGGGCGGCGGGTCGAGGTTGTAGACGAAGTGCGGATCGATCCGGGTCAGGCGGCGCACCTGCTCGGGCGTGTAGTAGTCCGCCGGGCGCGGATCGAAGGCGTTGAGCCACATCGGCGTCGTGTCCGGCAACGCGGCGCGCAGCGCGTCGATCTCGTCCAGATGCGCATGCGCGGCCACCATGCCCACGCTGTGGCGCACGCCGCGCTGGTGCAGTGCCTGGCACCGCTGCAGGAAGGCCGCGCGCGTGACCTGGCCGGGATGGTAGGTGCACCACAGCGCCAGGCGATCGAGATTGGCGTGCTCCAGCCAGCGCAGGCCCACGCACAGGTTGGTCTGGATCGCCACGCGGCGCAGCTGCGGCAGCTGGCTCAGCTGCACCATCGCCTCGCGGTAATGCCGCCGCACCAGGCCTTCGCCCCAGGGCGTGAACAGGATCGACAACGGCCGCGTCTGTACCCGCGCCCAGGCGACGAAACGCGCCAGATCCTGCGCGTCACGGCGCAATGCGGCGGCACTGTCGTAGGTCTTGGCGAACGGGCAGTAATCGCAGCTGTAGTTGCAGCTGCTGAGCCGGCCGCGATAGAGCAAGGACAGATGCATCGGCGGCTTACCCGACCTGGTACTGCTGCATGCGTTCGGCGATCGGCGCCGAGGTCAGCCATGGGCCGATGGTGTCGGCGCGCTCCATGCCCGCGGCGGTGAGCGACAGCAGGCTGCCCTGGTGCTGCGCCAGTCCCAGCGCCAGCAATTCGTGCAACTGCGGCAAGGCCTGCAGGCAGTCCATGCCGAACCGCTGCCGGAAGTCCTCGCCATCCAGCCCCGGCACCACCAGCAGCGACTGGATCGCATGCCGCCTGCGCGCATCGTCGGCGTCCAGCGCGATGCCGTAATCGGCGAACGCGAAACTGGCCGGATCGCGCTGCAGATAGTGTTCGAGTATCTCCGCCACCGAACGCCGGCTCACCCCGTATTCGCTGGAATAATGCAGGCCGCGGGTATACGAACGCGCACCGCACCCGATGCCGACCATGCCGTCGCTCTGGCAGCAGTACACCGGTGCCTCGGCATCGACTGCGTGCGGGGCGCGGAACATGCGCATCGAGACCTGGGTGTAGCCGGCCGCCAGCAGCCGGTCGCGGCCGGCCCGGTACAACGCCAGGCGTTCGTCCAGTGGTTCGGGCTGCAGCACGAAGCTGCGGCGTCCATCCGGCCTGGCCTGGATCCGGCCCAACCCGGTCATCGGCCGCACGTACAGCGGGTACAGATACAGCTCCTCCGGCGCGAAGGCCAGCGCGCTGTCGATCGATGCCAGGAAGCTGTCCACGCTCTGCCCGGCGATGCCGTAGATCAGGTCCAGATTCAGCGTGGCGATGCCCTGCTCGCGAATGATGGCGATCGCCCGCTCCACCGTCTCGCGCTGCTGCGGCCGCACCAGCGCGCTCACCTCGGCGGCGCTGAAACTCTGGATGCCCATGCTGACGCGGTCGATGCCGGCCTTCCGGCAGACGCGCAGCCGGTCGGCATCCACGGTTTCCGGCGAGACCTCGATGCCGGCCGGGATCGCATCCAGCGCAATGTTCGCGTGGCGCGCCAGCATGTCGAACACGCGCTGCAACTGCGCCGCATCCAGATAGCTCGGCGTCCCGCCGCCCATGGCAAAGCGCACGAAACGGTGCTCGCCCAGCGCCTGCACGGTGGCCTGCAGTTGCCGTTCCATCTGCGCCAGGTACGCCTCCACTTGCGCCGGCGCCGGGCGTGCCAGCGCGAACAGATTGCAGAACCCGCAACGGTACGAGCAGAACGGGATATGCAGGTACAGGAACAATGCCTGCCGCGGTTCCTCGGCCCAGACCTGTTGCAACGGCACGGCCGGCTGCAGCGGCCGGTAGCTGGTCTTGTGCGGATACGAGTACGAATAGGCCTGATACGGCGGCAGGGCCAGCAGGTCGGCCAGCGCGGGCAGGCTCATGGGGTCACCAGAAAGTGGGCGTAAGGCACGGTCATCACCACCTCGTGGGCCAGGCGATGGCCATGGTAGCCATCCTCGCCGTAGGCGGTGCCGTGATCGGAACAGACGATGGCGAACGCACCACCGCGCGCGCGTAGCGCGGCCAACAGCGGCGCCAGTGCCGCATCGACATAGCGCAACGCGGCGCAGTGGCTGTCGAAATCGTCGCCGGTGGCACCCGGCACATAGTGGCGATTGGGCTGATGCAGCGCCGAGACGTTGATGAACAAGAAGCAGCGCGTGTCGCGTAGCGCAGGGTCGCCCAGGCGCGCGCAGGCCAGCGCAACCTGCTGCTCGGTGGAGTCGGGCGCAGTGACCCCGAACGCCGGCGTCCAGTGGCTTTCGCGGAACAGCCCGGGCAACTGCGCGCCGAGCGCATTGCGCTTGTTGAAGAAGCCGGTGCCGCCGATGCACAGCGTGTGGTAACCGCAGCGCGCCAGCCCGTCGACGATGTCGCCGCTGTCGGCAAAGACCCGGGTCTGCGCCACGATGGTCTCGCTGCCATCGAAGGCCAGCGCGAACAGGCGCGGATGCGGGCCCTGCCGCGCCGGCGTCGGCAGGAAACCGGCAAAGAACGCCATATGCGCCGCATAGGTGAAGCTGCCCGGCGTGTGTCGCCGTTCCCAGCCTCCGGCCGGCAGATACGGCGCCAGCACCGGCAATTCGCCGCGCGCGAAACAGCGTTGCGCAGCGTCGTAACGCAAGGTGTCCAGGGTGATCAGCACGATGTCGCGGGTACCGACGATGGTGTGCATGTCCGGCAATTGCTCAGCCATGCCGGCGTCCCTCGTCGATGTGGGCAACACTGTCCAGCGCCGCCTGATCTTCATACGTCGTGCGCCCCTGCCAGCGCAGCTCCGGCAGCAGGTCGCCGAAGCCGTTGGCTTCGAGCACGTGGCAACGCCCGTCGCGCTGGATCAGATCGAAACCGATCATGCGGCAGTCGGCGAACACGCGCGCGGCCTGCGCCACCGTGCCGGACACCAGCGCGTCCACCGCCGTGTTCTGCCACGCCTGCGCCGGCAGGCGCCGATTGCCCAGATGCAGATTGGTCAGCGCCCCGCGGCTGGCGCGTGCCACGCGTTGCCGCGCCACGCCATCCAGCGCGACCACGCGCAGGTCGTAGTGATGGCCGGGCAGCCCGGGGGCGCGCGGCTTGGGAATCCAACGCTCCAGATACGCGCCCTGCGCGGCGATCGCATCCACCAGCGGCGCGATCTCGTCGCGGCGGGTGTAGCGGCGCTGGCGCAGCGCATTGAACACGCGTGTGCCGCCTGCGTGCAGCACCAGCTCGGCCGAGCCGCTGGCGACTTCGCGCCCGTCGCGGTGCCAGCGATACGCCAGCACGCCGGCACCGGAGGACCCGTAGCGCGGCTTGAGGAACGCCTGGGTGCAACCCGAGGCCTGCAGGCAGGCGCGCAGCTCGGCGTAACTGCCCACGCTGCCCAGCATTGCCGGCACCGCCACGCCCGCGGCAGCCAGGCGCTGCTGGCAGACGAGCTTGTCGGTCATCGCCAGCAGGCCGGCGGGTGAGTTCAGATACTGCGCCGCCGGCAGGCCTGCGAGCAGGTCGGCAAAGCCGGCGAACCACAGCTGCTGATGCGCCAGTTCGCCGTGTGCCAGCGGCGCCGGCACCGGGCCGCGCGCCCCCAGCGTGCGCCAGCCGCGCAGGATGAGCGCCCGGTGCAGCTCGGGCGCCTCGCCAGGCGATTCGAGCTTGACCCGCGCAGCCGGGTGGCGGGCCAGCCAGTCCTGCAGCGGGGCCTGGGTTTCCAATACCTGCAGGTAATCGAACACCGTCGCCGCAGGCTGCCCCTGCGCCTGCAGCGCCTGCTGCAGGGCAGCGATCCTGCGGCTGTCCCGCGGCCCCACCAGCACCCAAGACACGCTCACGTCATTCGGACACGGCGACGTAGCGTTCGCCTTCGTCTTCCTCTTCGGGATCGTCCAGCACCACCGTCGCCGACAGGGTCGCCAGGCGGGCCTGCCAATCGGCAGAGATGTAGTGATGGCTGAGATCGATCCGCTGCAGCTGGCCCAGCTGGGTGCTTTCGACCAGCGCGCGCGCACCGGCATCGCCGATGGTGCCCAGCGACAGGTCCAGCGTGTCCAGGCTACCCAGCCACGGCTGGGTGGCCAGCCAGCTGGCCAGTTCATCGGTGTTGGCCGCGTTACGCAGGCCCAAGTACCGCAGCCGCTCCGGGCCGATCGCCGCCAGCAGGTGCTGGTAGGTGCCCAGATCGCCGTCGTAGCCGTAATCCTCCACGCCCAGCCACAGTTCCAGATGCTGCAGGGCCGGCAGCGTGGAGGCGGCGATGGCCTGCACGAGCGCCGACGGCAGGCCGCCGCATTCGATCGCCAGTTCCTGCAGCCGCGCATGCGTGAACGGAGTGAGCACCAGGTTCGAGGAACCGCGGATGCGCAGCGATTCCAGCGCCGGGAACGCTGCCAGCAGCGGGGTGTAGTCGGTCTGGATGATCCAGGAGATCTCGCAGTCTTCGTAGGTCATGTCGCCGACGAACAGCGCGCGCAGCGCCGGCAATTCGTCGCGGCGTTCGACCAACCGCTGCAGATAACCGCTGGGGCCGTCCTCGTGCGATTCGCGCCACGGGCCGATGATCAGCGCCTGGATGCTGGCCGGATCCACCTGCGCCAGCAGGCTGTCGAGCAGCGCCGCCTGGGTGTCCTCGCCTTCGTACTCCTGGCGCAGCCGGTACACCACATCGCCGCCGCTGGCCGGCTGATCGACACTGAAGTCCACCACCCGCTTGCCACGATAGAATTCCGAATACTGACTGATCGTCATTGCATTGCCTCCCTGGCCCTGTGAGCGAGCAGGATACCCGCAAGTCCATGGCAGCCTCGTTAATCGCGGCTGCCGTTCCATTGCCACCGATCGACCGCACTCACCGGCAAGTCGCGCGTTTTCTCGAAGGACCGACGGCCGCCTGCGCAGGACCGCAGGGCTGCGCTCAGCGGTCCACGCCGCCAGGGCCGAGGTCGATCGTGTAATACGCCACGGCCTCGGTGCCGGGACTCAGCACCCGCAGGCCCTCATAGCGCAGCCCCAGCGCTTCCAGCGCGCGGATCGACTCCGCATTGCCTGGCGAAACGATCGCGCACACCTGCGTCAACCCAAGTCCCTGGCGTGCATGCTCCAGCACCGCACGCCCGGCTTCGGTCACATAGCCCTTGCCGCGATACGCGGGCAACAGCGCAAAGCCGATATGCGGCACCGGCAAGGTCTCGCGGCACAACAGGCCCAAGGTGCCCATGAAGGTGCTCCCGTCGCGCGTTTCCAGCGCCCAGTGCGCGAAACCGTGTTGTTGCTGATGCGCCTGCGCCCATTCGCGCACATGCTCGCGTGCCTGCTCGCGGGTGCGGATACCGCGGTCGTTGATGCCGGCGATGAACGCAGGATCGTTGACCAGCGCCAGCATCGCCTCGGCATCGCGCTCGGGATCGAGCAGACGCAAGCGCACCCGTGCGGTTTCGAGGATGACGGTCACGGCGCACTCCGTTGGCGGGAACCTCAGACTGCCGTGCGGCAGTGGCACTGACAAGCCTGACGACAGCAGGCATGGCCACGCTGCATGACGCGCACGGTTGGCGATGTCACTTCGGTTGGGATAGTGCAACTGGCGCGCACCACCGGTGCGTCTTTCCGGCCATCGGCGTGTCACCGGCTGGCTTGGCTGGCCAGCGGCGCTCCGGGCTTGGGCCGTGCCAACGACGGCGCAAGCGATGATACCGGGCCTGCATGCCAAGCTCGCCTCTTGATGCACGTGGCACAACGCTGCCCGCGCGGCTCAGGGGAACTCAGTCGAACAAGGCCTGGATCGCCGCCAATCCCGCGCTTGCACGTTCCTTCTTGCGCTCGGCATCGGCCACCGGGTCGGCGCCATCGCGCTGCAGTTCCGCCGCCGGGATCTCGTCGAAGAACCGGCTCGGCTTGAGCCGCACGTGCTCGCCGAACTTGCGCGTCAGCTTGCTGTAGCTCATCCACAGCTGCTGCTTGGCGCGGGTGATGCCGACATACAGCAGGCGGCGTTCTTCCTGCAGATTGCCCTCTTCCAGGCTCACTTCGTGCGGCAGCACGCCATCCTCGCAGCCGACGATGAACACGTAGCGGAATTCCAGCCCCTTGGAGGCGTGCATGGTCATCATGCGCACCTGGTTGCCACCATCGTCCTTGTCGTTGCGCGACAGCAGCGCCAGCTGCGCGGCCAGATCGCTGGCGCTGGCGCCGCGCGGGCCGCCTTCGAACCATTCGGCCAGCTCGTCCAGGTTGCGCTTGCGCCGCTGAAAGCCGGCTTCGTCCTTGGACTGGTTGCGCAGATCGTTGAGCAGGCCGGACTTGTCGGCCAGCATGCGCACCAGCTCGCCCGCCGGCATGCTCATCGCGTGCTGACGCATTTCGCGCAGGATGTCGGTGAACGCGCTCAGTCCATTGGCTGCACGCGGCGGTAGCTGCTGCAATGCACCCATCGACTCGGCCGCACGCGACATCGGCACCGACTTGCCGCTGGCCAGTTCGGCCAGCCGCGCCAGCGAGGTCGCGCCCACTTCACGCTTGGGCGACTGCACCGCACGCAGAAATGCCGCATCGTCGTCCGGGTTGACGATCAGCCGCAGCCACGACAACACATCCTTGACCTCCTGCCGCTCCAGAAACGCGGTACCACCGGTCAGGTGGTATGGCACGCGCAGCAGTTGTAGCGCCTTTTCCAGCGGCCGCGATTGGAAATTGCCGCGGAACAGGATGCAGAAATCGCTCCACGGCACCTGCTTGGCGGTACCCAGAAACGAGATCTCGGCGGCCACTTTCTCCGCTTCGTGTTCGCTATCGCGGCATTCCCACACACGAATCCGCTCGCCGTCGGCCTGGTCGCTCCACAAGGTCTTCAGGTGTTCGTGCGGGTTGTGCGCGATCAACGCATTGGCCGCACGCAGCACTCGGTTGGAACAGCGGTAGTTCTGCTCCAGCTTGATGATTTCCAGCGCCGGGTAGTCGCGCCCCATCTGCTGCAGGTTTTCCGGGTTGGCACCGCGCCAGGCGTAGATGCTCTGGTCGTCGTCACCCACGCAGGTGAAGTTGCCGCGTGGCCCGGCCAGCATCTTCAGCAGCCGGTACTGCGCATCGTTGGTGTCCTGGCATTCGTCCACCAGCAGATAGCCGATGCGCTCGCGCCAGCCCAGCACGATCTCTTCGTTGGCTTCCAGGATCTGCACCGGCAGGCGGATCAGGTCATCGAAGTCCACCGCGTTGAAGGTGGTCAGCCGCGCCTGATAGCGCTCGTACAGGCTGGCGGCCTCTTTCTCGCGATTGCTGCGTGCTGCGGCCATGGCCTGCTCCGGCGACAGCCCGGCATTCTTGGCGCGCGAGATCAGGTTCTTGGCGTCCTCGATCGCATCGGGCTTGGCGCCATGCATCAGGTCCTTGATCTGCGCGGCGGCATCGTCGGAATCGAAGATCGAAAATCCGCGCTTCAGGCCGGCCGCGGCATGCTCGATCTGCAGGAACTTCAATCCCAGCGCATGGAAGGTGCAGATGGTCAGGCCGTCGGCGCCATCGCCACGGATGCGTTTGGCCACACGCTCGCGCATTTCCTTGGCCGACTTGTTGGTGAAGGTGATCGCGGCGATGCGCTTGGCCGGGTAGCGCCCGGTGGCGATCAGATGCGCGATCTTCTCCACGATCACGCGCGTCTTGCCGCTGCCGGCGCCGGCCAGCACCAACAAGGGACCTTCGCAGTGCAGCACTGCCGCGCTTTGCGGGGGATTGAGACCGTGCATAGAGGCTTCCGACAGAGCGCGCCATTGTACCGGGGCGGCCGGCCGCTGGCCGGCGCAGCAGGTTCATGTGGCACAGCGCCCGCACCTGCATCCGCCGCGCCGCTTTGTCGGCCGGCCCAGCCGCGCGTACGCCGCATCCCGCCGCCCGGCCCGGTAAAATCGCGCCATGGCCAAGCTCTATTTCTATTATTCGGCGATGAATGCCGGCAAGACCACCACCTTGCTGCAGTCGGCGCACAACTACCGCGAGCGCGGCATGCGCACGCTGATCCTGACCCCCAAGCTCGACCATCGCGCCGGCAGCGGCGTGGTCGCCTCGCGGATCGGCCTGCGGGCAGACGGGTGCACCTTCGATCGCAGCACCGAACTGCAGCAGCTGGTCGAACGCGACATCGCCACCAACGGGCCGCTGCATTGCGTGCTGGTCGATGAGGCGCAGTTTCTCGGTCGCGCGCAGGTCTGGCAGTTGAGCGAGGTGGTCGACCGGTTGCGTATCCCGGTGCTGTGCTATGGCCTGCGCACCGATTTTCGCGGCGAGCTTTTCGAGGGCAGCCAGTTCCTGCTGGCCTGGGCCGACGAACTGGAAGAGATCAAGACCATCTGCCACAGCGGCAGCAAGGCCACCATGACGGTGCGCGTGGATGCGCACGGCCACGCGGTGCAGGACGGCCCGCAGGTGGAGATCGGCGGCAACGAGCGCTACGTGTCGGTCAGCCGCGCCGAGTTCAAGAAGATCATGCGTGGCGAGGGTCGGATCGACCCGCTGCAGATTGCCTTGCCGTTGCCATCGGCGCAGAGCTGAGGCGGCCATCGCGGTCGCCGCAAGCATCGCCATCGCGCCGCGGCAGGCAGGCCAGCCGTGAGATGGCTGTGCGAATGCGCGGTTGTAACGCAACTGCAATCCACCGCACGCGCGTCTGCCTGACGGTACGCCGGCAGCGGTGCTGTGTGCACGGGTCGACCCGGTAAGTGCGGGCTGTCGCCTCAGCTTCATCGATCTCGGGCATCCAGCTCTCCGATGGTCACCTATGCCTGATGCAGACGCTGCCATGCCTGCGGCGGCGCGCAAGCGCGGGTACGCCTGCAAGGCCTGCAACCAGACCCGACAAGGCTCCTGTAAACTGACGATCATCCAATGGACGGGGCAACTCATGGGTCCGCTGCCTGTTGAACTCCGCGCCGACGTGGCGCGGGTTGGCCGACTCTCGTCGGTTCCCGATGTACTGCGCATCCTGACCCGTCTGACCGGCATGGGCTTTGCCGCCGTCGCGCGCGTGACCGATAGCCGCTGGGTCACCTGCCAGGTCCGCGACGACCTGTCCTTCGGCCTGCAACCCGGCGACGAGCTGCCGCTGGCCACCACTTTTTGCGACAGCGTCCGGCTTCGCGGCACTGCGGTGTGGTTCGGCCACGCTTCGGAAGACCCGGTCTACCGCGACCATCCCGTGCCGCAGCTGTATGGCTTCGAGAGCTATGTCTCGGTGCCGATCCGCTTCGAGGACGGCAGCGTGTTCGGCACCCTGTGCGCGCTGGATCCGCTGCCGCGGGTGATGGACCACCAACTGGTGGAGAAGGTCGAATTGCTCGCCCAGCTGCTGGCTGCACAGATCCAGGCAGAACAGCGCGCCGAAGAAAGCGCGCAGGAGTCGCGCCGCGCACGCAGCGAACTCGGGCGGGCGGGCGCATCGGCGCGCTTGCGCGAGGAATTCATCGGCATTCTCGGCCACGATCTGCGCAACCCGCTGCAGTCCATGCATGCGGTGGTGGACATGCTGTCCATCGACCAGCTCAGCCAACGCCATGGCGGGGCCATCCGCTCCTTGCAGCGCAGCCTGCAGCGCATGGAAGAACTGATCGATTTCGCCTGCGATTTCGCCCGCGGTATCGAACGCGACTGGCTGCAGCTGGACTACGGCAACGGCAGCGATCTATCCGATGCGCTTTCCCAGGTCGTCGACGAGACGCGCGCCGCCTATCCGAACCAGGTGCTGTCTACTCACGTGGACATCGACGAGCCGGTGCATGGCGATGCGGTACGGCTGGCGCAGATGTTCGGCAGCATGCTGATCAACGCGGTGGTGCAGGGCCAGCAGAGTTCGCTGATCAAGGCGGTCGCCGTCACCGAACAAGGCCACCTGCGGCTGGAAGTCTGCAACCTGGATGGCATCGATCCGCGTCGGCTGGACGTGCTGCAGGCCTCCACCCACGTCCACACGCCCGGGCAGGCCCTGCCGGAAGTCGACCTCGGGCTGCACATGGCCGCGCAGATCGCGCACGCCCATCAGGGCGAGCTGCGCATCACCAGCGGCACCAGCGGTACCTGCTTTCGCGTCGAGCTGGCCTGCCAGCGTCCGCGCGCGCGGATGCAGCTGGTCAAGGAAGCCGCCTCGCACTGACGCCGGCCGTTGCGCGGGTGTGGTGCTGGCCGGCCGTAGCGGCCGCCAGCACGACCGGCCTCAATACAGCTTGCGTTCGCTGCCCGGCGGCGGCGTCCACTGGTACAGCCAGGTCTCGGTCAGTGGCTTGCCGTTGGCGCGCAGATACAGGCGAATGTCGATCTGTTGGGTGCCCTCGTCCGGCGGCACCAGGTCGAACATCGCCCGGTAGCCCTGGAGTTCGTGCAAGGGCCGCGCCGACACGATCTCGGTGGTGCCGCGCGAGACCTGCAGCACCGCTTCCACCTTCGTCTTGGGGTCCTTGCTCAATGCCGCCAGCGGCCCCCCGGCGAAATCCACTGCGAAACGCCACGAGAAATGCTTGCGCTTCTGCCCCACGATACCGCCCAACCCGGTACGGGTCGCCACGCAGTGCGCCAGCGGCGAACTTGCCGGCGGGCGCGCGCCCCAGTACAGGCGATATCCCATCAGCAGCTCCTGGCCCGGCTGCGGCTTGGCCTGCGGATTCCAGAACGCCACGATGTTGTCGAAGGTTTCGTCGACGGTCGGAATCTCGACCAGCTGCACCGAGCCTTTGCCCCAACTGCCTTTCGGTTCCACCCACAGGCAGGGCCGCTTCTCGTAGAACACGCCGTCGTCCTGGTAATGGTCGAAGTTGCGATCCCGCTGCAGCAGTCCGAACCCGCGTGGGTTCTCGTCCACGAACATGTTGAAGCGCAGTTGCGGCGGGTTGCACAACGGCCGCCAGATCCATTCGCCGCCGCCGGTCCACATCGCCAGGCCGTCGGTGTCGTGGATTTCCGGTCGCCAGTCCCAGTCCATGCGGCGGTCGTTTTCGCCGACCTGGTACATGCTGGTGCACGGGCCGATCCCCAGCCGTTCGATCGTCTTGCGCGGATACAGCGCACTGTCGATCTCCATCACCAGCACCTCGCCATTGGTGATGGCGAAGCGATAGGCGCCGGCGACGCTGGGTGAATCCAGCAGGCCATAGACCACCACCGTGTCCGAATCGTCAGCCGGCTGTTCCAGGTAGTAGGCAATGAAATCCGGAAACTCTTCCGGCCCACCGGTACCGGTATCGATGGCCAGGCCGCGCGCAGACTGCCCGTACTGGCCTTCCTTGCCCACCGCGCGAAAGTAGCTCGCTCCCAGGAACGCCGAGAAATCGCGCTCGGTGTCCTTGCGCGTATTGAGCCGGAAGCCCGCAAACCCCAGGTCCTTGGGCAGCTGCTTGCCGCCCAGTCCGCTGCTGCCGTAGTCGAACGCGGCCGGGTCGTAGGCCAGCTGCTGCGCCTTGCCGTCGACGATGTCGTAGATGTGTACCGGCGTATGGAAATACAGCCCCAGATGGAAGAACTTGGCCTGGAACTTCCCGTTACCATCGGCCCACAGCGCGTGGTCCTGGCGATAGCGGATCGACTGGTACTGATCCCAGTTCAACGATTCCAGCGGGCCCGGCAGCGTCTGCTTGTGGCTCTTGTACGGCGCAGCCGCCAACGCCCGTGCCTGGCCTTTGAGCCATCCGTAGTCGAAGGGCTGCGGCTGACCGAGCCGCCGCAGCCCCACCGCCTTGGCTGCCAATGCCCATTGCGGCAGCGCCGGCAGACCGATCGCGGCCAGGGCGGCGGCGGCATTCTTCAGGAAGTGGCGTCGTTGCATGCGCATCGATCTGATTGGTGGAGTGGGCGACATCATAGCCACACCCCGGTATGCGCGTGAATGCGGAACTCAGCGCGACGCGGGCGAAGCCATGCAGGCGTGTTCCAACTCCAGCTCGCTCGCCTTGCTGCACAGGAAGTCCCGTTGCGCCTGGAGCGTATCCGCACCGTCGTAGCGCAACAAGGTCCACCGCTCCTGCGCCTGCATCTGCGCACCGGGCGCAAGCGTTCGATAGGGCGCATGGACTTCCATCTCCAGCAAGCCACGCTCCGGAGAGGGGAAGGGAGCATCCAGATACAATTCCACCTGCCCTTGCTCGGGATGGATGCGCGCCTGTGGCTGATGCTCGAAGCGGATCACCAGCACCTGCGCCCCTGCAAAACCCGCCATCCAGCCGGCCGACGGCTGCAACAGCAGCTTGCCGCGCTGAGTCGCGCCGTCGGCGCGCGGCTCGGCGCGCAAGGCGAACAGGCCATCGTGCAGCAGATAGCGCGGCGCTTCGGTGCCAGCGTCGCTGGGCGGCTGCACGCGAATATCCGTTGCCTGCGCCACCGGCACGAAGACGCGCGTATCCGCCGCGACCCGCGTGTTGAACCACAGGTCCCAGGCCACCGGTCGATCACGGATATTGCGCGCACTGGCGTGCACATCGACGCTATCCGCTCGCACGGAGGACAGCGCGATGCGCTTGCGGAGTTGCACGCCGCTCACCGGGCTGGGCACGCCATCCAGGCTCAACTCCCGTGCAGTGCGCGCTTCGATACGCGTGGCTGCCAGCGACAGATAGGGATCGGGCGGCCACACTGCGCCATCCGCCTTGCGTTGCGGATTGACGGTCTGATGCAGCCACCACTGGCTTTGTGGTCCAACCCACACATCGTGACCGAGATAAGGGATATCGCCGGCACTGGCCGATACCTGCGGATCCGGTTGCCGATCGACCGCTGTGCCAACCTTGAGTACGCTGGGCTGACCCGCCAGCTGGAACGCCAGGATCCGACCGCCAAACGCGGGCGTGGCGGTCAACGCGATCACGTCGTTGGAAAGCCTGACCCGCTCGACGGCGTCGGGCACGGCGCGGGGTGCCGTCTGCGTTTGTGCGCACATTGCCGGCATCGGCAGGCCCAGCACGCCGATCATGGCCATGGGCAGCAACCAACGTGAAACATCCATCATGCACGGTTCCGCTCTACGGGGTCGGGCGATTGTGGCTCGCCAGCACGCAAGTCACCAGGTATAGCGCAGAAGACACCACCGCCGTCCTCTGCGCAGGCAGGCCCGGACGCAGCGCCAACCGTATGGCGAATCGGGCGCGACCGGAATGCAGATTCCACGCACGCGCGGCGCCCTGGCTTGGCGAGAACGCTCGTGGATGCCTGACGCCATCCGCAGGGCCGCTATTGGCGGCAGCGAACGTCATCCAACCCAGGCGCCGGTACGGGCTCTGTCGTTGCCCTGTCGCATGTCGTACCGCCCTGCCCATGACCCACGCGACACTGCGCGCGCATCCGACAGCATCGATCAACGCTGACAGGCGGCACACCAGACGGTGGCACGCTGGCCGATCGTGGCGTGTTTGAGCACGCGTCCGCATTGCTTGCACGCCTCGCCTTCGCGGCCGTACACCATCAGCTCCTGCTCGAAATAACCGGGTGCGCCGTCCGGGCTGATGAAGTCGCGCAATGTGGTGCCGCCACGCTGTATCGCATAGCCGAGTATCTCCTTCACCGCCTCGGCCAGCCGCCGATACCGGTCCAGCGAAACCTTGCCGGCTTCGCGCAACGGGCTGAGTCCCGCACGATGCAGACTCTCGGCCGCGTAGATGTTGCCGACACCGACAACCACTGCCTGATCCATCAGGAACGTCTTGACCGCTGCGCGGCGACCACGCGACAGCGCATGCAGATAGTTGCCGGTAAATGCATCCGACAGGGGTTCCGGGCCGAGCGCTGCAAGTAATTCGTGCATCTGCGTATCCGATTGCCACAGCAGGCACCCGAACCGACGCGGATCGTTGAAACGCAGAACGCGGCCATTCTGCAGGCTGATGTCCACATGATCGTGTGCACGTGGCGGTGTGTCGCCGGGCAACACGCGCAGGCTGCCGGACATTCCAAGGTGGAGCAGGGCGCTGCCACCGACGTCGGTGTCGATCAGCAGATACTTGGCACGGCGGCGCACCTGCGTGATGGTCGCCCCGGGCAACAGGCCTTCGATCTGCTCGGCAATCGGCCAACGCAGATCGGGACGGCGCAGGATCACGCCATGGATACGCTGTCCGATCAGATGCGGGGCCAGGCCACGCATGGTGGTTTCGACTTCAGGCAACTCCGGCACTGGGGGTATCCAATAGCGCCGGTCGTGCACCGGCAAACCATCAAGATGGAGACCTGACGGACAAAAACAATCCGCACGGTGTTACCGCACTGTCGCAGGCTCGATCGTCCGGCGGCATGCCCTGCGGACACTCCTGCCGTGACGAGAGCTCGGCCGCGCGGCTGGAGTGCGCGGCTGTGTGTGCGTGGCGCGCGTAGAGGTGTGAGTGCGGCAGTGAGCCGGCTTGTGGTCGCTGCGTGCCGTTACCTGCGCCAGGTCCGCATCATGGC
>NZ_JAJGQH010000016.1 GCF_020783655.1 Xanthomonas melonis | reverse complement strand
CGAACAAGACCCCGGGTGGGTCAGATTTACTTCGGCGATCCAACGAAAAGTGGGTCAGATTTAAATCGGCGTTGACATCCGTTCATTGACTGAGTGATCTGATGAGGGACAAGTCTGAGTTCCTGTACTGCGTTTTCATTGTTGCGGCCTCCATCTTAGCTGCCGTAGCGCGCTGTTCCTTTGCTCCCAGTGGTTCGGAGTTCTTCCGAAACAACTGATTCATCATTCATAGGCACCGCACAAGGCCCGGCATCGTCCGGGCCTTGTGCGTTTATGTCGCCGCATTTAGGAGAGAAACGTGCATCTTGTTGAATCGATGGCATACAAGGGCCAGACACCTTGGCATGGCCTGGGTAACGAGCTGGGCAAGCACCAACCCATCGAAGTCTGGAGGCGCCAAGCGGGTATGGAATGGGAGATAACAGAATCAGAGGTGCGTTACACCACGCAAGGCCCCGGCTCAGATGGTACCGGCACCTTTCCTGAGCAGAAGGTGCTCTATCGATCGGACACTCAGGCGCCGCTGGCGGTGGTGTCCAAGCGCTTCCAGGTTGTACAGCCTGGCGAGATCCTGGAGTTCTACCGCGATCTGACAGCACTTCACGGGTTCGAACTTGAAACTGCCGGCGTCCTGCGTGGCGGAAAGAAGTTCTGGGCCTTGGCCAGGACCGGACAGAGCACCGCATTGAAAGGGCGCGACAGAGTCGATGGATACCTGCTGCTAGCAACAGCGTGCGACGGGACACTGGCGACGACAGCGCAATTCACGTCCGTTCGCGTGGTATGCAACAACACGCTGCAGATCGCCGTGGATCAGAGTGCGGGGGCCATCAAGGTGCCACATCGCAGTCAGTTCCATCCCGACGCTATCAAGCGTCAACTAGGCATCCTCGTTGGCGAGTGGGACGGCTTCGTGGATCGGATGAAGGCATTGTGCGATGTGCCCGTCCCTCCGGATTCTGTGGAGGGACTGCTGCGTCGTGTGTTGGTGTATGGAGGCTCGAAGCCGGGCTCGGCAGTTGTGAATGAACAGGCAGTGACAAAGGTGCGCGCGCTGTACGAGGGTGGTGGGCATGGGGCAACCCTCTCCTCCAGTCGCGGGACTGCATGGGGTGTGCTCAACAGTCTGACCGAGTTCGTTGACCATCACCGGCGTGCGCATAGTGATGACAACCGCCGGGACGCTGCCTGGTTTGGGTCGGGGGCTGCAATCAAGCGACGTGCGTGGGAAGAGGTTCTGGAGCTGACCCCATGATGGCGCTACCGCAACTCCTGGATGGGTCTGGGATTGGCGCCATCGCTGCAGCAAGGGTTCGGGAGAACCGGACAATCACTCGCGCGCTCAAGATCATCGAGCGGCGTGCGGCTCAACGCGACCAACTGATGGATAGCCCTGACGCCGGCGGCAAATTCTTCCGGCTTCGGCTGGCAGACGAACCACGGGAACACTTTGAGGTTGCCTTCCTGGATGTCCGGCACCGGCTCATCCAGGCAGAGCGTCTGTTCTCCGGCTCGGTCGACCAGTCCACGGTGCATCCGCGCATCGTTGTCCAGCGCGCGCTGTCACTGAACGCGGCGGCAGTTTTGCTAGCGCATAATCACCCCAGTGGTGATCCAGAGCCATCGGCTGCAGATCAGGCTGTGACCAAACGGCTTGCGGAGGCCTTGGCATTAGTGGATGTCAGGCTGCTCGATCATTTCGTTGTGACCAATCGAGCGGCGCTATCCATGGCGGCACGCGGCCTGATTTGAGCAGCCAGTCCTACCTCCTGGACCGAGCACGGTCCAGGAGGTGCTGAGGCTACTCTTCGGCTGGGCTTAGCTTGCCCGTGTTGCTCACGAGCGCAAGTAGCCTAGCCAGTAACGCCGGATCGGAACCCAGTGCTTTCAATAGGAGGGTGACATCGGCCTGCTGGGCTTGGTCGACCTGCGCGATTGCAAGGATGGCATCAGCCATCTCTGGGGTCTCAGCCAGGAGATAGGCAGCGGGAACCTCAAGAGTCTTGGCCAGCTGGTCAAGGCTGTCAAAGCCTACGGCCGATGCCTGTTGCTCATAGCGGTTGATCCGCGTTGAGCCCTTCTCTTTACCCAGTCCCATGCGGTCACCCAGCCCGCGCTGACTCAAACCACGGAGTTGTCTCGCCTGGACCAAGCGTGCAGCAAAAAGCGAGCGAAGGGTTTCGGACACTAGAAAACACTGAGCAAGACTGAGCTTTGAGCATGACGAAACCACCGCTACTATGGCAGACTCTACACTAGAAGTAGAGTGTGATTGAGTCAACGAGCATGGAGTGAAAGCCGAGCAAGCCGGCGCAACATAGAGAGGAGACGTTCGCTATGGAGAACAGGGAGCGGCTATAGGTCGAAAAGACATCCCGGCAGAACGACAAGAACAGACAGCGCTCCTGCGGCCGACTTGGTTAAGCCAAGCCGTCCCGCACCACATTTCAAGCCATAGGGAAATCATGAAGCTTAATTTTTTTGCTGCCATCGCCGCCTGCGTAGTTCTGTACGGCTGCGACAACGATGGTGCGCCTAAGATAAGTCTGGATGAGAAGCTTACATGCGGCTCATTGATTGAGGCACGAGCGACCAACGATGCCGTCACTTACGGGAACATCTGGAAAATGCCGATAAATGCGGCAGCTCGGACTTATGGTACGTCTACGGAGGTTGAAGCGTACTTTAGGAACTCAGTCTTGACGGATTCCGGGCTAGTAGGTGATATGCACCAAAAGATCTATGAACAATGTGTCGCTGACAGCGATAGATCCGTGGCAAGCGCTTTTAGGGATGCTCTGAATCAATCTTTCGAGCAGAACAAGAAATCGCCCAGCGCCGGAATGTGCGCCGCCTTCAACGATGGACGCATCACGATAGCAAGTGTCATGGCGCTGGTCATCGCGAGGGAGGGTAAGTTAAATGCCCAAGTTGACCCCGGGGATCCTCGCATTCCGATTTATCAGGAAAAGTTGAAGGCGCAGTGTGCTATAGATCCAACTTCTCGCTTATTGACGCACATTCAAAGAGTCACTTCGGAACTGACGGAAAAAGAGCAGAAGGACAGACAGCAGGCCATGGATCAAGCAAAACAGGCGTTCATTGCTGATACTCAAGCGCAGGCGGAGAAAGTGATATCAGATGTAGCTGTCGGGCGATTGCCGACGTGCGCACAGATGGTGCGTATCAGTGCTGACGGTAATTCTGAGAGTAGGAAGGTGGTCGATGATGTAGTCGCTCTTGCAACCGATGCTGCTCTTGCGAGGCTTCCCATTGATCAAGCCGCCTACACTCGGTGGAATATAGAGAACAGCGCTCAAGGCGTGGGATTCGACTCGTGTGCTGAATCCGGAGGAGACATGGCTGACGCAGTTGCGCAATACAACTGGTCGAAAGAAGAAGTTGGCCCTTGGGCTGAACAGAACGAGTATTTAATGCAGAAAGAAGCGGCCAAGCGAAGCGGCGAGGAGAGCGGGGAAGTGGAAATAAAACATGGCATCTGATTTATATTTTTTAATATATTTTGAAATATATTCGTGCGCTTATATCAACTAAGAAAGGTCTGATCAACTCACCGCAGATGCGCGACACTATCGCCTTATGTAGAGGATTCATCCATGCAGCTGACGTTCGGTGACGCTGAGGGCTTGGGCAAGCGTAAGCAGACCCGGCGCGAGATCTTTCTTGCCGAGATGGAGCAGGTTGTTCCGTGGCAGCAACTGCTTGCCCTGATCGCGCCGCACTATCCAGTGTCGGGGCGGCCAGGTCGGCAGCCGTACGCACTGGCGACGATGTTGCGGATTCATCTGCTGCAGCAGTGGTATGCGTTGAGCGATCCGGCGATGGAAGAAGCGCTGCACGAGATTCCGACCTTGCGGCGTTTTGCCCAGCTCGGTGGGTTGGACGATATTCCCGACGAGACCACGATTCTCAACTTTCGGCGCCTACTGGAGACCCATGGCCTTGCCGCACGGATGCTGGAAGCGGTCAACGCGCATCTGGCGCGCAAGGGTCAGAGCCTGCGGTCGGGCACGATCGTCGATGAGACGCTGATCGCTGCGCCCAGTTCGACCAAGAACGCCGACCATGCGCGCGACCCTGAGATGCATCAGACCAGGAAGGGAAATCAGTGGTATTTTGGGATGAAGGCGCACATCGGCGTGGATGAGTTTTCCGGGCTGGTACACCATGTCCATTGCACAGCGGCCAATGTCGCCGATGTCACGGTGACGCACGCATTACTGCATGGCAAGGAAGACAGCGTGTTCGGCGACAGTGGCTATACCGGGGCGGACAAACGCCAAGAACTGCGGGACTGCCAAGCAGTATTCTTCATCGCCGCCAGGCCCTCGACGATGCGGAGCATCGGCAACACACGCGAGCGTGCACGGGAACAGCGTTGGGAACACTTCAAGGCCAGCGTGCGCGCGAAGGTGGAGCATCCATTCCGGGTGATCAAGCGCCAGTTTGGCTACACCAAGGTCCGCTATCGCGGTCTGGCCAAGAACACGGCACAGGTGCTGACCTTGTTTGCGCTGTCAAACCTGTGGATGACGCGCAAGCAGTTACTACCTGTGATGGGGAGCGCGTGCCTGTAACCCGGGCGATTCCCAAGGAAAACGCCATAAATGGCGAGAACCCGAGGCTCCAAACGCGACTCTCCGGAGCGATGCCACATTCCGCCCTGTCAGGCATCGTTGTTCAGACCTTCCTTAGCTCCACTTTTGTCGACCGCTAAAAGCGGGGGGATTACCCGGGGTAGGTGCGCCCGTAATCGGGGTGATACCCCGAAAAATGCGCCAAAAAGCGGAAAAAACGTAGGTCTGAGCGCGGCCACCGCGACCGATGTGGCTTATCGCATCATCTGATCGCGCTGATTAGACCTTCCCTAAAGGCTAAGTGGCTCGTCCAGTTCGCGTTGTATTCGGCGATTCTGGCAAATGTCAGTGGAAGATGCGCGAGTCATGTCGTGTTAGGGGCGCAGAACGCGGCTCTACCTCTCGACGCCTGGAATCTCATCTGTATGGAGCTGATCTGTTTTTTTTTACTTGCTAGCTAACCGTATGTGGAGAAGGACTTGTAATGGATCGAGATGGCTGACTGAGTTGCGCGATTGCCCTAGGGGCGAAGCCTTCGCGCACTTACCGTTTCGATTTAATGCAGTTACAAGCAATGGTTCACATGCCGAAGCCGGCGAGCACATCGCCGGCCTTTTTTTCATACCGAACAAAAGGGTAGTAGATAGATGGCTAGTTTTCATTTTGAGCTCAAGAGCGGACGCAACGGATACGAACATGCCTGTTACGTGGCAAGGCATGGCTTTCATAACAAGCGTGGGGACTTGATCGCCTCCGGATACGGAAATCTTCCCGCATGGGCAGAGGGTGACCCGCATACACTGTGGAAAGCAGCAGAGAAGTTCGAGCGCAAGAACGGCTCTGTGTACCGTGAGGCGATCATTGCATTGCCGGCCGAATTGAACTTCGAGCAGAACCAAGCGCTTATGAAGGAAATTGTGTCGAAGCTTGCCTCGGGAAAACCGTACCAAGTCGCCATGCATGCGCCCAAGTCATCACTCGAGGGCGAGTTCAATCCTCATCTCCACTTGATGACTTCAGATCGCATGGATGACGGGATTGAGCGGCCGGCCGAACGCTTTTTCTCACGATACAACGCCATGGATCCGGAGAAAGGTGGACGCAAGAAGGCCGGTGGTGGGCGAAACCGCATGCAGCTCCGAGATGAGATGATCAGCAAACGCAAGATGGTGGCCGATACTATCAACCACCATCTTGCACTCCACGGACATGAAACTCGAGTTGATCACCGTAATCTCAAGGATCAGGGCCTGGTGAGAAAGGCCGAGCGGCACCTCGGACCCGCTAGGATTAGGGGAATGTCTCCGAGTGAAAAATCCAGCTACGTCTCGCTACGTCGCAAATTGTCTGGCACTTGATCTTCCGTCCGGTTTTCCGTGGCGTTAAAGTTTAAAGAAGTTTTAATCATTTTTTAGCGGAATTATCTCGCGATTCCTGCCACTTCAGAATGTCGCTTCGTTTCCAGCGGAGTGTCGCTTCTCCATACTTGACTGGCTCAGGGAAGTCGTGGCTCTTTCTATAGTTGTCCACTGTGTTTGTGTGGATGCCAAGTAGCTGGCCGACCTGTTTTTTTGTTATCATCGTTTCAACAATCGTTGGTGGGGATTCTCTCCCGATTAGTGATTCAATGCTGCTTGGTACACCACGGCTGGTGATGTCAGCGCTAGCTTCCTCCATAGTCGAAGAGCACCCTGCCCCCTGGCTCTGGGGGCGGGGTTGCTTATTTTTTTGGCGAAGACTAGAAGAGTCGCCGACGGAGCTGTCATTAATCTCGTCGCTAGAAGTAGATGCATTTTGGTTATTGGGCCGCCTCAGAGAATTCGCGTCCTTCGGTTGTTGGGTCGCGGAGGAAACGCGGCTAGCTTCGCTGCTCCCTTTGACTGGCTGTGCATATCCCCGAGGCCTTTGTGACCGCTTAAGTAGCATCTCAGCAAACACGAATGAGGGGACCTGCTGTGTATCATAACCTTCTAGATTCTCTGAGCTAGGCGAGTTCAGGGAATCGCTGAAGAGGATGCGTTCTAAGCGTGCATGTGATGCAAGATTTGCCTCGATCTCCCACCAGGGCGCAACGCCTTGGCGTTCAAGGTATGCACCGAGTGTCTTTTGAGTCATCCATGCGTCCGAGGCAATTAAACGAATCCTCTCCGAGTCAGAACGTTGGAGTATTACGTCTCCCTTCCGGACTTCCTCTAAAAGTTCACGATGTACTTGCGTAAAAGCTGCAGCTCTCCGTCGTCTGGCCACCATTAGATGGTGGTCACTATAGAAGAAGGGCAGCACATCCTCGCCATCCGACAATAGTCGTTCTAGTAAAGGTTCGTATTGACCAGGGCCAATGGGATATCGCAAGGAGGAAAATTCGTCCCCGAACTTGTCGAGGAACCGATCCGTCTGGCTCTCAGTAAAGATGCCTTGAGCGGTTCTCTCATCGCGAGGGAGAAAGCCCGCAACAAGGTCCTTCCCGCGTCTCACATTGATGAGCGGGAATTTGGCGTATATCACTAAGTTGATAGCGTCATAGACATCAACCTGCCTCGCCGAGAGCAGTAGGCGAGGATGCAAAAAAAAGCGATCGGTGTACTCACTCATGAGACTCTGGAGGCAGGCAATGAAGTGCCCAAGCATCCATCATGCCGCGCCGCTTCTCAAGGGCATCTCCACGCCGGTACGCGGCCTCCGTCTTGTTCGGAAGTACATGCGCTAAGGCCATCTCTGCTAGGTCGCTTGGGAATTGCGTGAACTCTCCCACCCAATCGCGAAAGGTAGATCGGAAACCATGCGGAACCGCGTCAACCTTCATCCTGCGCATTACCGCGATCAAACTCATGTCCGAAAGTACGCCACCCTTCTGATTGCTGAAGATCCATCTGACGCAGTCAGGAGTTGCACGTGATCGAGCTTCCTGTAGCACGGCAATTGTGGCATTACTCAAAGGTACACGATGCTCCCGTTTTGCCTTCATGCGCGACGCGGGGATAGTCCAGACTTTATTCGTGAAATCAATCTCCCCCCATTCTGCTCCGCGGACTTCGCCGCTGCGCGCTGCTGTCAGAACTAGGAACCTGAGCGCCAAAGCGCTTGCCCCATGTTGGGCGGTCAGTCGCTTCATGAACGCTGGTGCGTCATTAACAGCTAAGGCTTGGAAGTGCCGCACTTGGCGGATTTGGCCTTGAGCGGGGAAGACCTTGTCGAGGTGGCCCTTCCAACGGGCCGGATTTTCGCCCTCCCTGTGCCCTCGAACACGCGCCCAGTCCAAGATGCTCTCGACACGGCCCCTCAGTCGTGAGGCGGTTTCGGTCTTCTTACTCCAAATTGGTTCGAGTATCGCAATGACGTGATGCTCAGTGATCGCATCAACCGACAACTGTCCGATGACAGGATAGGCGTACGCCTCAAGCGTGCTGGTCCATTGCTTGCGATGCTTCGAGTTCTTCCAACCAGCCTCCTGAAACGCTATGTAAGAGGTGGCTACTTCCTCGAAGTTGCGACGAGTGGCCTGTTGGGCACGCAGGGAAGCTGCTACCACCTTGCGCTCATGGATGGGGTCAATACCCTTGACGACTTTTTCGCGCGCTTCCCTAGCTTTATCTCTTGCTTGAGCCAGCGTGACGGATGGATATCCTCCCAATCCGAAGTGTTTGCGGTTGCCAGCGATCATGACGCGTAACACCCAAGATCGCCCCTGCGCCTCGTTCACATACAAGTAGAGGCCAGAAACTCCGCCAACGGCATGGTTGCCCGGAGTGCTTAGGCGATTGACTTCGAGTGCACTGAGTTCTTTGGCCTTCTTAGGCATACGGGCTCGTTCGTCGTTTCTACCATTAATTCTACCATCAAGAATTCAGTCAAGATGGGTCCCGTTGTGAAGTTATGGTACTCAAAAAGCTCACAAGTCAATATTGTTCAGTCACTTATGAGGTGCGTTGTGAGGCATTGGGAGCTGTTGTGAGGACTTTAGGCGGACACTCTCTCCGCCAATCGAGCTTAACTCGTTGATTTTTATTTGAAATCATCGGTTTTAGCGGATTGGAAAGCAGGAAGCATGCAGAGGAAACACTCGCATGCGCATCCCCCATCATTTGAGCCGGTCTTCCACCGGCCGCTGGTCGTTCGTCCAGCGTGTCCCTGTCGATCTTCAAGCTGTGCTCGATTGCCGGCTCATCAAGCGGACTCTCAAGACCAAAGACCTCGCCCAGGCACACGTGCGTGCAGTCGTGCTTGGGGCGGGCTATGCTCGGCTCTTCGCACAGTTGAAGGATCAACGCGTGGCCAAGCTCAGCAAATCGGACGCTGACCTGCTTATTGCTCGACTGACGAGCGCCGAGAACTTCCAAGAGCTGACGCTCAACCGCACCCGCCAACCGGATGGGACGGTCACGATCAGTGGCAGATCGACAGTCCGAAGGCCCTGAAGCTGTATCGGCAGCTGATGGAGCTGGAAGCAAGGGGGGGGAGGCCACCATCCAACCGTCGCGGCTCAAGTCGCTGCGTTCAATACATTCGGTGCGTACCCGGTTAGCCCGGTGCGGCAAGCCTCTGCGCCGGCCATCGAAACGATGACGTTGGGAAAGGCCCGGGATGCGTTTCTGGCGACACTTAAGGGCTCAACGCTGCCCAAAATTTGCACGATCAAGAAGACGGCGGTCGAACCCTTTGAGCTTCTTGGGAGCTAAAGTAAAGGTCCTTGCCATCTCCAGGTTCGATCTGGCGCGGTGGTATCAAGACATGCGTGACAAGGGCGCTTCCACGCCGACGCTTACGAACAAGCAGGTGGCACCACTGCCAGGCAGATCTCGGCTTCGTGGTTGCTGAGGAAGCCGGTCATTGGGGGCGAGATAGGTCCTTAGCGAACTTCTTATCCAAATATTGGAAAATTGCCCTGGCAGCGTTGATGACTAGGACCGCCTCGTCGTTTTCTAACAACGTCTCGTTTGGATGCGCCAAGCTTCCGTGATTGCGAGCTGGATTGAGACTGTCGATGACATTGCTCAGTGAAGTCAGCAGCTTGCCCATCGTCTCGGGCTGACTGCCCATGTCGCGCAGACCCGGATGCTCTGCCCGAAGTTGCTTGAACAAATTGGTGATCGTGGCGCCGGGTTGGGCCTGAATTTCTTGCGCGTAACAAACTGCTTTGAGGTATGCATGAAGTGCGGTGTGAATGCGGTCCACCGCGTGGGTCGGTCCTGCGCTTTGGATGAGCGTGCTGGCATCAGCAAGTGAGCGCTTCAAGACATCACTGGTGATAGATGGGCTGCTATCTTGGACCGAAAGTCCGTCAGCACAGCGCGTAGCCAATTCCGACAACCGGCGATAAGCCTGTTGGGTTCGAAGATGCTCACTGCCTTGGGGATACTTGCGAGCGATGCCCCGAAGGATCGCTGCTTGTTGATGTCCTTCGACCCCCGTTAGGATTGCAATAAAACGTTCCTTGGTCGTGTTGCCGGTGAAGGCATCTGGATCCAGGTCCAGATCACAAAAGCCAGGGTAGAACTCTCGGTGTGTCTTGTAGGAGAAGTCACCCAGGTAGCCGCCCTCAACGCCAATGTAGCTGTGAACCACCCAGTGAATCTCGCTACTGCGCAACTCGCCCACAGATCCCCCAGATCGGCTGGAACACGCGTTACATTGAGCGCATTATAGGCAAAAGCATTTGAGGAAGACGCGGTGCTGCATCCCGCGCGTCGCGCTTCCTCTCAGGGGTGTCGATGGATCAGACGGCAGTGGCGCAGGCTGGCGAGGAGACTTCTTTGCTCCGGGGAGCTGGCGGGTTGAAGGACAAGGTTGAGAAGGCTCGTTTGGAGCTCTTAGATCTGTCTACACGCAATCGGTTGCTTCATACACCCAGAGGTGGTCGCGCCAAAACCGTCGAGGTGGTCTACGAGCTTGCCAAGGCGATGTATCAGACCTTGGTGACCGAAGGAAAGCGTTTCACCTTTGTTCCTGGCAAGGAGGATCCTAAGCAAGCGGACGCTACTGATAGTCTTGGCGATGACGATGACATTGATCAGGTCCTACTTGACGAGGCACCGGAAGACCCAGAGCTGATCGCGCAACCCGATTTTGAACTCGATGAGAACGGGCGTGTCAAAGCGCATTGGGATGCGCATCTCACAACACGCCTAACGCCGACAGGTCTGCAGAAGCGCTTATTGGATCTCTACATGGACGCGCGGACGCTCCAAGAAGAGCAGGGCGTCAATGTTCTTTACTTGGCCGTCGGCTACTTGCGTTGGCGTGCTACTTCCACTCCTCAGACTGACCGCTTCGCGCCCTTGGTGCTCATCCCGGTGCAGTTGGAGCGAAGCACCGCAGGCGAGAAGTTCCACCTCAAATGGACCGGCGACGATATTCAAGCGAACTTGTCGTTGCAGTTGTTCTTGCAGCGCGAGTTTGGGCTTCGCTTGCCGAGCATTGATGAGTTCGAAACGCTCGATGTCGATGCCTACCTGGCCTCTGTGGAAGCAATGCTGGAAGGTAAGGAGACCTGGGGCGTGCTTCGTGATGACGCCATACTAGGCTTGTTCTCGTTCGCTAAGTTCATGATGTATCGGGATCTTGACCCACAAAGCTGGGAGGCGCTGGGCGGACTGGACGCCATCCCGATGCTACGCGGGGTGGTTCAAGACGGTTTCCCAGGTGCAAGCCTAACCGACGAAAATAGCGAACTCGACCTTATCATCCCGCCAGAGAGGATGCGCCATGTCGTTGATTGCGATTCATCGCAAGCTCTGGTTGTGCACGATGTGCTTCAAGGCAACAACATCTTGGTCCAAGGTCCGCCTGGAACGGGGAAGTCCCAAACCATTGCCAACATCATCTCGGCAGCAGTAGCCGAAGGAAAGCGGGTGTTGTTTGTGGCCGAGAAGATGGCCGCGCTCGAAGTCGTGAAGCGCCGACTGGATCATGTCGGTGTGGGCGTGGCCTGTTTGGAACTCCACAGCAACAAAGCCAACAAGCGTTCTCTACTGGAGGAGCTTCGGCAAACGCTGCACTTAGGCGAGCCAAAACGAATCAGCACTTCGCCAATCATCGAGCAACTAACGGAAAAGCGTGACACGCTCAACGCCCATGTTGCGCGGCTCCACGAAGCTCACCAGCCCTCTGGACTGACGCCGTACCAAGTCTTCGGACACATGGTGCGCCTACGTCGCTTGGGCTACACGACACAAAGCCTGCCCCTTGAAGCGCCGACCTCCTGGGCGTCCCATCAAAAAGAGGAGCGGGAATCGCTCCTGCGCGAACTGATTGAGCGAATTGAAGAAATTGGCGTTCCAGATGAGCACGCTTGGAGCGGCGTTCAGAACGATGGCCTCTTGCCCAGTGAACGCGATCGGTTGCTCATCTTGGTCGCTGGATTGACCGAGCGATTGAACGATTGGGAGGCGTCGACCACTGAGCTTCACAGCGCGCTGGATCTTCCACCTCCACTCCGATTTGATGACGCCGGCCTTGCCGTTCAGCGTGTTAAGGCTCTGCTTGAAGCACCAAAACTTGGCTCCGATGCGCTTCAAAGCAAGATCTGGGATGCGCCTGGTCGCGCTTCGACAGTCATCGATGCGCTTGAAAACGCTCAGAAAGCCAGAGCTGCGGTCGAGGCCAAGATCTATGTGGAGGCATTGGCGCAAGACTGGGACGCTACCAAGGCCACTTTGAGCGCTTTGCCAAACTGCTTCGTTTTGGGGAAAGAGCTGGCAAAGCTGGGTGGGGCACACATTGCTTTGGTTCGGCTCGGGCCTGATCTGACACGATTGACGCAGCTTCTAGCCGAGAAGTCACCACTTACGCTCGATCTGGCGCTTAGGCTGGTTGCCATCGCGGAGCGCGCCACGACCATTCCGGAACTCGACCGCGATGCATTGGTCGCCCACATCTGGGAACGGGGCGTCGATGCGATCGAAGAGGTCGTTGTGGCCGTTGAAACAGTCCAGCAGGCAAAGAGCCACCTGGCCTCTGTATTCCGCGACGCTGCATGGAGCAAAGACAACGCGGAGCTTGAAGCGGCGCGTGGGCAGTTGGCGATGCGCGGCACGAGCTTGTTCCGCTTCCTAAGTGGAAATTGGCGTCGCGCCAATCAGACCATCCGCACACTCCTTTCTAACCCTACGCTTCCGGCGTTGGACATGCTTGGATCGCTCGATGTTCTCCTGGATGCCAAGAGCGCTCAGAAGAAGATCGTTGAGCACGACGCCCAAGGACAAGAAGCGTTTGGCTCAAACTGGCAGCGTGAGCGCTCCAACCCATCCTTCCTCAGAGGTGTTGTGGCGTGGATGCGAACGCTCCGACCCTTGGGGAGCGGAGTTCGTGAGCGTTTGGCCGACATCAGCGATCGCGTATTGGCAACTGAAATCGCCAAACGCGTAAAGCCAGTTTTAGAAGAACTCCTTCGCGATTTGGCGCCTGTCCATGAGGCGTTGTTGTCTGTTGAGCGCAACCCATGGGGCGAGGAGACCGTCCTCAAGCGCGTTGCTCTATCGGAACTGGAAGAGAAGTCCGATCTTTGGCAAGCCGCGTCTCAGCAATCAGTCCTATTGGCTAATGCGCAGGAACTCACGATCGAGCAGGCGCTTGCGGTCATTGAAGAAATCCAGCTGGCGCAAACTGCCATTACCACTTACGACGCTCTTGCCGTTGATGGGACCTCAGCCTTTGGTCCGTTCTGGTCAAGGCTAGATAGCAAGGCACATGAGCTTCGCCAAGTCGTGTCTTGGATTGAACACAATCCAGAGCTTCGCTTGTTGGCCGCGCGCATTGTTGATCCCCAGTCATTGCTTGATCGGGCTGAGGGAGGTTCTTCTGCGGCAGGACTGTTAGCCGGCGAAGTGATGGATCTTCTGGTTGGCTTGCAGTTTGAGGGCAACGCAGAGATCACGCGTGATCCGAGCCATGCACCTTTGGCAACACTCAAACTCCAGTTGGCAAGCTGGCAAGCCGACCCGGAAGGACTTCGGAGTTGGGTGTCTTACCTTGCCATTGCCAAGGAGGCCGAGCGTAAGGGCTTAGGTGCAATAGTCGATGGTCTTGCCAGTGGCAAACTGGCGAGCGCCGATGCATTGGGCGTGTTCGATCTGTCTTACCACGAAGCTTTGCTTCAAGCGCTGGTGCAGCGCGATCGTGCGTTGGCGAGCTTTGACGGGCAGCGTCAATCGCAAGTGGTGGCAAGCTTTGCAAGCCTCGATCAAGAGCGCATGCAGCTCGCGCGCTACGAAGTCGTCAAGGCGCACCACAGCAAGATCCCGCGCCAAGGCGGTGCAACCGGCCCAACAGCTGTTCTTATCGGCGAGATGGCCAGGAAAAAGGGTCATCTGCCGATTCGTCAATTGATGCAACGGTGTGCCCCTGCGATCCAGGCGCTTAAACCCGTCTTCATGATGAGCCCGTTGTCGGTGGCGCAGTTCCTGCCGGCAGGCGCGCTGGAATTTGACATGCTGGTCATTGATGAGGCGAGCCAGGTGCAGCCGATCGACGCGCTTGGTGCGATTGCGCGCGCCAAGCAGTTGGTCATTGTCGGTGACGAGCGGCAACTCCCGCCCACGCGCTTCTTCTCCAAAGCGCTTGGCGACGGGGGCGATCGGGAAGACGACGAGGGTGGGGCACAAGCGTCGGATGTGGAGAGCATCTTGGGCCTTTGCCGCGCAAGAGGATTACCTGAGCGCATGCTCCGTTGGCACTACCGGAGCCGTCATCAGTCGCTCATTGCCGTTTCCAATCAACAGTTCTACGAAGGCAAGCTCTTCATCGTCCCTAGTCCCTACACCAGTGAAGCAGGTGTGGGCTTACGGCTGCATCATTTCCCAGAAGCCATCTACGACCGGGGCAACACGCGCACCAACCCCAAAGAAGCCAAGGCAGTTGCACTTGCCGTGCTGGCGCATGCGCAGAACACCCCTCAACTCACGCTGGGTGTAGCGACCTTCTCGACAGCCCAGCGCCGCGCCATTTTGGATGAACTCGAACTCTTGCGCCGCCAGCACCCGGAAACGGAAGGGTTCTTCGCCGATCATCCAGCAGAGCCCTTCTTTGTGAAGAGTTTGGAGAACATCCAAGGTGATGAGCGCGATGTCATCTATATTTCTGTGGGCTATGGGCGTGATGCGCAGCGCCACATGACGATGAATTTCGGTCCTGTGAGTAATGACGGCGGCGAGCGGCGCTTGAATGTGCTCATCAGCCGCGCCAAATCGCGTTGCGAGGTCTTTACCTCGATCACCGATGAAGATATCGACACCGATCGTGCCAAGGGTAAGGGCACCTTTGCTTTAAAGCTCTTCTTGAACTACGCAAGGACGGGCCGCCTTACCCTCGCCACCCAGGCGCGAGACGCTAAGCACAGCGTATTCGAACAAGAGGTGGCCCAAGCACTTCGCGCGCGAGGCTACGATCTGCACACCGATGTGGGCCTTGCTGGCTTCTTCGTCGACATTGCGGTGTCTAATCCAGAGGAGCCTGGGCGCTACATTTTAGGCATTGAGTGTGACGGGCAGTCGTATCGAGATGCCAGAAGCGCGCGCGATCGCGATCGTTTGCGTGACAGCGTGCTGCGCGACAAGGGCTGGCAGGTTTATCGGATTTGGAGTTCGGACTGGTTCCACCGTCCTGAGGCAGAGCTTGAAAAACTTGTGGTAGCCATTGAAAGAGCGAAGTCGGAGTCAGGCACCTTAGAGCCAAGTCCCAAGTCTTCGCACCGTGCGGTGCCAGTGGAGATTCTCACCGTCGATCGCGGTGAGGTCACTGAGATGGGACTCATCGAGGCGCTAAGTCCGCCGGACACTGAGCCTTACATCGAGGCGTCCTTTACAGTGCCAAGCAATCAATTCGAATTGCATCTGGCCCCAATAGGACAACTCGCCACCATCGTGCGTCAGATCGTTGAGGTGGAAAGCCCCATTCATCGCAGCGAGGTCGTCACGCGCGCCCGGACGCTTTGGGGCTTGCAGCGTGCTGGCTCGCGCATCCAACAGGCGGTTGAAGAGGCGATTGGGTCGGTAGTGTCGCTGGGTGGGGTGCAGATCGTCGACAGGGACTTCTTGGCCATTCCGAGGAAAGAGGTCCGCGTGCGGGACCGTTCTATGGTCGAGTCACTGACCCTGCGCCGGCCAGAATTCTTGCCTCCTTCCGAAATCGATGCGGCTCTGATCAAGCTCGTGCAAGACAATCTGGGCGCGAAGGCTGAGGAGTTGGTGACGATGGTCTCGCGGCAGCTCGGCTACAAGAGCACTAGCCCACAACTTCGCAGGGTCATTCTTGATCGCTGTGAAGCGCTCGTCGGGGCGGGGCGATTGGCGTCAAAGGGAGATCTTTTGGTGATGCCCTGACCTGCCGCTGAAGTCTTCGCACTTGCCGCTGATCTCGGGTGACTCTAAACTTGCCAGACACACACCAGCACACAATCTGGTCTGTTTTTTTCTTGCAAATCAGTGGGTTAGGGGTATTACTTCACATCCCACTCTCTCCGCCAGTTATAGACGCAAAGCCTTGAGCAGCCCATCTTTTCGAGCCTCGGCGATGCGTCACACGCTCTGTCCCATACTTTCGCAGCTGCGTGATGGCCGGCAGGAAATGCCGGCATCTCACATCACCCCAGCGTTGACCTTGAACACCTCGACCGCGCGGCTGAGGTGCGTGGAGTGGTCTTCCAGCGTGCGCGCGGCGGTGCTTGCCGCTTCGACCAGGCGAACGTTTTGCTGGGTGGTTTCGTCCATCTGGGCGATGGTGTGGGTGACCTGTTCGATGCCGCCGGCCTGTTCCTGCGAGGCGGCGGAGATGTGGCCCATGATGTCGGTGACGTGCTGGACGCTGGTGACGACCTCGCCCATGGTGGTGCCGGCCTTGTGCACCAGCGCCGAGCCATCGGCGACGCGCTGCACCGAGTCGTCGATCAGTCGCTTGATTTCCTTGGCTGCGTCCGACGAGCGATGCGAAAGGGTGCGTACTTCCGATGCGACCACCGCGAATCCGCGGCCCTGTTCGCCGGCACGTGCGGCCTCGACGGCGGCGTTGAGCGCGAGGATATTGGTCTGGAAGGCGATGCCATCGATGACGGAGATGATGTCGGCGATGCGCTTGGAGGCGTCCTCGATGCCGGTCATGGTCGCGATCACCTGGCCGACCACGTCGCGACCCTGCGAGGCGATGGCGGCGGCGCCGAGCGCGAGCTGGTTGGCGCGGCCGGCGTGTTCGGCATTCTGCTTGACGGTGGAGGTCAGCTCCTCCATCGAGGCGGCCGTTTCTTCGAGGCTGGCGGCCTGTTGTTCGCTACGGCGCGCCAGTTCCTGATTGCCGCTGGCGATGTCTTCGGCAGCGAAACCGATGCTGTTGGAGGTTGTCTGGATCTGGGTGACGATGTCGGTGAGCCGGTGCACGGTGCTGTTGGCGTCATCGCGCATGGCCGCGAATACGCCATGGAAATTGCCGGACATGCGCACGGTGAGGTCGCCGTCGGCGATGGCACGCAACAGTTCGGAGAACCTGGCCAGGTTGGTGTCGGCGGTGGCCATCATGGTGTTGAGGTTCTCCACCATCAGGCGGAAATCGTGCTCGAAGGCCTCCGGTTGACCGCGCAGCGCGAAGTCGCCGGCGCAGGCGGCCTGCGTCAATGCATGGATCTGCGCGTTGATGGCGCGTAGGTTCTGTTTCACCTGCTGCATGGTGGTGGTGATGATGGCTTTTTCGCCGGGGTAGTGCTCGATCTCCGGTGCCAGGTCGCCGACTGCATAACGGCCCATGACCTCGGTCATGCGGAGCTGGGTCTGCACGTGCGCGTCCACCAGCGCGTTGGTGTCCTGCACCATATGGCCGTATTCGCCGGGGAAGCGCTGGGCGTCGGTGCGATAGCTGATCTGGCCCGCATCGTGGCGCGCGGCCATGTCGCGCTGGGCCGAAATCACTTCCTGCAGGCGACGTTGCATCTGTTGCATGGCGCGCAGCAGCTGGCCGGATTCGTCGTTGCGCGCGCCGATGTCCGGGCTGCGCAGGTCGCCCTGACTGATGCGCTGTGCCAGCTGCAGCGATTGACGCAGCGGCAGCACCACGCTGCGGGTCAGCAGGAAGGCAATGGCTGCGCCCAGCAGCAAGGCGACGACGGTGGACAGCACCATCAGCAGGGCGAAGCCGCGCGCGGTGGCGACGGCGTCCTTGGCGGCTGCACGGTTCTTGGCTTCCTGCAGGTCGATGAACGCATTGATGCTGGCCAGCCAGTCAATGAAGGCTGGTCGTGCCTGTTGCAGCAATTGCTGCTCTGCGTTCGATGTGTCTTCGGCTTCGCGAGATGCACGCACCTGCGCGATCAGCGGCATGGTGCGCTGCTCGATGGACTTGATCCGCTCGAGGATAGCCTTCTCCTTGCCATCGGTAGACGCGGCGAGCATGTCGTCCAGCGGCTGCGCCGAGCGGGCATAGTCGGCGGCGAGCCTGTCGATCGATTGCTCGGCAGCGTGGCGATCTGCCGGGTCCTTCATCAGGACCACATCGCGCAAGGCGATCGCGCGGTCGTGCACGCTGCCGCGGAAATTGATCGCATAGCGCTGTTTGACGCTGTTGACCTCATTGATGGCGGTGAGTTGCCGGTCGATGCTGCGGACACGCTGGATGCCGACCACGGTGAGGATCACCATCAGCACGATGAGCGAGAGAAAACCGAGGGCCAGGCGCTGGCCAATGCGCAGATTCGAAAGCAGATGCATGGGAAGATCGACGATCCGGCTGGCGGGAGAAGAGGGCACCCCGGCCGTGGCAGGAGTGGAGAGCAGGCGAGGCGACGCCGCCGGTGGGCACGACGGGCGTGCGCGGGAAAATGCGCGCAACCTTGGTTAGCGGCTTCGGCCGTTGGTTCTTGACCTGCTGGGTGACGCCGATTCAGCTCTGATTGGCGTCCTGCCGTGGGCAGACGCGCGCAGAGCCGCATGCGGGGATGCAGCGCAGCAACGCAAGGCTGGTCGCCGCTTGCTGGCGATCATCGGGTGGCGATGGCGGGCTCCGGCGCTGGTGCCCTGGGCTGGCTCAGTCGTAACGCGACAGATCCGGTTCCTCGATCGACGGTGTCATCAGCGGAACCGCCAGATTCTGTACGCTGGGCTGGCTGGCGAGTTTCAGGGCGGCGTGGAGCAGATGAATGCCTAGCCGGCTGTGTGGGTTCATCAGCCGTGGCCCGAGCTTGGGAATGCCCTGCACGCTGTCCACCATCGGGCGCATGGCAGCCTCGTATGCCGCAGCGGCGTCTTCCAGGGTGTGCCCGCGCGCGATTTCATTGGCCAGCACATAGCCGCCGGTGATTGCCAAGGTGGCCCCGAGGCCACCCAACGGGGTCACGCACCAGGCGGCGTCGCCGGTCAGCAGGACGCGGCCCTTGCGCCAGCGTGGCATGCGCACCTGACGCAGCACGTCGAAGTAGAAGTCGTCGGTGGTGTCCATGCCTTCCAGCACCCGGGTCGCCTGCCAGCCGGCATCGGCAAAGCGCTCGCGCAGATAGGCCTGCTGTCTGGCGACGCTCCAGTCCTGCTCGCCCTCGGGAGGTTTTTGCAGCGAGAGCATGGCGCGGGTGGTCCCATGCCGGTCCGGGCGCAATGAAATGCTGCGGCCGCCGGTGGTGTGATACCAGCGCCACAGGCGGTCGTCGTCGGCGGTGCGTGCGATGGTGAAGTAGGCAATGGTCAGATCCATCCAGCGCGGATCGTTTTCGCCTGGAAAGAGAAGATCGCGCGTGGACGAGCCAACGCCTTCGGCTACGATCACCGCATCGAAGCAGTCGCAGCGCCCGCTCTGGAAGGTGACCGTTGCCGCGTCTGCACCGTCGTCGATGCGGGCGATGCGGTCTCCGAAGCGATAGTCGACGGTGTCGCGCGCGGCATCGTATATCAGGCGTGCGAGATCGCCACGCAGGATCTCCAACTCGGCAGTGGGGCCGTCGCCGTCGAGATCGTCGGTCTTGAAGGTGGCAACGGCATCGCCGTGTGCGTCGATCCAGGCTGTGCCTTCCTCGCCGGTGCCCTGGTCGAGCGCCTGTTGTTCCAGCGACATGCGCTGCAACACCTGGCGGCCGACGCCGCGCACGTCGATGTTCTGGCCACCGTCGCGGAAGTGCGGAGCATGCTCCACCACCGTGACCTCGAAACCCAGGCGTGCCAGCGCCCAGGCAACGGTATTGCCGGCGATGCTCGCGCCGGTGATGAGAATGCGCCGCGTCATGCCGAATCACCTCGAGCAATGAATATCAGAGGTGATATTACATGTTTTGACCGCGCGCCTCCATGTTGCCGATCAGGCGCTGCATGAGCACGACGATCCGCGCGGCCTCATCCTTGGAGAAACCGCGCAGGGCGTCCGCGTTCATGTCGATCAGGACCTGACCGCCGATTGCGGCAATCTTGCGGCCGCGTGCGGTGAGGGAAACCAGCGCGGCGCGGCGGTCCTGCGGCGTGGGCACGCGCTTGATCAGCTTCAGGCCTTCGAGTTTCTCCAGCAATGCCACCATCGCCGGTTGTTTCACTGCCGAGGCGGTAACCAGATCGCGCTGTAGCATCGGGCCTTTCCAGGACAGCAGCATGATCGGGCCGATCAATGCCAGCGAGACGCCATGGGGGCGAAGCTGCGCATCGACCAGCCGGTTGAAGATCCGTGCGGCGTGATTGGCCAGATAGCCGGGGGCCACGGCCGCCTGCGGGTGGATGAAGTCGTCTTGATCGTGCATGTCTACAACCGTGCGGTAGTCCTTGGCCTCCTGCCGATTTTATCGATGCGCACCTTGCAGAGGGAGCCCTTGGCCGGCGGCGTTGCACGCGTGTCCGGGCATGTCGCTGGTACCGCGCGACGGGTAGCGTCATCCGCTGTCAGTGGCGTGCGTGCACTGCTCATGCGCTTGTTCGCGGCAATTGCGCAGCGATCCCAACAACGCGCGATGCGCGTGTCGATGGCAACGCATGCAAACAAGAAGAAAATGCCGCGCCACGGCTGATGTGTCGACGTCCATGAGGCATACCTCGGCGCCCTTCATGGCGCATGCAACGGAAACGTACGACGATCACACCTCCAGGTGGACAGGCTGCGGGGTGTCGACCAAACAAGCTGATCTATTCAGGCGTCTGCGGGGCTGGGCAGTGCGGGCGTGATAAATTGAACCGATGGAAAATGTGAAGCCTATGATTGCAAACCGCATCACGACCGGGACGGCGGGGCTCGACAGCATTCTCCGTGGTGGCCTGCCGGCCAACCGGCTGTATCTGCTCGAAGGCCAACCTGGTTCGGGCAAGACCACGATGGCGCTGCAGTTCCTGCTCGATGGCGCGTCCCGGGGCGAAAGCTGCCTGTATGTGACCCTGTCCGAGACCATCGACGAGCTCACCGAGGTGGCTGCCTCGCATGCGTGGTCGTTGCAACCGCTGCACGTCTTCGAACTCGCCTCGGCCGAGGCGTTCCTGGGCGATGGGCGCCAGCAGTCGATCCTGCATCCGTGGGAGATGGAGCTGGATGGCACCATCAAGCTCATCCAGGCCGAAGTGGACCGGGTCAAACCGACGCGGGTCGTGTTCGACTCCTTGTCCGAACTGCGGCTGCTGGCGCAGGATTCGTTGCGCTATCGACGCCAGGTGCTGGCGCTCAAGCAGTTCTTTGCGCCGCGCAACATCACCGTGTTTCTGGTGGACGATCTGACCGGCGAATATGGTCAGCGCGATGCGCATCTGCACAGCATGTGCCACGGCGTGATTTCGCTGGAGCGCATGACGCTGGACTTCGGCGCGGCGCGGCGGCGGATGCAGGTGCAGAAGCTGCGCGGGGTCGACTTCATCGCCGGCTATCACGACGTCGTCATCAGCACCGGCGGGCTGCGTATCTATCCGCGGCTGATCGCTTCTGATCATCATGTTCCGTTCGTTGGCGATGTGGTTTCCAGCGGCGTGGAGCGCATCGACGCGTTGCTGCATGGCGGCCCGTTGCGCGGTACCAGCACGCTGCTGACCGGGCCGGCCGGCTCGGGCAAGACCAACGTGGCGCTGCAGTACGTGAGTGCGGCCTGCGAGCGGGGCGAGCATTGTTGCGTGCTGGAGTTCGACGAGCGTACCGGGACCCTGCTCACGCGTGCCGACAGTCTGGGCATGGATCTGCGCAAGCACCTGGCGTCGGGGGTGCTGGAGCTGCATCAGATGGATCCGGCCGAGCTGACCCCCGGCGAGTTCGCCTGGGCGGTCCGCGCCAGCGTGGAAGAGCGCAACTGTCGCATCCTGGTGATCGACAGTCTCAACGGCTACCTGACCTCGATGCCGCAGGAAAAACAGCTGATGCTGCAGATGCACGAGCTGCTGTCGTACCTCAACCAGAGCGGCGTGACCACGTTCCTGGTCAATCCGCAGCAGGGCTTGGTGGGTACCATGGCGACTGGCAACCTCAACATCTCCTACATGGCCGACACCGTCGTGCTGTTTCGCTTTTTCGAAGCGCAAGGGCGTATCCGCAAGGCGTTGTCGGTGATCAAGAACCGCAGCGGTGCGCACGAAGATTCGATCCGCGAACTGCACATCGGCAGTGGCGGCCTGAGTCTGAGCCGGCCGCTGGAGAAGTTCCACGGGGTGCTGACCGGCACACCGCAGTTCGTAGGGGAAGACGAGCCGTTGCTGGATCCTGCAGTTGACCAGTGACGCTCCGGATGGCGCGATCGTCCACATCATCGCGCCCTTCGGGCGCGACGCCGAGAGCATTGCCGCGATCGCTGGCGATCGCGGGCTGAAGCGGCGGGTGTATGGATCGCTGGCGGCCTTGGCGGGCGAGCTGTGCGACAGCTCGGGCGTTGTGGTCTTGACCGAAGAAGCGGTGAGCGGGGATCTGCAGCCGTTGCGGCAGAGCCTGCGAGAGCAGGCGACGTGGTCGGATATCCCCTTCGTGCTGCTGCGCGCGCCGCGCGGTGCGTATCAGGGGCGCCGCGCCGACCCGCTGCCGGAGATGACCAATGTCATCGAACTGGAGCGCCCGCTGAGTTCGGCATCGTTGCTGAGCGCGATCTCCACCGCACTGCGCTCGCGGCAGAAGCAGTTCCTGATCCGTGATCAGATGGCGCAGCTGGCCGAAGGCCGGGCCGCGCTGGCTGCCAGCGAAGCAGAGCTGCGCCGCGTCACCGACGCACTGCCG
Organism: Xanthomonas melonis; assembly: GCF_020783655.1. Taxonomy (GTDB): domain Bacteria; phylum Pseudomonadota; class Gammaproteobacteria; order Xanthomonadales; family Xanthomonadaceae; genus Xanthomonas; species Xanthomonas melonis. The sequence continues at coordinate 120,595 of NZ_JAJGQH010000016.1, read as the reverse complement.
GTGCTGATCGCCTTCATCGACAAGCATCTGGTGTACCGCTTCGCCAACCGCGCGTACCAAGACTGGATCGGCATCCCGCCGGCAGAGGTGATCGGGCGGCCGCTGGTGGATGTGGTGGGGCCGGCGGTGGTGGCCGAGCGCCGCGGCTGGATCGAAGCGGCGCTGGCCGGGCAGGCGTTGACCGTGGAAACGCGCTGGCCGCACGCGGACGGACGCCGTCGCGATGCGGAGATCCGCTACATGCCGCGTCGGGACGCGAACGGCCAGGTGGATGGGTTCCATGTGTTCGCGACCGACGTGACCGCGCGCATGATGGCGATGGAATCCATCCAGCAGCAGGCCAGCCTGCTCGAGGCCAAGGTGGCCGAACGCACCGCCGAGTTGCAGCAGCAGATGCAGGCGCGCGAATCCAGCGAGGCAGCGTTGCGCCAGGCGCAGAAGATGGAAGCGGTGGGACAGCTCACCGGCGGGATCGCGCACGATTTCAACAACATGCTCACCGGCATCCTGTCGGCGCTGGACCTGGCGCGGCTGCGCATCGACCAGGGGCGGTTCGAGGGGCTGGGCCGCTTCCTGGATGTCGCCTCGGCATCGGGCCTGCGCGCGGCCGCGCTGACCCAGCGCTTGCTGGCGTTTTCTCGGCGGCAGTCGCTGGAGGCGCGGCATCTGCAGGTCAACGATCTGGTGGTGTCGCTGCAGGAGTTGCTGGCGCGCACGCTGGGCGAGTCGGTACGCCTGGAGACCGCGTTGTGCCAGGAACTGCCACCGGCGTATGTGGACGAGAATCAGCTGGAGAGCGCACTGCTCAACCTGGCCATCAACGCCCGCGACGCGATGCCCGATGGCGGGCAGCTGTGCATCGCCACGCGGCATGTGCAGGTCGCCGAGCAACCGCTGGAACTCGGTCGCGGCGTTGCGCTGGCACCGGGCGACTACGCAGTGGTGTCGGTGACCGACACCGGCACCGGCATGCCGGCCGACGTGCTGGAGCGCGTGTTCGAGCCGTTCTACACCACCAAGCCGATCGGGCAGGGCACCGGCCTGGGCATGTCGATGATCTACGGCTTCATGCAGCAGTCCAACGGCCAGGTGTGGGTTGAATCGCAACCGGGCGCCGGCACGACGGTCAGCCTGTATCTGCCGGTCGGGGCCAGCGTGCAGGCCGCGCAACCGCAGGCACAGGACGGAGCGGTACGTGCCGGGCAGGGCCAGCAGGTGCTGGTGGTGGAAGACGACGAACAGGTGCGTTTGCTGATCACCGAACTGCTCGGCGAGCTGGGCTATCAGGCCGAAGTAGTGGCCGATGCCGACGCCGCGCTGCCAATCCTGTCCTCGCCGCGGCGGATCGATGTGCTGGTCACCGACGTCGGGCTGCCCGGGCTCAACGGGCGCCAGTTGGCGGAGATCGCGCGGCAGTCGCGTGGCGATCTGCCGGTGATCTTCATGACCGGCTACGCCGAAACCGCGCGCGATCGCGGCGAGTTCCTGGGTGAAGGCATGAGCATGATCGCCAAACCCTTCACGCTGGGCGAGTTCAGCGCAAAGCTGCACGAGGTGCTGGGCCCGTCCGTCTGAGCCGGCAGTGCGCAGCCGGCGCGCTGTGCGTAAGGGGACTCGCCATGCCGCGCTGTGATGGGCAACGGCAGGCAATGGACAGGCAAGGTGCGGTACATCCAGGCGCCGGAGCGCGCTGGTTGGTCCGCCGCGCCGTCGCCCACGGCCAGTGTGGAAGCGCGTCGCGTGGGAGTCAGCGTGCGGCCGGCGCGGCCTGCCGCGCACGTGCCATCGATTCGGCCACCGCAATCTTCTCGGCGACCGCCTGCTGCATCGGCGAGCCGTCCTCCAGCAATCCATGCAGGTGGCGCCAGTGCGCAGTGGCGGCCGCGTATGCGTGCTGCTGGAAATCGCTGATGCCCAGCAGCCACAGGCCGCGCTGGTTGTCTGGCTCCCGGGCGACCACCTGCTGCAGCCGCGTGCGCGCGCCGGCATGGATGGCGAAGTCGCTGCGGGTGGCCATGTCGGCCGCGATCCAGCCCACGATGGCCGCACTGGTATCGGGGGCGATCTTGAGCGCCTGCGCATAGGCATCGCGCGCCTGAGCGGGCCGGTCGTTGCGCTCGTGCGTTCTGGCTTGCTGCATCCAGGCGTCCAGCGCCTGCCACTGCGCCTGTTCGGCAGCGTTGGGGTCCGGTGCCGGCGCATTGTCGGCGGCAGCGGACGGGGAAGGCGAGCCGAGGGCGCCGGGCGCGGCGTAGATGCGCTCCCTGATCGCCTGCGGCGTACCCACCATCTGATACAGACCGGCAGTGGCCAACGGCAGACCCAGTGCCAGCACCAGCGGCAGGCCATAGCGCCGCGTGCCGGCGCGCGTGCGATGGCGCAGCAGCGGCAGCGAGAGCAGCAGCACGGCAGCGACCACGAGCGCGGCAGTGGCGAACAGGAAGCCGGCCATCACCATTCGTCCTCGGCCTGCGCCGCCGTCGGCATTCCCAGGCGGGCGCGCCTGCGCACGGTGTGGATCAACATGCCCGCGCCCGCGCCCAGCAGCAGCGCCGGCCCGAACCACAGCAGCCAGGTGCCGCGTTTGACCGGCGGGTCGTACAACACGAAATCCGAATAGCGCTCGACCATGTACTGCTTGATCTGTGCGTCGCTCCGGCCGGCCTGCAGTTGCGCGAACACCTGGTGGCGCAGGTCGCGGGCGAGGCTGGCGTTGGAATCGGCCAGGTTCTCGTTCTGGCACACCAGGCAACGCAGTTGTGCGGTCAGCCGCTGGTAACGCACTTCTTCGCCGCGGTTCTTGAACGGCAGCGGGTCCACCGCCTGCGCCCACAGCGAAGGGGCGAGCAGCACGCCCAGGCACAGGATCAACAGCAGGCGCAGCTGCCGGCCCTGCCGGTGCCAATACCATGGCAGAGGGCGGTGCCGTACGTTCATGGTGCACGCTCGCGCAGCGCGGCGATGGCCGGCAGCAGTTCGCGGTCGATGACCTCGGGCGTGAGTACGCCGATGTGCTTGTAACGGATCCTGCCCTGCGCATCGATCAGAAAACTTTCCGGTGCGCCGTAGACGCCGAAGTCGATCGCGGTCTGTCCCTGCTCATCGGCGATCACCACCGAATATGGATTGCCGTAGCGGGCCAGCCAGGCTTTGGCATCGGTGGGTGCGTCCTTGTAGTTGTAGCCGATCAGGGGCACCCCGAGACGGCTGGCCTGCGCCATCAGCACCGGGTGTTCGTGCACGCATTCGGCGCACCAGCTGCCGAACACATTGAGCACGTAGGCCTTGCCCAGCAATTGCTCGCGGGTGATCTGCTGCTGCGGTCGATCCAGCTGCGGCAGCGAGAACGCGGGGGCCGGCTTGCCGATCAGCGGCGACGGCACCTCGCGCGGGTTGTGCTGGCTGGTCCAGTAGATGCCGAAGCCGAACAGGGCGGCCATCAACACGAAGCCCAGCAGGGGCAGCATGCGGTTCACGGGTGCGACTCCTGTGCGATGGCCAGGCCATCGGGAGCGGATGGGATCACGGTGTTGCCGGCCGGTGCCGGCGCGCGGAAGCGGCGGGCGCAGGCGCTGACGAACCCACCCAGCATCATCAGCAGGCCGCCGCCCCAGATCCAGCGAATGAAGGGTTTGTAGTACAGCCGCAGCGTCCAGTCGTTTTCGATGTGCTGATCGTCCAGCGGCTCGCCCAGCGCTACGTACAGGTCGCGGGTGATGCCGGGATCGATCGCCGATTCGGTCTGGATGCGCTCGCTGCTGTACAGGCGTTTTTGCGGATGCAGGTGGGCGACGACCTGGCCATCGCGGCTGACCTGCACGCTGCCTTGTTCGGCCTTCCAGTTCGGCCCGTCCACCAGCTGCACACCGTCGAAGCGGAAGCTGTAGCCGGCGACCTGCGTGCTCTGGCCCGGCGACAGCCGCACGTCGCGCTCCACCGACAGGCTTTCGGACACCAGCACGCCGGCCACGAACACCGCCACGCCCGCGTGTGCGAGCAGCATGCCGGCCATTTCGGCCGGAAAGCGCCGCCCGCGCGGCAACTCGCGCCAGCGCTTGACCACGTACAGCGCCGTGCCGGCGGCCACCCAGGCCGCCACGCCGATGCCGGCGATCGCCTTGGCCTGGCCATCGGCGAACGCAGTGCCGGCCAGCGCACAGGCGATCGCCGCGATGCCGGCACGCGTGCCGAAGGCCTTCAACGGCGCTGTCTCGGCCTTGCCCCAGCGCAGGTACGGGCCGAACGGCAACAGCAACACCACCGGCAGCATCAACAGCGGGAACAGCAGGCCGAAGTAGGGCGGGCCGACCGAGACCTTGCCGATGCCGAATGCGTCGGCGATCAACGGAAACAAGGTGCCCAGCAATACCATCGCTGCGGCAACGGTCAGCAGCAGGTTGCCGACGAGAATGCCGGTCTCGCGCGAGACTGCGGCGAAGGGCTTGCCGCTGGCGATCCTGGGCGCGCGCAGCGCGTACAGCAGCAACGAGCCGCCGACCACCGCGATCAGAAACATCAGGATGTACAGGCCGCGTCGCGGATCGGCAGCGAACGCGTGCACCGAGGTCAGTACGCCCGAGCGCACCAGGAAGGTGCCCAGCAACGACAGCGAAAACGCCAGGATCGACAGCAGGATGGTCCAGGCGCGCAGGCTGCCGCGTTTTTCGGTGACCGCTTGGGTGTGGATCAAGGCGGTGCCGACCAGCCACGGCATGAAACTGGCGTTTTCCACCGGGTCCCAGAACCACCAGCCGCCCCAGCCCAGTTCCGCATACGCCCACCAACTGCCGGCGACGATGCCGGCGGTGAGGCAGGCCCAGGCCACATTGGTCCATGGTCGCGCCCAGCGCACCCAGGCCTGTTCCAGTTCGCCGCCAAGCAGGGCCGCCACCGCAAACGCGAACGCCACCGAAAACCCGACATACCCGGTGTACAGCACCGGTGGGTGGAAGGTCATGCCCGGATCCTGCAGCACCGGATTGAGTTCGGTGCCATCCAGCGGAATCGGCGACAGCCGCCCGAACGGGTTGGAGGTGAACAGGATGAAGGCGAGAAAGCCCATCGAGATCAGTCCCAGCACTGCCAGCACGCGGGCGGCGAAATGCTGCGGCAGATGCCGGCTGCGAGCGGCCAGCAAGACCGTCCAGGTGGACAGGATGGCGATCCACAGCAGCAGCGAGCCTTCGTGCGCGCCCCAGACCGCCGCGACGCGGTAGTACCAGGGCAGGGCATGGTTGGCGTTGGCGGCGACATAGGCCACCGAAAAGTCCAGCGACAACAGCGACCAGGCCAGCAGGCCGAACGCCATCCATACGAACACCGCCTGACCGGCGGCGGCAGGCCGTGCGATGCTCATCAGTGCGGCGCTGCCGCGCCAGGCACCGATCAGCGGCAACACGCCCTGTGCGAGCGAGAGCAGCAGCGCCAGGATCAGTGCGATCTGGCCGAGTTCAGGCGTCATGGGGAGGTCACACGCTGCGGCAGGAGGAGGTCATCGGTGCGGGGCGACGCGGCTGGCGCCGCATCAACGCGGCGTGGTCAACGGCGCGGCGGTGGCGGGAATCGGTTTGCCGACATGGCCTTCGGCCATCGCGTCCTTGAGTTCTTTCGGCATGTAGGTTTCGTCGTGCTTGGCCAGCACTTCGGTGGCGACGAAGCGCCCGCCCTGCATGCGCCCGTTGGCGATCACCGATTGGTTGTCGCGAAACAGGTCCGGCAGGATGCCCGTGTAGTCGACCTGGGTGGCTGCGTGCTTGTCGATGACCGTGAAGCTCACCTTCAACGAATCGCTGGCACGCTGGATCGAGCCGGCCTTGACCATGCCGCCCAGGCGAAACTGCTGATAGCCGGATGCCTCACCGGCACGGACCTGACTGGGGGTGAACAGGTAGCTCATGTTCCGCTGCAGCGCCAGCACGATCAGCGTCACGGCCAGTACGGCGGCGGCGAGCACGCCGATCACCAGCCACAGGCGTTGTTTGCGGGTGGCATTCATGGCACGTCTAGCTCCAGCGTCGGGGCCGCTGTCTCGCGCGAACTGCGTGGCGCCTGCCGCTGCAACCGGCCGCGCAGTTCGCGCGGCAGACGCCGGCGGCGCAGCCAGGGCGCTGCGAGGTCGGCAGCCAGCACCAGCACGAACAGCGCATAGGCCGTCCACACGTAGTGACCGTATCCGCCCATGGCCAGCAGGCTGCTCATGCGGTGCGCTCGGTCAGCACGATGCGGCGCACCCAGTCCTTGCCGGTTTCCAGCGCCAGCAGTTCCACGCGCATGCGTCCGCACAGGCTGGCGATGTAATAGCACTTGGTGGCCAGCATCATGGTCAGCAGCGGCCACAGCATTTCCATGCCGATCCTGGAGGGGCCGAGCAGGCGCACAGTGGAGCCTTGATGCAGCGTGTTCCACCACACCACCGAGTAATGCACGATGGGCAGGTTCACCAGGCCCACCAGGGCGAGCAATCCGGCAGCGCGCATCGCCTGGCGGCGGTCTTCCACCGCGTGATACAGGCCAAGTACGCCCAGATACAGGAACAGCAGCAACAGCTCCGAGGTCAGCCGCGCATCCCAGGTCCACCAGGTGCCCCACATCGGCTTGCCCCACAGCGAGCCTGTGCACAGGGTGATGAAGGTGAAGGCCGCGCCGATCGGCGCCGAGGCCATGGTGGCCACTTCGGCGAGCTTGATCCGCCATACCAACGCGACGAAAGCCGAGGCGCCCATCGCCGCGTAGACGAACAGGCTCATCCAGGCGCTGGGCACATGGACGAAGATGATGCGGTAGGCGTCGCGTTGCTGGTAGTCCGGTGGCGCCAGCACCAGCCCGCCGTAGGCAGCCACCGCGCCGAGCAGCAGCGCCAGCGCCAGCGCCCATGGCCGCACGCTGCCGGCAACGCGGTAGAAGATCGGCGGTGAGCCGAGCTTGTGCAGCCACAACGGGATCCACTTGGCCATGCCGGTGTCGTCAGTTGGAATGTCTGGAAGGCGACAGCGCATCGACTGCGGCGCCGGCATTGACCTGCAACTGGCCTTCGCTGACCTTGCTGGTGCGCTGCAGGAGCTCGCGCAGCGCGCTGGCATCGATCGATGGCGACATCGACAACAGCAGCGCGGCCGTGCCGCTGACGTGCGCGGTGGCCATCGACGAGCCGGACGTGAAGTCGTAGCGGCCGTTGGGCTGGGTGGTCAGGATGTCGTTGCCGGGCGCGCTCAGCACCCCGGGCATGACGGCGCCGGCGCCGCTGCTGCGCACCACCAACACGCCGGGCACATCGTTGGGAAACCCATCCAGGCGCCCGTTCGGCGGCATCGCCGCGATCACGATGCGGCCCTGTTTGACCAGACGCAGCAGCATCCTGCTCAGCAGCGGATCGGCCGGGCCGCCCAGGCTGAGGTTGACCACGCGCGCGGAGCTGTCGCTGATCGCCGCGAGCGCCTTGGCCAGGGTGAAGGTGTTGCAACGTGCGGTGGCGCCGACCGTGGGCGCATACCAGCACGCCTTGTAGATGCTCAGCATGGCCTTGGGTGCCATGCCGACGATTCCCTGGTGGTTGTTGCTGCCGGCAGCGATGATTCCCGCGACTTCGGTGCCATGCGAATCGGTGTTGGAGCCGGCTTGGGTGTCGCCGACCAGGTCGTGCACCTCGCGGATGCGCGCCTTCAGATCGGGATGGCTGGTGTCCACGCCGGTATCGACCACCGCCACCACCACGCCACGGCCCTGGGTGACGGTCTGCGCGCTGGCCGCATCGGTGGCGATGAAGCCGCGCTGCATGTCCACGTATGGATCGTTGTAGCCGGACAGCGGCGTGTGCCTGTAGGAGGCATCGGTGGAGAACACCGAGAATTCCTGGACCGGCTGCACCAGTTCCACGCCGTCGTCGTCGGCCAACGCGCTGACCAGCTCGTCGCGCGAAACCCCTTGTGGCGGCTGCAGCACGGCGCAGTACAGGCCCAGCGAGGTGATGGGCCAGCCGGACACTTCGCGCAGGTGGTAGCGCTGTTTGATGGCCTGCATGCGCGCGGCGGCCTTCTGACCGGCGCCGTAGTAACTGGAGGCATAGCCGATCAGGCTGGAGCCGGCACGCGCCGGCGGCGCGCTGAGCGGATTGGCCACCGCCAGCAGGATGTCGCGGCTGCTGTCAGGCGTGTTCGTTTCCGCCGTCGCATCGGTGCGGTCGGCAGGCTGCGCTGACGGCGGCGGTGTGGTCGTGGCCTGCGCAACCAGCTGCGCGCACAGGCCGATCAGCGCGGCAATGCCGCCGAGGAAGAGAGACCGCTTCATGGCGCCGAGACGATCTCCGCCAGCCGGATGCCCGGCGTGGCGCGCAACTGCTGCAGGGTCTGCTGCGACGACTGCGGCGCGGCAGGCACCACGGTGTAGGCGCCCATCGCATTGGGTCCGCCGACCACCTGCAACTGCTGCGCATGCAGCAGGCGGTCCCAGTCGGCGACGGTCATCCCGGCATCGGGCACCACGCGGATGGCGCCTTGCGACACCGGCGCTGCAGCCGGGGTGCTGAGCGTGCGATAGTCGTGCGCTGGAGCGGGCGAGGCCAGCTTGACGCCCATGACGCCCAGGCCGATGGCCTGGACCAGGGCCGCGGCAGCCAGCGCCCGCACGGTCCAACTGCCGGTGCGGCGCGCGGTGGGTGCTGCGGCGACGGATCGTTCGGCCGTATCCAGCCGGCCGAGCAATCGTTGCAGACCGGCATCTGGGTCCACGGCCACTGCCGAGGGCAGCGCGAGCGCCTGACGCAAGCGGCTTTGCTGGGCGAACTCTGCGCTGCACGCGGTGCACTTGGCCACGTGCGCGATCAGCCAGCTGTTTTCTTCCTCGGTGGCGTTATCCAGCAGCACCGCTGGCATCAGTTCCCAAGCGTGCGAGCATTCCTTGCCCGGCGCGATGAAGAAGGTCTTCATAGCAGTGTCTCCGAATAAGGGGCGCTACCGGCCAGGCCGGGCAGCACATTGCGTAATTTGACCCGGGCGTGGAATAGCCGGGCTTTGATCGTGCCCAGCGGGCACTGCATGATGTCGGCGACTTCTTCGAGCTTGTGGCCGACGCCGTAGACCAGTTCGATCACCAGTCGCTGATCCGGCGACAGCCGTTCCATGCCCTTGTCCAGCCAGTCACGTAGTTCGCGGTCGTCGTTGTCGTCGGCGCTTGGCGCGTGATCCTCAACCTGTGCGGTATCGTCGATGCCGTCGCCGTCGTGCTGGCGCAGGCACTTGAGCCCGCAGCGGTAGGCGATGCCCATGATCCAGGTGGAGACCTGGGAGTCGCCGCGGAAGTCGCCCGCCTTCTGCCAGGCGATCCAGAAACAGTCGTTGATGGCCTCTTCGATGATGTCGGGGCGACGGGTCAACCGCGACAGGAACCGGCACAGCCGGCCGTGGTAGCTGTGGTACATGCTGGCCAGGGCATCGCGATCGCCGGCCGCCATGCGACGCAGCAGCATCCGGTCGGTCGCATCACCCAGGGTGTCGGAGGTAGTCATCGCATCGGGCATGGCATTGGACGCCTGTCAGTGCCCGCAAGCGGGCAAAAGGTTGCGTTGGGAATCAGAACGTCCTGGAAATCATGCCCAGCCACGGGGTTTCGCCAGGTCCGCCCTGAGCGCGTGGGGTGTCGTTGCTGGTGTAGATGCGTTCCAGTTTCACCGTCCACCCGGCGCGACTCCACTTCAGGCCCAACTGCCCGTAGTGATAGCGGCCAGCGCTGGCCGCGCCGTAGGCCATCGCCGGAAATTCCGACACCCCGGCTCCGCCGGAAACGCTGAACTCTGCCGAAAGCGGCAGGTTGGCCGTGACGTCGATCGCCGTCTCCCACGGCGAGCGCTGCGCACGTGGGAAGTTGAAGGTGGACAGCGAGAGCGTGAGCACATCCCGGTACGACCAGGCCAGGCTGGCTTCCTGGCGGTCGAAGCTGCGCGACTGGCGATCCGCCGGGTAGGCGTAATACAGCACGCTGGCCTGCAGCTGCCAGCGATCGCCCAGCATCCAGGCACGTGCGGCCTGTGCGGTCAGCGCCACCGGCTTGCTCAGCGAAGGCGATTGCACTGCCGCAGACGCCGATACCGACCAGCCCGGCGATGGCAACCAGTAGCCGGCCGCCTGCAGGGTGACGCGGTCGGGGGCGATGGAGATGCCGCGGTCGATCAGGCTCGAGGCCACCGCCACCGCACCGCCGACGTTGTCGGCCAGTGCACTGCCGCCCGGGGGCAGGATCAGGGCCAGCAACAGCCAGCGGGGTATCGGCCCAGGGCAGGTTGTGGGTCGCAGCGGCCGGTTTCCCGCCCGCCGGTCGCGCAGAGCAGCGGGCTTGATCGCAGGCCCGAACGCCCCCTCGGCGGCCTCCGTCGCCCGCCACGTCGCCGCTCCGCGCGCATCAAGGCGCGGCGGGCGAAGTCGGACTGGCCTGGCGAAGAGGGCGATTGGCAAGGGCGTGGAACATGAACGCGAAGCTGGAGACGATAATGGCCCTTCCCGCAGAACGGAACCGCCGTTGCGGAGGTTCCGTTCGTAAACGCGAAGGTGCCCATTCAGTTAACGCTGGCTCCATCTGATGACGGCCGCCGGCACGGCCAGACGACCTGCCCCCGCGAACCCGGTCGTGTGATCGCTACCCATCGGTCAACGCAAGGTATTGAGATAGGCGATGAGTGCATCGAGTTCCTGCGGATCGTCCAGGCCGTCGTACTTCATCTTGGTGCCCGGCAGCGCCTTGGACGAAGGTTGCGACAGATAGGTCTTCAACTGGGCCGGCGTCCACTGCCACTTGCTGGCCTTGAGCGCATCGGAGTAGTTGCTGTAGTCCGGCAGGCTGGCAGCGGTGCGCCCGGCCACACCGAACATGGAGGGGCCTTTCTTGTTCTTGCCCTGGGCGGCGCTGTGGCACTCGGCGCATTCGGCGAGAAAGGTGCTCTTGCCGTCGGCTGCGTGTACCGACGGGGCCGTCAGCGCGCCGGCCAGCAACAGGCCGGCCAGTGGCGCGCACAACAAGCGGGGGATGGGTGACTTCATGTAGGTCCTTGGGCGTGCTGGGGGATCAGAACGACACGTTCAGCGACAGCGCGAAGCTGTCGAGATCGCGCGCATTGGTGATCGGAGTACTGCGGAACACATTGGTGGCGCTGCCGTTGAACTTGTCGAAGCGGAACCAACTGGCCGATACGCGCACGTTGGCGTTGGAGGTGTAGGTGCCCTCCTTGCCGAAGGGGGTCCAGTACAGCAGGATCAGGTTGCTGGTGGTGTCCGGCAGGCCGTAAGGCAGGTAGCGTGCAGCGTCGAACGAGCCGGTGTTCATCATGTGCGCCGCCAGCACGCCGTAGGTCTGCTTGAAGGCGTAGTTCATGCTGATGGTCTGATCGCGGACGCTGCCGCGGCTGAGCGGGGCCAGGGTCGGGTCGCTCGGTAGCAGCGGGCTGCCGTACCTGCGGCGCTCGTAGATGTTGACGTAGGCCAGCGACAGCACATGCTCGCGGGTGCCCAGGAACTGGTAGGTCAGGTCGTAGCCCAGATCGGTGAATTCGTCGCTGGGGCCGATGCGCGGGCGCTGGCGGCGGGTGGTCATGGCGCTCAGGCCGACCGAGAAGAACTGCCGCTTCATGTCTTTCATGTAGGCCAGGCGTGCATAGCCTGTGTCGCTCAGCTTGCCAGGGTCGCCATTGGGCTGCCAGCCCAGGTGATCCTGGGCATCGACCGACAGCGCGCTGTAGCTGCCCACTTCGCCATACCAGTTGCGATCGTACAGCCCGTACACGCTGGCACCGATCACGCGGTTGGAGAGCGCGGACGAGCTCAGCATGGTGGAGGCATTGCTCACTGCGGCCGGGGTGAAGGTGGACGCATTCGGCAGCACGTGGATCGGATCGGAGATGCCGGGATTGTTGTTGACGCTGACGCCGAGCATGGCGTCCTTGCCGGCGAGCTGGAACGGTTTGCTGACGAAGCGCAGGTCGACATCGTCCAGCTGCGTGGTGAAGGTGGCATTGCCGCTGTTGTTGGAGCGGATCTTGGAATAGCCGCCGATGTTGTCGTTGACCCGGCCGGCCAGGTACAGGTCGGCCTGGGTGAGCCGTGCGGTGCTGTCGCCTCGGCTTGGATTGCGCCTGGACCAGGTGAGCTGGCCGGAGGCCGGAATCTTGGTGCCGTTGCCGTCGGTGTCGGTGAAGCCACCGAGCTTGAAGCGCATGCCATACGGCGTGAGCGACGGGCCATAGGAGCCGACGTGGCAATCCGCACAGGACGAGCCGGTCTGGCGTGCGAACGACGGAATCGCCTGCGCCTGCGTACTGGCCAGCAACAGCAAGGGACCGGACATGCAGAGCAGCGAGGTCAGGGGCGCGGTGCGGGTCCGGGCGGAGCGGCGCGAAGCGGGCGAGGGCGTAGGCATGGAAAGTCCTTGTTCGACGGTGCGGGATTCGACGGTGAGGGAATCAAAGAGAGAGCCGGGCATCACGGCTGCCTGCGCGGCAGCACGCGGTGCAGCAGGCCGTCGCGCAGCACCAGGTGGTGCCAGAGCGCAGCGACGATATGCAGGACGACCAGCGCCAGCAGTACCCAGGCGGCATTCAAGTGCCAGCTGCCCAGGGTGTCGCCCAGATCCGCATCCGGCGCGACCAGCGACGGCAGCGTCAATCCGAACAGGTAGACCGGCTTTCCGAAGGCATTGCTGAGCGACCAGCCGATCAGCGGCAGGGCCAGCATCAGTCCGTACATGGCAACGTGGGTACCGCCGGCGGCCAGCCGCAGCAGCAGCGGCGATGGCGGGCCGGGAGGCAGCCTGCGCAGGCGTAGACGCAGCCCGACGCGCAGGAAGAACAGCAGCAACACCATCAGGCCGAAGTGGCGATGCCCTTCCAGCAGCCATTGGCGCAGGGCGCGCCCGTCCAGCTCCGCTCGCAGCAGGATCAGGCTTGCGGCCATGATCAGGCAGGCCACGGTCAGCCAGTGCAGCACACGCATCGGCTTGGGCAGGGGGAGTACGCGCCCAGGCGATGACGCGTTTTCGGGCAATGGCAGCGCCGTGGCGTTGTCGGCGGCGGCGAGCTCGGGCGCCTGGTGAGAAGAATGCATTGGGTCGGTGTCCTCACCGGTGGTGGTCGTTGGTTCCGGACGCGCGCTGCGCGACCAGGCCTGGCTCCCCACGCCGGCCGGACTGCGGCCAGGTGAACGTGCACGGATATGTGCGGCGATGCCGACGAAAGGTTGCATGGCTGCGATACGGGCGTCTTGTCGCAGGTTCGCATCAGGAGGACTGCTGGTTCGCAGCTACGCGTTCGCGCGCATCGTTTCGTGGGCCGCGACGGGGCGCAACCTTTCACGCACCCCGACGCACTCAGGCATGTCGCACCACGTGCAGTCAGCGCTTACGCCCACCGATCATGGCTATCGAACGCATCCAGTTGCACACCCACGGCGACGATCGTGGCCTGCTCATTTCCCTGGAGCAGGCGCGTAATGTCCCGTTCGACATACGTCGCGTGTATTACCTGTTCGGAACCCGCCCCGGCGTGCACCGCGGGCAGCACGCGCATCGCCAGCTCACCCAGCTGGCGGTGGCCCTGCACGGTTCGGTGACCATCCTGGTGGACGAAGGCAAGGGTGACGGGCCAACCGAAGTGGTGCTGGACGATCCATCGCAAGGCCTGTTGCTCGGCCGCCTGGTATGGCGCGATCTGTATCGGTTCACCCCCGATTGCGTCCTGATGGTGCTGGCCGATCAGCTTTACGATCCGACGGATTACATCCTGGATTACGATCAGTTCCTCAGCGAGGTGCGTGGCGAACGTCGACTCGAAGCGTGCAGGCTGGAAGCATGAGCGCACGCAAGCGGCTGGTGATCGTTGGCGCAGGAGAATTCGCGCAGATCGCCTGCGAATATTTTCGACACGACAGCGACTATGAAGTGGTCGCCTTCAGCGTGGAACGCGATTACCTGATCCGCCCCACTTTGGTAGAGTTGCCGGTAGTCGCCTACGAAGAGCTGGAGCGGCGCTATCGTCCCGATGAGCATGAAGTGTTCGTTGCGATTCCTGCGACGCGATTGAATCGCCTGCGGATGCGCTTCTACGATGACGTCTTGCGGCGAGGGTATCGCTGTGCCAGCTACGTCAGTTCGCACGCATTCGTCTGGCGCAATGCGCAGCTCGGTGCCAATTGCTTCGTCTTCGAAGGCAATGTCATCCAGCCCTTCACCCGTATTGGCGATAACTGCATCCTGTGGAGCGGTAATCACATTGGCCATCGCACGGTCGTTCAGGATCACGTGTTCATCGCCTCGCATGCGGTGATCTCCGGTTACTGCGAAATCGGCCGTGGCAGCTTCATCGGCGTCAACGCCACATTGAGCGACAAGGTATGCATCGCTGCGGACAACATCATCGGCGCCGGCGCGCTGGTCACACGGCATACCGAAGCCGGACGGGTCTACGTCGGTTCGCCGGCGCGCGCGGTGGCGGGCAAGTCCAGTTTCGATGTGGAGCTTTGACGGCATGTTCGTCTGGCGCAAGCGAGGCCTGGTATTCGATGTCGCGCGCGACGGAGTGGGCGGTTGGATGCAGCATGCGGCACTGACCCCGACGCCGTACCGGCTCTCGGCTGAGGTGCTGCGGATCTATGCGGGTTTCCGCGACACCCAAGGGGTAAGCCGGATCGGCTATGTGGACGTATGCGCCGACGCGCCCACCCGGGTCGTCGGAGTGAGCCGGCAGCCGGTTCTGGAGATCGGGCGCGACGGTTGTTTCGACGACAACGGCATGATCCTGGGCGACGTGGTGACCGGGCCGGATGGGCTCTACATGTTCTACGTGGGATTTCAGCGCGTGGCCAAGGCCAAGTTTCTTGCCTTCACCGGCCTGGCGGTGTCGCACGATGGGGGTGGGACCTTCCAGCGTCGTCAGGAGACACCGCTGCTGGACCGTGCTTCCGGCCGTAGCACGATCGCTGCCGTGCATTCGGTGCGCTACGAAGATGGCCGTTGGCGGCTGTGGTATGCGGCAGGGAACGACTGGGAGTACATCCATGGCCAGCCGTATCCGCGGTATCACATCCGCTACGTCGAGACCGACGACCTGCACAGCATCTCCAGCGACGACATCGCCTGCCTGCTGCCGCTCGGCGACGAATACCGTATCGGACGTCCACGCGTGTACCGGTTTGGCGACCGCTACCTGATGTACTTCACCCGCGGGGATGTCAGGGGTGGCTATTTTCCTGGCATCGCCTTCAGTGACGACGGCCTGCATTGGAAACGCGACGATTGCCAGCTTGGCGTGGAGCTGTCCGACACGGGCTGGGATGCGCAGGCGCTGTGCTATCCGGCACTGATCCAGCAGGGCGAGCGCGTGTTGATGTTCTACAACGGCAATGCCATGGGCCATGCCGGCTTCGGCCTGGCCGACGCCGCGATGCCAAGGGAGCTGCAGGGCGGCCATGTACTCGGTTAGACCTTATCTCCCCAGCGATGCGGCCGCCTGGGATGCGTTGGTGGCGTGTTCGCGCAATGGCAATCTGTTGCACCGACGCGGCTACATGGACTACCACGCCGATCGCTTCGTGGATGCGTCCCTGCTGATCGAGCGGGGCGGTGAGCCGGTCGCGGCGTTTCCCGCAAATGTCTGCGGCGACCGCGTCAGCAGTCATGCCGGGCTGACCTACGCCGGGCTGCTGTCGTCGATGGCGCTTCGCGCCGGGGCTACCTTGCAGGTGTTCGAGCAGATCGCGGAACACTACCGCGCGCGTGGCGTGAACGAGATCGTGTACAAGCCGGTGCCGCATGTCTTCCACACCTACCCGGCAGAAGAGGAGTTGTATGCATTGCATCGGGTCGGTGCGCAGTTGTACCGGCGCGACCTGTCCTCGGTGATTGCGCTGCGCCAGCCGTTCACGTTCAGTGCCGAGCGGCGGCGGTCGATCGGCAAGGCACGCAAGGCGGGGATACAGGTGCAGATCGGCACCACATTGGAGGCGTTTCACGCATTGCTGAGCGAGGTCCTGCTCAGGCACGGCGTGGTGCCCACGCACCGATTGGACGAGCTGCAGCTGCTGCAGCGGCGCTTTCCGCATCACATCGTGCTGCACGAGGCGCATGCGCAGGGGCAGTTGCTCGCGGCAGCATTGGTGCTGGATTTCGGCCGTAGCGTGCACACCCAGTATCTGGCTGTGTCCGAGCACGGACGCCGACTCGATGCGCTGAGCCTGCTGCTGTCGGAGCTGATCACCCGGGTCTATGCGCAGCGCGAATGCTTCAGCTTCGGGATCTCCACCGAACAAGGCGGGCAGGTGCTCAATGAGGGCCTGGTCGAACAGAAGGAGCGCTTTGGCGCGCGTGCGGTGGTGCAGGATTCCTATCGGTGGACCTTGTGATAACCGTGCCGTTCCTGGATCTGCGCTCGGTCAACGCGCGCTATGCGGATGAGCTGAAGGCCGCCGCCGCGCGGGTGATCGATGCCGGCTGGTACGTACTCGGCCAGGAGCTGGCCGCGTTCGAAATGGAGTTTGCCCGCTATTGCGGCGCTGCCCATGCGGTGGGCGTGGGCAATGGCCTGGATGCGTTGTCGTTGATCCTGCGTGGATATCGCGAGCTAGGCGTGCTACGCGAAGGCGACGAGATCATCGTGCCGGCCAATACCTTCATCGCCACGTATCTGGCGATCAGTCAGAACCAGCTGGTGCTGGTGCCGGTGGAGCCGGATCCGGCAACCTTCAACATGGATCCGAACAGCGTGGAAAGAGCGATCGGCCCACGCACGCGCGCGATCATGGCGGTGCATCTCTACGGACAGCTGGCGGACATGGCATCGCTGCGCACGCTGGCGCACCGGTACGGGCTGTTGCTGATCGAGGATGCCGCGCAGGCGCACGGCGCTGCCGCACACGGGGTACGTGCGGGTGCCTTCGGGGATGCAGCCGCCTTCAGTTTTTTCCCGACCAAGAATCTCGGAGCGCTGGGCGATGGCGGGGCCGTGCTGACGTCCGATGCACGATTGGCTGAGCGCATTCGCGCCTTGCGTAACTATGGTTCGGAGGTGAAGTATCACCACCTGTGCCAGGGGGTCAACTCACGACTGGACGAACTGCAGGCGGCGATGCTGCGGGTCAAGCTCCGGCATCTGGACGAGGAGGTAGCACTGCGACGTGCCGTGGCGCAGCGCTATCTGCGCGAGATCGATCACCCCATGATCGCCCTGCCCAGCGTGGTGTCCGATGAGCAGCACGTCTGGCACCTCTTCGTGGTACGCAGCCCACGGCGCGACGCCTTGCAGGCACATTTGCTACAGCATGGCGTGCAGACCCAGATCCACTATCCAGTCCCCGCACATCGCCAGCCAGCTTACGCCACGTTGGGCGACGCCTACCTTCCGATCAGCGAACGCCTGCACGAGGAAGTGTTGAGTCTGCCGATGGGTCCGACCCTGGACGCGGCGTCGGTCGGTCGCGTGATTGCCGCATGCCAGGCGTTCGAAGGCAGCGCATGAATGTCGTTCGCAGCAGCGTCTATACCGGTATCGCCACCCTGGCCAAGCTCCTGGCTGCACTGGTGGTCGTGAAGCTGGTGGCGGTGCATGCCGGGCCGCAAGGCATCGGCCGGCTGGGCCAGTTCCTCAATCTGATGTCGGTGCTGGCGGTCGTGGCGGGCGGCGGCATCAGCGCTGGGGTCGTCAAGTATGTGGCGCAGTATCGCGACGATCCTCAGGCACTGGCGCGCCTGTTCGGGGCGGCGTTGTGGTACGCGTTCTGGGCCGCCTGCCTGATGGCAGCGTTGACGCTGCTGTTCAGTGCAGCGATCGCCGAACGCCTGTTGGGAGATGCCAGCTACCGACCGCTGATCTGCGTGCTGGCGATCGCCCAACTGGGAATCGCCGCAGTCAACTATGGGTTGGCAGTGATGAACGGCTTCATGGATGTGCGGCGCCTTGCCTTCGTGCAGGTGAGCGGAGCGGCGATGAGCGTGGCGTTGGTGACCTGGTTGTCAAGCCGTGCCCAGTTGCAGGGCGCCTTGCTGGGCCTGATCTTGGGACAGGTGTTATGGCTGTTGGCCGGAGTGCCGACGGTGCGTTGCAGCCCGTACTTCCGCCGCGAGATGTTTCGGATACGGTTCGACGCGGCGATGACCCGCAGACTGGCCGCGTTCTCGCTGATGACGCTGACGTCCACGCTGGTGCCGCAGCTGTCGATCATCCTGGTGCGCGATCATCTGGTCACGCAATTCGGATGGCAGCAGGTCGGTTACTGGCAAGCCGTCAGCCGGGTGTCGGATGCGTATCTGCTGTTCTTCACCACCGCCATCAATGTGTACTACTTGCCCAAGCTCGCCTCCCTGCACGAGCGCGGCGACCTGGCGCGCGAACTGCGCAGCGCGTATCGCCACGTGATGCCAGCCGTGGTCGCGATGGCATTGGGCGTGTATGCCTGCCGCGGTTGGATCACATGGCTCCTGTTCGATACCAATTTCGCGGACGCTGTCCCTCTGTACGCGCCACAATTGGTGGGCGATGTGATCAAGATCGCCGCCTTCGTGCTGTCCTATGTGATGTTGGCCAAGGCGATGACACGGCTGTTCGTGGTGTCGGAGTGCGTATTCGCCGCCAGTTACCTGGCACTGGTGTATCTGTTCAGCGCATGGTTCGGGCTGATCGGCGCGATGTACGCCTTCGTCGCCAACTATGCTCTCTATCTGCTGTTCAATGTGCTGGTAGTGCGGCGATATCTGGTACGGCCGGTATGAGCGATCAGGCGCAACCATCCGCGCGCGCGCGCTGGCCGCTGGTGTCGGTGCTGATCCCGGCGTTCAATCACGCGCGTTTCGTGCAGCGCTGCCTGGACAGCGTGCTGGAGGATCCCTACCCGAGCAAGGAGATCGTCATCGTCGACGACGGCTCCAGCGATGCGACCGCAGAGAAGATCGCGCAATGGGTCGCCATGCACGGGGATCGGCTTCCGGTGCAATTCGTCCGGCGCGAGAACCGCGGGGTTGCGGCGACGCTCAACGAGCTGGCCTTGCGTGCGAACGGCGAGTACCTGCGCCTTGGCGCCAGCGACGACTATCTGCTGGCAGGTGGGTTGGACGCGCAGGTGCGTTATCTGCGCGGGCACCCGCAGGCGCTGGCGGTAATCGGCGATGCCTGTGTGGTCGATCCGGATGGGCAGCTGTTGCATGCCAGTGCCATGCGTGACCTGCACGGGGTGGATGTCGATCTGTATCGTTCCACGTCCACTATCGCACGCGCGGTGATCCGTCACTGGGCGGTCAGCGGTGCGGTCGCGATGCTGCGGCGCTCCGCGTTCGATGTACGCAATGGCTGGGACGAATCACTACGTATCGAAGACTGGGATTTCTTCCTGAGGCTGGCGGCACGCAACGCCTTGGGATTCATCGACATGCCGGTATGCGCCTATCGCCTGCATGGGAGCAATCTGAGCAAGACGGCAGACGTCGCTTCGCGCATTGCCAACCTCGATGAATCGCGTCAGGTTGCGCTGCGCTGCGTGGCATTGTTCGATGAGCCCGAACGCACGCTGCTGCGCGCCCAGGCACGTTACATCGCAGCCAAGGTGGCGTTCCTGCGTCGCCGACCTCATCACGTGGTCGGCCATCTGGCGGCTTTTGCCTGGCTGTCATCGCCTTTTTCGCGTCGTGCCGGGTCGGTGCGCGGCGCCTCGGAGCCGGCATGAAGGCGTTGCTGCGCCGGCCTGCCAGCTATCTGGCGTTGCCAATGTTGCTCGCCTGTGCGCTGACGCTGTTGACCTACAGCTTGCCCGGCGACTACATCGCAGGTGTCGCCTTGCTGGCGATTGCCGCGGCGTCGGCCATGCTGTTGGATGCGGCCCTGGGAACGCGGCTGCCTGGCGCCGAGCGGTTCCGCGACTATCGCTACACCGGCACGCGCGATGCATTCCTTGCGCTGGCGCTGGCGGCGGGGGTGACTGCGTTCTGCATCGTGGACGTGGTGTTGTTTCCGATTCCGTTGTTCAGCGATCCGTCCTCGTATGCGACCTTGAGTCCGTTGCGCTCGCATGTGCGGCATGTCTCCAACATGTGCTGGATCCTGCCGCCGATCGCGCTGCTCTGCGTGCGTCACCGCGGGCTGCGCGTGGCGATGGTGACGCTGGGGTTCGTGTTCCCGATCATGGTGATCGACCGCAACCGCATCTTTGCCGGCCTGTTCTCGTTCGTGCTGGTGATGCTGTTGCGGCGCGACCCGGCGCAGCGGCTGCCGTGGAAGCGGATCTGCCTGCTGGCGGTGGCCGGTGGCGGCGTGTTTTCGCTGCTTGGCGCGCTGCGCTCCGGTTCGTTGGCCAGCGTGGCGCTGCCGTTCGGTGCGTTCTATCGAGCAATGCCGCAGGGCGTGCAATGGCTGCTGTTGTACATCAGTGCCGGTCCCTACAACTTCAGCGCGATTCTGGCCAAGGGCTACGTCAATGCGAATTTCCTGATCAATCAGATCGTGCCGTTCAGTGGGTCCGTCGCCACGGCCGGCACCAGCATCCCGCTGGATGCGCCCAACATCAACGTGGGGACCGAGTTCTTTCCGTTCCTGATGGCCTGGGGCGCACCGGGTGCGGTGGCCGCGCTGCTGGCGTTGTATGCCGGGCTGGTGTGGAGCGTGCGCCGCCTCAATGATTCGGTGTCGATCTTCCATGTGCTGATCTTCCTGCGCCTGGCCTATGCCTGCCTGATGTCGCCATTCGCACCGCAGGCATTCACCTGGACCAACTTCGGCTTCATCGCGCTGTGCCTGCTGCTGCATGTCTGCACGCTGCTGCTGCCCAATCGCAACGCAGCGCTTCCATCCGCGGCGTGACCGCGGCTTCTCCGTTTCTTCCGTTTCGAGCCAGCGCACCATGACCCAGCACGACGAAATCTATCTGATCGACCTGTGGCGCATCCTGCGCCGTGAGTGGCGTTGGGCACTGGCCGCCCTGGTGTTGGTGCTGGGCATCACGTTCGCTTTCCTGCGCGTGGCCCAGCCGCAGTGGGAAGCCACGGCCTGGATCCAGGTGGGCGAAATCGGGCCGACTCCAGCCGGGCGCGATCCCAAGGTCGAACCCTTCCAGCGGGTGATCGATCGCATGAAGACGCGGTTGTTCCAGGATGCGGTCCTGCGCCAGGCCGGGGTGCCGCTCAGGAGCCGTGCCGCGCAGATGTACCGCAGCAGCCTGAAACCGGATCCGGACCCGTACGCCAACCTGATCGGCATCACGATCCGCGCCGCGTCGCAGCAGCAGGCGCGGGCACTGGCGGAGGCAACGCTGGCCCAACTGCAGACCCTGCATGGCCAGACCAATGCCTCGGCGCTGGCGCTGGCGCGCACGCGTCTGCAGGGGCTGAACGAGGACCTGCGCGTGGCTCTGCTCAATCGTGCGCAGCTGCAGCGGCAACTGCAGGCTGCAGACGATGCCGCCGCTGCCACACCTGGGCAGATACTGGCCGGGGTGCTGCTGACCGACAGCAACACCACCATTCGCGCGATCAAGGGCGAGCGCGACGATCTGGTCGCCCGGCTGACCGCACGCTATACCTATCAGACCTCGCTGGCGTGGCCGCTGTACGTGCCCGAACAGCGGGCGTTTCCGAACGCGATCATGGTGTGGGCGGTCGGTCTGCTGGCCGGAGCAGGGCTGGGCATGCTGATGGCGGTGGTGCGCAATGCCTGGCGCCGCCGCAGGCAGGTGGGCGCAGGCGTCACCGCCTGAGTCCCACGATTGGCCCGGTGCAGCCGGTGGCGCGATGGCCGCAGCCCTTGTGGACGATATCGCCGATCTGGCGCCGCACTGTCCGTGCACGCCGGCCGGGTGCCCGCCGGATGTTGGCGCTGTCCGCCCCGGGGTGGACAGCGCCCCACGCAGCTGCAACCAAACCAGCAGCGGGCGGCACCTACCGATCTATCGACGATGCCGCGAAGGCATCGCGCATGTGGAGAGTTCAGTGAAGTCAGCAGGACAGGCGAGGGAGGTGGCGCATGGCGTTGGCCAGTGAGCATGCGGCGCGCGGCGGCACGGTCGCGCCCGAGCAGTTGCTGGACACTCAGCGCGCCTTCGACAGCGTGGCGCCGGACTACGACGGCCCGCGTGGGAACAATGCGCTGATCCAGCGCATGCGTACCACCTTGTGGGACACGGTGGCGGCGCAGCTGCCGGTGGGGGCATCGTTGGTGGATCTGGGGTGCGGCACGGGCCTGGATGCCGGCGAATTCGCGCGTCGTGGTTACCGCGTGCTGGCAACCGACTGGTCGCCGGCCATGGTCGAGCGAACCCGTCAGCGCGCCGCCGCCCAGGGGTTGGAAACGCGACTGGCCGCCGCGCATGTGGGCATCCAGCAGCTGGATCAGCTCGCAGGCCCGTTCGATGGCATGTACTCCAATTTCGGCCCGCTCAACTGTGCGCCGGATCTGCCGGCGGTGGCTGCGCAATGCGCGCGCCTGCTGCGTGCGGACGGCTGCCTGGTGTTCTCGGTGATCGGGCGCATCTGCCCGTGGGAAATCGGCCACTATGCGCTGCGCGGGCGTTTCAGGCGCGCGGCGGTACGCGCAGCCAGAGGGGCTACGGCCGTCGGTATGAACGGTCACACCATCTGGACCTGGTACCACCTGCCGCGCGAGTTCTACCGCGCGTTCGAGCCGCACTTCGCGTTGCACAGCTATCGCGCGTTGAGTCTGTTCCTGCCGCCGCCCTACCTGGTGGAGTTCTGCGAGCGGAATCCGCGGCTGTCTGCAGGCCTGGGTCGCCTGGATGACCGCCTTGGTGGATTGCCGTTGCTGCGCGAGATGGGCGATCACTTCCTGATCGTGCTGCGCAAGCGCTGAGGGGGATGGCGATGTCCATGGCCGACGTCTGCCTGCAGGGCGCACGCACGCTCACCTTGGCCGGCCCGTCGCACGCGCCGCTGCACCTGCGTGGGGGCCGTTTCGGCGGCACGCTCGGCATCGGCACCCTGCGACTGGACCTGCGCGGGCATGTGCTGGTGCCGGGGTTGATCAACGCCCACGATCATTTGCAGGTGAACTGCGTGCCGCCGTTGCCGCAGGTTGCGCCGTTTCCCAACAGCTATGCGTGGATCGAGGCGTTTCAGACCCATTTCGGGCATCCGGCCGTCGCGGCGGCGCTGCGTGTGCCCAAGGCAGTGCGGCTACGCCACGGGGGGCTGAAGAACTTGCTGGCAGGGGTCACCTGCGTTGCGCAGCACGATCCCTGGCATGCTGCCTTGGACGCAGCTGACTTTCCGGTCGGCCTGCTGCGTGATTTCGGATGGAGCTATGCGCTGGGCTGGACCGGCTACGGCCCTCCCGTGCAAGGCAGCTTTGCCGCTACCGCTTCGGACTCCCCGTGGATGATCCATCTGGCCGAAGGCACCGATGCAGTGGCGTCGGCCGAGCTGGACGCCCTGGATCGGCTGGGCTGTCTTGCGTCCAACACCGTGCTGATCCACGGCGTGGGGATGGGGGAGCGGGATATCGAACGCGTCATCGCATGCGGTGCAGCGGTGGTGTGGTGCCCGTCCAGCAATCTCGCGCTGCTGGGACGCACGCTCGATCCATGGCGCCTGTGCATGGCCGGGCGGCTGACGCTCGGCAGCGATTCGCGCCTCAGCGGCGCACGCGATCTGCTGGAGGAGTTGCGTATCGCCACCGACAGCGGGCTGGCTGCGGATCTGCTGCTTGGGCTGGTCACCCACCACGGGGCACGCATCCTGCGCCTGCCGGAACGCGGGCGCATCGCGCCGGGTGCGGTGGCCGATCTGGTGATCGCGCCCGACCGCGGCGGTGAGCCGGCGGCAAGCATCGTCGGCTGCGCGCGCAGCGAGTTGCGTGCGGTGATCCGCGACGGCAAGCCACGCATCGCCGATCCGGATTTCGCCCCCTGGTTCGAGGCTGCAGGGCTGCAGACCGTGCCGGTGTTGCTGGATGGGCGCCCCAAGTTGCTCGAGGCGACATTGGCAGATCCAGCCGTGCTGGCGCTGGAGCCGGGTATCGAGCCAGTGTCGGCCATGAGGCGCGCGTCGCTACCGGATACCACACGCATCGGAGCGATATCGTGAGCGCGCCACCGCTGCTGGATCCCGCAGCCGCCTATGCGCTGTGGGCACAGAGCTATCCTCCGCACGCGCACAATCCGGTGATGCAGGCCGAACAACGCGCCATGCTCGGTCTGTTGCCGGCCGACCTGCAGGGCCAACACGTGGTGGATGTCGGCTGCGGCAGCGGCCGCTACATGCTGCACGCCTTGCACCGCGGCGCCCGGCACGTCACCGGGGTGGATCTGTCGCTCCCCATGCTGCGGCGCGCGCAGATGGAACTGGAGCAGCAGTGGCCGGCTGCGTGCGTCAGCTTGTGCCAGGGCAGCCTGGAACGGCTGCCGTTGGCCGAGGGCATTGCCGATCTGAGCATCTGCGGGCTGGTGGTCGGGCATCTGGAGCGGCTATGCCCGGCACTGGAAGCGCTGTATCGCATCACGCGCAGCAATGGCATCGTGTTGTGCAGCGACGTGCATCCGATCGGCCATGCGCTGGGTTGGCGCCGCGACTTCAAGGCCGGCGGCGGGCATTACGCCGTACGCCACACCCAGCATCTGTACAGCCATTGGCATGCTGCATGCGCTGCCCTGGGCTTTGCGATCGAGGCCGTGGCCGAGCCAATGCTGGATCCGGCCGACATTCCCGCCGGTGCGCGCTTCGATCCGGCTGCGTTGCGGGTGCCGGTGGCGTTGGTGTTGCGGCTGCGGCGCACTGCATGACCATCGTGGGGTCATCCAGCATGCACGGTCGCCGCGCGCGGGGTGCAGGCTGGTGCGACGATGCTATTGCGCATTCGCAACGCGGATATCTCGGTTGCGCGCGAACAACATCTGCGAGGCGGGCCGGATGAGTCTGCATGTCGCACAGCTCAATCTGGTCCCCACCCCCGAAGGGGCAAGCGTCGAGCAGGTGTTTGCGCAGTGGCCATCGCTGGCCGACATCGCCGAAGCCGTGGCCAGTGCCGGGGTACGCGTCACCGTGATTCAGGCGTCCCTGCTCGCGCAGGACATCGTGCGCGAGGGCGTGCATTACCGCTTCGTCGATCTGGGCATGCGCGGCAGCGCCGCGCGCGCCGCAACGCTGGCCGCGCTGCTGCAACAGCTCGGCTGCGAGGTGATCCATGTGCATGGGCTGGAATTCGCCGCCGACGCGAAGCGGCTTGCACGGTTGCTGCCGACGCGGCCGATCCTGCTGCAGGACCATGCCAACCCGCCACCGCGCTGGTGGAGCCGGTGGCGGTGGCGTGTGCGTTACCGCGCCGTCGCCGCCATCGCCTTCACCTCGCTGGAACTGGCACGGCCATTCCAGCGTGCGCAGTTGTTTCGCGCCGACATGCCGCTCTTTGCGATTCCCGAGTGCAGTAGCCGCTTCACCCCTGGCGATCGGGTGAGTGCGCGCGCGCGAACGCAGCTGCATGGCGAGCCCTGCGTGCTGTGGGTCGGACACCTGAGCGCGGAGAAGGATCCGCTGTGCGTTCTCGATGCGATGGCGATCGTCGTGCGCGAGCTGCCACAGGCGCAGCTATGGTGCGTGTTCGACCAGGCGCCCTTGCTGGAACAGATCCAGCAGCGTCTGCGCGAGGATCCGCTGTTGGCCGAGCGCGTGCATCTGCTCGGCAAGGCAGCGCATGCGCACGTGCAGGAGCTGCTGCGTGCCAGCGACCTGTTCGTTTCCGCCAGCCATCGCGAGAGTTGCGGCTACGCTGCGATGGAAGCCTATGCCTGCGGCACCCTGCCGCTGCTCACCGATATTCCGGCCTTTCGCGCGCTCAGCGACAGCGGCACGATGGGCGAACTATGGCCGGTGGGCGATGCCGCGGCGTTGGCAGCCCTGCTGTTGCGCATCGCCCGGCAACCGCCCAGACGGGTACAGGTACGGGCTCATTTCGATGCGCGCCTGTCGTTTGCCGCGGTGGGCCAGCGCTGGGCGCAGGCGTATGCACGGCTGTTGTCGCGCGTGCCGGGGGAGGGCGCATGAAGCTGGCCCTGGTGGTGCCGGGGGGCGTGGACCGCAGTGGCGACAGGCGGGTGATCCCGGTGGTGCTGACCTTGATCGAATGGCTGGCGCGCAATCACCAGGTACATGTGTTCGTGCTGCATCAGGAACCGCTGCCGGGCAGTTGGACCTTGCGAGGCGCCACCATCCACAACATCGGCGCGACGTGTACGCGGCTGCGGGCCATCGCCGCCATCCGCGACGAACACCGACGTGCACCATTCGATGTGATTCAGGCGATCTTCTCCGGCCACTGCAGCCTGATCGCCGTGGCTGCGGCAACGCTGCTGCGGCGGCCCAGCGTGGTGCATATCGCCGGCGGCGAACTGGTTGCGTTGCATGCCATCGGCTACGGCGGTCGTCGCAGATGGCGTGGGCGTCTGCGCGAGGCGGTGATCCTGCGCAGGGCAGGCTGCGTCACCGCCGCCAGTGCGCCGATCATCGCGTCGCTGCAGGCCCTGGGGATCGCCGCGCAGCGGGTGCCGCTGGGGGTGGATCTGCGCGCCTGGCCGGTCGCGCCGCCGCGCGCACGCACCAGCGGCGTTGCCCGGCTATTGCATGTGGCCAGCCTCAATCCCGTCAAGGACCAGACCACCCTGCTGCACGCGATGGCTGCGCTCAAGCGCGCCGGCGTGGCCTTCGTGCTCGAGGTGGTCGGCGTCGATACGCTGGACGGGGCGATACAAGGTCTGGCGCGGCAGCTGGGCCTGCACGAGCAGGTGCGTTTCGTCGGCTTCAAGACGCAGCGGGAGCTGCGCCCGCTGATGCTGGCGGCCGATCTGCTGGTGCACTCGTCGCTGCACGAAGCCGGGCCGATGGTGCTGCTGGAAGCGGCGGTCGCCGGCGTTCCGACGGTAGGCACCGGGGTCGGGCACCTGCTCGAATGGGCACCGACCGCCGCGCTGGCGGTGCCACCGGGCGACTGGGCCGGCTTGGCCGAGGCCATCCGTCAGGTGCTCGCCGACGACGAGCTGCGCCTGCGCCTGGCCTGGGCTGCGCAGTGCCGCGCCGTGCGCGAAGACGCAGGCTTCACCACGCGTGCCTTCGAGCAGATCCATCGCCGATTGTGCGAACAGCGCCCGCTGTCCTGAGGACGTATCCTGCGTGCGCCGCCCGTCGACCGAGGATATGTCGCGGCCAGTCCGCCAGGCACGCAGCGTGATCGGGCGATGCATGATGCCATCCGGTACGCGCCGAGCATTGCGAGAAACAACGCATCGTGCGTAGGAGCGCACGCGGGCGCGACAGGCGTGACCGATAAGGTCTTCGCGCGTGGCCGCGTTCCTGCACGATGGCGCCTGCACCACGGCGTTCATGACGTCTTGGCTCGTCGAATCACGACGATGCTCGCTCTGCCGCGATCGAACAACGCGCGGCGCTGGGCGCTACGCCGGCCGCAGATACCCGTCAAGCGCGGCGCGCACCACATACAGCATATCGGTGCGCGGCACCGGCCGGGTCAGGCGTGTCAGCAGGCGCTGGGTCTGGGTCTGGCGGACCCACGGGCGGTCCTGCAGCCACAGCTGGGTCCGCAACATGTCCGCGCGTTCCTTGCGGCTTTCTGCCGATGGTGCCACCCGATTGTGCAGATACCGGCGCGCCTCCTCCAGCGAGGCGCACCATGCGATGCCTGGCAGTGCGGACAGCCACAGGTTGGAGCAGGACGCGGTGGTCAGCGTCTGCTGCGCGACACGCAGGCGCAGCAGGCGCGGGCAGTGCGCATGCAGCCGTGTCATCACCTGCGTCGGCACCACGGTACGGTAGTACCGTTGCAGCAACAGCAGCGGCGGCAATGCCCACCAGGGCGTCACTTCCGGGTCTTCCCATAGGACGTCCCAGTCGCGCGGGCCCATGCGCGTGGCCAGCAGGGCGAGATCGTGCAGATGCATCAGCCGGATGCTGCGATGGCAGATGCCGCCGGCGGCATGCAGCAGCAGATGGCACATGAGCGCACCGACGCCGGGGTAGGGATTCAACCCCGGTTGCGGGCGCTCGGGCCGGATGCGTGCGGTGATGTCCACGCTGCGCAGCGGCAGACGTTCCTGGATGCGGGTGTGCAACTCGATATTGATCGGCGCATCGCGGTGCTCGCCCAGGCCGGCGATCGCAGCGCCGTGCGTTGGCGTGAACACCTGGTGTTTCCACTGTTCGAACGCGCTCTTGTAGCCGAGCGCGCACAACAGTGCCGCTGCGGCCGGCGCATCGTCCGGTTCCACCAGCAGGTCGATATCGGCCATCGGGCGGTCGCCCGGCAGATACACCCCAAGCCGGTGCAGTGCAGTGCCCTTCAACCCCACCAGTGCGATGCCGGCGCTACGCGCGGCGCTGTCGATCTGGGTCAGCAGCAGCGCGATACGCCGATGCCGGTCCTCGACATGCAGGCGCTGTTCGCTCAGGAAATGCGTCCAGTCGGCGTTCTGCCACAGCGAGCGTCGCTGCAGTAGTGGCGAGATCCCGTGCGCAGCGGCGGCGGCGGCGGCCAGCTGCCACTGCAGCCGGCTCCACTGCGGCGCGTCGTTGCCGGGTTGGGCCAGCTCCTGCGCAAGACGCTCGGTGGCGGTGCGCAGGCCGTGTCTGATGGTGCGTAGCGAAGGCTGCATGGGTATCCCGGAGAATCGGAAGAAGATCGGCAGAACGATGCTTGCCTGATGAGGATCGGACGGTGATGCCGGTGAGCGGCGTCGGCCCGGCTTGCGTGCGACGCGCTCAGCCCACCAGCACCGCAGCCAGTGGCCGCCGCGCGCGTGCGGCAACCTCGCTCAGCGGTACGTTGCGGTGCAGATGTTCGGAGGCGATCAGCGCGGACCAACGCGCTTCCAACTGCTCGGACGCCTGCGCGAGCGCAGCGGCGTCCATGCGCGTACGCGCCTGCTGCAGGTCCACCTGCGTGTGCAGCAGATCGCGCACACTGCGGTAGAACTCGGTGTCGTAGGCGCCACGGAACATCATCGCCAGGTCGTCGCTGTCCTGCCAATGCGTCTTGCCGCCCAGTTGATTCTTCACTTCCTCATAGAACTTGGTGCCCGGCAGTGGATAGGACACGCTGACGCCGATGATGTCCGGATCGGCCTGGGTCACCAGGGCGCGCGTGGCCAGGATGTCGTCCAGTTCCTCGCCCAGGTAGCCAAGCTGGATGAAGAAGCCCACGCGGATGCCGTGTGCAGCCAGTCGTTGGCGGGCCGCGATCACCTCGGCCACCTGCGTGCCCTTGGTCATCTTGTCCAGAATGCGCTGGCTGCCGCTCTCCGCGCCGATCCAGGCTTCGGAACACCCGGCGCGCGCCAGGGCGGCTGCCATGCGGTCGCTGGTCAGATCGGCGCGGGTCTGGATGGTGAACGGCACGACACCATCGGCTTCGCTCAGCCGCTGCGCGAATGTCTCCACCCAGTCGATATGGAAGCCGAAGATGTCGTCGGCCATCCACAGATGGTCGGGCTGGAAGTTGCGTTTGAGGTGGATCACTTCGGCCGCCACGTCCTCTGCGCCGCGCCGGGCATAGTGGTTGCCCCAGATCGGCTTGGCGCACCAGTTGCAGCGGAACGGACAACCGCGCGAGGCGGCCATGTTCAGACTGAAATATCCGTGCCGTTGCCGCCAGAACCGTTGATAGCGCGGCATGTCGACCAGGTCCCAGGCAGGCAGCCCGCTCAGGCGCGCGTCCGGTGGTTGCGCGCCTGGATGCAGCAACGCCCCGGAAGGCTGCCCGGTGGCGATGCGCTGCACGCCCGTCAGCCAGGTTGTGGTGTCCAGCTGCGCATCGGCTTCCAAGCGTTCGAGCAGTGCGATCAACGGGGCGATGCCTTCGCCGATCAATACCGCATGCGCGCCGGCGGCCAGGAACACGTCCGGGTTGTCGGAGGCATCCGAGCCGGCCACCAAGACCCGGCAGCCGGCCGCGCGCGCCTGCCCGATCATGCGGCAAGCCGCCTCGCGCATGCGGCTCAGGCACATCTTGGTGAGGAAGTTGAAATTGTCTTCGTAGAAGACCACCAACTCCGGCTGCGCATCGTGTAAGGCCTTGGTGTAGTCCTCGACATCGTCGGCCAGCATCGCGTCGAACAGGCTCAGGCTGTGTCCGCGCTCGCGCAGCAATGCGGCGATCTGCAGGGTGGCCAGCGGCGGATACGGCTTGCCGCGCTCCCATTGTTTTGGGTCGTAACGCAGGAAATACGAATGACTGACCTGAATCTTTAGCATCTGCACGCGGCTCTCGTTCTGACGCCGGGGAACGCGCAACGGGCTGCGCAGATACCGGCATTCGGCTCGGCAGTAGGTGCGCGCACAGGCGTCTTTGGTTGCGCTGCTGCGCTGCGTGAGGTGGCAACCGGTGACCCCTGTTCAGTGCCTACAGCGATGCAACCTTTGCGCGTGCAGCCGGCACACACCGGCTGATCGGTGCATTGGATGACAGGCATGCCGCAGTCGGCTGCGTTGGCGCAATACCAGCCGCTGGAAGAGCGCGCACGCGACGCGGCGCAGGCGGCCGTGGCGGCAGACCCGTTCGGCGAACAACGCCCGCGCGCTTTCAGCGTGCAGCGGCAGATTCTCGGTGCGCGGTTTCACTTCCACAGCGACAGCCCCGCGCTGCTGGCCCTGGTCGAAACCGCCTACGCCGGGCTTCCCGCGCATCGTCTGCCCGATGCGCCGCAGTTCCAGATCACGCTGGATCTGGTGCCCGCAGCGCAGGCCAGCGTCGCCGGCGAGCCGCCGCCGGTGCGTACGCACGCGGCGGGCGGCCTGGTCTGTGGCGTCATGGATGCCTGCAACTATCTGATGCTGTCGGTACCGCAGCGCCGCGCCATGCTGGTGGTCTCCGAGGACATGCTGGCGCATGCGTATCACGTGCGCTACGAGCTGATCGAGTTTGCGGTGTTCCTGCTGGCGGCGCGCGGCATGGGGTTGGTGCCGCTGCATGGCGCCTGCGTAGGGCGGCGCGGCCGCGGCGTGCTGCTGCTCGGTGCCAGCGGGGCGGGCAAGTCCACGCTGGCGCTGCACAGCCTGCTGCACGGGCTGGACTTCATCGCCGAAGACGGCGTGTTCGTGGCGCCGGACAGCCTGCTGACCACCGGTGTCGCCAACTTCCTGCATCTGCGGCCGGAGGCCTTGGCGCTGGTCGATGCGCAAACGCGCGCATGGATCGGCGCCTCGCCCGTCATCCGCCGCCGCAGCGGCGTGGAAAAGTTTGAAGTCGACATCCGCCACGGGCATGCCACGCTTGCGCCGGCGCCCTTGCAGCTATGCGCGGTGGTGATGCTCTCGCCACTGCCGTCCCGCACATCGGCCAATGGCTTGGCGGCGGTGCCGTCCGCGCAGATTGCGCAGTGCCTGCAGCGCGACCAACCCTATGCCGCCGGCCAGCCGGGCTGGCAACGTTTCGTGGCGCAGGTACAGCGCATCGGCATGTTCACCCTGCACCGCGGCCCGCACCCGCAAGCCTCGCTGGACGCCTTGCTGGACCTGCTGCAATGAGGACACTGCAGCACCGGCGGCAAGCACAGGCCGGCACCAGCGGCGATGCGTGCGACTGATGGTTCGCGGTGCGCATGATCGGATCCGGGCCGCGCTGTGCAGCTTCGTCGATACGTTGGAGCGGGCAGACCGGCTGGCCGTCGCGATGTACGTCGCGGTGTCGCTGGCGGCTGCATGCGTCGGCAGCATCGCGGCAGTGTGTCTGTTGCCGTTGGTGCAGCCCGGGCACAGCGTGCAGCTGGCCGGCCATCTGCTGATCTTGCCAGGTGGCTTGGCGGTGCAGGCAGGACTGTTCGTGGTCGTCAGCATGGTGTTCGCGCTGGCGCGTTGGCATGGCGCACGGCTGGCCGCACGCCTGACCAGCCGCTATGCGATCGGCCTGCGCCGCCGCGTCCATGGCGCACTGATGGGCGCGCCGTTACCGGCCCTGTCGGGCGCCAGTTCGGCAGAAATCGCCAACGTGCTCACCTACAACGTCGAAATCGCCACGCAGGGGTTCAGTGCGGTGTTGCAGCTGCTGGTGGCCGGCATCACGGCCTTGGTCAGCATGTGCGTGGCGGTCCTGATCGTTCCGGCGCTGCTGCTCGCCGTGCCATTGCTCGCGCTGCTGGCCTGGCTGGGCCTGCGCATCTCCGGCAGCGAGACACAGGCGCGCATCAGCCGCGACTACGTGGCCGACATGACCCAGTTGTTCTGGTTGAGCGAGGACTTCCCACGCCGCCTGCGCCATGTGCGTTCGTTTCAGCGCGAAGCGGTGGAACTCCGGCATTACGAGCGCATGTCCAACCGCCTGGGGCAGGGCTATGCGCGTCAGCAGGAACTGGTGGCCGGCAGCCGGATGGTGCTGGAACTCACTGCGGTGGCTGTCATCGCCGGCATCCTGGTGCTGGCCAACCTGTGGCAGGGTGCCGACCGCGCTGCACTGATCGCGGTCGGCCTGCTGCTCGGCCGCCTGCTGCCGTATCTGGTCACCACGCGGCAAAGCGTGCAGCAGCTGCGATCGGCCTGGCCGGCATTGCAGCTGTGGCGGCGCTACGTGGAGCTGGACACGGCGTGCACGCCCGTGTCGTGCGAGGCGGGCGAACGGCTGCCGGGTGTGCTGCACCTGGAGCACATCGGTCTGGCGCCGCCGCTGCCGGCGCTGGCGATCGATGGGCTGTTGCTGGTCCCAGGCGAGATGACGCTGGTCATCGGCCCGTCCGGCATCGGCAAGAGCAGCCTGATGGACGTTCTCTCCGGGCAGACGCCGCCGTTGCTGTTCGAGGCGCATGTGGAGGGGCGTCGGCTGGATTTTGCGGCCTACCGCCAGTTGATCCGCCACAGCGCCTACGTCAGCCAGGCCGTGCGCCCCTGGCAGCGCAGCGTGCGCGATTGTCTGCAATGGGTGCTGCCGGGCGCGTCCGATTCGCGGATGTGGGACGTGCTGCGCGATGTCGGGCTGGGTGCCCGCCTGCAACGCGACGGGCAGGGGCTGGACACCGTCATCCATGGCCAGGAAGGGCGCCTGTCCGGCGGTGAATTGCAGCGGCTGCTGCTGGCGCAGGTGTTGTTGCGCGCGCCAAGTCTGGCAGTGCTGGACGAAGCCACCAGCGCACTCGATGCGGAGGCCGAACAGCAGGTGCTGCTGATGTTGCGGCAGCGGTTGCCGCAGACTGCCTTGGTGGTGGTGTCACACCGCACCAGCCTGGCCGCAGTGGCCGATCGTACGGTTGCGCTGGGCAGCGCACCTGCCGCGCCGTCTCCGAGCAACGTCGCGGCACTGGCAGCGGCTCGCGGCGCATGATCGCGCCGTCTCGGCGCGCTGCGGTCAGCCAGCGATATCTTCCAGCGCTCGATTGCGCGTCTTCGGCCCGAAACAGGCGATCACGCTCGCTACGATCGACATGCTGATCACGATGAAGCTCAGTACACCATGACTGCCCACCTGGGCCAGCAGCCAGCCGATCAGCACACTGCTCATTGCCGTCGACAGGCGACTGAACGAGTAGCAGAACCCCACCGCCCGCGCGCGCAGGACGGTGGGAAATAGCTCGGCCTGATAGCCGTGATAGGCAAAGCTCATCCAGGCATTGCAGAATGCGATCATCGCCCCGCATAGCACCATGCCGATGGCCTGATGCTGCAGCGAAAACAGCACGCCGAACAGCACCGCGCCCAGTGCCGATGCGGTGATCTGCCATTTGTTTTCCCAGCGCTGCGCAAAGCGCAGCAGCAACAACGGCGCCAGCGGGTAGGCCAGCGAAATCGCAAACGCATATCCCAGGCTCTTGGTCACCCCGGTGCCTTGCGCGGCGATCAAGGCCGGCAACCAGTTGCCGAAGCCGAAGAAGCCGATCGCCTGGAACACATGGAACACCACCAGCATGCCGATACGCCCGCGGTAGGGCGCGCGCCATAGCAGGCAGACCTGCCCCGGGCCGGCGGGCGTCGCATCGGCAACCACCGGTGTCGGCAAAGGCCCTTGGATGTCGCGCTCGCAGCGTGCCTCCAGGTGCGTCAGTACCGTGTCGGCCTCGGCATAGCGGCCCTGGGCGGCGAGCCAGCGCGCCGATTCGGGCAAGCGGCTGCGCAGCCACCAGATCGCCAGTGCGAACACGCCGCTCAGCAGCACCACCCAGCGCCAGCCGCTGACACCCAGCGGCGCGTGCGGTACCAGCAGCCACGCGCTCAGCGCCACTGCCGGTACCGCCAGAAACTGCACCAGGAACGCAAATGCAAACGCCGCGCCGCGCATATGCCGGGGGACCAGTTCCGACAGATAAGTGTCGATGGTCACCAGCTCGATGCCCAACCCAATGCCGACCACCAGGCGCAGCACGATCACCCCGGTGGCAGTGCTTTGCAGCCCCATCGCCACAGTGGCTGCGGTGTACCAGACCAGCGCGAAGGTGAACACCATGCGTCGACCGAAGCGGTCGGCGAGCGGACTCAGGAATGCAGCGCCCACGAATAGTCCCAGAAAAGTGGCCGCAGCAAACGCGGCCTGATCGGATACGCCGAACGCACCGTCATTGCCATGGGCAAAGATGCCGTCGGCGGTCAGGCCTGGGCTGACGTAGGCGGTCTGGAACAGGTCGTACAGCTCGAAAAAGCCGCCCAATGCCAACAGGCCGACCAGCCGCCACAGGGTTGCGCTGGCAGGTAACCGGTCGATACGCGCAGCGATCTGTGCAACGTCTGAGCCGCGGGTGGATACGGCAGGAGAGGCCATGGTCATGCCTTGCAGCCAACGAATCGTGATCGTAGCCAGCGGCCGCTCTCGAACCGGCCGGTGCTTCGTTGAGCGCCCTAGGCTTTCGTCCCCGCACGCGGGCTGGCCGCGTGCCCGCCATCGAAGAGAACGCAGGTGCATGCGCGATCCATCCATGCGTGGCCGAGGCCGCTGACTGCCTGCCTCGGTGTTCGATTGCTGGAATGCTGTAATCCTGTCCGGCGGCCCGCAGATGGCTGGCAAAGCGGCAGGTCGGCCCCATCTCCTGAACATTCTCTGGTTCCGGAGTCATCGATGACCCCTATCTCCGTGCTCGATCTGGCGCCGGTCTGCGAAGGCAGCGACACCACCCACGCCTTCGCGAACATGCTGGATCTGGCGCAGCACGCCGAGCGCTGGGGCTACCAGCGCTACTGGCTGGCCGAACACCACAACATGCCCGGGATCGCCAGCGCTGCCACCGCGGTGTTGATCGGGCACGTGGCCGGCGGCACCAGCACCATCCGTGTCGGCGCCGGTGGCATCATGTTGCCCAATCATGCGCCGCTGCAGGTGGCCGAACAGTTCGGCACGCTGGCCTCGCTGTATCCGCAGCGTATCGACCTGGGTCTGGGCCGCGCGCCTGGCACCGACCAGCCCACCGCGCGCGCCCTGCGCCGTTACTTTGACAGCGCCGACCAGTTCCCCCAGGACGTGGCCGAGTTGCTGCGCTATTTCGCACCCGCAGTGCCGGGACAATTGGTGCAGGCCGTGCCCGGTGCCGGCCTCGACGTGCCGGTGTGGCTGCTGGGCTCCAGCCTGTTCAGTGCACGGCTGGCGGCGGCCATGGGCCTGTCGTTCGCCTTTGCCTCGCATTTCGCGCCCGATGCGATGGATGAAGCGGTGGCGATCTATCGCCGCGAATTCCGCCCGTCTGCGCAGTTGGCCAAGCCCTACGTGATGCTGGCACTGAACGTGGTAGCCGCCGAAACGCAGGCGCAGGCGCGCCGCCTGTTCACCACCCAGCAGCAGAGCTTCGTGAATCTGCGGCGCGGCAAGCCGGGCAAGATTCCTGCGCCGATCGACGACATCGACAGCTTCTGGCAACCGCACGAGCGCGCAGGTGTGGAGCGCGCCCTCGCATGCACGGTGCTGGGCGATGCCGAGCAGGTTGCGCGTGGCGTCGCAGAGTTCATCGAGCGCCATGCGCCGGATGAGTTGCTGTTCACCGCCAACATCTACGATCACAGCGCGCGTTTGCGCTCGTTCGAGATCGCCGCAGCGGCGGTACGCGAATTGGACGTGACCACCGTGTGATTCACGTCGCTTTGCGTGGCGATCCGCTCAGATGCGTGCACATCCATTGGGAAGGCAGGCATGCAACTTCACGAACGCAGCGAGAACATCAAGCAACTGGCCGAGTTGATCCGCGGGGTGGACATCGCCATGTTCACCACCGTCTCGGCCGACGGCCGGCTGGTGAGCCGGCCGCTGGGGACGCAGGAAGTCGAGTTCGACGGCGACCTGTGGTTCGCCACCGCTGCCGACAGCCCGAAGGTGGCGGAAATCGCCGCCGACCCGCGCGTCAACGTGGCCTACGCGTCGGCATCGAAGAACACCTATGTGTCGGTGGCCGGCACCGCGCAGGTAGTACACGACCGGGCCAAGATCGAGCAACTGTGGTCGCCGGCGATGAAGGTGTTCTTTCCCGGCGGCAAGGACGATCCGAACTTGCGCCTGATCCATGTACGCGCCGAGTCGGCCGAATACTGGGACGGCCCCAGCGGCCTGCTCGGCAAGGCGCTGTACTTCGTGATGACGGCGGTGACCGACGATCCGGGCAGCCTGTCCGACAATCGCGTGGTCGATCTGAAGTGAAGCCCCGATCGGCCACCGGTAGTCAGTACAGAATCGGCTGCCAGTGCGGCACAGCGCATAAGCCCCTCTGCCTGCGGGATTGGCCCATCACCTTCGCCACCTAGCCCCTCTCCCAGCGGGAGAGGGGCTGGGGTGAGGGTACGGAGCTGCCACAAACCGCGAATTGCATTGCTTCAATGCGAGCTAGACCTGTTGCAACGACGCGCCACTACTATCCCCCGCATACAGCTCAGGACCAGGTAACCTAAACCCGCGCGGCGCCGAGAGGCGCGCAGGCAAGGACGCTACAACCACGCGCCCTTCGGCCCTACCGCCAAGCCGCCGGCCACCAGCCGCGAATCAGGTCCACCAACTGATCCGAAGTGACGCCGAACACGGCCACCGAGATCAGCGCGGCCGCCCAGCCTGCCAGCAATAGCGCACCATCGCGTTCCAGCAAGGCCAACGCAAACAGCAGCAGGATCAGCCCGAAAATGTAGTTGGTGAACGGGATCGGCAGCGTCAGCAGGATTCCGACCAGCACCAGCAACACGCCGGTGAACACCTGTGCCGGAAGGCGATCCAGCAGCACATGCAGACGTGGCTTGAGCAGTCGATCCAGTCGCCGCAGGGTCGGCCCAAGCTTGGCGACGAAGCGCTGGCTGGTGCGCCGCCGTGGCCCGCGCTCGCCGATGAAGGCCGGTACCCACGGCTTGCGCAGGCAGCACATCATCTGCAGCCCGATCAGCACCGTTAGCGGACCACTGATGCCGCCGGCCACGCCCGGAATCGGAATGAACGAAGGCAGGATCGCCAGGAATAGAAAGACCCCGAACGCGCTCTGCTGCAGGTCGGCCAGGATATCGCGCACACGCAGCACCTGCTCCGGGTCGCCATCGCTGAAGGCCGCCAGCAGGCTGCGGATGCCTTCGTTGCGATAGCGCATCCGCTCCTCGTCCGCCTCGCCGGGTGGTGGCCCGCCCTCAGCCGACGGTGTCATCGCTGTCCTCGTCGCCGACCCGGCGCAGCAACAGCTTGTCCACGCGCGCGCCGTCCAGGTCCACGATCTCGATGCGCCAGCCGGCCCAGTCGAAGAATTCGCCAGCCTGCGGAATCCGCCCGAAATAGTAGATGCACAGCCCGGCCAGGGTGTGGTAATCGCCTTCGTCGGCATCCGGCAATTCGGCGCCCAGCACTTCGCGCAGTTCTTCCACCGGCAGCGAACCGTCGATCAGCAACGAACCATCGGCGCGCGTCACCACCAGCGCATCTTCGTCGGTGTTTTCCACTGCCTGCAGGCGGCCCACCACCGCGCCCATCAGGTCACTGATGGTCACCAGCCCGCGGATCTCGCCGTACTCGTCCACCACCAGCGCCATCGACTGCTGTTCTTCGCGGAAGATCTCCAGCAGCTTCATCGCATGGGTGGATTCGGACACGAACACCGTGTCGCGCAGGGCCTGGAACAGCTGCGCGCCGTGCCCATCCATGCGGGTGACCAGCGATTTGACCTCCAGCACGCCGGCGATGTCCTGGTCGCTGCCGCGGTACACCGGGTACCGCGAGAATTCGTGCTCGCGCATGATCGCCAGATTGCGTTCCGGCTCGGCATTGGCGTCCAGCCAGGCGATGCGATTGCGCGGCGTCATCAGGCTGTCGGCGGTGCGGTCGCCCAGCCGCATCACCCGGTTCATCATGTCGCGTTCGTGCGCATCGATCACCCCGGCCTCGTGGCTCTCGGCCACCAGCATGCGGATCTCCTCTTCGGTCACCGATGCCGATTCGTCCTTGCCCATGCCCAGCACGCGCAGGACCAGGCGGGTGGAGCGCGCCAGTACCCACACGCCGGGCGCGGCGATCTTCGCCAGCCAGGTCATCGGCACGGCGACGAAGCCGGCGATGTGCTCGGAGTTGCGCAAGGCCAGCCGCTTCGGTACCAGTTCGCCGAAAATCAGCGTCAGGAAGGTGATCAGTGCCACTGCGAGGGTATTGCCGATCACCACCGAATAGGGCCGGGGCGTTCCGACCAGTTCGAACGAGGCCGAGAGTGCCGGAAACAGCTGCTGCAGCCAGTTGCTGATCGCCTCGCCGATCGCCTCGCCGCCGAACACGCCGGTCAGGATGCCGATCAGGGTAATACCGATCTGGACCGTGGACAGGAAGTTCTCGGGACTCTCGGCCAGGGCCAGCGCCCGGGCCGCGCGCTTGCTGGAGCCAGCCATCTGCTTCAAGCGGCTCTTGCGCGAGGTCATCAACGACATCTCCGACATCGCGAAGAAGCCGTTCAATACGATCAGGGCAATGACGATCAGAAACTCAACCACGGGCGTCTTCCCCGGTCAGTGAAGGGGAGGGCGGGGTTGCGCAGCGATGGCCGACGCGCGCAGAGGCGGGACGGCAGGCGGGGGAGATAGGGTCGTCTTCCATAGGGTGCGCCCGAAGGCGCGGGGGCATGGTAGCAAACCACAGGGTGGTTCGAGCCGGGAAATGCCGATGTGAAGGCCCCGGCAGCGTCCATATACCCAGACAGGTCATGGAGCGGTCATAATTCGCCCCTGGTGCCGTCTCTCCCTCGACGGCAGGAAGTTCTTCACCCATGTTCTCGTTGCAGACCATCTTCGGTTCCGGCAAGCAGTTCTATTCGCTCCTGAACGAAGCGGCGCAGGCCGCCTACGACAGCACCAAGGCCTTGCACGCCATGATGCGCGAGTCCGATCGGCAGCCCGCGCTGGACGCCTTCAAGCTCGCCCGCCTGCGCGAACGCGCCGCCTCCGACAAGATCGGCCAGGCACTGGTGGACAGCTTCATGACCCCGATCGAGCGCGAAGACATCGAGGCGCTGGGCTCGGCGCTGTACAAGATTCCCAAGCAGGTGGAGAAATTCGCCGATCGCTATTCGCTGGCGACCAAGCACCTGGAACACATCGACTTCGCCCCGCGCGCGGCGATGCTGGAACAGGCCGCGGCCGTGGTGGTGGAAATGGTCGACGAGCTGCCGCGCATGAACATCGATCGCATGACCGCGCTCAACGACAAGCTGCGCATGCTCGAGAACGAAGCCGACCGGCTGATGCTGGAACTGTACCGCGATATCTATTCCGGCCGCCTGGATACGCTGCAGATGTTTCTGCTCAAGGAGTTCTTCGAGATCCTGGAAAAAGCCATTGACCGCTGCCGCGAGGCGGGCGTGGTGGTGTACCAGATCGTGTTGAAGAACAGCTGAGGCCGCCGCGTGCTTACCCTTGTTCTGGTGGTGATCCTGGCTGCGTTGGTGTTCGAGTTCATCAACGGCTTCCACGACACCGCCAACTCCATCGCCACCGTCGTCGCCACCAAGGTGCTCTCACCGGGTTGGGCGGTGATGCTGGCCGCCGGCATGAACCTGATCGGCGCACTCACCGGCACGGCGGTGGCGCTGACCATCGCCTCGGGTCTGCTCAATACCGACGTGGTGGATGTCACCCCGCAGGTGATCCTGTGCGCCTTGCTGGGCGGCATCATCTGGAACCTGATCACCTGGTGGAAGGGCCTGCCGTCCTCCTCGTCGCATGCGTTGATCGGCGGGCTGTGCGGCGCCGGCCTGGCTGCCGCGCACAACAACTGGGACGCCTTGATCTGGTCGGAGAACATCGGCAACTGGGCCAAGAACAAGGGCCTGTTGTGGAAGGTATTCGTGCCGATGATCACCTCGCCGATCGCCGGTTTCCTGCTCGGCATCGTGGTGATGGTGCTGCTGTGGGCACTCATCGCCGGCATGTCGCGGCTCGGCGGCCGGATCGGTCGGCTGGCGCGGCCGCGTTGGGTCAATGCCTTCTTCGGCAAGGCGCAGATCGCCTCGGCCGCGTACATGGGCTATGCGCACGGGCACAACGACGCGCAGAAGACCATGGGCATCATCGCCATGACCCTGATCGGCGCGCAGTCGGCCGGCGCGCTGGACGATCTGCCTGGCTGGCTGGCCTTCCTGCATCCGGGCACCGGGCTGGCGGCCGGCGACGGCATCCCGATGTGGATCGTGCTGACCTGCGCGGTGGTGATGGCGGCCGGTACGGCCTCTGGCGGCTGGAAGATCATCAAGACGCTCGGTCACAAGATGGTCAAGCTGCATCCCATCCACGGCTTCGCTGCTGAAACCAGTTCGGCCACCGTACTGACCCTGGCCGCGCACTTCGGTATGCCGGTCTCCACCACCCACAGCATCTCCACCGCCATCATGGGCGTGGGCTTTGCGAAGAATCCGCGCTCGCTGCGGATCGGAGTGATCGAGCGCATCGTCTGGGCGTGGATCCTGACCATTCCGGCTGCCGGTGGCGTGGCGTATCTGATCCTGCGCGCCTTCGAACTGTTCGGCTGGACATGAGCGGTGTCGCGGTGCGGTCACGCACCGTGATCACGATGCAATGCCACTGGCGTTTGGCCGTTCGCATGCAGCGCGGCGGTCGGCGCATCCTGAGCGAGACTCTTCTTCGATGATGCTGGCACTGGTGTGCGTGTTGTTCGGGTTCGCCTGGCTGATCGACCGCCGCGGCCTACGGCGATTTTCCCGCACCCTGGGTGCGATCAGCCTGGCGCTGGTGCTGGCGGTGGGCTGCGGGCCGTTGCCGTCGTGGATGCTGCAGCACCTGCAGCGCACCGGGCACAACGACTTCGATGGATGGGGCGCGCGCAACGTCATCGTCTTGCTGGGCGCCGGCACCGTGCGTCCGGAGGGCAGGGATGCAGTGGCCGAGGCCAACATGTTCGCCTATGGCCGCATTGTCGAGGCGGCACGGCTGTACCAGCAGTGCCGTCGCAGCGGCGGCGAGTGCAAGATCGAAATCAGCGGCGGCGACGCGCGCGGTCTGGGCCTGTCCGAGGCGGTGGTCTACCAGCGCGTGCTGATCGGGCTGGGCATCGGGCGCGCGGATCTGATCATGGAGCCGTCCAGCATGAACACTTGGCAGAACGCGCAGTTCAGTCAGCCGTTGCTGCGCGCCTATCGGCCCGAGCGCATCGTGCTGGTGTCTTCGGCCACGCATCTGCGCCGTGCCGAACTGTATTTCCGCCACTTCGGCATCGATGCCGTCCCGGTGCGCGCCGACTGGCTGACCGCCTCGTGGTCGGTCCTGCCGCAGAGCTACAACTTCACCCTGGCCGATCTGGCCCTGCACGAATACCTGGGCATCGCGCGCTACGAGCTCTACCAATGGCTGGGCTGGAACGTGAAGGCCAGCGAGCCTGGGGCGGTGTGAGTCGGGAGTCGGGATTCGGGATTCGCAACAGCTGATGCACCTCCTGAGTTGCACGGCTGATCTGCTTCCGATAATGCCTGCCACTTCCAGATGGATGGCAGCCACGCATCTGCGTGGCGTTCGCGGCGTGCTTGCGCGCCGTTGGGGTGGGTGATGCATCGCCAGCCGCTGCGGGAGGCCGGCGATGGCTGCGCTCAGCGCGTTTCGTACATGGCCTTGACGTCGTTGCGGAACGCGGCCTGGCTGTCGGCACGGTTGTAGAACATGTGGCCGCCTGGATACTCGCGCACCTGCACGCGGGTGGGATCACCCATCGCCGGCATCTGGTCCACCGTGAGCACCGAACCCATGAACGGGCAGGAGAGGTCGTTCCAGCCGTGCGCGATCAGCACGCGCAGCTTGGGGTCGATCGCCACCGACTGGTGTAACTGCGTCACCGCGCCCTTGCGCAGTTCATCGCCCCAGTCCCAGGCCGTGTTGACCTCGTAATTGATTGCCTGATAGCGGGCATCGACCCTCCAGCCCACGATCCGGGTGACGAAATCCACCATCGCCGTGGTGGTGGGCGCGATGATGCTGTCCAGCAGCGGGTCGTTGGCGCGCTGCGCCGGATCGTTGGGAAACGGGTCGAACGCGGTCACGTTGGAATCGTAGCGGCTGCCCAGCTCACCCTTGTCGCGAAACACTTCTCGCAGGTAGGCCTGGGTCTCCAGCCGGCCGCCGGAGCGGCGCACGTAGGCCGGATCCAGCCCCGTCATGCGGGTGACCTGCTGCAACATGGCCTCCTGGGCCTTCGGATCGGAGCGGCCCTTCATCAGCGCCACCGCATAGTCGCCGCGCGTGTAGTCGATGACCTGGCGCATTGCCGGTTCATTGAGCTGACCCTGGCGTTCCAGGTGCGCGGCAGCGATCGACGGTAGCGTCATCATCCACGCCAGCGGCGACACATCGGCATTGTCGTCCAGGGTCGGATTCAGAAACGGCGACACCAGCACCACGCCATTCATCGCCACTCCGAGCCGGGTCTGCAGGAACTGGGTGATGCGCGGCCCGCGGAAGCCGCCGTAGCTCTCGCCCACCAGATACTTGCGCGCCTGCAGCCGACGGTTCTTGAGCAGCCAGTCGTAGATCACGCGCGAGAGATACTCCACGTCCGCCTGTGGGTTATAGAACTGCTTCTTGGCCTCGTCGTCTTCGATCAGCGAACGGCTGAAGCCGGTGCCCACAGGGTCGATGAACACCAGGTCGGTGAAGTCCAGCCAGGTGCCCGGATTGTCGCGCAGGGTGGCCGGTGCCGACGCACTGTCGCCTTCGGCGCCGAAGCTGACCACCTTCGGCCCGATCGCGCCCAGGTTGAGATACACCGATGCCGCGCCCGGGCCGCCGTTCAATGCGAACGTCACCGGGCGCTCCTTGCCATCGACGGTATAGGCGGTGAATACCACCTCGCCGGTGGTCTTGCCCTGCGCATCGCGCACCGGCAGCGTGCCGACGGTGGCGGTGTAACTGAGCGAGCGGCCGGCAACGCGCGTGCTCTGACGCACGCTGACATCGCCCGGTAACGGCGCCTGCCTGGCCGCGGCCGCATCGGGTTTCGCATCGCCGTTGGAGTCGCTTTTACGGTCGTCTTTGTCTGATGCAGCTGCCAGCGCCGCGCCGCTTAGCAGGAGGCAGGCCAATAGGCTGGCACGGAAAAACAAGGGCATGAGCGTCGACGCCGGAACAGGAGAGTGCCGATGCTAGGCTTCTGCAGAGCCCGGTGAATGTGCAGGAAGGCACGGATGTCGCGCTGACCGATGCGGGTCGCGCGCTTGCTTGCTTGTGCGGTGCGTGTGCGGTGGGCAGGTGGCTTTGAGTGATTCACCGGACAACTGTTGCTTTCGCATCTTGAAGCTTACGCCGGAAAATCGAGTTTGGTTCCTTCTCCCCTCGGGAGAAGGTGCCCCGTAGGGGCGGATGAGGATGCAGGCGAAGCTCTCGCAATGTTCACTGCACGAGGCTTCGCCCGTAACCTCACCCCAACCCCTCTCCCTAGGGGAGAGGGGCTTTCGAAGCGTCCGGGTTTTCAAACTTCCAGCGAAGCCAGGTCGCCCTTGGTCTCCAGCCACTGTTTGCGGTCGCTTGCGCGCTTCTTGGCCAGCAGCATGTCCATCAGCGAACGCGTCTGCTCGCCGTCGTCGATGGTCAGCTGCACCAGCCGGCGCGTATCCGGATGGATGGTGGATTCGCGTAGCTGCTGCGGATTCATCTCGCCCAGGCCCTTGAACCGGGTGACGCTGATCTGGCCCTTCATCTTCTCGCGCGCGATCTTGTCCAGCAGCGTGGTCTTTTCTTCTTCGTCCAGCGCGTAGAACACCTGCTTGCCCACGTCCACGCGGAACAGCGGCGGCATCGCCACGAACACGTGGCCGGCAGCGACCAATGCGGGGAAATGCTGCAGGAACAGCGCGGTCAGCAGCGTGGCGATATGCAGGCCATCGGAGTCGGCGTCGGCCAGGATCACCACCTTGCCGTAGCGCAGACCGGTGATGTCGTCCTTGCCCGGGTCGCAGC
Organism: Xanthomonas melonis; assembly: GCF_020783655.1. Classification (GTDB taxonomy): domain Bacteria; phylum Pseudomonadota; class Gammaproteobacteria; order Xanthomonadales; family Xanthomonadaceae; genus Xanthomonas; species Xanthomonas melonis. The sequence continues at coordinate 76,282 of NZ_JAJGQH010000016.1, read as the reverse complement.
CGATCGCGATCGCCAGGTTATGCACTTCTTCGGAGGCCAGCACGCTGCCGGAAGCCACTTCCCAGGTATTGAGGATCTTGCCGCGCAACGGCAGGATCGCCTGGAAATCCTTGTCGCGCGCCTGCTTGGCCGAGCCGCCGGCCGAATCGCCTTCCACCAGGAACAGTTCGGTGCGCGACAGATCCTGGCTGATGCAGTCGGCCAGCTTGCCGGGCAGGGCCGGGCCCTGGGTGACCTTCTTGCGGACGATCTGCTTTTCGGTCTTCAGCCGCGCGCTGGCGCGGTCGATGGCGATCTGCGCGATCTTCTCGCCGATCTCCACGTTCTGGTTGAGATACAGGCTGAAGGCATCGTGCGCGGCGCCTTCGATGAAGCCGGCGGCCTGGCGCGAGGACAGCCGCTCCTTGGTCTGCCCGGAGAATTGCGGGTCGGTCATCTTCAGACTGAGCACGAAGGTGACCCGGTCCCACACGTCTTCCGGCGCCAGCTTGACCCCGCGCGGCAGCAGATTGCGGAAATCGCAGAACTCGCGCAGCGCATCGGTCAGGCCCGAACGCAGGCCGTTGACGTGGGTGCCGTGCTGCGCGGTGGGGATCAGGTTGACGTAGCTTTCCTGCACCAGCTCGCCTTCCGGTACCCAGGCCGCGGCCCAGTCGACGACCTCGGTATCCTTCTTCAGGCCGCCGACGAACAGCTCGGCCGGCAGCAGCTCGTGCTGGGCCATCTCGCCCTTGAGATAGTCGCGCAGGCCGTTCTCGAAATACCAGCTGTCCTGTTCGCCGGTGGCCTCGTCGTGCAGCTTGACGGTCAACCCCGGGCACAGCACGGCCTTGGCGCGCAGCAGATGGCGCAATGCACGCACATTGAACTTGGGCGTGTCGAAATACTTTGGGTCGGCCCAGAAGCGCAGCCGCGTGCCGGTGTTCTTCTTGCCCACCGTGCCCACCACTTCCAGCTTGGAGGCGGCGTTGCCGTCGCGGAACTCCATGCGGTGCTCGCTGCCTTCGCGCTTGATGAACAGCTCGACCTTGGTCGAGAGCGCGTTGACCACGCTCACGCCTACGCCGTGCAGGCCGCCGGAGAAGGTGTAGTTGCGGTTGCTGAATTTGCCGCCGGCATGCAGCCGGGTCAGGATCAGTTCCACACCTGGAATCTTCTCTTCCGGATGGATGTCCACCGGCATGCCGCGGCCGTCGTCGGACACCTCGCAGCTGCCATCCTTGTATAAGGTGACTTCCACTTGCCTGGCGTGGCCAGCCAGCGCCTCGTCGACGGAGTTGTCGATCACTTCCTGCGCCAGATGGTTCGGGCGCGCGGTGTCGGTGTACATGCCAGGGCGGCGTTTGACCGGGTCCAGGCCCGACAGCACTTCAATATCGGCGGCGTTATAACGGGTGTTCATGCATCTCGTTGGCACGTGAAACGACGCGCAAGTGTGCGGGCTGGGGCGACTTTTTGCACGCGGCAGGCGTTCAGTGCAGGGCTGGGTGCGCCTGGCTACCCTAGCGTTGGTTTCGGAACCGAACGTCCCCACCTGAGGATGTGACCGAACCGGAGGACACCATGAAGTTCAAACACATTCTGATGCTCACCCTGGGTGCGGCCGCCGTGGCGGCATTGCCGGCGCTGGCCCAGGCCGCCCCGCAGCAGTCCGGGCAGGGCGCCACCGCGCAAAAGGCCGACGATGCCAAGGCCAAGACCGAAGCCGAGCGCAAGGCCGAACGCCGCGCTGCCGCAGCCGCGCAGAAGCCCAAGGCCGACAGCGCCCCGCGCGAGGAAGAAGAAGAGGAAAAGCCGGCGCGCTGATCCTCGCGCACTGGCACCTCGCACCATGGACGCCCCGGCTCAGGCCGGGGCGTCTGCATTTGCGCATGGTTGCAGCCACTTTTGCCGCGCGGGATGACCTCGTCATCACGCAGCCCTTGGGCATTCGCCCGTCACCCGTTAAACTATGGCTTTCCGGGAGGCCTTGAGCCCCATGACTCCCCTGATTTTCGTAACAGGCGGTGTAGTGTCCTCGCTAGGCAAGGGCATCGCCGCTGCTTCGCTTGCGTCCATTCTCGAAGCGCGTGGCCTGAAGGTCACGATGATGAAGCTGGACCCGTACATCAATGTGGACCCGGGCACGATGAGCCCGTTCCAGCATGGCGAGGTCTACGTCACTGACGACGGCGCCGAAACCGACCTGGACCTTGGCCACTACGAGCGCTACGTGCGCACGCGGCTATCGCGCAAGAACTCGGTCACCACCGGCCGGATCTACGAGAACGTGATCCGCAAGGAGCGTCGTGGCGACTACCTGGGCGCCACCGTGCAGGTGATCCCGCATATCACCGACGAGATCCGCCGTTGCATCGATGAGGCCACGGCCGGCTTCGACGTAGCGCTGATCGAGATCGGCGGCACGGTGGGCGACATCGAATCGTTGCCGTTCCTGGAAGCCATTCGCCAGGTGCGTACCGAGCGCGGCGCCGAGAAGGCGATGTTCATGCACCTCACCCTGGTGCCGTACATCGCCGCGGCCGGTGAGCTGAAGACCAAGCCGACCCAACATTCGGTCAAGGAACTGCGCTCGATCGGCATCCAGCCAGACGTGCTGCTGTGCCGTTCCGAACAGGCCGTGCCGGATTCGGAGCGGCGCAAGATCGCGCTGTTCACCAATGTTTCCGAGCGCGCGGTGATCAGCTGCCCGGACATCGACGTGCTCTATGGCATGCCGCTGGAACTGCTGCGCCAGGGTCTGGACGAGGTGGTCATCGAGCAGTTCAAGTTGCGCGACAAGGTCGCCGCGGCCGATCTGTCCGAATGGGCGGCGGTGGTGGACGCGGTCAAGCACCCGCTGGACGAAGTCACCATCGCGGTGGTCGGCAAGTACGTCGATCACCAGGATGCCTACAAGTCGGTGGCCGAAGCGCTGCGTCATGGCGGTCTGCGCCAGCGCACCAAGGTCAACCTGAAGTGGCTGGAAGCGCAGGACCTGGAAGGCAGCGACATGGCTGCCCTGCAGGATGTCGACGGCATTCTGGTGCCGGGCGGCTTCGGCGACCGTGGCTTCGAAGGCAAGGTGCTCACCTCCAAATATGCGCGTGAGCACAAGGTGCCGTATTTCGGCATCTGCTACGGCATGCAGGCCGCCGTGGTGGACTACGCGCGCCACGTGGCCGAGCTGGACGCGGCCAACAGCACCGAGAACGACCGCCAGTCGCCGCATCCGGTGATCGGCCTGATCACCGAGTGGCGCACCGCCACCGGCGAAGTCGAAAAACGCGACGAGAAGTCCGACCTGGGCGGCACCATGCGTCTGGGCCTGCAGGAGCAGCGGCTGAAGCCGGGCACGCTGGCGCGCGAGGTCTACGGCAAGGACGTGGTGGCCGAGCGTCACCGTCACCGCTACGAGTTCAACAACCGCTACCGCACCCAGCTGGAAGATGCCGGCCTGGTGATTTCCGGCAAGTCGATGGACGACACGCTGGTGGAAGTGGTGGAGTTGCCGCGCGATGCGCATCCGTGGTTCCTGGCCTGCCAGGCGCACCCGGAGTTCCTGTCCACTCCGCGCGACGGGCATCCGCTGTTCATCGGCTTCTTGCGCGCTGCGCGCGAGAAGAAGGCAGGCGGCAAGTTGCTCAAGGAAGCGCGTGCGTGAGTTCCTTTTCCCGTCGGAAAAAGGTGCCCTGAATGGGCGGATTTGGGGGCGCCGCAACACATTGGAAGATGGCAGCCATGACGAACGCGTCGCTCGTGGTTAACTCCCTTCTCCCACCGGGAGAAGGCGCCCCGTAGGGGCGGATGAGGGGCGCCGCGACACATTGAAAAGATTGAAGTCATGATGAACGCGTCGCCACGCGCCAGCCAGGGCAAACCATCTGGCCTTATAAGCGCTTGCAAACCTTACCCTCACCCCAACCCCTCTTCCGGTGGGAGAGGGGCTTACTCAATTAGGTGACCTGATGAAACTGTGTGACTTCGACGTCGGCCTCGACCAGCCGCTGTTCCTGATTGCCGGGCCCTGCGTGATCGAGTCGATGCAGCTGCAGCTCGATGTCGCCGGCAAGCTCAAGGAAATCACCGGCAGGCTGGGGATCAACTTCATCTTCAAGTCCAGCTTCGACAAGGCCAACCGCACCTCCGGCACCAGTTTCCGCGGTCCGGGCCTGGAAGAAGGCCTGAAGGTGCTGGATGCGGTGAAGCGGCAGATCGGCGTGCCGGTGCTCACCGACGTGCATGAATACACGCCGATGAACGAGGTCGCCGCCGTCGTCGACGTGCTGCAGACCCCGGCCTTTCTGGTGCGCCAGACCGACTTCATCAAGAACGTCTGCGCCGCCGGCAAGCCGGTCAACATCAAGAAGGGCCAGTTCCTGGCGCCGTGGGACATGAAGCCGGTGGTGGACAAGGCCAAGTCCACCGGCAACGAGCAGATCATGGTCTGCGAACGTGGTGCCTCGTTCGGCTACAACAACCTGGTCAGCGACATGCGCTCGCTGAGCGTCATGCGCGATACCGGCTGCCCGGTGGTGTTCGATGCCACCCACTCGGTGCAGTTGCCGGGCGGGCAGGGCAGCAGCTCCGGCGGCCAGCGTGAGTTCGTGCCGGTACTGGCGCGCGCAGCGGTGGCGGTCGGTATCTCCGGTTTGTTCGCCGAAACCCATCCCGATCCCTCCAAGGCCCTGTCCGATGGTCCCAATGCGTGGCCGCTGGATCGCATGGAAGAGCTGCTGGAAACGTTGATGGAACTGGATGCGGTGACCAAGAAACACGGGTTCGCGCGCTTCGCATGAGGCCTGCGGCGGTGCGTCGCCACTGGCATCACTGGCCCTGGGGTTGGATGGCGCTGGGGTCGTCGCTGGCGACGTGGGTCTGCGCGGCACTGCTGGCGGTAGTGTTCACCGCCAGTATCGGCATGCCGGGCGACGGCAGCCATGCGCTGCAATCCACATGGTCTGCGGGGCTGCTGGTGCTGGCGGTCGCCGCCACGACGACGCTGTGTTGTCTGATCGCCAGTCCTGCCGCATTGCGCTGGCAGCGCCAGCCGGCGGCCGGAGCGATCGCGCTCGCCTTGCTGGTGAGCGTGCTCGTGCTGTTCGGTCTGACGCTGCTGGGCCTGCGCATCTAGCGCCGGTGCTTACGCCGTGGCCCTGCGATTTGGCAATGGGGCAGTGTGCGGCGATAATCCGGCGGCTTGTTTCCGGTGTACTTCCCCCCTTACTGGTAACCGAACGGACCTATGACCACTATCGCCAAGATCCTCGCCCGCGAAATCCTCGACTCCCGCGGCAATCCCACGCTGGAGGCGGAAGTCACGCTGGCAGACGGCTCGTTCGGCCGCGCGGCCGTGCCCTCGGGCGCCTCGACCGGCACCAAGGAAGCGGTGGAACTGCGCGACGGCGACAAGACCCGCTACCTGGGCAAGGGCGTGCGCCACGCGGTGGACAACGTCAACGGCACCATCGCCGAGACGCTGAAGAACTTCGACGCCGCCGATCAGCAGGGCCTGGACCGTCGCCTGATCGATCTGGACGGCACCGAGAACAAGGGCCGCCTGGGTGCCAATGCGCTGCTGGGTGTTTCGCTGGCCGCTGCGCATGCGGTGGCGGCCTCGCGCAAGCAGCCGCTGTGGCAGTACCTGTCCACCATCACCGAGTCGGACGTGGCGCTGCCGGTGCCGATGATGAACATCATCAACGGCGGTGCGCATGCCGACAACAACGTCGACTTCCAGGAATTCATGGTGCTGCCGGTCGGCTGCGGCTCGTTCTCCGAAGCGCTGCGCGCCGGCACCGAGATCTTCCATTCGCTCAAGTCGGTGCTCAAGGGCCACGGCCTGAGCACCGCGGTCGGCGACGAAGGCGGCTTTGCGCCGGATTTCCGCAGCAATGTCGAAGCGCTGGACACCATTCTCGAAGCGATCGGCAAGGCAGGCTACACCGCCGGTGAAGACATCCTGCTGGGCCTGGACGTGGCCTCCTCGGAGTTCTACGACAACGGCAAGTACAATCTGGTCGGTGAGAACAAGCGCCTGACCAGCGAGCAGTTCGTCGATTTCCTGGCCGACTGGGTGGCGCAGTACCCGATCATCAGCATCGAGGACGGCCTGGCCGAGGACGATTGGGCCGGCTGGAAGCTGCTGACCGATCGCGTCGGCAAGAAGGTGCAGCTGGTCGGCGACGACCTCTTCGTCACCAACCCGAAGATCTTCAAGCAGGGCATCGACTCGGGCACCGCCAACGCGATCCTGATCAAGGTCAACCAGATCGGCACGCTGACCGAAACGCTGGAAGCCATCGCGATGGCGCACGCAGCCAATTACGCCTCCATCGTCTCGCACCGTTCGGGCGAAACCGAAGACACCACCATTGCCGACATCGCCGTGGCCACCACCGCCACGCAGATCAAGACCGGCTCGCTGTGCCGCAGCGACCGCGTGGCCAAGTACAACCAGCTGCTGCGCATCGAACAGGCGTTGGGTTCCGGTGCGCGCTACGCCGGCCGCGACGCGTTCGTGTCGCTCAAGCGCTAAGCCGTGCGCAACTGGCGCTGGCTACTGCTGGTGCTGGCGGTGCTGCTGGCTTGGCTGCAGTACCGCTTCTGGTTCGGGCCTGGGAATTCCGGCGAGGTGATGATGCTGGAGGCCCAGGTCGCGCATCAGACACAGGACAACGAGGGCCTGCGCCAGCGTAACCAGGCGTTGGCCGCAGAGGTGAAGGATTTGAAGGATGGCGAAGCGGCAATCGAGGAACGCGCGCGCAGCGAGCTGGGCATGATCAAGCCGGGCGAAACGTTCTACCGCGTGGTCGAGGATGCGTCGCTGCCGCCTGGATCGAGTGAGGTTGCGGCACCGGCGCCGCAAGCGCCCGCATCCACCGACCCCGTGGATCATCCATGACCGGTTCGGTCTGGGCGATCGTGCCGGCCGCTGGCCGTGGCACGCGATTCGGCGGGCACACGCCCAAGCAGTATCTGCATGCGGCCGGGCAGCCGTTGATGGCCTACACCCTGGCGGCGCTTGCGGCGCACCCGGCAGTGGCCGGCATCCTGGTGGCGATCGCTGCCGACGATGCCGATTGGCCGGGCTGGAGCGCGGTGCAGTCCAAGCCGATACTCACGTGCGTGGGGGGCGCTACGCGCGCCGCATCCGTGCTTGCGGGCCTGCTGGCCTTGCCAGACAGCGTGCGCGCCGACGATTTCGTGCTGGTGCACGATGCCGCGCGCCCGAACCTGGCGCTGGTCGATCTGGATCGGCTGCTGGAGATCGGTCGCGGCGATCCGGTGGGCGCGATCCTGGCGGCGCCGGTGCGCGACACGCTCAAGCGTGCCGGCGACGATGGCGGCATCGACGGTACCGAACCGCGCGAACGCCTGTGGCGCGCGCTCACTCCGCAACTGTTCCGGCGGCATCAACTGATCCGCGGCCTCACCGAAGCATCGGCGGCCGGCGTCGAGGTGACCGACGAGGCGATGGCGATGGAGCGGATGGGCTTGCGCCCCTTGCTGGTGGAAGGGGCCGAGGACAACTTCAAGGTCACCACGCCGGCGGATCTGGCGCGTTTCCAGTTCGAACTGGCCAGCCGGGGCCCGGTACCCGGGACCCGGGACCCGGAAAGCGCACATCCCCAGTCGTCCGTTCTGGCCTCGGTTTCCCCCAGTCCCGGGTCCCGGGTCCCCGGTCCCGAAGAGGTTTGATTCATGTCCATCGATTTCCGCATCGGCCAGGGGTACGACGTGCACGCGTTCGGTGCTGGCGATCATGTGATGCTCGGCGGCGTGCGCGTGGCGCATAGCCATGGCGTGCTCGCGCACAGCGACGGCGACGTGGTGCTGCACGCGCTGTGCGATGCCATGCTCGGTGCGCTGGCGCTGGGCGATATCGGCCAGCATTTCCCGCCCAGCGATGCACGCTGGAAGGACGCCGATAGCGCGCAATTCCTGCAGCACTGTGATCAATTGCTGCGCGAGCGCGGCTGGCGGGTCGGCAATGCCGACATCACCGTGATCTGCGAGCGGCCCAAGGTCGGCCCGCACGCGCTGGCGATGCGCGAACGCATCGCCAGCCTGCTGGCGATCGAGCTCGACGCGGTCAGCGTCAAGGCCACCACCAGCGAAAGACTCGGGTTCACCGGGCGTGGCGAAGGCATCGCCGCGCAGGCGGCGGTGCTGCTGGGCAGGATTTCCGCCTAGAACGCCACCCTCGGGCCGGATCGGTCCGCCTGCAAGATCGCATCCTGCGACATCACATTCGGCGCCGTAGCGTCGGCATACAGCGCACGATGCGTCGGCGCGAAGGCAAGCGACACCATGAGCGAATCCCCGGTTCTTTCACGCGCGCACGGCGATTCGGTGCTACGCGCGGCGATGCGTTGCACGCCGGAGGACTTCCAGGTCGAAGAGTTGCCGGCCTTCGAGCCCTCCGGCGAAGGCGAGCATCTGCTGCTCACCATCCGCAAGCGTGGTCAGAACACGGCCTATGTCGCCAGGATGCTGGCGCGCTGGGCCGGCATCGCTGACATGGGCGTCAGCTACGCCGGGCTGAAGGATCGCCATGCAGTGACCACGCAACGTTTCAGCGTGCATCTGCCCAAGCGCGTCGCCCCGGACCTGGCCACGCTCGACGATGCGCAACTGCAGGTGATCGACAGTACCTGGCACAACCGCAAACTGCAGCGCGGCGCGTTGCTGGGCAACCGGTTCGTGCTGACGCTGCGCGATGTGCAGGGCGAGCGCGAGGCGATCGACCGGCGCCTGCATGCGATCGCCACGCGCGGCATTCCCAACTGGTTCGGCGAGCAGCGCTTCGGACGCGATGGCGGCAACGTGGCGGCGGCGCTGGCGATGTTCGGCCATGTGCAACAGGCCGACGGCACGCTGGCGCAGGTGCCGCCATCGAAGCGGCGCCTGCGCAACGATCAGCGCTCGATCCTGCTGTCGGCAGCGCGTTCGGCGCTGTTCAATCGTGTGCTGGCCGCGCGCGTGCAGCAGGGTAGTTGGGACAGCGCGCTGGAGGGCGAAGCCTGGATGCTGGATGGCTCGCGCAGCGTGTTCGGTCCCGAGTCGTGGAGCGAGGTGCTGGCCGAGCGCCTGGCGCGTTTCGACATCCATCCCAGTGGCCCGCTGTGGGGCGCTGGCGAGCCGCGTCCGACCGGCCACGCAGCTGCGCTGGAGCAGGGCGCACTATCGGATCCGCAATCGCAGGCCTTGCGGCAGGGGCTGGAGGCCGCTGGGCTGAAGCAGGAGCGCCGTGCCTTGCGGCTGCGTCCGCATAATCTCGTCCATGCCTGGCACGACCCGCACACGCTGCGGGTGGAATTCGCATTGCCGCCGGGCTGCTATGCGACCGCCGTGTTGTGGGAGCTGGGCGAGGTCACCGATGCCGCCCAATCCGGGGCGACGCCTGCCGAGTGACGTGCGGTCATCGCCGCAGCGCGCTGGCGATCGATCCGGGAGCGATGCGGATTGCCGCCTTCCCGGCGGCGAACGCGGTGCTGCAGTCGCGCGATTGTCCGTCCCGCACCGGCGTACGTCCCGGGTCGCCGTGCCGCATGCTGCTGTCCTGGTGTGGGGTCCGGTTGCGTCGACAGCGCCCTGCAATGGCGAATCCCTGCTCAAGGCATCCGCACCGCTCCTGTTCGTGCGCGTCCATGGCGCCGCGTGGCAACCCACTGCAGCGTGTCAGCGCGGCGCCAGCAGCACCAGCAACGCACCGGTCCCGCCTTGCGTGGGCGGCGCGGAATGAAACGCCAGCACGTCGTTGCGCTGGCGCAGCAGGCGGTCCATCAGGTTCTTCAACACCGGAGCGCCGGTGTCCGATTGCAGTCCCTTGCCGTGGATGATGCGCACGCAGCCATGTTCGTGCGCATGCGCCTCGCTCAGGAACTGGCGTAGCAGCGCTTCTGCCTGCGCCGCAGTGGCACCGTGCAGGTCCAGTTCGTCCTGGATCGAAAACTGGCCGCGCTTGAGCCGTTGAAACAGCCGTGGGGGCAGATTCTCGCGCCGATAGCTGGCGGTATCGCCGGCCTCCAGTGGGGCGCTGTCGCGTAACAGGCGGGCGAATTCGGTGTGCGCTTCGGCGTCGTCGCGTTCGGCCATGCGCGCGCGCGGTTTCGGACGCGGCTTGGCGTTGGCCGGGGGCGCGACCTCACGCAGCGGCGTGACCGCACCGATCGCTGCGCGAAACAGCGCGCCGTCGTCTTCGTGTTCGGGATGCGACATGCGGACAGGGTAACCGGTCCAAGCGCAGACGCACGCGAAGATCAAGCGCGAAGCCTGTGGACGCATCCGGTATCATGGCCGGGTTTTCCGAGGAGTCCCATGCGCGTACTGGTTAGCAACGACGATGGTGTCGACGCCCCCGGCATCCAGATCCTGGCCGATGCGCTGCGCGATGCCGGTCACGAAGTGATGGTGGTCGCGCCCGATCGCGATCGCTCCGGCGCCAGCAATTCGCTGACGCTGGACGTGCCCATCCGCACCCGCCGCATCGACGCGCAGACCTGCGCGGTGGCTGGTACCCCTACCGACTGCGTGCATCTGGCGCTCACCGGCATGCTGGACTACGACCCGGACATCGTGGTCTCAGGCATCAACAACTCGGCCAACCTGGGCGACGACGTGATCTATTCGGGCACCGTCTCCGCTGCGATGGAAGGCCGTTTCCTGGGCTTGCCCGCCGTTGCGGTCTCGCTGGTCACCCATCACCACGAGGCGCACAACTACCAGACCGCCGCACGCGCGGCGGTGGAAATCGTGGCGCGGCTGAAGGCCGACCCGTTGCCTGCCGACACCATCCTCAACGTCAACGTGCCGGATCTGGCCTGGTCGGATGTGCTCGGTTTCGAGGTCACCCGGCTGGGCAACCGGCACCGCTCCGAACCCTGTGTGCCGCAGCGCGACCCGCGCGGCCGCACCGTGTACTGGATCGGACCGGCCGGTCCCGAGCAGGACGCCGGCCCCGGTACCGATTTTCATGCCGTGCGCACCGGGCGGATTTCGATCACCCCGATCCATGTCGATCTCACCCGCTATCAGGCGCTGGAGACGGTGGCCGGTTGGGTGGGCGGGCTGACCGCTGCGCTGGACGGGCCGGCATGACGCCGAGGCTGCGCCTGCAACCGGAATCGGTGGGGATCGGCATGACCTCCCAACGCGTGCGCGACCGCCTGGTCGAACGTCTGCGCGAGGCCGGCATCCAGGACGAAGCCACGCTCAATGCGATGCGCACCGTGCCGCGGCATCTGTTCATCGACGAGGCGCTGGCTTCGCGCGCCTACGAAGACACCGCACTGCCGATCGGCCATGGCCAGACCATCTCCCAGCCATGGGTGGTGGCGCGCATGACCGAGGCGGTGCTGCAGGTGGCGCCGACCAAGGTGCTGGAGGTGGGCACCGGCTCCGGCTACCAGGGCGCGATCCTGGCCGCGCTGGGGCTGGAGGTCTACACCGTCGAACGCATCGGCGACCTGCTGCGGCAGGCACGCAAGCGTTTTCGGCATCTGGGCATGAACGTGCGCAGCAAGCACGACGACGGCCGCATCGGCTGGCCCGAACACGGCCCCTACGACGCCATCGTGGTCACCGCGGCCGCGCCGGCGCTGGTCGATGCGCTGGTCGATCAGCTGGCAGCCGGCGGGCGCCTGGTCGCACCGGTCGGTGGCGCGTCTTCGCAGTCGCTGGTGCAGCTCACCCGTGACGCCGACGGTGCGATCGATCATCAGGTTCTGGCGCCGGTCACGTTCGTCCCGCTGTTGTCGGGCATGCTGGATTGATCCCATGAGAGTGTCTCGATGAAGATTTTCGGGCCGTTGTACGACGTGGCCATCCGTTGGTCGCGCCACCGCCGCGCACCTGCGTTGTTGACCGGCCTCAGCTTCGTGGAGGGCTTCATCTTTCCGGTGCCGCCGGAAGTGATGCTGGCGCCGATGTCGTTGGCCGCGCCCAAGCGCGCGCTCTGGTTCGCGACCTTGAGCCTGATCGGCTCGCTGTGCGGTGCAATGGTCGGATATCTGCTGGGGCATTTCGCCTTCGCCGCCCTGCAGCCGCTGATCGAATGGCTGGGCTGGAGCGCGAAGATCCAGGCCCAGATCGAGACCCTGCGCGTGCTGGTGGCGGAGTCGCCGTGGAAGGCATTCTGGGCATTGGTGCTGGTGGGCTTCACGCCGATCCCACTGAAGATCTTCACCTGGGCCTCCGGCGTGGTCGGCGTGCCGTTGCTGCCCTTCCTCGCCAGCATGCTGGTCGGGCGCGGCAAGCGCGTCTATCTGGTCGCCGGTGCGATCCGCCTGGGCGGGGCGCGTGCCGAGGCCGCCCTGCACAAGTGGATCGAGCCGCTGGGCTGGGTGGCGATGGCGGTATTGGCGGCAGGCGCGGCCTGGTTGCTGTGGAAGACAACGAACGGATGAGCAGGGCGCAGATGAATTCGGTACGCAAGACAGCAGTCGTGCTCATGGTCGCCATTGGGCTGACCGCCTGCAGCAGTGCCACGGTGGTGCGCTCGCCTGGCGCCGGTGGCGGTTCCGCGTCTTCGCGACCCGCCGCAGCGCCGCGGCCATCGGTGCCGCGCCCCGGTGCAACGGTGACCGTGCAGCGCGGCGATACCCTGTATGCGATCTCGCGCCGCACCAACATCACCGCAGCGGACCTGGCAGCCTGGAACGGCCTGTCCTCGCCGAACACGATCTATCCCGGCCAAACGCTCAAGCTGTACCCAGGAAGTGCGAGCAAGCCCGGCGCCAGCGCACCGGTGGCAGGTAACGCCGCGCCGGCGCGTCCGGCCGCACCGGTGGCCGCCCCGGTCAGCAGCGGCTTCGCATGGCGCTGGCCCGCCGATGGCGTGGTGGTGGGGACGTTCGTGAGCGGCGAGACCACCAAGCAGGGCGTGGATATCGCCGGCGCCAGCGGGCAGGCGGTTCGCGCGGCGGCCGACGGCGTGGTGGTGTATTCGGGTGCCGGGCTGGTGGGCTATGGCGAACTGATCATCATCAAGCACAACGACCAGTGGCTGTCGGCCTACGGACACAACCGCAAGCGGCTGCTCAACGAAGGCCAGAGCGTCAAGGCCGGTCAACAGATCGCCGAGATGGGCCGCAGCGGCGCCGCCCGCGACATGCTGCACTTCGAGATCCGCTACAACGGCAAGCCGGTGGATCCGTTGTTGTACTTGCCGAGGAAGTGATTCGGGATTCGGGATTCGCAATAGCGCTGGGTCTGGCGCTCCGTGCGGTGTTCGGCCGATCAGCGTGAGTCATCGGCAGTCGGCCTTGCTGCACGCTTGAGCGGGAAACGCTGCGGCAGCCCGCTCTTACGAATCCCTAATCCCGACTCCCTAATCCCGTCCCGGCAAAATCATCGCCAACGCCACCCGCCGGCCTTCGCTCGCCAGCACGTTGAAGGTGCGTGCGGCAGCGGCGTTGGTCATCGCTTCCAGCCCGATGCCCCGGGTCAGGCAGGCGGCCAGTACCTGTGCATCGGGGAACTGCTGGCGGTCGCCGGTGCCCAGCAGGATCACCGCCGGGGCCAGCGCCAGCACCGCGTCCATGTGCCCGGCCTGCAGCTGCGCCAGGTCCTGCACCGGCCAGCCCTCCACCAGCTCGTCCGGCGTCAGGATGAAACTCTGCTGCAGAATCTGCTCGTTCACCTTGGCATGATGGCCATCGGCCGCCCGCAAGGCGTACGCGTAATCGGGATGTTCCTGGCTCAAAGGCATGAAGGGACTCGTTGGGTCAGCCGCGCGGCAGCACGATCTGGCGCTTTTCCTTGCTCGGGCGGTACAGGATGGCGACATGGCCGATCCGCTGCACCAGGGCGCAGCCGGTCTGCTCGACCAGTTCGGCGATCAACGCATCGCGGGTCTCACGGTCCTCGGAGGTCACCTTCACCTTGACCAGTTCGTGGCGTTCGAGCACTTCCTCGAGTTCGGCCAGGAACGCCGGCGTGACCCCCTTGCCGCCGGTCTGCAGCAGCGCCTTGAGATCGTGGGCCTGGCCGCGCAGGAAACGGTTCTGGGCGGAGGTGAGGACAATGGACATGCAGGATCGAGGGGCAGCAAAGGGTGTTCAGGGTATCATGGCGGCCCGTTCGGACCCCTTCGCCAATGCCTTCCCGCAGTAAAAGCAGCCAGCGCTGGCTCAAGGAACACTTCGCCGACCCTTACGTGAAAAAGGCCCAGGCCGAGGGCATGCGCTCGCGCGCGGCCTACAAGCTGGAGGAGTTGCTGCAGCGCGATCGTCTGCTCAAACCCGGCATGGTGGTGGTCGATCTGGGCGCCGCCCCGGGCGGCTGGTCGCAGCAGGTGCGCAAGTCGCTGGGCGACAGCGGCCGGGTACTGGCCCTGGACATCCTGGACATGCCGGCACTGGCGGGCGTGGAATTCCTTCACGGCGACTTCAGGGAGCAGGACGTCCTATCGCAGTTCGAGGCGATGCTGGGCGATGTGCCGGTAGACCTTGTGCTGTCGGATATGGCCCCCAATAAGAGTGGCATGGATGCGGTCGACCAGCCGCGGATGATGCATCTGGCCGAGCTGGCGATGGAGTTCGCCGACCACCACCTCAAGCCGGGTGGCGCATTCCTGATCAAACTATTTCAGGGTGTGGGGTCGGACGACTACATCCGCGAGCTGCGCCGCCGCTATGAGAAGGTGACGATTCGCAAGCCGGCGGCCTCGCGCAAGCGCTCCCCGGAAGTTTATGCACTCGGTCAGGGCAAGCGGGTCCAGATCAAGTAAGCTGCCAATGACCGTCGTGTATCAAGAATAGAAGAGTAGAGGGCACCGGAGCCAATGAGGATGAACGACTTGACCAAGAATTTGCTGCTGTGGGTGGTCGTCGCGGTTGTGCTGATGGTCGTCTTCCAGAGCTTCTCGCCGCGGATGGCAGGCGGCGTCGGCTCCGACTCGATCACCTACACCCAGTTCCTGAAGGAAGTGGACAGCGGTCGGGTCAAGTCGGTGGATTACACCGATGAGACCAACCTGGCCGTCAACGCGATCCGCTTCAAGCGGACCGATGGCACCGAGGCGACCGTCTACGGTCCGCGCGACGACAAGCTGGTCGACGTGCTGTACAGCAAGAACATCGAAATGACCCGCCAGAAGCCATCCACCGGCCCTGGCTTCTGGTCGTTGGTACTGAATTTCCTCCCCGTCATCCTGATCATCGGCTTCTGGCTGTTCATCATGCGCCAGATGCAGGGTGGTGGTGGCGGCGCGAAGGGTGCGATGAGTTTCGGCAAATCGCGCGCCAAGCTGCAGGGCGAGGACCAGATCAAGATCACCTTTGCCGACGTGGCAGGTTGCGACGAGGCCAAGGAAGAGGTCGGCGAGCTCGTCGACTTCCTGCGCGACCCCACCAAGTTCACCAAGCTGGGCGGCAAGATTCCGCGCGGCGTGTTGATGGTGGGTCCTCCGGGTACCGGCAAGACGCTGCTGGCCAAGGCCATTGCCGGCGAAGCCAAGGTGCCGTTCTTCAGCATCTCCGGCTCCGATTTCGTGGAAATGTTCGTCGGCGTGGGCGCCAGCCGCGTGCGCGACATGTTCGAACAGGCCAAGAAGCATGCGCCGTGCATCATCTTCATCGACGAAATCGATGCGGTGGGCCGTCACCGTGGCGCCGGTCTGGGCGGCGGGCATGACGAGCGCGAGCAGACCTTGAACCAGCTGCTGGTGGAGATGGACGGTTTCGAGGGCGGCGAAGGGGTGATCGTGATCGCGGCCACCAACCGTCCCGACGTGCTGGATCCGGCCTTGCTGCGCCCGGGCCGCTTCGACCGCCAGGTTGTGGTGGGCCTGCCCGACGTCAAGGGCCGCGAGCAGATCCTGCGCGTGCACATGCGCAAGCTGCCGCTGGCCGAGGACGTGGTGCCGATGGTGATCGCGCGCGGAACCCCCGGCTTCTCGGGTGCGGATCTGGCCAACCTGTGCAACGAGGCAGCGCTGTTCGCCGCGCGCGGCGGCGAGAAGGAAGTGCGCATGGATCACTTCGACCGTGCCCGCGACAAGATCCTGATGGGCGCCGAACGCCGTTCGATGGCCATGAGCGAGGACGAGAAGACCCTGACCGCGTACCACGAGGCGGGTCATGCAATCGTCGGTCGCCTGGTGCCGGAGCACGACCCGGTCTACAAGGTCACGATCATTCCGCGCGGTCGCGCGCTGGGTGTCACCATGTATCTGCCGGAAGGCGACCGCTACTCGATGAATCGCGTTGCGATCGAATCGCAGCTGTGCTCGCTCTACGGTGGTCGTGTTGCCGAGGAGCTGATCTTCGGCGGCGACAAGGTCACCACCGGCGCGTCGAACGATATCGAGCGTGCGACCAAGATGGCTCGCAACATGGTCACCAAGTGGGGCCTGTCCGACGAACTGGGCCCGGTTGCGTACGGCGAAGAGGAAGACGAGGTGTTCCTGGGCCGTTCGGTGACCCAGCACAAGAACGTGTCCGACGAGACCGCGCGCAAGATCGACGAAGTGGTGCGCTCGATCCTGGACAAGGCCTACAGCAAGACCAAGACCATCCTGACCGAGAATCTGGACAAGCTGCACGCCATGTCGCAGTTGCTGCTGCAGTACGAAACCATCGATGTGCCGCAGATCGACGCCATCATGGAAGGCCGCGAACCGCCACCGCCAGCAGGCTGGGGGAAGTCGGACAAGGACGGCGGCAACAACAACGACAAGGGTAGCCCGCGTCCACTGCCGCCGATCGCAGGACCAGCCGAGCAGCTGTAAGCCCGATTGACAATGGCAGGCGGCGCTCTCCACCGGGGCCAGGAAGTGATTCCTGGCCCCGGTGCGTTGTACGGAACTGTGCACGGTGAATCGGCCAAGGCTGTGGTGACTGCACTGCAGGACAGTCGCCCCGTCGCGCGCATGCAAGCGACGCGCAGGGACGCATCGGATGCGTGACGATGCGCACTGGGCGACAATGTGCGGCGCCGGCAGGCGATCTGCGCAGTGGCCGGATGCGCGTGGGCTCGCCACGTCACGACGGTGGCTACGCGGCACACCTGTCGGCAACCCAGGCGCCGTCAACCGGATGCCGCACTCATTGCAACCTGGCCAGGAGATCTCCCGATGTTCGACACCGCCCTCACGCTGGATTGCGCCGGTCGCCCGCTGCGGCTGGATGCGCCGCAGGCGATGGGCATCGTCAATGTCACGCCGGACTCGTTTTCGGACGGCGGGCAGCACGCCACCTGCGAAGCAGCCATCGCCCACGGATTGCGTCTGGCGGCGGAGGGCGCGGCGGTGTTGGACATCGGTGGCGAATCGACCCGCCCGGGGGCGATGCCGGTGTCGCTGGAAGACGAACTGCAGCGCGTGATCCCGGTGATCCAGGCGCTGGCGCAACAGACCGCGATACCGATCAGCGTGGACACCTCCAAGCCCGAAGTGATGCGCGCGGCAGTGGCCGCGGGTGCCGGCATGATCAACGATGTCCATGCATTGCGTTCGCCGGGCGCGTTGCAGGCTGCTGCCGAGCTGCAGGTGCCGGTGGTGCTGATGCATGCGCGCAACGCGCCGCACGCGATGCAGGACGCGCCGCATTACGACGATGTGGTGGGCGAGGTGCACCGGTTTCTGGCCGAGCGCATCTTCGCCGCGGAAATGGCCGGCATCGCCAAGCGACGCCTGATCCTCGATCCGGGCTTCGGCTTCGACAAGACCACCGTGCACAACCTGACCTTGCTGGCACAGTTGCAGCGCTTGCAGGAGTTTGGCCTGCCGGTGCTGGCCGGGCTGTCGCGCAAGCGCAGCATCGGCGAGCTGACCGGACGCGAGCGCGCCGCCGAGCGCGTGCATGGTTCGGTGGCCGCCCATCTGATTGCCGCCCAGCATGGCGCACTGCTGCTGCGCGTGCATGACGTGGCGGCGACCCTGGATGCGGTGCGGGTCTGGAGCGCGATGGCCGCGATCCCGGTGCCGCGCGTCGCCGCAGCTGCCGCTCCCGCCTTCCGCTGGCCGGACGAGGACTGATGCCGGCCGATCGACGTCCGCTGGCGATCGCGGTGATGGGGCCGACCGCCAGCGGCAAGACCGCGCTGGCGCTGGAGGCGGCGCAGCGCTGGAACGGCGAAATCGTCAGCGTCGACTCCGCGTTGGTCTATCGGGGACTGGACATCGGCGCGGCCAAGCCGGATGCCGCCATGCGCGCGGCGGTTCCGCATCATCTGATCGATCTGCGCGAGCCCTGGCAGGTCTACTCGGCCGCCGACTTCGCCGCCGACGCGCGCGTGGCGATCGATGGCATTCTTGCACGCGGCAAGCTGCCGATCCTGGCTGGCGGCACCGGCCTGTACTTCCGGGCGCTGCTCGAGGGCCTGTCGCAATTGCCCCAGGCCGATCCGACGGTGCGCGCCGAGCTTGCCGCAGAGGCCGAACAGGTGGGTTGGGCCGGCCTGCATGCGCAGCTGGCCCGGATCGATCCGGTGGCGGCCGCGCGCATCCATGCCACCGACCCACAGCGCATCCAGCGCGCGTTGGAAGTACACCGCATCAGCGGCCGGCCGATCAGCTACTGGCAGGGCCTGCCGCCGCAGCCCAGGCTGCCGTTGCGGGTGATGAAACTGATCCTGGCCCCGCAGGATCGGGCGGTGCTGCACGCGCGCATCGCACAGCGGTTGGATGCGATGCTGGGGCAGGCGTTCCTGGCAGAAGTGGAGCGCTTGCGGGCGCTGCCGCAGATGCGCGCGGTCGCCGCGCCGTTGGATCTGCCGGCAGTACGCGCGGTGGGGTATCGCCAGGCCTGGGAGTATCTGGACGGCGCCGGCAGCCTGGCCGATTTCCGCGACAGGGCGGTGCAGGCGACCCGGCAACTGGCCAAGCGCCAGCTGACCTGGCTGCGTAGCGAGCTCGACGCACGCTGGTTCGACCCCGCGCGCGACCGGCATCGACTGGACGAGGCTTTTGCCGGCTTCCTCGGCCATCGTCGCGCTTTACGGCCGCCTTCAGGCGTGTAACATCGCGTTTCCGGGACCGGCTGGGGATAGCAGGTGTCGACCGGGACAATAAGAACAATAATGAAGGAGTTTGTGATGGCTAAGGGGCAATCTTTACAGGACCCGTTCCTCAACGCGCTGCGCCGCGAGCGGGTACCGGTGTCCGTGTATCTGGTCAACGGCATCAAGCTGCAGGGCACGATCGAGTCGTTCGACCAGTTCGTGGTGCTGTTGCGCAATACCGTGAGTCAGATGGTCTACAAGCATGCCATCTCCACGGTCGTGCCGGCGCGCAACGTGCGCGTGGGGCCGGGTGGTGGGTATGTGCAGTCCAATGAAGGCAATCAGGCGGAAGATGACGACGTCGAGCAGTAACGGAGTAGTGCGTGTTTGATCGCTCACGCAAGGGTGAACACGCGTTGTTGATCCAGACCCACTCCGGTGGACCTGCCGAAGAGGATGTGCTGGAGGAGTTCGCCGACCTTGCAAAGTCGGCGGGCGCCACGGTGGCGGCCACGCTCACCGCGCGCATCGACAAGCCCAGTCCCTCCACCCTGATCGGCAGCGGCAAGCTGGAAGAGGTCAAGGCGGCTGCCGAGGCCACCGGCGCGGATCTGGTGCTGGTCAACCACACCTTGTCGCCCGGCCAGGAACGCAATCTGGAGCGGTATCTGGAGCGGCGCGTGATCGATCGCACCGGCCTGATCCTGGACATCTTCGCGCAACGTGCGCGCAGCCACGAAGGCAAGTTGCAGGTCGAGCTGGCGCAGTTGCGCCACATGGCCACACGACTGGTGCGCGGCTGGACCCACCTGGAGCGCCAGCGCGGTGGTTCGATCGGCCTGCGCGGGCCGGGCGAAACCCAGCTGGAAACCGATCGTCGCCTGCTGCAGAAGCGGGTGGAGCAGTTGCAGAAGCGACTTGAAAAGGTCGAAGTGCAGCGCAACCAGATGCGGCGCGCGCGGTTGCGCAGCGAACTGCCGCGCATTGCGCTGGTCGGTTACACCAACGCGGGCAAATCCACGCTGTTCAACGCCTTGACCGGCGCCGAGGCCTACGCCGCCGACCAGTTGTTCGCCACGCTCGATCCCACCGTGCGTCGTATCGCACTGCCGGGCGGCAGCGCGATTCTTGCCGACACGGTCGGCTTCGTACGCGATCTGCCTCACGAACTGGTGGCGGCGTTTCGCTCGACCCTGTCGGAGGCGCGCGAGGCCGATCTGTTGCTGCACATCGTCGATGCGGCCGACCCCCTGCGCGAAGAACGCATCCTGCAGGTCGACGAGGTGCTGCATGCCGTAGGCGCAGGCGATCTGCCGCAACTGCTGGTGTTCAACAAGATCGACAGGATCGAGGGCGCCGAAGTCCGTCACGATGCCCAGGACGGCATCCCGGATCCGGCGCGACGCGAACGCGTGTGGATTTCCGCACGTGACGGGCGGGGGCTGGAGGAGCTGCAACGCGCGCTCGGCCAGCGTCTGGATCTGCGGCACGTCACCGGGCAGCTGCGCTTGCCGCCCTCGGCCGGACGCCTGCGCTCCAAGCTGCATCAGCTGGAAGTGGTGCGTGGGGAGCAGGGCGACGAGCACGGCTGGCTGCTCGAAGTCGATCTGCCCTTGGTGGAGGCCGAACGCCTGGCCGCAGGCGAGGATGGTGCGCCGTTGCGTGCGATGCTGCCCGACCGCCGCGAAGACTGGGAAGCCTGACCTGCCGCCGGCGTGGCATCAGTGCAAGGCGTGGCGCTTCGTAACGCAGGCCGTCGCGGTGGTCGCCTCATCGGTGGATTGCTCACCCCGGCAAGCTGTCTGCGCGCCGGGCGTCGGGCACGATGCGGGCAGACAGCGCCTGTGAATTCGGATAAAAGTGGGCGCTGCCCAATGCGATCCATGCAATGACGTCTCCTGCCGACCCTGATCTTCAACAGCTCGCCCAGGCGCTGAGCGTGCAGCTGCGTGCTGCACGCGAGCGGCTGGTGACAGCGGAAAGCTGCACTGGCGGCTGGATCGCCAAGGCGATGACCGACATCGCCGGTTCTTCCGACTGGTTCGATTGCGGCATCGTCGCCTACAGCTACGAGGCCAAGCAGGCCTTGCTGCGGGTGCGTCCACAGACCCTGGAGATCCATGGTGCGGTCAGCCGGGAAACCGTCATCGAGATGGTCTCCGGTGCCTTGGTCGGTTCTGGCGGCAGCATCGCGGTGGCGGTGACGGGAATCGCCGGCCCCGGCGGTGGCAGCGAAGGCAAGCCGGTCGGTACGGTGTGGATCGGCTGGAAGCGGCGGGGTGGGTATGCCACCGCGCAGTTGTACCAGTTCGACGGCGATCGCGATGCCGTGCGCCGCCAGACGGTGGCCGCCGCGCTCGCCGGATTGAGCGCCTTGCTCTAGGCGAGCGCGGCGTGGCGGCGTCGTTCGCACGCCAGCGCCTGCGTGTCCGGACGCCGACGCGTTCCCCCGCGTGCATCTCGGGCATGCATTCTGAATGGCGGCACCGTTCGCCGCGGGCACGGCGATTTCGGCTTGCTGCTGGCTTCCGTCCGGCGGATCGGACAATGATGAGCCCTCGCGCGAGGCGGCGCTGCCCATGGCGCCGCTCGGGTAGCGCTTCGTCGGGGAAGACTCATGCATCTGCAACGGCACCCTCGCGCCGCGCTGGCGCTCGCACTCCTCGCGGCCCTGTCCGCACATCCGCTCCGCGCACAGACGGCGGTGCCTACCGACCAGGACGAACCGGCGACCCTGGCAACGCTCAAGGTGACCGCGCAAAAGCGCGAAGAGTCGCTGCAGAGCGTGCCCGTGGTGGTCTCGGTGCTGCCGGAACAGCTGCTTCAGGACAGTGGCGTGCACGACATCAAGGAGTTGCAGGTGCTGGTACCGGGGCTGATCGTGACCAGCTCGCAGAGCGCGGCGCAGACCACGGCCCGGATCCGCGGCATCGGCACGGTGGGCGACAATGCCGGGCTGGAGTCGTCGGTCGGCGTGGTCATCGACGGCGTGGCGCGTGCGCGCAACGGCGTGAGCTTCGCCGATCTGGGGGAGCTGGAACGGATCGAAGTGCTGAAGGGGCCGCAGGGCACGGTGTTCGGCAAGAACACCTCGGCCGGTGTCATCAACGTGGTGACGCGGCGTCCCAGTTTCACCCGCAGCGCCGATGCCGAGATCACCGCCGGCAACTACGGCGCGCTCGGCATCGCGGGCGCATTCAACGATGCCGTCGGCGAGAGCGCGGCGTTGCGCGTGTACGCGGCCAGGCGCCGACGCGATGGTTTCGAACAGGTGACCACCGGTGCGGGCCCGCGCACCGCCACCGATGACGGCGACCAGGATCTGCGGACCGCGCGCGTGCAGCTGCTATGGGAGCCGACCGACGACCTGGACATCAATCTGGCCGCAGACGTCACCGACCGCGATGAGAACTGCTGCGTCACCGTTGCCACCGAGCGCGGCCCGACTGCCGCGCTGGTGGATGCGCTGACGCCGGGTGGGCAGGGCACGATCGACCGCGCCGCGCCGCAACGCCGTCGCGCCTACAGCAATCGCAGCACCGCACAGGATATCCGCGACCAGGGCCTGTCGGCGCAGGTCGACTGGACCACCCCGTGGTTGAACCAGGCGGTGCTGACCTCGATCAGCGCGCTGCGCGACTGGAAATCGGTGAACGGCCTGGATTTCGACTACAGCGCTGCGGACATCCTGTACCGCGCGCCGCGCGAAGACGAGATGCTCACCCGGTTTCGGACCTTCAGCCAGGAACTGCGGCTGGCCGGATCGAGCGAGCGTTTCGACTGGCTGCTGGGGGCGTTCTATGCCGACGAAACGCTGCACCGCAACGAGTCCTACCGCTTCGGCAGCGTGTACGAACCCTATCTGTCCAGTGTCTTGCTGGCCCGCGTGAATCCGGCGCTGGCCGCGCGTGCCGACGCATCGCGTTTTCTTGCCGATGCCACCGGGCTGCCCGTCGGCAGCCTGTTCCAGGGGCAGGGAAGCCAGGATCGCTTCCGTCAGGACGGCACCAGCGTGGCGCTGTTCACCAACAACACCTGGCACGCCACCGATGCGCTGGATGTGGTCGCCGGGCTGCGCTACACCTATGAGCACAAGGCGCTGCGATCGGCGTTCGCCAACCCCGATGGAAGTCCGGCGTGCGCCAGCTACCTCGCGCCGAACGGTCAGGTCGATGCGGCGGCGCTGCGCCGCATCGGCGCGGCGCTCACCGCACGTGGCGTGCCGGCTGCCGCGGTGCCGACGATTGCGCCGCAAGTGATCGGCTTCAGCTGTCTGCCCTGGGCCAACCTCGCCCATGCCGGTCGCCTGACCGAACAGCGCCGCACCGAACGCGAATGGTCCGGTACCGTCAAGCTGGCCTATCGCTGGAGCGATGCGTTGATGACGTACGCCTCGGCCGCACGCGGCTACAAGGCCGGCGGTTTCAATCTGGATCGCGTGCAGTCGGCCAACGGCTTGTCCAGCGGCGTGCAGGGAATCGTGCCGGTGGACGACACCTCGTTTCCGGGCGAGTTCGTCGACAGCTACGAACTCGGCGCCAAGACCACCTGGCTGGGCGGCAATCTGTTGTTGAATGCCACGCTGTTCTATCAGGATTTCAGCGACTTCCAGCTCAATAACTTTCTCGGCACCAGCTTCGTCGTGCGTTCCATCCCCACCGTCATTTCGCGCGGCGTCGATGCCGAAGTGCTCTGGCAGGGCGCGCTTCCGGGGCTGATGGTGCAAGGCGGACTCAGCTACGCCGATACCTATTACGGCAACGAGCCGCTGCCGGATGCGGAGCTGGCCCTGCTGCCGGGCAGCAGGGTGAGTTTCGCCCCGCGCTGGTCGGGCAATCTGTCGCTCACCTACGAGCATGCGCTGGGCGATGGGCTCACCGGGCGCTTCAACATCGGCGCCAAGTACATGTCCGACTACAACGCGGGCTCGGATCTGGATCCGCAGAAAGTGCAACCGGCCTATACCCTGCTCAACGCACGCGTCGGCATCGGTGCTCCCGACAGGCGCTGGCTGCTGGAAGCGTGGGCGGAAAATCTCGGCAACGAAACCTACCGCCAGATCGTCATCGATACGCCGCTGCAGGCCGGCTCCTGGAATGCCTTTCTCGGCGCGCCGCGTACCTACGGGCTGACCCTGCGGCTGCGCTACTGACGGGCCGCACCGCGCGGCTGCGCCAGCCGAGCGCACTGCGCTGCGGTGGGCACGCGCGACATCTGCCGGCAGATAGGCTACAAACCAGGGTCTGGTTGCCGACCGCATGTGCCGATGTCCGCGTTCTCCGTTGTTGAAGTCGCTCCATGGCAGATCACCCTGCGCACTGGCAGGTGGTCGATGTCGTCTGCACGTTGCATTGCGCGCGCGCAGTCACCTGGCCATGCACAGGGATGTGGCATGCAGCATGCTGGCGCCGCCCGGCATCGCCCGCACGCAGGCTGTGGCATCGGGCGCCGTTGGGCGCCTGGTCCTGCGCCGTCGGACCGGCCGCACTGGCGCCTGCACGGCCAGCGGCTCCAGCAACGACTGGCGGTGCGCTGATGTGGGAGGCGCTTGGCACCGTACGCGATCTGGGCCGGCTGCAGGAAATCGCCGCCGTGCTGATCCGTTACGGCTTCGGCGACATCGTGCGCCGGATCGGGCTGGCCGATGTGCTCGAACGGGCTGGCAAGCTGCTGCATTGGAGCAATGCCGAAGGCCGCCTGCGGATGTCCGCTGCACAGCGCGTGCGGCGTGCGCTGGAAGAACTCGGCCCCACCTTCGTCAAGCTGGGCCAGGTGCTGGCCACGCGAGTGGATCTGCTGCCGCCGGAATGGATCGAAGAGCTGAGCGAACTGCAGAATGCGGTGCCGGCCTTGCCATTCGAACAGATCCTGCCGCAACTGATCGCCGCACTGGGTGCCGAACCGTCCAGCGTCTTCGCCCGGCTCGACGAGCAGCCGCTGGCGGCCGCTTCGCTGGCACAGACCCATCGCGCGTGGTTGGCCGACGGCACGCCGGTGGTGTTGAAGATCCGCCGTCCCGGGATCGGCGACACCATCGAGGCGGACCTGCGCCTGCTCGCGCGGTTGGCGGAAATCGTCGAGACCCGCGCGCCGGATCTGAAGCGATATCGTCCGGCCGAAGTGGTGCAGCAATTCACGGTTTCGCTGCGGCGCGAACTGGATTTCGCCGCCGAGTGCCGTAACGCCGAACGTATCGCAGCCAACTTCGCGCACGACCCGCAGGTGGTGGTGCCGGCGGTGCATTGGCAATGGACGTGCGAGTCGCTCAATGTGCAGGACTTCATCGACGGCATCCCCGGGCGCGATTTGCAGGCGGTGGACGCAGCCGGCCTTGATCGCAGGGCACTGGCGCGCGCCGGCGCCGGTATCGTGCTCAAGATGGTGCTGCAGGACGGTTGCTTCCACGCCGACCCGCACCCGGGCAATATCTTCTATCTGCGCGACGGGCGTATCGCCGTCATCGACTTCGGCATGGTCGGGCGCGTCTCCGAGCAGCGCCGGTTCCAGGTCGCGCAATTGCTGCACGGCATGGTGAGCCACGATGCCGAAGCGGTGATCGATGTGCTGCTGGAATGGGCCGGCAACAGTCTGGAGATCGACGAACCACGTCTGCAGCAGGACATCGGCGCGTTCGTCGATCAGTACCGGGGCGTGCCGCTGAAGGAACTGCACATCGGCGCCATGCTCGGCGACGTCACTGCGATACTGCGCGATCACGGTCTGACGCTGCCGTCGGATCTGGCACTGATGATCAAGGCCTTCCTCACGCTCGAGGGAATGGGGCGCCAGCTCGATCCGGATTTCGACATGGCCAGCGAAGCGCAGCCATACCTCGAACGGGTGGTCCTGCAACGTTACGCACCCAGCGCCATGCTGAGCCGCAGCCGTCGCACCGTGACCGGTGCGATCGATCTGATCGGCGATCTGCCGCGCGATCTCAAGCGCCTGATCCAGGCCGCGCGGCGCGGCAAGCTGCAACTGCATGTGGAAACACGCGCCTTGCGCGAGTTCGGCGAGCAGGTCGATCGCGCCGCCAACCGGCTGACCATGGGCATCGTGACTGCAGCGCTGGTCATCGGCTCCTCGATCGTGATGAACAGTGTCGGTGGCAGCGCCAGCCGCTGGCTGCTGGGGCTGGGCGTTGGTGGCTTCATCGGCGCCGGCCTGTGCGGCATCTGGATCCTGTTCTCGATCTGGCGCAGCCGGCGTTAGCGATCCACCGGACACCTTGCTTCGACGCTATTGCGCATGGCGCAGTTAGTAGTAATACTACTAACCATGGACCTGACCGATACCCAGCAAGCAATCCTGGCCTTGATCGCCGAACGCATCGATGCCGACGGCGTGCCGCCGTCGCAGACCGAGATCGCCCGCGCGTTCGGCTTCAAGGGCGTGCGCGCCGCGCAGTATCACCTGGAGGCATTGGAGCAGGCGGGTGCGATCCGCCGTGTCGCAGGGCAGGCGCGCGGCATCCGGCTGGCCGGGCAGGGCGCGCAGTCGCGGACGCCGCCGATCAGTGAGCCCCAACGCGACGACGTACTGCGGCTGCCGGTGCTGGGTCGCGTTGCAGCGGGTCTACCGATCGGCGCCGATATCGGGTCGGACGACTTCGTCGTGCTCGACCGGGTGTTCTTCTCGCCGTCACCGGATTACCTGCTCAAGGTGCAGGGCGATTCGATGCGCGACGAAGGCATCTTCAACGGCGACCTGATCGGTGTGCACCGCACCCGCGATGCACGCTCCGGGCAAATCGTGGTGGCGCGCATCGACGAAGAGATCACCGTCAAGTTGCTGAAGATCGGCAAGGATCGTATCCGCCTGCTGCCACGCAACCCGGATTACGCGCCGATCGAAGTGCAGCCGGATCAGGATTTCGCCATCGAGGGCCTGTATTGCGGGCTGTTGAGGCCCAACCGCTGAGGGCTGTGCCGAGGCGCGGGCTGGGGGTTTTCCCAGCCGGTCTTGCAGGCAATCCCGCTGCCGGGGCACCTGCCGCATCGTTAATCTGAGTGTGTCGCCAGCAGTCTCAGCCTCTGCGATACACCGCCGCTACATTGGCTCCACACCGAAATCACTGACAAGGATTACCCAGATGGACGAGAACAAGAAGCGTGCCCTTTCCGCCGCACTGAGCCAGATCGAAAAGCAATTCGGCAAGGGTTCGGTCATGCGCATGGGCGACCGTGTCATCGAGGCAGTCGAGGTGGTTCCGACCGGCTCGTTGATGCTGGACATCGCGCTCGGGATCGGCGGCCTGCCCAAGGGCCGGGTGGTGGAGATCTACGGGCCCGAGTCCTCGGGCAAGACGACCCTGACCCTGCAGGCGATCGCCGAGTGCCAGAAGAAGGGCGGCACCGCAGCCTTCATCGACGCCGAGCATGCCCTGGATCCGATCTATGCGGCCAAGCTGGGGGTGAACGTCGACGATCTGCTGCTGTCGCAGCCGGATACCGGCGAGCAGGCGCTGGAGATCGCGGACATGCTGGTGCGCTCGGGCTCGGTCGATATCGTGGTGGTCGACTCGGTGGCCGCACTGACGCCGAAGGCCGAAATCGAAGGCGAAATGGGCGATCAGCTGCCGGGCCTGCAGGCCCGCCTGATGAGCCAGGCGCTGCGCAAGCTGACCGGCAACATCAAGCGCTCCAATACCCTGGTGGTGTTCATCAACCAGTTGCGCATGAAGATCGGCGTCATGATGCCGGGCCAGAGTCCGGAAGTGACCACTGGCGGTAATGCGCTGAAGTTCTACGCCTCGGTGCGCCTGGACATCCGTCGGATCGGTTCGATCAAGAAGGGTGACGAGATCATCGGCAACCAGACCAAGATCAAGGTGGTCAAGAACAAGTTGGCGCCTCCGTTCAAGCAGGTGGTCACCGAAATCCTCTACGGCGAAGGCATCAGTCGCGAGGGTGAACTGATCGACATGGGCGTGGAAGCCAAGTTGGTGGACAAGGCCGGTGCCTGGTACAGCTATGGCGACGAGCGCATCGGCCAGGGCAAGGACAATGCACGCGGCTATCTGCGCGACAACCCGCAGGTAGCGGCCAAGCTGGAAGCAGAGCTGCGCGAGAAGTTCCAGCCTGCCGAGGCGCCGCGCGAAGAGGGCGACGACGCCGAGAAGGAATAACCAGACTGTCTGGCCGCCGGGCCACCCGATGGGAGCGCAGCCCAGCGGGCTGCGATGCACTCCATAGCCCGGCGTGTCGGCCCCGGCCGCTGCTGAGGCCCGGGGTATTCGGTCTGCAATGTCGTTACACGTTTTTCTATCGCGGGAGCGGCGGGGTCAGTGCCGTCGTTTCTCGCGGTAGATCTATCGAGGGCCAGGAGGGCAGGCGCCAGGGACGGCGCATTGATGGGGTCATCGAGGACAGGTCACGATGGACGAGCAGGAGCCCGCACCCAAGCGAGCGCGCCGGTTCAAGGAGCAAACGCCGGTCCAGCGCGCGCTGGGGCTATTGGTACGGCGCGAGCATTCGCGCAAGGAATTGAACCGCAAGCTGCTGGCGCGGGGGATCGAGCCGGACGCCGCGCAGGCGGCGGTGGAGCGGCTGGCGGGAGAGGGGTGGCAGGACGACGCCCGTTTTGCCGCCGCAGTGGTACGAAACCGGGCAGGTTCGGGGTACGGCCCCCTGCACATCCGTGCAGAGCTCGGTACCCATGGCCTGGACAGCGACACGATTGGCGCTGCGATGGCCACCTTCGAAGGCGACTGGACCGAGAATGCGCGCGATCTGGTCCGCCGCCGGTTCGGCGAGCAGGGGCCGGTGGATCTGTCGCAGCGTCGAAAGGCCGCCGAGTTGCTGGCCCGGCGGGGGTTCGATGGCAGCAGCATCCGAAGCGCCACGCGCTTCGAGCTTGAGGACTGAGGGCGTCAGGCCTGCTACCCTTCGTGGTTTCAGGTTGTTCCGCTCATCTGCGCCCACATCTCATTGGGTGACCGGGACCGCCGCCCGCCCAATGCCAGCTCATGAACGCACCTGCCAAATTCAGCACTTCCCAGATCCGTCGCGACTTCCTTGCGTTTTTCGAGGGCAAGGGTCACACCATCGTGCCCTCCGCACCGCTGGTGCCGGGCAACGACCCGACTCTGCTGTTCACCAATTCGGGCATGGTCCAGTTCAAGGACGTCTTTCTCGGCGCGGAGAAGCGCAGCTACGTGCGCGCTGCAGACGTGCAGCGCTGCCTGCGTGCCGGCGGCAAGCATAACGACCTGGATTCGGTGGGCTACACCGCACGTCACCACACCTTTTTCGAGATGCTGGGTAACTGGTCGTTCGGCGATTACTTCAAGAAAGAGGCCATCGCGTGGGCCTGGGAGCTGCTGACCCAGGTCTGGAAGCTGCCTGCCGATCGCCTGCTGGTCACCGTCTACCACACCGACGAGGAAGCCTTCGCGCTATGGCGCGACACGATCGGCGTTCCGGAGAGCCGCATCGTACGCATCGGCGACAACAAGGGCGCCCCGTACGCTTCCGATAACTTCTGGCAGATGGCCGACACCGGCCCATGTGGTCCGTGCACCGAGATCTTCTTCGATCATGGCGACCACATCGCCGGTGGTCCGCCCGGTTCTCCGGATGAAGATGGCGACCGCTTCATCGAGATCTGGAATCTGGTGTTCATGCAGTTCGACCGTCAGCCCGATGGCACCCTGGTGCCGCTGCCGGCACCGTGCGTGGATACCGGCATGGGACTGGAGCGCTTGGCGGCGATCCTGCAGCACGTCCATACCAACTACGAAATCGACCTGTTCCAGGCCTTGATCGGCAAGGCCAGCGCACTGACCGGCATCACCGACCTGGAGAACAAGTCGCTGCGTGTGATCGCCGATCACATCCGCGCCTGCTCGTTCCTGATCGTCGATGGCGTGCTGCCGTCCAACGAGGGCCGCGGCTATGTGCTGCGCCGGATCATCCGGCGTGCGCTGCGGCATGGCTGGATGCTGGGCGTGCGGCAGCCGTTCTTCAGCAAGATGGTGCCCACCCTGGTCGAGCTGATGGGGGAAGCCTACCCCGAGCTGGTGGTGGCCAAGGACACCGTTGCGCGTGCCTTGTTGGCCGAAGAAGAGCGCTTTGCCGAGACGCTGGATGCCGGCATGAAGATCTTCGACGAGATCGCGGCGCGCTCGCAGGAGGTCATTCCGGGCGCCGACGCGTTCCGTCTCTACGACACCTACGGGTTCCCGGTCGATCTGACCGCCGACATCGCGCGTGAGCGCGGTATGCGGGTGGACATGGAAGGTTTCGAGTTTTCCATGGAGCGTCAGCGCGAGACCGCGCGTGCGGCGGGCAAGTTCGGTGGCGGTGTGGCACTGCCGGCCGATCTGGTCGCCAGCATGTCGCCAACGGTGTTTCTGGGCTATGAAGCGCACGATGCCGATGCGCTCAAGGTGGTCGCGTTGCTCAAGCAGGGGCGACCCGTCGAGCGCGCAGAAGCCGGCGACGATGTCATCGTGTTCACCGATCGCACGCCGTTCTATGCCGAGTCCGGTGGCCAGGTCGGCGATAGCGGCGGATTGAGCAAGACGGGGGTGTCGATCGACGTCACCGACACCCAGAAATTCGCCGGACAGTTCCACGGTCACGTCGGGCGCATCACCGAAGGCGCACTCGCGCTGGGCGATGTGCTGGCGGGCGGCATCGACGCGCAGCGTCGCGGCAAGACCATCCTCAACCATTCGGCCACGCACCTGCTGCATGCGGCGCTGCGCGAGGTGTTGGGCACGCACGTGCAGCAGAAGGGCTCGTTGGTGGCGCCGGATCGCCTGCGTTTCGACTTTTCGCATTTCCAGCCGATCACGGCCGAAGAGCTGGCGGTGATCGAACGCAAGGTCAACGCCGAAGTGCGCGCCAATCACAGCGTCGAAGTGCACAACATGGCCATGCAGGAAGCACTGGATTTCGGCGCCATGGCCCTGTTCGGCGAGAAATACGGCGAGCGCGTGCGCGTGCTGAAGATGGGCGGCTACTCCACCGAGCTGTGTGGTGGCACCCATGTCAGCCGTACCGGCGACATCGGGCTGTTCAAGATCACCTCCGAAGGCGGCGTGTCGTCAGGCGTACGTCGCATCGAAGCGGTGACCGGGCAAGGGGCGTTGGACCATGTCGCCGACGAAGAGCGGCGCCTGTCCGAAGCGGCGAGCCTGCTTGGCGGAAATGCCGGCGAAGTGGTCGACAAGGTGCGCGCACTGACCGAGCGTCAAAAGCGTCTGGAGCGCGAACTGGAATCGTTGAAGGCCAAGCTGGCATCGGGCGCGACCGCCGATCTGGGCGCCGGTGCCGTCGATGTGGCGGGGGTCAAGGTCGTCGCCGTGCGTCTGGAAGGGTTCGACGCGAAAGCCTTGCGCGATGCGATGGATCGCCTGAAGCAGCAGCTGGGCGATTCGGTGGTCGTGCTGGCCGGTGCTTCCGGCGGCAAGGTCGCGTTGGTCGCCGGAGTGAACGGCAGCCCAACTGGCAAAGTGAAGGCGGGGGAACTCCTCGGCCATATCGCCAGTCAGATCGGAGGCAAGGGCGGCGGCCGTCCGGATCTCGCCCAGGGTGGTGGCGAGGACGGGCCCGCCCTTGCCACCGCGCTCGACGGGGTCGCCTCCTGGGTCAAGCAACACTTGGGCTGAACACTTGTCCTGCTATGCCTTGATGGCCAGCAGGATGTCCCGCTAACATTTCTGGTCTATTCCCCTTACGTAGGGCGCGTCTCACTCGGGAGGCCGTCGATGCTGGTGGGAAAACCACCGGTTCCAGGAGATTTGCAAAATGTTGATCCTCACTCGCCGGGTAGGCGAAACCCTGATGATCGGCGACTCGGTCACGGTTACCGTGCTCGGTGTCAAGGGTAATCAGGTGCGTATTGGTATCACCGCACCGAAGGATGTGGCTGTGCATCGCGAAGAAATCTATCAGCGTATCCAGCGTGGGGACGAGCCGGTCGCTTCCGGCGCGCATCACGGAGACGATTCTTCGAATTGATCGCGATAAAGGGTTTACCTTAGCCCCTCTTACCCGGTATTCTTCGCGGCCTGCCACGGATGTCGCGGCAGATCGAGAAAACTGGAGCGATGCCCGAGTGGCTGAAGGGGCTCCCCTGCTAAGGGAGTATAGGGTCAAAAGCTCTATCGAGGGTTCGAATCCCTCTCGCTCCGCCAGTATCTGAAGCGCCTGCAAATCGCTGATTTGCAGGCGTTTTTATTTGTGCGATGGGGCCACGGGAGTGCGCGCGTTTTCGCGCTGGCGGTCTGGGACCTGGTGCGCACGGCACTGTGCGACAACGTGGTGTTGGTTTGTAGTGCGAGCTCGGCCGATGAACCGATCCAGCCACAGCTGCTGCGATGGGTTCGCCGTACACGCCGCCGCGTCCCGGCGACGCTTCCTCCACATCGACGCGCGTCCGCGGCGTCGATCATCGATCCGGATGTTGGCATCCGACGATCAGGCATACGCCGCGACGGTGGCGTCGGCGAATGGACGGCGCGCCGGGCTCAATCGCGTTCCTGAAGCAGACCTGCTGCTGACGCGGGCTTGCCTGGGGTGCGGTCCTGCGCGCAGCAGGCCGCAGTGGCATTGCGAGCGATGCCGGCGGCTTGCCAGTCGAGCGCACCGGCTTGCTGGCGAGCACTGCGGCGGCTTGCTGTAGGTCGCGCATCGCAGATTGGCGCGCGCAAGCGGGCCGGTGCGGACAAGAAACGCACGATCGCTCGCCTGGGTCGGGTCGTTGTGACGCGATCGATTCGGTGTGCCGGCATCACGTAGGTCCGCATGCAGGTACCAGCTGCAGGAGCGTTGTGACGCAGTCCGGAATCTCGGTGCGCTTTGGCTGGGAGTGCACACATGCAGAAGACTGCGCCAGTCGCAGTGACGGAGGCAGTGCGGTATGCGTCGGAGGTCAAGTCGGGCGTCCGTGCGCCGCTAATGACGTCGACCCTTTCCCGGATTTCGACGTGATGCGCCTATCGCCGCTGTTTGAACGCCTGTTCTCTTTCTGGAGCCGCGCGCTGCAGCACAAGGCCAATGCAGTGGACCGGGTGATGGCGGTGATCGAGTTCGATCTGGATGGCCGCATCCTGGATGCGAATCAGAACTTCCTGTCGCTGATGGGATACCGGCTGGACGAAGTGGTTGGCCAGCATCACCGCATGTTCGTTACCACGAGCGACCGCGACAGCGAGAGCTATCGCCAGTTCTGGGACGCATTGCGTCGCGGCGACTTCAATGCGGGGCGTTTCTGCCGGCTGGACAAGCACGGGCGCGAGGTCTGGATCAACGCGTCCTACAATCCCTTGCTCGATCGCGCCGGCAAGGCCTATCGCGTGGTGAAGTACGCCACCGACATCACCCAACAGGTACGTCAGACCGCCGACTTCGAAGGGCGGATCGAGGCGATCGACAAGGTGATGGCTGTCATCGAGTTCTCGCTCGACGGCACGATACTCGATGCCAACCAGAATTTTCTGCAGGTGATGGGCTATCGGCTCGATGAGATCCTCGGCAGGCATCACGGCATGTTCGTGGATGCGGCCACACGCCAGTCCGCCGCCTATCGCGCGTTCTGGGATTCTCTGGGGCGCGGCGCATTCGATGCCGGTCGCTACCGACGCATCGGCAAGGACGGGCGGGAGGTCTGGATCCAGGCGTCCTACAATCCTGTCCTGGATGAGCACGGGCGCCCCTACAAGGTGGTGAAGTACGCCACCGACGTGACCCGGCAGGTCGTCGATTCGGCCGATGCGGATGGCCGCATCCAGGCCATTGACAAGGTCATGGGAGTGATCGAGTTCGATCTGGATGGGCATGTGCTGAGCGCCAACGAAAACTTCCTGGCGATCCTGGGTTACACGCCGGAGGAGGCGATCGGTCGGCATCACGGAACCTTCGTCGATGCCGCCTACCGTGCGTCCGAGGATTACCGCCATTTCTGGGCAAAGCTGGCGCGCGGTCAGTTCGATGCGGGGCGTTATCGCCGGCTGCGCAAGGATGGCACTGCGGTGTGGATCCAGGCCTCGTACAACCCGATCCTCGACGTGTCGGGTCGGCCGTACAAGGTGGTCAAGTACGCTACCGATGTCACCGACCAGGTGCGCTCGGCCGAGCGCATGCACGCGCTGGTGCGACAGACCATGAGCATCGCGCAGAACGTGCAGCGCGAGTCGCACCATATCTCCGCCAGCAATCAGGAATTGGTCAGCCGCGCGTCCACCCAGTCCAGCGCGGTGGCGCGGACGTCGAACACGATCGATCAACTGGCGGCGACGGTGAGGGTCAATTCCGAGCATGCGGGATCGGCGCGGCAGATGGCCGAAGACTCGGCGGCGGTGGCGCGGCGCGGTGCCGACGTCATTGCCCAGGTCGTCAAGACCACGGCCGGTATTCGTTCGGCCACGGACCGGATCGGCCAGATCATCGAGGTCATCGATGGCATCGCCTTCCAGACCAATCTGCTGGCATTGAATGCGGCGGTGGAAGCGGCACGCGCCGGCGAACAGGGGCGTGGCTTCGCGGTGGTGGCCACCGAAGTGCGCAATCTGGCGCAACGCTGCAGCGTGTCTGCACGGGAAATCCGTTCGCTGATCGACAATGCGACCGATCAGGTCGGCGATGGCTCGCGTCTGGCCGAGCAGGCCGGTGTGGTGATGCAGGACATGGTGACGTCGGTGTTGCGCGTCACCGCCACCGTCGAGCAGATCGCCAGCGCCAGCCGCGAGCAGGCGCAGGACATCTCCACCGCCAATACGGCATTGCAGTCCATCGGGGTGCAGGCGCGCGACCAGGCGCAAATGGTCGATGATCTGGCGCGCTCGGCACGTGTGCTGGAGGCCGATGCGGATGCCTTGTTCGCGCTGGTCAACGGCGATGCCGACGGATCTGCACCGCAGTCCGGCACGGCCGCAGAGCGACCGGCCCGTCCGCAGGCGGCCTGACGGAAGGGAATGGGCGTCTGCGCCGCGCGTACATATCGGAGCGCGGCGCAGGCGCTGTCTCCGAGGCGGCTGGCGCAGCGTTGGGTTGCGTCGGTGGGCCGGCGGTGCTTCGGAAGGGCCGATCCGCTGCGGCCTGCGTGCGCCGGCGTTGGACGCCGGCAAGGGCCGTTGCGGATCGCTGCAGAGTCGACGGAGCCGCCGCACGCATGCGAGTGCGCGGTTGTTGGCCGCGCCTCGCTTCAGCGGCAGGGTGCGGCGGCACCGGTTGCGTCATTTCGGCAGATCGAACACCAGGACTTCGGCGTCGTGGGCGTCGCCCAGTACGATCTCCGGCTCACCCATGACCTGCACCGCGTCGCCGGCCGACAGCACCTGCCCGTTGACAGTCAGGCTGCCGCGGGCCACTTGCACGTAACCGATGCGGCCCTCGGCCAAGGGCTGCCGCAGGTGCGCCGCACCGTCCAGGATCGTGGCGTACAGCCGCGCATCCTGATGAAGACGCAGCGAACCATCCTCGCCGCCGGGCGAGGCGATCAGGCGCAACTGGTTGCGCTTGCTGTCGGCGTCGAAATGCTTTTCCTCGTAGCTCGGCGCGATTCCGTTGCGTTCGGGCATCACCCAGATCTGCAGGAAGTGCACCGGCTCGCTGGCCGAGTGGTTGAATTCGCTATGCGTCACGCCGCTGCCGGCGCTCATGCGCTGCACGTCGCCATAGTGCAGGACCGAGCCGGTGCCCATGCTGTCCTTGTGCTCCAGCGCGCCGCCCAGCACGTAGGAAATGATCTCCATGTCGCGGTGGCCGTGGGTGCCGAACCCTTCGCCCGGTTGCACCTTGTCTTCGTTGATCACGCGCAGCGGACCCACCCCCATATGCCGCGGATCGTGGTAGCTGGCGAAGGAGAAGGTGTGGCGCGAGGACAGCCAGCCATGCTCGGCGCGGCCACGGGTGTCGCTCTTGCGGACGTTCAACATACTGCTTGCTCCTTGGTAGATTCGAACTTTCGCTAGGGGTGAAATATCGGGCCCAGCGGCTTGATGCGTAGTCTCCGCTTCTGCGCCCGCAAGAAAAAGCGAGTAGATTCGAGTCTTATCATCGAAAAATTCGAACAATGAAAATCAGCCTGGAAGCGCTGCAGATCCTGGATGCGATCGACCGCCGTGGTTCCTTCGCCGCGGCCGCCAAGGTCTTGTTCAAGGTGCCCTCGACCATTTCCTACACCGTGACCAAGCTGGAGCAGGACCTGGGGGTGCAGTTGTTCGAGCGGGTAGGGCCCAAGGCCACGCCGACCCAGGCCGGTCGCGAGCTGTTGCGTGAGGGACGACACCTGCTGCGCGCGGCGCAGGAACTGGAGGTGCGGGTGCGGCGGGTGGCCTCCGGCTGGGAGTCGGACTTCGCGATCGGGCTGGATGCAGTGCTGCCCGTGGCGCTGTTGCAGGCGCAGATCCTGCAGTTCTATACCGTGGCCGACAGCACGCGCTTGCGCGTGCTGAGCGAGTCGCTGTCCGGCTGCTGGGAAGCCTTGCTGGATCGACGGGTGGATCTGATCGTCGCCGCCGGCGAGGGACCCAGCGGCGGTGGCTATGTCGCCGAACCGATCGGCAGCCTGCGCTTCGTCTTCGCGGTCGCTGCCACGCATCCGTTGGCGCATGTGCAGCAGCCCGGAGCGGCCGAGCTGGCCGATCATCGTGCGATCGTGGTGGCGGATTCGGCGCGACGTCTGCTGCCGCGTACGGTGGGAGTGTTGTCCGGGCGCGACGTGCTGACCGTTCCCGACATGCAGACCAAGCTGCTGCTGCAACTGGCCGGGGTCGGCTACGGTTTCCTGCCCGAGCCGTATGCGCGTGCGGCACTGCAGGACGGTCGCCTGCAGGAAGTGGCGGTGGACGCGCGCAAGGCCGACGAAACCTTCTCTCTGGCCTGGCGGCCCGGCGAAGAGGGTGAGGCTTTGCGCTGGTGGCGGCAGGCGCTGCGCGGCGACGGCTTGTTCGACCACTGGTTGCGCTCGCTTGCGGAAACGTATCGTTCCGTCGCCGTCGGGTAGTCGGGCATCGGCAGCGGCGCGGATAATGGCCGCTTGCCGTCGCGCAGGGCCCCCGCATGCAAGGCTTGATCGAACAGTACGGATTGGCGCTGGTCTTCGCCAACGTACTGGCATTGTCGCTCGGGCTGCCGGTGCCGGCACTGCCGACCCTGGTGCTGGTGGGCGCCGGCTACGCGTTGGCGGGCGGGAGCGATGCCTTGTTGGCCGGCCTGGTGGCGCTGGGCGTGTCGGTATTGGCGAGCCTGCTGGGCGATCTGGCCTGGTATCTGGCTGGGCGGCGCTTCGGCAACCGCACCTTGCAGTCGCTCTGCCGGCTGTCGTTGTCACGCGATACCTGCATGAAGAAGACCGAGCGGTTCTTCTCGCGCTGGGGCGTGCGCGTGCTGGCAGTTGCGAAGTTCGTGCCTGGCCTGTCGATGGTCTCGGTGCCGATGGCTGGCGCCAGCCAGGTGCGGCTCTGGGCATTCCTGCGCTACGACGCGTTCGGTGCTGCGCTCTGGGCGCTGGTTGGCCTGGGGCTGGGAGCGGTGTTCGCCGATCAGGTGCAGGACGTGCTGGTCTTCCTGTCCGAGCTGGGTTCCGGTGCGGTGGTGGTGCTGGCGGTGCTGCTGGCCTGCTATGTCGGCTGGCGCTGGTGGCGGCGGCATGCCTTGCTGCGGTCATTGGAACAGGCGCGCATTGCGGTGGACGAGTTGCTGCCGTTGCTGGAAGGCGATGAGCCGCAGCGCCCCACGGTGCTGGACATTCGTGCGCCCGGGTATCGCGAGTTGCAGCCGTACACGATCCCCGGCGCCATGTTCGCCGATGAGCGGCAGCTGGCGCAGATCCTTGCCAGCGTGCCGCGCGAACGTGCCGTGGTGATCTACTGTGCGTGCCCCGGCGAAGTGTCTGCCGCCTGGCTGGCCGGACGCATGCGCGCGCGGGGCTATCGCGATGTGCGGCCGTTGCGGGGTGGGCTGGATGCGTGGCACGACGCCGGCTATCCGGTGACGTCGTTGCTGCCGGTCGTGGTGGTCGCGGACGCAGACGCGCGAGGTGCAACGGTGTGATCGCTGGTGCATGCATGCGAGCTGCGCAGCGATCGTCGGCCGACATGTGCGCGATCGGTGCCAGTGCTGCGATCGGCAGCGGCGATGGGCATCGATGCATCGGAGCCATGGCGACAGGCAAAAAAAAGACCAGCAAGCTGGTCGTTTTCTTCAAGATTGGTGCGCCCGGAGAGATTCGAACTCCCGACCGCCTGGTTCGTAGCCAGGTACTCTATCCAACTGAGCTACGGGCGCATGTCTTGTTTTGTGTTGTCCATCCGGTGCGGTGCAACCGAAGGTTCAACTGAAAAAACCGCGATTCAATGCTGTTTTTTTTTTACTTTTCTGAAGATGGTGCGCCCGGAGAGATTCGAACTCCCGACCGCCTGGTTCGTAGCCAGGTACTCTATCCAACTGAGCTACGGGCGCCTCGTCAGGAGCGGAATTATGCGGAAGCCCGCACGGGTCGTCAATCCCTTTGTGAAATCCGCCAGCGGTCGGCCGCCTTGCCGCAGGAGTCTCCAAACACGGCGGCTACGGCGGCCGGTGTCTTCATCCAGGCGAAATGATCGCTGCGTACGCCCAGCTGCGCATCGTCCAGTTGCCGTACGTGGGCATGTGCCTGCGGCATCTTGCGCAGCAAAGCGTGCAACGCCGCAGGCGGGCCGAAGCGGTCGCGCGCAAACGTCACAGCAGTGACCGGCAGCGTAAGCGCGCCAAGCGCGCGTTCCAGATTCCATGCGGTACCCGCGGCGCGATAGCGATTGCTGCGACCGACGTGTGCCCAGTCGGCGATCAGGCTGCGCGCCTCGGTGCCACCGAAGCCCAGCGACCGCCCATGCAGCACGCCTTGCACGCGGGCCAACCAGGGCAGGGCGCGATACGCCACGGGCAGCGCATAGCGCAGGGGGCGCGGAAACTGCCGCCAGTAGGGCGAGCCGCTGGCAACCAGCCACAGGTGTGCGATGCGCATGGGCTGCAGCGCGGCATGGCAGCAGGCCAACTGTCCGCCCAGACTGTGTCCGCCGACGATGTGCGGAAGGTGTGGTGCTTCTCGCTCCAGCAGCGCATGGCTGGCGGGAATGTCGTCGTCCAACAGGCTGCGAAAGCCCCAGTCGTGGCGGCGCGATGGGCGCAGCGTGCTGCTTCCGTTGCCCCGCCATTCGTGCAGATACACCGCGATGCCGGCAGAGGCCAGTGCCGTCGCGAATGGCTGATAATGCCGTGCTGCCACGCCCAGTGCCGGTAGCCACAGCAACGCGGCGATCGGCTGTGCAGGCGCATGGCGGATCAGCTGCCAGCGATGTCCATCCGCTGCGCTCGCGCTCAGGAGCTCGCTGTGGACGCTCATGCGCCCGGCGCGGCGCCAAAATGGTCGAGTACCACCACCTCGCTATTGCCTGGGCATTGGCCGATGCGGATGGCGCGCGCCACATAGTCGATGCCGGCCTGGCAGGCATTGAGCAGCGACAGGCCTTGACACAGCTGTGCGGCGATCGCCGCCGACAGGCTGCAGCCGGTGCCGTGCGCATCCACCGGCAGGCGTGGATGCATGAACACGTCCTGGGTGACGCCATCGTCGAAACGGTCGACCACGCGTGCACCTTCGTGCAGATGGCCGCCCTTGAGCAGCACCGCCTGTGCGCCGAGATCGAGCAAGGCTGCGGTCGCATGCTCGGCCGAGCCGGCATCGGCGATACGGCGGCCGGTCAGCAGCTCGGCTTCGGGCGTGTTGGGCGTGATCAGCGTCGCCAGCGGCAGCAGGCGATGACGTAACGCCTCCAGCGCGGCGTCTTCCAGCAGCCGCGCGCCGCTGGTGGAAACCATGACCGGGTCCAGCACCACGAACGGGGGGCGATATGTCTCCAGCAGATCGGCCACGCAGTGGATGACCTCGGCGTTGGCCAGCATGCCCAGCTTGACTGCCTGGATCTCGAAATCCTCGAAACAGGCATGCACCTGCGCCTGCAGGAAGGCGATCGGCGGGATGTGCACCGCAGTGACCGCGCGGGTGTTTTGCGCGGTCAGCGCCGCGATCGCCGACAGGCCGTGCACACGATGCGCGGCGAAGGTCTTCAGGTCGGCCTGGATGCCGGCGCCGCCGCCGGAATCGGAGCCGGCGATGGTCAATGCGGACAGCGTGCTGGGCGTGGTCATGTGCCGATTCTGCACTGCCGGGGGGCGGGGTGTGCGGCGCCGGAGCGCTGCATGTGCACCGACTCGCGACAGTGCCTGCTTCAGGGGCTGCCGTTGATGGCGATGTCCGAGAACGCACCGGTCTGCGGATCGTACAGCGCCCCCCAGAACGCGCTACCACCATCGCAGACCCGGATCGCCTCCCGGGCCGGCCTGATCGGTGGATCGTTGGGCAGCTTGAAGGCGTTGATATAGATCAGCTGCTGGCCCTGGATCACCACGCCAACGTACTGGCGATCGTATTCGCGCGGTTCGGCGATGGTCGGGGTCAGCGCGTCCTGGCGCGATTCCAGCAGTTCGATCTGCTGCTGCGTGGGCGCCCAGTAGCCGCTGATGCGCCCAGGCTGGCGTGCGGGGCTGTCGCGCGAACAGGTGTCCAGCACCTGCTCGGCGATGCCCTGGCGGGTGATGATCCACGATTGCCCGCTCTTGAGACTGGTCGGCACGCTGGACGGCGCCTGCGTGGTGGCGCAGCCGGCCAGCGCGATCGCCGCAAGCGCCGCCGCGCCGCGCATGCTGCGCATCACAACACCTCCGAGGCGAAGTCGGCCAGGCGCGAGCGCTCGCCGCGGCGCAGCGTGAGGTGCGCGCTGTGCGGCCAGGCCTTGAAGCGGTCCACTGCGTAGGTCAGGCCCGAGGTGGTTTCGGTGAGGTAAGGCGTGTCGATTTGCTCGACATTGCCCAGGCACACGATCTTGGTGCCGGGACCTGCACGGGTGATCAGCGTCTTCATCTGCTTGGGAGTGAGGTTCTGCGCCTCGTCCAGGATCAGATAACGCGACAGGAAGGTACGCCCGCGCATGAAGTTCATCGAGCGGATCTTGATGCGGCTGGCGAGCAGGTCGTTGGTGGCCGCACGGCCCCACGAGCCGCCTTCCTGGTTGTGCGTGAGCACTTCCAGGTTGTCGGTCAGCGCGCCCATCCATGGCGTCATCTTTTCTTCCTCGGTGCCGGGCAGGAAGCCGATGTCCTCGCCCACGCTGACGGTGGCGCGGGTCATGATGATCTCGCGATAGCGCTGCTGGTCCAGGGTCTGCGCCAGGCCGGCGGCCAGTGCGAGCAGGGTCTTGCCGGTGCCGGCGGTGCCGAGCAGGGTGACGAAGTCGATCTCCGGATCCATCAAGGCGTTGAGCGCGAAATTCTGCTCGCGATTGCGCGCGGCGATGCCCCAGACCGCGTGCTGGGCGGTGCGGAAGTCGTCGACCAGGCACAGCGTGGCCTTGCCGCCGCCGACGCGCGCCACGCGCAGTTCGACCTCGTCCTCGCCCGGCAGGTACAGATACTGATTGGGGTGCCAGTCCTCGTCGGCGGCCAGGACGATCTCGTAATGGGTGCGGCCGCGTTCGTTCCAGCTGCGCAGGTCCTGGTTGTGCTTCTGCCAGAAGTCCTCCGGCAGTTCGATCGCACCGGTGAACAGCAGGCTGAAGTCGTCCAGCGCGCGGTCGTTCTGATAATCCTCCGCGACCAGGCCGCTGATGTAGGCCTTGATGCGCAGGTTGATGTCCTTGGACACCAGGATGACCGGAACCTCGGGGTTTTCTTCGCGCAGCGCCAGCACCGAGGCCAGGATCTTGTTGTCCGGCAGCATCGCGCCGAAGGTGCGGCCCGGGTCGATCGGGTGGATCTGGAAATACAGCCGCCCGATCGCGCTCTGGCCCTTGAGCTGGATGCCCTGAGGATGGCTCAGCAGGATGCCGGCCTGGATCTGCTCGGCATCGGTGTTCTCCAGCAGCTCGTCCAGGAAGCGGCTGACCTGGCGCGCGTTGCGGCTGACTTCGGAGGTGCCCTTCTTGGCGTTGTCGAGCTCCTCGATCACCTGCATCGGCAGGAACACGTCGTGTTCCTCGAACTTGAACAGCGCGGTGGGATCGTGCATCAGCACGTTGGTGTCCAGCACGTAGATGCGCTTGCCTCGGGTCATTGGGTCTTCCAGGTGATGGGGCAGGGGCGAGCCATCGCGCCTGCCGGGGCAGGGCGATGGAGAGCGCGGGAAACGAGGGATGTCACTGTTTGGCGTGCGCCTTCAACGCGGCCAGCACGGCATCGGCATGGCCGGCCACCTTGACCTTGCGCCATTCCTGCACGATGCGTCCCTCGGGCGACAGCAGAAAGGTGCTGCGCTCGATGCCGAGCACCTGCTTGCCGTACATGTTCTTTTGCTTGATCACGTCGAAGGCGCGGCATAGCGCTTCATCGCCGTCGCTGATCAACGGGAAGGCGAACCCCTGCTTGGCGCAGAAGTTGTCGTGCGATTTCACCGAGTCGCGCGAGACGCCCAGCACCGCAGCGCCGGCCTGTTTGAACTGCGGCAGCAGCGCGTTGAAGTCCAGGCCTTCGGTGGTGCAGCCGGGGGTGCTGTCCTTCGGGTAGAAGTACAGCACCAGCCACTGGCCGGCGTAGCTGCGCAAGTTGGCCTGGGTGCCACCGGACAAGGCCAGCGGCAGGTCCAGGGTTGCGGCGGAAAGTTCGGTTGCGGCGTCGGTCATGGTTGCTCGGCCTGAAGGAGGGGGCAGGTCGGTGGCCGGTCAGGCCGGCCCGACGTCCATCCCATCGTAAGCGGCCACGTGGAAGCGTCTGGCGAGCGCGTCGAACTCCGCGTTGCGCTGATCCAGCGACTCCAGCGTGTGATGCTCGACCTTATCCACGTGCAGGAAGTACGACTCTTCGTCGTCGCCATCGTCTTCGTCGCGCTCGCCGAGGAAGATGTCGATGACGCGGTAGCCGTCCTTGGTCAACTGTTCGGCCAGCTGCTGCAACGGCTGCTGCGCCGGATCGGCGAAGAAGTATTCCCAGCGCAGCGCGCCGTCCAGATTCCAGTCGGTCTCCGAGCGGATGTGCTCGAACATCTGTTTCAGCGCGGACATCGCGATGGCCATGGAGAACTCCTGCCTCAGAACTTCATCGGGTCCATGATCGCGTCGAGATTGAGGTGATCACAGAATTCCAGGAAATCGTCGCGCAAGGCGGCGATGTGCATGTTGGCCGGCACGCCGATGGTCACCTGCGCCGAAAACATCTCCGCGCCGGTCTGCATGGCGCGGTAGCGGGTGCTCTGCAGGTTTTCGATGGTGATGCCCTGGCGGTCGAAGAAATCGGCCAGCTGGAACAGGATGCCGGGCTTGTCGGCGGCGATCACCTCGACGATGTACGGCAGTAGATTGGACTGCGCCTGCTTGGGGCCGGTGCGATACCACACCAGCTTCAGGCCTTCCTCGCGTTCGAGGCGGGTCAGCATGGCTTCCAGTTTGGCCACCGAATCCCAGGAGCCGGTGGCCAGCGCAGTGACCGAGACATCGCGCCCCACTGTGGCCAGGCGGGCATCCACGAGATTGCAGCCGCTGTCGGCGATGCGGCGGGTGACGGGCAGCAGGGGGGACTCCGGATGCGTCGTGTAGGCGTTGATCAGGAGGTGGTTTTCGGTCGGCGAAGGCCGGGGAGTCGAGTCAGTCAAAGGGGCTTCCGGCATTGCATCAGGCTGAATGGCCGCCCGGGCAGGCGCCCTGGCGGTGACCAGCATACTTGCCCGTGCTTTCGCGCCGCAAGTAACATGCGGGTGGTCTCAACCCGCGCCCGCGCGGGCCTTCCCTGTCACGTAAGAGCAGCAGAATCTTGTCCCTTTCCGGCATCATCACCGCGCTGGCGACCCCGTTCGGTCCCGACGGCGCACTCGACCTGGATGCCTGGCGGCGGCTGCTGGAGCAGCAGCTGCACGGCGGTGTGCAGGGCATCGTGGTTGCCGGTTCCACCGGCGAAGCCGCCGCACTGAGCG
The DNA here is from genome assembly GCF_020783655.1 of Xanthomonas melonis. Taxonomy (GTDB): domain Bacteria; phylum Pseudomonadota; class Gammaproteobacteria; order Xanthomonadales; family Xanthomonadaceae; genus Xanthomonas; species Xanthomonas melonis. Next base: position 32,407 of record NZ_JAJGQH010000016.1, on the reverse strand, counting down.
ACGACGAACACGACACGTTGTTGCGTGTGGCCGTGGCGCAAGTGGCCGGACGCGTGCCGGTGCTGGCCGGTACCGGCCTGTCCGGCACCGCCAAGACCATTGCGCAGACGCGTCGTGCTGCGGCGCTGGGCGCGCAATACGCGCTGGTGGTCACGCCGCCCTACGTGCGGCCGACCCAGGCCGGGCTGAAAGCGCATTTCCAGGCGGTCGCCGATCAGGGCGGGCTGCCGGTGGTGCTGTACAACGTGCCCGGCCGTACCGGCTGCGACCTGCTGCCGGAGACGGTGGCCGAGCTGGTCGATCACCCCAACATCGTCGGCATCAAGGAAGCACGCAGCGAGTCCGAGCGGGTGGCCGCGCTGGTCGCACTGCGCAGCGACAGTTTCGTGGTGCTCAGTGGCGACGACGGCAGCGCCGCAGAAGCGATGCTGTCCGGCGCTGCCGGGTTGATTTCGGTGGCCTCCAATGCCTTGCCGTCCGCGTATCGGCGCCTGTGCGAGCTGGCCCGCAACGGCCAGCGCGAAGCGGCCCTGGCCTGGGACGCGCGCCTGAGCGAGTACCACAGTTTCTGCGGGATCGAATCCAATCCCATTCCCGTCAAGGCGCTATTGCAGCGTGCCGGGATCGGGCACGGCCTGCGCCTGCCGCTGCTGCCACTTTCTGCGGTGCACCAGCCTGCCGCCGACCGCCTTGCCGCCGACGCCATCGCGTTGGAAGCGCTTTCCAGCCGCGAAATGCTCGCGGCCTGACCCAGGAGATCTATCGATGCGTCATTCCGTTTCCCCCGTCCGCGTGCTGTCGCTCGCGTTGCTGGCGACTGCCACCGTCGCCGCCACGAGCGGTTGCAGCTGGTTCAAGAAGGGCGCGCGCGGCGACTATGCGTTGGCGCCGGAGGCCCGCCCGCTGGAAGTGCCGCCGGACCTGAACCTGCCCGATACCTCCGGTGCGATGAAGGTGCCGAGCCTGGCCTCGACCACCCAGCAGACCAACACGCCGCCGTCGGCGAGCGCCAATAGCGGCTTCACCACCCCGGGCGAGCGCGATGAGGTGTTTGCCAAGGTGGGTGCGGCCCTGGCCGAGATTCCCGGCCTGACCATCGCCAGCAAGGCGCAGATGCTCGGCTCCTACGACGTGAGCTACGAGGGCTCCAGCTTCCTGGTGCGTGTGGTGAAGGTCGAGGCGGGCAGCTACGTGTCGGCGGTGGATCCGCGCGGCATGCCGGCCACGGCGGCCGCGCCGGTGGCGGTGATTTCCTCGCTGAAGAGCAAGCTCGGCGGCTGAGCGGGTTCAGCGGTCCAGAACAGCAGAACGGGCGCTTTGGGCGCCCGTTCTGCGTTTGTGGCGGTGGCGCATTGAGCGCACCAGCGTGCCTCAGCGCTGCAGCAGCGGCAGCTTGTTCGGCTTGCCATCCCATTCGGCGGCATCGGGCAGCGGTTCCTGGCGCACGGTCAGCACCGGCCAGGCCTTGGCCAGCTCGGCATTGAGGGCCACGAAGGCTTCCTGTCCCGCCGGTACGTCGTCTTCGGGGTAGATCGCGTTGGCGGGGCATTCCGGTTCGCACAGGGTGCAGTCGATGCACTCGTCCGGATCGATGACCAGGAAGTTCGGGCCGACGTGGAAGCAATCCACCGGGCAGACCTCGACGCAGTCGGTGTATTTGCACTTGATGCAGTTTTCGGTGACAACAAAAGGCATGGCAGGATCCGGCGTTTAGCCTGTCGATTCTAAAGCAGTCGGGCGATGGGTGTGGGGTTGGTGATTTTTGGGGGGGAGCGTGCGATTTTTTGCTGCAGCAGCTGCTTACTGTCCTGCGCAGGTGGTGCCCGTCGGCTAGTGAGGTCCGGCTGACGGCGGTGCGCGCTTTGAGCGATGTTGGGTGAGTTCGTCGAGTTGGCTGTCTGCCGCCGTACCCTCACCCCAACGCCCACTCTACGCCCCGGCCCGCGCTCGCGGCGCGGGCGCTCCAAGGCACGCGCGCCGGTGGCGCGTAAGCCGTGCCTTCTCGCCCCGCAGGGAGAGGGGCTTTAGTTCCTTCTCCCTTCGGGAGAAGGTGGCGCGCAGCGCCGGATGAGGGGGCGCCGCTGCAATCTTTGAGAGTTCGGCATGATGAACGCGTCGCCACGCGCCAGCCAAGTGAATCAACGACTGGCAGCGTGATCAGATCCACTCATGCTGCTATCAAGCCAGCCTGCGCTGCCTGGCCAGCGCGAACAAGCCTGCGGCAGCCAGATCTTCCGGGTGCAACTGGCTGTCAACGCCTAGATGCTGCAACGCCAGCGCATAGCGCTGCGCCAGCACGGGACTGCCGACCAGATGCACGGTGGCGTGCGTGCCGCGCTGTTCGCGCAATTCGTGGCCGATCAGCAGGCCCGACAGGTAGGAAGGCAGCGCCTGCGCATCCAGGCGGTCGAACAGGCCCAGCGTGCGGGTGCCGAACAGATGGTGGCTGAGCCCGCCCGGTTCGGCGCTGCGCTCGATGCCGAGCAGGAACGCGGGCGCGTCGAGCTCGGCGTGGGCGTCGGGGATCAGCTTGCCCAGGATGCTGTGCTGGCTCAGCACCGCATACAGCTCGCCGGTCATGACGGTGGCGAAGTCGGTCAGCTGGCCGTGGGCGAGCGTGGCCCACTTGCTGTGCGTGCCCGGCAGGCAAGCGACGTGCTCGCCCTGGCCCAGGCTGGCGAGCAGACCGACCAGCTGGGTTTCCTCGCCGCGCATCACGTCGGGCACGCCGTTGCGTTCGCCGGTGCTGACGCCGGGCACGAACCACAGGGTGCGCCCGGGCAGCAGGTCGTCGTAGCGGCGCATCGCTGCGGCCAGGGCCGCGGTGTCGGCCGGGCAGGGCAGGTAGGCCTGTTCGACCCAGCCATTGCGGCTGCCGATCATGCCCGAGAGCAGCACCGGGCCTTCCCAGCCGTCGATCAATGCATTCAGTACGGCGGCAAAGCGGTTCTGGCAGGCGAGGATGCCGTCGCTGCCGCGGCGGTGGTCGAGTACGGCGCCGTTGGCGTCGAGCAGGTATGCGCGCAGGCTGCTGGTGCCCCAGTCGACGGCGATCATGCGCTGGCCACCCGGCTTTCGAGCAGGCCGGCGACGGCGAGGTCGCAGACGAACAGGCCGCCGGCCTCGGGCATGCGGGCCAGTTCCTCGGCGCTATGGTCCAGGCGCGAGGAGATCACATGCAGGCGGTCCAGCGCCGCGCCGCCGAAGGCGCTGCAGGTGGGGTGCTTGACCGGCAACTGCACGATCCGATCCACGCTGCCGTCCGGGCGATAGCGCACCACGCGCGAGGCACGCCATTGCGCATTCCACAGGTGGCCTTGGCTGTCGATGATGGAGCCGTCCGGCTCGGCATCGTCGCGATCCAGGGTGGTGAATACGCGGGTATTGCCGGCCTGCGCCGTTTCCGGGTCGTAATCGCAACACAGGATCTGCGGGCGCACCGAATCGCAGTAGTACATGGTGCGGCCGTCCAGGCTGAAGCAGATCGAATTGGGAATGGACACGCCCGGCAACGGCAACGCGCGCAAGCCGTGCTTGAGCGAGAACTGATAGAGCGCTCCCCGTGCGGCCTTGCTGTCGTGTTCGTCCATGGTGCCGAACACCAGGTTGCCGTGGCGGTCGGCGCGACCGTCGTTGCTGCGCGTGAGCGGGTTGTCGGCCTCGATATCGGCCAGCTTCTCGAAGGGCAGGGCATCGGCGTCGGTGCTATCCGGATCGACGATGCCGATGGCCTTGGCCAGCGCGACCAGCACGCGGCCATCGTCCATCAGGCCGATGCATCCCGGGCGATCTGGCAGCGTCCAGTAGCGCGACTGCGCAGTGGCCGGGTGATGCCGCCACAGGCGCTTCTCGCTGATGTCGACCCAGTACAGCGCCTGGCGCTGTTCGCACCACAGCACGCCTTCGCCGTGCGTGCAACGGCTGTCGACCGACAGCACGGCGGTATGTTCGGGCGTGCTCACCATTCGGCGATGCTGCCGTCGGCGTGACGCCACACCGGGTTGCGCCAGTCCGGCGGGTTCTCGTTGGCGCGCTTGAGCATGTCTTCGTCGATCTCCACACCGAGCCCGGGCTTGGGCAGGGCGGCAATGCTGCCATCGACGCAGTGAAAATCTTCTTTGTTGACGACGTAATCGAGCAGGTCGGCGCCTTCGTTGTAATGGATGCCGATGCTCTGTTCCTGCAGCACCGCATTGTGCGAGACGAAGTCCACGTGCAGGCACGCCGCCAGCGCGATCGGGCCGAGCGGGCAGTGCGGGGCGAAGCCGACGTCGTAGGCCTCGGCCATGGCGGCGATCTTGACGCATTCGGTGATGCCGCCGGCATGCGACAGGTCCGGCTGCACCATCTGGATGCCGCCGGTGCACAGCACGTTCTTGAACTCGAAGCGCGAGAACATGCGCTCGCCGGCCGCCAGCGGAATCGAGGTGCTCGCGGCCAGGCGCGGGTAGTATTCGGCCTGCTCGGCCAGCACCGGTTCTTCCACGAACAGCGGTTTGAACGGCTCCAGTTCGCGCAACAGCGCCTTGGCCATCGGCGCGCCGACGCGGCCGTGGAAGTCGATGCCGAAGTCGATGGTGTTGCCGAAGGCGGCGCGGATTTCCGCCACCTTGACCACGGCGGCGTCGACTGCGCGCGCGCTGTCGATCAGCTTCATCTCTTCGGTGCCGTTGAACTTGAAGGTGTCAAAGCCGAGCGCGCGATAGTCGGTGATCTGCTGGATGATGGCACCGGGGCGGTCGCCGCCGACCCAGCGGTAGGTCTTCATGCGATCGCGCACCAGGCCACCCAGCAGTTCGTACACCGGCACGCCCAACGCCTTGCCCTTGATGTCCCACAGCGCCTGGTCGATACCGGCGATGGCGCTCATCAGGATGGCGCCGCCGCGGTAAAAGCCGGCGCGGTACATGGTCTGCCACAGGTCGTTGATGCGCGCCGGGTCCTTGCCGACGATGTAGCCGGCCAGTTCGTGCACGGCGGCTTCCACCGAACGCGCGCGGCCTTCGATGACCGGCTCGCCCCAGCCGGTGATGCCCTCGTCGGTTTCGACCTTGAGGAACAGCCAGCGCGGTGCGGCGTGGTAGGTGGTGAGGCGGGTGATCTTCATCCTTGCAGTTCCTGGTAGGCCTGCACGAACGCGCGTGCATGCGTCTGGGTCGTTTCGAGGGATTGGCCGGGTTTGTACAGTTCGCCGCCGATGCCGGCACCGGCGGCACCCTGCGCCATGAAGCCGGCCAGGGTCTGCGGGCTGACGCCGCCGACCACGTAGACCGGGATGTGCGTGGGCAGCACCGAACGCAGCGCGCGCACGTGCGCCGCGCCATAGGTGGCTGCCGGGAACAGTTTGAGGACCTGCGCGCCGGCATCGATGGCATCGAAGGCTTCGCTGGCGGTGGCGAAACCGGCCACCACGGTCAGGCCGCGCGACACCGCATGACGAATCAGCGATGGCCGCGTATTCGGCGTGACGATGAAGCGCGCGCCGATGTCGGCCAGGGTGTCGACGTCCTCGTTGCGCAGCACGGTGCCGGCGCCGATCCAGGCGCGCTTCCCATAGGTCTGTTGCGCGAGCGCAATGCTCTGCTCCCAGCGCGGCGAGTTGAGCGGGATCTCGATCGCATCGAAGCCGGCGTCGATCAGCGCGCCGACATGGGCCAGCGTGTCTTCCGGCGTGATGCCGCGCAGGATGGCGACCAGGGGCAGGGAGAACAGGCTGGCAGTGGTATCTGAAGTCATGCGGTTACTCGCGAGAGAGCGGAAAGCGAGCATTGCCGGCCCGATGGGCCACAATGGTCGGAAGAGCGTGCGCAACTGCGCAGGCGCGGCGCCCGGAGGCGATCCGGCACCAACGCCGCGGTGCAATGCGATACGAACGGGGGCCGCGGCAGGGTGGGGCGATGCGCGCATGCGTGGCGCTACGGCCCGCAGGTGGCCGACAAGCTGCCGTCATCGTCTTGCACCTCCGCGGTTGTGGCGTGCGTGTTGCCATCCGGTCGGGATGGGTCACGTCTGTTCTGGCCGCGCCTGGAAGCGCTGAGGCTCTGGTTGCGGCGAGCGCTAGCCTCGCGCGGCGAGATATGTGCGGCAAATGAAATTTTCGGCATATTCTATTCCTCCGACGAATACACGGCCGCGACCGCACTCCCATGGCAAATTCCGGTACACCCTGGTTCAACGCAGCTCGCCTCAAGACCCGTCAGCTGCTGTTGCTGCTGCATCTGCACGAGCAACGCTCGGTGCTGCGCGCAGCCGAAGCCGCCAGCATGACCCAGCCGGCCGCCTCCAAGCTGCTGGCTGAAATGGAAGACATGCTGGGGGTGAAGCTGTTCGAGCGGCATGCCCGTGGCGTCGAGCCGACCTGGTACGGGCATGTGCTGATCCGTCGCGCCCGCGCGGCGATGTCGGAGATCGGCCGCGCGCAGGAGGAAATTGCGGCGCTGCGTGCCGGGCGGATGGGGCAGGCCTCGATCGGTACCGTGGTCAATCCCGGCACCAACCTGGTGCCGCAGGCCATTGCCGAGGTCAAGCGCGAGTTTCCGGACATCCTGGTACGGGTGGAGATGGATTACAGCCGTCCGTTGGTGGCCAAACTGCTGGACGGACAGCTGGACATCGTGATCGGCCGCATCCTCGGGCCCGAAGGCGTGGGAGAGCTGGAATTCGAGCCGCTGGCCGACGAGCCGCATTCGGTGATCGCACGTGCTGGCCACCCCCTGGCCAGCCGTGCCGGGCTGCAGCACGTGGACCTGGTGCGACATGGCTGGATCCTGCCGCCGGCCGACAGCGTGCTGCGCGCGCGGCTGGATTCGATGTTCATGGAACATGGCGTACAGACGCCGACCAACGCCATCGAAACGTCCTCGTTGCCGGTCACCTCGACCCTGTTGCGCGGCACCGACATGCTCACCGCCTTGCCGGTGGAATCGGTGGCGCCGCTGATCCAGGCAAAGCTGCTGACCGTGCTGCCGATCGAACTGGGCGTGCGCATGGAATCGTTCGGCATCATCCGGCGGCGCGACTATGTCCTGCCGCCGGGAGCCGAGCGCATTCTGCAGGCGCTGCGCACCACGGCGCGGCGCCTGTATCCCGGCTTGCGCGGGCCGGAATCCTTTGTCTGACCGAACTCTTCCATATCTATTCCTTAAATGCATACCTTGCCGTGAATTTTTCATTGGCTGACGGTAGAGCACACGCCTATATCTGTGCGCCAGATCGCACGCTGAAGCGCACGTGAAGTCGGGCAGGTGATCGGCGGCCCAGCTGCCAGGTAGAGAGAGAGCAGGCATCGGGCGCCAATGTCCGGTTCCACATTGATCACGCGGCGCATTGCTGCCGCGACAACCAGTCTTCAGTCGTTTGCGTCCTGGGAGGGATTCGGATGTACAAGTTTTCAAGCCATGCCTCGGCAGGGACGGGCGTGCGTGCGCGTCGTTTGCAGCCACTGCGTCATTCCGCCATGGCGATCAGCATCGGGTTGCTGCTGGCTGCGCCGGCGTACGCGCAGCAGCAGGCGCCATCCACGCGCGGTGGCGCGTCCAATACCGGCGCCAGCGCCGTGGACCTGGATACGGTCGAGGTGCGTGGCGTGCGCGCCAGCCTGATCAAGTCGCAGGTGATCAAGCGCGATGCCGCGCAGATCGTCGATTCGGTCAGTGCCGAAGACATCGGTGCCTTGCCCGACCGCAGCGTCACCGAGACGCTGCGGCGCGTCAGCGGCGTGACCATCGATCAATTCGCTGCGCGCAGCGATCCCGATCACTTCTCCGCCGAAGGTAGCGGCGTGATGATCCGCGGTCTGACCCAGGTGCGCGGCGAACTCAACGGGCGCGACATCTTCAGCGCCGGTAGTGGCCGTGGCCTGAGCTTCGAGGACGTTCCGGCGGAACTGATGGCCGGCGTGGACGTGTACAAGAATCCGTCGGCCGAAATCATCGAAGGCGGCCTGGGCGGCACGATCAATCTGCGCACGCGCATGCCGTTCGACAATCCGGGCCGGATCATCGGCGGCAACGTCGACGTCAACTACGGCGACATGAGCAAGAAGTACAAGCCGTCGGCATCGTTCCTGTTCAGCGACCGCTGGCAGACCGGCGTGGGCGAAATGGGCTTCATGTTCGATATCGCGCATTCGGAACTGGCCACCCGTTCGGACGGCATCCAGACCGAGCCGTACGTTCGCCGCACCGATGCGCCAGTGCTGGCGGGCAGCAATCGTAGCGAGGTCTACGTGCCGGGCGGCGTCAACTGGCGGCAGCTGGACTACGAACGCAAGCGCAACGGCATCGCGGCCTCGTTCCAGTGGCGTCCCAGCGATTCCACCGAGATCTATGCGCAGTACCTGCGGTCGCGCTACGACATGAACTGGCAGGAGCGCGCGGCGTTCTTCAACGATGGCACCAACAACATCGTTCCGGCGCCGGGCACCACCTTCCGCTACGACCAAGATGGCGTGTTCCAGAGCGGCTCGCCTTCTTCCAACTCCTGGCGTGGCCTGCTCACCGGCGACGGCGTGCGCTTCAACACCGACAACCGCTACTCCGCGCAGCGCACCACCACTTCGGATCTGTCGGTGGGCTTCAGCCATTACCTCAACGACAACCTGCAACTCAAGGGCGATCTGCAGCTGGTGCAGTCGGAGAACGACCAGCTGGATTTCACCGTCTTCAGTGCGATCTACCTGCCGGGGCTGAGCTACGACGTGTCCGGCCGCTATCCGCGTATCACCATTGCCGATCCGGCGTTCGCGGGAACCCAGTCCAATTATTTCTGGGCTGCGGCGATGGACCACCTCGGCAGGAACGAGGGGCGCCAGTTCTCTGCGCGCGTGGACCTGGAATACACCTTCCAGGACAGCGACTGGTTGCGCTTTGCGCGCTTCGGCATGCGCTCCACCGACCGCAACCAGATCAACAAGAACTCCGGCTACAACTGGGGCGTGCTGTCGGACAACTGGGCCGCGGTGCCGGGCACGCCCAACGGGCTGGCGACGATGTCGCAGTTCCTGCCCAACGAGTCCTCGCAGTTCGCCTTTTCCAACTTCTTCCGCGGCAAGGTTGCCGTTCCAAGCAACCTGTACTTCCCCAACGGGGGGCTGGCCACCAACTACGCCCGGGCTTCGCAGCTGCTGTCGCAGCAGATCGTCGCGCTGCGTGGCTCGGGTTGGGCGCCGGACATGTATCGGCCCCAGGACACCAACAACCAGTTCGAACGCACCCAGGCCGCCTACATGGTGGTGTACTTCGGCAACGACGAAGCGTTGGGGGTACCGGTGGACGGCAACGTCGGCGTGCGTGTCGTGCAGACCAAGGCCGAGGCCGAAGGCTTCGGCCAGTTCCAGGACATGAGCCAGCTCAACGTGACGCCGGAGCTGCAGGCGCGCTACCGAGGGCAGTACTTCGAGAACAATTCGCAAGGCAGCTATACCAACGTGTTGCCCAGCCTCAACCTGCGCGCGCGCCTGACCGATTCGCTGCAGTGGCGTGTCGCCGCTTCCAAGGCGATGGCGCGACCGGACTACACCCAGCTGCAGCCGTTCATCCTGCTGTCGGTGGATACCGATGCGTCGGGCAATCCGATCGGCTTCGTGGGCTCGGCCGGCAATCCCATGCTCAAGCCGATGCGGGCCAATCAGTTCGATACTGCGCTGGAGTGGTACTTCGATACCAGCGACATGCTGTACGCCACGCTGTTCTACAAGAAGGTGAAGGACTACTTCGCCACCCAGAACCGCACCGAGATCTACGACAACCGCGAGTGGCTGGTGACCCGGCCGTACAACATGGACGAAGGCACCATCCGTGGTGCGGAGCTTGGCTACACGCAGTTCTTCGATTCGCTGCCGGGTTGGTTGAGCGGATTCGGCGTCAATGCCAACTTCACCTTCGTCGACAGCCGGGGCGGCGTGAACACTGCGACCGATCCGTACACGCGTACCAACGTCACCGGGGTGCAGCTGCCGCTGGAGGGTTTGTCGCGGCGCAGCTACAACCTGGCCGGTATCTACGAGAAGGGACCGCTCTCGTTCCGTCTGGCCTATAGCTGGCGCTCGCGCTACCTGCTGACCACCAGCGACGCGGCCACGCGCCTGCCGACCTGGTCGGACGACTACGGCCAGCTCGACGGCTCGTTCTTCTATCGTTTCAACGAACATCTGCAATTGGGCGTCCAGGCCAACAACCTGACCAACACCGAGACCAAGGTGTTGATGGGGCCGACGTCGTATGCCGACGGCGCGGTGGACACACGCTTGTATACGCGCAGCCAGTTCGTCAACGACCGGCGCTATTCGCTGGTGCTGCGCATGAATTGGTAAGCCACACAGTCTCGCTCCATGCATCGATCCTTCGATGCATGGAGTGGTGGTGCGAGCATGGCCCTGCGGGTTCTGCGTAGTTGCATGGCGGCCACGCGCCGCAGGGCGGTGGGGATCCCGTGGTGGGTACCGCTCCCGCACTGTGCGCGCAATTGCACGGTCGCGCCCGCCACTGCGATACTGTGGGCCATCACCGATGATGTCGGGAGGCGCAAAGCCTCTCGGCAACGCTATGTAATTTGAGAATACGTTTACACGAATAATTCATTGGTGCGGCATTGCAGCCGCATCCTATGCTCCCGGCGCACCAGCCAGGTAGGCCGCTTCAGGTCTACCACGCATCCAGCGACCGCGGCCAACGCCGCACGGATGCGGGCCAGCGACAACGACAGGGCGGGCACTCACGCACCAGCCCGGAAAAATCAGTAGTACATGCGTCCTGGGAGGGAGCTCCATGTCATTGCAACATCGCCACATTCCGGCAGGCCGGACTGTGGGTCAGCGTTCGATCCGTGATTTCCGCCGTTCGGTGATGGCTGTCAGCGTGGCTGCGCTGCTGAGCGCGCAGGCCTATGCGCAGGACGCATCGGTTCCTGCCGCGCCGGCCTCCGAGGCCACCACCCAGCAGCTGGACACGGTGCAGGTCACCGGCACCCGCAGCAGCGTCACCAAGGCGCAGCTGGTCAAGCAGAACGCCGAGCAGATCGTCGATTCCATCGTTGCCGAAGACATCGGCAAGCTGCCCGACAACAACGTCGCCGAAGCGCTGCAGCGCATCTCCGGCATCCAGATCTCGCGCAACTACGGCGAAGGCAGCTCGATCGCCATTCGCGGCCTGACCCAGGTGCGCACCGAGCTCAATGGCCGCGACATCTTCACCGCCAACGACGGCCGTGGCCTGAGCTTCGAGGACGTGTCGGCCGAACTGCTCGGCGGCGTCAATGTGTACAAGAATCCGTCGGCCGACATGATCGAAGGCGGCCTGGGCGGCACCGTCGATCTGCGTACGCGCCTGCCGTTCGACTACGACGGCCGCAAGATCGCCGGCAGCGTGCAGTACAACCATTACGACCTGGCCGACGACGGCAAGCCGGCGTTCTCGGGTCTGTTCAGCGATCGCTGGCAGACCGGCATCGGTGAGATCGGCATCCTGGTGAATTACTCGCAGCAGAAGAGCCCGTTCCGCCAGGACACCATTTCGATCGAACCGTGGTTCGTGCAAACCGATCTGCCCGGCTTTGCGGGGCAGGGCGTAGCGGTGCCGCGCGGCGCGGGCATCAACACCACCATCGGCGAGCGTGAGCGCAAGACCGGCGCATTCGCGATGCAGTGGCGCCCCAACGATGCAGTGGAGGTCTATACGCAGGTCCTGCGCTCGGACTACGACTTCAGCTGGCACGACTATTCGTTCTTCGCGCTGACCGGTGGCACCCCGATCCAGGGTTTGCCGGGCATCCAGGTCAATGGCCGCAACGAGTTCGTCAACGGCTCGTTCCAAAACGTGCCGACCGAATCCAACACCAGCCTGACCGAGCGGCATTCGGTGACCACCGATTACTCGCTGGGCGCCAAGTGGACGGTCAACGAGAAGCTGACCCTGAGTACCGACTTCCAGTATGTCGATGCCACCACCAAGGGTACGCGCTACATCGTATCCACCGGTCAGGACACCAGTCCGCAATTCAATGTGGACTTCCGCGGCGATCTGCCACGCCTGTCGGTGACCGACGCCAGCGGCGCGGAAGGTTACCTGGCCGACGTCAACAACTACGACGGCTGGCGCTGGCATCTGGACAACAAGGACGACAACACCGGCACCGAGTTCGCCTGGCGGTCGGACATGGACCTGGCGTTCGACAGCGACTTCGTGCGCAGCTTCAAGGCCGGCGTGCGTTACACCGATCGCGATGCCGAGACCAAGGGCAACGTATGGCGCTTCATGTGCCTCAACGACTGCTCCGGCACGCCGTTCTCGCAGTTCCCCAGCATCGCGCTGACGACCAATCCGATCACCGATTTCTTCCGTGGGAAGAGCAGCACCTTCGGCCCGACCTTGACCGCTGCCGATTCGGTGGTGGCCAACTACGAGCAGAGCCTGGCGACCTTCGGAGCCACCCCGCTGCAATTTGCGCCCAACAACATCAACACGCAGAACGAGAAGACCTACGCCGCCTACGGCGTGCTGCGCTTCGGTGTGGACGGCGATATCCCGTTCGACGGCAACATCGGCGTGCGCGTGGTGCGCACCGAGGTCGGTTCGCAGGGCGTGCGTACCGGTACCGACGCCGAAGGCGGCGGCCTGATCCCGGTGGATGCCCAGCAGACCTACACCGACGTGCTGCCGAGCCTGAACCTGCGTTGGATGCTGAGCAACCAGTTGCAATGGCGCTTCGCCGCTTCGCGCGGTATTTCGCGCCCGACCTTCGATCGCCTCAATCCGAACCTGAGCCTGAGCACCGGCACATCGTCCAGTGGCGCCTCGACCTTCACCGGCAACGCGGGTAACCCGAGCCTGGAAGCGGTCAAGGCCGATCAGTTCGATACCGCGCTGGAGTGGTATTTCGGCCAGGGCTCGATGATGTACGGCACCGTGTTCTACAAAAAGGTGGAAGGCTTCATCGCCAACGCGGTCTTCAATGAGGTGTACGACGGTCAGGTGTGGCAGATCACCCGTCCGGTCAACGGCGATGCAGGCAGGATCCGTGGTGCGGAACTGGGCTACACGCAGTTCTTCGACTTCCTGCCGGGCTGGTTGAGCGGCTTCGGCCTGCAGACCAACTACACCTATGTCGACAGCGAGGCGCCGAGCCCCACTGCCACCGACACCAACGGCCAGGCCCTGACGGTGCCGTTGGAAGGCCTGTCCAAGAACAGCTACAACGCGATCCTCAGCTACGAAAACTCGCGCTTCCAGGGCCGTGTGGCCTACAACTGGCGCAGCGACTGGCTGGTGACCACCGCGGGCAACGGCACCGGCAACCTGCCGGTCTACAACAAGGGTTTCGGCCAGCTGGATGCCTCGCTGCGTTTCAACCTCAATGAAGTGTGGTCGATCTCGCTCGATGGCGTGAATCTGCTCGATACCCGTCGCGAGAGCTATCTGGGTGTGGAGTCGCGCTACCGCGACTTCGTGATCAACGATCGTCGGTATGGCCTGACGTTGCGGGCCAGCCTGTAGAACGCGCCGTAGGAAGTGCGTCTCCGGTCCGGCGAGCTGTGCAGGCAGCTCGTCGGACCGGTGTTTTTCCTGTCGATGGCCTTGCCGTCGATCGCGAGGGGAGCCGGAGGAATGATCACCTTGATCGATCCGCCTACTAAGCGCCGCCTTTTCGCAGCACATGCGTGGCTGACTACCGTTCGCCTGACGCTGGTGTTGCTCTTCGTGACATCCGTAGCCCCCGCGGCCGAGCCCGCTGTACCGGCGCCGTATCACTGGCGCAGCGTCGCCATCGGCGGCGGCGGCTTCGTCACCGGGGTGCTGTTCCATCCCGCCGAGCGCGATCTTGCCTATGCCCGCACCGATGTCGGTGGAGCCTATCGCTGGGATGCGGGTGCACAGCAGTGGGTGGCGCTGACCGATTGGCTGGGTGCCGACGACTGGAACCTGATGGGGATCGATGCGTTCGCTGTCGACCCTGCCAACCCCGAGGCCATCTATCTGGCGGCGGGCACCTATATGCACGAACGCGCCGGCAATGCCGCCGTGCTGCGCTCGTTCGATCGCGGCCGCAGCTTCCAGCGCACCGCGTTGCCGTTCAAGCTGGGCGGCAACCAGCTCGGGCGCGCCAACGGCGAGCGGTTGGCGGTGGACCCGCACGACGGGCGGGTGCTGCTGCTGGGCTCGCGCGACGCCGGGCTGTGGCGTAGCGACGACCGTGGCGCGCGGTGGTCGCGGGTGACCACGTTTCCTGCCGATGCCTTTGCCGGCGCGAGCGCGCGCAACCATGTAGGACAGGCGCAGGCGGTGGGCATCGCCTTCGTGGTGTTCGACGCGGCCAGCGGGAAGGCCGGCGCACCGACGCCGCGCATCTATGTCGGCGTGTCCACCGAACAGACCAGCCTGTACGTCTCCGACGATGCCGGCCGCACCTGGTCCGCAGTGGCCGGGCAGCCCCAGGGGCTGCGCCCCAGCCACATGGCCGGCGGCAGCGACGGACACTGGTACCTGAGCTATGGCGACCAACCCGGCCCGGACCTGATGGCCGGCGGCGCGCTGTGGAAGTACAGCCCGGCGCAGGCGCGCTGGGATCAGATCAGCCCGCTCGCGCAACCAGCCAGCGGCGCTGGCTTCGGCTGGGGTGCGGTGGCGGTGGATCCGCAGCAGCCGCAGGTGATCCTGGCCAGCACCTTCCGCCGCCACACCCCGCGCGACGAGGTGTTCCGCAGCACCGACGGCGGACGCAGCTGGGTACCGGTGCTGGCTGGGGCACGCTTCGATCACAGCACCGCGCCCTGGACCGCGCAGGCCACGCCGCACTGGATCGGCGCGTTGGCGATCGACCCGTTTGACCGCAATCACGCGCTGTTCGTCACCGGCTACGGCATCTGGGCTTCGCGCAATCTGCACGAGGCCGCCGGCAGCGGGCAGCCGGTGCAGTGGTGGTTCCAGGACCGCGGGCTGGAAGAAACCGTGCCGCTGGATCTGCTCAGCCCGATGGCCGGCGCGCACCTGCTCAGCGCACTGGGCGATATCGACGGCTTTCGCCACGACGACCTAGACACCGCGCAGCTGCAGTATCGCGGGCCGCGGCTGACCAACGGCGAGAGCATCGATGCGGCCGGGCAGAAGCCATCGACGGTGGTGCGCAGCGGTACCGTGCGCAATCGCCGCAACAACGAAATCCGCGCGCTGTATTCGCACGATGGCGGAGCCCACTGGAGCGCGTTCGCCAGCGAGCCGCCGGCCGGGCAGGGCGCCGGCACGATCGCCATTGGCGCGGATGCGGCGCAGGTGGTGTGGGCGCCGGAGCATGGCGGCAACTGGCGCAGCTCCGATTTCGGCAGGCACTGGCAGCGCGTGCAGGGGCTGCCCGATACCGCCGTGGTGGTGGCCGATCGGGTCGATGCGCGGCGCTGGTATGCGGTCGATGTCGCCAGTGGCCGCCTGTACGCGAGCACCGATGGCGCGCTCAGCTTCCGCGATACCGGGCAGCGGGTGGGCGACCCGGCGCGCGATGGGCGGACCCGCCCGCAGCTGCGCCCCGACCCCTGGCGCGCAGGCGTGGTGTATCTGAGCAATCCCTCGCTGGGGGTGATGCGCTGGCGCGATGGCCAACTGCAGACCTTGGCGAGGCTGGACGAAGCGCGTTCGCTCGGTATCGGCAAGCCAATGCACGACGGGGCGCCGCCGGCGCTGTATCTGGCAGGACGCGTGGCCGGCGTGGATGGCATCTTCCGCTCCGACGACGAAGGCGCGCACTGGCTGCGCATCAACGACGACGCGCACCGCTTCGGCAGGCCGTACAGCGTGACCGGCGATCCGCGTCTGCCGGGCCGGGTGTACTTTGCCACCGGCGGGCGTGGCATCTTCTACGGCGATCCGCAATGAGCGCGCCGGCCCTGCGCGCATCATCGCGCGGTTCCAGCGTGTCCATCCTCGTCCCCCGTCGCATCGTGGCGCGCCGACCGGCTGCGCCGCCCCTGGAGATCACTGCATGACCTTTAGCTTCGTCCGCCGCGCCTGCCTGCTGGGTCTGATGCTGGGTAGCCCGCTGGCCTGCGCACAGCCTTCGCTGCCGCTGTTGTTCGGTGACGGTGCGGTGCTGCAGCGCGACCAGCCGATGCCGGTATGGGGCTGGTCCACGCCGAACGCTTCCATCCGGGTGGACTTCGACGGTCGCCACGCCACCACCAGGGCCGACGCCCAGGGCGCATGGAAGGTCAGTCTGCCGGCGCACGCCGCCGGCGGTCCCTATGTGCTGAGCGTGCAGGGCGATGGCGGGCAGTTGCAGGTCCGCGATGTGCTGGTCGGCGATGTCTGGCTGGCCAGCGGTCAATCCAACATGGAATGGCCGTTGGCGCAGGCCAGCGACGGCGCGCAGGCGGTGGCTGCAGCCAACGATCCGCAACTGCGGCACTTCAAGGTGCCCAAGTCGTGGTCGGTGCGACCCGAGACGCGCCTGGCCGGCGGCGAATGGAAGGCGGCGACGCCAGCCACCGCCGGCGAATTCACCGCAGTGGGCTACTTCTTCGCCAAGGAGCTGCGCGCCAGTACCGGCGTGCCGATCGGCATCGTCAACAGCAGTTGGGGCGGCAGCGCGATCGAGGCGTGGATGGATGCCGCCTCGCTGGGGCTGAGCGCCGACCAGAACCAGGGAGCCATCGAGGCGATCAAGCAACGCGATGCCGCAGCGCAGGCCGCCACCGGCAAGCGCATCGCGCGCTGGCCCAAGGTCGAAGGCGATACCCCGCAGTGGCGCGAGCCGGGCTTCGACGACAGCGACTGGGACAGCATCCCGACCAGCCAGCAATGGGAGGCCAGCGGCTTCGATGGCATGGATGGGATTGCCTGGTATCGCACCACGGTGACCCTGAGCGCGGCCGAGGCCAAGGCCGGCATCACCCTGGGCGTGGGCCAGATCGACGACTCGGACATCACCTACGTCAATGGTCAGCAGGTGGGCACGACCGAAAAGCAGTGGAACCTGGCGCGCGTCTATCCGGTGCCTGCCACCGTCCTGCACGCCGGCGTCAACCACATCGCGGTCCGGGTGGAGGATCTCAGCGGCGGTGGCGGCATGCATGGCCCGGACGCACAGCGCTTCGTGCAGACCAACGATGGCGCCAAGCGCGCATTGAACGGCTGGAAGTTCCGGCCTGCGGCGGTGCGCGTGTCGCTGGTCGACAACAAGAATCAACTGCCGACGCTGCTGTACAACCAGATGATCCATCCGTTGCAGCCGTTCCCGGTCAAGGGCGTGATCTGGTACCAGGGCGAAACCAATGCCAGCGAGAGCGGTGCGTTGAAATACCGCGAACAGTTCGCCGCCATGATCCAGCAGTGGCGCTCCGAACGTGGCCAGAAGGCCCTGCCGTTTTTGTGGGTGCAGCTGGCCAACTTCAAGGCTGGCGGCGACAAGGGCGAGCTGAGTCCGTGGGCGCTGCTGCGCGAGTCGCAGTCCAAGACGCTGGCGCTGCCGGCGACCGCGCAGGCGGTGATCATCGATATCGGCAATCCCACCGACATCCACCCCACCAACAAGCGCGATGTCGGGCATCGCCTGGCGCTGGCTGCACGGCACGTGGCCTACGGCCAGACGCTGGTGTACAGCGCTCCGGTGTTCGAGCGCGCGCGATTTACCGACGGCAAGGCCGAGCTGGAGTTCGATCTGCAGGGCAGTACGCTGCAGGTACGAGGCGGCGGCGCACCACAGGGCTTTCGCATCGCCGGCGCCGACCGTCGCTTCCATCCGGCCACTGCGCGGATCGAGGGCGACCGCATCGTGGTGCGCAGCGATGCGGTACCTGCGCCGGTCGCGGTGCGTTATGGCTGGAGCGAGAACCCCGACGACGCCAACCTGATCAACCGCGACACCCTTCCTGTTTCCCCATTTCGCACCGATACCTGGTGACACGGAGTCCTATGTCCATGCAGATCCCCGTCGCACGCCCCATCACCGCATCGCGTTGCCTGCGTCCGCTGCTGCTGTCTGCGCTGACGCTTGCCCTGGCCGCATGCCAATCCGGTGACCAGGGCGATGCCGCAAAACCGGCCGCCACCACGCCAACGGCGACGGCGCCGGCCGCCACCCCGGCCACGAATCAGGCGCAGGCCGAACAGAGCCCGATGCCGCAGTTCGTCAGCAAGGATGGCAAGCATGCGTTGATGGTCGACGGCGCCCCGTTCCTGATTCTTGGCGCGCAGGTCAACAACTCCAGCAACTATCCCGGCATCATGGACAAGGTGTGGCCGGCGATGCAGGTGTTGGGCCCCAACACCGTGCAGGTGCCGATCGCCTGGGAGCAGGTGGAACCGGAAGAAGGCAAGTTCGATTTCTCCTTCGTCGATACCTTGCTGAGCCAGGCGCGCGAGCACAAGGTGAAGCTGGTGCTGCTGTGGTTCGCCACCTGGAAGAACAACAGCCCTTCCTACACACCGCTGTGGGTCAAGGCAGACAATCAACGGTTCCCGCGCGTGATCACCCGCGAGGGCAAGGCGATCGGTTCGTTGTCGCCGCATGCGCAGGCCACCCTGGACGCCGACCGCAAGGCCTTCGTCGCCTTCATGCAGCACCTCAAGAAGGTGGATCCGCAGCACACCGTCATCATGATCCAGCCGCAGAACGAGCCGGGCACCTACGGCAGCGTGCGCGATTTCTCGCCGATGGCGCAGAAGCTGTTCGACGGCCCTGTGCCGGATGCACTGCTCAAGCGCTTGAACAAGCAGCCCGGCACCTGGGCGCAGGTGTTTGGCGCCGATGCCGATGAAATCTTCCATGCGTGGTCGATCGGCCGTTACATCGACCAGGTGACCGAAGCCGGCAAGGCCGAATATCCGCTGCCGATGTACGTCAATGCCGCGCTGCGTGGGCCCTTCAATCCGGGTCAGCCCGGCCAGTACGCCAGCGGTGGCCCCACCGACAACGTGCTGGATGTGTGGAAGGCCGCCGGCCCGCATATCGATCTGCTGGCGCCAGACATCTACATGCCGGAATACCGCATGTACACCACGGTGCTGGAACGCTACGCGCGCCCGGACAATGCCTTGTTCGTCGCCGAAACCGGCAACCGCCCGGAATACGCGCGTTACCTGTATCCCACGCTGGGCCATGACGGCATCGGCTGGTCGGCATTCGGCATCGACTTCACCCGTTACTCCAACTATCCGCTGGGCGCCAAGCACGTCAACGAAGAAACGCTGGCACCGTTTGCGCTGGGCTTCCAGGCGGTGAGCATGGGCATGCGCCCGTTCGCCAAGGCTGCGTCCGAAGGCAAGTTGCACGGTACCGCCGAAGAACCCGGCCAGGCCGTGCAGGAGCTCAGGCTCAACGACCGCTGGAGCGCCACCATCACTTATGGCGTGCCGCAGTTCTGGTTCAAGGGCGAGCCGCCGGGTAACCCGGAGCCGATCGGTGCCGCCCTGATCGCCGAGCTGGGTCCGGACGAGTTCCTGGTCACCGGCTACCACGCGCGCGTGACCCTGCACCCGGCGGGCGACGCCACTGCCAACATGATCTACGAACGCGTCGAGGAGGGCGTGTACGAGGGCACGCAGTGGAAGTTCCAGCGCAACTGGAATGGTGACCAGACCGATTACGGCGTCAATTTCTCCAGCGCCCCGCAACTGCTCAAGATCAAGCTCGGCACCTACAAGTAACCGCGATCCACGGCCGCCGCGCAGTCGTGGCAGACGCGGGCGGCGCCAGGAAGCGGCAGCGGTCGACCGACCTTGCCGTGTCTGCACGTCGTCCCCGCCCGCGCCGCGGTCGGCCGTCGGATCTTCCAACCCATGCAGCGCTGCCCCCGCAGCGCCGTTCCGCCATTCAAAGGGAGTGACCATGCAAACCACCATCCGTTCCGCCAGCGCCGCGCCTTCCAATCGGCGTACGCCGCTCGCCCACTGCCTGGCGTTGTCGCTGGCCTTGTTGGCCAATGCCGCGCACGCGCAGGAAGTGCGCAAGGCCGCCGATGGCGTCACCGTGGTGCCCAGCACCAAGGGCGCCGCTGCGGTGCGGCTGCAGGTGGTCGATGCTGGCATCATCCGCGTCAGCGCCGATCCCGATGGCGACTTCGCGCGCAGCCCCAGCCTGATGCGGGTGCCGGTGCAGGGCGACACCGCGTTCCAGCTGGCCGAGCAGGGCGACAGCGTGCAGCTGAAGACCGGCAAGGTCACTGCCACCGTCTCAACCGTCGACGGCCATGTCAGCTTCGCCGATGCCAACGGCAAGCCGGTGCTGTCGGAAGTGGCCGGCGGGCGCAGCTTTGCGCCGCTCAAGGTCGAAGGCAAGCAGTACCTGAGCGTGCGCCAGCGCTTCCAGTCGCCCGACGATGAAGCCTTGTACGGCTTCGGCCAGCACCAGCAGGGCTGGATGAACCAGAAGGGCCGCAACGTCGAACTGCAGCAGAACAACATCGACATGGCGGTGCCTTACCTGGTGTCCAGCCGCAATTACGGCCTGCTCTGGGACAACAACTCGATCAGCCGCCTGGGCGACCCGCGCGGCCTGCAGCCGCTGCCCAAGACGCTCAAGCTGTACGACGCCAAGGGCAAGGCCGGCGCGCTGACCGCCCGCTACGCCATCAACGGCAAGCAGGTGCTGGAGCGGCGCGAGAGCGAGGTGAACTATCAATACCTCAGCGACCTGACCAAGTTCCCCAAGAAGGCGATCACCAAGGACAAGGACAGCCGCATGCAGGTCAGCTGGGAGGGCGAGATCGAAGCGCTCACCGGCGGCGAGCACAGCTTCTCGCTGTACTCGAGCGAGTACGCCAAGCTGTACGTGGATGGCAAGCTGGTGATCGATCGCTGGCGCCAGAACTGGAACCCGTGGAATCACGAGTTCACCCTCGATCTGCAGCCGGGCCAGCGCCACACCGTCAAGATCGAATGGGATCTGATCGATCCCAGCTACATCGCGCTGCTGCACCGCGATCCGCTGCCTGCCGCCGAAGCGAAGGACCTGTCGCTGTGGTCCGAAGCCGGTCAGATGATCGACTACTACTTCGTTTCCGCCGATTCCTACGACCAAGCCGTGGCCGGCTACCGCGAACTCACCGGCAAGTCGGTGATGCTGCCCAAGTGGGCGTATGGCTTCTGGCAGAGCCGCGAGCGCTACAAGAGCCAGGACGAGCTGGTGGGCGCGGTGGCCGAATACCGCAAGCGCAAGCTGTCGCTGGACAACATCGTGCTCGATTGGTCGTACTGGCCGGAAGACGCCTGGGGCTCGCACGATTTCGATCCGCAGCACTTCCCCGATCCGGACGGCATGGTCAAGGCCGTGCACGACATGCACGCGCAGATCATGATTTCGATCTGGCCCAAGTTCTATCCCACCACCGCCAATTACAAGGAACTGGACGCGGCCGGTTTCATGTTCAAGCGCAATGTCGAAGTGGGTGAGCTGGACTGGATCGGCAAGGGCTACAAGAACTCGTTCTACGATCCGTATTCGGAAAAGGCGCAGGCGATCTTCTGGCGCCAGGTCAACGAAAAGCTCAACAGCAAGGGCTTCGATGCCTGGTGGATGGACGCCGACGAGCCGGACGTGCATTCCAATCTCGACATCGGCGAGCGCAAGGCGCGTACCACGCCCAACGCACTGGGTTCGTCCACCGAGTACTTCAATTCGTATCCGTTGCCGCACACCCACGGCGTGTACGTGGGCGACCGCGCGGCCGACGACAAGCGCGTGTTCATCCTCTCGCGCAAGGGCTATGCCGGCACCCAGCGCAACGCGGTGGCGGTGTGGAGCGGCGATATCGTCTCGCGCTGGGACGACCTGCACGAGCAGATTTCCGCTGGCGTGAACATGGCGCTGTCGGGCCTGCCCAACTGGACCTTCGACATCGGCGGCTTCGCGGTGGAGAAGCGCTACGAGAGCCAGGATCCGGCGCACCTGCCCGAATGGCGCGAGCTCAATACGCGCTGGTTCCAGTTCGGCGCGTTCGTGCCGATCTTCCGCTCGCACGGCCAGTTCCCGTATCGCGAGATCTGGAACATCGCCCCGGAAGGCACGCCGTTCTACGAGAGCATGGCCTACTACAACCGCCTGCGTTATGCCTTGCTGCCGTACATCTACAGCCTGGCCGGTGACACCTACCAGCGCGATGGCGTGATCATGCGCGGCATGATGATGGACTTCCCGAACGATCCCAAGGTCCGCGACGTCAACGACCAGTACCTGTTCGGGCCGGCGTTCCTGGTCGCACCGGTGACCCGCTTCGGCGCCACCTCGCGGCAGGTCTATCTGCCGGCCGGCAGCAGCTGGCTGGATTTCGCCACCGGCAAGCGGTACGAGGGCGGCCAGAGCATCGAAGCGGCTGCGCCGATCGAGCGCATGCCGCTGTTCGTGCGTGCCGGTTCCATCGTGCCGACCGGCCCCGTGCAGGAATACGTGGACCAGAAGCCGGATGCACCGCTCACCGTGGTGGTCTATACCGGCGCCGATGGCCAGTTCTCGCTGTACGAGGACGACGGCAAGGGCTACGGCTACGAGAAGGGCGAGTTCAGCCGCATTCCGCTGGTCTGGAACCAGGCCAAGGGCGAGCTGAGCATCGGCAAGCGCGAAGGCAGCTGGACCGGCATGCAGGCCAGCCGCACCATCAAGGTGCGCTTCGTCGACGGCCCGCGCGCCGATGCCGGTGCGCTGGAACCTGCGACCGACACCAGCGTCCAGTACGACGGCAAGCCGGTCAGCGTGTTGCAGCGCAAGATTGCGTCCGGCAAAGCGCGTCGCCGATGATCGCAGGCTGTCTTCAGTCGATGAGCAAGCAGATGCCGGAACGCCGCAAGGCAGTCGCGGGCGGTTCCGGCAGGGCAGTGCGGCGGTGGCCGTGCTGACCCGTCGCGAACTGTGCAAGGCAACCGGAGCCGCTGTCGCGGTCCTGGGTGCCGCGCCGGTGATCGCACATGCCGCGCAGTTATCGAAAGCCACCGCGTTGCCGCCGGTGGCCGCAGCGGATGCATTGCAGTTGTGGTATCGCGAACCCGCCAGCGAATGGGTGGAGGCGTTGCCGGTCGGCAACGGACGACTGGGTGCGATGGTGTGGGGCGGCATCGCGCATGAGCGCCTGCAGCTCAACGAAGACACGCTGTATGCAGGCGGTCCCTACGACGCCACCAGTCCGGATGGACTGGCGGCGTTGCCGAAGGTGCGCGAGCTGATCTTCGCCGGCCGCTACGCCGACGCCGAGCGACTGGCCGACGCCAGCATGCTGTCGCGTCCGCTCAAGCAGATGCCGTATCAGCCGTTGGGCGATCTGCTGCTGGATTTCGATCGCGCCGATGACATCAGCGACTACCGTCGCCAGCTCGACCTGGACACCGCGGTGGCCACTACCACCTTCCGCTCCGGTGGCGCGCTGCATCGGCGCGAGGTGTTCGTGTCCGCGCAGTCGCAATGCATCGTGGTGCGCTTGTCGTGCGACCGTCCTGGTGCGATTTCGTTGCGGGTCGGCATCGACAGCCCGCAGACCGGCGAGGTGACGGCGGAGCAGGGCGGCCTGCTGTTTCACGGTCGCAACAGCGGCTTCGCCGGTATCGAGGGCAAGTTGCGGTTCGCCTTGCGGGTGCTTCCGAAGATCACCGGCGGCACGCTCAGCCAGGTGCGCGACCGCCTGCGGATCGACGCTGCCGATGAAGTGGTGTTGCTGCTGACCGCCGCGACCAGTTATCGACGCTTCGATGCGGTCGATGGCGATCCGCTTGCGTCGACATCGGAAAGCCTGCGCAAGGCGGCCGGATTCGATTATCCCGCCTTGCTGCGCGCGCACCTGGCCGATCATCGGCGCCTGTTCCGGCGCGTGGCGATCGACCTGGGCAGCAGCGATGCCGCGCAGTTGCCGACCGATCAGCGCGTGCGGCGCTTTGCCGACGGCAACGATCCGGCATTGGCCGCGCTGTATCACCAGTACGGGCGTTACCTGTTGATCTGCAGCTCGCGGCCCGGCACCCAGCCGGCCAACCTGCAAGGCATCTGGAACGACCTGATGCAGCCGCCGTGGGAAAGCAAGTACACCATCAACATCAACACCGAGATGAACTACTGGCCCAGCGAGGCCAACGCATTGCACGAATGCGTCGAACCGCTGGAATCCATGCTGTTCGATCTGGCCCAGACCGGCGCGCATACCGCGCGCACGCTGTACGACGCACCCGGCTGGGTGGTGCACAACAATACCGATCTGTGGCGCCAGGCCGGGCCGATCGATGGCGCCAAGTGGAGCCTGTGGCCGATGGGTGGGGTCTGGCTGCTGCAACAGCTGTGGGACCGCTGGGACTATGGCCGCGACCGTGCCTACCTGAGCAAGATCTATCCGCTGTTCAAGGGCGCCGCGCAGTTTTTCGTCGCCACCCTGGTGCGCGACCCGCAGACCGGCGCGATGGTGACCACCCCCTCAATGTCGCCGGAAAACCAGCACCCGTTCGGTGCGGCGGTGTGCGCCGGGCCCACCATGGATGCGCAGCTGCTGCGCGATCTGTTCGCGCAATGCATCGCCATGAGCAAATTGCTCGATGTCGATGCGGAGCTGGCCCAGCAACTGGCCGCCTTGCGCGAGCGGTTGCCGCCCAACCGCATCGGCAAGGCCGGGCAGTTGCAGGAGTGGCAGCAGGACTGGGACATGCAGGCGCCGGAGATCCATCACCGCCACGTCTCGCACCTGTACGCCTTGCATCCGTCCAGCCAGATCAACCTGCGCGATACCCCCGAACTGGCCGCGGCCGCGCGGCGTTCGCTGGAAATCCGCGGCGACAACGCCACCGGCTGGGGCATCGGCTGGCGGCTGAACCTATGGGCACGGCTGGCCGATGGCGAACATGCGTATCGCATCCTGCAGCTGCTGATTTCGCCCGAACGCACCTACCCGAACCTGTTCGATGCCCATCCACCGTTCCAGATCGATGGCAACTTCGGCGGCACCGCCGGCATCACCGAAATGCTGCTGCAAAGCTGGGGCGGCAGCGTGTTCCTGTTGCCGGCCGTGCCCAAGGTATGGCCGCGCGGCAGCGTACGTGGCCTGCGTGTGCGCGGCGGCGCCAGCGTCGATCTGGAATGGGACGCCGGTCGCTTGCGGCAGGCACGCCTGCACAGCGATCGTGGCGGGCGCTATCAACTGTCCTATGCCGGGCAGACCCTGGACCTGGAACTGGGCGCAGGCCGCACCCAGCAGGTGGGACTCAACAACAACCGATTGGTGACGCAATGAGCTTGTACGTAGGACTGGACGTGGGCACACAGAGCGTCAAGCTGGTGGCCTACGATCCGCAGGATCGCGCGGTGGTCGCCACCATTGCCGCGCCGATGGAGCTGATCAGCCGCGACGACGGGACCCGCGAGCAGCAGGCGCAGTGGTGGATCGACGGCATCGTGCACTGCTTCGCGCAGCTCGATGCCGAACAGCGTGCGCGCGTGCGCGGCATCTCCGTCTCCGGCCAGCAGCACGGCTTCGTGCCGGTGGCGGCCGACGGCAGCGTCACCGCGCCGGTGAAACTGTGGTGCGACACCAGCACCGCGCTGGAATGCGACGAGATCATGGACGCCGTGGGCGGCGCCGCCGGCAGCGTGGCGGCCGCAGGCAATCCGATCCTGGCCGGGTATACCGCCTCCAAACTGCCTTGGACGCGCAAGCACCGCCCCGAGGCGTATGCGGCCATGACCACGGTGATGCTGCCGCACGACTACATCAACTTCTGGCTGACCGGCGAGCGCTTTGCCGAAGTCGGCGATGCCTCCGGCACCGGTTGGCTGGACGTGCGCACCCGGCAGTGGTCCGAGCGCATGCTGGGCGCGGTCGATGCGCAGCGCGATCTGCGCACGGCCTTGCCGCCGCTGGTGGAGACCGGCGCGGTGTATCCGTTGTCCGACGCCGCTGCTACCGCGTTGAACCTGCCGGCTGGCGTGCGCGTCACCACCGGTGGCGGCGACAACATGATGGCTGCCATCGGCACCGGCAATGTGGTGCCGGGGCGTCTGACCATGAGCCTGGGCACTTCCGGCACGCTGTTCGCCTACGCCGATCACCCGGTAGTGGACGACGATGCGCGCTGGGCCGCGTTCTGTTCCTCCAGCGGCGGCTGGCTGCCGCTGATCTGCACGATGAACTGCACCGTCGCCACCGAGGCGGTGATGCGCATGTTCTCCATCACCCGCGAGCAGACCGAGGCGATGATCGCCGACACCGCGCCGGGTGCCGATGGACTGGTACTGCTGCCGTTCTTCAACGGTGAGCGCACTCCCGATCTGCCGGCCGCGCGCGGCTGCCTGTTCGGCATGGACCTGCACAACACCACCGCCGCGCATTTCTACCGCGCCGCGATGGAAGGCGCCACCTACAGCCTGCGCAACGGCTTCGACGCCTTCGTCGCTGCCGGCCTGCAGTTCGATACCATCCTGCTCACCGGCGGCGGCAGCAAGAGCGCGCAGTGGCGGCAGATGGTGGCCGACATCTTCGACCTGCAGGTCGTGGTACCGACCCAGCCCGAAGGCGCTGCCTTCGGCGCCGCACTGCAGGCGCTGTGGGCCTGCGACCGCAACGATGGCAGCGACGCCGCGTTGTCGGAGGTGGTGCTGGAGCATCTGCAGGTGGACGATACGCTTGCCGCGCAGCCCGACCCGCAGCGCGTCGCCCAATATCGGCAGCACTACCAGACCTTCCTCAAGCATCTGCACGTCGTCAGCCCGCTTTACGCCGGCTGATTCATCACTCCCCCAGTACCAAGGACATCACACCCCATGAGCAACACCGTGTACATCGGCGCCAAGGAATACTTCCCCGGCATCGGCAAGATCGGCTTCGAAGGCCGCGACTCGGACAACCCGCTGGCGTTCAAGGTCTACGACGCCAACAAGAAAATCGGCGACAAGACCATGGCCGAGCACCTGCGCTTTGCCGTGGCCTACTGGCACAGCTTCTGCGGCAACGGCGCCGATCCGTTCGGCCCGGGCACGCGCGCCTATCCCTGGGATGCGGGCAACACCGCGCTGGCGCGCGCCGAAGCCAAGTCCGATGCGGCGTTCGAGTTCTTCACCAAGCTCGGCGTGCCGTACTACTGCTTCCACGACGTGGACCTGGCACCGGATGCGGACGACATCGGCGAGTACGAGCACAACCTCAGCCATATGGTCGGCATCGCCAAGCAGCGCCAGGCCGACACCGGCATCAAGCTGCTGTGGGGCACCGCCAACCTGTTCTCGCATGCGCGCTACATGAATGGCGCCTCCACCAACCCGGACTTCAACGTGGTGGCGCGTGCGGCCGTGCAGGTCAAGGCCGCGATCGATGCCACCGTGGAGCTGGGCGGGGAGAACTACGTGTTCTGGGGCGGCCGCGAAGGCTATGCCTGCCTGCACAACACCCAGATGAAGCGCGAGCAGGACAACATGGCGCGCTTCCTCACCCTGGCGCGCGACTATGGCCGCAGCATCGGCTTCAAGGGCAACTTCCTGATCGAGCCCAAGCCCATGGAGCCGATGAAGCACCAGTACGACTTCGACAGCGCCACGGTGATCGGTTTCCTGCGCCAGCATGGCCTGGACCAGGATTTCAAGCTCAATATCGAAGCCAACCACGCCACGCTGTCCGGGCACAGCTTCGAGCACGATCTGCAGGTCGCCTCCGATGCCGGCCTGCTGGGCAGCATCGATGCCAACCGCGGCAACCCGCAGAACGGCTGGGACACCGACCAGTTCCCGACCGACCTGTACGACACCGTCGGCGCGATGCTGGTGGTGCTGCGCCAGGGTGGGCTGGCGCCGGGCGGGCTGAACTTCGACGCCAAGGTGCGCCGCGAATCGTCCGACCCGCAGGACCTGTTCCTGGCCCACATCGGCGGCATGGACGCGTTCGCACGCGGGCTGGAAGTGGCCAATGCGCTGCTGACGTCTTCGCCGCTGGAACGCTGGCGCGCCGAGCGCTATGCCAGCTTCGACAGCGGCGCAGGCGCCGACTTCGCGGCAGGCAAGACCACCTTGGCGGATCTGGCCAGGCATGCTGCCGGCAATGCGCCCACGCAGATCAGCGGCCGTCAGGAAGCCTACGAGAACCTGATCAATCAGTATCTGACGCGGTGATGTCCCGTGGCCGGCGGCGTCCTGCGCCGCCGGCCGATGCGGTCGCTTGGTGACCGCTCCCTCGCATGTTCCCAGGTGAACCCATGTCCAGCGTTTCCATTGACGGCGCCCCCGATGCCGGCGAGAACACCCGTTTCATCATCCTGATCAGCTGTGTGGCCACGATTGGTGGCTTTCTGTTCGGCTTCGACAGCGGCGTGATCAATGGCACCGTCGATGGCCTGAAACAGACCTTCCAGTCCAGCGCTGCCGAGACCGGTTTCGAGGTCGCCTCGATGCTGCTGGGCTGCGCCATCGGCGCATTCTTCGCCGGACGCCTGGCCGACCGTTGGGGTCGTCGTGCGGTGCTGATCATTTCCGCCGCGCTGTTCCTGCTGTCGGCCATTGGTGCCGGCGCCTCGCATAGCTCGGCATTCTTCATCTTCGCCCGCGTGATGGGTGGCTTCGCGGTCGGCGCGGCCAGCGTCATCTCGCCGGCCTACATCGCCGAGGTCGCTTCCGCGCGCTACCGTGGCCGCTTGGCCACGATGCAGCAGATCGCCATCATCAGCGGGCTGTTCTGCGCCTTTCTGAGCAACTACCTGCTGGCCAACGCCGCCGGCGCGTCCACCGAGCCGCTGTGGGCCGGGCAGGCCGCCTGGCGCTGGATGTTCTGGATGCAGGCGGTTCCCTCGATCCTGTTCCTGGTGTTGCTGCTGGTCATTCCGGAAAGCCCGCGCTATCTGGTGGTCAAAGGGCGCCGCGAGCAGGCACTGGTGGTGCTCAAGCGCCTGTACGGCAATGCCGCCGCGCAGACCAAGCTGAGCGAGATTGCGGCCTCGATGGCCGCCGATCAGCACAAGCCGAAGTTCTCGGACCTGATCAACAAGGCCACCGGCAAGATCCGCCCCATCGTCTGGATCGGCATCGGCCTGGCCGTGTTCCAGCAGCTGGTGGGCATCAACGTGGTGTTCTACTACGGCGCGGTGCTGTGGCAGGCCGTGGGCTTCTCCGAACAGGATGCGCTGCTGATCAACGTCCTCTCCGGCGGCCTTAGCATCGGCGCTTGCCTGGTCACGGTGATGCTGGTGGACAAGATCGGCCGCAAGCCGCTGCTGTGGATCGGCTCGGCCGGCATGGCCGTCTCGCTCGCCTTGGTCACCTATGCGTTCGCCACGGCCTCGCTGGATCCCAACGGCAAGCTCGCCATGTCCGACTCCATGGGCATGCTGGCGCTGGTGGCCGCCAACGTCTATGTGGTGTTCTTCAATGCCTCCTGGGGCCCGGTGATGTGGGTGATGCTGGGCGAGATGTTCCCCAACCAGATCCGCGGTTCGGGCCTGGCCATCGCCGGCGCCGCGCAGTGGACCTCCAACTTCGCCATCACCGTCAGCTTCCCGATCCTGCTCGGCAGCATCGGCCTGGCCGGTGCCTACGGCATCTACACCGTCGCCGCCTTCATCTCGGTCTTCTTCGTACTCAAGTACGTCTACGAGACCAAGGGCAAGGAGCTGGAGCAGATGGAGGGCTGATCCTGTCGGTTATGCCGAGATCAGCATGGAAAACGAAGAAGGCCGCGCAATGCGCGGCTTTCTTTTTTGGAATGCCTCCTCATGTCCAAGTCTTATGCACGCAGGCATAAGCGGCACCGGCAATGCGAGCCACGCGGCCAGGTCCGATTCGCCTGATCGCGTCAAGCGCTTGCGGATCCTCGATGAGATGCGTTACTTGGTGTTACCCTCGAACCCATGGTTCACCCATGCATGGGGCAGATGCACCAGCAAAGTGCAATACGTGTCGTTAAACGCACACGCTGTAGGTCGAGACGTGCAAGCCTTTATCGCAATGTGTGCGCCATCGCTATACTCCACCAAGCAGTTCCCTCCAGACTAGGAAGCATCGTGGAACCAAGGAGTGGTGGTATGGCGGTAGCCAAAGAAGTCCTCAGGGGCATGCTGATCAGCGTGTGCTACTGCTTGGCGTTTTTGTCGCTTTGGTATTGCTCAATCGACCAGTGGTATCTGCCGGTTGGCCTGCGTGTTGTCACCCTCTTATTCAGACCCTATCGCGAGTGGCCTTTCCTGTTGGCAGGTGATGCGGCAGCAATGCTTTGGCTGCGTGTTCCGCTCTCGCAGCACCAGGGATACGACGTGACCTGGGCGTACATAAGTCCACTTGTTCATGCCCCCATGATTGCGTTCGTCATCTGGTTGGCACGCCATTATGCGCGCAAGCTTTTTCAGCAGACTCCTTTCTTAATTCCATTCGCGATTGTCATTGGGTTTTTTAATTCGCTGTGGAGCATTGTCCTCAATGCCAGCCTTGGCGGGCCGAGCACGGACAAGGTCTTGGAATTCCTTGTTCGCTACTGGTTGGGAAGTTATCAGGGGATATTGATTTTCTTACTTCCGGCCATGTTGTGGTCGCCCCGAAAACGAGAGCCGGCGCGCATAGACCTGCCTCGAGATCTTGGACTGTCGGTTGTCGTCATTCTTGTCCTCTTTTATATACTAGGCTATACGCAGGAGCCGTTACTTCGGAAGATGCTGATGGCTGCCCTGATAGGCCCGGCAATTATCTTGACGCGTCGTCACGGGTGGACGGGGACCGCTCTCGGGACGCTGCTTGCGAATTTCGCGTTAGCAATAACTTTGCCAAAGACATATGAGATTGGTTATTACAATTCTGGCCTTTTTGAGGTTCAAATCTTTCATGTCTTCGTTAGTACTTTGTTATTCGTTTTTGGTGTGCGGTTCGTAAAGCCGTTTAACCGATTTGACGCTATCGGGCGAATTAAGGCGGATGCTCAAAAGGCCATTCAAGCTAGTTATCTCGCGGCTGAGCGGACATTGCGGGATCGGGTCGTGGAATACTCTGATATCAACGTCCAGATGAATAGGATGCGGAAATCGGTTATAGCAGATCTTCGTGAGCGTGGTCACCATGCTGCAGCAATGGAGATAACGCGCGTGGCAGTTCTGGAGTCGCAGCTTCTGCATGAATATGTTGCGGCGTTATATCCATTGGAGATTGAAACGCATGGCCTGTTTCGAACGCTGCGTTCGGCTGCGTTTGAGAGATTGAATTCCACCAAGCTCGACTGTCTAATGCAAGGGGATTGTCAGCAGCTCTCCCTTGGGCTGCAGCTTGCAGCTTATCGTTGCACACTCAACGCGTTGGAACTTCTGCCTGCGTCCAGCAAGCATTTTATCCACGCGCGTGTCTGGCGCGGTCGAGGGGGGCAGGGGGTCGTCATGAGAGTTTTTGCCGATACTTCTTTGGTGGATTCCGTGCGGCGTGAATCCCCTGAAGATGAACATGAATTTCGGGCCCGGCTTAAGTCGCATGGCGGCTTGTTTCGTCGCCGCCATGCGTTAGTACTTACTTTCCTCGTGTCCGAGACAGCCGTTGTTACCGCGTCGGGGAAATCTTCCAGCGTTCCACGTTGGCTTGCCGCTCGACACGCACGGTAAAGTGTGCGGTCTGGTATACCATTTTTGCGCTAGGTCCTAGCTCAGCTGGAGACGTCGTCGACGAACTTGCCCAAATCGTGTTGGCTGCAGGTACTATGACGCGATCGGCGTCCTTGCCCATTGGCAGTACCCAGA
The DNA here is from genome assembly GCF_020783655.1 of Xanthomonas melonis. GTDB lineage: Bacteria > Pseudomonadota > Gammaproteobacteria > Xanthomonadales > Xanthomonadaceae > Xanthomonas > Xanthomonas melonis. The sequence continues at coordinate 779 of NZ_JAJGQH010000016.1, read as the reverse complement.
GCGCATTATCAACGCGTGCGACCACTGCCCTAACTTCCCCGGCGACGTCGTTGATTTGCAGATATGTCACGCCGTCACGTTGGAATTCGTAGATCGACCAAGCGGGATCTAGGGTGAGGTTGGCAGCTGCTGGGCTACGCCCCCCCAGCCCCATTGTTGCTTGGGCACCTACACCACCTGCACAGCATCCGCCAGTTTGAGCCGAGACTTGGCCTGCCATCAAAGCGCAGGCGAGGATACACATAACCTTCAACGTATTTGCTTTAACTTCCATGGGTTTCGCCTTCCCCTGCTAGGGGCGATTTTGCCTGCGATTCAGGCTTGCTTACGTTACGTCCATAAAGTAGACGAGTGGTGGCTTTCACTCGAAAATTGCTGGCAGTGACTCGTCTCGTACCGTCCATGCTTGAGAGGGACCGGCTCCGCCTCTTGAGTTGTAGCTAATTTCGTACATCCGTTTTGCCAATGGAAGACAAGCAAAGTCAGGTGCTTGACCCTCTGCCTACTGTGTAGCGCGGGTATCAACGAAGGTTGCATCGATCTCTGCCTGCAGAACAGCAGGCGGCAAGTGTTAGAAGCTTTGAACGGCCCCGGGAACCCCGGAGGCTCCATAACTTGAGAAGATGGAGCCATGAGCAGAGCAAGCAAGTTTTCCCCCGAGGTCCGGGAGCGGTCGGTGAAGATGGTGCTGGACCACCAGGACGGGTACGCGTCGCAGTGGTCGGCGATCGTGTCGGTGTCGGCCAAGGTGGGCTGTACGGCCGAGACGTTGCGCGGCT
>NZ_JAJGQH010000015.1 GCF_020783655.1 Xanthomonas melonis | reverse complement strand
ATCATCTTCTCCCGCGTGCGGGAGAAGGTGGCGCGCAGCGCCGGATGAGGGTGCTGTTGGTGTTTGCGGGAACATCACGCGACTGCTGCCCCCATCTGCCCTCCGGGCACCTTCCCCCGCAGGCGGGGGAAGGATGGCGTTGGCCGGACGATGCTGCAGCGCCGGCAACCTATCGCCTTCTTCCCCGCGCACTGACAACCGATCACCGTCTCCCGCGTGCGGGGGAACACTGACAACCGATCATCTTCTCCAGCGCGCGCGAGCGCTGACAACCAATCATCTTCTCCCGCGTGCGGGAGAAGGTGGCGCGCAGCGCCGGATGAGGGTGCTGTTGGTGTTTGCGGGAACATCACGCGACTGCTGCCCCCATCTGCCCTCCGGGCACCTTCCCCCGCAGGCGGGGGAAGGATGGCGTTGGCCGGACGATGCTGCAGCGCCGGCAACCTATCGCCTTCTTCCCCGCGCACTGACAACCGATCACCGTCTCCCGCGTGCGGGGGAACACTGACAACCGATCATCTTCTCCAACGCGCGCGAGCGCTGACAGCCGATCAGCTTCTCCCGCGTGCGGGAGAAGGTGGCGCGCAGCGCCGGATGAGGGTGCTGTTGGTGTTTGCGGGAACACCACGTGACTGCCACCCCCATCCGCCCTTCGGGCACCTTCCCCCGCAGGCGGGGGAAGCACGACGTTGGCCGGGCGATGCCGCTGGCTCACCGCAGTCCCACCCCAACCCTTCTCTTGCAGGCGCAAGGCCCAATGCCCCTCACGGGGAAACTCACACCGTCTCGCCGAACGCCTTGGCCAGGTTGCGATAGGCCTTCTTCTGCGCATCGTCGGTCGGCGCCGGAGCCAGCACCTCGAGCTCCACGATCTGGTCGCCCGGCGTGGCACCCGGCAGGCCGCGGCCCCGCAGGCGCAGCTTGCGGCCGGCGTCCGAGTCGGCAGGCACCTTCAGCTCCACCGAACCGCCCAGCGTCGGCACGCTGATGGTAGTGCCCAGCGCCGCCTGCCACGGCATGACCTGCAGGGTGTAGAGAATATTGCGCCCGTCCACCTCGAAGTGCGGATGCGCGGCATATTCGATCTCCAGCAGCAGGTTGCCGCCACCATTGCCCTGCCCGCTCAGCCGGATCACCTGGCCGGGCTGCACGCCCTTGGGCACGCGTACGTCCAGCTGCTTGCCGTTGATGGTGATACGCACGCTGTCGCCGGAATACACCGCTTCCAGCGGCACGGCCAGCTTGGCGCGGGTGTCGCCGCGCGGCGGCGCCCCGGCACCTGCACCCGCACCCGCACCCGGCCCGCGCGCACGGCCGCCGCGCTGGCCGGCGAACAGGCTTTCGAAGAAATCGCTGAAGCCGCCGCCGGCGCCGCCATTGCCGAACACTTCCTCGAAATCGAAGCCCTGGCCACCGCCATACCCCGGCGGGGCCTGGAACTCGTCGCCCGGGCGATAGCCCTGCGCCTTCAACTGATCATAGGCCTTGCGCTTGGCCGGGTCGCGCAGCGCCTCGTAGGCTTCGTTGATCGCCTTGAACTTGTCCTCGGCGCCGGCTTCCTTGCTGACGTCGGGGTGATACTTGCGCGCAAGCCGGCGATACGCGGTCTTGATCTCGGCATCGCCTGCACTGGGCTCCACACCCAGCGTTGCGTAGTAATCCTTGAATTCCATCTAATCACCTCTGGAAAAAAAAACGGCCCGCAGCCAGGGCCACGAGCCGGTTCGATGGGTCGGCACTTCGTTGCGACGGCCATGCTGCGCGGCGGGCGAGCTTCGCCGGGACGTACCGCCCCGCAGATTCGGAAACCGACCGCGCCACCTGGCGCTGACGCAACTGAAGATGCCAACCGATCCATTCGCAGCCGGGCGGGCGACCGCGCCTATTCTACGGCGCGGCCGTCGCCGGGGAACAAAACCGCCGGCTTCGTTCCAGGTCTTGCCTTGCAGCGTGACAGGCGCGTGCCGGATCTCGCAGCTCCAGCCGAAGCCGACCCCGGCCGGCCTCGACCACCCGCCACGCTCACGCATTCGGAGCGACTGAGGGAACGTCGCGAGCCCCTGCCGACAGGTGCGGAGAGCCTGCCCGGAACCGGAGCGTACGTCTGACGCATTCCCACTTGGGGCCTCAGCCGCGCCTGCCTGGCGCTGCACACGCGTCCAGCCGCTATTACTGCACCCGGCCGTTGCCGTCCTGTCCGTTACCGACCTGAATACGACGCGGCGTTGCCGCCGGACGCTTGGGAATGCGGATCTCCAGCACGCCATTGTGGCCGGCCGCGGTGATGCCATCGGGATCGGCGCTGTCGGGCAATGCGAAGCGGCGATGGAAGCTGCCGTAGCGGCGCTCGATGCGCGAGAAACGTTCGGTCTCGGCGCTGGATTCGCCCTTGCGCTCGCCCTTGATCGAGAGAATGCCCTTGTCCATCTGCACCTCGATCTCGCCCGGGTCGATACCCGGCAGGTCGGCATACAACACGAAGTGGTTGGGCTCTTCCTTGATGTCCACACGCGGCACCCACTGTGCGGTGACCACGGCCGACTCGTCGGTCTCGCCGTTCTGTTCGAAGAAGCGATCGAACACGTGCTTGATCTCGTTTTGCAGCGCGTGGGTGGGCCACTGGGGATAGCGAACGATATTCATTGCAAGCCTCCAAAAGGTTGGGTGAGGGGCCGGCGGCTGTAGCGTGTGCCGCTGCACCGGCCATGTGCGTCAGATAGGCGTGCACTTGCCGATTTCAAGCGCGTTGACGCGCTTTTCCCCTGCGCCTTTCTAGACTCCGTTCAGCCACAGGAGACCGCCCGCATGACCATCGCCGTTGGTGACAGCATTCCCGAAGTGGTCCTCAAGCACCTGCGCGATGGCCTCGAAACCGTGGACACGCATACCTTGTTCGCCGGCCGCAAAGTGCTGCTGTTCGCGGTCCCTGGCGCGTTCACGCCCACCTGTTCGGCCAAGCACTTGCCGGGCTACGTGGAACATTTCGAGGCCTTCCGCAAACGCGGTATCGACGTCCTGTGCACTGCCGTCAACGACCCGTTCGTGCTGCAGGCCTGGGGCCGCAGCCAGCTGATTCCCGAAGGCCTGCACCTGCTGCCAGACGGCAATGCGGAGCTGGCTCGCGCACTGGGTCTGGAAATCGACGCCAGCGGCTCAGGCATGGGTCTGCGCTCGCGTCGTTATGCACTGTATGCCGAAGACGGCGTCGTCAAGGCCTTGTTCGTCGAAGAACCCGGAGAGTTCAAGGTGTCTGCAGCCGACTACGTGCTGCAGCACCTGCCCCACTGACGTATTGCGTCCCCCGCCCACTGAAGAGGAAAACGGCCAGCCATGTCTGATCAGCCAGCCACCACCACTACCGGTATCACCGATACCGCCACCCTGCGCGCCCGCGCACGTCAGAGCATCGAAGATGGTGCCATCACCGAGAGCTACCATGCCGATCGCCAGAAAGTGATCGCGCTGCTCAATACCGCGCTCGCCACCGAATACGTGTGCACGCTGCGCTACTACCGCCATTACTTCATGGCCAAGGGCATGCTCGCCGACGCGGTGAAGGGCGAGTTCCTGGAGCATGCGCAGCAGGAGCAGGAACACGCGCACAAACTCGCCGAGCGCATCGTGCAGCTGGGCGGCGAACCCGACCTCAACCCCGATACGCTGACCAAGCGCTCGCACGCCGAGTACAAGGAAGGCAGCGACCTGCGCGACATGGTCAAGGAAAACCTGATCGCCGAGCGTATCGCCATCGACAGCTATCGCGAGATGATCGACTTCATCGGCGACAAGGACACCACCACCAAGCGCATCCTGGAAGGCATCCTCGCGCAGGAAGAAGAACACGCCGACGAATTCGCCGACATGCTGGAAGGCTGGATCGGCGAGTGAGTGCACTGCATCGGCGCGCTTGCGCCGATGCAGTCATTCGGTTGCACGATCCGGCAGGACAGGGCGCCAGCAGGCGCCCTGTGCTTTTTCGCGACGTGGCGATCTGCACGCACAGCGCTCTCCACTCGAGCTGGCAGCTCCACCTCGCAGGCACACCCCCGGACACGACCTGACTTTCTGGTCATGCCCCGCCGCGCCCGCGTGCGCTCCCAAGCCGATGCGGCGTCAGCGCTTGCTCAGCGCAGTACGCGGAAGCGCAGCTGTGTCCAGGCGCCATCGCTGGCCATTGCGGTGAGCGTGTGCTGGCCGACCTCGGCAAAATCACGTTGAAATCCCTGGCGCCCGGTGGTCTGGGCGATCCAGCGTCCGTCCAGCAACCAATCGATGCGCGCTTCGCTACCCAGCGCGCGCAGCTGCAGGCGCACCGGCCGGGCGCTGTCGTTGGCACGCGCCAGCGTGGCACGGTCGCTCAGCCCATCGATGCGCAGCACGCCAGCGCCGACCATGTTCCCATCGGGTCGACAGTCCGGCGCCAGCGGCGGCGGTTGCGTGGCATTGCGCTCTGCCGCGCTCAGCCAGGGCGACGCCAGCGCGGGCCAGCGCGCCAGCACACGCGACGCGCGCAGATGCGGCTGCTCGCATTCCTGCGACAGCCGCTGGCCGCTGCGCGCGTCCACTTCGAAACGCCATTGGCCGCTCTGCCACAGCCGCGCGTCGCGTTCGGCGAATGTCGGCGGCACCGCGCCTTCCAGGGCGTAGGCCTCCATCCGCCGCGCGCACAGCGGCGGCGGAGTCTGTTCCGCGGCCCCACCCAACGGCCAGCAGATCTGCAGTGCCTGCACCGTGGCGGGCATCGGCGGCGGCACACTGTCGCCGGCATTGCGTGGCAACGCGTCGATGACCTCGAACATCAACGGCAGTGCGGTCACCGCACCGTATTGGCCGGGCAGTGGCGTGCCATCCGGCCGCCCCACCCACACGCCCACCGTATAGCGCCGCGTACCGCCCAGCGCCCAGGCGTCGCGATAGCCGTAACTGGTACCGGTCTTCCACGCCACGCCCGGGCGTGTCGCGGTATCGAAGGTGCCGCTGCCATAGCCGGGGCGCGGATTGCTCTGCAGGATCTGGCGCACGATCCAGGCGGCGCCGGGCGACATCAGCCGGCGGTCGATCCGCGCTGCATCCGGCGTGTAGCGCACACGCCCGGCGATACCGCCGCGATTGAGCGCGGCGAAGGCGCCGACCAGTTCCTGCAACTGCGCACCCGTGCCCCCCAGGATCAAGGCCAGCGAGGGCGGCGTACCGCGAGGAAAGTGCAAGGCGATCCCGGCGTTGGACAGCCGTGCGGCGAACCGCGCAGGGCCGATACGGTCGAGCAGATCCACCGCCGGCACGTTCAACGACAGTCGCAACGCCGCAGCGGCGCTCACCGGCCCATTGAACGCAGCATCGAAATTGCCTGGCCGGTAGTCGCCAAAGCTCTGCGGCGCGTCCACCAACAGGCTTTCCGAATGGATCAGACCATCGTCCAGAGCCATGCCGTACAGAAACGGCTTGAGCGTGGAGCCGGGCGAGCGCCAGGCCTGGACCATGTCCACATGCCCCAGCCGCCTGCGATCGCCGAAGCTGACCGAGCCCACGTAGGCACGTGTCTCCATCGTGGCGTTGTCCACCACCAGCAAGGCAGCCGAGGTGCGTTCGGGCAATTGCGAAAAATACGTACTCACGCGTTCTTCGAGCGTGCGCTGCAGCTCCGCATCCAGCGTGGTGACGATGCGCGCGGCGCGCGGCTGCGCACTGTGCAGGCGTTGCGCCAGCAAGGCCGCATGCAACGGCGGCTTGAGCGAACGGGTCACCACCGGTTCGATGCGCGCATCGTCCACCTCCGCGCGCGACCACACCCCCAGCTCCACCATGCGGTCGAGCACCTTGTCGCGTGCACGCTGCGCCGCCTCGGGGTGCCGATCCGGCCGCAAGCGACTCGGCGCCTGCGGCAATACGGCCAACAGTGCCGCTTCGGCCTGCGACAATGCCCTGGCCGGTTTGCCCAGGTAAGCCCAACTGGCCGCCTCTACGCCTTCGATGGTGCCGCCGTAGGGCGCGCGTTCCAGATACAGCGTGAGAATCTCGCGCTTGCTCAGATGCGCTTCCAACTGCAGGGCGCGCAACAGCTGCCTGGCCTTGCCCCAGGGCGTGCGTGTATGCGGATCCAGGATGCGCGCCACCTGCATGGTCAAGGTGGAGCCGCCGGAAACGATGCGGCCGTGCCCGATCCACTGCCCGCCGGCGCGTAGCAGGCCCCAGGGATTGATACCGGGGTGGCGCCAGAACCAGCGGTCCTCGTAGTTGAGCAGTGCCTGCAGATACAAGGGCGACACGCTCTGGGGACTGGCCGGGTAACGCCACACCCCGTTGCGATCGGCGAACGCACGCAGCGGCGTGCCGTTGCGTGCGACCACCAGCGTGGACGTGTCGCGCGACCTGGGCAGCGGCAGTGGAAAGGCCAGGTCCAGCATCAATAGCGCAGCGAGCAGCGCCGCGGCGTTCCAACGCAGCCAGCGCAGCCAGCGGCGACCGCCCCGGGCCGACTCCGGCGCATGCGACTGCGTCCGCTCCCTCCCTGCCTGCACCTGCGCGTGTTCGTCCATCGTGCAAAGCATGCAGGGCAAAACGCGTTTCGGCCACTGCTGCGCGATCGGATGCGTCGTACTGCGCGCTCTGGCTGGCTTGTCAGCCACGGCGCCAGGGATGCGGCCCGGTAGCGGTAAGGCGCCACGCGCAAGCGGGGCAGGCCTGACGAACGCACGCGGCAATCCGATTGCCAGGAATGCGGTCGCCAGCCGCGGCGCCATCCCCAGCCAGCCGTTGGCTGCCGAGTCGGACACCGCAAACCATCCAGGCGCCGTTGAACGAAGACAGGCAGCACCCAGCCACGCCAGATCGTGTCGCCGTCCTGTGCATCGACGCTACTGAACGGCAGCGCCTCACCCCTGCCGCCCCCTGCCCCAGCCAATGCACGTCCTCGAACACCACCGCCCGCACCAGGGCAACCAATGCCGGGGAGCCAGGCGAGCGCGCGACAGGCGAACATGAAGCCGAAGCCACGGAATACGGTGTCTTCAGCCAGCGCGAACAGCACCGCCGGCCACAGCAGCCCGAGAGACATGCGGACATCCCTGCGCGCAAGCGTCGGGGTCCGTCCGCCGCCAGTGCAGGCGAACGTTCGCAGCCGCGTCCCTGTGCTTGAGCGGATGGCCGTGTTCACCACACCGGTGGTCCCTTGGCAGCATGCGTGCACGGTGGCCACGGCGCGCAACCGCAGCATCGGGCGATCGTGCGCCGGTCGGCAGATGCGCTCCTGGCACCTTTCATTCGCTCAGCGTTTTTCCAGCGTGGCGCGATAACGCAGCAATGCTTCCGGTGCATCGGTCTGGATGATGCTCACACCATCGCGGTACAGGCGCCCCCAGACCTTGTCCGGCTCGCGCACCGCATCGGCATCGCCGCCGTAGCCGGCGATGAAGCCTTCCCACAATGAGTTGACCATCAAGCGCACCTTGTGCGCCCTGCTCACCGCTGCCAGCGCCGGCAGTTGCGCTGCGCTCATCCGGGGCAATTCGAGCGCCATGGGGCGTGCGTTGCGGGTCTGCGCGGTGGCAATTGCCGCCAGATCGGCCGTGCCATGCGCGTTGATCAGGATCGGAAAGAAATACACGCTGTTGAATGGTGTCATTGCTGCCAGCGGTGGCGTGGCGATGCCGGCCTCTGCCTTCACGATGACCTGGTGCTGCATGCCCAGGCGCGCCACCGCATCGACCACCTGCACGTAGATCGCATCCTTGACGTCGAGGTTGAGCAGGATGCGGCCCTTGGATGCGGCCAGCATCTGCTCCAGGGTGACCACGCGCTGGTCGGTGAGCGGTGCCTGCGCGCCGCCTTCGTCGCTGCGCAGGCGCAGCTTCTGCAGGTCGGCCAGGGTCAGCTCGGACAGCTTGCCAGTGCCATCGGTGGTGCGGTCCACGCTGGCGTCGTGCAGCATTACCAGCGTGCCATCGGCGGCGCGGCGCACATCGGTTTCCATCACGTCGGCACCGATCGCGATGCAGCGCTCCAGCGCGGCCAGCGAGTTCTCCGGTGCAGGATCGGCGAAGCCATGCGCTGGCGCGGGCGCATGGCAGCCGCGGTGGGCAACCACCACGATGCCGCCCTGCGGATCAAGCAGACGTGCCTGGATGGCGGTCACGCCGGTCGGCGCTGCACTGGCTGCAGTGGTGGTCATGGCCGCACACAACAGCGCGGCGAGGACGGCAACGGATTGCAAGGACATCGAAATGACTCCACTTGAAGGGAAGAATTCACTGCACGTTCGCCAGCGCAACAGGCCGGGCGCGAGCGGTCAGTACATGCGCCACCGGTCCAGGCTGGGACCACGCGATTGCGCCATGCACGCCGCAGCGAACAACGGTCTGTTGCCCTGGATCAAAACGCGGGCGTGAACCGCAGACCAACCCAATAGGTCGTCGGCACCGAATAACTGTCCTTGAGCAGGTTCTGCCCCGGGCCGGTTACGCTGGTGATGCGGCTATGGGTGAGGTTACTGACCTGGCCCACCAGGCTGAGCTGCTTGCTGATGGCATAGGTGGCCGTGAAATCCAGTTGCGAGCGCGGCGACCAGTACAGATCCTGCCAATCGATATTGCTGACAATCGAACGCAAGGCCTTGCCCTGCCGGTTGTAGGCCGCGCGCAACTCCAGGCCGCCGGTGTTGTAGAACAGCGTGGCGTTGGCGGTGTAATCCGGTTGCCCGACCAGGTTGTCGAGCTTGCGCTCGCGCTGGGTGACAGTGGTGCCGCTACCTATGCTGTACGGCACATCGAGGCTGCCATCGAGCACGGCAACATTGACACTGAAGCCGACTCCGCTCAGCCACGGAACAAGCGGCGCCAGGGTGTTGACGATGCCGTTGAGCTCCACACCGCGGATACGTGCCTTCGCGGCATTGGCCGGCGTGCTGATCAGCGCATTGGCATAGGTGGTGCCGTCGAAGGTGTAGCTGTCGGTGCGCGAGAGCGTGAAGATCTCGTCCTGGATGCGCTTGTCGAACACCGCCGCGGAGGCGAATGCATCGAAATCACCGGGCAGGCGCCATTCCAGCGACAGATCCAGGTTATTGGACACGCGCGGCTTGATGTCGGGGTTGCCGATGGTCACGGTGACGCCCTGCGCATTCGGGTTGCCGGCGTCGGCCGTGTTGACGAAGCCGATCGAGGTGCGTGCGGCATATGCGTCGTAAGGCGGCCGGCCCAGCGTACGGCTGGCGCCGGCGCGCAGGTCCAGCGTGTCGGTCAGGTGGTAGGTCATGACGGCCGACGGCAACAGATAGGCGTAATCCGCGCTGGTCGGGTTGTCGACATACACATAGCGGTTGCTGGCGGTATCCAGCTGGCGCAGGCGACCGACGGTGTCGAGTCTGGTGCTGTCGTAGTGCAGGCCTGCCTGCACATTGAGCCGATCGCTGCGATAACTCACCAGGCCGTAGCTGCCGAAGATCTTTTCGGTATGGGTGAAGTTGTCCTGGTTGCTGAAGGCCTGCTGGTCGGTACTGTTGAATGCGCTCAACGGCGATGCCGCCAGCACGCGGTTGGCCTTGTCCGGATCGATGGTGATCAGGTTCAAGCCGGCGTAACGCAGCGGCGCCCTGCCGGTGCCCGCCACGTCGGCCAGGCCGAAGGCCGGCGCGCTGGTATTGGGTTGGTACTCCACGCGATAGATGTCGTACGACGGCTTGTCGGTGGTGTACGACACGCCTGCCGCGAAGCCAGTGCCCTGATCGCTTTCGCCCTGATTGAAGCCGTAGTCGAGCCGACCGGTCAGAATGCGATCGGCGGCAGTGCGTTTGTAGTCAGGGCGCCAGTACGACAGGCTGTAATTGTCCAGGTTGTTGTAGGCCTGCGGCGACACATCGAAACGTTGATCGAAGCCGGACGTGTCATAGGCAAAGGCGTAGTCGGGTGTGGCGTTGATGGTCACGCCACTGCCGGTCTGCCCGACCGGCACCGGCGCTGGGCGCGTGATGCCGGTGGCGTACTTGATCATGCGAATGGGTTCGTCGTAGGTCGCATCCGACCAGGCCGCTCGTGCGGAGAACTGCTGCCGGTCGGTAGGACGCCAGAGCGTGCCCAGCTGGGCCACCTTGGTGCGCGTGGTCACGATCTGGTTGGAATAGCCAACCTCGACATCGCCCCCTGGGTAACGGCCGGAGGTGGCGGTCTGCTCGAACACCTGACTGCGGTTGCGCGGGTCGATGATGACCTCGTTGCGCTCCATGTTGTCCTTGAAATAATAGTAGCCGGCCATGGCATACGCTTCGAGCGCCGCACTGGGCCGCATCTCGAACTTGCCGGTAACCCCATAGCGGTCGCGCTGGTTCTGCACGTACCAGTATTTGTCCTGCTGCGGCACCGCCCAGCCATTGCCGAGATTGGCACCGGTCTGCAGCACACCGTTGTTGTCGTAGAACCCGTAATGCACCGTGTCGGTGGTCATGTGGGTTTCGGTGTAGCTGCTGAGCGTCTGGTAGTTGGCCGACACCGTGAGCCCGTACTGTTGCTCGCTGCCGAAGGTGCGGCTGCCGGTGGCATTCAACCGGTAGCCAAGATCGTCCTGGTCGCGCGGCTTGCCCGCATCGTTGGCGTGGCCGAGCGCGGCTTCGGCGCTGAAGAATGGCTTGCCGCCGTTTTCGAATGCGCTGCGCGTCTTGAGGTTGATCGCACCGCCGGTGGCATTGGGATCCAGATCCGGCGTAAACGTCTTGACCACCTGCAACTCGCTGACCATCGAGGCCGGCAGCAGATCCAGCCGCACGCCGCGGGTGATCGACCCGAGCGTGCCGTTCGGCGTACCGGGTGATGCGATGGTGAGCCCATCGATGGTGACATTGTTGTAAGACGGCCCCAGGCCGCGCAGCACCGGCGTGGCCGCTTCGTCGCGCGGATGCTCGTTGTCGGTAGCCGGCAGTACCGACAACCCCGGAACGCGACGCAGCGCTTCCACAATCGTGCTGTCCGGCAGTGCGCGTACATCGGTGGCACTGATCACATCGGTGATGTTGGTCGCCGCGCGCTTGCTTTCCACTGCGGCTGCGTTGGCGCGGCGCACGCCGGTGACTTGCATGGCGTCCAGTGTCTGCACGCCGGTTTTGGTTGCGGCGGCTGGTGCATCGGCGTTGGATACGTCACCTGGGGACGCGACGGACTCTGTGCCTACCGCGTCGTCCGGTGCTGCGCTGGCGTCTGCGGGATCTACAGATAATGAAGGCGACGATGAAACGCTGCGCTCTGCGCTGGCAGACCTCGCGTTGGTCTGCGCCTGCAGCGCTGGTGAACATGCCGCGATGGCGACGGCGAGAACAGTCAAATGAAAACGGCACGAATCGGAGCGCTGCATGGAATCCCGGGAACGCGCAGCAAGGGCGCCACGCCTGTGAGAAGGCACGCCACCGTAGCCAGTAGAAATGACCCCTGCGTGTCGCTTGCATCGCAATGCCAAGACAATGCGTAGCGGTGTCGCCAGAGACGAAGACGGTCGCCGGAGTCGCAAAGACCTTCAGTGCGGCGCTTCAAGAATCCCTCTCCCGGCCGGAGAGGGATTGGGGTGAGAGTACAAAGGCGAGGCAGTGAAGCAGTCGGTGATTCAGGTCTGATGGCGCGTGGCGACGCGCTTGTCATGACAGGTGATGGTAGATCTCCGAGGCGCACCCTCATCCGCCCCTGCGGGGCACCTTCTCCCTACGGGAGAAGGACTCGCTCATGGCACCGCTACGTGGGCGACCTTACCGCTCTTCACTGCTGCCGCAGGGCGATCAAAGCCCCTCTCCCGGCGGGAGAGGGGTTGGGGTGAGGGTACGAAGGCGAGGCAGTGAAGCAGTCGGTGCTTCAGGTCTGATGCCGCGTGGCGACACGTTTGTCATTACAGGTGATGGTAGATCTCCGAGGCACACCCTCATCCGCCCCTGCGGGGCACCTTCTTCCGAGCGGGAGAAGGCAGAGTTTCGGTGTCCGTCAGAAATGGCGTGCCCCTACGGCTGCACCACCGTCATCGTCGCTGGCGTGCTGCGCCCCACCCCGCGCAACTCCGGCCGGTACATGTCTTCCACCAGTGATGGCGGCACGGTGTACGTGCCCGGGGTGACCGCACGCACCAGATAGTAGAGCTGCGCCTTGCTGCCCGACGACAGCGCCACAGCGGCCACATAGCGGTCGTCGCGGAACTCTTCGTGCTTGACGTCGGCGGCGCGGGAACGTTCGCTGATGCCGATGCCGTCCACCACCACGTCGGCCCACTGCTTGGCATCGCTCAGATTGAAGTTTTCGATCTCCAGGCCTGCCGGCAGCAGATCGGTGAGCAATGCATCGGGCATCGATTCGTTGGCAGTGATGGTGACACGCACGATCAGCGCCTCGCCTTCCTTCAGCGCGCGCGGGCTCCACGGCTTACCGTCGGTGGTGTACCAGCTGCGCTCCACGCTAAGGTGGCGTGTGTCCGGCTCAGGCGCGCTGCGCGGGATGCCGGCCACTTCCAGGCTGGCGTACATCGGCGCCTCGCCCTGCGGTGCGAACTGCACGCCCCGTGCGAGCGCGGCGCCGTCGAAGCTGCGCGCGAACAGACGTGCCGCGGCGATCTGCTGCGCATCGCCGCCGACGGTGAGGGTGCCGGATACCTGCTTGCCCTGCCCGACCATCAAGGCCTTGCCCAGTCGCGCCAAGGCGACCTGTTCCTGCGTGCTCAGCCACAGTGGGCCACCGGCACGGCGTACATCCAGCGCGCGGCCGAGCGCCACGACCCGGGTATCGTACTCAGGCTTGGACAGGCCGCGTTCGTGCAGCAGGGCCATCATCAAGGCGTCGTCGCGAATCGCACTGCCATAGTCGCCGAAGTAACGCGGCCGTTCGGCACTGTCCTTGGCGAAACCGGCCTTGATCGCCGCCCCACCACGCTTGGTGTCGCCCTGCAACGACAGTGCCGCGCCCAGATGCACCAGCGACAGGCCGGTCAGCGCCTTGTCGCGCTGGTTGTCGTACAGCGCGCGCAGCGTCCCCAGCGGGGCACGGTTCACACGTGCCAGCACGTAGCCCGACCAGGCCTGGTTGGCGAACTTCAGATTCTCGCGGCGATCCTGCCCGTAGAACTCGTTGCCGCCGGAGAGCAGGTCTTCACTCAGGCGATTGAGTGCCTTCTGCAGCACGTTGTCGGGCACCGAGAAACCAGCGTCTCTGGCATCGAGCAGAAACTCGGCGATGTATGGCGTCAGCGCCGGACTGACATCGCCATCGTCTCCCCACATCGAAAAATGCCCACTGGCGATCTGCATCGAGGCCAGCCGCCCGAACGCGCCTTCCATCCGTTCGCGTCGCGTGGCCGCATCCAGACCCTGGGTGCCCAGCGCCCTGGCCGTGGCATCGTCGAGCAATAGCGCCGCATACCCCTTGCTGGTGGTCTGCTCGACGCAGCCGTACGGGTATTCCAGGGCACCCTGCAAGGCGCTGGCGAAAGGAATCGGCGGCAGCGGGCTGACCACCATGCGTGCGTTGACCGAGCCGGGCATCAGCCCATCGGCCGAGCCGCTGTCCAGGGTGATGGGTGCCAGCGGGTCGAGGACGCGGGTCTGCGCGCGCAACACCTGCGGCCAGCCTGCGCGTACCGGCAGCTCGTAGCTGCGGTCGGCCTTGGAACCATTGCCGTCCACGCGCACGCGCACCTTGGCCACGCGATAGCCTTCGGTGGCGGTGAGCGGGAAGCTCAGCGTCTGCTTGGCATCCACGCCGAGCTTGACGCTGCGCGACGCCTCGCCGATCGCCAGCGGGCCGATGGCGTCCACGCGCACATTGAACTCGCCCGGTTTACCGGTGAAATTCTGCACGTCCAGCGTCACCATGCTGCGGTCGCCTGGCGCCATCACCCGCGGCATGCTGGCCTCGGCCAGGATCGGTGCACGCACCACGGTTTCCATGTCGCGGTTGCCGTAGCGCGTGTCCGAATACACCAGCGCCGACACCCGCAGCGTGCCATTGAAGTCCGGCACCGGCAGCTGCACGCGCGCGTTGCCCTTTGCATCGAGTTTGACCGAGCCGGAGAACAGATCCACGGTCTGCACGCGCGCGGTCGGGCGTTTGGCCTGCGGCAGCGCCTCCAGCGCCATATCGCCGCCGAACTTGAGCTTGCCGCTGGCGCCCTCGAAGCTTTCGATCACCCGCCCGTAGATGTCGTAGGCGTCGGTGCCCAGGCGCCGTTGCGCGAAGAACTGCGCGTTGGCATCGGGCACCGGGAAGCGGGTGATGTTGAGGATGCCCACGTCCACCGCGGAGATGGTCACGTGCGCGGCCTTGCCGGCCAGCTCGGGCACGCTCACCGTCACCGGCAGCGGTTGCTCCGGACGCATCTGCTTGGGCGCGGACAGACCCACCGCCACGCGGCGGTGCTTGCGCTCCATCGGCACGAACGCCACGCCCACTGCGCGTGCGGGCGTGATCTTGCTCGGCGCGCTGCCACCGCGGAACACCAGCGCGGTGACGTACACATCGTGGCGCTCCCAGGCATCGGTGACCGGAATGTCGAACGTGCTGCCTGGCTTGACGTCGATGTCCTGCACGTACAGCAGCTTGTCGCTTTCCACGAGCAGCACGCCCTTGCCTGCATGCGGCGGCGTCAGGCTGACGGTGAGCGTATCGCCGGCCCGGTAGCCGGTCTTGTCCAGCGCCAGCTTGACCTTGTCCGGTCGCGCATCCAGCCCGCGGTTCTCGTCGTTCCAGCTCCAGCCGGCACGGAACGGGTAACGCGTGGTCAGCCCGGTGGCCGGGTCGAAGACCTCCATGCGGTACTCGCCCCATTCCACCGGGACATCCAGCTTGGCATTGCCGCTCCCCACGTCCAGCGTGCGCGTGTCCTTGTTCTCGAAGCGCCGGGTGAAGTCGTAATTCCAATGGTTGTCGCTGTAGTTCCAGTGGTAGTCGCGCAGCTCACGCACCAGCGTGGCCTTCAGGCCCTTGGCCGGCTGCAGTTTGCCGTCGGCATCCACGCGGGTGATCTCGAAACGGGCAGTCGCATTGGCATCGGCGCCGTCCTTGTCGTCGAACAGCGGGCGCACGCCGACCAAGGCCTTGGCCGGCCACAGCACGCGCTTGAGGGTACGGGTCACGGTGCGCCCGCCGGTTTCGTACACGCTGCCGGAGACCACTGCGGCGATCGTGCTGACCGGCCTGGCTTCGGCCGGCAACGCGATGTCTTCGCGCAATACGCCATCGCTGCCGAACTCGGTGTCGATCACATCCTTGGCTTCGCGCGGCAGCTCCAGCGTGGGGTCGCCGAAGAACCAGCCCGGCAACGCGTCGAGCGGATGCTGCTCCACGCTGACCGCCAGCTTGGCGGTGAAGCGGTTGCCCTCGGCCGGCGCGCCATACAGATATGCGGCCGTGGCCTGCAGCTTGAACGGCTGACCGGCGCTCAGGGTCTTCTGCGTGCTGTCCAGGTCCAGCTTCATGCGTTCGGGCAGGAACTCCTCCACGCGCACGGTCATGCCCTGCACCGCTTCCCTGCTGGCCGGGTCGGTGCGGAACTCCACCTGCCAGCGGCCAGTGGGCGCATCGGCGGGAATCTGTTGGCTGAATTCGAAATAGCCCTGCTCGCCCGGCTGCAGCCGGGTCTCGCGGAAGGTCTTGCCATCCGGCTGTTTCAACCGCAGGAACACCGGCTGCCCGCCTTTCGTCGGCCCGGCGGTCGGCTTGCCGTCGTTGTCGCGCAGGATCGCCGACACCCGCATGGTCTCGCCAGGGCGGTACAGATCGCGTCCCGCCCAGGCGAACACGTCGAACCACGCACTCTGCCGCCCGGCGACCGCAAACTCGCTCAGATCCAGCGCCGGCTGGTTGAACGGCAGCATCGACAGATCGGTCTTGCTGCGCGCCACCAGCACATGGCCAGCGTCGAGCGTGTAGTTGAGCAGCGCATTGCCATTGCCATCGGTGGCGCCCTTGAGGAACAGCTCGCCCTTGGCATCCAGGATGCGCACTTCCACGTTCTTGATCGCCTCACCGCTCTGCAGCGAAGCGGTGTGCACGAACAGCTTGTCCTTGTAGGCCCGCGTGTGCAGGCCGATGTCGCTGACAGTGAAGAACGCGGTGTCGAACTCGCTGTCGAAACTGCCGGCGCGCTTCATCACCGCGAAGTACAGACCCGGCTTCTGCAGCTCCTTGATGTCCTGCGTGGGCAGGTAGGTCAGCACGCGCTCGTTCTGCTTGCCGCCCAGGATGAAACGATTGACGTAGACCGGATCGGCCAGCTTGGACAGCGGCTGGCGATCGTCGTATTGGCTCTCCAGCTCCCAGCTGCCACGGCGCCCACCGCGCTGGAAATGCTTGAAGAACGCCGGCAGCGACTTCTCGCGCACGCGCAGGAATTCCACATCCACTTCCGGCACGTTGACCGACACCACCGGCAGGCCGCGGCTCTCGCGCGCGGGCAGCACGCTGCCCTGCGAGGCGAAGCCGGCCACCGGCTTGAGTTCGCCGGTGTGGACCTTTTGCTTGAGCGGCTTGCCCAGGCGGCTGCCGTCGGCGGCCAGCAGGTTGGCGTCGACCAACACCGTGTAGTCCTTGGCAGCTTCCACATACGGGTAGCGCAGCGACTTGCCGTCCTCCGACAGCGACCAGCTGCTGTCGCCGACCCCGGTCTTTTCCTCGAAACGCACCAGCGCATCGAAGTCCTGGCTACCGACCAGCGGGCGTGAAAACTCCAGTACCAGCGACACGCCGTCGCCGCTCTGGTCGGGGTAGGCGCGCGCCAGTGCAAAACCGGTGATGGCCTGCCTGTCGGCCTTGATCGCCTCGCCACTGGGCGCAGGTAGTTGGCCGCTTTCGTTGCGCTTGCAGGCCACGATGCCCAGCGCCACCGTCAGCACCATCACCCACAGCAGCAGGCTTCGCGTGACCGACGCCCTCATCCTTGATTCCCGGCTGTCCATTCGTGCGATCCCATGATTGAGGACGCCAGTATAACGACGCGTTTCACCGTGCATGCACAGCTGGGCTGGCAGGGCTTCTTAACGCCCCCTCATCCGCCCTTCGGGCACCTTCTCCCGCACGCGGGAGAAGGAGTGCCGGGGTCGGACGCAGACACGATTATGCGAATCACTGTCACCGGCAACGCAGGGCGTCGCTCACCGTCGACGGGCCGGAAAACCGAATCGCCGACGCTGATCCGTTACCGGCTGTCCCGGTTCCCACAGGCGTCCCACCCGCACCATCAAGCACGTCCCCCCTTCTCCCGTCAACGGGAGAAGGTGCCCGAAGGGCGGATGAGGGGCGGTTTGCGCCGTTGCACCGACGCCTCTTCTGACAACGCCGCAGCAGGCGTCTCAGTGCAGCAGCTGCCGCATGTACAGCGCGATCAGCCCAGGCTTGTCCAGCCCCAGGCAGGCCTGCACGTTCGGGCTGCCCGGCCCTTCGCGGGTATACCCCTGCGCATCCACGTCCAGATGCAGCGCGGTCGTCGGGCACAGCTGCGGCTGCAGCAACCAGGCCACCGGCACCACGTCGAACAGCGTGGGCGTGGCGCTGGCCCAAGGCTGGTCGGTGTTGCGCCATTGGTAGTAGAGCTGGGTCAGCGCGTCGGTCACCCCGTCGCCGTGCGCGAACAGCGCAATGCGCTCGGGTTCTTCCAGGGTGACCTGGGAGGCATCCAGCGGCAGCAGCACGATCGGCACGCCGGCGGCGAACACACGCTGCGCCGCCGGCACGTCGGCCAGGATGTTGTACTCCGGCGCCGGCGCGCTGGCCGGGCGATACGCGGACTTGCCATAGCCCACCCGCACCGATCCGCCCATCGCCACGATGCGCTTGAGCTTGGCAAAACCGGCCGGGTCGCGCTGTTGCGCCAGCGCCGCATCGGTCATCGGCCCCAGTATCAGCAAGGTCACCTGACCCGGGTGCTGGCGTGCCTGCTGCAGGATCATCGCCGCCGCGTCCGGCGATCGGTCCGGCAACCGGCCCCCGGCCGCCCAGCGTGCCTGGCTGAAGGGAATCGTGCTGGTCGTGGGTGCCCCCACCGCCAGCGGAATCTCGCCGCGCCCGGCCTGCTGCAACAAGCGCTGCAACAACTGCGCACGCAGGCGGGTGTCACCCCAGGCCGAGGCGATCCCCAGCACATCCAGCTGCGGGCTGCGCAGCAACAGGGCCAACGCGAAGGCATCGTCAATGTCGTCGCCGATGTCGGTGGAGACCACCACCTTCTCGGCCGCCAGCGGCACGACTGCGCGCGGTTCGGCCGGTGCAGGACGCTGCGCCCACGCGGCGGTGGACGCGCACCACATCCCCACCATCATCCACGCGCGTTGCCGGATCCACTGCATGTCCTCACTCCTGCCGCCATAAAAAAACCGCCGGCATGATAGCCGGCGGTTCGAGAGTGCTACACCACGACGCCGATCAGAAGTTGGCGCGGAACTGCGCACCGACGATGCGCGGATCGTTGATGAAGCCGGTGAGGTTGTTGAAGTCGATCGCGCCGGTCACGCGGATCTGGTTGGTGCAGTTGCGGCAGAACACCGACAACTCGTATGCACCCGCACCCCAGTTGTAGCCGATCTTGGCGCCACCCTCGACCAGCGGCTGGCCGGTGAACTCGCGCGAGTCGTACAGGAAGAAATTCACTTCGCTGCGGTAGGACCAGTCGGTGTAGAAGAACAGCTCGCCGTCATCGCCCATCGGGATGCCGTAGCGCAAGGTGGCATTGGCCATCCACTTGGCGGCCTGCGGCAGATCGTTGCCGTCGATCACGGCGCGGCCGGCCGCGTTGATCGGGTCGGTCACGGTGCAGGTGCGGCAAATGCCTACCGACAGGCCCGGATCGTCGATGCGGGTCCAGTTATAGGCGCCGCCGGCGGTCACGCGCAGGTTCTGGGTGATCAAGGCTTCGAAGTCGAACTCGGCACCACGCGCCTTGGTCTTGTCGGCATTGAGCAGGCGCACGTCGTTGGACGCGCCGCCCACCGCGGTGAGCTGCTGATTCTTCACCCGGAAATCGTAGATGTCGAAGCTCAGCCGCGCGCGGTTGTCGAACAGATCGGACTTGATGCCGATCTCGAACGAATCCACCGTCTCCGGCTCGGCCACGGTCAGCGGCGCAGTGGCCGATGGCACGCCGAAGCTGGCGCCGCGGAAACCGCGTGCGGCACGCGCATACACGTTGACGTCGTCGTTGATGGCGAAGGTCGCTGCAAGATCGCCGGTGACCTTGGAGTTGTCGGTCTCGCCGCTGGAGGGGTTCTGCAGGATGACGCGGTCCAGCGCCAGCACGTCAAAGGTCTTCTTGTCGTAGGTGTAGCGGATACCGGCGCGCAGGTTCAGGCGATCGGTGGCCGCATAGTTCAACGAACCGAACGCCGCCCACGAGGTGTTGCGCTGGCGGGTCAGCTGGTAGCTGGCCAGGCTGCCGCCGCTGAAGGTGTTGTAGGTGTAGTTCTCGCCCTCCACGTCATCGTGGAAGTAGTACAGACCGGCCTGCCAGTTGAGCGGGCCTGCGTACTGCGATTCGGCGCGCAGCTCCTGGCTGTACTGGTCCAGGTTCTTGATGCCGCCGGCGGTCTCCACCGGGAACGGAATCACGCCCGGTCCGGACGGCGGTGCGAACACTGCGCCGAAGCCGCCGTCGATGTCGCCGCGGCTGTAGTACTTGCCGATGCCTTCGTAGGCGCTGATCGAGTGCAAGGCGATGTCGCCCAGGTCCCAGGTCAGCGTGGCGCTACCGCCGTAGGTCTGCAGTTCCTGGGTGTTGGCGCCGTCGATGGAGGATCGCTCGGCATCGAAGCCATCCACCAGCTGATTGGTGCCGGGCTGGATGATGTTGGCGCGGAACAGCCGCGCGGTGCCGTCCAGATGGCGCGCATGCGCATTGAACAAGGCGCTGAAATCGTCGCTGGCCTGATACAGCAGCTGCAGGCGCACGGCCGAGTCGGTATAGCCTTCCAGGTCGCGTCCGTCGCGATTCTCCACCCAGTCGTCGCGGCGCTGGCCCAGGGTGGACAGACGCGCGGCCCAGTGCTCGCCCATCGCGATGCTCAGGCCGCTCTCCAGGGTCATGGTGCCGTAGGTGCCATACGACAGGCTGGCGTAGCCATCGTTGGCGCCGATCGCCGGCTTGACCGAATTGAACTTGACCACGCCGGCCGGCGTATTGCGGCCGAACAGGGTGCCCTGCGGGCCGCGCAGTACTTCCAGACCTTCCAGATCGAAGATCGGGAAGCCCTTCAGGAACGCGTTTTCCTGCACCACGTCGTCATAGATCAGCGACACCGGCTGCGAGGCGTAGGTGTTGAAGTCGGTATTGCCATAGCCACGGATGTACACGCGCGGGAACACGCGGCCATTGGAGGATTCGATGTTGAGGCTGGGTGTCTTGCCGGCCAGCACGCGGATGTCCGAACCGCTGGTGGCGATGGCATCCAGGAATTCGGGGCGCAGCACCGATGCCGACACCGGCACGTCCTTGGAGTCTTCGGAGCGGCGCTCGACCGTGACCTTGACCGCGTCCAGCCGCACGACACCGTCGTCGCCGGGCGCCTGCTGGGCGGCGGCATGGAGCGGGAGGAGGGACGCGACGGCAACGGCGAGCACGCTGATCTTGAGCGACCGGCTGGCTGACATGGAAAGAACTCCGGAATTCGGGTGACGGGACGGCCGCGTCTGCATGCCGCGGTGCAACAGAATTAACACGATTTACACAAATATGGCAGAGCCCGTACGAAAAAGTTTCTTTAATTCGAAATGCCGTTCGAATTAATGCAACACGGCTGTGCAATTTGTGTACCGCCCCTCCCCCACGCGCTGCAAAGACGGTCTAAAGCCCGCGAGGCAACGCGCGCCGGTTTGGGGAGGCTGTTTCAGGCGGGATCGTCGAGACCGGCCGCGCGCAGCTTTCGCCCATCCCCCCCTGCAGGCACCGGCCTCGCGCCGACCAGCCAAGGCCGCCATCCTCTGAACCTGCAACGTCCGTCTCAGACCAAGTTTCGGCAGAAACATGCCGGCGCCCGCCAGCGCGGGCCTCAGCGTGTGCTTGCAGCCTCGTCCGGCACCCGCACCCAGCCTTCCATCAACACCCGTGCGCTGCGGCTCATCAGTGCCCTGGTCACCTGCCATTGCCCGTCGACGCAGTTCGCCTCGGCCCCGACCCGCAAGGTCCCGGAGGGGTGCCCGAATCGCACTGCCGAACGCGCGGCTCCGCCCGCGGCCAGGCTGACCAAGGTCCCCGGTACGGCGGCTGCAGTGCCGATGGCAACGGCGGCGGTCCCCATCATCGCGTGATGCAGCTTGCCCATCGACATCGCACGCACCAGCAGATCGATCCCGTCCGCGCGCACCGGCTTGCCGCTGGATGCGATGTAGTCGGCCGGTGGCGCCACGAACGCGACCTTGGGCGTGTGCTGCCGCGTCGCTGCGTCTTCCACCGTCGCGATCAGGCCCATCCGTACGGCGCCGTGCGCGCGCAATGTTTCGAACATGGTCAACGCGCGCGGGTCGCCATTGATGGCGTCCTGCAACTCGGTGCCGGCGTATCCCAGATCGCGCGCATTGACGAAGATGGTTGGAATGCCGGCGTTGATCAGCGTCGCATCGAGCCGGCCCAGGCCGGGAATGTCCAACTGGTCGATGAGATTGCCGGTAGGAAACATCGCCCCGCCCTCGCCTTCGGCATCGTCGGCCGGGTCGAGGAATTCCAGCTGTATTTCGGCCGCGGGAAACGTCACGCCGTCCAGTTCGAAGTCGCCGGTTTCCTGCACCTGCCCGTCCACGATCGGCACATGCGCCAGGATGGTCTTTCCGATGTTGGCCTGCCAGATCCGCACCGTACAGGTGCCATCACGCGGGACGCGGGCCGGATCGACGAAGCCGTTGCTGATCGCGAACGGCCCCACTGCGGTGCTGAGGTTGCCGCAGTTTCCGCTCCAGTCCACGAAGGCGGTGTCGATGGCGACCTGGCCATACAGGTAGTCCACGTCGTGGTCGGGTACCGAAGCGGCTGCGATGATCACGCATTTGCTGGTGCTGGAGGTGGCCCCGCCCATGCCGTCGGTGTGCTTGGCATAGGGGTCGGGCGATCCAATCACGCGCATCAGCAGCGCGTCACGGGCCGGCCCGGGCGTCTGTGCCGCAGCCGGCAGATCCTGCAGACGGAAGAACACTCCTTTGCTGGTGCCGCCTCGCATGTAGGTGGCAGGAATACGGAGTTGGGGACGATGGGTCATGAAAAGGCCGGGAAAGGGGATTCGGGAGTGGGGATTTGAGTGGCGGCAGGAAACCAGGAATCAGGGACGCTGATGCGCTTGCGGTGCTGATATCGCCTTTAACGAATCCCGACTCGCCAATCCCGAATCCCGGCTCTCTAAGAAATCCTGCGCGAACCTCTGCAGCACACCACCGGCTTCGTAGATCGATACTTCCTCTGCAGTGTCCAGCCGGCACGTCACCGGAACCTGCAGCTGCTCGCCATTGCGCCGATGGATCGAGAGTGTCAGCGTGGCGCCCGGCGTGCGCTCACCGGCCACATCGAAGGTCTCGCTGCCATCGATACCAAGGCTCTTGCGGTCGGTTCCAGGTTCGAATTCCAGCGGCAGCACGCCCATGCCGATCAGGTTGGTGCGGTGAATCCGCTCGAAGCCTTCGGCCACGATCGCTTCCACCCCCGCCAGCCGCACGCCCTTGGCGGCCCAGTCGCGCGAGGAGCCCTGCCCGTAATCGGCGCCGGCAATGATGATCAGCGGCTGCTTGCGTGTCATGTAGGTTTCGATCGCCTCCCACATGCGCAGCACCTGCCCGTCCGGCTCCAATCGCGTCAGCGAACCGGCCTTGATCTGCCCATCGACCACTGCCATTTCATTGATCAACTTCGGATTGGCGAAGGTGGCGCGCTGTGCGGTGAGGTGATCGCCGCGGTGGGTGGCGTAGGAATTGAAGTCTTCCTCCGGCACGCCCATCTGCGCCAGATATTCGCCGGCCGCACTGCTGGCCAGGATGGCATTGGAGGGCGACAGGTGATCGGTGGTGATGTTGTCGCCCAGCACCGCAAGCGCACGCATGCCCTGCAGCGTGCGTACACCGGCCAGCGCGCCTTCCCAGTACGGCGGGCGGCGGATGTACGTGCTCTGCGGGCGCCAGTCATAGAGCGGGCTGACGCGGGCGCCCTGCCCCACGCTGCGCTTGAACATCGGGTCGTACACGCTGCGGAAATGCTCCGGCTTGACGCTGCGCGCCACCACGGCATCGATCTCGGCATCGCTTGGCCACAGATCCTTCAACGTGACCGGCACACCAGCGGCATCGATACCGAGCACGTCCTTTTCGATATCGAAGCGCACCGTGCCGGCGATCGCGTAGGCGATCACCAATGGCGGCGAAGCCAGGAACGCCTGTTTGGCATACGGATGGATGCGCCCGTCGAAATTGCGGTTCCCGGACAACACCGCGGTTGCGTACAGATCGCGATCGATGATCTCCTGCTGGATGGCCGGATCCAGCGCGCCGCTCATGCCATTGCAGGTCGTGCAGGCGAACGCCACGATGCCAAAGCCCAGCTGTTCCAATTCGCTCAGCAGCCCGGCCTCTTCCAGATACAGCTGCACGGCCTTGGACCCCGGCGCCAGCGAACTCTTGACCCAGGGCTTGCGGGTCAGGCCACGCGCATTCGCATTGCGTGCCAGCAGGCCTGCGGCAATGACGTTGCGCGGGTTGGAGGTATTGGTGCATGAGGTGATCGCGGCGATGATCACCGCGCCATCGGGCATCTGCCCCGGCGCTTCGTCCCAGGCACCGGCGATGCCGCGGGTTGCCAGTTCGCTGGTGGCCACCCGCTTGTGCGGGTTGGAGGGCCCGGCCATGTTGCGCACCACGCTGGACAGATCGAACCGCAGCACACGTTCGTACTGCGCTGTTGCCAGGTCGTCTGCCCACAGCCCGGTGTGGCGTGCGTAGGTTTCCACCAACGTCACCTGCGCATCGTCGCGACCGGTCAGGCGCAGGTAATCGATGGTCTGCTGATCGATGTAGAACATCGCCGCGGTCGCACCGAATTCCGGCGTCATATTGGAAATGGTGGCGCGGTCGCCGATGGTCAGCGCGCTGGCACCGCTGCCGAAAAATTCCAGATAGGCACCCACCACGCGTTGCTGACGCAGGAACTCGGTCAACGCCAGCACGATATCGGTGGCAGTGATGCCCGGCGCCGGCCGCCCGGTCAGCTCGACACCCACGATATCCGGCAGGCGCATCCACGAAGCGCGTCCCAGCATCACGTTCTCCGCTTCCAGCCCGCCCACGCCGACCGCGATCACGCCCAACGCGTCCACATGCGGAGTATGGCTGTCGGTCCCCACGCAGGTATCCGGGAACGCCACGCCATCCAGCGTGTAGATCACCGGCGACATCTTCTCCAGATTGATCTGGTGCATGATCCCGTTGCCCGGTGGAATCACCTCCATGTTCTCGAACGCGCGCTTGGTCCACTCGATGAAGTGGAAGCGGTCGGCGTTACGGCGGTCTTCCACGTCGCGATTCTTGGCGAATGCCTGCTTGTCGAATCCCGCGTACTCCACTGCCAACGAGTGATCCACGATCAACTGTACCGGCACCACCGGATTGACCTGGGCCGGATCGCCGCCTTGCTCGGCGATGGCATCGCGCAGACCGGCCAGGTCCACCAGGGCGGTCTGTCCCAGGATGTCGTGGCAGACCACCCGTGCCGGGAACCACGGAAAATCCAGCTCGCGCTTGCGCTCGATCAGCTGGCGAAGGTAGGCCTCCAGCTGCTGCGGCTCGGCGCGCCGCACCAGGTTTTCCGCATGCACGCGCGCGGTGTAAGGCAGCGCCGCATACGCGCCGGGCTGCAATGCGTCCACTGCTGCACGCGCGTCGAAGTAATCCAAGGAAGTGCCCGGCAAGGGCTTGCGGTACTGGCTATTCATGGCTGGCGACATCACGAAGCGGGCGGGGTCTGTTGCGGTTGCGGTTGCTGTTGCTGTTGCTGTTTTTGGTGTTGCTATTTTCGGTGTTGCTACTGGCCGCTGACGCTCTTCCTTCTCCCGCGTGCGGGAGAAGGTGCCCGAAGGGCGGATGAGGGCCAGCTGCCACCAACGATGTCAGTCACGCTGATCCAGCGGCACGAACACCCGATCCTCCGGGCCGGTGTAGTTCGCCGAGGGACGGATGATCTTGCCGTCCACCCGCTGCTCGATGATGTGCGCGCTCCACCCGGCCGTCCGTGCCAGCACGAACAACGGAGTGAACATCGCCGTCGGCACCCCCATCATGTGGTAGCTCACCGCACTGAACCAATCCAGATTCGGGAACATCTTCTTGATGTCCCACATCACCGTTTCCAGACGTTCGGCGATGTCGTACATCTTGCGGCTGCCCTGCTCCTCGGACAGCTCGCGCGCCACGTCCTTGATCACCTTGTTGCGCGGATCGGACACCGTGTACACCGGATGCCCGAAGCCGATCACCACTTCCTTGCGCTCCACCCGCGCCTTGATATCCGCCTCGGCCTCATCCGGCGTGTCGTAGCGCTTCTGCACTTCGAACGCCACTTCATTGGCGCCGCCATGCTTGGGGCCGCGCAGCGCGCCGATACCACCGGCGATGGCGCTGTACATGTCGCTGCCGGTGCCGGCAATCACGCGGCAGGCGAAGGTGGATGCATTGAACTCGTGCTCGGCATACAGGATCAGGCTGGTGTGCATTGCACGCACCCACGAATCCTTTGGCGTAAACCCGTGCAGCAAATGCAGGAAATGCCCGCCGATCGAATCGTCATCGGTCTCCACCTCGATGCGCTTGCCGTTATGGCTGTAGTGGTACCAGTACAGCAGCATCGAGCCCAGCGAGGCCATCAGCTTGTCGGCAATGTCGCGCGCGCCCGGATGATTGTGGTCGTCCTTCTCCGGCTGCAGGCAGCCCAGCACCGACACGCCGGTGCGCATCACATCCATCGGATGCGCCGACGGCGGCAGTTGTTCCAGCGCCGCCTTCACTGCCGCCGGCACGCCGCGCAGCGAGCGCAGTTTGGCCTTGTAGCCGCGCAGCTCGCCGCTGTTGGGCAGCTTGCCGTGCACCAGCAGGTAAGCGATTTCCTCGAACTCGCTGGTGGTGGCCAGGTCGAGAATGTCGTAACCGCGGTAGTGCAGGTCGTTGCCGCTACGGCCCACGGTGCACAGGGCGGTATTGCCGGCGGCGGTACCGGACAGGGCAACGGATTTTTTCGGCTTGAAACCGGGAATGGCGGTGTCGTTCATGCGTTGAGCTCCCAAACGGTGGCGTAGTGCGATGTCACTGACGAAATGACGGAACCTGTGCGCGGCAATGCGCGATCATGCGCCCTTACGCGCGAACAGCGCATCCAGGCGCTGCTCGTAATCGTGATAGCCGATGCGTTCGTACAGTTCCTCGCGCGTCTGCATGCTCTCCAGCACGGCTTGTTGATGCCCGTCGCGCCGGATCGCTGCATAGACCGCTTCGGCGGCCTTGTTGGCGGCACGGAACGCCGACAACGGAAACAACTGGATCGCCACGCCAGCCTGCGCCAGCTGCTCGCGCGTGAACAGCGGCGTCTTGCCGAACTCGGTGATGTTGGCCAGCACCGGCACCTTCACCGCATCGACGAAGCGCTGGTAGGTCTCCAGATCGTAGGCTGCCTCGGCGAAGATGCCGTCCGCGCCAGCCTCGACGCAGGCGATGGCGCGCTCGATGGCCGCCTCCACGCCTTCCATCTGGATCGCATCGGTACGCGCGATCAGGAAGAACGCCGGATCGGTCTTGGCATCGGCTGCCGCCTTGACCCGGTCCACCATCTCGCCCTGGCTCACGATCTCCTTGCCCGGCCGATGCCCGCAGCGCTTGGCGCCCACCTGGTCTTCGATATGGCACCCGGCCGCGCCCGCCTTGATCAACGACTTGATGGTGCGCTCGATATTGAACGCGCTCGGCCCGAAGCCGGTGTCCACGTCCACCAGCAGCGGCAGTTCGCAGACGTCGGTGATGCGGCGCACGTCGATCAGCACGTCTTCCAGCGTATTGATGCCCAGGTCAGGCAGCCCGAGCGAGCCGGCCGCCACGCCGCCGCCGGACAGATAGATGGCCTGGTAGCCCGCACGCTGGGCCAGCAGCGCATGGTTGGCGTTGATCGCGCCGATGACCTGCAACGGCGACTCGGCGGCCAGCGCTGCGCGGAAGCGCGTGCCGGCAGTGGCGGTGGAAGAAGAGGTCATGGCGATTCCTGCGATGAGATAGCGATAAGTTCGCAAACGGCATGCCAAGCTTAAGTTCTTGATTAATAAACACGTCACCATCCCATCTGTTGCACGCAAGAAACACCTGTTGCAACATGAAACACTATTGAAACGCAATCATCCGATGCCTAGTCCCTCCCCTGCCAGCCCTCCGGATGCAGCCACGCCCATTATCTGGACCGTGAGCGTCTCGCGGTTGACCGGGCTGCTGGCCGATGTCATCCCCGAATTCGATCAGCGCGCGCGCATAGAGCAGATCAACCTGGGCTTCGCCGAGGCGGTTGACGTCATCGGCCAGCGCCTGCGCCGCGAGCGTTGCGACGCACTGGTGGCTGGTGGCTCCAATGCCGCGTACCTGCGCAGCCGCCTCGCATTGCCGCTGGCACCGATCCAGGCCACCGGCTTCGACCTGATGGAGGCGCTGGCGCGCGCGCGCCGCATCGCACCGCGCATCGGCGTGGTGACACATGCCAGCGACGTCCCCTCGTTCCAGGCCTTTCAGACCAGCTTCGGCCTGGACATCGAGCATCGCCGCTTCGTCACCGCCGAAGACGCGCGCGACTGCATCGCCGACCTGCGCACTGCCGGCATCCAGGTCATCGTCGGCACCGGAATGGCGATCGATTTCGCCGAGCAGGCCGGCCTGCCTGGCGTGCTGCTGTATTCGGCCGCGTCGGTGCGGCAAGCACTCGAACAGGCCATCGCGCTGGGCAGCGCCGCCACCGGCCAGCAGCGCATGCCCCCCCGTGGCAGCACGCGCGGAGCCCGCCGCACTGACGCCCTGCTGGGCGAAGACGCGCCCATGCGGCACGCACGCGAACTGGTACAGCTGTACGCCCAACATTCGGGCACCGTATTGATCAGCGGCGAGACTGGCACCGGCAAGGAACTGGTCGCGCGACAACTGCATGCCGGCAGCCGGCGGCGCGGCCGCTTCGTCGCCATCAACTGCGGCGCCATCAGCGAATCATTGCTGGAGGCCGAACTGTTCGGCTACAGCGATGGCGCCTTTACCGGCGCACGCCGCGGCGGCCACACCGGCCTGATCGAAGCTGCGCACGAAGGCACCTTGTTCCTCGATGAAATCGGCGAGCTCCCTACGCCGCTGCAGACTCGCCTGTTGCGCGTCCTGGAAGAACGCGAGGTGCTGCGCGTCGGCGCCACCCTGCCAGTGGCGGTGGACGTGCGCGTGGTCGCCGCCAGCCTGCAGGACCTGCATGCCCTGGTCGAGCAGGGCCGCTTCCGGCGCGACCTGTTCTATCGCCTGGCGGCACTGCGCATCGCCCTGCCGCCGCTACGCAACCGACCCGACGCCATCGCGCTACTGCTCGCGCATTACTTCCAGCAATTGGGCAATGGTGCCTCGCCCTTGTCCGAAGACGCCTTGCAGCGGCTGCAATCGCACGCCTGGCCCGGTAACGTGCGCGAACTGCGCAATCTGGTCGAACGCCTGTGCATCCACTGGAAGGCTCAGCCGCGCGACAGCCTTGGCCTGGATCAACTGGAAAGCTGGGCGCCTGAGTTATTCGATATGCGCAGTGGCAGCGGGGCGGCATCGGACCCTACCGATCTTGCAACCTCGCGCATGCAACTCACTGCAGCGGCGGTCCGCGCAGCGCTGGATCGCGCAAACGGCAATCGCGCCCTCGCCGCACAGGCCCTCGGCGTCTCGCGCACCACCTTGTGGCGCTGGATGCAGACGCACGCGCCGACATGATCTGCCTGAGGACAGCTGCGGGCCTTGGGACTTGCCTGCCCAGGCTGCAAGCGCAGCCTCGGTGGCGCGTCTTTGCAACGCAGGATTTGCGGTCAGCGGCAACCGGTCGTGCGATGCGCTCCACCCGACGGGAGCGCTGCTACGCCGGCGATGTGATCGCGCCGCCGCGCCGGCGATGTGATCGCGCCGCCGCTGCCAGGCACTCGCCATCAAAGCGCGTACAGCGCTCACTTGACCCGCGTGTACTCGGTATCGCCAGTACTCAAATGACCGGTCGCCTGGTCGATCGCGTAATTGACGGTGCCATCGGCGCTGGAGACCTGCAGCACGCCCTTGTTCAAGATCGCCGGATGATTCTTCGTCTTGACTCCACTGCCGGACAGCTCCGGCGTGGTATCGCGAATGATGAAGCTCTCGCCGTTGTGCTCGATGCTCAAGACGTTGTTCTGCGACTTCACGTTGACCCACTTGCCCACGTACTGCTCGCCGACATCGCGCGCGCAGCCTGCCAGCACCAGGGTCGCCACCAAAACAGGTCCAAGCAGCGTCTTCATCGCCACTCCATCTCAAAAGGGGGGCCTTGCAGGATGGCAATTCATTGTCGAGCTCGCAACAACCGGGGACCAACTCGGCAACTTTCAGTGCGTCGTGTCGCAGCCACCATTCAGACCTTAGCGCTGCGCACGACAGGACCTGCGGCCGACCATTGATCCTGGCTACCGATCTGCGGTAATGCCTGCCTCCGCTAGTACCGAGCGACCCGATGACTGTCTCTACGTACCCGCGCCTGCAAGCACTGCAGGCGATCGCCCCTCGCATCTACGGCCGTCGCTGGCGGGCGCCCGCGGCGCGCGCGATCTGCTCAATCTGAGCAGGCAGAAGTATTGCCTTCAAGAATTACAGCAAACATTTCCAAACGGACGCCACCGCCACACCGGAGGCAACAACCCACGTTAGCCCGAAGCCGCCAACGATGCGGCGCTGAAGGGCCAGATGCCAGCGGCGCCCTCCGTTGACATTTTAGAGATAGGCGCTGCTGCGCCTCAAGCTCCGTTGCGGACCTGTCTACAGCAGGCACGGCCGAGCACCCCAGCCGTGCCCGCGTTAAGCGCTACCGCGGGTCGACAATCACCCGCGCCGGCGAGCCATACAGCACCAGCACGCGCTGACCGACCGGCAATGCCGGGTCGGCGCCCTGCACGATGGTCATGAGGTTGCCGTTCTCGGTCTGCACCACGTACTCCCTGCCCTGCGTGCGCGACACGCCGCGCTCGGCGGCCGCACCCGCAATGGCGCCAACGACCATGCCGCCGATGGCACCGGCGGCATTTGCACGGCCACTACCACCCAGCGATGAGCCGGCGATGCCGCCCATGCCGGCACCGGCAAGGGCGCCGCCGCCCTGCGTGCCGTCGATGCTCACCAGCCTGGCGCTGATGATTACTCCGGACACGGTGCGGTTGACCTGACCCACCGCGCCGACGCCGTAGCTGTCAGGCCGGACATTGGGCGCACATGCTGCAAGTAGCAACACTAGCAACAGCGCCAGCAGCTTCATCACTGCCCAGCTCCTTTCGCAGCTGGGAACATCGGCTTGGACGCATCAACGGTTTCCAGCGCCTGCAGGAACTGGGCGATGTTGTTCTGCACCGACCGGTTGACGGATTCGCGCGCACGGATCACGCCAGCGAACGCGTAGCCCGCCGGAACAGTGCCGGACGCCGCGATGTCCTGCGTGTAAATGATCGCACCTGTTTCGCGGTCGATCAGTTCGTAGCGCGCGGCAGAATCGGTGGTCATGGATGCCCCGAACGATGGCACGTCGAGCTTCAACACCTTCACCGACAGACTGACCTTGCGCGGGGCGTCGTCGCGGAAGATCACCATGCGGTTGACTGCCTCGACAAGCGCGGACTGCCAGAGCGTGGGAATCTGCCCTTCAGCCCAAGCAGGCAGCTCCCCGGTTTTTTCGTCCGGCCGGGCCAGCGTGACCGTTAGCGACTTCAGCTCAGCATCGACCTTCTTCGACGCCACGCCCACGTTGGGCACGGAGAAGTTCATCGGCGGATTGCTTGCGCAACCGGCAAGCGCGAGAACAGCGACAGCAGCGAGCAACAGCTTCTTCATACAACCCCCTGT
This sequence comes from Xanthomonas melonis, assembly GCF_020783655.1. Taxonomy (GTDB): domain Bacteria; phylum Pseudomonadota; class Gammaproteobacteria; order Xanthomonadales; family Xanthomonadaceae; genus Xanthomonas; species Xanthomonas melonis. Next base: position 119,594 of record NZ_JAJGQH010000015.1, on the reverse strand, counting down.
GAATTAGATAGCCCGGTCATTGCGGCCGGCGCACCAGGGGGGCCTTGATCGCCAATCCCTGGCCGGCGCGACTGTACACGAAACAGCGCCCATATACGCTCGGCCTGGTGCACCGCCATGTCACCGTAAATGGAAAGGGGGTCCATAGTGCGGACACCCTTCCGGCTTCGTTGGCACGACGAGGCGAGACCACTGCTGATGGGCCGACCACCGCCTATCATCTTTTAAACCTCGCGTTGCAGATGGTCGAGGACACCGTCGGCCTGCCGTGGTTCGTGGCCCTGGATATGTGCGAGTGCCTGGCCATCCTCATCGAGATGCCCTCGGCCGACTCGATGAGGATGAGCGAGCTGATGTCGGCCCACTCACCCCGCCCAGCCGCAAGCCCAAGCGCTTCAATCGCTGAATCACACATCTACCGCCTAGATGGTGTCGAGCCGCCCGCCCGCTAGCACCCGCGATGCCCCTTGGCCCTGTAGCATCGCGCCGACGTGCTGAGCCAGCCTGCGGTGATTCGCGCCGCTGGATGTGTGCGAGAGGGTGTCGGCATACTGCCCCCTTGGCGGCGCACAGCAGGCCGCTGCCATCAATGAGTCCAGACGCTACCCACTCCCCTGGCCGGATGCGCCCTGGAGACCAGTCACTCCGCAAACACCGGATCACGCGCGGCGTGCCGCCAACCGCTCATACCAGGCCACCGAGCTGGCGGGCGGTGGACAGATAGCGCAGATAGGCCGCGATCCAAGACGTTGGACGTGCACGAGTCGCCGGGGATTGCTCGTAAGGGCTCCGGAAACTCCGAATCCCATACCGTCCTAGCCAAGGAAGATTGAACCGCCCCGCTTTTCCCGGAGACTCCTTGGTTTGAGTCACGCAGACATGGCGGACTCGTCGGGTTGCTTGTGTTTGGAATAATAGTTGGCTTTGCACCGATTGGGGAAACATCAGAGCCCCAGATCTGCGCTCCGTTGTGCACGCGCTCAATGTTGAGCAGCAGGGTGCGGACAAGTTCATCATCTCGCGTCATTGCAAACTCCTCTCACGATGGGTGGTGCCGCCTACTTCGGCACGACGATAGCTTCTGTCCAACGAAAAAGCCCCGCTTTCGCGGGGCTTCTTACCAAGCGCCTTGAATGGCGACAACTTCCTTTCCACTCAAAAGCACGCTGTCTTTGGTGACGGCTCGCACTGCGCGCCTCGCTGGCGTAGAGAGCCGTCCCAGGAGAACCCTTGCATCTTGCGCATAGCGGTCCTCAAGATCGCTCGCGGTGGGACCGCCAACAAGCTCACTGCAGTCCAATACCGAATCGCGCCTCAGGAAGTAATGCTCGCCCTGAAGTAGCTGCACCTGGTGCCCCATCAGCACATCATCAATTCGCTGAAATGAGGCCGGATTAGAGTTGATAACAAAGTAGCGAAGCTCTGGTTGCATAGTTGCGACCACGAAGAACTTCCACTTCGGCGGCCTGCAAAACGAACACCAGATATGGAAAACTGACCCAACTTGAATCTTCAGCATCCTCCCTGAAGCCCCGGTGGTCAGTGCGCTACTGAGGGAGTCTCAGACTCCTCTCCTGGGTGGCGGTCAGCTAAATACTCGATCAGCGCAGGGCCATTGGGCAGAGTGGCAGCAATGGCGTCCAACTCCATGTCAGCACACCGATTGTTGCTTGCCTCGGCAGATGCCCATGCAGCGCGCCAAGCATCGTCGTGAGAAGCATCAAACACGCCCTTCCAGTTGCCGGCCTTATGGATCTCAGCGGCGTGGTTTAGTGCGTCGATGTCAGAACGGCTCAGCTCATCAATGTCTGGGGCGCGCAAAAGCTGGAAGGCGTTGCCCTCAAGCTTCAGCCACTCACGTGCAGTCGGCAACGGGTCGAAGTGATCCCTGCTGCCGCGAACGAACTTGCACAGGTTGTAGGCACGGTCAGGCACCGGCCCTCTGGGCATCGCCACGTAGTGATCACCGCTGATAGTGCGCCCAAAGCGCTGCAGATGCTGCTTATCTGCGAGATAGAGCATCTTCATCACGGAATAGAGATCGGCCCCGGTCTCGTTGACCAAATAGCCGATAGCAGCGATAGCCTTTTCTGCCTTGAATTGGCTTTGCATTGAATAACCTCATGTGCGGCTGCTGGATACAACCTACACTGCTTCTGTTCGCGATTGTACGGATGGCGGAACGACTAGTCCACGGCTTTCCCACAGACTTATCCACAACCATTCAGTCATGCAGGGCATAGTAGCTGCATCCGATATCGGCAGCTGAGACTAGAGATTCAATCGCTTTTGCACTTACGCAGCACTTACGAAAAAGCCGACCTCAGGCCGGCTTTCCGCAAAACAGCTTGAATTGTGGTGGGCGGTACAGGGATCGAACCTGTGACCCTTGCCGTGTGAAGGCAATGCTCTACCGCTGAGCTAACCGCCCGGTGACGCGAGCCGCACATTATAGGGCAGCGGCGGCAATCGTCAACAGGTGTTTCCCTGCCCGTGTGACGCGACCGCATCGCACCGCTGTCGCCTCGACCCGGCCGCGGCGGCGAAGGGCTTGCCCCTATGCGTGAGGTACCATCCCGCCGCGCCAGCCCGCTCCTTCTACATCGTGTGGGTCGGCTTGTCCGAAGTGGTCAGTCCGGCCAGCAGGGTTTCGATCTTGTTGCGCACCGCCTCGCCTTCCGGGCCATCCGGGAACTGCACGCCGATGCCGGCGGCGCGGTTGCCCTGGGCACCGGCCGGCGTGGTCCAGATGACCCTGCCGGCCACCGGCAGACGCTCGCTGGAATCGGGCAGGGTCAGCAGCAGGAACACTTCGTCGCCGAGCATGTAGCGCTTTGGCGTCGGCACGAAGATGCCGCCGCCCTTCACGAAGGGCATGTAGGCGCTGTAAAGCGCCGGTTTGTCCTTCAACGCCAGCGACAGGATGCCTTGGCGCGCATTCATTGCACTCATCGAGTTCCCCTAGAACGTGGCTGGCGCTCTCCCTGGCGCCAGGCCAGCAGCAATTCCGTCACTGCCAGGTCGGCACGGACGGTGGTGCGCAGCAAATCGCGGGTGCGATTGGCGGCATCGAACCAGGTCGCCAGCTTGTGCAACCGCGACGCATCGGTCAAGCCGGACGATGCCTGCGCCAGGGCCAGGTCGGCGGCGTGGCGCAGGCGTTGGTCGGCCTGACCGTCGCTGGTCCAGCGCTGCGCCACATCCACTGCACCGACACGGCCGCTGGCGATCTGCTCCAGGTCCTGCGCCACCGCACGGCGCACCGCCAGGCCGTCCTCGCGCAACCACTGCGCGGCCAGCCCGGGATGGCCGCGTGCGGCATCCAGCGCTTCCTGCGCTGCGCGCGCGTCGAGGCCTTGCGCCAGCAGCCACGCCAACGCCTCGTGCGCGGGCGGCAGCTTGAATTCCAGGCGTTGGCAGCGGCTGCGGATGGTCGCCGGCAGGCGCGCCGGCTGCGCGCTGATCAGCCACAGGTAGCGGCCGGGCGAAGGCTCTTCCAGCGTCTTGAGCAAGGCGTTGCAGGCGGCGCGGTTGATCGCATCGGCCGGGTCGACGATCACTACCTGGGCGATGCCGTACTGCGGGGTCAGCGACAGCTTCTGCGAAATCTCGCGCACCTGCTCGATGATGATCTCGGTGCGCAGCTTGTCGCCAGTACGGTTGGGAATGAAGGAGACCAGCTGCAGATCCGGATGGGTGCCGGCAGCGATCAGCTGCCGTGTGCGCTGTGCCAGCGCCGGGTCGGGCGATGCGGCCAGCACGTGCTCGGCCAGCGCCAGCGCCACCTCGCGCTTGCCCAGGCCTTCCGGCCCGCAGATCAGCAGCCCATGCCCCAGCCGGCCGGCATCCAGCGCCGCCACGGTCTGGTCGAAGGCGCGCTGCTGCCAGGGCGAAAACGCGGCCGTCATGGTGTGGGCTCCCGCTGTGGCGCGTCCGGCAGACGGCGACGCTGCAGATAACGCGCCACCGCGGCGTTATGTTCGGCCAGCGTGGCCGAGAAGGCGTGGGCGCCGGTGCCATCGCCCACGGCCACGAAGTACAGCGCATCGCCGGGCGCCGGGCGCACGGCCGCCAGCAGCGCCTCGCGGCCCGGCATGGCGATCGGCGTCGGTGTCAGGCCGGTGCGTGTGTAAGTGTTGTACGGCGTGTCGGTGGTGAGGTCGCGGCGGCGGATATTGCCGTCGTAACTGCTGCCGATGCCGTAGATCACGGTCGGGTCGGTCTGCAGCTTCATACCCAGTTGCAAACGACGCAGGAATACCCCGGCGATCAGCGGGCGCTCGGAGCCCAGCGCGGTTTCCTTCTCGATGATGGAGGCCAGGATCAGCGCCTGCTCCGGAGATGCCAGCGGCAGATCGGGCGCGCGTTGCGCCCAGGCCTGTGCCAGTGCCTTGTCCATCGCCGCGTGCGCGCGTTTGAGCACATCCAGGTCGCTGTCGCCGCGCTGGTAGAGGTAGGTCTCCGGCAGGAAGCGCCCCTCCGGATGCTGCTTGGCCACGCCCAGCCGTGCCATCAGCGTCGCATCGTCCAGGCCGCCGATGGACTGCTGCAATGGCGTGGCCGTCGCCAGCGCGGCGCGCAGCTGGCGGAAATTCCAGCCTTCCACGATCGTGAAACGGTACTGGATCACCCGCCCCTGGCGCATGCGCGTCAGCAGCTCGCGCGGCGACAGCGCCGGTGCCAGTGCGTATTCGCCCACCTTGAGCTTGCCGGCCGCATCCACCTGGCGCGCCAGCAGCTGCCATTCCAGATCCACGCCCTGGGTGATGCCGGCGTCGCGCAACTTGCGCAGCGTGGCCTTGAGTGAATCACCAGGTGCCACCACCACGCTGGGCGCGGTGGCCTTGGCCGGCGTATCGGCGAACTGCAGGTAGTGCCGCCAAGCCACCAGCGCGGCAATCGCCACTAGCGCCACAAGCAGCACTGCCGTACCCAGCACGGCCAGACATCCGCGTTTGCCAGTCACCGCCACACCCACCTCGTCATTGCCCCAGCGCCGCGCAGGATACCGCGCACCGGTGATGTCCCGTTGAAGCGCTCATGCCCGATCCAGCGCGCGCAGCACACCGCGCGCCTTGGCGCGGGTTTCGTCCAGCTCGCGCTGCGGGTCCGAATCCACCACGATGCCGGCACCGGTACGGAACCGCACCTGGTTGCCGGCCACTTCGGCGGTGCGGATCAGGATGTTCAGATCCATGTCGCCATCGCGATTGAGCCAGCCGAACGCGCCGGTGTAGGCGCCACGCGCGGTCTGCTCCAGCTCGGCGATGATCTGCATGCAGCGCACCTTCGGGCAGCCGGTGATGGTGCCGCCGGGGAAGACCGCCGCGATCACCTCGCCCGGGGTGACGCCGGCACGCAGGCGGCCGCGCACGTTGCTGACGATGTGGTGCACGTGCGCATAGCTTTCCACTGCCATCAGCTCGTCCACCTCCACCGAGCCCGGTACGCAGATGCGGCCCAGGTCGTTGCGCTCCAGGTCGATCAGCATGACGTGCTCGGCGCGTTCTTTCGGGTGGCCGACCAGCTCGCGGATGCGCGCCGCGTCGTCGTCGCCGGCAAAGCGCGCCCGCGTGCCGGCGATCGGGCGGGTCTGCACCACATCGCCATGCACCGACACCAGCCGCTCGGGCGAGGAACTCACCACCACGCGCCCGGCCGCGGCGAACACTCCGGCGAACGGGGCCGGGTTGGCCGAACGCAACCGGGCGTGCAGCGCCGCCGGATCCACCGCCGCGGCAAACCGCGCATTCCAGGCGCGCGAGATATTGGCCTGAAAGACATCGCCGGCATGCAGGTAATCGAGCACCCGGCGCACCGCAGCGGTGAAGCGCTCGGGCGCGTCCTCGTCGACCGCCACTGGCCCGACCCAGGCCGGCAGCGGCGGCAGTGCGGCGCAGGCCGCGAAGTCGTCCACGATACGGGCCAGCAGATCGGCACGGCCCGGCTCAGCCAGGGCGATGCACTCGCCTCGCACGCGATCGCGCAACACCGCCGCCGGCGCGCGCAGCGCGAGTGCTGCAGGCAAGCCATCGGCGCGTGCGGGCAACTGCAGGATCGGCTCGACCTGTCCGGCCAGTTCGTAATCCAGCAACACCGCCCAGCCACCACGAAAGGGCCACGGGCTGTGCGCATCGTGTGGCACGCGCTCGGCCTGCCAGGCAGCATCCAGCGCAGCCAGGAAACCGCCTTCCAGCACCCTGCCCTGGCCATCGCGGGTGCGGCCATCGGCATCCAGCCGCAGGCTGCCGCCATCGGCCAGCAACAGCACGTCCCAACGCCCGTGTTCGGTACCGGAGGCGGTGGATTCGAGCAGCGCCGGATACCGATGCGGCGCCAGCCGATGCAAGGCCAGCAAGTCGATGTCCGCAGGCAGTGATCGGGTAAGCGTCATCGGTCGGGCGTGGCGTGGAATGCGAGAACGCGCCGCGCTGGTGAAGCGGCGGCGCGCATGGAAGGATGGATCGGCAGCGGAGAAACACGGCGCAGCTTACGCACCGATGCACGCGCAGCGGCGTTGCAGCATGCGCGCGCGCCTTCACCGGCGCGTCGGCTCAGACGCGCTGGAACACCAGCGTGCCGTTGGTGCCGCCGAAGCCGAAACCGTTGGACATCACCGCATCCACCCTGGCCTCACGCGCCACGTTCGGCACATAGTCCAGGTCGCAACCTTCGCTGGGCTCTTCCAGATTGATGGTCGGCGGAATGATGCCGGTATGCAGCGCCATCACCGAGAAGATCGCTTCCACGCCGCCGGCCGCGCCGAGCAGGTGGCCGGTCATCGACTTGGTCGAGCTGACCATGGTCTTGTAGGCGTGGTCGCCCAGCGCGCGCTTCATCGCCAGGGTTTCGGCCAGATCGCCCAGCGGCGTGGAGGTGCCATGCGCGTTGAGGTAGCCGATCTGCTCGGGATTGAGCTTGGCATCGCGCAGTGCCGCGAGCATGCTGCGCGCCGCACCTTCGCCATCCTCGCTGGGAGCGGTCATGTGGAACGCGTCGGAGCTGGCGCCGAAGCCGACCAGCTCGGCATAGATGCGCGCACCGCGCGCCTTGGCGTGTTCGTACTCCTCCAGCACCAGTACGCCGGCGCCGTCACCCAGCACGAAACCGTCGCGCTGCTTGTCCCATGGGCGCGAGGCCGCGGTGGGATCGTCGTTGCGGGTGGACATGGCCTTCATTGCGCAGAATCCGCCCACCGAACTCGGCGAGGAGCCACGCTCGGCGCCGCCTGCCAGCATCACGTCGGCGTCGCCGTACTGGATCATGCGCATCGCCGTGCCGATCGAGTGGTTGGAGGTGGCGCAGGCCGACACCGCCGAGAAGGTCGGACCCTTCAGACCTTTGATCAGGCTCACCTGGCCCGGCAGCATGTTGATGATGGTGCTGGGCACATAGAACGGCGAAATCTTGCGCGCGCCGCCCTCGTTGAATTTGATGGTCTGCTCTTCGATGCCGAGCAGCCCGCCGATGCCGGAGCCGAGGATGGCACCGATGCGTTCGGCATTGCTGTCGTCGATTTCCAGCCCGGAGTCGTCCAGCGCCATGAACGAGGCGCCGACGCCGTAGTGGATGAACGAATCCATCTTCTTGACGTCCTTGGCGGACACAAAAAGCGTGGGATCGAAATTTTTGATCTCACCGGCGATCTTGGTGGTGAACTGCGAGGCATCGATCTGCGTGATCGGACCGATGCCGGAGCGCCCGTGGATGATTCCATCCCAGCTGGTGGCCAGATCATTGCCCAGCGGGGACACCATGCCCATGCCGGTAACGACAACACGACGACTCATTGCAGATCTCCTCACCACGGAACGGACGGTGCTTGCGGTTTGCGGGTGACGCTTGAAAAACACAGGGCCGCATCAGCGGCCCCATGGAATGTCTGACGCAGCAGCGGCGTGATGCGCACTTCCGCGGTCAGGAACAACGCATCAGCTCTTGACGTGAGCCTTGACGTAGTCGATCGCCTGCTGGACCGAGGTGATCTTCTCGGCCTCTTCGTCCGGGATCTCGCACTCGAACTCTTCTTCCAGCGCCATCACCAGCTCGACGGTGTCCAGCGAGTCGGCACCCAGGTCATCGACGAACGATGCGCTGGTGGTGACTTCCTCTTCCTTGACGCCGAGTTGTTCGACGACGATTTTCTTGACGCGTTCTTCGATGGTGCTCATTGGGGATATCGCTCCAGATGGAGTAGTGGTGGTTCGAGTTTCAGGATCCCCGCACACGGATGTGCGGTGCTCCTGTGAGGGACTCACAAAACGCCATCGCCGCTGCGATGGCCGCGCTGGATAGTGTAGTGGAAGCGCCCGGGCCTTGCATTGCAACACAAGTCCCGTCCGATCAGCCACTTAGCGCCTGCCGGCACCGCACGCTCACGGCATATACATGCCACCGTTGACGTGCAGGGTCTCGCCAGTGATGTAGCGACCGGTCGGGCCGGCCAGGAAGGCCACCGCATTGGCGATGTCTTCCGGCGCGCCCAGATGCCCGAGCGCGATCTGCTGCAGCAGCGCCGCCCGCGATTCCTCCGGCAGCGCCTTGGTCATGTCGGTATCGATGAAACCGGGCGCCACCACGTTCACGGTCACCCCGCGCGAGCCGATTTCCTTGGCCAGCGACTTGGAGAACGCGATGATGCCGGCCTTGGCTGCAGCGTAGTTGGTCTGGCCTGGATTGCCGGTGACGCCGACCACCGAGGCGATATTGATGATGCGGCCCTTGCGCGCCTTCATCATGCCGCGCATCACCGCCTTGGAGGTGCGGAACACGCTGGTCAGGTTGGTGTCGATGATGGCCTGCCAGTCGTCGTCCTTCATCCGCATCAACAGATTGTCGCGGGTGATGCCGGCGTTGTTGACCAGGATCGAGATGGCGCCGAAATCCTTGCCGATCGCATCGATCAGGGCATCGACCGCCGCGGCGTCGGTGACGTCGAGTTCGCGACCGTGACCGCCGCCGGGAGCCAGGCGCGCGCCGATGGCCGCCGCACCGGACGCCGAGGTGGCGGTACCGATGACGGTGGCGCCCTGGGCGGCCAGGATGTCGGCGATGGCCGCACCGATACCGCGGCTGGCGCCGGTAACGAGGGCGATTTCGCCCTGCAGTGGCTTGCTCATGACAACTGTTCCTCGAAAGGGGACGTCGCGCTCATCGCCGCGAACGTCGAGGGGATCTGCATACCGGATGCGTGCGCCGAATCAGTGCGTCCAGGCCTCGAGCGCACCGGCGTAATCGGCCGGTGCTCCCAGCGCGCGCGCGTCCAGGCTTTTGTCGATGCGCTTGATCAGCCCGCTCAGCACCTTGCCCGGGCCGCATTCGGCCACGCGAGTGATGCCACGGGCGGCCAGCGCCTGCACGCAGCCGGTCCATTGCACCGGCAGGTACAGCTGCTCCACCAGCGCCTGGCGGATCGCCTCGCTGCCATCGTGCACGCGCGCGTCCACGTTCTGCACCACCGGGATCTGCGGCGCCTGCCAGCTCAGCCCGGCCATCGCTTCGCCGAGCTGATTGGCCGCATCGCGCATCAGCGGGGTATGCGAAGGCACGCTCACTGCCAGCTTGACCGCCTTGCGCACGCCGCGCTCGGCCAGCAGCGCCAGCGCGCGGTCCACCGCTGCGGCATCGCCACCGATCACGATCTGGCCCGGCGAATTGAAGTTGGCCGGCACCACCACCTGGCTGCCGGACGCCTCCACGCAGACCTCCTGCACCACCGCATCCTCGGCACCCAGCACCGCCGCCATTGCTCCGACACCGGCCGGGGCGGCCGCCTGCATGAACTGGCCGCGCAGGCGCACCAGGTGAGCGCCGTCGTGCAGCGACAAGGCGCCGGACGCGACCAGGGCGGTGTATTCACCCAGGCTATGCCCGGCCAGCAGCGCCGGACGTTCGCCGCGCTGCGCGTTCCACAGCCGCCACACCGCCACGCCCGCAGCCAGCAGCGCCGGCTGGGTGTACTCGGTGCGGTTGAGCATCTCTTCCGGGCCGCCCTGCGACAGCGCCCACAAGTCGACGCCAGCGCCATCGGAGGCCTCGACGAAGGTCTCGCGGATCTGCGGATGCAGTTCGGCCAGTTCGGCCAGCATCCCCAGGGACTGCGAGCCCTGGCCGGGAAAGACGAAGGCGAGAGTGGATTCGGTCACGCGCGGCTACCAGCAAAAAGCGAGCCGGGATGATACGTGCGAAATCGCTCTGGCGTCTGTACTGTCGCGTATGCAGTCGCGCCAGCCATACCGCCTGGAGTCCCCCGGCGGCCCGCTGATGGCAAGCGCCATCCGAGCAGTCGCTGCACGCGCTGCCCTACGACGTCTTCGATGCCATGCATGCGGCGAAAGGCGACGGAGAATCGCCACTGCAACGCACGCTGCGGCGTTTCCTGGATATGCAGCCCATCCAAAGCCTGGAGAGAGCCCAGCCTGGTCAGGCCAAGCACCGCAGCACGCGCCGCGCGCAAGAACCAGGCAGCCGCGGCAGCGGGCACCTGCACACAACGGTCAATGGCATAGGCTACGCCCGCGCAGCGCCGGCCACGCAAGCGTGTCCGCCTGCCAGCACAGTGGAGACGTCGGGTTCGACCGAACGTTCCAGGGACGTATTCGGCATCGGGGCATACGATCTGCCGCAATCGCCCGCGCGGAGCACGGTGGCATGCGTCGCAGGGCCCTGCCGGCACGGCCGCAGGACAGCAGCCTCAGTAGCGCAGCAGCGCCGAGCCCCAGGTGAATCCACCGCCGAATGCCTCGAGCAGCAGCAACTGGCCACGCTGCACACGGCCGGAACGCACCGCTTCGTCCAGCGCCAGCGGCACCGATGCCGAGGAGGTATTGCCGTGGCGATCCACGGTGACGACCACCTGGTCCATCGGCAGTTCCAGCCGCTTGGCGGTGGCTTCGATGATCCGCAGGTTGGCCTGATGCGGAATCAGCCAGTCCAGATCGTGCTTGTCCAGACCATTGGCGGCCAGGGTCTCGTCGACCACCGAGTCCAGCGCCTTGACCGCGTACTTGAACACGTCGTTGCCTTTCATCAGCAACGCGCCGCCGCCATTCTTGCCTTCGCCAAAGCCGACCGAAACGCCGACCGGATCCCACAGCAATTCCTTCTTGCTGCCGTCGGCATGCAGATGGGTGCTGAGGATGCCGGTGTCTTCGTCGGCCTTGAGGATCACCGCACCGGCACCATCGCCGAACAGCACGCAGGTGGTGCGATCGGTCCAGTCGACGATACGTGTCAGGGTTTCGGCGCCGACCACCAGCACCGTCCTGGCGTCGCCGCTGCGTACGAACTTGTCGGCCACGCTGAGCGCGTAGACGAAACCGGAACAGGCGGCATTGACGTCCATCGCGCCGCAACCGACATTGCCCAGCCGGGCCTGCAGCAGACAGGCCGTGGACGGGAAGATCAGGTCCGGAGTGGTGGTGCCGACCACGATCAGATCGATCTCGTCGGCGCTGACACCGGCGGCTTCCATCGCCTTGAGCGAGGCGAAGTACGCCAGATCGCTGGTGGTCTGGTCGTCGGCGACGATGTGACGTTCACGGATGCCAGTGCGCGAGAAGATCCATTCATCGCTGGTGTCGACGATCTTGGACATGTCGTCGTTGGTCAACACCTTTTCGGGCAAATAGCTACCCGTGCCCGCGATTCTGGAATAGATCCGCTTGCTCATACCGTTTCCCGTTGCAAGAGCCGCAGTAACCGGCGGCTCCGGAAGAAGCGAGGGTCACCCGGCCACGTTCAACGCGGCGGGCGCCACGGATCAGTCTTCTTGGACAGCCGACTTGGTGGTGATCACCTTCTTGCCACGGTAGTAACCGTCGGCGGTGATGTGGTGGCGCAGGTGGGTCTCGCCGCTGGTCGGGTCGGTCGACAGCTGCTTGGCGGTCAGGGCATCGTGCGAACGACGCTGGCCGCGGCGGGACGGGGTGACACGGGATTTCTGCACAGCCATGGGATTGCTCCAACTTTAGTTCGATAACTTGTCTGTTGAGTCGAACAGCACGCTCTACGCCCGCGTCGACCTGTCTTACCGCCCTTCACAGCGGCGGTTACTGTTTCTTCAACGCTGCCAGCGCCGCGAACGGGCTGGCCTTGTCCTGCTCTTCCTGGGTCGGAACCCATTCGGCTTCGACGGCCTCGCTCCCCGGTGCCACCGGCACGACCGGCACCGCCAACACCAGCTCGTCCTCCACCAGATCCAGCGCCCGCAGCATGCCGTCTTCGGGCATCAGCAAGGCTTCGTAATCGGGCGGCAACGCGGCTTCCTCGTCCTCGTCGCGGATCAGGCCGAGACGCTGGCTGATCTGCACCGGGTACAGAAACCGCTGCAAGGTGCGCTGACAGGTCAGCGGCAGCTCGACATCGATACCGAGTTCGACATAAGCGACCTTGAGCAGGTCGTCCTGGTCGAATTGAAGCGAATAAACACATTCGCCCTCGGTGTCGGCCAGGCTGCCCTGCAGGCGGGTCATCGCGGACAGCGGGATGCGGCCATCGAAGCGCCTGCGCGCCGCGACCATCCGCCAGGCATCCAACATTTCGGGTACGTTCGCGGACATAAGCCGCAGAATGTTAAAGATCCGCCGCAGCCGTGTCAAACCCGCGCGCGCGCGCCTGTCGCGCCGCCCGGGCTGGCAGACTTCCCAGCCCGACCGGAAGCCGCGCCATGATGCCACGCCTGATCCTCGCCTCCACCTCCGTCTACCGTCGCGAGCTGCTGGGCCGCCTGCGGCTGGACTTCGCCACCGCCCGCCCCGAAGTTGATGAGCAGCCGCAGCCAGGCGAAGCGCCCGACGCCCTGGCCAGCCGCCTGGCCACAGAGAAGGCCGCCGCGATCGCGACGCAGGCTCCCGACGCCTGGGTGATCGGCTCCGATCAGGTCGCCGACCTGGACGGCCGCGCCCTCGGCAAGCCGGGAACCCTGGACCAGGCACGCGCGCAGCTGAGCGCCATGTCCGGCCGCACGGTGCGTTTCCATACCGCTGTCAGCCTGGTCGGCCCGGACCGCCGCCTGCATGCGCTGGATATGACCGAAGTGCAGCTGCGCCCGCTGACAGCTGTGGAGATCGAACGCTACCTGGCCGCCGAGCCGGCGCTGGACTGCGCCGGAAGCTTCAAATGCGAAGGGCTGGGCATCAGCCTGTTCGACGCCATTCGCAGCAACGACCCCACCGCCCTGGTCGGCCTGCCACTGATCGCCCTGGCACGGCTGTTGCGGCAGGCGGGGTTTCAGCTCCCCTGAGCCGGCGCCGATGAGACGAGGCCTACCTCGCAGAATTGATAGGGATAGAATCCCTGGCCGATCTGCGAGGACAGCGTGCGGCAGTTGGCCGGATCCAGCGAAACGCCGTAGCTCAGCAACTGCTGCCGCGCAGTGTCGCGCAGCTGGCGATTGGCCGCCTCCACCACCTCGGCCTTCTGCCGCAGCACGCGCAGCATGCATTGGCCCGGCTGCGTGGTGTCCAGTTCGGCGCGCAGGCCGTGCCCGACCAGCCAGCGCAAGCCCGTGCAGTCTGGCTGCGCGCTCAATCCGAACCGTTGCGCCCAGCGATTCATTCGCTGGATGCGCGGCACCTGCTTGTCCATCACCGCGCCCAGCATGGCGTAGTGCTGCGGGCGTTCGGCAAGCAGCGCACGCACGCGATCGCGGTACGCATCCGATGCCGGCAAATTGGTCGCCACGCCGACGTACCGCGTCTGCGCAGGCAGCAACGCAACGCGCCACGCCTGCGGCTCGTCGCCCACCAGCAACACGGTCGCCGCCGCCGGCTGCGCGATGCCCGGCTGCTCGACCCGAAAGCTACGCCACGCCCAGGATTCACGCCCCCAGTCGTTCCAGCCCCCCAGCGCGATCAATGCGCTGAAGGCGACCAGCCCACCGCCCATCCAAGGCGCCTGCGGCGCGGCGAACACGCGCTGGCAGCACAGCCATAACGCGAGCGGCGCCACGACCTCCAGCGCCAGCAGATAGCGGTGGATCGAAAAGGCCGCCTGCCATAGCAGATAACCAGCGCCCACGAATATCAGCAGCGTGCGCGCCTGCGCACTCCAATCGGGCGCCGGAAGCGACTTGCGTAGCAACGCACGCGCCGCGATCGCCAGCACCGCCAGGTACAACAGCGCCCAGATGCATTGGAACAGCGCAATCTCGCTGACCCGCCACGGGTTGAAGGTGAACACCAACGGCCAGGCCAGCCATTCGCCGACATTGCGCGGCAACCACCTGGTGTCGCCCGCAGAGATCGGCTGCGCCAATGGCGCATGGAAGTAGGCATTGAACTGCGGGAACAACGGATTGCCGAACTGCTCCCAGATCCGCAGATACCACGGGCCGGCAATCAGTCCGAACACCGCCAACGCCGCCAACGTCATTGCCGTCAGACCCAGTAGACGCGCCCGTGGTCGGCCGCCCGCACTGAGTGCGGCCGCCGCCATGGCAAGCGCATAGGTAGCGTTGGTCAGCTTGCACGCCACCGCGAGCCCGAGCAGCAGCCCCGCCCACAGCCAGTCACGCGTGGCCGGACCGGCCCCGGCCGCCTGGCAACGCTGCGCGCGCATCACCACGGCCAGTGCCCCCAGCACCGGCAACGCGGTGGTCGCATCGGCCATGGTGTTGGCGAATTCGGACAAAAACGCGGCGCTGCAAAGGCCGGTCAGCGACAGCAGCGGAACCAAGCGCGCACGTTGCCGGTTGCCCTCCAGGACATACCAAGCGATCGCCGCCGCCGGCAGAAACACCGCCGCATGCAGCGCGCCCATCAGCATGCCGGTCAACGGCGCCGGCCATTGCGTCATCAATGCGTACTGGACGATATCGAGCGCCGGATTGAAGTAGCTCTGCAATTGCGCGGGCGCCAGATCGTGCAGGAGCCGGCCATGCCACCACGCATATCCGTTGTAGAGGTGGTAGTTGCGCAGGTCCCAGTTGGCGTCCTGGCCTAGACCCAGGCCCATCACAGCACCAAGCACCACCACGGTGACGACTGTGGCAATCGCGTTGGCTCCGCTGTGGAAGGCGAACCGCCGATCAAGCCAGGCCAGCCAACGCGCCCCGCGGGCCCAGAGAACGTCGGGGCACCTGACACGGATGCGTGCGTGCCGGCCGGTCATCGCGCACGCTCGGAAAACAGCGGCTCGGCAAGATACGCCAGGTGCTTGGCTTCGATCCGCCCGCGGGTGACGGTATCCAGGATCAACCCGCAGGCCAGCAACAGGAACCCGAGCAGCATCAGCGCCACGCACAGGATCGCGGTGGGAAACCGCGGCACCAGCCCGGTGGCGAAATAGGTCTCGAATAACGGAATCGCCAGCATGATCGACAACGCGGCGCTGAGCAGAAAGCCGACCGAAAAGAACAGTAGCGGCCGTTCGGCCTTGAACAGCTTGACGATGGTGGTGAGGATGCGCCATCCGTCGCGCCAGGTGTTCAACTTGCTCTGCGAGCCCTCCGGGCGCACCCCATAGGCGGTCTCGACCTCGGCTACCGGCATGCGCAGCTGCAGGGCATGCACGGCCAGTTCGGTCTCGGTCTCGAACCCATGCGCGTGCGCGGCGAAGGATTTGACATAGCGTCGCGAGAACACCCGGTAGCCGGACAGCATGTCGTCGAAACTGCGGCCGAACAGCAGGCCCGCACAACGCGTCAGCATGACGTTGCCCAGCCGGTGACCGGGGCGGTAGGCGGCCTGCTGTTGATCGCGCCGCGCACCGACCACCATGTCCAGGCGTTCGTCGATCAGCTTGCGCACCAACCCAGGCGCCGCAGCGGCATCGTAGGTGGCGTCGCCATCGACCAGCACGTAGATGTCGGCCTCCACATCGGCGAATCCACGCCTGACCACATTGCCCTTGCCTTGCAACGCGACGCGGGATACCCGCGCGCCCGCTGCACTGGCAATCGCCGCGGTGGCATCGCTGGAATTGTTGTCCAGCACGTGGATCGCCGCATCCGGCAGGGCCGCAGAAAAGTCGCCGACCACCGTGGCGATGGTGGCCGCCTCGTTGTGGCACGGCACCAGTACGGCGATGCGCAGCGCGGTCGATGACGCTGGAGATGACACTGGATAAGTCACGGGCAGGATGTCGGTCAATACGTGATCAAGGGGCGGAAACGGTGAAGGGCTGCTCCCACCAGTCCTCGACACTGCCGTCGCGGCCGTGCAGGCGCAGTCCCAGCCAGTGCGTGCCGGGCGGCACGGCATGCGTATCGAGCGTGGCGGAGAAGCCGACGTTCGGATGCTGCGGGTCGGTCGAAATCTTCCAGTACGGGCGGATGTCCAGCGCGCTGCCATAATCGGCCTGCACGACGGGGCGACCATCGAGCAACAGCTCCACCTTCGCCAGCCCGACCCCATCCTTGAACGCCCAGCCGCGCACCTGCACCTGACCGGACACGCGCGCATCCGGCAGCGGAGCGTCGATCCAGGCCATCGCTGGCGCGACGCAGGGCCCGGGCGTGCGTTGCGCCGGCAGCGCGAACAGCAGGAAACGTTGATAGCCGTGATCGGTGGACACCACGGTGGGCGGCGGCAAGGGCCCGACCATGTCGCAGACGGCGTGGTAGCGATGCAGCAGATCGCGATAGCGCTGATCGCTGGGGGACAGCACCAACAAGCGCGGCCCATCGCGCGTACCGTCGCTGAGCAGCCCCCACTGCCGCAACTGCGCGCTGCGCCCGTGCTTGTCGTTCAAGTCGGAACGCAGCACCTCGATCCGCGCATCGCGCAACTGAAAGCCGAGTTCTGCGCCTACCTTGAAGTTTCCAGCCAGCACGCGCGTACCCGGCGGCATCTGTGCCAGCCTGGCCCGCACCGCACGCGCCAGATCGTTCCAGCCGGCGAAATTGCGCGGGTAGTATTTTTCGCCAGCCGCATGCGCGCGGATGGACGGCACCGACACTGCCAAGTAGTAGCCATAGGCACCCAGCGTACCGAGCAGCGCGATCAACCACGCCGCCCGCCGCAGCGGGTGCGGCCACCGCATCAGGATCACCGGCACCGCGACCAGCAATGCGAGATAGCCAGGCAATGGCCAGTGAAAGCTGATCCGCTCGGCATCGCTGAAAAAGCCCAGGACGAAGATCGCCACGGTCGAGATGCCGCCCAGCAGACCGAAGTAACGCCATTGCGCACGCGAGCCGCCCCCGGAACGGGTGCCGGCCAACCCTACCTTGACCATTGCCCAGCCCAACAGCGGCGTCACCGCCACCGCCTGGATCAACAGGAACCACAGCCCGCTGATCTGGAATCGCCATGGATGCCTGTCCACCAACTGGAAGCGCAACCCGGCCTCGTCGTGATCGGTGTTCCAGACCAGCAACGGCAGCCAGCTCACTGCGCCCACCGTCAACGCCATCCAGATGCGCGGGTCGCGCAGGACCGCACGTCCCTGCGGGATGCACAGCAGCGCGATGCAGCCCACACCGATCACGCCGACGAAGCGGTAATGGCTGAACGCGCCGATGGCCAGCCCGACGGCGAGCTCCAGCGCACTGGTGGCATCGACCTCGCGCAGCAGGCGTGCGCCTGCATCCATGCACAGGACCGCCGCCAAGGCCATCGGCACATCCGGCACCGCCAGGATTCCCAGCGTCGCAGACAGCGGCATCAGCAGGGTCAGGCTGCCGGCCTGCCAGCCCAGGGTGGAGCCGAACCAGCGCGTGGCGATATGCGCGATCAGCCACGGCAGCAGCGCGGCGATGACCAGGAACGGCAGCCGCAGCGCCAGCAGGTGATGGCCACCGAACTCGACCCCAGCCCGCGCCAACCACGCGGTCATGCCCGGCAGATCCGAATATGCCGCCGCCAGATGCTGGCCTTCCTGCCAGTAGAACGCCTCGTCGACGAACAGCGGCAGCCGCGCGGCGATCAACAGCTTGACGGCGGTGGCCAGTGTCCACAGGATCACGAAGGTGCGATGTGCGCGTTGGTCTCCCTGCATTGCCCTGTGCACTCTTCTTCCACCTACGGAATTGTGATGTCGATACCGCCGCGTTCCACGGAAATGCTAACCGATGCGCTGCGTCAATCGCTGCGGCGCGCGCAAGAGCAGGTCAATTCGCTGCTGCTGGGCAAGGCCCAGGAAGTCCGCCTGGCCTTCGTGGCGCTGCTGTCCGGCGGCCATCTGCTGATCGAGGACCTGCCTGGTCTGGGCAAGACCACCCTCGCCCACGCGATGGCCTCCAGCCTGGGGCTGGGCTTCCAGCGCGTGCAGTTCACCTCCGACCTGTTGCCGGCCGATGTGCTGGGCGTGTCGGTGTACGACGCCGCCTCGCGCCAGTTCCAGTTCCATCCCGGCCCGGTGTTCACCAACGTGCTGCTGGCCGATGAAATCAATCGCGCGCCGCCGCGCACGCAAAGCGCGCTGCTGGAAGCGATGGCCGAGCAACAGGTCACGCTGGATGGCGTCACGCATGCCTTGCCCGAGCCGTTCTTCGTGATCGCCACGCAGAATCCGGTGGACCTGTCGGGCACGTTCCCGCTGCCGGACTCGCAGCTGGATCGCTTCCTGCTGCGGTTGAGTCTGGGCTACCCCAGCGCCGATGCCGAGCGCGCCCTACTGTCCGGCGCCGACCGCCGCGAGCTGATCGCCCAGGCCGCGCCGCAGCTCAGCGATGCCGACGTGGTCGCCCTGCGCACGGTGGTGGGCCAGATCCATACCAGCGATGCGTTGATCGCCTATGTGCAGGCGCTGCTGCTGCGCAGCCGCCAGCATGCCGGGGTGCGGGTGGGGCTGTCGCCGCGCGCCGGCATCGCACTGCTGCGCGCCGCCAAGGCCTACGCCCTGCTGTTGGGGCGCGAACATGCGCTGCCGGAAGACGTGCAGGCATTGTTCGTGGCCGTGGCCGGGCATCGGCTGGTGCCGGAGGCCGAATCGTCGTCCGGGCCGGCGCTGGCCAAGGCGCTGCTGCACAGCGTGCCGGTGGACTGACACCGGTGCGTGCGTCGCTGCGCGGTCTCGGCCGCCGCCTCAGCCTGCTGGCGCACCCGCGCGCAGCCGAAGCGTTGCCGATCGTGCTGGATCGGCGCCGCATCTATGTCCTGCCGACCCGCTTCGGCCTGTTCGTTACCGCCCTGCTGCTGGCCATGCTGCTGGGCGCGTTGAACTACAACAACAATCCGGCCTTGCTGCTGGCGCTGTTGCTGGCCACCGCCGGCATCGCCAGCAGCATCATGGCCCATCTGCAGCTGTCGGCCCTGCGCATCGAAGCGGTCGCGGCCGAACCGGTGGTGGCCGGCGAGCCGCTGCGCATGCGGGTCTCGCTTGCGCGTCGCGACACGCGCGCACGCCGCGGACTGCGGCTGGATCACCGGGACAGCAGCGGCTTCTGCTCGTTGATCGCGCAGGAGAACGGCGAGGTCGATCTGCTGGTACCCACCACCCGGCGCGGCTGGCAGGACATCGAGCGCATCCGTGTGTCCAGCATCCAGCCGCTGGGGCTGGTACGGGCGTGGTCGTGGGTGTGGCCGGAGACGCCCTTGCTGGCCTATCCCAAACCCGAGGAGCAGGGCCCGCCGCTGCCGGACGGTGCCGGCTCGCCCAACCAGACCCGCCTGCATGCGCAAGGCGAGGAACTGCACCAGTTGCGCCCATACCGCGCCGGCGATGCGCCCCGCACGATTTCCTGGAAGCACTCGGCAAGGCGCGACGCCCTGCTGGTGCGCGAGTACGAACAGCCGCTGGGTGTGGAAGTCACACTGGACTGGCGGGCGCTGCACGCACTGCCGTACGAACGCCGCATCGCACGGCTGGCGCGCTGGATCAATCTGGCCGAGCGCGACGGCCGGCGTTATCGCCTGATCGTGCCAGGCCAGCCGCCGCTGGGCCCCGCGCAAGGCCCGTCGCACCATCATCTATGCCTGCGCACGTTGGCGCTGCTGCCACATGACTGAGCCCGCCGCCCCGATCGCCCTGGCCAGCCGCGGCTGGGTGCTGGCCACCAGTTGGCTAGCGCTGGCACCGTTGTTGTTGCAGCTGCCCGGCCTGCTCGCCGCCACCATCGCCGTTGCCGCCGTGCTGGTCGGCGTACTGAGCTGGCGCGGCACGCTGATGGCACCGGTACGCTTGCTGCTGGTGGTGGCGATGCTGGCGGCGGTGTACTGGCAGATCGGCATGCGCTTCGGTCGCGACACCGGCTGCGCCGTGCTGGCGGCCATGCTGGCGATCAAGGCCTCCGAACTGCGCACCTTGCGCGATGCGCGCAGCCTGCTGGGGTTCGCCTTGTTCGCACCGTTTGCCGCCTTTCTGCTCGATCAGGGGCCGGCGACGATGGGCTTGGCGCTGCTGGCGGTGGCGACCGCCCTGCTCAGCATGCAGCGACTGGCCGACGAAGAGCACCGCACCAGCACGCCTGCGCTGGGCCTGCAGTTGCGGGGTATCGGCAAGCTGGTGGCCATCGGCGTGCCGCTGGCGCTGGTCACGTTCTGGTTG
Source organism: Xanthomonas melonis (assembly GCF_020783655.1). Classification (GTDB taxonomy): domain Bacteria; phylum Pseudomonadota; class Gammaproteobacteria; order Xanthomonadales; family Xanthomonadaceae; genus Xanthomonas; species Xanthomonas melonis. The sequence continues at coordinate 99,164 of NZ_JAJGQH010000015.1, read as the reverse complement.
CTGCCGCGCCTGGGTGCGCCGTTGTGGGGCGTACCCGAACGTGCGCTGTCGCGGCCCGGCCTGTCGGACAACATGTCCCCGGGCGAGTGGATCGACCTGATGGCCGACGACAACCCTGCCCTGCGCGTGCAATTCGCCGGCCGGGCGCCACCGCCGCAGCAGCGCTACTGGCGCGGACCGGTGATGTGGGATTTCGATGGCCGCAGCTGGCAGCGTGCGCGCTGGACCGGCCGTGGCCAGCCCGCCGCGGTCGTGCCCGGGCCACAGACCTATCGCTACCGACTGGATTACGAGCCCACCGATCGGCGCCAGCTGGTCTCGCTGGACCTGCCTACCAGCAACGTCGCCAATGCCGAGCTGTCGCCCGATTACGAACTGTTCGCACAGCGGCCATTGACCGCGCTCACCCGCTGGGAGCTGCAGTCGGCACCGCCGGCACGCTTCGACACCGACCTGCCCGACCGGCTGCGCGCACGTGCACTGGCGCTGCCGCCCGGCTTCAATCCACGCACCCTCGCGTTGGCACGGCAGTGGCGCGCGGAGGCCGGCAACGACGACGGCGCCGTCGTGCAGCGCGCGCTGCAATGGATCACCCGCGAGTTCGCCTACACCCTGGACACGCCGCTGCTCGGCCGCAACAGCGTGGACGAATTCCTGTTCCAGCAGAAAGCCGGCTTCTGCGAACACTTCAGTTCCTCGTTCGTGGTGCTGATGCGCGGGGCCGGCATCCCCGCACGCGTGGTCACCGGCTATACCGGCGGCGTCTACAACGGACTGGGCAATTATTGGGTGGTCAGGCGAATGGATGCGCACGCCTGGGCCGAAGTCTGGCTGGCAGGCCGGGGCTGGGTGCGCGTGGATCCCACGGCCGCAGTCGCACCGGAACGGATCTACGACACGCTGGAAGATCGCCTGCAGGCCGGAGGGGGCAACAACTTCGCCCAACTCGGGACGTGGGCGGGCCTTGGCCAGGTCAGCGACTGGCTGCGCCGCGGCTGGAACGAGCTGGTGCTGTCCTTCGACGCGGAGCGCCAGCAGCGGCTGCTGCAACCGTTCGGCATCGACCGCCTGGACACCTCACAGTTGACCCTGATCTTCGGCATCTTCGCCGGTGGCGCCCTGGCCTGGATGGGCTGGCTGCTGGCCCGCGGCGAACGCGAGCGCGACCCGCTGCTGCGCGCCTGGCATCGGGTGGGCCGCCGTTACCGCAAACTGGGCCTGGCGCGCGAGCCGCACGAACCGGCCACGGTGTGGGCGCAGCGCGTCGCCCGCGAACACCCGGGCACGCCCCTGCTGGCACTCAGCCAACGTTTCGCTGCCGCGCGCTACGCTGGCGCTAGTTTGGATAGCGCCACACTTCTGAAAGACCTGCAGCAGCATCGCCCGCGAACCGGAGATTCCTCATGAGTACCCGTTTTCTGATTCCCGTTGTTGCTGTACTCGGGCTCGCAGCCTGCGCCACCGCGCCCAAGCCGCTGCAGGGCCAGTTCCCCACGGTCAGCCCGAGCGACTCCGCTGCCAGCGCGCAGCTGGGCACATCGGTGCGCTGGGGCGGCAAGATCATCCAGACCAAGCCGGGCCAGGGCCAGACCTGCTTCGAGCTGATCTCACGCCCGCTCAATGCCAGCGGCCGCCCGGACCGCAATGCCGTGGACGCCAGCGACGGGCGCTTCCTGGCGTGCCGTGCCGGCTTCTACGACCCGGCAGTGTTCGAGCCCGGCCGCGAGGTCACCTTCATCGGCAAGATCGAAGGCTACGAAACCACCAAGATCGGCGAGTACGACTACCGGCTGCCCAAGGTAGCGGCCGATGTGGTCTACCTGTGGCCGGAAGTGCGCGATGTCGACGTGATCCCGGCCTATCCCTACGGCCCCTGGGGCGATCCATGGGGCCCGCGTTGGGGCGGCGGCTGGGGCTGGGGCCGCGGTTGGTGGTGATCCACCGCTGAGTCCCCCTCACAGACGAACGCCGCTCCCCGGGAGCGGCGTTTTCGTTGATGCGAGGCAAGCTGACAGCCCCTCGCTCACCGAAGCACGCGCGCGCATCAGCATGCTGCGCGGCGCCCCAGCATCGCAATCCATCTGGCGATTGCGCCTGCGCCATCATGGCCTGCCCGCAGGTGCCAGACCGCCTGTTCGATCACCTCGACGGCACGGCCGGCGCTATCCGTCAGGGCGTACCAAATCGCCCCAGCGGCGCCCCGGCCAGCAGATGCAGATGGATATGGAACACCGTCTGCCCGGCGTGCTCACGGCAGTTCATCACGATGCGGTAGCCGTCCTGCGCCAGACCCTGCTCACGTGCGTACGCGGCGGCAGCGAGCGCCAGCTGGCCGATCAGCAACGCCTGGTCCGGAGGCACATCGTCCAAAGTAGGAATCGCGTGCTGCTTGGGGATGAACAGCACGTGCACCGGCGCCTGCGGCGCGATGTCTTCGAAGCCCAGCACCTGATCGTCTTCGTAGACGATGGTGGCCGGGATTTCGCGGCGGATGATCTTGCCGAAGATGGTGTCGGTCATGGTTCGGGATTCGGGATTCGGGATTCGGGATTCGCAAGAGCTTACCGCGCCTGTGATGTCTTGCTCTTGCCAATCCCCAATCCCGACTCCCCAATCCCCGCCCTCAAGGCACCTCGGCTCGGGTGCCGAAGGCATGCGACAGCGTGCCGCGGTCCACGTATTCCAGCTCGCCGCCCAGCGGCATGCCTTGCGCAAGCCTGCTCGGGCGCACCGCGTGCTGACGTGCCAGTTGCGCCAGGTAATGCGCCGTGGCCTCGCCTTCCACGGTGGCATTGGTGGCGATGATCATTTCGGTGACCTCACCGGCGGCCAGGCGCTCGCCGAGCCGATCCAGACCCAGCTCGCGCGGGCCGATGCCATCCAGCGGCGACAAGCGTCCCTGCAGGATGAAATACAGGCCGCGGTAGCCGGTGGCATGTTCGATCGCCAGGCGGTCGGCCGGCGATTCCACAACGCACAGCTGCTGTCGATCGCGGCTGCTGCTGGCGCAGATCGCACACACCTCTGCTTCGGTGAAATCGCGGCACTGCGCGCAATGTCCCACCTTCTCCACCGCATTGCCCAGCGCTGCGGCCAGACGCCGCCCGCCCTCGCGCTCGCGTTCGAGCACGTGGTAGGCCATGCGCTGGGCCGACTTCTGGCCCACGCCCGGCAACACCCGGAAGGCCTCGATCAGTTGTTCGAGTAAGGAGGACATTGGATGGCCGGGATTGGGCATTGGAGATTCGGGATTCGCAAATGCAGAAGCACTCTCGCTTCTGGCCGATCCCCAATCACGACTCCCCAATCCCCTCGTTCAGAAGGGCAACTTCATGCCAGGCGGCAGCTGCATGCCGGCAGTGGCCGAACCCATGCGTTGCTTGGATTCGGCATCGATCTTGTTGGAAGCGTCGTTGAAGGCGGCAGCGATCAGGTCCTCGGCCATTTCCTGGTCGGAGAGGATGCTCGGATCGATCCGCACCTTGCGGCATTCCTTGGCACCGGTCAGCGTCACGCTGACCATACCGCCGCCGGCGCTGCCGGTGACTTCCAGCTTGGCCAGTTCTTCCTGGGCGCGCTGCAGGTTTTCCTGCATCTTCTGCGCCTGCTGCATCAGTTGGGCAATGTTTCCACGCATGGGTCGTCACTCGTCGTAAGGGCGGATGGAATCGGGAACCACCCGCGCGCCTTGCTGCTGGATCAGCTGCTGCACATTCGGGTCGTTCATGAAAGCGTCTTCTGCAGCGCTCTGGCGCTCGCCTTTCTGCCGATTGGCGCGCTCGTGCAGGGTCTCGACATCGGCACTGCCGGTTTCGATGACGATGCGCGGCATGTGGCCCAGTACCGGCATCAGCGCCTGGGCCAGGTTGGCGATGGAGCGCTCGGAGGTGAGGTATTCGAAACCCGGGGCCAGCGCCAGCCGCAGCACGCCATCGCGATGGCCGATGAAGGCGGCATTGGCTGCCAGTTGCCGCGACGGACCGTTCAGGCCGCTCCGGGTGACCAGCTCCAGCCACTGCTCCGCATCGGCGATGCGGTTGTCGTCGAGCTGGCGCGGCGACTCGGCAGCCGGCGCCGCAGCCGCGGTCGCGAACGAAGCGGGCGTCGCCGCGGCCGGCGCTGCCATCATCTCGGGCGCAGGCGCGGTACTTATTGCCGCAAGAGGCACGACAGCCGCTTCCGGCGCCACCGTGGCCGGGGGTGCAATCGCCGATGTGGGCGGCAAGGCTGGAGCGGGCGTGGCCGTTGCCGCGGTCGACGATGCGACCGGGGTGCGCACCGGCGCATCGTCCACTGCCCAGGGCGGCGTATCGTCGGCGCGCGCAGAGACCGCAGACGATGCCGGGGCGTCGCTCGCAGAGGCCGCCAGCGCAACCACCGGCACCACAGTCGCGACCGCAGGCGCTGCGGCGCTCGGCGCAAACGCCGCTTCCATCGCCTCGGACCGCTTCGGGGCCGCGGCAGCGAGCGGCGCAGCCGCCTGCATGCCCGCTGCTGACGCGGGCGTGCCGCCGGCGATGGTGGCACCACGGCCATCGTCGCCGGTGGTGCCGGCCGGCACCGCAGCGGCGGGACGGAAGGCGAGCATGCGCAGCACCGCCATTTCGAAACCGGCGCGCGGGCTGGGCGCCAGATACAGGTCACGCCGCCCGTTGAGCGCCATCTGGTACCACAGCTGGACCACTTCCGGACGCAGCTGCGCCGCGAACGGGGTCGGGTCGATGCCGTCGCCCACGAATGCCACCGACGGCACCAGTTGCTGCACCTGGACGCGGTGCAGGGCCTCGGCCAGCGCTTCCAGCACGCCACTCCAGTCCGGCGAAAATTCGGCCAGCGCGGCCACGACCTGCAACAGGCGCGCGCCATCGCCATCGGCCAGCGCCTGCAGCATCGCCCCGACCTGGGTGCGATCCACCGTGCCCAGCATGGTGCGCACCACGTCCTCGCGCAGCGCGCCGCCGGCATAGGCAATGGCCTGATCGAGCAGCGACAGACCGTCGCGCAGCGAGCCGTCGGCGGCCTTGGACAGCTGCACGATCGCCGATGGATCCGATTCGATCTGTTCGGCGGCCAGGATCCGGGTCATCTGGCCCTGGATCTGGTCCTCGTCCAGCCGCTTGAGATTGAACTGCAGGCAGCGCGACAGCACGGTCACCGGCAGCTTCTGCGGGTCGGTGGTGGCCAGCAGGAACTTCACGTGCTCGGGCGGCTCTTCCAGCGTCTTCAGCAGCGCATTGAACGCCGCCTTGGAGAGCATGTGCACTTCGTCGATCAGGTAGACCTTGAACTTGCCGCGCGAAGGCATGTACTGCGCGTTCTCGATCACCTCGCGCACGTCGTCCACGCCGGTATTGGACGCGGCGTCGATCTCCAGCAGATCGATATAGCGGCCGGCATCGATGTCCAGGCAGGCCGGGCAGGTTCCGCACGGGTCGGCGCTGGTGCCGGTCTCGCAATTCAGCGACTTGGCGAAGATGCGCGCGATGGTGGTCTTGCCCACGCCGCGGGTGCCGGTGAACAGAAACGCGTGGTGCACGCGTCCGCTGTCGAGCGCATTGCTGAGCGCGCGGACCACATGCTCCTGGCCCACCAGTTCGGCGAAACGCTTCGGGCGCCACTTGCGGGCAAGAACGAGATAGGACATCGGGCAACCAGCTTCGTCTGAACCGATATTGTGCCACGCCGCGTCAAGCCGATCGTCCGGCGCTCGACACCCGCGGCGTTCACGCACCTGACCCAGCCAGCCGCTTCGGGCCACGGTGGCGGCGGCGCCTGTCACCTCTGCCATCCAGGCGTGTCCTGCCGACCGAACCCTGCCCTCCGACGCACCGGCAGAACGCCCTCCAGGCGCACTGGGCAGGGGTGTCCTTGTTAACGGCGCCGCCGGCGGCTAGAATTCCGCTCCTGCCTTCGACCCGGTCGCAGTGCAGGCACGGAGAGGTGTCCGAGTGGTTGAAGGAGCACGCCTGGAAAGTGTGTAAGCGTCTAAACCGCGCTTCGGGGGTTCGAATCCCCCTCTCTCCGCCAGATTTAAAGTGTTGAGCTGGCCCAGTCGCGTGAGTTTCGCCGGCGCCTGGGAGGGGGTGAGAACCCCGGGTTCGACAGGTGGCGCAGCCACCTGCACGGCGAAGCCGCCCGTAGGGCGAGGTATCGAAGATGCCGAGTGAATCCCCCTCTCTCCGCCAGTTTCATGATGTGCGCGGCGACACCGCCGCCGCACATCCGGGCCATCCCGATGGCCCACGTCTTATGGTGGCCCCGTCGGTCCCTCGCGACGCTAGATCGAAAATCCCGCCAGGGCCGGAAGGCAGCAACGGTATCGATTGATGCGGGCGCCGAGGTCAACCGGCGGGGACACCACCCTTTCGATAGACGCCGATCGAACCGGCCCAGATCCTGGACTGCGAGCGGCCAGCATTTCGCTTTGTGCTGTCCGCACACGCGCAAAGCCGACCGGTCATTCGCACCCGCCATGGCGACGGCGATGCATTGCCGCGACGTCAGCGTTTTCTACGCCGCGGCGTCGTGGGCCAGCCACGCTTGCGTTGGTGACGAACTCACTGCGATTCCGGATGCAACCAGCCTGCATCGCCTTCCAGGTAATGCTCGTGCTTCCAGATCGGCACACGCGCCTTGACCTCGTCGATGATGTATCGGCAGGCGTCGAAGGCAGCGCCGCGGTGCGCCGCACTCACCCCCACCCATACCGCCATGTCACCGATGCGCAGTTCGCCTACGCGGTGCACGCAGTGCGCGCGCACGATGGAAAACCGTTGCATCGCCTCGTCTAGCACACGCTGACCTTCGGCTTGCGCGAGCGTGGCATACGCTTCATATCGCAGCCCCGCAACGCGACGGCCATCGTTGTGATTGCGCACCCAGCCTTCGAAGCTGGCGAAAGCGCCGGCCTGCGGATGCTCCATCCCCTCGCGCAGGCGATCGACCGGCAAGGCGGCCTCGGAGAGCGCGAACAGGCCCGTCGTCCGATCGTTCATGCTCAACCTCCCGACACCGGTGGAATGAACACCACTTCGCTGCCATCGCGCACTGCATCCTCCCAACCGGCGAACGCGCCATCCACCGCCACGCGCAATTGCGCCGGCGTCCAGCGCAGGCCGTGCCGCGCATCGAGCTCTGCATACAGTCCCCGCAGGTCCTGCGCGCCGGTCTGCACGCGCTCATCGGCAATGCCCGTGGCTTCGCGCAGGCTGGCGAAATACAACACCGTCACCGTGGCCGTCATCGTGCCGCTCCGAGATCGCGCTTGCCACCACGCTTGGCCACCAGCCTGGTCGGCCCGATCGTCATCGCGTGCGACAACGCCTTGCACATGTCGTACACCGTCAGAGCCGCCACGCTGGCGCCGGTGAGCGCTTCCATCTCCACGCCGGTACGGTGCACGCAGCGCACGGTGCACTGGATCTCCAGCGCCTGATCACCGGCCCAGTCGATCTCGAAACGGCAGGCATCGATCGGCAATGGATGGCAGAACGGGATCAGTTCGTGGGTGCGCTTGACTGCCATCGTACCCGCGATCACCGCGGTCTCCACGATGCCGCCCTTGGCGCTGCGCAGGCCGCTGGCGCGCAACTGCGCCGCGACGGCTGCCGGAAAGCGCACACGGCTGGTGGCCGTGGCACTGCGTGCGGTGACTGCCTTGTCGGAAACATCCACCATGGTGGGAAGCCCGGCGGCGTCCAGGTGGGTCAGGCGTGCGGGACGGGATTTGGCAGGCATGGGCAACGACACAGTGACAGGCGCTCAGGATGCGGCATTCTCGGTGAACGCAGTGGCTTGAGGGAACAGCAGCCGCCCTCCCGACCTGCCTGCATCCTCATTAGCGACGCAAGGCGGGTGCGTTCGATGCCATCGCAGTTGCAGTCGGCAGGTACCGCAGTGAAGCGACTCCGCGTCGGCCAGCAGCTGGCGGCAGCGGCACCTCCATCGTCAGTCGCGGCATCGGCGCGCACTGCGGCGATCACCCGGCGCCGCGCGCTTGCGGACACAATGCACTCCGAAAAGCACGGACCAAGACGCGCTCCGGCACCTGCGTTTCGCCACGCAGCTTCCGCTTGGAGCGGGCGCCTGCGCCCGCTCATCCACCGATCAGGAACATCTCCACCGGCTTGCCGCGGCGCGGCGCGGATGCGCGCACTTCGCTGTAGCGGTCGCCGCGCAGACTCCAGCGTTGACGCAGATGGGTGGCCAGCGCACTTTCGCCGTCGGCCAGAGCCGGTTTGAGGTCATGGCCCTGGCTGGCGAACAGGCAGGTGTACAGATGCCCATCGGCCGACACGCGCGCGCGCTGGCAATCGCCACAGAACGGCACGCTCACCGAGCTGACAAATCCCACCTCGCCCGCACCATCGGCAAACGCGTAGCGCTGTGCGACTTCGCCGATGTAGTTGGCATCGAGCGCACGCAGCGGCCAGCGCGCACTGATGCGTTCGTGCAGTTGCGCGGAGGTCACCACCGCACCTGGCGTCCAGCCATTGCAGCTACCCACATCCATGAATTCGATGAAGCGCAGCACGTGCCCACTGCCACGGAAGTGTTCCACCAATGGCAACACCTGATCTTCGTTGACGCCACGCTGCACCACGCAATTGATCTTCAGCCGCTCGAACCCGGCCCGTTCGGCCGCGGCAATGCTGCCCAATACCTGCGCGATCTCACCGCGCCCGCCGCTCATGCGCTTGAACAACGCAGGGTCCAGCGCATCCATGCTCACCGTGATCCGGCGCAGACCGGCATCACGCAGCGCCTGGGCCTGCCGCGCAAGCAGGGCACCGTTGGTGGTCAACGCGAGGTCTTCGATGCCATCGATCACCGCCAGACGCGCAATCAGGCTGGGCAGGTCTCGCCGCAGCAGCGGCTCGCCGCCAGTCAGGCGCAGCTTGGTGACGCCCACGGCCACGAAGGAGCGCACCAGCGTCTCCAGCTGATCGAAACTCAGGCGTTGTTGCGCATCCAGCCCGTAGTCGTCCGGAACGCGGTCTGCCGGCATGCAGTAGCCGCAGCGGAAGTTGCAGGCTTCGATCACCGACAGGCGCAGATCACGCAAGGGGCGGCCGTAGCGGTCCTGCATGGGTGCGCCGGCCAGCGTCGGCAGGGTCAGGGCGCCCATCAGCGCACCATGGCGGCGGTCGGCTCCGCCAGCATCAGGCACTGCCCGGGCACGGCCACCCGATGGCCACGCGCGCGCAGCACGTCACCGTCGGCCTCGCTGGCGTAGTGGTACAGCAGCATGCGGTCCAACAGGTCCTGCGGGTACTCCCGCTCCAAATCGTCCACGCCAGTATGCGACGGGTTGCCGTGAACGCCGCAGTCATGCGCGATCAGCTCGTTGTCGCCCGCATAACGCTTCAGCATCTCGGGGATCGGCCGGGTATCGCCGGTCCAGACCAGCGCGCCCTGCAGGCGTAGCCCATAGGCGGTTTCCGGCCAATGATGACGCACCGGGAACACCTGCAGCCGCACACCGTCGTGCCAGAACGCATCGCCCACCGGCACCAACTGGAAGGCATCCCAGAAATTGGCTCCGCCTTCGGCCAGCACGTTCGGATAGTCGGCGATCCGCCGCTGCAGCAGTGGCACCACCGGCGCCGGCACGTACAGGCGGGTGCGCCCGCGCCGGTCGGAGAAATAGCTGTCCACGAACACCCGCTCCAGCCCGCCGACATGATCCAGATGCACATGCGTGATGAAGATCGCCTGCGGCAGCCGGCCATAGTGCGCCTGATAGGCGGTCAGCCCCTCGCTACCGCAATCGATGGTCAGCCACGGTTCGCCGGCACGCTCGAGCGTAGCCATCGGAGAACCGAGCGCCACCGCCGACGCATTGCCGACTCCCTGCACCCGCAAGGCCCAGTCCATCAGTAGCCCCGGCCCCAGGCCAGTTCGTAGGCACGGTGCAGACGCTGGTAATCCTTGTCCACTTCTTCACGGCTGCGCTTGCCGCGCAGCTTCAGCAGCGAACGATGCAGTCGCTCGAGGTTGCGCTCGCGCCAGCGGGTGGCCGGGATGCGCAGCACGCCGCGGTCGAAATCGATCAACCAGCCGTGTCCGCCGGCATCGAACAGGATGTTGTGCGCATTGAGATCGGCATGATCCAGCCCGGCACGGTGGAAGCGCGCAATCAGCTGGCCGGCGGCCTCCCACGGCGCACCGCGCCCGGCCACCTGCGCGTGATCAGCCAGCGAACGCACGTTTTCCAGTCGCTCCATCAACAACGCGGCGCGATAACCCAGCCCCTCGCGCAGATAACAGGCGGCCAAGGGCCGCGGCACCGGCAACTTGCGCTTGATCAGTTCGCGCATCAACCGGAACTCGGCAAAACTGCGCGTGCGCCCGGCGCCCTTCCACAGATAGCGATCCCGGCTCACCCGCGCAGCCATGCCACCACGCAGGTACTGCCGCAACACACTGCGACCGAACGGCGCGTCCACGAACCATGCCCCGCCGCGCCCCCCCTCATCGACCGGCCGCGCCCTGTCGCCCCAGCGCTGCGGCGAGAACAATCCCGCATCGGCTTGCCGCAGCCGTTCGCGGTCGAACAGAATGGCGCCGTAGCCGCGGCCCTCGCGATACGGCGTCAGCGCTTCGGTGGCGTCGAAAGAACCCATCCATCGAGTCTAACAACACCATGGCTGTAACGCCTGCATCGCTGTGTCTGCTGCGCCTGTCGGCCCTGGGCGACGTCACCCACGTGGTGCCACTGGTGCGCACGCTGCAGGCGGGGTTTCCGCAGGCGGCGCTGCACTGGATCATCGACAAGGCCGGCCTGAAGCTGCTAGACGGCCTGCCCGGCGTGCACTTCCATGCCTACGACAAGCGCAGCGGCGTGGCCGGCATGCGTGCACTGCGGCGACAGCTGGCGCCGCTGGGACGTTTCGATGCCCTGCTGCACATGCAGGTGGCCTTGCGCGCGAATGTCCTGTCGGCGTTCGTGCCGGCGCAGCGGCGCATCGGCTACGACCGCAGCCGCTCCAGGGATCTGCACGGACTGTTCGTCAACGAACGCATCGCCGATCGCCCCGGCATCCATGTGCTCGACGCCATCGGCAGCTTCGCCGAGCCGCTGGGACTGCGCCAGAGCATGGTGCGCTGGGATCTGCCGGTACCGGATGAGGCGCACGCCTGGGCGCGGGCGCAATGGGACGACGATGGCCGCCCGGTACTGATGATCTCGCCGTGCTCCAGCCACGCGCGCCGCAACTGGTATCCCGATCGCCACGCCGCGCTGGCCGATCACGCCGCCGCGCAGGGATGGCGGATCGTGCTGTGCGGTGGCCGCAGCGATCTGGAGCGCAGCACTGCCGATGCCATCGTCGCCAGCGCGCGTATCCCGGTACTGGATCTGGTCGGCAAGGACACGCTCAAGCAACTGCCCGCCCTGCTCGCCCGCGCGGATCTGGTGGTGACGCCGGATTCGGGGCCGATGCATATCGCCAATGCGATGGGCACCAAGGTGCTGGGCTTGCACGCGGCCAGCAATCCGCGCCGCAGCGGCCCGTACTCGGACGTGCGTTATTGCGTGGACCGCTACGACGCTGCGGCCCGCAAATATCTGCACAAGCCGGCCGACCAGCTCGATTGGGGGACCAAGATCGAATTCGACGACGTGATGCAGCTGATCAGCGTGGAAGATGCCATTGCCGCCTTCGAGCGGTATCGCGCCGATCATCCACGCTGACCGCTGAAGGCCGCTGTTCTGCCGCACCCATCCCCCATGCGTGCGCGCTGCGGCCCTGGTGGCGCCAGGCATGACACCACACCCCCGCGCCACCGATCGCGCGCCAGCGGCAGCGCGATCGAGCTGGCGATGCCTCAGGCGCCCTTGGCGCGATAGTCCTGGTAGGACTTCTCTTCCACGTACGAAGAGCCCAGCGCCAGGTTGATCTGCTTCTTGATCCGCGCGCGCTCGTCGTTTTCGATGTACACGCTGCGCGCCAGCTGCACGAAGGTGTCGTCGAAGGTCTGCGCCTGCTCCTTGAGCCGGATATCGTCTTCGATGACCCATAGCCGCTCGTTGACGGCCTTCAGCTCGGCGCGCAGCCGCACGATGTCGTGGCCGGCGGCCGGATGCGCCATCCAACTGTTTTCCAGCGCGGACAACTCGTTGCGCACATTGGTCAGCTTGGCCGCATCGCTCATGCGCTCGGACTTGATCTGCAGGATCGCGATCTTGTCGAGCAGCTCACCAAAGGACACGGGCACCAGGATCTCGGACATGACACACCTCCAACGGGAATCGAGCGGATTGTAGTCGTCGCCGTACGCGGCGATTGCCACACATAAACAAAAGCCCCCTTGCGGGGGCTGATGCGAATCTGGCGGAGAGGGGGGGGGGATTCACTCGGCACTTCGTGCCTTCGCCCTACGGGCGGCTTCGCCGTGCAGACAGCTGCGCTGTCTGTCGAACCCGGGGCTTCTCACCCCCCAATGTCGCCGGCGAAACTCACGCGGCACTGGCACACCTATTCGCCTCAATCTGGCGGAGAGGGGGGGATTCACTCGGCACTTCGTGCCTTCGCCCTGCGGGCGGCTTCGCCGTGCAGACAGCTGCGCTGTCTGTCGAACCCGGGGCTTCTCACCCCCCAATGACGCCGGCGAAACTCACGCGGCACTGGCACACCTATTCGCCTCAATCTGGCGGAGAGGGGGGGATTCGAACCCCCGAGGCGCTATAAACGCCTGCCTGATTTCGAGTCAGGTACATTCAACCGCTCTGCCACCTCTCCAGATGGTCCCCAGTGTCCTGGGGCCGTGCATCATACGGGCACACGGCTCTGGCGACAAGCGGCCCCGGCCGGGGTCGGGTGGCGCCATTCCCGGGCGGGCGTGAACCGGCACCACGCGCTTCGCCGGCCGCGTGTTGCCGCTGACCGGTCGGGCCGCGATGATGGTGGCGCATCCTCTCCCTGGCGACCCGGCCCCATGCTCGAATTCGGACACCTCACCCATGTCGGCCTGCGCCGTGACCTCAATGAGGACACCTACTACGGCGACAGCGAACTGGGGCTGTGGCTGGTGGCCGATGGCATGGGTGGGCACGCCTGCGGCGAGGTCGCCAGCGCACTCGCACGCGAGACCATCGTGCGCGAAGTACGCGCCGGCACTGCGTTGGCACAGGCCATCCGTATTGCCGACGAGGAAATCATCAAGACCTCACGCCGCTGCAACGACACCCTGCCGATGGGCACCACCGTGGTGGCTGCACGCGTCCTGGGCCAGCGCTTCGAAGTCGCCTGGGTCGGCGACAGCCGTGCCTACCTGTGGCGCGACGGACGGCTGGCCCAACTGAGCCAGGACCATAGCTATGTGCAGGAACTCATTGCCCAGGGCACGCTGACCAGCGAGCAGGCGCGTGCGCACCCGCATCGCAACGTGGTGACGCAGGCACTGGGCGTGACCGACCCGGCGCACCTCAATGTCGCCACCATGCAGGGCGAGCTCAAATCCGGCATGCAGCTGCTGCTGTGCAGCGACGGACTGACCGAGGAGGTGGACGATGCCACGATCGCGGCAACGCTGTCGCAGGCCGACTGCAGTGCGCAGGAGTGCGTCGAGTGCCTGGTTGCCGCGGCACTGGATGGCGGCGGCTCGGACAACATCACTGCCATCCTGGTACGCAGCTACTGACCTGGTACGTCGCTACCGAGCGCGCGTCGCGCAGCCATCGTGCCGCAACGCCCGCAGCCCGCGGCTCCCAGCACGGCCTGCGTAACGAATACCGGCCGGGCGCACCCGACGGGATCACCCGACCCAGGCCGCTCGCCTAGCCGGCAACCGCGACCTCTTCGACCGGCGAATCCCACAGGGCACGCCCGGCCTTCTTGCGCAGCTGCGCCAGGCGCGCTTCGTGCGCCTGCGATTCCGAAGCGGTCACTGCCACGCGTGGGCGCGGCAGCAGCAAGGCGGGATCGAAGGCGATCATGCTGCCGCCATCGTCTGCATGCTGGCCGGCATCGGCACTGGCAAAGCCGATCTCCTCCTGTCCGGAGGTGAGCGCGATATACACGTCGGCCAGGATCTGGGCATCGAGCAAGGCGCCGTGCAACTGGCGATGCGAGTTGTCCACGCCCAGCCGCTTGCACAGCGCATCCAGTGAATTGCGCTGCCCTGGATACCGCTCTCGCGCCATCATCAAGGTGTCGATCACCGTAGCGCGGTCGACGACACGACCGTAGCCATCGCCCAGCAGCGCCAGTTCGTTGTCCAGGAATCCCAGGTCGAACGCGGCGTTGTGAATGATCAGTTCCGCGCCGTCGATGTAGGCGAGAAATTCCTCCACCACGTCGGCGAACACCGGCTTGTCGGCCAGAAACTCGAGGGTCAGCCCGGTCACTTCCTGCGCACCGGCTTCGAAGTCGCAATCGGGCTTCAGATAGCGATGAAAATTATTGCCACTGGGGCGGCGCTCCAGCAGCTCCACCGCACCGATTTCGACGACGCGGTTGCCCTTGCGCCATTCCAGGCCGGTGGTTTCTGTATCGAGAATGATCTGACGCATGAATCCTCTTTAGAGCGGCTAACAGAACGTAGCGAGCGGTCGTCAGGTGGGTGTGGACGGCGCGGAGGAACCGGAGTGTACGTGTGGTACATGCCGATTCCGAGCACCGGCCGCGCCCGCCTGACGGCGGCGCAGTCGTTTTGTTAGCCTCTTAGGCAGTTGCGCTACCAGCGCGTTGGGCGAGGGCCTGGTTGCGGGCGAGCACGTCCACGCGTTCGTTGTCCGGGTCGCCGTTGTGGCCCTTCACCCAGCGCCAATCGATGCTGTGACGCTGCGTGGCCGCATGCAACCGCTCCCACAACTCGCGATTCTTGACCGGATCGCCGCCAGCGGTTTTCCAGCCGCGCCGCACCCAGCCGGACATCCATTCGGTGATGCCCTGCCGGACGTATTGCGAATCGGTGTGCAGCACGATCTGGCAAGGCTCGGTCAGCGCCTCCAGCGCCATGATCGCGGCCATCAGTTCCATGCGGTTGTTGGTGGACACCGCTTCGCCGCCCGCCAGTTCTTTCTCGCGGCCGTTGTAACGCAACAGCGCCGCCCAGCCACCTGGACCGGGATTGCCGAGACAGGAGCCGTCGGTATGCACTTCAATTGATTTCATCAGCTTTCAGAATCGCAACGTTGCAAAGAGTTCAGATCGTGGCCACCGGCTGCGGCCAGCGCGAAGGCAGCGCAATCGGGGTCGGCGCGATCGGGGCGGAGGCACGCTTTTCCACTTCGAGCAGATATACCGCGCGCCATGGGGCACGCCCGGGATCGGACGCGCCGCGCCCCGCGCGCCAGATCGGCCCGAGGTAGCGCTCCGTTTCCACGCATTGCAGACCGGCGCGCTGCGCCAGCGACCGCCAGCGATCCGGCCGCAACGCCACCGGCCCACGGCGCGCCCAATGAAACCGGTAAGGGCTCAACGGATTGAGCGTGAATAACCATAGCCTGCCGCCCGGCATCAACAAACGCTCGCATTCGGCCAGGAAATCCGCCGCACCGCCGACCACCGCATGCTGCACCACGATGGCCTGCAGACTCTCGGTCGGCAATGGAAACGGCAGGCCGCAGCGGGCATCGCCGGCAAAACGCCCGGCGCTGCGGAACAGGCGCAGGCCGCGGCCCTGCACCGCCTCTCGCGCAGGCAGGTCCTGAGTAGGAGTGATCCACAACCAGGGCTGCGAGGGGCGCGATTGCATGACGGAAACGGCGACACGGCGCTCCAGCTGCAGCAAATTGCGCCCCGCACCTGTATCAAACCAGGTTGAGACACCAGCTTGACGGGAGAACGGCGCGGCGGGCATGGTCCCAATTCTATGCGACTGACCGCCCTGCCCGCATTCGACGACAACTACATCTGGGCGCTGATCGCTGCCGATGGCCGGGCCATCGTGGTCGATCCCGGGCAGGCCGAGCCGGTGATCGCGGCTGCGGCGCGCGATGGGTGGACGCCCAGTGCGGTACTGCTGACCCATCACCACGCCGACCATGTTGGCGGCGTGGTGGCGCTGACGGAACGCTGGCCGCAACTGGAGATAGTTGGTCCGGCCGACCCGCGCATCGCCGGTGACGTTCGCGCAGTGGGCCAGGGCGAGCGCGTACGCCTGCTTGGCACCGACTTCCAGGTCCTGGAGGTCCCGGGGCACACGCGCACCCACATCGCCTTCGTGAGCGACCAGCACCTGTTCAGTGGTGATACCCTGTTCAGCCTAGGCTGTGGGCGCATGTTCGAAGGTACCGCACCGCAGATGTTCGACTCGTTGCAGCGACTGGCCCGCCTGCCAGGCCAGATGCTGGTGTGCTGCGGCCACGAATACACGCTGGCCAATGCGGCTTTTGCGCTGCATGTCGATCCCACCAACGCTGCCTTGCAGCGCCGTCAACAGGAAGCCCAGGCCATGCGTCACGCAGCCCGTCCTACCCTGCCGATCTCGCTCGAGAGTGAACTGGCCACCAACCCTTTCCTGCGCACCGACACTGCGCAGGTGCGCGCCGCAGCAGCATCGCACGCCGCCGTCACACTTACTTCTGATGTCGATGTTTTCGCCGAACTTAGGCGCTGGAAAGACGACTTTCGCGCATGAGGCGCTTGATTCTGGCAGCGCTGGCCGCCTGCGCGGTCATCGCACCGGCGGTTGCAGCAGCGTCCACGCCTGGCGATAACGCCGTCGCCCCTTCCGGGCTGCGCAACGGGCGGGAGATCTTCGCCGCCTTCCTCGATGGTCGCGCCGACCCGGGCTGCGACAGCAAGCAGAGCGACGTCCGTTGGGAGCAGCACTTCTCCCGCGCCCCTGCCCGGCTTGCCGACGATGCCCAGGACGTGCTTCCACTGTTCGGCTATGTGGTCGATGAGCTGCGCGCCGCCGACATGCCGACCGAATTCGCGTTGATCCCGTTCGTCGAGAGCGGCTACCGCCCCGGCGCCCGCAATGGCAGCGGACCGGCAGGCCTGTGGCAGTTCATCGCCAGCACTGCGCGCAACCACCACGTTCCGGTCGGAGCGCAGTACGACGGCCGTCTGTCGGCGGTGGATTCCACCACTGCCGCCGTGCGCTACCTCAAGACCTTGTATGGCATGTTCGGCGGCGACTGGCGCCTGGCCCTCATGGCCTACAACGCAGGCGAGTATCGCGTGCTGCAGGCCATGCGCAGCGCCGGGATGAATGCACAGAACGCGCGCCCGTCCGAGCTGCCCGGCATGTCCAAGGTCACCTACGAATACGTCGAAAAGCTGCACGCGCTGGCTTGCGTCCTTGATCACGCCCAGCGGCAGGACAGCCTGCTGACCTCGCTGGACCGCCAGGTACCGGTGCTGACCGAACACGCACTCCCTGCCGGCACCAGCCTAAACGCCTGGGCCGGGCAACGCGACATCGAACCGAAGCTGCTCGCCCGCCTGAATCCAGCACTGGCAGGCGCACGCGCAGCCCCCAAGGCAGTGCAGGTGCTGGCGCCGGTCGCCGCGTCCGCGCAGGCCGACACCGCCGCCCCCGTTCTCGCCTCCACCGCTCCAGCCAAAGGACCAGGCAGTGATGTGGTGACGGCGACGGCCGATACGACGAGCACCAGGACACGCGAGTCCCGTGCACGCACGCATACGGTGCGCAACGGCGAGTCCGCCTGGGCCATCGCACGCCGCTATGGCATCACGGTCGCCACCTTGCTCGCCAGCAATGGCCTGGACAAGCGTGCAGTGCTGAAGCCGGGCATGGTGCTGTCGTTCAACGACACGCCTTGAGCCAACCGCCGCCCGGCACTGGAAGCCGGGCGGCATAGTCGGCACGGGCGTCACTGACCAGCCTGGGAATCCGGCACCTCCGCGCCCTGCATGCCCGATACGCCACGCGTCGATCGGCAGCGGAACCCTAGTCCCCCTCGTCCAAACATCGAGCCGTTCGGTGCCATTGCGGCCTGCGTGAGAGCCCGGAGTACAACGCCTCGCCAGGAAGCGTTAGCGGCGCCCGGGCCTGCCAGTTCGCGGGCGGCCAGATGCGTTGACTCCGCCTCGTGGACCAACGTCGGAATGGCTGCACCACTCCCTGCGGCGCACCGGCGGGCGGGCACAGGCGATGCCGGCAAGCGAGGCAAACCTCTGGCGCAACATGTGCGCTTGCAGGCCGCGTCTTCCACCGCCGCGCCCTGGGCAAAAAAAAGAGCCCGGTTGCCCGGGCTCTTCTCGCATCAGTGAAACGACGAACCTTACAGCTGCGCTTCTTCGATCTGGATCTTGTACTGCTTGCGCATCGCTTTGACATAGGCCTGCGCGGCGTTGTTGCCGTCGATCTGGCTCAACTGCTCACGCAGCATCGTCTGCTGCTCGGCCGGCATCTGCTTCAGATCGCCCGGCGTGGCCTTGCTGATCACGAAGACCGCAAAGCGGCCACCGTCCAGCTCCACCTTGCCGACCGACGGCTTGCCCTCGGCCGGACGTGGCGCACTGAAAATGACGCGGTTGGCAGCCGGGGTCGGAATCGGCGCGGTGCGCGGCAGGCCCGGAATCGGCTGCAGCTGCAGCTTCTCGCTCTCGGCCAACGCCTGCAACGTTTCGCCCTTCTGCACGCGTGCCAGCAACGCGTCGGCCGCTGCAGCCGCCGCCTTCTCGGTGCGATCGGCATGGATGGCAGCGACGACCTTGTCGCGCACCTTGTCCAGCGGCAGCGCCTGTTCGGCGACATGGTTGGTCACGCGCAGTACCACACTGTGGTTGGGCGCAATGGTGATCGGATCGCTGACCGTGCCGTCCTGTACCAGCGTCTCGGAGAAGGCCGAACGCAGCACCGCCGGATTGGCCGCGATCCCGCTGGCGTTGGCGCGCGAGAACGGACCCAGCGTCTGCACCGGCAGACCCACCTGCTTGGCGGCCGGCTCCAGTGCCGTCGGGTTCTTGTAGATCTCATCCACCAGCTTGCCGCTGACATCGGCAAACGCCTTGTCGGCATCGGCCTTGAGCTGCTCGGCAGCGAGCTGGTCGCGCACCTGCTCGAAGGACTTGCCCTGCCCGCCCTTGACCTCACGCAGCTGGATCACGTGATAGCCGAACTCGCTCTTGATCGGCCCGACCACATCGCCGGCCCTCATCGAGAACAGCGCGTCTTCGAACGGCTTGACCATCGTGCCCTTCTCGACCCAGCCCAGGTCGCCGCCGGCGTCCTTGGAACCGGGGTCCTGCGAATTGGCCTTGGCCAATGCGGCGAAGTCGGCTCCTGGTTGCTTGGCCTCGGCGGCAAGCTTGGCAGCCTTCGCCTCTGCCGCTTTCTGCCCGGCAGCGTCGTTGCCAGCCGTAATCAGAATATGCGAGGCCAAGCGCTGATCCGGCTCGACAAAGCGCGCCTTCTCTTCGTCGTAACGCTTGCGCAACGTCGCCTCGTCGGCGGCAGTGGCCGGCGGCATCGTGGCGGCATTGAGCTCCACGTACTCGATGGCCACCGTCTCAGGCTGACGGAAATCCTGCGTATGCGTGTCGTACCACTGCTTGACCTGCGCGTCGCTGACCGGAGCCGTGTCGGCAGCCGGCGCCGGCAGCACCGCCAATTCAACGTCGCGCGTTTCGCCCATCAGCTTGAGCAGGCGCTCGAACTCGCCCTTGGTCGCAAAGCCCGATTCGGCCACGGCCTGGGGAATCACCGACTGCTGCAGGCTGTCGCGCACCAGCGCATCGAACTGCGCCGGCGTGCGCGGCGGATTCCCCTGCGCGAGCGCGGCGCGGTACTGATCCGGGCTGAACTTGCCATCGACCTGGAACGCCGGAATGCTGCCGATGTAGTCGCGCACTGCCGCATCGCCGATGACGATCCCGGCATCTTCTGCACCCAGCCGCACGACTTGCTCGTCCACCAATTGATCGAGCACCTGCAGCTTGTTTTCGCGGGACTCGAACCGGCGTGGATCGAAATCCTCGCCCTGACGCTGACGTTCCTGCAGGCGCGCCTGCTCGAAACGCGTACGGAAGTCCTGGGTACTGATCTCGTGGTGCTGCCACAGCAGCGACACCGGCCACCACGAAGGCGCCGACTTCCACCAGCTTGGCGGTGCCTGCACCTTGGCCACGTTATTGGCGCCAATGCCGCCGAGGTAGCTGTTGTCGATGACGAACAGGAACGGAATCATCAGCAACCCCAGGATGGCGGTAGCGATCCAGCCTGACGTCTTGTCGCGAAGTTTCTGCAGCATTGGCAAATCACGGCCTGTGGGCGAGCCGCGCAGTGTAACGCGCTTGACGCCACGCACCCAGCCCGGCTCCGGTCGCCACTGGCCAGGAACATGCACAAACAGATCCGATACCCGGCGGGCACAGACATCCCAGAGCCCTCCGAAGCACCGTATGCATCGGTGAATCGACCGCAGCAGCGCAATCACCGACGGCCTCGCCACCACTCCACGCCACCGTACACCCGCGTCCCATGGCCGAAATGCCCCCAAAAAAAAGCCCCCGGCGCAAGGCCGGGGGCTTCGGTGTAACTGGCGGAGCGGACGGGACTCGAACCCGCGACCTCCGGCGTGACAGGCCAGCATTCTAACCAGCTGAACTACCGCTCCGCTTTAAACTTGGACCTCGACTCCACCGCATCCGCAGCACGAATGTCGTGGAGAAAACGAAGCCCCCAATCGCTCAGGGGCTTCGGCGTAACTGGCGGAGCGGACGGGACTCGAACCCGCGACCTCCGGCGTGACAGGCCAGCATTCTAACCAGCTGAACTACCGCTCCGCGCTTGAAACTGTTGCCTGGTGCTTAGTGGTGGGTGCTGAGGGTTTCGAACCCCCGACCCTCTCCGTGTAAGGGAGACGCTCTACCGCTGAGCTAAGCACCCTAGCGAGTCGATTAGTTTACTGCATCCTTCAGGGCTTTACCAGCCTTGAATGCAGGATTCTTCGAAGCGGCGATCTTGATGCTGTCGCCCGTCTTCGGATTGCGGCCCGTACGCTCGGCGCGCTCGCGGACCTGGAAGGTGCCGAAGCCAACGAGGGTGACGGCGTCGCCCTTCTTCAGCGCCTTGGTGATTTCGCTCACAACCGCATCGACAGCGCGGCCAGCTTCAGCCTTGGAGATGTCAGCGGCAGCGGCAACGCCATCGATCAATTCGGTTTTATTCATTCTTGAAACTCCCTTTGCGGCAGATGCCGCGGAATCGACAATCGGCGCTCTTGCCGTTAGCGAAGAACCCGACACAAGTGGTATCGCGTGACGCATCACATTTTGCCGCGCCCACGAGTCGTGCATTTATACCAGCGCCCCCAACAGCACGCAAGCCAAAACCCAATAACGACGCGGGTTTTGGCTTGTTTCGAGACCTTCCAGACAGCGCACGTTAGTGCTTGACGCGCGCCCCCGGCGTGGTACGCGACTTGCCGCGAACGGCGACCCGCGAGGCGTTCTTGCGTGCCTTTTCCTTGCTCGCCTTCTTCGGCGCCAGTGGACGCTCCAGGGCGAGATCCAACACCTCGTCGATCCACTTCACCGGCACGATCTCAAGATCGCGCGTGACGTTGGCCGGAATATCCGCCAGATCCTTGCGGTTCTCGTCCGGGATCAGCACGGTACGGATGCCGCCGCGCAGGGCAGCCAGCAACTTCTCCTTCAACCCACCGATGGCCGAAACGCGACCACGCAGGGTGATCTCGCCAGTCATCGCCACATCGGCGCGGATGGGCACCTTGGTCAGGATCGACACCAGCGACGTCACCATCGCAATGCCCGCACTCGGGCCGTCCTTCGGTGTCGCGCCATCGGGCACGTGCACGTGGACATCGTGTTTCTGCAGGAAATCCACATCGATGCCCAGTCGCTCGGCGCGCGAACGCACCACCGACAGCGCCGCCGACGCCGATTCCTTCATCACGTTGCCGAGCTGACCGGTCAGGATCAGGTTGCCCTTGCCCGGCACCAGCGTGGACTCGATCTGCAGCAGCTCGCCGCCGACCTCGGTCCAGGCCAGGCCGGTCACCAGGCCGATCTCGTTTTCCTCCTCGGCGCGGCCGAAGTCGAAGCGGCGCACACCCAGGTACTTGTCGAGGTTCTTCGAGCCGACCGCCACCAATGCCTTCGGCTTGCCCTTCTTGGCGACTGCCTTCTTCGCTGCCGGCTGCGGCCCTGCAAGCGCGATTTCCTTGACCACCTTGCGGCAGATCTTGGCGATTTCGCGTTCGAGGTTGCGCACGCCCGACTCGCGCGTGTAATAGCGCACGACGTCCTGGATCGCATCGGTGCCGATCTCGATCTCTTCAGGCTTCAGGCCATTGGCCTTGATCTGCTTGGGCACCAGGTAGCGCATGGCGATGTTGAGCTTCTCGTCCTCGGTGTAGCCGGGGATACGGATCACTTCCATGCGATCCAGCAGCGGACCTGGAATGTTGAGCGAGTTGGAGGTGGCGACGAACATCACCTCCGACAGGTCCAGGTCCACTTCCAGATAATGGTCGTTGAAGGAGTTGTTCTGCTCGGGATCGAGCACCTCCAGCAACGCCGACGACGGATCGCCGCGGAAGTCCATCGACATCTTGTCGATCTCGTCCAGCAGGAACAACGGGTTCTTGCTGCCCACCTTGTTGAGGTTCTGCACCAGCCGCCCGGGCATGGAACCGACGTAGGTGCGGCGGTGGCCACGGATCTCGGCCTCGTCGCGAATGCCGCCCAGGCTCATGCGCACGAACTTGCGGTTGGTCGCCTTGGCGATCGACTGGCCGAGCGAGGTCTTGCCCACGCCCGGCGGCCCGACCAGGCACAGGATCGGCCCCTTCATCTGCTTCACCCGCGACTGCACCGCCAGGTACTCGAGGATGCGCTCCTTGACCTTGTCCAGACCGTAGTGATCGGCATCCAGCGTGTCTTCTGCGACCTTCAGGTCCTTGCGGACCTTGGTGCGCTTCTTCCACGGCACGCCCAACAACCAGTCCAGGTAATTGCGCACCACCGCCGCCTCGGCGGACATCGGCGACATCTGCTTGAGCTTGTTGAGTTCGGCCTTGGCCTTGGTCTCCACCGGCTTGGGCATGCCGGCCTCGGCGATCTTGCGCGCCAGTTCCTCCAGTTCGCCCGGTGCATCGTCCAGGTCGCCCAGCTCCTTCTGGATCGCCTTCATCTGCTCGTTGAGGTAGTACTCGCGCTGGCTTTTCTCCATCTGCGACTTCACCCGGCCGCGGATGCGCTTTTCCAGCTGCTGCACATCGATCTCGCCATCCACCAGGCCAACCAGCAGCTCCAGGCGCTCGCCGATTTCGGTGATCTCGAGCAGGCGTTGCTTGTCGGCCAGACGCACGCCGATATGCGCGGCAATGGTATCGGCCAGGCGGCCGGGCTCGTCGATGCCGGCCAGGGTCTGCAGCAGCTCGGGCGGCAGCTTGCGATTGGTCTTGACGTACTGCTCGAACAGCGACATCAACGAACGCGCGATCGCTTCCAGCTCGCGCGGCTCGCGCGCATCGCTGGCTTCCACCTCGATGCCCTGACCCTGCAGCGCGCCGTCCAGCTCGACCACCTTGTCGACAGTGACGCGCGACAGGCCTTCGACCAGCACCTTGATCGTGCCATCCGGGAGTTTCAGCAACTGCAGCACCTGCGCCAGCGTGCCGACGGCATACAGGTCGCCGGCCGCGGGGTCATCGGTCTCGGCCGACTTCTGCGCGACCAGCAGGATGCGCTTGTCCGCCTCCATGGCCTTTTCCAGCGCGCGCATCGATTTGTCGCGGCCAACGAACAAGGGGATCACCATGTGCGGAAAAACCACGACGTCGCGCAACGGCAACACCGGCAGATCGAGAACTTCTGGTTGGGACTTGGCCATGGGGCGCTCCGCAGGAATCGAGGTGTCTAAGGCGTAAAAAAAGCCGATGGCCCGGTTATGGGGCCATCGGCTGGACGTTGCAAGTAGCGCTTGAAACCCCTTTAGCCGTCAGCGAGGCAAGACCTGGCCGGCCGGCTGGCGAAGGCTCAGTCCCCGGACGCGGCCTTGGCCGGGGCCGGTTGTGCCTGGTAGATCAGGTACGGCTCGGACTTGTGCTCGATCACCGATTCGTCCACCACCACCTTGCTCACATTTTCCTGCGACGGCAGCTCGTACATGGTGTCCAGCAGCACCGATTCGACGATGGTGCGCAGGCCGCGTGCACCGGTCTTGCGCTTGAGCGCCTTCCTGGCGATCGCCGACAGCGCGTCGGGGCGGAACTCCAGTTCCACGCCCTCCATGTCGAACAGCTTCCGGAACTGCTTGGTGATGGCGTTCTTGGGCTCGGTCAGGATCTTGATCAGTGCCGGCTCGTCCAGCTCCTCCAGTGTGGCGACCACCGGCAGGCGGCCGACGAACTCGGGGATCAGGCCGAACTTGATCAGATCTTCCGGCTCGACCTCGGCCAGGATCTTGCCCACTTCCTGCTTGCGCTCGCTACTCTTGACCTTGGCACCGAAGCCGATCCCGCCAGCGTCGTTGGAACGCTGCTGGATCACCTTGTCCAGGCCGGCGAATGCGCCGCCACAGATGAACAGGATGTTCTTGGTATCGACCTGCAGGAATTCCTGCTGCGGATGCTTACGGCCACCCTGCGGCGGCACCGATGCCACCGTGCCCTCGATCAGCTTCAGCAGTGCCTGCTGCACGCCTTCGCCAGATACATCGCGCGTGATCGACGGGTTCTCGCTCTTGCGCGAGATCTTGTCGATTTCGTCGATGTAGACGATGCCCTGCTGCGCCTTTTCGACGTCGTAGTCGCACTTCTGCAGCAGCTTCTGGATGATGTTCTCGACATCCTCGCCGACATAGCCGGCTTCGGTCAGCGTGGTCGCATCGGCGATCGTGAACGGCACGTTGAGCAGGCGGGCCAACGTTTCGGCCAGCAGCGTCTTGCCCGAACCGGTCGGACCGACCAGCAGGATGTTCGACTTCGCCAGCTCGACATCGTCGTTCTTGCTGCGGCTCTCGATGCGCTTGTAGTGGTTGTACACGGCCACCGCCAGCGTGCGCTTGGCGCGCAATTGGCCGATCACGTACTGATCCAGCACCTCGAGGATCTCGCGCGGCTTAGGCAGGCTGGAGCGGGCCGATTGCGCCTTCTCCTCCAGTTCCTCGCGGATGATGTCGTTGCACAGCTCCACGCACTCATCGCAAATGAACACGCTGGGGCCGGCAATCAGCTTGCGGACCTCATGCTGACTCTTACCGCAGAACGAGCAGTAGAGAATCTTGTTGCTGTCGCCGGAACGACCTTGGCGGTCTTCGCTCATGCTTCTGTTACCCAGTTACCCCACCCGATGCACGGGGGTTCGATTTCGAGAATAGCACAGGGCCGGAAGGACATTCGCCCTACCCGACCCTGCCGATTTTTCCTGCAATTTCAATGACCTGACGATCAAGACGGCTGGATCGACTCTTCCGGCCGGCGCTCCAGCACCTGATCCACCAGTCCATAGGCCTGGGCATCGACGGCACTCTTGAAGTTGTCGCGCTCGGTGTCGCGCGCGATGGTCTCCAGTGACTGGCCGGTGTGCTTGGCCAGGATCTCGTTCAGACGCGAACGCAGGGTCAGGATCTCGCGCGCGTGGATGTCGATATCGGTCGCCTGCCCCTGGAAGCCACCCAGCGGCTGATGGATCATCACGCGCGAATTCGGCAGCGCGTAGCGCTTGCCGGCAGCGCCGGAGGCCAGCAGCAGCGCGCCCATCGAGGCGGCCTGGCCGACGCAGATGGTGCTGACGTCCGGCTTGATGTACTGCATGGTGTCGTAGATCGCCATGCCGGCAGTGACCACGCCACCGGGCGAATTGATGTAGATGCTGATGTCCTTTTCCGGGTTGTCGGCTTCGAGGAACAGCAACTGGGCAACGATCACGTTGGCCATATGATCGTCGATCGGACCGACCAGGAAGATCAGACGCTCCTTCAGCAGACGCGAGTAGATGTCGTACGCACGCTCGCCACGGCTGGTCTGCTCGACCACCACGGGCACCAGGTTCAGGGCTTTGGTCACAATGCTCATCGGTCTTCCTGTTGTGGCATCGGCCCGTGCCGACACCCGTGTTCGACATCCGCGCCCCGACGACGGCAGGGGCGCGGTTCTGTTGCTACCGCCTCAGACCCGGATGGCGTCCTGGAACGACAGCGGCTGCTCGGTGTGCTGGGCGCGCTCGGCGATCCAGTCGATCACCTGCTCTTCCATCACCCGACTCTGCAGCCCACCCATCAGTTGGGGATCGTTGCGGTACATCTCAATGACCTGTTCCGGCTCTTCGTAGGTCGAGGCGATCAGACGCAGCGTTTCGCTGACGCGCTTGGATTCCAGGCGCAGCTCGTTGCGGCGCGCCACTTCGCCCACCAGCAGGCCGACCAGCACGCGCTTGGCGGCGGCGTCCATGAAACCCTGATACGCATCGTCCGGCACCTGCCCCGGATCGCGGCCACTGCGGCGCACCTGCTCGACCTGCTGGGCCAGCATGGAACGGGCCTCGTTCTCGACCAGGCGCGGCGGCATCTCGACATGCGCGTAGGCAGCGATCAGCTGCTCACCCACCTCGCGACGCAGGCGGTTCATCAACGCGCCCTTGAGCTCGCGCTCCAGGTTGGTGCGGATGTCGGCACGGAACTGCTCGGCATCGCCACTCTTCACGCCGAAGCTCTTGATGAATTCCTTGTCCACCGCCGGCAGCACCGGCTCGGAGACCTCGACCGCCTTGACGTGCACCTGCACGGTCTTGCCGGCCAGCTGCGGCACCCGCCACTCGGCCGGGAAATCGACGCTCAAGGTCTTTTCTTCGCCCTTGGACAGGCCTTCCAGGCCCTTTTCGATCTGGTCGAACATCACGCCCGAGCCCAGCACGCTGCTGCCGGTCTCCACGCCTTCGGCCGGCAGGCGCTCATCGCCGGCCTGCGACCAGGTCTCCAGCGCCACCAGGTCGCCGACCTGCGCGCCGCGCTCGACCGGCTTCCAGGTCCGGCGCTGCAGGCGCAGGTTCTCGATCATCTGGTCGATGTCGGCGTCGGTCACCTCGGCGGTATGGCGCACCACCGACAGCTTGCTCACGTCGATATCGCCGAACTCCGGCACGACCTCGAAGGTGGCGACGAAATCGAAGTCGCTCTCGCCCTGGTCGATCCGCGGGTTGCCCGCCAGGCGCAGCGAGTGCTCGCGCACCGCCGAATCGAAGGTTTCACGCAGCAGGCCTTCCATCGCCTCGGCGCGCACCTGCTGACCGAAGCGCTGCTCGATGACCTTGGGCGGCACCTTGCCGGGGCGGAACCCCTTGATGCGGGTGGTCCGCGCCAGTTCGCGCAGGCGGCCACCGACGTGCGTCTCCAGGCGCTCCTGCGGCAGGGTGAAGGTCAGGCGGCGTTCCAGATTGCCGGTGGATTCGATCGATGCTTGCATGTTGACTCCTGCCACCGACAGCGCACGGCGTCGGCACGAGATGGAAATGCGGGTTGACGGATGGCGAAAGGCCGCCGAGCCTTGTAGTTTCGCCGATAACGGCGGCCGCTGCCAGCGGGGGGCGTGCGCTAGGGCGCCCAGCGGGCCGGATCGACGCGGACTTATGGTGACGACAGCAGCCGGACCACACACGGCCGCGCTGCATTGGTGCGAAAGGGGGGACTCGAACCCCCACGCCTTGCGGCGTCAGAACCTAAATCTGGTGCGTCTACCAATTCCGCCACTTTCGCAATGCTGCGTCCACCCGGACATTGTTGCAGGGATGGGCGCAAAGAAAAAGCCGGGCGTCGCGCCAGGGAGAAAGCGCCAAGCAGCCTACGTGACCACCCACCATCGCAGTCGAGTCACCGGGCGCGCGGTCTGCGTGCAGCCTGCCAGCAGAGCAGCGCGGCACGCCTCGGACGAACGTCCCTGGCAAGCAATCAGCGGATTCCCAGACATCCGCATTGGACACGAAGAAAAACAGCCACTCAACTTGCGCTGAGTGGCTGCCTGTCTGGTGGGCCGTCAAGGATTCGAACCTTGGACCTATTGATTAAGAGTCAACTGCTCTACCAACTGAGCTAACGGCCCTGAAACTGGTCGCACATTGTATGTGCGTTTTTGCCTCGTTGCAACACCCGCGATGCGTCGGGTCAAACTTTCCTGCATCTGCCTGTCATCAGTGGGGTGGCTGAGGGGACTCGAACCCCCGACATCTGGAATCACAATCCAGTACTCTAACCAGCTGAGCTACAGCCACCACTGAAAACCTGCTTCCTACCGTACCGCCGATGGCGCGCCCGACAGGACTCGAACCTGTAACCGCCGGCTTAGAAGGCCGGTGCTCTATCCGGTTGAGCTACGGGCGCCCGGACCGAACTTCGCATTCCCACGCCGTCAGGAGCTTCGGAATGGTCGGGGTAGAGGGATTCGAACCCCCGACATCCTGCTCCCAAAGCAGGCGCGCTACCAGACTGCGCTATACCCCGGCGGGACCTTCCAATCCCGAAGGGCTGGAAAGGTCGGCTATTTTGGGAACGAACAGCGCCGCTGTCAATCACCCTGCGTAAATTCGCTCATCCGGTATCCTGAGCGCTGCAACCTCTTCCTCCGCACTCCGGCTCGGAGCGCATCCACTTTCATGGAGAACACATATGCGTAGCGGCAATCCCGCCCTTCGGGAATCCACCTTCCTCGACCTCGGCTCCGGCTCGGTCGTCACCCGGGACGGCCAGGCGATGACGCTCAATGGCACCGTCAACAAGACCGGGCTGTTGCTGCTGATGGCCGTCGTCACCGCGGCCTTCGCCTGGTCGCAGTCGATCGGTGCCGATGGCAATCCGTTGCCGGCGGCTCGGCTGTACATGATCGTCGGCGCGATCGGCGGTCTGGTGGTGGGGCTGGCGACCAGCTTCAAGCCGACCTGGGCGCCGGTCAGCGCGCCGCTGTACGCGTTGGTGGAAGGCCTGTTCCTGGGCTCCATCTCGGCGGTCTACGAGGCGCGCTTCAACGGCATCGTGTTCCAGGCCGTGTTGCTGACCTTCGGCACCCTGTTCGCACTGCTGTTCGCGTATCGCAGCGGCATGATCAAGGCCACCGAAAACTTCAAGCTGGGCGTGGTGGCGGCCACCGGCGGTATCGCGCTGGTCTATCTGGCGACCATCGTGCTGGGCATGTTCGGCGTACGCATCCCCTTCATCCACGACTCGGGCCTGATCGGCATCGGCTTCAGCCTGTTCGTGGTGGTGGTGGCGGCGTTGAATCTGGTGCTGGATTTCGATTTTATCGAGAGCGGTGTCGAGCACGGCGCGCCCAAGCACATGGAGTGGTACGGCGCGTTCGGCCTGATGGTGACGCTGGTATGGCTGTACATCGAGTTTCTGCGTCTGCTGTCGAAGCTGCAGTCGCGTAACTGAGAAGCAGGGATTCGGGAATCGGGATTGGGGAATCGCAAGAGCGGCTCCCTGGATCACCCGGATTTCGAGCAAAAGAAAGGGCGCCTGGGCGCCCTTTCTTTTTGTGCGATCAACCAGCGGGCTCAGAGGCGGCTGGCGATGGCCTTGGCAAAGCCCATGGTGTTGCCGGTGCCGCCCAGGTCAGGGGTCAGCGAGTCCTTGGCTTCCAGGGTGGCCACGATGGCCTCGCGCAGGCGCTCGGCGTTCTGCGGCTGGCCGATATGGTCCAGCATTTGCGCCGCGCCCAGCAGCAGCGCGCACGGGTTGGCCTTGCCCTGCCCCGCGATGTCCGGTGCCGAGCCGTGCACGGCTTCGAAGATCGCCGCATCCACACCGATGTTGGCGCCCGGGGCCAGACCCAGGCCGCCGACCAGACCGGCGCACAGGTCGGAAATGATGTCGCCGAACAGGTTGGTGGTCACGATGATGTCGAACTGCTCCGGACGCATCACCAGCTGCATGCAGGTGTTGTCGACGATCATTTCCTGGAACTCGATGTCCGGGTACTGCGCGGCGACATCGCGGGCGACCTTCAGGAACAGCCCGGAGGTCGACTTGATGATGTTGGCCTTGTGCACCGCGGTGACCTTCTTGCGGCCGGTGGCGCGCGCCAGGTCGAAGGCATAGCGCACGATGCGCTCGGAGCCCTTGCGGGTGATCCGGGTGCCGGAGAATGCGGTCTCGCCATCCTCGGACACGGTCTGACCTTCGCTCAGGTAGGCGCCTTCAGTGTTCTCGCGAACGGTGATCAGGTCCACGCCGTCGGCAAAGCGCGACTTGGTGTTCGGGAACGACTTGGCCGGACGCACATTGGCGTACAGGTCGAACTTGCGACGCATGGCCACGTTGATCGAACTGAAACCCTCGCCGACCGGCGTGGTCAGCGGGCTCTTCAGCGCCACCTTGTTCTTCGTGATCGAAGCCAGGGTGGCCTCGGGCAGCAGATCGCCATGCTTTTCCAGGGCGACCAGGCCAGCGTCGGCGTATTCGTAGGTCAGGCCAGCCTGCAGCGCGTCGAGCACGAACAGCGTGGCATCCATGATCTCCGGGCCGATGCCGTCGCCGCGGATGACCGTGATTGTCTGCGTCATAACGTTGGGTTTCCGAACTTGAAAGGGGGAGCGCCAGCCGGAAGCCCGGCTCAGCGGCGCAAGGAGGTTTCACCGGCAATTATGCCCGATGCCGGTGAAGGCGCCCAAACCGACCTTGGTCTAACGGCAACCATCGAACGACGGCGCGGTGGCCAGAGCGCCGCAGCCGGTGCTCGACATCGGCATGCCCTCGCCCCACAGCCCTATGGCTCCCTCCCGTCGTCCCCCCGCCCAACCACTGCTCGCCATGTTTTGGTAGCCGCTGCAAGGGCCACAAGCGCCCGGGCGCAACACGCCGCCTCGACTCGGCGGGCAGCACGCGGCGTGCCCGCTTTTACGAATCCCAAATCCCAAATCCCGCACCTCAGCGACGCACTCAGTCGTGCGCGTGTTGTGCCGGTGCCGGCGCGCCACCTTCGAGCTGGTCGAGGAAATCCACGGCGCGGCGCAGATGCGGGATCACGATGGAGCCGCCGACCACCAAGCCGACCGAGAAGGTCTCGAAGAATTCGGCCCGGGTCACACCCGCGTCCTTGCACTGGGCCACGTGGTAGCTGATGCAATCGTCGCAGCGCAACACCATCGAGGCCACCAGGCCGAGCAGCTCCTTGGTCTTCACGTCCAGCGCCCCGGCCTGGTAGGTCTGGGTATCCAGCGCGAAGAAGCGGCGCACCACCTGATTGGGCTCGGCCAGGATGCGCTGATTCATGCGTTGGCGGAACTCGGTGAACTCGCGCAGGCGGTCGGCGCTGCCGTCGTCGGAACCGCTCATGCCTGCCCGCCCGTACTGCCCGCCAGCAGCGGCTCGAGCTTGCCGGCGCGATGCATGGCCATCATGTCGTCGTAGCCACCTACATGCACGTCGCCGACGAAGATCTGCGGCACGCTGGTGCGCCGCGCCAGGGCGACCATCTTCTCGCGCTCGGCCGGGTCCAGGTCGATCCGCACCTCGGTCCAGGTCTGGCCCTTGCTCTTGAGGAAGTTCTTGGCTGCCACGCAGTACGGGCAGATGGCGGTGGAATACAAGGTGATCTGCGGGCCGGCGGCCGCGTCCTGCCCGGTGTGTTCTTGGCTCACGGGAAACTCCGTGGTTGGTCTGAGGTCTGACACATGGTAACGGGCGACTGGAATTTCCAGGTCGTCACCGCAACACTGTGGAACGGGACGATCGACGAGCACGGTGGGTGCCGGCCGGAAGCCGGCGTTGCCGTCGGGGACACCTTCGCCGCCGGGCGCCGCCCTTAACCGCCGATTCACGCCATTACGCCGTGCCGACCGCATGCTCGGTGCATCACCTGGGAGTTTCACTTGCGCCTGCTTCCACTCGCCACCGCCCTCACCCTGGCCATCGCCATGGGTGTGGCACCTGCGCAGGAAAACCGCCTGCCCGACATCGGCTCGTCGGCCGGCGAACTGCTGACGCCGGCGCGCCAGGCCGAGTACGGCAGGATGATGCTGGCCGAGTTGCGCAACTACGACTATGTGCTGGACGACCCGCTGATCGGCGACTGGCTGCAGAGCATGGGCACCCGCCTGGGCGCCAACAGCGATCAACCGCAACAGCCGTTCACCTTCTTCATGCTGCGCGACCGCCAGATCAATGCGTTCGCCACGCTGGGCGGCTACATCGCGGTCAATGCGGGCCTGGTCCTCACCGCCGAACGCGAAGACGAAGTGGCCGCGGTGCTGTCGCACGAAATCGCCCACGTGACCCAGCAACACGTGCTGCGCGGGGTCGAACGCGCACAACGCGACCAGATCCCGATCCTGCTGGGCATGCTGGCAGCGGTGGTGGCTGCGCAGCAGGCGGGCGGAAACTCCCGCGGCGATGCCACGATGGCCACGATCACCAGCGCGATGGGGCTGATGCAGCAGCGCCAGATCGACTTTACGCGCTCCAACGAATCCGAGGCCGATCGGCTGGGCATCCGCACGCTGGAGCGCAGCGGCTACGACGTGGATGCGATGGCCGGATTCTTCGAACGCATGTCGGTGGCGATGCGCGCCAACGAGGGCGGCTACAGCGCGCCGGACTTCCTGCAGACCCACCCGGTCACCACCACCCGCATCAGCGAGGCCAAGGCGCGCGCCGAGCAGATGAAGAAAAACACCGTGGTGCTGACCACCTCGGTGCCGGGTGGGACGCGGCAGGAGCGGGTGGATCCGGCCGATCCCTCGCTGTCGGAGCCACTGAGTCGCAACGGCAATGCACTGCTGCCGTACGCGCTGCGATTGCCGGTGGACGCGCTCGGCCGTGGCGGCGATCAGCAGGGGTTCGACTGGGCCAAGGAGCGCCTGCGCGTGCTCAGCGCAAGCACGCCGGATGCGGCGATCCGCGAATACGAGAACCTGCGCCGCAGTGCCAAGCAGGGCCTGACCGATGCGCAGCGCTATGGACTGGCACTGGCCCGCCTGCGCAACAGCGGCGGGCGCCCGAGCGAGCCGGTGGCCGAACTCACCGACCTGCTGGACACCCATCCGGACAATCTGTGGCTGGCGCTGGGCCTGAGCGAAGCGCAGGCCCGTGTCGGCCAGCGCGATGTCGCCAATGCGCGTTTCGACGCCCTGCTCAAGCGCTTGCCGAACAACCGCGCGGTGGCACTGACCTATGCGGGGGCGCTCAACGCGCAGGCGAACAAGGACGCTGGCCAGCGCGCGCGCCAGGTGCTCGAACCGTTGCTGCACCGCAGTAGCGATGATCCTTTGCTGCAGCAGACCTACGCACGCGCCTGCGAGCTGGCCGGGGACCATCTGCGCGCCAGCGAGGCCTACGCCGAGTCGGCCTATCTGAATGGCCGCCCGGAACAGGCCCTGATCCAGCTCGAAGCACTCAAGAAGAAGGAGCTGGACTATGTGACACGGGCGCGCGTGGATGCGCGCATCGCCGCGATCACACCGACCGTGCTGGAGCTGCGCCGCCAGGGCATCCGCGATCCGGATCTGTCGAGGCAGTGACGGTTGGCGGGAGTCGGGAATCGGACGACGGCGTGCCGGGCGAAGCGATGGATCTTGCGCCACCCCCAGTTCAGTCCGCCTGCTGAAGCCGCGCGCCGTCGACGGGCCCCGCCGGCCATGTCACATGAGAGTCACAAAACCGTAGTCTACTGGCGACCACCCAAGCCAGACGGTAAGCCCCGCGTGCAGAAACGCATTCTGATCGTCGATGACGAACCCGCGATCCGCGACATGGTGGCGTTCGCGCTGCGCAAGGGCGAGTTCGAGCCCATCCACGCCGGCGACGCCCGCGAAGCGCAGACCGCCATCGCCGACCGCGTGCCCGACCTGATCCTGCTGGACTGGATGCTGCCCGGCACCAGCGGCCTGGACCTGGCGCGGCGCTGGCGCAAGGAACAACTGACGCGCGAGATTCCGATCATCATGCTCACCGCACGCGGCGAGGAAAACGACCGCGTCGGCGGGCTGGAAGCCGGAGTCGACGATTACGTGGTCAAGCCGTTCTCGGCGCGCGAACTGCTGGCACGCATCCGCGCGGTGATGCGGCGCACCCGCGAGGACGACGAGGACGGCAGCGTGGCGGTCGGCCGCCTGCGCATCGACGGCGCCGCGCACCGGGTGTTCGCCGGCGATGCGCCGGTGCCGATCGGCCCGACCGAATACCGCCTGCTGCATTTCTTCATGACCCACCCCGAGCGCGTGTATACGCGCACCCAGCTGCTGGATCATGTCTGGGGCGGCAGCGTGTATGTGGAAGAGCGCACCATCGACGTGCATATCCGTCGCCTGCGCAAGACGCTGGAACCGTTCGGCCTGGAAAACATGGTGCAGACCGTGCGTGGCTCGGGCTATCGTTTTTCTTCGGCGACCTGAGCGTTGCCGTCCAGCCGCCCGGCCGCTGCATGGCCGGGCAGCCTGTCCACCTGACGCTGCATGATCACGCCTGCCATGCCCCAACATATCCGTTCCGCCTGGCTCAAGACGCTCGGCACCCTTGCGCTGTTGCTCGGCGCTGCCGTCGTGGTGGGCGTGCTGATCGAGCATGTATGGATGGCGCTGACGCTCACCGCGCTGGCCGTGCTGGGCTGGCATTACTGGCGGCTTCGCCAGGTGCTGCGCCGGCTCACCGCACGCCAGCGCGCCGAGCCTGCCGCGGGTGTCGGTGCCTGGAACGAACTGGACCGTTTGTTGTATCGCAGCCAGGCCGAAATGCGCGGGCGCAAGCGCCGCCTGATCGAGATGCTGCGTACCTACCGGGCCGCTGCGCAGGCGTTGCCGGATGCGGTGGTGGTGGTGGACCGCAACAATCAGCGCGTGCAGTGGTTCAACAAGGCGGCCGGCGGCCTGCTCGGCCTGCATCATCCTGGCGACATGGGCGTCTCCGTGGTGGAGCGCCTGCAGCCGTTGCCGTTGGCCCACTGGCTGGCAGCCGGGCGCAATGCCGAGCCGATGCTGGATGCGGCCTCGCCGGTGGACCCGGACCTGCGCCTGAACCTGCGGCTGATCCCGTATTCGGATGAGTATTGGCTGCTGGTGGCGCGCGATGTCAGCAAGCTGCTGCGCCTGGAGCAGGTGCGCCGCGACTTCGTGGCCAATGTCTCGCACGAGCTGCGCACGCCGTTGACGGTGGTGCATGGCTACCTGGACATGCTCGATCCCGAGGATTTCCCCGATTCGGGGCCGATGCTGGCAGAGATGCGCAAACAGTCGCAGCGCATGGCGCAACTGGTGGAAGACCTGCTGACCCTGTCGCGCCTGGAGTCGCAGGAGGAGCTCGGCGAAGAGCACGTGGCGATGACGCCGATGCTGTCCACCCTGCGCCGGGAGGCCGAGGCGCACAGCCAGGGCCGGCACACGATCGAGGTGATCGACGAGGCCGGCGTGGACTTGCTCGGCTCCAACAAGGAATTGCACAGCGCCTTCTCCAACCTGGTGACCAACGCGGTGCGCTATACGCCCGGCGGCGGCACGGTCACGATCCGCTTCCTGCGCGAAGGCGACGGTGCGGCCCTGGCGGTGCGCGACACAGGCTACGGCATTCCCGCCTCGCATCTGCCGCGCATCACCGAACGCTTCTACCGGGTCTCCAGCAGCCGCTCGCGCGAAAGCGGCGGCACCGGGCTGGGATTGTCGATCGTCAAGCACATCCTCGGTCTGCATCAGGCGCGGCTGGAGATCGAAAGCGAGGTGGGACGCGGCAGCGAATTTTCGTGCCATTTCGTGGCTGCACGCATCGTGCAGCGCGAGCCATCCCTGCCGCTGTCACGCTCGGCGTGATATGTAGGGAGCGCAGGCCGCCGACGCGGCGCGATGCACCGGCGCCTCCCGTGCGGCGGTGCCTGCGCCGCCGCATGCCCGCCGCGATCACGCTCACCATTTCGTCCTGACGACCGACCCATGGGCCACGCCAAAGAACTGCACGACGCTCCACCCGGCGACGACATCGTCACCGATCCATTGCGCGACCCGTCGCTGTACATCAACCGGGAGCTGTCGCAGCTGGATTTCAATTTCCGGGTGCTGGCGCAGGCGCTGGACGAGCAGGTACCGCTGCTGGAGCGGCTGCGCTTCCTGTGCATTTCCTGCACCAACCTGGACGAGTTCTTCGAGATCCGCGCAGCCACCGTGCGGCATGCGCAGGAATTCGGCCTGCCGCCCGCGCCCGACGGCCTGAGCCCCACCGCCATCCTCAATGCCGTGCACGACCGCGCGGCCAAGCTGGTGGAACAGCAGTACCACGCCTGGAACGAGGTGCTGCGCCCGGCGATGGAAGAGGCCGGGGTGGCCGTGCTCAGCCGCACCGCCTGGACCGCGCGGCAGAAGCGCTGGCTGCGCGCCTACTTCCGCAACGAGATCATGCCGGTGCTGTCGCCGCTGGGGCTGGATCCGGCGCACCCGTTCCCGAAGATCCTCAACAAGACCTTGAACATCGTGGTGGTGCTGGAGGGCCAGGATGCCTTCGGACGCGCCGGCCACCTGGCCATCGTGCGCGCACCGCGCTCGCTGCCGCGCATCATCCAGCTGCCGGCCAGCCTGTCGCCGGACGGCGCGCAGAGCTTCGTGTTCCTGTCCTCGGTGCTGTCCGAGTTCGTGGACGAGCTATTCCCCGGCATGCAGGTCAAGGGCTCGTATCAGTTTCGCGTCACCCGCAACTCGGAGCTGGTGGTGGACGAGGAAGAGGTGGAGAACCTTGCCCTCGCCTTGCGCGACGAGCTGGTCACGCGCGGCTACCGGCCGGCGGTGCGCCTGGAGATCGCGCATGACTGCCCGGCCCCGATCATGCGCACCCTGCTGCAAAACTTCGGCCTGAACGAGAACGCGGTGTATCGCATCGTGGGCCCGGTCAATCTGAGCCGTGTCACCCAGGTCTACGACATGGTGCAGCGCCCCGAACTGAAGTACCCCTCGTTCAACCCGCGCACCTTGCGCGACAGCGAGGGCATCTTCGAGATCGTCGGCAAGGGCGACGTGCTGCTGCACCACCCCTTCGATGCGTTCACCGCGGTGCTGGACGTGATCCGCCAGGCCGCAGTCGACCCGAACGTGCTGGCGATCAAGCAGACGCTGTACCGCACCGGCAAGGACTCATTGATCGTCGATGCGCTGGTGCTGGCCGCGCGCAACGGCAAGGACGTCACCGTCGTGGTGGAGCTGCGTGCACGCTTCGACGAGGAAGCTAACCTCGGCCTGGCCGACAAGTTGCAGGAAGCCGGCGTGCAGGTGGTGTACGGCGTGGTCGGCTACAAGACCCACGCCAAGATGCTGCTGATCGTGCGCCGCGAGGGACGCAAGCTCAAACGCTACGTGCACCTGGGCACCGGCAACTACCACAGCGGCACCGCGCGTCTGTATACCGACATCAGCCTGATCACCGCCGATGCGGAGATCGGCAACGACGTGCACATGCTGTTCCAGCAGTTGTCCGGGCTGGCCCCACGCATGAAGCTCGATCAACTGCTGCAATCGCCCTTCACCCTGCATGCGGGTGTACTCAAACGCATCGAACGCGAAACCCGGCTGGCCCGCAACGGTCGCCCCGGCCGCATCATCGCCAAGATGAATGCCCTCAACGAACCGCAGGTGGTGCGTGCCCTGTATGCCGCATCGCAGGCCGGCGTACAGATCGATTTGATCATCCGCGGTGCCTGCACGCTGCGCCCGGGCGTACCGGGGGTGTCCGACAATATTCGGGTGCGCTCGATCGTGGGCCGCTTTCTGGAGCACAGCCGCGTGTACTGGTTCGGCAACGACGGTGCCGCCGAGCTGTATTGCGCCAGCGCCGACTGGCTGGAGCGCAACCTGTTGCGCCGGGTGGAGACCTGCTTCCCGATCCTTGAGCCGGACCTGGCCCGGCGTGTGTATCGGGAAGTATTGCAGAACTACCTGGACGACAATGTCAGCGCCTGGGAGCTGGACGCCGAAGGCGTGTATCACAAGCGTACGCCTGCACCGGGAGAACCGGCCCATTCGGCGCAGATGATCCTGCTCGATCGGATCTGAGAACGCCACGGCCGTGGCCTCTCACGTGGCCACCGGCCCATCGGCTACCATGCGGCCATGCCAATGCCCTCCCCCACGACTCCGCCCCTGCGTGATGGCGATTTTCTTGCCGCCATCGATCTAGGCTCCAACAGTTTCCACATGGTCATCGCGCGCTATCTGATGGGACAGTTGCGCGTGGTCGATCGCCTGCGCGAAACCGTGCGCATGGCCGATGGCCTGGATGGCAAGGGCGGCCTGTCCAACGAGGCGCGGCAACGTGCACTGGAATGCCTGGCGCGTTTCGGGCAGCGCATCCGCGACGTGCCTTCGCTGCGTGTGCGTGCGCTGGCGACCAATACGGTGCGTCAGCTGCGTTCGCCGCAGACCTTCCTGATGCCGGCGGAAACCGCACTGGGACATGCGATCGAAGTGGTCAGCGGCCGCGAGGAGGCGCGCCTGATCTATCTCGGCGTCACCCATGCCCAACCGCCCAAGAACGATCAGCGCCGGCTGGTGATCGACATCGGTGGCGGCTCCACCGAGTTCATCATCGGCCAGGGGTTCCAGACCC
The DNA here is from genome assembly GCF_020783655.1 of Xanthomonas melonis. Taxonomy (GTDB): domain Bacteria; phylum Pseudomonadota; class Gammaproteobacteria; order Xanthomonadales; family Xanthomonadaceae; genus Xanthomonas; species Xanthomonas melonis. The sequence continues at coordinate 60,716 of NZ_JAJGQH010000015.1, read as the reverse complement.
TGGAGCGCGAGAGCCTGCAGGCCGGTTGCATCGCCAGTACCCGGCGGTTCTTCCCGGGCGGAAAACTGTCCAAGAAGAAATGGAAGGACGCGCTGACCGAGATCGGCGCCGAATTCCAGCAGTTCGCTGGCCAGTACAAGGCGCTGGGCTGGCACGAAGCGATCGGCTCGTCCGGTACCCACAAGGCCATCGGCGAAATCTGCGCCGCGATGAAGCTCACCAAGGGCGCGATCACTGCGCAGGCGTTGCCGGCGTTGCGCGAAGAGTTGCTCAAGGCCAAGCGCATCGAAGACATCCAGCTGCCCGGCTTGGCCGCCGAGCGCCGGCCGATCATCGCCGGCGGAATCCTGGTGCTGGAGGCGGCTTTCCAGGCACTGGGGCTGGAGAAGCTGATGGTCAGCAAGGCCGCAATGCGCGAAGGCATCCTCTACGACATGCTTGGCCGCGGCGGCCAGAACGACCCGCGCGACAGCTCGGTGACCTCGCTGGTGCAACGCTACGGCATCGACGAGGCGCAGGCGCAGCGCGTGGAGGCCACCGCGTGCCGCCTGTTCGACCAGGTCTGCGACGCCTGGCAACTGGATGGCGACGATGCACAGGTGTTGCGCCAGGCCGCGCGTCTGCACGAGCTCGGGCTGATGATCGCCCACAGCCAATACCATGTCCACGGCAGCTACATCCTGGAGCATTCGGACATCGCCGGTTTCTCGCGGCAGGAGCAGCAGGTACTGGCGGCGCTGGTGCGCACGCATCGGCGCAACGTGCCCAAGACCGCCTTCGATGCCCTGCCCGATCGCCTGCTGCTGCCGACCCGCCGCAAGGCCGCGCTGCTGCGGCTGGCGGTACTGTTGCATCGCGCACACGAGGCAGACCCGATCCCGACCCTCGAACTCACTGCCGAGGACGCGCGGCTGTCGTTGATCCTGTCGCAGAGCTGGATCGATTCGCGCCCCCTGCTGCGCGCCGACCTGATCGGCGAAGTCGAAGGCATGGCCGGGCTGGGCATCACGTTCAAACCGTTTGTGACCTGAGGCCTGCGGCCTCAGGCGGGATTTGGGATTCGGGATTTGGGATTTGGGATTGGCCAGTAGCAGTGGCCGACATGGTTTACGCACTCGCAACGCGTCTGCTATCAGCAGACCGCTCTTGCGAATCCCCAATCCCCAATCCCGAATTCCCAATCCCGTCGCGCTTGTCACCGCCGCGTCTTGTCGGCGCAACATCCCTGCCATCGCCCTTCCGGACACTTGCGAAAACGGGAGAACGGGCATGCGCTACGCGATCGTCACCGAAACCTATCCCCCCGAAGTGAACGGCGTTGCGCTGACCGTGCATGGTCTGGAAACCGGGCTGCGCGCACGCGGGCACCAGGTGGACCTGGTGCGCCCACGCCAGCACACAGACGCCGATCCCCCACACACCTTGCTGGTCCGGGGCGCGGCGGTGCCGCGCTATCCCGGGCTGAAGTTCGGGCTACCGGCCACCCAGCGGCTGATCCGGCATTGGCAAGCCACGCAGCCGGATGCGCTCTATATCGCCACCGAAGGCCCGCTGGGCTGGTCGGCGATGCGCGCGGCGCGACGGCTGGGCATTCCGGTGGCCAGCGGCTTCCATACCCGCTTCGACGAATACCTGCCCGATTACGGCGCCGCCTGGCTGCAAGGCACTGCGCTGCGCTGGATGCGGCGCTTCCACAACCAGGCCGACGTGACCCTGGTGCCGACGCGCGAACTGCTGCAGACACTGCGCGAGGACGGTTTCCACCGCGTGCAGCTGCTGGCACGTGCAGTCGATGGCCAGCAGTTCGATCCGGCCCATCGCGACCCGGCATTGCGCGCGCAATGGGGCATCGAAGGCGAGGGCTTCGCCGCGATCCATGTCGGGCGAATCGCCAACGAAAAGAACCTGCCGTTGGCCGTGCATGCATTCCGCAAGCTGCAGCAGGTTCGCCCGAAAGCGCGCTTCGTCTGGGTGGGCGATGGCCCGGCGCGCGAAAAGATCGCATATGAAAATCCGGACTTCATCTTCTGCGGGGTTCAGCGCGGCGACGCCCTGGCGCGCCACTTCGCCAGCGGCGATCTGTTCCTGTTTCCCAGCCGCAGCGAAACCTTCGGCAATGTGACCCTGGAAGCCATGGCCAGCGGCGTGGCGACGGTGGCTTTCGATTACGGCGCCGCGCGCGAGTACCTGCGCAACGGCCAGACCGGTGCGGCGGTGGACACCGATACGGCCTTCGTCCAGGCCGCCGTCGCGCTCACCCAGGACGATGCGCTGCGCCAGCGCCTGGGTACGGCCGCCGCTCAGGCGATGAAGAAGCTGCACCCGGACAATGTGGTGTCAGACCTCGAAGCCTTGTTGCTGGGCATCACCGCTGCACGGGGGCGCTATGTCGTCGACGCGGCTTGAGGTCTTGCGCGGCCACGAAGCGCGCTGGTGCCGGCGTGCCAACCACTGGTGCCGCCGGCACCCGGTGCGGCGCGCGTTCGCCACCGTCAGTCGCCTGGGCGACGGGGTGTTCTGGTACGCATTGATGGGATTGCTGGTGCTGTTCGACGGCATGGACGGCGTGCGCGCATCCGCGCATATGGCCGCGACCGGCGTGCTGGCATTGACGCTCTACAAGGGGCTCAAGCGCTGGACCCGACGCCCGCGCCCGTACGCGGCCGATGTGCGCATCCGTGCCTGGGTGGCGCCGCTGGACGAGTTCAGCTTCCCCTCCGGCCACACCTTGCACGCGGTGTCCTTCAGCATCGTGGCGCTGGCCTATTATCCCGGGCTGGCCCCGCTGCTGGTGCCGTTCTCCGCTGGCGTGGCGCTGTCGCGCGTCGTGCTGGGCCTGCACTACCCCAGCGATGTCCTCGCCGCCACGGCGATCGGCACCCTGTTGGCCAGCCTGTCGCTGTGGGGACTGCCGGCGGTGTTGGGATAAGCGATGGCGGTTTGCCGGAAGAAAGTGCTTCGCGAAGGCGGATGAGGGTGCGCCCCCGAGCATCCGATCGCGAACACCGACGCAGACGCAAGAACCGTTCTCACACCAAGCGTGCCGCTCCAGCGCTGGTTCGAAACCAGAATCCCCAATCCCCAATCCCGAACCACCGAGTCCCGTCCCGCGCTCCCGCCGTACAATGGGGCGATGACGACCCTGTTCATTTCCGACCTGCATCTGGATCCGGCCCGACCGGAGATCACCGAGCTGTTCATGGATTTTCTGCGCACGCAGGTTCCCGGCAGCGATGCGCTGTACATCCTAGGCGATCTGTTCGAAGCCTGGATCGGTGACGACACCCCGTCCACGGCCGCCGATGCGGTCGCCACGGCATTGCACGGCGTCGCCGACGCCGGCGTGCCGGTGTTCTTCATGCCGGGCAATCGCGATTTCCTGCTCGGCGAGCACTACGCGCAGCGCGCAGGCTTCCGTATCCTGCCCGACCCCACGGTGGTCGATCTGTACGGACACACCACCCTGCTGATGCATGGCGACCTGCTCTGCACCGACGACACCGCCTATCAGGCATTCCGCGCGCAAACGCGTGATCCGGTGTTCCAGGCGCAGTTCCTGTCCCAGCCGCTGGCTGCGCGGGTCGCGTTCGCGCAACAGGCGCGCGCCGCCAGCCAGGCCCGTTACGCCGAACTCAAGCAGGGCGACCAGGCGCAGCTGGAAACCGTCACCGACGTCTCGCCGACGGAAGTGGACACCACCTTCGTGCGTTATGGCGTGGATCGCATGATCCATGGGCACACCCACCGCCCTGCCATCCACACCGTGCACGCCGCCGATCGCATCTGTACCCGCATCGTGCTGGGCGACTGGTACACGCAAGGCTCGGTGCTGCGGGTGGATGCCGATGGCGTATCGCTGGAGCAGCTGGCGTTGTGAAGCGACCGGCGCGCCTGCACGGCGCGTCGCCGACGACACGGTTGCCGGGGCCAGCCGGCACCGGGCAGCACGCAGGCCACTCCTGCGCCCTGCGCGAAGCCGCGCGGGCTCGCCGCACCGGCTACTGCTGGCCTTGCGAGCGCTTTGCGTAATCGACGAAATCCGCGTTGACCACGTCGTACCACAGCACCTCGCCGTTGGCGTCTACGCGAAAGCGGTCGCGCACCGGGCTGGTCTGCGGATCGCCCGGGCAACCGTTGCCATGCCGTTCGCGGACCGCGAATTCGAAGGTTTGTGACACCGGCGCATCGCCTGGTTCGGAAACGATGCTGATGCAATTGTCTGGATACGCCTGGTCGCTCTGCAGGCGCGCCTCGAGTGCGTGCAGCGCACGTGCCCTGGCATCGTCGGCAGTGCCCGCCGCAGGCGCGGTGACGGCAGGCGCGGTGACGGCAGGCTTGGGGGGCGTGACGGCAGGCTCGGCCGGCTGCTGCCTGCAGCCGACCATGACCAATACCGCCAGACAGACCAACGCATGACGCAGCAACAGGGACATGGACGCTCCGCTGGACAGGACGGGGCCGGCATCTGCCGGCGGCAGGCCTAGTCTGCGCGATCGCTGCCGCTGCGGATAGCGTGGCCCGACACCTGCCGGTGCCGGGCCGGAACGGTTCAAGCAGACACCTAGAGCAGCAAACAGAACGTAGCGAGCGGTCGTCAGGTGGGTGTGGACGGCGCGGAGGAACCGGAGTGTAAGAGCGGTACATGCCGATTCCGAGCACCGGCCGCGCCCGCCTGGCGGGGACGCAGTCGTTTTGTTAGCCGCTCTCAGCGGAAGCCGGCGATCGTGGCCTTGGTGTTGACCAGCACGCGTTGATTATCGGCGGTGCTGGCGTTGCCCATCGGGACGCCGTTGTAGCTGATGTTGGGATTGGACCAGTAATTCAAGCGCGGGCAATTACTCGAGCAGTTGTAGGCCATGATGGTGCGCCAGCTGTTGCCATAGCGATAGCCGTGGCCGTACGGATACGGCGAGGTGCTCGGGTCGCTGGCGGCATCGTGGCGTGAGCTCTGCAGATGGCCGATTTCATGCGCGAAGCTGTAATAGCCGGTGGCGCAATCCCAGTACACCGAGGCGAACGCGCTTGCCGCGGTCGAGCCGATGCCCGATGCCAGGCCGCAGTAGCTGCTGTTGTCCAGCACGATCACGCCCACATCGGCGGCGTAGGTATTGCGGCTGGTGTGGATGCTGTCCATGTAGCCATCGTTGGTCACGCGGAAGCGCTGCAGGTCGGTGCTGAAGTTGCCGGTCTCGGTGTAGTTGGCGGTTTCGTAACGTGCCAACTGCAGGGTGATGCCGACATTGCTGTTGATGTAGCTCTGATTGGCTTCGGCCACCGCCAGTTGCACCAGCGACTGCATGTTGCCGCCGTAGGCGGTCACCGCCTTGTTGGTGGCCACGACCAGGACGCGGATGGTGGCCGGGCTGCCGGATGAGGCGGCCGCGGTGGTGACGCGTCCGTCGCCGGGCATGTCGAACCTGGGCAACAGGCTGTATTCGGCCGGATGCTCCTGCGGCATGCGCCGCTCGTCGACCTGCACCAGCACATGGCGGCCATCGGCCAACGGACGCAGGCGATACAGCTTGCCGGCATGGCGAATGGTGCCGGTCACGGTGTCGCCGCTGCGCACCAGGATGGCCGAGTTCAACGGGTCCACGCCGGACAGGGTGCGCGCACGGGTGCCGGCACGTGGGCCGAGATTGCCGTACCACACGCTGTCCCCGCCCTCCAATGCGTCCACCTTGGCCTGGGTGGCGGTCACGGTCTGGCCATCGAGCTGCAGTTCCAGCAGCTTTTCGCCGGCGGTCACCGCCGCGGCATCGAGCTGCACCACTTGCGCGGTGGTGGTGGACGGTGCGCTCAGCAGGCGTTGCAGCGAGGGCTCGGTGGTGGTGGCGGCGCTGCGGCTGAGCGCCGGGCCGGTTTGATACAGCGGCTTGCCGGCAGCGGCAGCCGAACCGGCCAGACACATCGCGATCAGACCAACCGTGGTGCACATCGACTTCGACTTCATCGTCTTTCTCTCCTAAGACATGGAAGTTACGGATGTGAAACACCGGGCCCCTGTCCCCGGATCGTCATTAGGGCGCCGGTGAATACACCGATTGCAAGTAGTTACAAAGGAAAATTACATTTCTGTGATGGTTTGCGGGCGCTGGATGCGATTTCGGCGGCGACAAGGCAGGAACCAGCGCACACTCCGGCCCGGGCCGCTGGAACGCCGGCACTGCGTCCACGTCTGGCCCGCCGCTCCACCACCATGCGCGGCCGGCGATCATCGAATGCTTCGTGCGATCCGGTTCGGGCGCCCCGCCACGAACGAAGGTGGCCAGCAGCCGACGACGCAGCCGTCTCCCACGGGGGCTGCGAGAGACTGCGCCAGCCTAGCCGGCCCGCTCCACCAGGCTCGCCAGTTCGTCTTCGTCGAAGCCGGCGAGCAGCCTGGCCTCGATGTTGAACGGCCCGTGCAGATAGCCACCGGCGTACTCGCGCAGCAGTGTCTTGAAGCGCGCGCGCGGTTCGATGCCGGCCCGCTCGCAGTACCAGCGATACCAGCGCGAGCCGGCGGCCACGTGGGCGACCTCCTCGCGCAGGATGGTCTCCAACACCTCCGCAGTGGCGACATCGCCCAGCGAGCGCAGTTTGACGATCATCGCCGGCGTCACATCCAGCCCACGCGCCTCCAGCACCCGCGGCACCAGCGCCATGCGTGCCAGGCCGTCGTGCGCGGTCTTTTCGCACATCTCCCAGAGGCCGTTATGCGCGGCGAAGTCACCGTAGTCGCGGTCGTGCGCGTGCAGGCGCGCACGCAGCAACATGAAATGACGCGATTCGTCGTCGGCGACCGCCACCCAATCGGCGTAGAACGCGGCCGGCAGGCCGCGAAAGCGATACACCGCATCCCAGGCCAGATCGATGGCATTGAGCTCGATATGCGCGATGGCATGGATGAAGGCGGCGCGTCCTTCCGGCGTCCCCAATCCACGCCGCGGCAACTCGCGCGGATGCACCAGCACCGGCGTCGGCGGCCGGCCCGGCATGCGGATCGGCAACGGCGCCGGGGCGGCAGCATCGATGGTCAACCGTTGCTCGCGAAACGCTGCCGCATGGCGCTGGGTCAGCGCCACCTTCTGCAGCGGATCGGCGGCATCGAGGCAGGCCCGCGCCGCGGCGAACAGATCGGTCGTCATGGCGCCCGCGCCGGCATCGCTGCGCTCCATCCCGGCAGCGATCCTATCCGCCCGGCGAGCAGGATCGCCGGGGCCACGCATCTGCGCAGCTCAGGCGCGGCGACGCTTCTTGGCATCGTCCGAGCGCAACTGCTGGATGCGTTCGAAATAGCTCGGCTCGATACCGGTGATGTACTCGCCGTTGAAGCACGAGGAATCGAACTGCTTGATGTCCGGATTGCCTTCGCGCACCGCCACTTCCAGGTCTTCCAGATCCTGGTAGATCAGCCAGTCGCAGCCCAGGAATTCCTGGATCTCCTGCTCGCTGCGGCCATGTGCGATCAGCTCCTCGGCAGCCGGCATATCGATGCCGTAGATATTGGGAAAGCGCACCGGCGGCGCGGCCGAGGCCAGATACACCTTGCGCGCGCCGGCATCGCGCGCCATCTGCACGATCTGCCGACTGGTGGTACCGCGCACGATGGAATCGTCGACCAGCAACACCACGCGGTTGCGGAATTCCAGGTGGATCGGATTGAGCTTGCGACGCACCGATTTCTGCCGCTCGCCCTGCCCCGGCATGATGAAGGTTCGGCCCACGTAGCGGTTCTTGACGAAGCCCTCGCGGTACTTCACGCCGAGTACGTTGGACATCTCCAGCGCGACATCGCGCGAGGTATCGGGGATCGGAATGATGGTGTCGATGTCGTGGTCCGGGCGCAGGCGCAGGATCTTTTCGCCCAGCTTCAGGCCCATGCGCATGCGCGCCTTGTGCACCGAGATGTTATCGATCATCGAATCGGGACGCGCGAAATACACATACTCGAAAATGCACGGCGCATGATCGGTCGGCGCGGCGCACACTTCCGAGAACAGCTCGCCACGCGCGGTGATCACCAGCGCCTCGCCCGGACGCACGTCGCGCACGCGCTGATATCCCAGGATGTCCAGCGCGGCCGATTCGGAGGACACGATGTACTCGATGCCTTCGGCATGTTCGCGCTTGCCCAGTACCAGCGGGCGAATGCCGTGCGGGTCGCGGAAGGCCACCAGGCCCAGGCCCAGCACCACGCTGACCACCGCGTAGCCGCCCTTGCAGCGGCGGTGCACGCCGGCCACCGCGCGGATCGCCGCCTCGGGGGTGAGCATGCGTTGCGCATCCAGTTCGTAGGCGAACACGTTCAACAGCACTTCGCTGTCCGAATCGGTATTGATGTTGCGGCGGTCGGCTTCGAACACCTGCTGGCGCAGCGCCTCGGTGTTGATCAGGTTGCCGTTGTGGGCCAGCGCGATCCCGTAGGGCGAGTTGACGTAGAACGGCTGCGCTTCGTCCATGCCTTCCGATCCGGCGGTCGGATAGCGGCAATGCGCGATGCCGACCCGGCCTTCCAGTACGGCCATCTTCTTTTCGTCGAAGACATCGCGCACCAGGCCGTTGGCCTTCTGCACGCGCAACCGCGTGCCGTCGGCAGTGGCGATGCCTGCGGCGTCCTGCCCACGATGCTGCAGGACGGTCAGGCCGTCATAGAGCTGCCCGGCGACGTTCTGGTTGCCGACAATACCGACGATGCCACACATGGTGCGCGTTCTCCGCTTCGGCTTGCGCCGTTACTGTGAAGGTGGCCGTGCCTGGCCTTGGGACTCGACCCGAGCCGGATCGCTTTCTCCGCCGCGAACCTGCGCCGGATCGATGTTGGCCGGCATCGCCTGCGCCGGATCGCGTCCGTCGCTGGCGGGCTTGCCGGGTCTGCCGAGCGCACTCTTGATGCTGTCGCCCAGCCCGGACCCCGAAAGCGCCTTGCCCAGGCCCGTATTATCGCCTGCCGAGGGCAACTTCCCCAACTCCGTCGGCAGGTCGCCCAGTTCCATCGACGGCATTTCCATCGACGGCATCCGCCAGGCCGGCAGTTGCGCCCGCATCCATCCCGCGCCGGGCGCCAGTAGCGGCACCAGCGCCGATTGGCGCCAGGACGGCTCGCGCGGCAACGGGGTGAAGCCCATCAGCAGCACCAGCACGCAGGCCAGGAAGCCGCCACGCACCACGCCCAGACCGAACCCGAGCATCCGGTCGGTTCCTCCGAGCCTGACCGCATCCACGCCGGCACGGACCACCATGCCGATCACCGCGACGCTGACCAGCACGCCGACGAACACCATCGCGTAGCCGCCGAACGATTCAGTCGCAGACGGGTGCTTGCCATCGGCCAGCCAGCGCGCGGCCGCGCCGCCGAACTGGAAGGTGGCCCAGCCGGCCAGCAGCCACGACAAGGTGCCCACCACGATCGCGACAAAGCCGCGCAGCAGCCCCAGCAACGCCGAGACCAGGATGATGACGCCCAACACCATGTCGATCATCGGCGAAGTCTCCGCGCGGCGTAGGCGCCGCTTGTGCCACGTGACCAGTTCATCGTTGCCGTCCCCTCCCTGGGTTCAAGGCCATCGGAATGCGGGATGGGGCCGGTGTCCGCCGGGCCCCGATCCCCTCGTTGCACCGGCAACCCGCATGCTGCACGGGCGCCATGCCGCTGCCGCGGCTGTTTCAGCCGGCTGGCGACGGCCTGTGGCATCGCTCCCATCTCAAGGATGCGGACGCACCATGCCGGAAATGCCGACCCTGGCCGCCACCTGCGCGCGCAGCTGCTCGGCGTCGCCCCGGTTGGCGACCGGGCCGACGCGCACACGATTGAGCGCGCCCTTGTCGGTACGGACCTGCTCGACAAACGCACTGAAGCCGGCTGCGCGCACGCGGTCGCGTAGCGCATTGGCATCTTCGGCGCGGCCGAAAGCGCCCAGCTGTACTGCGAATCCGACCCCGCTGGCGGCCGGCGCGGCCGGCGCCGTGGGTACAGGAACCGATGGCTTGGCCGGTTCGGGCCTGGCAGGTTCCGGCGTTGTCGGAGTGGCCTTTGCGACCTCGGGCTTGGCCGGTGCTGGCTTGGGCGCCTCGGCCGGCTTGGGTGCGGCGGCGACCGGCTTGGCCGGCTCCGGCGGCAGGCTTTCGGTCTTGGTGGCCGCAGGCGTGGCAGCGGTAGCAGCGCTGCTGCTCGGCGTGGGTGTGGGTGTGGTCGACGGGGTCGGCGTTGCCACCGGCGGCGGAGCGGTGGCGCTTGCATCCAGGGTCACTACCTGGGCGTTGACGTCGCTGCGCACCTTCACCGCCTGCAGACGGGCCGATTCAGCCTGGGCCTGATCGGCATACGGGCCGACGCGCACGCGCCAGGCCGGGCGGCCGCTGATCTGGGTCTTTTCGCTGAAACCGGGCAACTGCGCCTGCTTGAGCCGGGCGATGACCGCATCGGCATCGGCGCTGGTGGCATAGGCGCCGAAGTTGACCGCGTAGTTGCCGGCCGCCACGTCCGGCGCAGATGGCGTGCTGGACGGCGTGGCCAGATCGGCAGCATCGGGGTTGTCCTGCACCGCCGCCGGGGCGCTGGGGGCGCCGGCCATGCCCAGTGCGCCACCGGCCGGAGCATCGCCCGGGGTCACCAACGGCAGCTCACGGGTTTCGAATTCGCCCTGGCCGGGCGCGGCAGGCGCCTCGAGCGGGACATCGGCCACGCCGCTGGACGGCGCAGGGCCCTTCACCAGCATCGGCAGGAAGATCACGGCAAGCGCCACCAGAACGATGGCGCCAATCAATCGCTGTTTCAGAGCAGTGTCCACAGAAGAGAGCTAAAGGCGGCGTGGCGGGGTGCCGCGGCGATTATAAGGCCGGCGCCCGCCTGCCGACCCTAACCGGCTGAACGAAGTGCGCCCAGCGCCTCGGCGACGGTGTGGAACGAGCCGAACACCAGCACCCGATCGCCGGCCTTGGCTGCGGCCAGCACCGCCTGCAACGCGCCCGCCACATCGGCGTGACACGGCGCGTGGGCGGCGGCAGTGCCGTGCAGTTGCCGCTGCAACGCCTGCGCCGACTGCCCGCGCGTGCCGTCCAGTCCCGTCAGCAGCCAGTGGTCGACCTGCGCTGCCAAGGCCCCCACCACGCCCGGTGCGTCCTTGTCGGCCAGCGCGGCGTAGACCGCGTAGGTGCTGCCGGCGATCGGCTGCGCGGCCAGTGCCTGGCCCAGCGCGCGCGCGGCCTGCGGGTTGTGCGCCACATCCAGCAGCACCTGCACGCCCGCGACATCGATGCGCTGCAGACGCCCCGCCACGCTTGCCGCGGCGATGCCCTGCGCCCACGCCGCCGCCGGCACCTCCACCGGAAGTGCCTGCATGGCGGCGATGGCGGCCGCTGCGTTGGCCAGCTGTACCGGCGCCTGCAACGCCGGCATCGGCAGCTCCAGGCTCACCGCCACATCGCGCCAGCGCCAGCGCTGCGCGTCGACGGGCTCGTGAAAATAATCGCTGCCGGCGCGGATCGCATTGGCACCCAGCAGGTAGGCGCGCCGCAGCACGCTGGACGGCGGGTCGATCTCGCCCAGCACCACCGGCTTCCAGCCGCGAATGATGCCGGCCTTCTCCGCCCCGATCGCCTCGCGGTCCTCGCCCAGCCAGTCGGTGTGATCGATATCCACGGTGGTGATCACCGCCACATCCGAATCGACGATATTGACCGCATCCAGCCGCCCGCCCAGGCCGACTTCCAGCACCGCCAACTCCAGCCCGGATCGCTGAAACAGCCACAACGCCGCCAGCGTGCCGAACTCGAAATAGGTCAGCGCGGTGTCGCCGCGCGCCTCCTCGACCGCGGCGAATGCAGCCACCAGCTGCGCATCGCCGGCCTCCTCACCATCGATGCGCACACGCTCGTTGTAGCGCAGCAGATGCGGCGAGGTATAGGCCCCCACCTTCCAGCCGGCGGCACGCCCGATCGCTTCGATGAAGGCCACCGTCGAGCCCTTGCCATTGGTCCCGCCCACGACGATGACGTGCTTGGCCGGCGCTTCCAGCTGCAGGCGCGCGGCGACCTCGCGCACGCGCTCCAGTCCCATGGCAATGCTGCTGGGGTGCTGCTGCTCGATGTAGGCGAGCCAGTCGGAGAGAGAATTGGTTGCGTTCATGGGAAGGGCTGCGCAGAGAGGGGCACATTATCGCCGTTTGCGCATGCGCATCACACGCCACGTCGGCGCTTGATGCCTCGCGAATGCTTGGCAGACCGATGCAAGGCATGGCGCGTCAGCAATTCGCACAGGCGATATGCGTCGCGTGACCTTGACGGCTGCTTGGACTTACCGGGAGCAATCCATATTGGAGACGCCACTTGCCAGAAAGACCACGCATTCGACCACTCATTGCGGCCCGTAGATCTCAGTAACCCGCGCACCCAAGACCGAGCGTTGCCCTTTCAAGGTTACCGTGATCGGCTGCTCTGGGTAGCGGAGGTACAGCTCCTCCTTGATGCAAAGATGATCTGGAAATGCATGCTCCATCGGACCACCGCGCAATTGATATTCGCAAAAATCGCTCGTCGACTGATGGTAGGTCTGCATGAGATAGGCCTCCTCAAACCTCGCCCCCACCAGCAATGTCACTCCCCAGGGGATGGCTTTTGCCAGAAACAACCAGGAGAGAAAGCCCATCATTACCGGCATCCCGAGGAACATAAACACCTTAAGCACGCGCCCGCCATCCTCCATGTCTGTTGGTCGACCCAAGCGACGGTTATGCCTGCGTAGCAGCATCGTTAGCGCGACGCCAATCGCCAGGGCTGGCCATTTCCAATGGCGCCCCTGCAAGAAATCGGCCGGGATAAAGGTGGCGAACAAGCTCGGCGGAATGAGCCCAAGCATCACGAAGATAGAGGCAACCTTGATCAAAGCGAACAGCTTTGTTTTCACCAAACCGATCCCTCAGACGTATGCGCATGTTGCGCAGCGGCCAACAGCCGCTGAAGAACGAGACCACACATCCTCGTCAAACATGCAGAGTTAAAGAGGACGCATGCATTGCAAGCAGCAATGCATGGAACTCCATCTCGAGCACCTGAATGTTGGCAGCGTGAAGTCTGTGAAAATTATTCCTGAGCGCAACACGCCATCACCAGGCTACAGCGCCCGATGCTTGGCTTCACCAAAGAACGGTGTGTGGTGCGCACAGTCGTTGAGGCGGACCACCTCTAGGTGATCGACGTCGCTGCCTTCGAGCAGGTTGAGCGTGGTCGGGGCCTGGCGGAAGCTCCACAGCCTGGACAGCGGCAAGCCCAGGATCTTGCACAGGATCACGCGGTTGACCGCGTCGTGCGCGACCACCAGCAAGGTGTCGTCGGCACCCAGGCCGTCGGCGGCACGCGCCAGGCCGCGCCAGCTGCGATCGAGCACCTGCCGCAGCGATTCGCCGCCGGGCATCAGTACGGTGTCCGGCTCATCGCGCCAGGCGCGCAGGCGTGCTGGATCCTTGTCGTGAATCTCGCTGGCCAGCAGGCCTTCCCACTCGCCGTGGGCGATTTCCTGCAGGTCGGCATCGGTTTGCAGCAGCGAGGCGCGCGCAGCGCCCAGTGCGGCCTTGGCAGTGGCCTGCGCACGCGCCAGGGGCGAGGCGACCGCACGCGCGATCTGCAGCGACTGCAAGCGCTCGCCCAGCGCGCGTGCCTGGCCTTCGCCAACCGGCGACAGCGGAATATCGATCTGGCCCTGATAACGGCCTTCGGCGTTCCACGGCGTCTCGCCGTGACGAGCAAGCAGGATGCGCATGCGCTGAGAGTTCCTTGGGGGAGGGGCCGGCTCGCGGCGGCGAAACCGGACCGCATCATAACCGCTCTCCGCCCCCGCCCCCCGCCGGCTCAGCGCACGCCCAGCTCCTTCAGCAACTGCGGCGCAGGCGCCACCTCGGTCATGATCCAGCGCAGGTAGCGGCTGTCCACGGCGATCATGCGGGTCATGGCCGGGTCGAAGATCCAGTCGCTGCTCACCGATTCCCAGTTGCCGTCGAATGCAAGGCCGACCAGCCTGCCGCGTGCGTCCATCACCGGCGAACCGGAATTGCCGCCGGTGATATCCAGGTCCGACAGGAAATTGACCGGTACCGAGCCCAGGCCTTGGGGCCGGCACCGACTTTGCTGGCGGGTTTCGTCGCGTTGCACCCGCCCTCGATCTGCCAACCGCTGCGCCACGTCATGTAACAGTACCTACGGATTGCAACGCCTCACGCGCGCCCGAGTGCCGGGTCGCTGCGACTGGGCCGGCCGGTCTCCAGATGCCCGGCCAGCCGGCGGCGGAACGCCCCGCCCGGCTGCTCGATCGCCAGGTCGTACCAGTGATCGCTGTCCGCCAGCGGCACGCGGATGCTGAGCCGCTGGGCGGCGGCAAGTTGCAACGGCCGCGGCCTCTTGTCGGCATAGTCCAGCGCACGCAGCTGCAGCGTACATGCCTGCTGCCCGGCATTGCCGATTTCCAGCACCAGCGTATCGCCGTCCTGTCGTGCCTGCACCCACGGTGCAGCGCCCTGCGTGCGCTCCGATGCCAGGTCTCCGGAAAATTCGCGCAGGAAGCCGTTCGGCCCGTGCACGCGCAATGCGTACGTACCGTCATGCACTGCGCCAGATGGCACATCGTCGAGCCGGGTGCCCGGCAGCACGGTGTAGTACCAGGGCCCGCCACTGGCAGCAGCGGTATAGACATTGAACGCAGCGGCCGCGGTGCCGCTGTTGACGAACTGCAGTTGCAGCGCGCCGCTGTCGTGCACGCGTGCGTGCACCTGCAAGGCATACGGCAGCGCACGCGCCGGCCGCTGCCCGGGCTCCTGCCGCGGCATGCCGGCCGTCGCCGGAGGCTGCGGCTGCGGCTGCGGTTTGCCGCGCAGCGCGGCGGTACGCATGCGGTAGTCGGCGACGGACGGCAGCGCACTCAGCGCCGAATCGTCCGGTGCGCGGAAATCGAACACACTGGTCAGATCGCCGCTGACCGCACGCCGCCATGGGCTGATGTTGGGCTCGGCCACGCCGAAGCGACGCTCCAGCAGCCGCAGCACCGAGGTGTGGTCGAAGACCTGCGAGTTGACCCAACCGCCGCGCGTCCACGGCGAAATCACCAGCATCGGCACACGGATACCCAGACCCACCGGCACGCCTTCATAGGCTTCGCCGCGCACATCGACGTTGCTGCGCCCCATGCGCGCATCCAACGCCGGCAACGGCGCTGGCACATGATCGAAGAATCCGTCGTTCTCGTCGTAATTGATGATCAATGCGGTCCTGGCCCAGACCTGCGGATTGGAGGTCAACGCATCGATCAGCCGCGACACCAGCGATTCGCCATATGCCGGCGGTGCTTCCGGATGCTCGCAGTAGGCAGTGGGTGGTATCACCCACGCCACTTGCGGCAGACGATCGGCCTGTACATCGGAGGCGATCGCGGCGATCAGATGATCGGCCTGGGTGATGGCCGCATTGTCCGCCGTGGATCCGGGCACATAGGCACGTGCGCGCCGATAGCGCTCGTCGGCGGGATCGAGCCCGCGGTAATGCGCAAAATACGCCAGCGAGTTGCAACCGAAGTTGTCGTATTCCTGGTACACGCGCCAGTCGATGCCTGCAGCCTGCAGCCGCTGCGCATAGGTCGTCCAGCCCATCGCCGCGTAGTCGGGCTTGTCGCGCCCCATGTCGGCGGTCCAGTTGCCGTCGTCGGCGTTGTTGACCGCCTGCGCACGCGCGTCGCCCACGCTCAGGCCGCTGGTGCCGGTGAACAGATACATGCGATTGGGATTGGTGGGCCCGTGCATCGAACAGAAATAGCCGTCGCAGATGGTGAAGGCGTCGGCGAGCGCGTGGTAGTACGGGATATCGGCGCGCTGGAAGTATCCCATCGTCAGCTCGCCCTTGTACGGCACCCAGGCATCGTACTCGGCCCAGCGTACCGGATCCTGCCCGTGTGCGGCTTTCCAGGAGTGATCCAGGCTCTTGATCAGCGGCGCGCAGCTATGTTGCGCATCGAAGGCGAACGGCAGCAGGCGCCGCCCATGCGCGACCGGCTGGCTCCACACCGGGTGCCCTTCGCGCAGTTGCAGGGCACGCGTGTCTCCGAAGCCACGCACACCGCGCAGCGCACCGAAGTAGTGATCGAACGAGCGGTTCTCCTGCATCAGGATCACCACGTGTTCGATGTCGCGCAAGCTGCCGGTGCGTGTATCGGCCGGCAGCGCCAGCGCGCGGCCAATCGACGTCGGCAATGCACCGGCGGCAGTGAGCGCGGCAACGCGCTTGAGGAACTCGCGTCGTGAAGCAGCAGACGTCATACGAAAGCCTTGCCAAGGTCGATGTGCCGCGATGAACGCCTCGCGGCGCACCCACGTATAGCCGCTGCACGCGACAGTTTTGCGACAGCCGCCGTCATCAATGCTTCATGAGTCATTGACACCCTGCGTCGCGAAACGCCGGCATTGCGCCGTGCTTTTGCCCTCTGCCGCGCCGAACAGGATCCCCCATGACTTTCGCTCGCCGTTTCGATATCACCGCATTGGCGCTCGCCCTGGCAGCGCTGCTCATCAGCCTGGCGCAGGCCGCCGAAGCTGCCGCCGCTGCACCCGCGCTGCCAGCCGATACGGCAGGCAAGGCCACCGACCTGGACGCGATCAACGTGGTGTCCCAAGGCAGCACGCGCCAGGTACAGCGCATCAGCCGGCAGGACATCGAACAACTGACGCCGGGCAGCAGCGCGTTCAAGGCCGTGGAAAAACTGCCGGGCGTGCAATTCCAGTCGGCCGATCCGTTCGGCACTTACGAGTGGTCCACGCAGGTGACCCTGCATGGCTTCGATCAAAGCCGCCTGGGCTATACGCTCGACGGCATTCCGCTCGGCAACATGAGTTACGGCGTCACCAATGGCCTGCACATCTCGCGCGCCATCATTTCCGAAAATCTCGGCTCGGTGGAAATCGCCCAAGGCGCCGGCGCGCTGGGGACCGCGTCCAACACCAATCTCGGCGGCACCCTGCAGTTCTACTCCGCCGATCCGCAGACCACACCGGGCGGGCGACTGGTGCAGACGGTGGGCAGCGATGCGACGCGCCGCACCTTCGTGCGCGCCGATACCGGCGATCGCGACGGATTGTCGGCGTACCTGGCTTACGCCAATGCCAGCACCGACAAATGGAAGGGCTACGGAGACCAGGCATCGGAGCAGGCCAATCTCAAGACCGTGTACCAATGGGGCGACGGCAACCGACTGAGCCTGTTTGTGGACACCTCGCGGCGCAAGGAATACGACTACATGGATCTGTCGTTGACCAGCCAGCGCACGCTAGGCTGGGATTACGATTACCTGCAGCCGGACTGGGCCACCGCCGTGCAGATGGCACGCGCCTACCAGGCCACTGGCGCCACCAGTGGCGTGGCCAACGGCTATCCAACCTCGCTGGCCGGCCTGCCCGGCGATTACAGCTGGCTCGATGCCAGTTATTACGCCGGTGGCGGCCTGCGCCGCGACAATCTGGCGGGCCTGTCCGGCACCTTCGTGTTCGGCGGCGCCACCCTGGATGCAGGCGGCTACTACCACGGCAATCGTGGCGAGGGGCAATGGGTGACACCGTACGTCGCCACCTCTGCGCAGGTTCCGCTGTCGATGCGCACCACCGACTACGGGCTGGACCGCTTTGGCGGCACCACCGCCCTCAAGTGGTCATGGGGCAACCACGACCTGGAGGCGGGTCTGTGGGCAGAGAATGCGCGTACATCGCAGGGCCGCAACTACTTCGCGCTGGGCAGCCAGGGCTACACCTCGCTTTACAACGTCTACGACGCGCAGACCCCGTTCCGCCGCGACTTCCTGCAGCGCTACACCACACAGACCCGCATGGTCTATCTGCAGGACACCGTGCGCCTGCTCGACGACCGGCTGACGTTCAATTACGGCGCAAAGGCGCTCAGTAACACCACGCGCGCGCAGTCGCTGGTGCCGACCACCGCGCTGGCGCAAGGCCGCATCCGTGCCGAAGACAGCTTTCTGCCGCAGCTCGGCATCAGCTACAAGCTCGACGACCGTCAGGACATCTACGCGTCCTACAGCAAGAACATCGCCGCCTTCGGTTTCACGCCGTTCGCGACCTCGCAGGCCGCGTTCGACCGCAGCCGTGCCACGCTGGAGCCGGAACAATCGCAGACCGTGCAGGCAGGCTATCGCGTGCAGGAGGCGCGTTTCGAGCTTTCGGCAGACGCTTACTTCACCAAATTCTCCAATCGCCTGCTGACCACTTCTCCGTGCACCGCAGTGCAGACCTGCGCGGCGATCCTGAGCAATGTCGGCACGGTGCACAGCGCCGGCGCGGACCTGGCGCTGATGTGGCGCCCGGTCGAAGGCTTGCGCTGGTTGAACTCGCTGTCGTGGAATCGCTCGAGCTATCAGGACGATTACCTCAACAACGGCGTGGTCGCCACCTCGGGCAAGGACGTGGTCGGCATCCCCGCGCTGATGTTCTCCTCAAGTGCCAGCTACCAACTCGGCAACTTGCGTGTGGACCTGGATGGCAAGTACGTCGACAAGCGCTACCTCACCTTCCTCAACGATTCGCAGGTGCCGTCGTACTGGCTGTTCAATGCCGGCGCACGCTACGACTTCGGTCGCCTCGGCGGCGTAGCGGACGTGGCCCTGGCGCTCAACGTGACCAACCTCACCGACAAACGGTATTTCGCCAGCACCGGCACCAATGGCTATGTCGCCTCCGATCCCAATGGCTACAACCAGACCATGGTGGTCGGCGCACCACGCCAGTACTTCATCAGCCTGGACGTGGCGTTCTGAGAGTCTGCAGACGCTCCCCTCATCCGGCGCTGCGCGCCACCTTCTCCCGCGCGCGGGAGAAGGATGAAGCCCGCGGCGCCTCCCATGTCACGCCGCGCGCTCCCTTCTCCCGCATGCGGGGGAAGGTGCCCGAAGGGCGGATGGGGGCGCTGCACAACCTCGCCGACCCGCCCGACGCACGCTCCCTTCCCTCGCATGCGGGGGAAGGTGCCCGAAGGGCGGATGGGGCGCTGCACAACCTCGCCGACCCACCCGACCCAAGCTCCCTTCCCCCGCGTGCGGGGGAAGGTGCCCGAAGGGCGGATGGGGGCGCGCGTAACCTCGCCAACCCACCCGACCCACGCTCGATCTCCCGCCCGGCTCCCGCCTCCCGGCAGACGCAGACCGACGTCGGCCTCCGTCCTGCACTGCCGCATGGCGGATGCGGCATCGGGCATATAATTGCCGACTTTATTTACTTAGCAGGCCTCGCCACATGGCGCAGACGATGAAAGCGCTGGTCAAGCGCGACGCGGGAAAGGGTATCTGGATGGAACAGGTGCCGGTCCCCACCCCTGGCCCCAACGAGGTGCTGATCAAGCTGGAAAAGACTGCCATCTGCGGCACGGATCTGCACATCTACCTGTGGGACGAGTGGAGCCAGCGCACCATCAAGCCCGGCCTGACCATCGGCCATGAATTCGTCGGCCGCGTGGCCGAGCTCGGCTCGGCGGTGACCGGCTATCAGGTCGGCCAGCGCGTTTCGGCCGAAGGCCATATCGTCTGCGGGCACTGCCGCAACTGCCGCGGCGGCCGCCCGCACCTGTGCCCCAACACGGTGGGCATTGGCGTCAACGTCAACGGCGCCTTCGCCGAATACATGGTGATGCCGGCATCGAACCTGTGGCCGATCCCCGACCAGATCCCCTCCGAACTGGCGGCGTTCTTCGACCCCTACGGCAACGCCGCGCATTGCGCGCTGGAGTTCGACGTCATCGGCGAAGACGTGCTGATCACCGGTGCCGGTCCGATCGGCATCATTGCCGCCGGCATCTGCAAGCATATCGGCGCGCGCAACGTGGTGGTCACCGACGTCAACGACTTTCGCCTCAAGCTGGCTGCCGACATGGGTGCCACCCGCGTGGTCAATGTGTCCAACACCTCGTTGAAGGACGTGATGAAGGACCTGCACATGGAGGGCTTCGATGTCGGCCTGGAAATGAGCGGCAATCCGCGTGCGTTCAACGACATGCTGGACTGCATGTACCACGGCGGCAAGATCGCCATGCTCGGCATCATGCCGCGCGGCGCCGGCTGCGATTGGGACAAGATCATCTTCAAGGGACTCACCGTGCAGGGCATCTACGGCCGCAAGATGTATGAGACCTGGTACAAGATGACCCAGCTGGTGCTCTCGGGCTTTCCGCTACAGAAGGTATTGACCCATCAGTTGCCGATCGACGATTTCCAGAAGGGTTTCGACCTGATGGAAGAAGGCAAGGCCGGCAAGGTGGTGCTGAGCTGGAACTGATCAGCCACCGCAGCTGACACGCGAAGGCGCCCAAGGGCGCCTTCTGCTTCTGCGCTTGTCCACGTTGAGCGCTCCGGCCTCGATGGTCTCCGGCTGCATGCGCCGATTCCGACCTGCCTCCATCGAGGCCGACGCCCGCAGTGGACGTCGGTGAAATCATCTCACGGCCAGGCAACCGTCGCGGTCGCCACCAGATGGTTCTGCGAGTTCTGCACACCGAAACCGAATTCGGCCGCCTCGCTGGTGTCGTAATAGCCCACGCTCAGCCCCAGCGGCCCGAAAGTCCTGCCGATGTTCACGCCGAAGTCGTTGTAGTCATGATCCACCTTGCGCAAGGCCGAGGTGTAGATGCTGTGCCCTGCATGCGCGCCAAGGGTGAAGTTGTACGGCAATGCCCAGTTGGCATCCAGCGCGTAGTAATACCCATCGGTCCGCGAGCCATACAGGTCGTTGGTATAGGCAAGCGTCAGGCTATAGGTCTTGAGGAACGTGGTCTTGGTGATCAGCTCGGCGTAGTCGGAGTCGCGCGCGCCCAGGTATTGATAGCGGTTCACCATCACGTCGACGTTCCAACGGCTGCCGAGGTCGGTGTTGTAGCCGACAAAGCCGTCCACTTCCCAGTTCGGATCGCTGGTCGTGTAATTCACATTGGATCCCCAGGTGCCGATGTACAGGCCATGCGGCAGCTTGTAGGTCACCCCGGCCTGGAATGCGGGGCCCTCGTTGGTCTGGGAGATACCGCGGAACAGGTAATCGCTGGTCACCGCAAACGTACCGCTGAGCGGCGATGCTGGCGCCTCTTCTTCCTGAGCCAGCGCCAGCGGCGCAGTGCCGGACAACAACAACGACAGACAGCAGGCGAGCGGGAACGGCTTCATGGGCATCTCCTGGAGCGAGGGCGGTCGGACGGAGTGAAGCGAGGTCAGCACTCCCTTCTTAGTGCAACTTTCATTGCACTGCAACATTCAAGTCGCGTTCGCTTGAACCAGCGCACATCACTTGCCAGCCTGGCTGCCGGACGACTCTCCAGCGTCATCGACCCGGCCCCCGGAATCTTGACAGGCGGCCCTGCTCGGGAAGCACGATAACGGGCGTGCGACACCGTCTGCGGCTCCCGGCCCAGCTCGATGGAATTACTGTGCAGATCCGATTTCGTTGTCCGCGTGATCGGTCCGATCACCGCCCACTCCGACCACTGCGACCTCGACGCGCCGGCCCGCCCCGGGAGTGGCTCAGGCCGGAAACACGCCGTAATGCCGCGCCGCCAGGCGCAGCTGCTGACCAGGCTGGAAGCTGCCCGCCGAGGCGGGCAGCTCGACTTCCACCTCATCGCCTGCCGGTTGCAGCGTCGCGCGCAGCCGCAGTCGCGGCCCGCTGCGCTGCGACCAGGCCACCGTGGCAGGCCAGCCCGCTTCGTCGGGCACCAGATCCTCCGGGCGTACGTAGACCTCGACCGGCCCGGCGGCCAGCGTCGCGTTGGCTGCCGGCAATGCATGACCGGCGACCTGGATCCGCCCTTGCGCCAGCACGCCGGGAATGCGGTTCACCGCGCCCACGAAGGAATACACGAACGGCGAGGCCGGCGTGTCGTAGATCGCCGCGGGCGTGTCGAGTTGTTCGATACGCCCGCGGTTGAGGATGGCGACACGATCGGCCAGCTCCAACGCCTCTTCCTGGTCGTGGGTCACGAACACCGTGGTCAGACCGGTACGTTCGTGCAGCTCGCGTAGCCAGCGGCGCAGGTCGCGGCGCACCTGTGCGTCCAGTGCACCGAACGGCTCGTCCAGCAACAGCACGCGCGGCTCGATCGCCAGCGCGCGCGCCAGCGCCACGCGCTGCCGCTGCCCGCCCGACAACTGGGTCGGATAGCGCCGCTCCAGTCCCTGCAATTGCACCAGCGCCAGCAATTCCTCCACGCGTGCGCGGATACGCGCCGGCGCCCAGCGTTCGCTCCCGCGTCGCACCCGCAGCCCGAAGGCGACGTTGTCGAACACGTCCATGTGCTTGAACAACGCATAGTGCTGGAACACGAAGCCGACCCGGCGCGACTGCACGCTCATGCGGGTGGCGTCTTCGTCGCCGAACAGCACCCGCCCGCCATCGGCATGCTCCAGTCCGGCCATGATCCGCAGCAAGGTGGTCTTGCCCGAACCGGACGGCCCCAGCAGCGCCAGCAGCTCGCCCTGGCGCACCTCCAGATTGATGTCGTCCAGCGCGGTGAAACTCTCGAACTGTTTGCGCAGGCGTTGGATGCGGATGCCCATGGTCACCTCAGTGGCGGTGGTTGGCGGCCAGCGCATCGCCGTGCCGCCATTCCAGGTACGTCTTCAGCGCCAGCGTGAGCAGCGCGGTCAATGCCAGCAGCGAAGCGCAGGCGAACGCAGCGCTGTAGGCGTATTCGTTGTAGAGAATCTCCACATGCAGTGGCAGCGTATTGGTGCGCCCGCGGATATGCCCGGACACCACCGAGACCGCACCGAACTCGCCCATCGCACGCGCCGCGCACAGCAGCACGCCATACAGCAGGCCCCAGCGGATATTGGGCAGCGTCACCCGCCAGAACATCTGCCAGCCATTGGCGCCCAGGCTCAGTGCGGCCAGTTCCTCGTCGCTGCCCTGCTGCTCCATCAGCGGCATCAGCTCGCGCGCGATGAACGGAAAGGTGACGAAGGTGGTCGCCAGCACGATGCCCGGCAGTGCGAACACGATCCGCGGCAACTGGATCAAGGTCTCGCCCAGCAGTGGCAAGTGCACCCGCCAGCCATCCTCGATCAGCGGCCAGGCCCAGCCGTTGCGGCCGAAGATCAGCACGAAGATCAGGCCCGCCACCACCGGCGATACCGAGAACGGCAGATCGATCAGGCTGACCAGCAGGCGCTTGCCGCGGAACTGGTGCTTGCTGACTGCCCACGCAGCGGCCACGCCGAACACCAGATTCAACGGCAGCACGATCGCCGTCACCAGCAGCGTCAGCTTGATGGCCGACAGTGCATCCGGATCGGTGACCGCGTGCAGGAAGGTCTCCCAGCCGCCGCGCAGCGCCTCGGCGAACACCAGGACCAGCGGCAACAGCAGGAAGGCCAACAAAAAGGCCAGCGCGCCCAGGATCAACAGCCACTGCACCCAGCGCGGCTCGTTGGTGGCCGAATCGGTGATGCGGCGCGCCTGTTCGGTCATCGCGCGGGTCTGCGGCATGGAAGGCAGCGTGGAAACGGCATCGGTCATGCCGGCCTCCGTTGATAGCGCAACAGACGTGCCTGCAACGTGTTGACCACCAGCAGGATCACCAGCGACAGCAACAGCATCGCCGCGGCGATCGCGGTCGCCCCGGCATAGTCGAACTCTTCCAGCCGGATGGTGATCAGCAGCGGCGCGATCTCGGTGGCGTTGGGCAGGTTGCCGGCGATGAAGATCACCGACCCGTACTCCCCCACCCCGCGTGCGAACGCCAGCGCAAACCCGGTCAGCACCGCCGGCCACAGCCCCGGCAACACGACCCGCCGCACCGTCTGCCAGCGCGAGGCGCCCAGCGTGGCCGCGGCGGCCTCCATTTCGCGATCGCTCTCGGCCAGCACCGGCTGCACCACCCGCACCACGAACGGCAAACCCACGAACACCAGCGCGATCACGATGCCGAGCTGGGTGTAGGCGACCTTGATGCCGGCCGCCTCCAGCCACCGCCCGATCCAGCCGTTGCCGCCGTACAGGGCCGTCAGCGCGATGCCGGCCACCGCGGTAGGCAAGGCGAACGGCAGGTCGATCACCGCATCGAACAGGCGTTTGCCCGGGAAGCTGTAGCGCACGAACACCCAGGCCACCCATGTGCCCATCACCGCATTGAAGGCGCCGGCCGCCAGCGCGGTGCCGAAGCTGACCCGTAGTGCCGAGAGCACACGCGGCTCGCTCCACACGCGCCACAACCCGTCCCAGCCCAGCCCGCTGGTCTTGATGAAGATGCCCAGCAATGGAATCAGCACGATCAATCCGAGCCAGGCCAGGGTGATGCCCAGGCTCAGGCCCAGTCCCGGCATCACGCGACGGCGCGATGCCGGCACCGGGCGGGGCGCAACCGGAATCTGCATGCCTACTTCTTGGCCTGGATCTGGTCGAACAGGCCGCCGTCGGCGAAATGTTCCTGCTGCGCCTTGTCCCAGGATCCGAACGCCTGCTGGATGGTCACCAGTTTGACGTCAGGGAAACGGGCCAGATCCGCCGGGTCGGCGAACTCGCGATGGCGCGGGCGGTAGAAGTGCTTGGCCGCCAGTTTCTGCCCTTCCGGCGCATACAGATAACGCAGATAGGCCTCGGCCACTTCGCGCGTGCCGTGCCTGTCCACGTTCTTGTCCACCAGCGCCACCGACGGCTCGGCCAGGATCGACAGCTTGGGCACCACGATCTCGAACTTGTCCTTGCCCAGTTCCTCGCGCGCCAGCAACGCTTCGTTTTCCCATGCCAGCAGCACATCGCCGATGCCGCGCTGCACGAAGGTGGTGGTGGCGCCGCGCGCGCCGGTGTCGAGTACCGGCACGTTGCGGAACAGGGCCTGCATGTAGCGCAGCACGCGCTCGCGGTCGCCCTTGAAGATATGGTCCGCGTACGCCCAGGCGGCCAGATAGTTCCAGCGCGCGCCGCCGGAGGTCTTGGGGTTGGGGGTGACCACCGCCACGCCCGAGCGCAGCAGGTCCGGCCAGTCCTTGATGTTCTTGGGATTGCCCTTGCGCACCAGGAAGACGATAGTGGAGGTATAGGGTGCACTGTTGTCCGGCAACCGCTGCTCCCAGGCGGCATCGATCAACTTGGCCTTCTGCGCGATCGCATCCACGTCGTACGCCAGGGCCAGCGTCACCACGTCCGCCTCGATGCCGTCGATCACCGCCCGCGCCTGCTTGCCCGACCCTCCATGCGAGGTTTCCACCCGCACCGTGTCCTGGGGGTGCTGGCGCTTCCATTGCGCGGCAAACGCGGCGTTGTAGTCGCGATAGAACTCGCGGGTGGGGTCGTAGCTGACATTGAGCAGATCGATGTCGCGCGCGCCCGCCGGGCCGGCCAGGGCCAGCAGGACGCATGCAAGCAGGGCGAAACGGGAACGGGGGTGGGTCACAACGATCTCCTGGCCGGGGGCACGGCTGAACAGCAAGCATGCCATGCTGCGCAGCGACACGCGGACGGTGAAATGACATCCGCACCGCTGCTTATGCCGATATTGCATGACGTAGTGGTATGCCATGGTGATCGTTAAGATTGCGCTTCTTCCCTGCCACTGCGATCGCCATGACCCGTCCGCCTGCCGCGCTCACCGCCCACTACGCCGCCGAACTGGATGCCATCCGGTCCCAGGGCCTGTTCAAGTCCGAGCGCATCATCACCGGCCCGCAGTCGGCACGGATCACGCTGGCCGATGGCCGCAGCGTGCTGAACTTCTGCGCCAACAACTATCTGGGCCTGGCCGATCATCCGGACATCATCCAGGCCGCCAAGGATGCGCTGGACAGCCACGGCTTCGGCATGGCCTCGGTGCGCTTCATCTGCGGCACCCAGGATCTGCACAAGCAGCTCGAACGCAGCATCGCCGAGTTCTTCGGCACCGAGGACACCATCCTCTATGCCGCCTGTTTCGACGCCAACGGCGGCCTGTTCGAACCGCTGCTCGGCGAGCACGACGCCATCATCTCCGACGCACTCAACCACGCCTCCATCATCGATGGCGTGCGCCTGTGCAAGGCCAAGCGCTTCCGCTACGCCAATTGCGACATGGCCGACCTGGAAGCGCAGCTGCAGGCCGCCGACGCTGCCGGTTGCAAGACCAAGCTGATCACCAGCGACGGCGTGTTCTCGATGGACGGCTTCATCGCCCCGCTGGACGAGATCACCGCCCTGGCCCGCAAGTACAACGCGCTGGTGCACATCGACGAATGCCATGCCACCGGCTTCCTGGGCGCCACCGGCCGCGGCTCGGCCGAGGTCAAGGGCGTACTCGACCGGATCGACATCTTCACCGGCACCCTGGGCAAGGCCATGGGCGGCGCGCTGGGCGGCTTCACCACCGGCAGGCGCGAAGTGATCGAACTGTTGCGCCAACGCTCGCGTCCCTACCTGTTCTCCAACTCGTTGCCGCCGCACGTGGTGGCTGCCGGCATCAAGGCGTTCGAGATGCTGGACGCGGCCGGTGAGCTGCGCACGCAGTTGGCGGACAACACCCGCTATTTCCGCGACCGCATGACGGCGGCCGGCTTCGACCTCAAGCCGGGGGTGCATCCGATCAGCCCGGTGATGCTCTACGACGCACCGCTGGCACAGCGCTTTGCCGAGCGCCTGCTCGAAGAAGGCATCTATGCGATCGGCTTCTTCTTCCCGGTGGTGCCCAAGGGCCAGGCGCGCATCCGCACCCAGATCAGTGCCGCGCATACCCGCGAGCACCTGGATCAGGCGATTGCGGCCTTCATCAAGATCGGGCGCGAACTCAAGGTCATCGACGCCTGAGCATGCGCACGGTGCTGCGCCAACGGCTGCTGCTGGCGGCGCACAGCGATGCCCAGGCGCGATGGCTGGACGGCGCCTGGGACACGCGCTGCCTGCACTGCCGCCGGCATCTGCAGCTGCGCGCCGATGGCGAACCGCTGGGGCACACCACGCTCGAACACGTGGTGCCGCAGGCCTGGTTCGGTCGTCGCGCGGCCGCGGCACTGTGCGCACTGGTCGGCGACGACCCCAACGATGCACGCAACCTGGCGCTGGCCTGCGCCGGCTGCAACCATGCCAAGGGCCGGCGCCATGATGCCAATGGCGCCGGCGACGCCCGCGCGCTGGAAGTGGTGAGCGCCTTGCTCAGCGCACGTCTGGCGCGCTGGCGGGATCCTGCGTCAGCTCCCGGACTTCCGCCGCGCTGAGCAGCCGCCAGGCGCCCTTGCCCAGCTCGCCCAGCGCCAGCGCCCCGATCGCCACGCGCACCAGCCGCAGCACCCCGATGTCCACGGCCGCCAGCAAGCGGCGGATCTGCCGGTTGCGGCCCTCATCCAGCACGATTTCCAGCCAGGCATTGCGCTCGCCTTCGCGCAGCACGCTCACCTGCCGGGCGCGCAGGAAAGCACCATCGCCCTCCGGATCCGGGTCGATCAACCCCGCCCGCAGCTGCGCCAGTTGCTCGGCCGTCGGGCGGCAATCGATCTGCACGTGATAGGTCTTGTCCGGCCCGCTGGCGGGGTCGGTCACCGCCGCCGCCCACTGCGGATCGTTGGTGAACAGCAACAGTCCTTCGCTCGCCTTGTCCAGGCGCCCGACTGGGGCAAGCCATGGCAGGTTCGCGCCATCGAAGCAGCGATAGACGGTGTCCCTTCCCTGCTCGTCGCGCACCGTGGTGACCACACCACGCGGCTTGTTGAGCATCAGGTAGACGCGCGCCGGCCCGGCCAGCGGTTGACCATCCACCGTGATGGCCGCCTGTTGATCGGTGCGGATCGGGAATTCGGGGTCGCGGACCACCCGCCCGTCGACGCCGACGCGGCCGGCGACGATCCAGCGCGCCGCCTCGGTGCGCGAGCACACGCCCAGCTTGGACAAGATCCGCGCCAAACCGTGACGCGAAGGCGCCGCCGCGGGTCCTGCAGCCGCGCCCCGGTGCACAGCGCCCGCCGGCGACGCCGGACCACGCTGGCGATGCCGGGACCGCGCCGGCGGGGGCCGCCGGGTCATGCCGTCCCGACCGCGTGGATTACTTGTTCTCGACCGGCTTGGCGTCGGCCGCAGGCGCGGCGGGCGCCACTGCAGCCGGAGTCGCACCGGCCGCTGGCCGTGCCTTGACCACACGCACGCCGCGCGCCTTCATCCAGGCATCGAATTCTTCGGCCGTCATGCGCTTGCCGTTCTGGCTCATGTCGAAGCGCCACGGCGTGTTGTCGAACGCGGTGGCGGCCTTGTAGGCGGCCGGATCGTTCGGGTTGGCGGTGCCGCCCGGCGGAATCACCTTGGCCACGTCCTGGCAGCCTTCCACGCGCAGGCGCAGCAGCACGCGGTCCACCGACTGGTCGGTGCTGTACGGCTGGGCCAGCACGCCGGCTGGCATGCCCAGTTGCACGCTACGGGTATAGAACTCGGATGCGGCCGGCGCGATCACGGTGGCGGGCAATGGCAGCGGCTGGGACACCGCGCCGCCGGCGCAGTTCGGGGCGGCGTAGGCGGCGGGAATCAGAGCGAGACAGAGCAGTCCTGCCGTAACGGTACGCAGCATCGTGGATTCTTCCAGATAAGAGAGTGTGTCGACGCGGCGAGTGTAGGCAGCGATGAACGCTGTTTCAACAGGAACCGTGCCGTGAGGGCAACACAGACAGAGTGGCTGCCTGCGTGCAGGGGAATTCGGGAGATGTCGCAGATGGCACATAGACAAAACCCGGCGCGAGGCCGGGTTTTGTTTGAAGCAGACTGGCGGTCCGATTAGTTCTGGACGTTCAGCTCGGTACGACGGTTCTTCGCACGGCCTTCCGGGTTGTCCGAACCATCCGGGTTGGTGTTCGGAGCGATCGGACGGCTCTCGCCGTAGCCGATCGGGCCGACCAGACGCGACGCGTCCACGCCGTTCTTGGTCAGGTAGTCGTACACGGTGGTCGCACGACGCTCGGACAGCTTCTGGTTGTACGCGTCGGTGCCCTTCGAGTCGGTGTGACCGGCAACCTCGACCTTCAGGTCGGGGTAGCGCTTCAGGATCTCGGTCGCTTCGCTCAGGATCGACACGGCATCCGGACGCAGGGTCGACTTGTTGAAGTCGAAGTTCACGCCCTTCAGGTCGATCGACACCGGAACCGGGCAGCCGTCCGGACCGATGGTCTGGCCGGGCTGCGAAGCCGGGCACTTGTCGTCGCAGTTGTTGACGCCGTCGCCGTCGTCATCCAGGTCTGCGCAGCTCGGAGCGACCGGAGCCGGAGCCGGCGGCGGAGCGGTGACCGGAGCCGGTCCCAGCGGAATCACGACGCCGACCGACGCCAGCACGTCGCCGAACCAGTCTTCCTGCGGAGCAGCAACGCTCTGGTCGTCGAAATCGGCGCGGTAAGCGACTTCGGCACGCACGGCAACGCGCTTGTCGAAGGTGGTCTGCAGACCGACACCAGCCTTGGCGGCGAAGTTGCCGTCCTTACGCTGGCCCGGCGAAACCGGGTTCGGGGTCGCGTCGAATTCTTCTTCCGAACGCTGGTAGCCCAGACCGAACAGCAGGTAGGGGTTCCAGCCGCGGCCTTCCTGGATGAAGTGACGACGCAGATCGAACGAGATGCCGTACTGGCTCCAGTTCTGGTCCTGGTTGGCGTCGAAGTTCGGGTTCTGGTAGTTCAGCTCGCCGTCCAGCGACCAGTTCGGGCTGACGAACTTGCCCAGGCCCAGGGTGACGAACGGAGCATCATTGGTCAGACGGTCGTTGTCCTGGAAGTTGAAGCCAGCGCCACCGGTCAGGTACCAACGGTCATCGAACTCCTGCGCGGACGCAGCCTGGGCGACTGCCAGACCGCCGAGCAACGCGGCAGTGAGAATTTTCTTGTTCATTTATACAGCTCCTTCTTTGGGAGATAAAACCGATAGAGGCGTTGTTCTTGGTAAAGATGCTCGTCACATCCAGAGCCATCGGGGCGCAGATTAAGCCGGCTTCAGTGAAGATCGCGTTAACGGTCATATAACATGTGAAAGCAATCTCCAACCCGCGCAACCCCAATCAATACTACGTATACAGCTTAATGAAGGAAAGCATCGGCAGCCCATTTTGCCCTCACGCAGCGCATGAACGGCAGCCGAATTAAACAGGTTGAATGCGCTGACCGAACACCCGAAATACCTCCTGCCGCCGCACTTGCAAAACCACAATGGTGAACGCTGCCCCCCGTTCGAGCTGAATTGTGGGGCCGGTGGTTGCGGGCGACTCGCTGCACAACGCACCCTGAACTGCCCACCAGGAGTGCCACGATGAAAGCTGTCGTTCTTACCCATCACCTTCCGATCGACGACCCCGCATCGTTGCTGGACATGGAACTCGCCGCGCCGACCGCGCCCTCGGGTTATGACTTATTGGTACGCGTGGAGGCGGTCTCGGTAAACCCGGTCGATACCAAGGTGCGCGCGCCCAAGCCGCAGCCGCTGCAGGCCCCCAAGATCCTGGGCTACGACGCCGCGGGCGTGATCGAGGCGGTCGGCCCGGATGTCACCGCCTTCGCAGTCGGCGACGAGGTGTACTACGCAGGCGACATCGGGCGCCCAGGCAGCAACGCGCAGTACCAGCTGGTGGATGCGCGCATCGCCGGTTGCAAGCCGACCTCGCTGAGCTTCGCCCAGGCGGCCGCCCTGCCGCTGACCACCCTGACCGCCTGGGAGCTGCTGTTTCAGCGGATGCCGTTCGCCTTCGATGGCGCGCGCAATCGCGGCAGGCAGCTGTTGATCATCGGCGGCGCCGGCGGTGTGGGATCGATCGCGATCCAGCTGGCCCGGCATGCCGGCTTCACCGTGATCGCGACCGCGTCGCGGCCGGAGAGCGTCGAATGGGTACGGCAGATGGGGGCCCATCACGTCATCGACCACCACCAGCCGTTGCAGCCGCAATTGCAGGCGCTGGGCCTGCATACGGTACATGCGGCGCTCAATCTGGCCGATACCGACCGCTACTGGCAGCAATTGGGCGAGGTGCTGGCGCCGCAGGGGCATGTGGGCCTGATCGTGGAACCGCGCGGCCCGCTGCAGATCGGCGACCCGTACAAATCCAAATGCATCGGCATCCATTGGGAACTGATGTTCGCACGCGCCCGCTACGGCACCGACGATATCGTCGAACAGCACCGCATTCTCAACCGCGCCGCCAGCCTGATCGATGCCGGCGAACTGCGGACCACCCACACCGAAACGCTGTCGCCGATCAACGCGCAAACCCTGCGCGAGGCGCATCGCCGGCTGGAAAGCGGCAGCACCATCGGCAAACTGGTGCTGGCCGGCTGGTAACACGGCGGGCCGATCCACCCCGGCCCGCCCCTGAGGCGGGCGCCGGGCATCGGGGCCGCCGTATGCGCCTGCGCTCGCCCCTTCGCGCACCAAGACTTGCCGCCAGGCCCGTTTGACGGCATCGTGCGCATTCCGTACGCCAGCGTATCCACATCATGTCGCCCGCCACCGGCCCATCCGCCCCTGCGTTTCCGCACCTGTTCACCCCGCTCGACCTCGGCTTCACGCAACTGCGCAATCGCGTCCTGATGGGTTCGATGCACACCGGGCTGGAGGATCGTGCGCGCGATTTTCCCAAGCTGGCGGCCTACTTCGCCGAGCGCGCTGCCGGTGGGGTGGGCCTGATCGTCACCGGCGGCTTTGCGCCGAACGTAGTGGGTTGGCTCAAGCCGTTCGGCGGCAAGCTGTCATGGCCGTGGGAAGTCCGCCCGCATCGCCAGGTGACGCAGGCGGTGCATGCGCACGGCGCAAAGATCTGCCTGCAGCTGCTGCACGCCGGACGCTATGCGTATCACCCGTTGTCGGTGGCGCCTTCCAGGCTGCAGGCACCGATCAATCCCTTCACTCCGCGTGCCCTGTCGGCGGCGGCGGTGGAACGCCAGATCGGCGCCTATGCACGCTCGGCGCAGCTGGCGCGCGAGGCCGGATACGATGGCGTGGAGGTGATGGGATCGGAAGGCTATCTGATCAACGAATTCACTGCCGCACGCACCAACCAACGCAACGACGCCTGGGGCGGCGACGCGAACAAGCGCATGCGCTTCGCAGTGGAGATCGTGCGCCGCATCCGCGAAGCCTGCGGACCGGACTTCATCATCGTCTACCGGCTGTCGCTGGTGGACCTGGTCGAAGGCGGCAATCAGTGGCAGGAAATCCTGGCCCAGGCACAGGCGATCGAAGCAGCCGGTGCCACCATCATCAATTCCGGCATCGGCTGGCACGAAGCCCGCATTCCGACCATCGCGACCTCGGTACCGCGCGCGGCCTTCGCCGGCGTCACCGCCAAACTCCGACCGCACCTGCGCATCCCGGTGGTGGCCAGCAACCGCATCAACATGCCGGAAGTGGCCGAACGCATCCTGGCCGATGGCGCAGCGGACATGGTGTCGCTGGCGCGACCACTGCTGGCCGATCCGCAGTGGACCAACAAGGCCCGTACCGGCCAGTCGCACACCATCAATACCTGCATCGCCTGCAACCAGGCCTGCCTGGACCACGTGTTCGAGAACAAGCTGGCCACCTGCCTGGTCAATCCGCGCGCCGCGCACGAAACCGAACTGGTCTATACACCCACGGCCGCACCGAAGCGCATCGCCGTGGTCGGTGCAGGCCCGGCCGGCCTGGCCTGTGCGACGGTCGCCGCCGAGCGCGGCCACCAGGTCACCCTGTTCGATGCCGCAGACGAGATCGGCGGCCAGTTCAACGTGGCCAAGCGCATTCCGGGCAAGGAAGAGTTCCACGAAACCCTGCGCTACTTCGGCCATCGCATCGACGCCACCGGCGTGCAGTTGCGCCTGGGGACCCAGGTGCAGGCGCCGGATCTGAAGGACTTCGACGAGGTGGTGCTGGCCACCGGCATCGAGCCGCGCAAGGTCGATTTCCCCGGCGCCGATCACCCGATGGTGGTGAGCTACCTGGACGTCGTGCTCGGGCGACAGGTGCCCGCCGAAAAGGTGGCGATCATCGGCGCGGGCGGCATCGGTTTCGACGTTGGCGAATTCCTGGTGCACGCGGGTGCGCCGGTATCGCTGGATCCGGCGCGCTGGATGGCCGAATGGGGCCTGGACCCGACCTTCGAAAATCGCGGCGCGCTGGCCAAGCCGCAACCCGAACGCCCTGCCCGCCAGGTCTGGCTGCTGCAGCGCAGCCCGGGGCGACCCGGTGCACGCCTGGGCAAGACCACCGGCTGGATCCATCGGGCCACGCTCAAGGCCAAGGGCGTCAAGATGCTTGGCGGCGTGGAGTACCTGGGCGTGGACGATGCCGGCCTGCATATCCGCGTGGAAGGTACCGAACAGGTGCTCGATGTCGGCACGGTGGTGGTCTGCGCCGGACAGGAACCGCGCCGCGAGCTGCTTGCCGCATTGCAGGCTGCCGGACAGCAGCCGCATCTGATCGGCGGCGCAGACGTGGCCGCGGAACTGGATGCCAAGCGCGCCATCAACCAGGCCAGCCGGCTGGCGGCGACGTTGTAACCGGAACGTGCGACGCGTCAGCCGCATTGCCGGTGGGCATCGTGCCGCGGCGGTGTGTCCGGCGGCCGTACGCGCCGGCATGCTCATCGCGGTGCGGCACGGGCCGCAGCCATCGGTCATTCGTGCTTGATGACGCAGCCCTGCTGCAGGTAAAGGCTGAGCGTCGGTTGGCGACCGCCCGCGCCACGCCTGGGGGAGCGCGGCCGCCCAATCCCACCTCCTGCGCCGACGTCCCTGCACCGCTGTCGCGCCTGCAATGCGACGCACCGGGCGTGCGGGAACACGCAGCGCACACTGCCGGCATGCCGGTCCGCTGGGCGGATGGGGCCGTCAACCCCGCCCATTCAGCCGGGATTGTGTGACCGGCACCTACCTTGCGCCAACTTTTTGACCCGCCCGATTCGGCGGGCAGCTTCGGCAGCGATGTCTCTTCGCCGAAGACCGGGCGGCCCGTGACAGGTCGCCTCCCCATGACGCCAAGCCCTGCGCACGGGTGTGTCCACTTCGGATGCCCCTGCGGATCGGCCCATACGGAGCAAGGAGTTCTATGAAGCTGGCCTGGATACTTTGGCTGTCGCAGTTGTTGCCGCAGCCCGCTGCAGATTCGTTGTGCTTGAGTACCACCGTCTACCTGGAAGCGCGTGACCAGACGCTGCGCGGCCAGCAGGCCGTTGCCGAAGTGGCGCTGCGCCGCCGGGACAGCGGCCTGTGGGGCGACTCGATGTGCCAGGTGGTCACCGCACGCAAGCAGTTCGCGCCGACCATCGTCTCCCCCGGCACGCAGCTGAAGAACGACGATGCCTGGAACAAGGCATTGGGCGTGGCCCTGGCCGCAGAGCGCAACTGGGCGCTGCCGGTGGGCCAGCGCAAGGAGATCGTGCCCGGTGCCAGCCACTTCGCTGCCAGCGCGATCGCCAGCCCCAGCTGGCGCAATGCCTACCAGGTGGCCACCATCGGCGACCACACGTTCTATCGCGTGCAGACCCTGCGTCCGCGCACCGCGTCGTAAGCGCGCTCGCCTGCGGCAGCTCGCCGCGCCGCCCCGGCTGGCAGCCGCGGGCAACGCCGCCAGCCGGGTAGCCGATGGCTCGCCGGATCAGCTCCCGCGCTGCATATGGGCAGCCGGCATGCACCGCCACCAGGTCGCTGCGCCCCAGGATCCCGGGCACGCGCACTGCCTGCTGGCTGTCCGCGCCATTCGACCGCCCCACTCCGGCATCGGTCATGGAACATACCGATTCCGAACACCGATCGCGCCCGCCTGACGGCTAGTACGGTGGTCTTGTCAGCTGCGCTAATCTTGCGCCCCCGTTCCTGACAGGATTGATCATGAAGCTCTACACCAAGCCGGGTGCGTGTTCGCTCGCAGACCACATCGTCCTGCGCTGGTCCGGACTGCCGTTCGAGCTGGTCGTGATCGACGCGGCCACGATGAAATCGCCCGAGTATCTGCGCCTGAATCCGGCCGGCGCGGTCCCGTTGCTCTTGGTCGACGACTGGGCGCTGACCCAGAACGCGGCCATCCTCAACTACATCGCCGACATCGCGCCGCTGACCGGTCTGGGTGGCGACGGCAGCGCACGCAGCCGCGCCGAGATCAATCGCTGGATCGCCTTTT
Source organism: Xanthomonas melonis (assembly GCF_020783655.1). GTDB lineage: Bacteria > Pseudomonadota > Gammaproteobacteria > Xanthomonadales > Xanthomonadaceae > Xanthomonas > Xanthomonas melonis. The sequence continues at coordinate 25,653 of NZ_JAJGQH010000015.1, read as the reverse complement.
CCAATGCCGACGTCCATCCCGCCTTCAAGCCCATCTTCGGCAGTACCGCCTACCTGCAGGATCAGGCGCTGATCGCGCTCAGCCACGACGATGCGCGCAGCAAGTTGCGCACGCTCTACACGCGCGCCGATGCGCATCTGCAGGACCGCCAATGGCTGGCCGGCGACAGCCACACCGGTGCCGATGCCTATCTGTTCGTCACCCTGCGCTGGGCCCACAAAGCCGGCGTCGACTTGCGGGGACTGACCGCACTGGAGGCTTTCTTCCAGCGCATGCAGGCCGATACGGACGTGCAGGCTGCGCTGACTGCCGAAGGTCTGGCGTAAGCGACCGTCGAGGCGCGCAGGCAAGGTCGCCGTCGCGCCGCTGCACTGCTGCCGACGCTCCGACGCCGCGTGCGGTGCACTCCCGCGTCCCCGGTCCTGGACAAGCGCATCCGCGCGCACCTCGCCTGACACCGCATCGCACCACCACCAGTGCGCGGACACAAAAAACGCCGGGCAGTGCCCGGCGTTTCCATTCACTACCAGCGTGTTGCTCAGCCCAGCAGGTGCGACACACCGCCGCGCTCTTCTTCCAGTTCGGCCAGGGTCTTGTCGATGTACTTCTGGCTGAAATCGTCGATCGGCAGATCCTTGACGATGGTGTACTGGCCGTTCTCGGTGGTGACCGGGAAGCCGAAGATCACGCCTTCGGGAATGCCGTAGGAGCCATCCGACGGCACGCCCATGGTCACCCACTTGCCGTTGCTGCCCAGCACCCAGTCGCGCACGTGATCGATGGCGGCGTTGGCAGCCGAGGCGGCCGAGGACAGCCCGCGCGCTTCGATGATCGCCGCGCCACGCTTGCCCACGGTCGGGATGAAGGTGTTGGCGTTCCATTCCTGATCGTTGATCGCATCGCCGATCGAGGCGCCATCGGCCGTGGCGAAACGGTAGTCCGGGTACATGGTCGGGCTGTGGTTGCCCCACACCACCAGCTTCTCGATGCCGCCGACCGGCTTGCCGAGCTTGAGCGAGAGCTGGCTCAGCGCGCGGTTGTGGTCCAGACGCAGCATGGCGGTGAAGTTCTTCGGGTTCAGATCCGGCGCCGACTTCATCGCGATGTAGGCATTGGTGTTGGCCGGGTTACCGACCACCAGCACCTTGACGTCGCGCTTGGCCACCTTGTTCAACGCCGCGCCCTGTGCGGTGAAGATCTTGGCGTTCTCCAGCAGCAGGTCCTTGCGCTCCATGCCCGGGCCGCGCGGACGCGCGCCGACCAGCAGCGCCACGTCGATGTCCTTGAACGCCACTTCGGCGTCGTCGGTGCCGACCATGCCGGCCAGCAGCGGGAATGCGCAGTCTTCCAGCTCCATCATCACGCCCTTGAGCGCGGCCTGGGCCTTCTCGTTGGACAGTTCCAGCAATTGCAGGATCACCGGCTGATCCTTGCCCAGCATTTCGCCCGAGGCGATGCGGAACAGCAGGGCATAGCCGATCTGGCCGGCAGCGCCGGTCACGGCAACACGAACAGGTGCTTTCATGGGGTGTTTCCTCTGCTAAAAAGCGTTGGTGGGGGTGGCACGCTGGCTGGGCGCAGGGCCTTGGCGGCGCGCTTGGACAAGCGAACGGCCGCACGTGGCGGCCGTTCGATGGGTGCGATCAGGCGGCGAGGATCTTGTTCCACTCCGCAACGCGGTCGGCCTTGGCGGCCAGCGCGGCGTCGGCATCGCCTTCGATGGTGAGCGTATTGATGGTGTCGCCCTGGGCAACGCTGTCCACCACGTCCAGGCCCTGGGTGACCTTGCCGAACACGGTGTGCTTGCCGTCCAGCCACGGGGTGGCGGTGTGGGTGATGAAGAACTGGCTGCCGTTGGTGTTGGGGCCGGCATTGGCCATGGACAGCACGCCGCGCTCGTGGCCGACGCCGTTATTGGTCTCGTCTTCGAAACGGTAGCCCGGGCCGCCGCGCCCCGAACCCTCCGGGCAACCGCCCTGGATCATGAAGTCGGCGATGACGCGGTGGAAGTTCAGGCCGTTGTAGAAACCGCGCTTGGCCAGGTTGACGAAGTTGGCGACCGTCAGCGGGGCCTTCTCCGGATACAGCTCGACAACGATCTTGCCGCGGGAGGTGTCGAAGGTGGCGATCAGGGACATGGAAATCCTTGCAGGTTCTGGAGTGATCAACAGCCGCCTAGGATACACCGGGGCGGGTGACCGGCCGCGCGGTTACGACCATGGTTCAACTCGCCTGCCCGCACCGCCACGATCGCCCGTCACGCTGCCTGAATGGGCGATCTGAACCGCCCTCGGGCAATCCGCAACGGCGGCGCAACGAAACCGCTATAATGTCGGGCTTACCTCACCTCAAGACTGGCGCCAGACAGGGGCCCTTTCCGCATGTCCATCGAAAAACTCCGCAATATCGCCATCGTCGCGCACGTCGACCATGGCAAGACCACTCTCGTCGACTGCCTGCTGAAGCAGTCCGGCACCCTGTCCGAACGCACCGTCCTGGCTGAGCGCGTGATGGACAGCAACGACCAGGAAAAGGAACGTGGCATCACGATCCTGGCCAAGAACACCGCCATCACCTGGCAGGGCAACCGCATCAACATCGTCGACACCCCCGGACACGCCGACTTCGGTGGCGAAGTCGAGCGCGTGCTGTCGATGGTGGACTCGGTGCTGATCCTGGTCGACGCGATGGACGGCCCGATGCCGCAGACCCGCTTCGTGACCCAGAAGGCGTTCGCGATGGGCTTCAAGCCGATCGTGGTGGTCAACAAGATCGACCGTCCCGGCGCACGTCCGGACTGGGTGATCGACCAGGTGTTCGACCTGTTCGACAAGCTCGGCGCCACCGACGAGCAGTTGGACTTCCCGATCGTCTACACCTCGGCATTGAACGGCTACGCCAGCCTGGATTCGAGCGTGCGCGACGGCGACATGACCCCGCTGTACGAAGCGATCATGCAGCACGTATCGGCCCCGGACGTGGACCCGGACGGCCCGTTCCAGATGCGCATCAGCCAGCTGGACTACAACAACTTCGTCGGCGTGATCGGCATCGGCCGCATCCAGCGCGGCACCTTGAAGAAGAACATGCCGGTCAGCGTGATCGACCGCGAAGGCAAGAAGCGCCAGGGCAAGGTACTGCAGGTGCTGGGCTTCCTGGGCCTGGAGCGCATCGAGCAGGACAGCGCCGAGGCCGGCGACATCGTCGCCATCTCCGGCATCCAGGAACTGACCATTTCCGACACCGTGTGCGCGCTCGACCACCCCGAAGCGCTGCCCGCGCTGACCGTGGACGAGCCGACCATCTCGATGACCTTCCAGGTCAACAACTCGCCGTTCGCCGGCAACAAGGATCTGTCCGGCGGCAAGTTCCTGACCAGCCGCCAGCTGCGCGACCGTCTGGACCGCGAGAAGGTGCACAACGTGGCGCTGAAGGTCGAGGAAGGCTCGGACGCCGACAAGTTCCTGGTCTCCGGCCGTGGCGAGCTGCACCTGTCGGTGCTGATCGAGAACATGCGTCGTGAAGGCTACGAGCTGGCCGTCTCGCGTCCGGAAGTGATCATCAAGGAAATCGACGGCAAGCTGATGGAGCCGATCGAGCAGCTGGTGGTGGACATCGAAGAACAGCACCAGGGCGGCGTGATGGAAAAGCTGGGCACCCGCAAGGGCCAGCTGAAGAACATGGAACCGGACGGCAAGGGCCGCGTGCGTCTGGATTACATGATCCCGGCGCGTGGCCTGATCGGCTTCCAGAACGAGTTCCGCACCCTGACCCAGGGTTCGGGCCTGCTGTTCCATGTGTTCGACCATTACGGCCCCAAGGAACAGGGCGCCATCGCCAAGCGCCAGAACGGCGTGATGATCGCCAACGCACCGGGTGCGACCCCGGCGTATGCATTGGGGCCGCTGGAAGAGCGTGGCCGTCTGTTCGCCGCCGAAGGCGACAACGTGTACGAAGGCCAGCTGGTCGGCATCCATTCCAAGGACAACGACCTGACCGTCAACGCGATCAAGACCAAGCCGCTGACCAACATGCGCGCTTCGGGCAAGGACGATGCGATCAAGCTGACCCCGGCGATCAAGTACACGCTGGAGCAGGCGCTGGACTTCATCGAGGACGACGAGCTGGTCGAAGTCACCCCGAAGGAAATCCGTCTGCGCAAGAAGCACCTGACCGAGAACGAGCGCAAGCGCGCCGGCCGCGCCGGCTGATCGCACCTCGCAATCGTGACTCGTCCACCCTATAGCCCGGATCCGCGTGCGCATCCGGGTCTTCATGCGATCGCCTTGCTGGAGGCGGTCAAGGGGACACTCGCGCTGTTGGCGGCGACGGGCCTGGAGATTCTGGGCCCGCTCCCGCTGCAGCATGCGGTCAGTACGCTGATCCGCCGTTTCAATCTGGACCCCGAGCACGGCGCGCTGCCGTCGCTGCTCAAGACCATCAACCCCGATGCCGTGCATCTGGCTGCCGCGGCGATGCTGGCCTACGGCCTGCTGCATGTGGTGGAAGCCTGGGGGCTGTGGCGTGCCAAGGCCTGGGCGTCATTGCTGGGCTGCCTGTCGGCGGCCATCTACCTGCCGTTCGATATCTACGCCATCGTCCGCCATCCCGGCTGGACCGCCTGGGCCGTGCTGGCGATCAACCTGATCGTGGTCGGCGTGCTGGCACGCGATCTGGTCCGGCGTCGCCGCTGACCCGCACTGCGCGTTCCTTGCGGACACCGCATCCGTTGTCACCCCGATCCTGCTTCGTTAGCCTGCGAAGACTTCCCGGGGAACCCGCACCGATGCGATCTTCCACTCTGTCCTTCGCGCTGCTGCTGGCGCTGTGCGGCGGTGCGCATGCCCGCGATTCGACGCAACCGGCAGCTGCGGTGGTTGCCGGCGACAAGCCGCTCGAACTGGCCGAGGCCGACGTCGCTGGCCTGCAGGCGCGCATGCGCGAGGGCACGACCACCAGCCTGGAACTGACACGCGCCTACCTGCAGCGCATTGCCGGCATCGATCGCGCCGGCCCCACGCTCAACGCGGTGATCGAGCGCAATCCGCAGGCCGAGGCCGATGCGCGCGTTCTGGACGCCGAACGCAGCGCCGGTCGCGTGCGCAGCCCGTTGCACGGCATCCCGGTACTGCTCAAGGACAACATCGACGCCGTGCCCATGGTCAATAGCGCCGGCTCGCTGGCGCTGGCCACGTTCCGCCCCGACCGCGATGCATTCCTGGTACAGCGCCTGCGCGCCGCTGGCGCGGTGATCCTGGGCAAGACCAACCTCAGCGAATGGGCCAATTTCCGCTCCACCCAGTCCAGCTCGGGCTGGAGCGCCCGCGGCGGACTGACCCGCAACCCTTACGCGCTCGACCGCAACCCGTGCGGCTCCAGCGCCGGCACCGGCGCGGCAATCGCCGCCAGCCTGGCCACGGTCGGCATCGGCACCGAGACCGACGGCAGCATCACCTGCCCCGCCTCGGTCAATGGCCTGGTCGGGCTCAAGCCGACCGTGGGCCTGGTCAGCCGCGACGGCATCATCCCGATCTCGGCCAGCCAGGACACCGCCGGGCCGATGACCCGCAGCGTGGCCGATGCGGCCGCACTGCTGCGGGCCATCGCCGCGCCCGATCCGCAGGACTCGGCCACGCGCAATGCGCCCTCGTCCACTCCCGACTATCTCGCCCACCTCAAACCCGATGGCCTGCGCGGCGCGCGCCTGGGCCTGCTGCGCAATCCACTGCGCGAGGATCCCGCGATCGCCGCCGCATTGGATCGCGCCGTGCAGACCTTGCGCGCGGCAGGTGCCACGGTGGTTGAGACCGCCCTGGCCACGGATGGCAAGTGGGATGCTGCTGAGCAGACGGTCTTACTGGTCGAATTCAAGGCCGGTCTGAACGCCTATCTGCAGAGCCACGGCGCACCCGTGGCGAGCCTGGAGCAGTTGATCGCATTCAACCGCCAACACGCGCAACACGAGATGCCGCACTTCGGGCAGGAGCTGTTCGAACAGGCGCAGGCGGCGCCGGGGCTCGACGATGCGGGCTATCTGAGCGCACGCGCCAGTGCCCGACGACTGGCCGGCCCGGAAGGCATCGATGCGGCCTTGAAGGCCGATCGTCTGGATGCCTTGATCGTGCCCACCACCGGCCCAGCCTGGATCACCACGCTGGGCAAGGGCGACACCTTTCCCGGCGCCGGTTATGGCGCCGCTGCGGTGGCCGGCTATCCAAGCCTGAGCGTGCCGATGGGCCAGACCCGGGGCCTGCCGCTGGGCCTGCTGTTCATCGGCACCGCCTGGAGCGAGCCGCGCCTGATCGAGCTGGCGTATGCGTACGAACAACGCAGCCACGCGCGTTTCACGCCCGGCTATGCGCCGAGTGCGCCAGCCGCATCAGGTCCCGCCACTTCGGAAACCGCAACGGTCGTGTCGACGCCGACATCGCCATCGCTCCCACGTGATTGACCGGGCCTTGCGTGGCCGCCGCGAGCAGCCCGGTCGGCGTCGGCCGCTACACGCAGCGAGTTCGCGCGCGCCATCAAGGCCCGACCTGTCGCGAATCAGGCGCCGACGTTACGCAGGCGTTGCACGTATCAGCTCGAGGCGCAGATCCTGGACGCCGGCATTAGCGGACGCACGCCGCACCAGGAGCGGCTTACAGAACATAGCGGGCAGTCGTCGGAGAGGATGAACTGCGTGCCAGGAAACGGGGTGTCCGAGTGGCACTGCCGCACCGAGCACCGGCCGCCCACCTGACGGTGAACGCAGCCACTATGTTGGCCGCTCTAAGTCGTCGCCGCAGGTTCGCCATCTTCGGCGCCCGGCGAGCGCACGCTGTCCGGCGCGATCGGCTCTGCTGCGCGCAAGGCCGGCTTCTCCTGCGCCGCAATCTCGGCGCGAATCCTGGGCAGTGCATACGGATGCTCGCGGGTTAAAAAGTCGATCATCCGCTCGCGCACCAGACAGCGCAGATCGAAAGCGTCGCCGGAATTGCGTGCGCTCACCAGCAGGCGTACCTGGATGGTGTTGTCGCTGGTATCGGTGATCTGGGTGACGCATACCCGCCCGTCCCACAGCGGCTCGCTCTGGCAGATGCGCTCCAGCTCCGCGCGCACCGCCGCGATCGGCGTGCGGTAGTCCAGCCACAGGAACGCGGTACCGAGCAGGTCCGCACTGGCGCGTGTCCAATTCTGGAACGGGTTCTCGATGAACCAGGTCAGCGGCACCACCATGCGCCGTTCGTCCCAGATCCGCACCACGACATACGAGCTGCCGATTTCCTCGATACGTCCCCACTCGCCTTCCACGATCACCACGTCATCCAACCGGATCGGCTGGGTCAGCGCGATCTGCAGGCCGGCGATCAGATTGCCGAACACCGGCTTGGCGGCGATACCGGCCACCAACCCGATGATGCCGGCCGAGGCCAGCAGGGTCTTGCCGATCTGGCGTACCTGTTCGAAGCCAAGCAGCACCACCGAGACGCCAAGCAGGATCACCGCGCCCATCGCCACACGGCTGAGCACCCGCGTCTGGGTCTGGATGCGGCGCGCGGTGAGATTGTCGGACACTTCGATGGGATTGCTGCGCAGAATCGCCGCTTCGCCCGCAGCCACCGCGCGCACCAGCAACCAGGTGACGCAACCGACGATGCCGACGTGCAACAGATGCTGCACCGCTACCAGTGCCTTGCCCGACAGCGGCGTCGCCTCGGTGGCCACGCCCAGGAACAGCTGCGGCAAAATGAATGCCGCCGGCAGGGTGACCACGCGAATGATGCGTGCGCGGCGGTAATCGCGGCCCTGCATGCGGCGGAACAGCCACAGCATCAGCGACCAGGTGACGACGCCCGCAAGCAGCGCGGCGCCTAGCGGGATTGCGTATTCGCGGATGACGTTCCAATCGGCAGTCAAACCGTTCCTCCTGTGGGGGAAAGAGGGATGGCTGCCAGAGCATGCCGCAGGCGGCATGAGCGTCACGTCATGCGCACGGTTCGCTCAGGCCCCCAGCGGCTGCGCGTTCACCTGTTGCTGCTTGCGCACGATGGCCATCGCAATCTCCAGCGACTGCTCGTAATTCAGGCGCGGATCCACGCTGGAACGGTAGGCACGCTCCAGGTCGCGTTCGGTCAATTCGCGCGCGCCGCCGGTGCACTCGGTGACGTCTTCGCCAGTGAGCTCCAGATGCACTCCGCCCAGCCGCGTGCCGGCAGCTGCATGCAGATCGAACGAGGTCTCCACCTCACTGCGAATATTGTCGAAACGTCGGGTCTTGTAGCCATTGCCGGTACTTTCGGTATTGCCGTGCATCGCATCGCAGACCCACAGCACCCGGCGCCCATCACGCTTGACCGCATCCAGCAGCGGCGGCAACTTTTCGGCGATCTGCGCCGCCCCCATGCGATGGATGAAACTCAGGCGTCCGGGCTCGTCTTCGGGATTGAGCACGTCGATCAGCCGCAATAATTGGTCCGGCTGCACCGATGGTCCGACTTTGATGGCGATCGGATTGCGTACGCCGCGTAGATACTCCACGTGAGCACCATCCAGCGCCGCAGTGCGCATACCGATCCACGGATAATGCGTACTGAGGTTGAACCAGCCCCATTGGCGCGGCACTTGCCGGGTCAGGCCTTCTTCGTAGGGCAGCAACAGTGCCTCGTGCGAGGTGTAGAAATCGATCCGGTTGAGGTTGTACACCTCGGCGCCGGACAGCGTTTCCATGAAGCGCACCGCATCCCCGATCGATGCCACCATCTTCTGGTAGTCCGCCGCCAGCGGCGAATAGCCCACCCAATCCAGGTTCCAGTATTCGGGGTGATGCAGGTCAGCGAAGCCGCCATCGATCAGCGCACGCACGAAGTTCATCGTCATCGCCGAACGCGAGTGCGCGGTGATCATGCGGCGCGGATCGGGCACGCGTGCGGCTTCGGTGAAGGCCGGCGCGTTGATCACATCGCCACGATAACTCGGCAGGCTGATCCCATCGCGGGTCTCGGTATCGGCCGAACGCGGCTTGGCATACTGCCCTGCAAAGCGTCCCACCCGCACCACCGGCAGGCGCAGGCCGTGCACCAGGACCAGGCTCATCTGCAACAACACCTTTAGGCGATTGGAGATGGTGCCCGATTCGCAATCGCTGAAGTTCTCAGCACAATCGCCGCCCTGCAGCAGGAAACGCTTGCCCTCCTGCGCCTCGGCCAGCTGGCGCTTCAGCGCAAAGATCTCCCACGAGGTCACCAACGGCGGCAACTGCCTCAGCTCGTCCACTGCGGCCCGCAACGCGTTCGGATCCGGGTATACCGGCAACTGCAGCGCGGGCCTGTCGCGCCAGCTGCCAGGCGTCCAGGACGGCGCTGTGGAATCGGAAACGGGAGAAGGCATGGAAGAGTTCATCGAAAAGCTCCTGGACAGCCTGCGATGGTGGCAGAGCCGGCCCGTCAGGCAAAGCCTCCCTCGATGCGATGCAGCCCGGAAGCAGGCTGCAGCCGCGGGCACCGCGCAGCCCTCACCCGGCGCGCAGGGCGCGCCGACCTCTCCCGCAAACGGGAGAGGTGGTCCGATCGGTGAAGGTGGGAGAGGTGGTCTGCTCGGTGACGATGGGAAAGCCGATGGAATCGCTGCCGACGGCAGAGATCGACCGGCAACGGCGACCCGTCTCCCGCCAGGGGGAGATGGTGCCCGCACAGCGGATGAGGGCCATACCGCCATCCCGGAGATCGCGCGCATGGCGGGCTACGGCCTTTCCAGCGCGGACTCGCGCCGCGGTCAGCCGCCTACAGCCGCGCGGCAGCCTCGAACGAAACACCCGGAACTGGCGGCGACCGCCGCATCGCCTAGTGGTGCACAGACGTCCGCCGCGGCTTGAAGCCGGCATACAACGCCCACAACGCCAGCGCGACGAACCACACCAGACTCCACATCGGCATGCTCAGCCCCAGGAACCGCCAGTCGATGTTGCCGCAATCGCCAGTCCCGGTCAGCACGGTCCGAAACACCTCGAAAGGCCCCATGGTCTCGCTCAGGAAGCTCAACGGCGGGCCACAGGAGGACATCATGTCCTTGGGTCGGATCTGTACCCAGACATGCCGGGCAGCGATCCCCATGCCCACGCCCGCGGCGATGAAAGCCAGCACGCCGTAGATCTTGCGGCCGGTCGCAGCCCGCGGCCCGTGCAGTGCACCCAGCAGCAACAACAGCGCCAGCGCAGCGAAGGCGATCCGCTGAAAGATGCACAGTGGGCACGGCTCGAGACCCAGATGCAGCTGCACATAGATCGCATAGGCCAGCAATCCCGCGCAGGCGGCGAAGCCCAACAAGAACTGCGCTCGAAAACCCCACCGGATCGGATTCATCGTCATTGCTTGCCTGGGATGAGACCGCAATTATCGGCGATCGTCGGCGCGCTGACCACGCCTGCCGAACCCGCCTTAGGGCGCGTCGCGTCGCCAGACACGGCGTATCGCCCCACCGACCCGACGATCCGGCCGCGCCGCAGAACACCAGCTTGCACCCCAGCGATACCGCTCGACGGCCATGCATGCGCCCGGCGCTGATTGCGTGGCAGCGCGCTGGATCGGCGCCGCCACGCGGTCCACGACTGCATGACACGGCGGCCGCAGACGCCGCCGGACGCTCCATCGCACCTCGGCCCGCTTCCTTTGCAAGCCCGTCGGCCTGCGTTGCGTCCCGGCGCTGCTTGCGCTCCCTGCGCCGATGCTGCCTGCAATCTGGTCTCGCAGGGTCGCACGGTACACGCCCCACGCATGGACAGCCATAAGGCCATCAGCCTTCGAACCAGGGCGGAAACTCGCGCCTCGCCACCGCACGCTGGATCGTCCCCCCCTGTCGCAGAAACGAAAAACCCGGCGTGAGCCGGGTTCTCGAGAATCTTGCGAGGGACGAACCGATTATTCGGCCACTTCCTCGGCCACGACCGGACGGTCGACCAGCTCGACGTACGCCATCGGTGCATTGTCGCCAGCGCGGAAGCCGGCCTTCAGGATGCGCAGGTAGCCGCCAGGACGGGTCGCGTAACGCGGGCCCAGTTCGACGAACAGCTTGCCCACCGCTTCCTTGTCGCGCAGGCGGGCGAACGCCAGACGACGATTGGCAACGCCATCGACCTTGCCGATGGTGATCAGCGGCTCGGCGACGCGACGCAGTTCCTTGGCCTTCGGCAAGGTGGTCTTGATCAGCTCGTGCTTGAACAGCGAGGCGGCCATATTGCGGAACATGGCTTCGCGATGCGCGCTGGTGCGGTTGAACTTACGACCGGATTTCTGGTGACGCATGAGTGTGATTTCCTAAGGAATGTTGAGACTACTTGAGAGACGTTGTCGCCATCCTGGCGCTGTTGAATGGACTGCGGTTGGTCCGAACCGGCCGTCCTTAGACCGGATGTCATCGCGGGCTCGAGCCCGTCGATGCAGAAGACAGACATGGGCGCCCGAAGACGCCCATGCCTTGATACATCAACCAAGCATGCCGTGCTGGGCGACACCGGCCGGCGGCCAGTTCTCCAGCTTCATGCCCAGTGCAAGGCCGCGCTGTGCCAGCACTTCCTTGATTTCGGTGAGCGACTTCTTGCCCAGGTTCGGGGTCTTGAGCAGCTCCACTTCGGTCTTCTGGATCAGATCGCCAATGTAGTAGATGCTCTCGGCCTTGAGGCAGTTGGCCGAACGCACGGTCAACTCGAGGTCGTCGATCGGACGCAGCAGCACCGGATCCACGCCGCTGGCAGCCGGCTTGGCCGCACCGCGATCACGGTGGGTGAAATCGCCGAACACCGACAGCTGATCGCTGAGGATGTCGGCGGCGGTGCGCACGGCTTCCTCGGCATCGATCGTGCCGTTGGTTTCGATATCGATGACCAGCTTGTCCAGATCGGTACGCTGTTCGACGCGCGCCGCTTCCACGGCGTAGGCAACGCGACGCACCGGCGAGAACGACGCATCCAGCATCAGACGACCAATGGTACGGGTCTCTTCATCCGGACGACGACGCGCGGCAGCCGGCTGATAGCCGAAGCCACGCTCGATCTTCAGGCGCATGTTCAGCGCGGTGTCCTTGGTCAGGTGGCAGATCACGTGGTCGCCGTTGATGATCTCAACGTTGTGATCGGTCCTGATGTCGGCCGCAGTGACCGTGCCCGGTCCCTGCTTGGACAACGACAGCGTCGCGCTGTCGCCACTATGCATGCGAATGGCCACGTCCTTCAGGTTCAGCAGGACGTCCAGCACGTCTTCCTGCAAACCTTCGACCGTGGTGTACTCGTGCAGCACGCCGTCGATTTCGACCTCGGTGATCGCAAAACCGGGGATCGACGACAACAACACACGACGCAGGGCATTGCCCAGCGTGTGCCCGTAACCGCGCTCCAAGGGTTCGATCACGACCTTGGCACGGTTGTCGGTAAGACGTTCGATCTGCGGACCACGGGGGCGCAGAACCTGGTTGGCGGTAACCGTCATGTTGCGGGGTCTCCTGCGAGCCTCCAGCAGTGCCGGAGGCTCTCCAATGTGAATTACTTCGAATACAACTCGACGATCAGCGCTTCGTTGATATCCGAAGGCAGGTCGGCGCGATCCGGAACGGCCTTGAACACGCCGCTGAACTTCTTCGAATCGACTTCGACCCACGACGGTGTCATGTCGTGCTGCTCAGCCACGGTCAGGGCTTCCTGCACGCGGAGCTGCTTCTGAGCCTTTTCCGACAGCGTGATCGCATCGCCAGCCTTGATCTGGTACGAAGCCAGATTCACCGACTTGCCGTTGACCAGCACGCCGCGGTGCGACACCAGCTGGCGCGCGGCCGGACGGGTGACGGCAAAGCCCATGCGGTAGCACACGTTGTCCAGGCGGGTTTCCAGCAACTGCAGCAGGTTCTCGCCGGTGTTGCCCTTCTTGGTCGAGGCCTTCTTGTAATAGTTGCGGAACTGGCGTTCCAGCAGACCGTAGATACGCTTGACCTTCTGCTTCTCGCGCAGCTGGGTAGCGTAGTCGGAGAGCTTGCCCTTGCGAGCCGCGCCGTGTTGGCCGGGCTTCTGCTCAAGCTTGCACTTGGAGTCCAGCGCACGCGCCGGGCTCTTGAGGGAAAGGTCGGCGCCTTCGCGGCGGGCGAGCTTACAGGTAGGACCGATATAACGAGCCATTTCTTATCGCTCCCTTTAGACGCGACGCTTCTTCGGCGGACGGCACCCGTTGTGCGGGATTGGCGTCACGTCGATGATGTTGGTGATCTTGTAGCCCACGTTGTTCAACGAACGCACGGCCGACTCACGACCCGGACCCGGGCCCTTGATACGCACTTCCAGCGACTTCACGCCGTAATCGAGCGCAGCGCGGCCAGCCTTTTCGGCGGCAACCTGGGCAGCGAACGGGGTGGACTTGCGCGAGCCACGGAAACCGGCGCCGCCGGACGTAGCCCACGACAGCGCATTGCCCTGGCGGTCGGTGATGGTGACGATGGTGTTGTTGAACGAAGCATGGACGTGAGCGACGCCGTCGGTGATGACGCGCTTGATCTTCTTCTTCGTCTTCTTTTCTGCTGGCTTGGCCATGATCTATCCCTTACTTCCTGATCGCCTTGCGCGGACCCTTGCGGGTGCGGGCGTTGGTACGGGTGCGCTGACCACGCAGCGGGAGACCACGGCGATGACGCAGGCCGCGATAGCAGCCCAGGTCCATCAGTCGCTTGATCGCGATACCGATTTCGCGGCGCAGGTCGCCTTCGACGACATACTTGCCGACTTCGGCGCGCAGGCGCTCGATTTCGGGTTCGGACAGATCACGAATCTTCGTGGTCGAGGTGACGCCTGCGGCTTCGCAGAGCTTCTTCGAACGGGTACGGCCGATGCCGTAAATGCTTTGCAACCCGACCCAGACATGCTTCTGGGCTGGCAGGTTGACGCCTGCAATACGCGCCATGACGCGATTCTCCAACTGAGTGATGGCCCGACGGCGCCCAAGCGCCATCCGGCAGGATGGATCAAAAGTGAACTCGGAATTGTAGCAAGGCCTCGGATTGCTTTGAAGCCCGTGGAACCAGAGGTTCCATGGACCCGGCGTGGGGAGTGTGCCCTCGCTCCGGCGCCGGACGGTGTTGATCCGAAAAACTTCTCCGAATCGCCCGTGCTACTCCCGCACAGGACCACCCCGTCACACCCGCGCGCGAGACGTCGCGCGAGCCGCCCTTCTGATCGGAAGATCGTGGCCCGGGAACCAGGCCGTCTTCACGCAATGAAGATCTAGTGTAGCACTTATCCGCGCGCAAGACCGCCGCGCGAGCCGCCCTTCAGGTTGGCCTTCTTCAGCAGGCTCTCATACTGGTGCGACATCAGATGCGCCTGGATCTGCGCGATGAAGTCCATCACCACCACCACCGCGATCAGCAGCGAGGTGCCGCCGAAGTGGAACGAGGTGCCGAGCTGGGTACGCATGATTTCCGGCAGCAGGCAGACGATCACCAGATACAACGAACCAGCCGCGGTCAGGCGGGTCAGCACGCCATCCACGTAATCGGCCGTCGCCTTGCCCGGACGAATACCCGGGATCAGCGCACCCGACTTCTTGAGGTTGTCGGCGGTTTCCTGCGAATTGAATACCAGCGCCGTGTAGAAGAACGCAAAGCCAATGATCAGTGCAGCGAACACCAACATGTGCACCGGCTCGCCCGGCCCAAGCGCATTGGCGATCTTCTGCAGCCACGAGCCCACGCCACCCGAGGCCGCCTGGCCCGACCACATCGACAGCGTCGCCGGGAACGCCAGGATGCTCGATGCGAAGATCGGCGGAATCACGCCAGCCATGTTGAGCTTGAGCGGAAGGAACGAGGTCTGGTTCATGTACGCATTGCGACCGCCCTGGCGGCGCGCGTAGTTGACCGTGATCCGCCGCTGCCCACGCTCGACGAACACCACGAACAGCGTAAACGCCAGGATGGTGATGACGATCAGCAACAGCGAAATGAAGCTCAGATTGCCTTCGCGGAACGCCTCGACGGTCTGGATCGCCGCCGCAGGAAGGCCTGCAACGATGCCCGCAAAGATGATCAGCGACACGCCGTTACCGATACCGCGCTCGGTGACCTGCTCGCCCACCCACATCAGGAAAATGGTGCCGGCCGTCAGGGCGATCACTGCGGTCAGCACGAAGCCCATGCCCGGTGCGTACACCACCGGGGCGCCGCCCGGGGCGGTCTGGTTCTGCAGTGCGAGCGCGATACTGCCGCCCTGCACCACCGCCAGCAACACCGCACCGATGCGCGAATACTGGGTGATCTTGCGTCGGCCTGATTCGCCTTCCTTCTGCATCGCCTTGAGGGCGGGAAAGATATGCGTGGCCAACTGGATCACGATCGATGCCGAGATATACGGCATCACGTTCAACGCAAAAATACTGAAACGGTGCAGGGCGCCGCCCGAGAACATGTTGAACATGTCCACGATGCCGCCGCCCTGCGCCTGCATCAACGAAAGCATGGCATCGGGATTGACGCCCGGCACCGGCACATAGCAGCCGATGCGATAGACGATCAATGCCCCGAGGACGAACAGTAGCCGCTGGCGAAGTTCCGTGAACTTGCCGAGCCCGCCACCGAGGTTACCAATGCCAGCCTGCGCCATCTGCCGATTACTCCTCTACGCTGCCGCCGGCAGCTTCGATTGCCGCCTTGGCGCCTGCGGTGGCCGCAACGCCCTTCAGCACGAACTTCTTGCTCAGCTCGCCCTTCAGCACGATCTTCGCCTTCTTGGCGCGGCTCGGGACCAGATTGGCCGCACGCAGCGCTGCGAAGTCGACATCACCGGCTTCCAGCTTGTCCAGCTGGTAGGACAGCACTTCGGCGGTATCGCGCGCCATCTTGGAGCGGAAACCGATCTTGGGCAGACGGCGCTGCATCGGGGTCTGGCCGCCTTCGAAGCCGGCCTTGATCTTGCCGCCACCCTTACGGGCGAACGAACCCTTGTGACCGCGACCAGCGGTCTTGCCGAGGCCGGAACCGATACCACGACCGACGCGGGTGCGCTCGGTACGGGCGCCATCGGCGGGCTTGAGGTCATTAAGACGCAGAGTCATTGGATTACTCCTCAACCTTGACGAGGTAGTGAACCGTATTGATCAGGCCACGCACCTGCGGGCTATCCTTCAGTTCGCGCACATCGTTGAGCTTATTCAGGCCCAACGCACGCACCGATAGGCGGTGACGTGCCTGGGTTCCACGCAGGCCACCCACCAGGCGCACCTTGACGGTCTTGTTGGTGTCCTTAGCCATGGTTTAGCTCCTCCACTTTCTTGCCGCGCTTGGCCGCAACACGCGCCGGCGACTGCACTTCCGACAGACCCTTCAGGGTTGCACGGACCAGGTTGATCGGGTTACGCGAACCGACGGCCTTGGCCAGCACGTTCTTGACGCCAACCGCTTCCAGCACTGCGCGCATGGCGCCGCCCGCGATGACGCCGGTACCTTCCGAAGCCGGCTGCATGTAGACGCGTGCCGCGCCATGGCCCGACTTGACGGCATGCCACAAGGTGCCGTTGTTCAGATCGACGGTCGCCAGGTTCTTGCGCGCCTGCTCCATCGACTTCTGGATGGCCACCGGCACTTCGCGCGCCTTGCCATAGCCGAAACCGACCTTACCCAGACCATCGCCGACCACGGTCAGCGCGGTGAAGGTGAACTGGCGACCGCCCTTGACCGTCTTGCTGACGCGGTTGACCGCCACCAGCTTCTCGATCATGCCATCGTCGACTTTCTCTTCGCGGTTACGGTCGCGATCACGACCCCGCGGTGCACGTTCTTCTGCCATCTTGATTCCTTGATTGATTGGGTATGTACGGCTCGAGGCCGCTTATGGTTGTGAGGTCCAACGGTGTTCCCGATGCCGCTGCAGAAGAACGGGTCGGTCCGGCCTTGACCCTGCCGGCGGAACGCAAGGGCGGCTTGCAGCCACCCTTGCAGCAGTACTCAGAACTGCAGGCCGCCTTCGCGAGCTGCGTCTGCCAGGGCCTTGATGCGGCCATGGTAGCGGTAGCCCGAGCGGTCGAATGCGACCTTCTCGATACCCGCCGCCTTGGCGCGCTCGGCGATCAGCTTGCCGACCTTGGTGGCCGCATCGCTGTTCTTGCCGTTCTTCAGGCCTTCCTTGACGTCGGCCTGCAGCGTGTTCGCCGCAGCGATGACCTTGGAGCCATCAGCGGTGAAGACCTGCGCATACAGGTGCTGCCCAGTGCGCAGCACCGACAGACGCGCGACGCCCAGTTCGCGGATGTGTGCACGGGTCGACTTGGCGCGACGCAGGCGGGCGGTGTTCTTGTTGATGCTCATGATATTTATCCTACGAAAGCTGAAGGGAAAGCGCGCTCCTGTCAAAAGTCCGCACATGGATGTGCGGGCTCTTGCGAGGGACTCGCCATTAAGCCTTCTTGGCTTCCTTGCGAATGATGACTTCACCGGCGTACTTCACACCCTTGCCCTTGTAGGGCTCCGGCGGACGGAAACCGCGGATCTTGGCAGCAACTTCGCCGACGCGCTGCTTGTCGGCGCCCTGCACCACGATTTCAGTCTGGCTCGGGGTCGCCAGGGTGATGCCTTCCGGCGCCACGAACACCAGCGGATGCGAGAAACCGAGCGCCAGGCTCAGATCCTTGCCCTGCATGGCGGCACGGTAGCCCACGCCGACCAGCTCGAGCTTGCGCTCGAAGCCTTCGGACACGCCCTTGACCATATTGGCCAGGATGGCGCGCACGGTGCCGGTGATGGCGATCTGCGACGGATCATTGGCCGACAGGGTGGCGACGCCGCCGTCGACGGCGATTTCCACGCCAGCCGGCTTCGGCAGGGTCAACGTGCCCTTCGGGCCCTTGACGCTGACCAGCTCGGGCTGGACGCTGAGTTCAACACCCTTCGGAAGGGATACGGGCTTCTTGGCTACACGGGACATGTTCGACTCCTTCCCTTAGGCCACGAAGCACAGGACTTCACCACCAACACCGGCTTCGCGAGCCTGTGCGTCGGTCATGATGCCCTTCGACGTGGAGATGATGGCGATACCCAGGCCACCCAGGACCTTGGGCAGCTCGGTCTTGCCGCGGTACTGACGCAGACCCGAGCGCGAGAAACGCTTCAGGGTCTCGATGACCGGACGGCCTTCGAAATACTTCAGCACGATTTCCAGCTCCGACTTGTTGTTTTCGGTGGCCGTAACGCGCAGGTCGGTGATGTAGCCCTCGTCCTTCAGGACCTGGGCGATCGCAACCTTGATCTTGGACGACGGCAATTTCACCGTCTGCTTACCAACCGCTGCCGCATTCTTGATGCGAACCAGCAGGTCGGCGATGGGATCAGTCATGCTCATATGAGTACCTTTGAGTGCACCGATATCCGCTTTCGCGAAAATCTTGTGTTTTCCTGGGGACGGGCCAGGACCCTTCACGCACCGCCAAGCCCGCAGCGGGCAAGACAGAAGCGGGAGTATACGACAAAAGAGCCCGACTTGCGCCGGACTCCCCTGTTGAACAGAACAAACCTGTCCAGACCGGCCGCGAACGGCCGGATTGCTGTTACCAGCTTGCCTTGCGCAGGCCCGGAACGTCGCCGTTCATGGTGGCCTTGCGCAGCATGTTGCGACCCAGACCGAACTTGCGGTAGACACCGCGCGGACGACCGGACAGCTCGCAACGGTTGCGGTGGCGGCTCGGCGACGAGTCGCGCGGCAGCTTCTGCAACTTGGTCGAAGCTTCGATCTTCTCGTCGTAGGACGCATCCTGACTGGAGAGGATCTTCTTCAGCGCATCACGCTTGCCGGCAAATTTCTTCGCCAGCTTTGCACGCTTGATGTCGCGGTGGATCATGGAGGTCTTAGCCATGTCTCTAACCCTTAGTTACGGAACGGGAACTTGAACGCTGCCAGCAGCGCCTTCGCTTCCGCATCCGTCTTGGCGGTGGTGGTGATGGCGATATCCATGCCGCGGATCGCATCGACGGCGTCGAAGTCGATTTCCGGGAAGATGATCTGCTCCTTCACACCCATGTTGAAGTTGCCACGACCGTCGAAGGAGCGACCCGACACACCACGGAAGTCGCGCACGCGCGGCAGCGAGATGTTGATCAGACGATCCAGGAACTCGTACATCTTGGCGCGACGCAAGGTGGTCTTGCAGCCGATCGGCCAACCGTCACGAATCTTGAACGATGCGACCGAGACACGCGACTTGGTGACCACCGGCTTCTGGCCGGAGACCTTGGCCATGTCGGCGACCGCATTTTCCAGAATCTTCTTGTTGGTTGCCGCCTCGCCCACGCCCATGTTGAGCGTGATCTTGACCAGCTTGGGGACTTCCATCGGATTGGTGTAGCCGAATTCCTTCATCAGGGCCGGCACCACGTTTTCCTTGTAAAACTTTTCGAGACGAGTGTTCATGATCTCATTCCTCAGGCGTCGAGCGCCTCACCGCTGGAGCGGAACACACGCAGTTTGCGTCCATCCTCCAGCACCTTGAAGCCAACGCGCTCGCCCTTGCCCGTTGCCGGGTTGACGATATTCACGTTGGAGATATGGATCGACGCTTCACGCTCGACCACGCCGCCGGCGACACCCGCCTGCGGGTTCGGCTTGGTGTGGCGCTTGATGACGTTGGCGTTGGCGACGATCACGCGATCGCCGTCCACACGCACCACTTCACCCTGCTTACCCTTGTCCTTGCCGGTGTTGATGACGACCTGGTCGCCCTTCTTGATACGGTTAGCCATGTGTATGTTCTCCGCTCACAGCACTTCGGGAGCGAGCGAGACGATCTTCATGAACTTCTCGGAACGCAGCTCGCGCGTCACCGGCCCGAAGATGCGGGTCCCGATCGGCTCCTGCTTGTTGTTCAACAGCACAGCGGCATTGCCATCGAAGCGGATCAGCGAACCGTCGGGACGGCGCACACCCTTGCGGGTACGCACCACGACGGCGTCGTAGACTTCGCCCTTCTTGACCTTGCCACGCGGAATGGCGTCCTTGACGGTCACCTTGATGATGTCGCCAATGTGTGCGTAACGGCGCTTGGAGCCGCCCAGCACCTTGATGCACATCACTTCCTTGGCACCCGAATTGTCGGCGACATCGAGGTAGCTCTGCATCTGGATCATGATTCAGATCTCCCTTATTCGGCCGAACGGGTGACGATTTCGACCACCCGCCAGTTCTTGGTCTTGGACATCGGAGCAATTTCGGTCACACGCACGACATCGCCTTCGTTGCAGGCATTGTCGGCGTCGTGCGCGTGCAGCTTGGTCGAACGCTTGATGTACTTGCCGTACAGAGCATGCTTGACCTGGCGCTCCACCAACACGGTGACCGTCTTGTCCATCTTGTTGCTGACGACACGGCCTTCGACCGTGCGCAGCGTCTGCTTTTGATTGTTGTCGCTCATCGCGGCCGTCCTTACTTGGTGCTGCCGAGCAGGTGCTTGACGCGAGCGATCTCGCGGCGCACCCGGCGGGTTTCGTGGGTCTTCGGCAGCTGGCCGGTGACCTGCTGCATGCGGAGCGAGAACTGCTCCTTACGCAGATCGATCAGGTGGGCCTTCAGTTCGTCAGCCGACTTTTCGCGGAGTTGTTTGATATCCATCAGCGCACCGTCCGGGTCACGAAAGTGGTGGTCACCGAGAGCTTGGCGGCGGCAAGGCGGAATGCCTCACGTGCGGTCTCTTCGGGGATACCCTCGATTTCATAGATCATGCGGCCCGGCTGAATCTGCGCGACCCAGTACTCCACGTTACCCTTACCGGAGCCCATGCGGACTTCGATCGGCTTCTTGGTGATCGGCTTGTCGGGGAACACACGGATCCACATCTTGCCGCCCTTCTTGACATGGCGGCTGATCGTGCGGCGTGCTGCTTCGATCTGACGCGCGGTCAGCTGACCGTGCGCAGTGGCCTTCAGGCCGTACTCGCCGAAGCTGACGGCGTTTCCGCTCCATGCCAGGCCGTCGTTACGGCCCTTGTGCATCTTGCGATATTTGGTTCGCTTGGGTTGCAACATTGCCGTTACCTCGCTTCACGAGCCGGGCGCGACGGGCGGTCACCGCGATCGCCGCGATCGTTACGATCGTTGCGCGGGCTGTCGTCCTGCTTTTCCTGGCCAACCTGGGAGAAGTCGAAAACCTCGCCCTTATAGATCCAGACCTTGATGCCGATGATGCCGTACGTCGTGGACGCTTCGGCAAAACCGTAATCAATGTCGGCACGGAGCGTGTGCAGCGGCACGCGGCCTTCGCGGTACCACTCCGAACGGGCGATTTCCGCACCGTTGAGGCGACCACCGACGTTGACCTT
The DNA here is from genome assembly GCF_020783655.1 of Xanthomonas melonis. Lineage (GTDB taxonomy): Bacteria > Pseudomonadota > Gammaproteobacteria > Xanthomonadales > Xanthomonadaceae > Xanthomonas > Xanthomonas melonis. The sequence goes on along the minus strand of NZ_JAJGQH010000015.1, from coordinate 4,348 downwards.
GATGCCCAGCGCGCCCACGCGCATCGCGTTACCCACCGAGCGCTTCATCGCGCGGCGGAACATGATGCGACGCTCGAGCTGCTGCGCGATCGACTCGGCAACCAGCTGCGCGTCCAGCTCGGGCTTGCGCACTTCGGTGACGTTGATGTGCGCCGGAACGCCCATCAGCTCGCTCACTTCCTTGCGCAGCTTTTCGATGTCCTCGCCACGCTTGCCGATCACCACGCCCGGGCGGGCGGTATGAATGGTCACGCGGGCGGTTTTGGCAGGGCGCTCGATCAAGATCTTGCTGATACCTGCCTGCGCGAGCTTCTTGCGCAGCATTTCACGCACTTTCAGGTCGGCTGCCAGGTAACCGGCGAACTCGGCCTTGTTTGCGTACCACTTGGAATTCCAGTCCTTGGCGATGCCCAGGCGAATTCCAGTCGGATGAACTTTATGACCCATGGTCTTTTCCTTTCCGCTTACTTGGCGGCGCCCACAACCACAGTGATGTGGCTGGTGCGCTTGAGGATGCGGGTACCGCGGCCTTTCGCCCGCGCCATGAAACGCTTCAGGGAGGGACCCTCATCAACCATGATGGTCTTGACCTTCAGCTCGTCGACATCCGCGCCCTGATTGTTCTCGGCATTGGCGATCGCCGACTCCACCACCTTCTTGATCAGGTGCGCAGCCTTCTTGTCCGAGAACTTCAGCAGATTGACCGCACGTTCGGCGGACAAACCACGCACCTGGTCGGCGACCAGGCGGGCCTTCTGCGGGGAGATGCGCGCGGTGCGCAGGATTGCTTTCGCTTCCATCGTCATCTCTCCTTACCTACCCGACTTCTTGTCGCCACCGTGACCCTTGAAGGTCCGGGTGACGGCGAATTCGCCGAGCTTGTGGCCGACCATATTCTCGTTGACGAGCACCGGAATGTGGTTCTTGCCGTTATGCACGGCGATGGTGATGCCTACCATTTGCGGCAGGATCATCGAACGGCGCGACCAGGTCTTGATCGGCTTCTTGCTACCCGCAGCAGACTCCACCTTCTTTGCGAGGTGGTGATCGACGAACGGGCCCTTCTTGAGTGAACGTGCCATGGTCGATTAGCCCCTACGATCGCGGACGATGAACTGCTGGGTGCGCTTGTTCTTGCGCGTCTTGTAACCCTTGGTCGGCACACCCCACGGGGTGACCGGATGCGGATTACCCTGACCGGCTTTGGCTTCACCACCACCGTGCGGGTGGTCGACCGGGTTCATGGCCGCACCGCGAACGGTCGGGCGAACACCGCGCCAACGCTTGGCGCCGGCCTTGCCCAGCTTCTCGAGGTTGTGCTCGTCGTTGCCGACTTCGCCGATGGTGGCGCGGCATTCGACCGGCACCTTGCGCATTTCGCCCGAGCGCAGACGCAGCGTGGCGTAGATGCCTTCGCGAGCGACCAGCTGGACGGCTGCACCGGCAGCACGTGCGATCTGAGCGCCCTTACCCGGCTTCAGCTCGATACCGTGGACCGTCGTACCGACCGGGATATTGCGCAGCGGCAGCGTGTTGCCGGTCTTGATCGGCGCGTTGGCACCGGCAATGACCTGATCGCCAGCCTTCAGACCCTTCGGAGCGATGATGTAGCGGCGCTCGCCGTCGACATAGCACAGCAGGGCGATATGAGCGGTACGGTTAGGATCGTATTCGATCCGCTCCACACGCGCCGGAATGCCTTCCTTGTTGCGCTTGAAGTCGATGATGCGGTAGTGCTGCTTGTGACCGCCACCGACGTGACGCACGGTGATGCGGCCATGGTGGTTACGACCACCGGACTTGCTCTGCGAGTCGAGCAGCGCCGCGTGCGGTGCGCCCTTGTGCAGATCGGGAGTAACCACGCGCACGGCGGAACGACGGCCGGCGGAGGTGGGTTTGAACTTCATCAATGGCATGGGATGGACCTCAGGCCTTGGCCGTTACGTCGATGGACTGACCATCGACCAGGCGGACGTACGCCTTGCGCCAATTGCCACGGCTGCCAGCACGGTTACGGAAGGACTTGCTCTTGCCCTTGACGTTGACCACGTTGACGGCCTCGACCTTGACGTCGAACAGCTGCTCGACCGCGGCCTTTACATCGGCCTTGGTGGCTTCGTTCGAGACTTCGAAGACATACTGGTTGGAGATTTCCTGCAGGCGCGCGGTCTTTTCGGAGACTCGCGGAGCACGCAGCACGCTGAAGATTTTTTCGTTGCTGCTCATGCCAGCCACTCCTCGACCTTCTTGACCGCATCGGCGGTGATCACGACCGTATCGGCCCCGACCAGGGCGACCGGATCCAGACCCTGCACGTCACGCACCTGCACATACGGCAGATTGCGGGCGGACAGATACAGGTGCTCGGACGCTTCTTCGGTGACGATCAGCGGGCGCTTGCCCACGTCCAGTCCCTTCAGCTTCTCGATCAGGCCCTTGGTCTTGGTCGCTTCGAGGTCGAACGCGTCGACGATCATCAGACGGCCCTGACGGTTCAGCTCGGAGAAGATCGCGCAGATGGCCGCGCGGTACATCTTGCGGTTGACCTTCTGCTCGAAGCTGCGCGGCTTGGCCGCAAAGGTCACGCCACCGCCGACGAAGATCGGAGCCGTCAGCGCGCCATGACGCGCACCGCCGCCCTTCTGTTTCTTCGACTTCTTGGTCGTGCCGTTGACTTCCGAACGCGTCTTCTGCGCCTTGGTACCGGCGCGCCCGGCGTTGCGATAGGCGACGACGACCTGATGAACCAGATCTTCGCTGAATTCGCGACCGAACACGGCGTCGGAGACCGAGACCTTGTTGTTGCTACCCGTGATAACGAGTTCCATCGTCATCTCTCCTTATGCCTTGCTCGCCGGACGGACGATCACGTCGCCACCAGCTGCGCCAGGCACGGCGCCGCGGATAGCAATCAGACCACGCTCGACGTCGACCTTGACCACTTCCAGGTTCTGCGTGCTCTGCTGCACGGCGCCCATGTGGCCCGACATCTTCTTGCCCGGGAAAACGCGACCCGGCGTCTGGCGCTGACCTAGCGAACCCGGCGCGCGATGCGACAGCGAGTTACCGTGGGTTGCGTCGCCCATACGGAAGTTGTAGCGCTTGATGGTGCCCTGGAAACCCTTACCCTTGGTGACGCCCTGGACGTCGACCTTCTGGCCGACCTCGAAGATGTCCGCCTTGATTTCGCCGCCGACGGCGAAATCGCCGAGCTGGGCGTCTTCGACGCGGAATTCCCACAGGCCGCGACCCGCTTCCACCTTCGCCTTGGCGAAGTGGCCAGCAGCCGGCTTGTTGACCAGCGCGGCACGACGGGCGCCAACGGTAATCTGCACGGCGCTGTAGCCGTCGGTTTCGACGGTCTTGATCTGCGCGATGCGGTTCGGAGTTGCTTCGATCAGCGTAACCGGCACCGAGCGACCGTCTTCCGTGAAGACGCGACTCATGCCAGCCTTGCGGCCCACGAAGCCCAACGAATATTTCTTCGTCATGGTCGTAGTCCTCAGGTCAACTTGATCTGTACATCGACGCCAGCCGCGAGTTCGAGCTTCATCAGCGCGTCCACGGTCTTGTCGTTGGGGTCGACGATATCGAGCACGCGCTTGTGCGTGCGGGTTTCGTATTGGTCACGCGCATCCTTGTCGGCATGCGGGGATACGAGGATGGTGTAACGTTCGATCTTGGTCGGCAGCGGGATCGGGCCACGCACTTGCGCGCCGGTCCGCTTGGCCGTCTCGACGATCTCGCTGGCCGAACGGTCGATCAAACGATGATCGAACGCCTTCAACCGAATCCGGATCTTTTGTTCCGACATGACGGAAGCTTCCTTCGTTAAAAGAGCGACGGGCAAGGCCTCTGGGATACCTGCCCCGATATTCCTGCGTAGATGAAGTCGCCGCGCATCCTGCCGGCGAGGGCATTCCTCCGCCCAAAAACTGAGGCAGCCCGGTAAACCGGCCTGCCCAGACGGAAAAGTATAGTGCGCAACAAGAGCACGGTCAACAACCTGTGAGTTGTTGAATGCTCCATGCAACGCGACCTTCCCGGTCTGGCGAACACGAGCGGCCTCCTGCCGTTCTTTTCGCTGTAGCTCGGCGCCCTACCCAGGGACACCGAGCCGCGCATTTTAACGGAGCGCATACAGCCCATGCAAGCCCCTATCGCCGACGCGATGACGCACCACGCCGACTTCCGGCTCAGGCATTCGCCACAAAAAAGGGCCAGCTTGCGCCGGCCCTTCTTCGCTGCGCGGGCGACCAAGGCCGCCGCAATGCAGGCTTCTTACTTGACGATCTTGGCAACCACGCCGGCGCCGACGGTACGACCGCCTTCACGGATGGCGAAACGC
>NZ_JAJGQH010000014.1 GCF_020783655.1 Xanthomonas melonis | reverse complement strand
CGCTTCTCCCGCTGGCGGGAGAAGGTGGCGCGCAGCGCCGGATGAGGGAGGGGCAACACCGTTTGCGCTTGTCGCGCCTTTGCTGGTCGCCTCGCAGCAATGCTGCCCCCATCCGCCCTTCGGGCACCTTCCCCCGCGGGTGGGAAAGGGGGCGGTGGGTGGTCAGTTGCAGTTCGATCGAGAGATCACGCGCAGCCAGGCATCGCTTCTCCCGCTGGCGGGAGAAGGTGGCGCGCAGCGCCGGATGAGGGAGGGGCAACACCGTTTGCGCTTGTCGCGCGTGTGCTGGTCGCCTCGCAGCAATGTTGCCCCCATCCGCCCTTCGGGCACCTTCCCCCGCAGGCGGGGGAAGGGAGCGAGGCTGATGCCCCCGCGGGCGGATGAAGGGAGCGAGGCTGATGGGCGAGGGGCAGTCCTCGGATGGCGGTCCTCGGTGTGTCAGGGTGGTCCCGGTCGGTCAGACTGCCGCAGGGCCCGTCGCTGCCGTCCCCGGTCAGGCGCTCTGCAGTAGCTTGCGCGCGGCCGCGCGGGCTTCCTTGCTGACTTCCACCCCGCCGAGCATGCGCGCGAGTTCTTCCTGGCGTGCCTGCGGGCCGAGGAGTTCGACCGCGCTCTGGGTCATGCCGTCCACCGGCGCCTTGCTGACCCGGTAGTGCGCATGGCCCTTGGCCGCGACCTGCGGCAGATGGGTGACGCACAATACCTGCCGTTCCTCGCCGAGCGCGCGCAGTTTCTGGCCGACGATATCGGCCACTGCGCCGCCGATGCCCGAATCCACTTCGTCGAAGACCATGGTCGGCACGCTGTCCAGGCCAAGTGCGGCCACCTCGATGGCCAGCGAAATGCGCGACAGCTCGCCGCCGGAGGCGACCTTGCGCAAGGCGCGTGGTGGCTGGCCGGCATTGGCGGCGACCAGGAATTCGACGCGCTCGGCGCCGTTGGGATCCGGGCGCAGGCTGTCATGGGGTTGTAGCTGGATCAGGAACTGCCCGCCGCCCATGCCCAGCTCGCCGATCAGCGCGGTCGTGGCCGCCGACAAGGCGTCGGCGGCATCGGCGCGGCCGGCACTCAGGACGGCCGCGGCGCTGCGCCAGGCCTCGGTGGCGGTGGCGATGTGCTTGTCCAACTGCTGCAGGCGCTCGTCTGCGCCGCGCAGGCTCTCGACCTCGGCGCTCAGATGGTCGCGGTGCGCGGCCAGCGCATCCGGGGCCACGCGGTGCTTGCGGGCCAGGTCGTGCAGGCGGCCGAGACGCCGTTCCATGGCCTCGAACTGGGCCGGGTCGGCGTCCAGGTCGTCGCGCACGCGGTCCAGCAGGGCCAGCGCTTCTTCGATCTGGATGACGGCGCTGTCCAGCAGCGCGTCCACCTCGCCCAAGCGCGGTTCGTGCTCGGCCACGCGCGCCAGATCGTGGCGGCTGTCCTGCAGCAAGCCCAGGGCCGAGGCCCCGTCGTCACCGTTGAGCTGCCGGGCCACGCTGTCGCAGGCGCCGATCAAGGCCGTGGCATGCGCCTGGCGGCGGTGGTTGATGTCCAGTGCCGCGATCGCCGCCGGATCCAGGTCTTCACGTTCCAGTTCGGCCAGCTGGTGCTCCAGAAAGCCGATGCGGTCGGAGACATCGCCTTGCGCCGCCAGTGCGTCGCGTTCGTCCAGCAGCGCCTGCCAGCGCTGGCTGGCCTGGCGCACCTGTTCGCGCTGCGCGCTGTTGCGGGCATAGGCATCGAGCAGGGCGAGCTGGCTGTGGCGGGCCATCAGGGCCTGGTGCTCATGCTGGCCGTGGATCTCCACCAGCCGCGCCGCGAGCTCGGCCAGTTGCGAGGAGGTGACCGGGCGGCCGTTGATCCAGGCGCGCGAGCCGCCGTCGGCACGGATGATTCGGCGCAGCTGGCACTGGGCATCGTCGTCGAGCTCGTTGTCGGCCAGCCAGCGCAGCCCGGGATGCTCGGCCGGCAACTGGAATTCGGCCGACAGCTCGGCGCGGTCGGCGCCATGGCGCACCACGCCGCTGTCGGCGCGCAGGCCGGACAGGAAGCCCAGCGCGTCCACCATCAGCGACTTGCCGGCGCCGGTCTCGCCCGACACCACGGTCATGCCCGGCCCGAATTCCAGTTCGGTGGCGCGGACGACGGCGAAATCCTTGATCGAGAGATGTCTGAGCATGGGGATGGGCGTGAATGCGTTAGGGAAGCTTAGGGCAGGAGGGCGCGGGCAGGGAGTCGGGCGCTTGCCATCCCTGGGGCCAGACATTATCTATGCCCAGTCTCACCGGATGATCCCATGCGCGCGTCCCAGTCCCCAATGCTCGACCCCCGCGCCCGGCAGTTGCTGCGCACGCTGATCGCGCGCTACATCCGCGACGGCGAGCCGGTGGGCTCCAAGACGCTGGCCCGGCATGCCGGGCTGGACGTGAGCCCGGCCACCATCCGCAACATCCTGGCCGACCTGGAAGACGTGGGCCTGCTCAGTTCCCCGCATACCTCCGCCGGCCGTGTGCCCACCGCGCATGGCTACCGGGTGTTCGTGGACAGCCTGGTGCAGATGCAGCCACCGGGCGAAGACGAAGTGCGCCGCCTGCGCGCGGAGCTGGCCAGCGGCAACGGGACCCAGTCGCTGCTCGGCAGCGCCTCGCAGATGCTGTCGGCGATGAGCCACTTCGTCGGCGTGGTCAGCGCGCCGCGGCGCGAGCAGTTCGCGTTCCGGCACATCGATTTCGTGCCGCTGGATGCGCGGCGGGTGCTGGCGATCCTGGTGTTCGCCGACAACGAGGTGCAGAACCGGGTGATCGAGCCGCGCCGGGCCTACGAGCCGGCCGAGCTGGAACGGGTGGCCAACTATCTCAACGCACAGTTTGCCGGGCGCGCGCTGGCGGACATCCGCGCCAGCCTGTTGCGCGAGCTGCGCACGGCCAAGAACGAGATGGAGCAACTGCTGGCGCACAGCGTGGACCTGGCCAGCGAAGCCCTGGTGCCCGCTGCCGGCGAGGACATGGTGATGGCCGGTCAGACCCGGCTGATGGGGGTGCAGGACCTGTCGGATCTGGACCGCCTGCGCGAGCTGTTCGAGGCCTTCGCCAGCAAGCGCGAGATCCTGCAGCTGCTCGAACGCACCATCCAGGCGCCGGGCGTGCGCATCTTCATCGGCGAGGAAACCGGCATGGTCTCGCTGGAAGACGTCTCTCTGGTCACCGCGCCGTATGCGGCCGGCGGGCAGGTACTGGGCGTGCTGGGGGTGATCGGCCCCAAACGCATGGCCTACGACCGGGTGATCCCGCTGGTGCAGACCGCCGCCCAGGTGCTGGGTGCGGCGATGGAGCCGCCCGGCGCGCGATAACCGATGGCGATCGGTGCGATCGCTTGCTTGAAACGCGCGCCGGCGCCCACATACGGGGTGACGTTGGGGCGGGCGTTCCGCTTGCCCGGGAACTGCACATGACTCAAGACCACCCCGAATTCGACTCCGAAGACCTGTCCCAGAACCCGCCCGAGACCGATCCGCTCAAGGCCGAGATCGAGTCGTTGCGAAGCGAGATCGCCCTGGTCAAGGCCGACGCCCTGCGCGAACGCGCGGATCTGGAAAACCAGCGCAAGCGCATCGCGCGCGATGTGGAAAACGCCCGCAAGTTCGCCAACGAGAAGCTGCTGGGCGAGTTGCTGCCGGTGTTCGACAGCCTGGATGCAGGGCTGACCGCCGCCGGCAGCCAACCCAGCCCGCTGCGCGACGGTCTGGACATGACCTACAAGCAATTGCTCAAGGTCGCCGCCGACAACGGCCTGACCCTGCTCGACCCGGTCGGCCAGCCGTTCAATCCGGACCAGCACCAGGCGATCAGCCAGGGCGAGGCCGAGGGCGTCGCGCCGGGCCATATCGTGCAGGTCTTCCAGAAGGGCTATCTGCTCAACGATCGCCTGCTGCGTCCGGCCCTGGTGGTCGTGGCCAAGCACGACTGAGCGCAGCGCCGGCTGAACTGCCAGGCGCACGGATGAAACACAGATGCGCACAGGTGGCTTGAACACCTGCGCGCCACCCCCACATCTCAGCCAGACCCGGCGTCGCCGGACACAGCTAAAGACTCATCAGGAGCGTATCCATGGGCAAGATCATTGGTATTGACCTCGGCACCACGAACTCGTGCGTGGCGATCATGGACGGCGGCAAGGCCCGCGTCATCGAAAATTCCGAGGGCGACCGCACCACGCCTTCGATCGTCGCCTACACCAAGGACGGCGAAGTGCTGGTCGGTGCCTCGGCCAAGCGCCAGGCGGTGACCAACCCGAAGAACACCTTCTACGCGGTGAAGCGCCTGATCGGCCGCAAGTTCACCGACGGCGAAGTGCAGAAGGACATCTCCCACGTGCCGTACGGCATCCTGGCGCACGACAACGGCGACGCCTGGGTGCAGACCAGCGATGCCAAGCGCATGGCGCCGCAGGAGATCTCCGCGCGCGTGCTTGAGAAGATGAAGAAGACCGCCGAGGACTTCCTGGGCGAGAAGGTCACCGAAGCGGTGATCACGGTGCCGGCGTACTTCAACGACAGCCAGCGCCAGGCCACCAAGGACGCCGGCCGCATCGCCGGTCTGGACGTCAAGCGCATCATCAACGAGCCGACCGCTGCGGCCCTGGCCTATGGCCTGGACAAGAATGGCGGCGACCGCAAGATCGCCGTGTACGACCTGGGCGGCGGCACCTTCGACGTGTCGATCATCGAAATCGCCGAAGTCGACGGCGAGAAGCAGTTCGAAGTGCTGGCCACCAATGGCGACACCTTCCTGGGCGGCGAAGACTTCGACAACCGTGTCATCGAGTACCTGGTCGACGAATTCAACAAGGACCAGGGCATCGACCTGCGCAAGGATCCGCTGGCGCTGCAGCGCCTGAAGGATGCTGCAGAGCGCGCCAAGATCGAGCTGTCGTCCAGCCAGCAGACCGAGGTGAACCTGCCGTACGTCACCGCCGATGCATCGGGCCCGAAGCACCTCAACATCAAGTTGACCCGTGCCAAGCTCGAGGCGCTGGTGGAAGACCTGGTCAAGAAGTCGATCGAGCCGTGCCGCACCGCGTTGAACGACGCCGGCCTGCGCGCCAGCGACATCAACGAAGTGATCCTGGTCGGCGGCCAGACCCGCATGCCGAAGGTGCAGCAGGCGGTTGCCGATTTCTTCGGCAAGGAACCGCGCAAGGACGTCAACCCGGACGAAGCCGTGGCCGTGGGCGCGGCGATCCAGGGCGGCGTGCTGGCCGGCGACGTCAAGGACGTGCTGCTGCTGGACGTGACCCCGCTGTCGCTGGGTATCGAGACCATGGGCGGCGTGTTCACCAAGATCATCGAAAAGAACACCACCATCCCGACCAAGGCTTCGCAGACCTTCTCCACCGCCGAGGACAACCAGTCGGCCGTGACCGTGCACGTGCTGCAGGGTGAGCGCGAGCAGGCCCGCTTCAACAAGTCGCTGGCCAAGTTCGACCTGTCCGGCATCGAGCCGGCGCCGCGCGGCATGCCGCAGGTGGAAGTGTCCTTCGATATCGACGCCAACGGCATCCTGCACGTGTCGGCCAAGGACAAGAAGACCAACAAGGAACAGAAGGTCGAGATCAAGGCCGGTTCGGGCCTGTCGGACGAAGAGATCCAGCGCATGGTCGCCGACGCGGAAGCCAACCGCGAAGAGGACAAGAAGTTCCACGAGCTGGTGCAGACCCGCAACCAGGCCGATGGCCTGATCCACGCCACCCGTACCGCGATCACCGAGCATGGCAGCAAGGTCGGTGGCGATGTGATCGGCAAGGTGGAAGCGGCGCTGGCCGACCTGGAAACCGCCATGAAGGGCGACGACAAGGCGCAGATCGAAGCGCGTAGCAAGACCCTGGAAGAGGCCGGCCAGTCGCTGTACGCAGCGGCCGCTGCGGCAGAGCAGGGCGGTGGTGCCGATGCGGCCAGTGGCAATGCGCAGGCCTCCAAGGCTGCCGACGACGTGGTGGACGCCGAGTTCACCGAGGTCAAGGACGACAAGAAGTAAGCCGTGATTTGGGAGTCGGGAATGGGGATCGGCAAGCGCTAAAGCTTGCCGATCCCCGTCCCGATATCCTCTACGCGTCGCGTCGCCAAGGCGGACCAGCGCACGCTGTCCGCTTTCGCGTTTCAACGAATCTCGAATCACGAATCACGAATCCCGGCTTATGAGCAAACGCGATTACTACGAAGTGCTGGGCGTTGCCCGTGGCGCCAGCGACGACGAGCTGAAAAAGGCGTATCGGCGGTGTGCCATGAAGCACCATCCCGATCGCAATCCTGGCGACGCTGCCGCCGAAGCGGCGTTCAAGGAATGCAAGGAAGCCTACGAAGTGCTGTCAGATGGCAACAAGCGGCGTGCCTACGACGCGCACGGCCATGCGGCGTTCGAGCATGGCATGGGCGGTGGTGGCGCGGGTGGCCCGGACATGGGCGATATCTTCGGCGATATCTTCGGAAACATTTTCGGCGGTGGCGCCGCCGGTCCGCGCGCTGCGCGACGCGGTGCCGACGTCGGTTACGTACTGGAACTGGATCTGGAAGAAGCCGTCGCCGGCCTCGAGCGGCGCATCGAGATCCCCACGCTGGTGGAATGCGCGCCCTGCCATGGCAGCGGCTCGGAAGACGGCAAGGTGGAGACCTGCGGCACCTGCCATGGTCGCGGCCAGGTGCGCATCCAGCGCGGCATCTTCGCCATGCAGCAGAGCTGCCCGCATTGCGACGGACGCGGCACGCTGATCCAGAATCCCTGCAAGACCTGCCGCGGTGCTGGCCGGGTGGAAGAAAACAAGGTGCTGTCGATCAAGGTGCCGGCCGGCGTGGATACCGGCGACCGCATCCGTCTGGCTGGCGAAGGCGAAGCCGGCCCGGCCGGCACGCCGCCGGGCGATCTGTATGTGGAAGTGCGCGTGCGCGAGCATGCGATTTTCCAGCGCGATGGCGACGATCTGCATTGCGAGGTGCCGATCCGTATCTCGCAGGCGGCGCTCGGCGACACCGTGCGTGTGGCTACGCTGGGCGGTGAGGCGGAGATCCGCATCCCGGCCGAGACCCAGACCGGCAAGTTGTTCCGCCTGCGCGGCAAGGGCGTGCGTTCGGTGCGTAGCCGCAGCGAGGGCGATCTGTATTGCCGCGTCGTGGTGGAGACCCCGGTCAACCTGACCGCCGACCAGCGCGAGTTGCTGCAGCAATTCGAAGCGACCTTCACCGGTGAGGATGCCCGCAAGCATTCACCCAAATCGGCCACCTTCATCGATGGCGTCAAGGGTTTCTGGGACCGCATGACGTCCTGAGGCAGGGAATCGGGAGTCGGGATCGGGCAATCGCAAGGGCGGCATGGCCGGGCCCGCCGGGATGGTGCGCCGTCGTGGCGATCCGGGATGCGCGGGAGCGGATGTCGGCTCCCGAATGCCCGGAAAGTTGCACGATTGGAGCGAGGTTCTCCAGACGGATGCCGGCCCAGGGGCCGGCATCTGCGTTCTTGCGGCAGGAGTTCCCGCAGATCGGAGGCGATATCGGTTGCTGCCAGCGCACGGACCGGTCCAGCGAAGACCGGCCTGGCCGCGATGTACGTAGGGGCGAGCGGGTGCCGGTCGCATCGATCGAATGCGGGCACGCCGTGGCGCTGGCGTAAGATGCTGCGATGAACAATGCCCCCGATAGTCATCTGGTCCACGGACGCCGCCAGCGCCCGGATGGTCCTGCGCCGGTCGATGTGATTTCGGTGCAATCGCAACTGGTCTATGGCCATGCCGGCAACAGCGCGGCCGTGCCGCCACTGCGTGCATTGGGCCTGCGGGTTGCCGAAGTCCCCACCACCTTGCTGAGCAACGCGCCGTTCTATGCCACCTTGCGTGGCCGCATCCTGCCTGCCGACTGGCTGGCCGACCTGTTGCTCGGCGCCAGCGAGCGCGGCCTGCCGCAGCGTGCGCGCATGCTGGTGTCCGGTTACTTCGGCAGCCTGGCCAACGGCGAGGCCTTCGCCGACTGGCTGGAGCAGACCCTGCCGCAGACGCCACAACTGCGTTATTGCCTGGATCCGGTGATCGGCGACACGCACACCGGCCCCTACGTCGAACCGGGCCTGGAGCGCGTGTTCGCCGAGCGCCTGCTGCCGCATGCCTGGCTGGTGACGCCCAACGCCTTCGAACTGGAGCGCTTGACCGGCCTGCCGAGCCTGCAACAGGACGATGCCATCGTGGCCGCACGCGCGCTGCTGGCGCGTGGCCCGCAGTGGGTCCTGGCGCATAGCGTCGCCGGCGGTGCGGGCGAGCTGGTGACGCTGGCGGTCAGCGACACCGCGGTGTATCGCTGGTCCAGCCCGCATCTGCCGGTTGACGTGGCCGGCACCGGCGATGTGCTGATGGCCTTGCTGATCGGGTTTCTGTTGCGCGATGTGCCGTTCGAGCAGGCGGTGGGCCACGCGCTCGGCGGCGTGCATGCTGCGCTGGAGGCCACGCTGGCAGCAGGTGTCGAGGAGTTCGATGTGTTGGCGGCCGCGCCGGCAACGCTTGCCGCCGCGTCGCGCTTCGCGGTCGAGCGGCTGGCATGATCGCTCAGCCGGTGGTCGGGATCGTCGGCAGTGCCGGCGCCTATGGGCGATGGCTGGCGCAGTTCCTGCGCACGCGTCTGCAGTTGCAGGTGATCGGCTTCGACCCGGCCGACGTCGGGAGCATGGACGAGCTCACGCTGGCGCAGCAGGCGGATGTGCTGATCTTCTCGGCGCCGATCCGCCACACTGCGGAAGTGATACGACGCTATGTCGCGCTGGCCGGTGACCGTGCGGCGTCGCAGTTGTGGATGGACGTCACCTCGATCAAGCAGGCGCCGGTGGCGGCGATGCTGGCCTCGTCGGCCGAGGTGGTCGGTTTGCATCCGATGACCGCGCCGCCCAAATCGCCGACCTTGAAGGGTCGGGTGATGGTGGTCTGCGAGGCACGCCTGCAGCATTGGTCGGGGTGGGTGCGCACGTTGTGCACGGCCTTGCAGGCGCAGTGCGTCCACACCACGCCCGAACACCACGACAGGGTGATGGCGCTGGTGCAGGCGATGGTGCACGCCACCCACCTGGCGCAGGCCGGTACCCTGCGCGACTACGCTCCGTTGCTGGGCGACCTGCAGGCGCTGATGCCCTACCGCTCGGCCTCGTTCGAATTGGACACGGCAGTCATTGCGCGCATCCTTTCGCTCAATCCGGCGATCTACGAGGATATCCAGTTCGGCAATCCGTACGCCGGCGAGATGCTCGATCGGTTGTTGTCGCAGATGCAGCAGCTGCGTGCCCTGGTTGCGCAAGGCGACGACGCGGCGCGTGCGCAGTTCCGCCGTCACTTCCTGCACGACAACGCACAGGCCTTGCAGCAGGACGCGCTGGCCGCAGGCAACTACACCTATGAGCGCGTCGGCTACCTGCTGGCCGATCTCACCGAGCCGCTGACCTTGAGCGTGTACCTGCCGCAGGATGAGCCCGGCTCGCTGCGCGCATTGCTGCATGTCTTCGAACGCCATGGGGTGAATCTGTCTTCCATCCATTCCTCGCGCACGCCGCTGGGCGAGCTGCATTTCCGGATCGGATTCGAGCCGGACAGCGATCGGCAGGCGCTGTCCCGGGCCGCCATCGAGATCGACGACAGCGGGATCGGGCGGGTGCTGGAGCGTTCGGACCGTACTGTGTGAGCTGACGCGAGCGTGGCACCGGGCACCGGCGCGCGAGCCAGCGGACCGACCGTTCCGTAAGAATCTGCTGCCGCTGGCGTCGCTGGCCTGGAAGAGCAAGCCAGCCGGCGTGTAGCAGCAGGCATGCATGTGCAAGTGCAGACCGCCGCGCAGCCGGAGCGCGGCCGCGGATTTCATCCACACCGGGTGTGGATGAAATCTGCACAAGCATGTGGATAACTTCCGCCAGCCGTTGTCGGACAAGGAACTCGGCCGCAGTGATCAAAAAATGACCAGGCAGTCGTCAGGGCGTCGAGAGCTGCAGTTCGCCTCCTTCGGTGACGAAGCGCTGGCCTTGGCGTTGTAGATGGCGGCCGTCGGGGAGCTCGTAGCGCGGCGCAGCCTGTGTGGCGGAGCCGGACGGGTGTTCATCGCGGAATTCGATGATGACGTAGGGTTCGCCATCGGCGCCGATGGCGGGAAACTGCCGGAAAGACATAAGCACCTCCGAAAGAGCCAGGGTTGCCGTGCGGATCGTCTGATCGCACTGCCGGTACCGGACCGGCGCCCCGAGCATGCGCAGGCAGCTGTTATCTAGGCGTCATCGGCGGTACCGATCGGTCGAGTTCGCAAGGCCTGTCCACGATCTGCCGAGGCCTACAAGGCTGGGCGTTCAGCCACCGAGCCCGGTGTACTGCCGCCGGCCACGCGATGACTGCCATGTGCAAGCCGGTTGCTGCACTGTGCGCAGCGGCCCGGGCGACACGGCATGGGCGTACGGCATGGCAGGGAGGTGGCGTTCGCGCGGCTGTTTCAGCGGCTCAGCCGTAACGCGTCGCGGTCTGCGGTCGCCGCTGCCAGCTCTGCACGCGCCGAGGCGATACGGGCCTGCGCATCGATCAGGCGCACGCGGGCATCGTTAGCGGTTTCCTCGCGCTGGTTGACCAGGAAGAAATCGCCCGACCCCAGCTCGAAGCGCCGCCGCTCGGCATCGGCCAAGCGGTCCGCCAGGCTGCGTTCTTCGTCGGCGATCCTGGCCAGCCGCTCGGCCGCCGTGAGCGAGATGACCACCGACTCCACCTCCACCGAGATCTGGTCGCGCAGGAAGCGGCTGCGCTGGTCGAGCGCCTCGATCTCGGCGCGCGCTTCGGCGACGCGGCCTTTGGCAGCCCGGTTCTCCAACGGCACGCTGAAACGGAAGCCGATGATGGCATCGGTCGGCGAACGGTTCGGGCCACCCAGCCCGGGCGGGCCCAGGTCCTTGCTGACCTCGACGCTGACATCCAGGCGCGGTTTCAGGTCGTTCTGCGCCAGCATCAGCCGCGCGGTGGCCTGATCGATGCGCGTCAGCACGGCGCGGTAATCGGGACGTTCCACCGGTGCGGTGATCTTGCTGGCTCCGGCCAGCCCCTCCAGGGCCGACGTATCGGCCGGCAGGCGCTCGGCGGTGACGATCAGCGGCATGCCGGCGTCGTCGCGCAGATACAGCGACAAGCTGTTGGCCGCACTGGCGAACTCCTGCTCCGAGCGCACCACCAGTGCGCGGCGGCGCACCAGGTTCTGGTCGTTCTCGGTCAACAGGATGGTCGGCCGGGCTCCCAGCGTCACCTGCCGGGAGATCGCGTTGCGGCGGCGCTCGGCCAGCTCCAGCAGGTCCCTGTAGGCGCGTAGCTTCAGGCCGGCCGCCACCCAGCTCTGGTAGGCATCGATGGCGCGGCGCTGGACGCCGATGGCCACCATCTCGGCTTCGTACTGGGCCACGTTGATGTCGGCACTGGCCACGCTGCGACGGGTGCGGCGTTCGTCCACCACGCGATCGCGCAGCAGCGCATACAGCGCGCCGACTTTCACCTCGCCACCGCGGTCGGTGTAGGACTTGTCTTCGTAAATCGGGAAATCGCCACGCGAGGAGCGGTAGCCGCCGTAGTAATAGCCGCCGTTGCTCTCGAACGGCCGTTTGACGCCGCTTTCGATCGTGCTGCCGTCGTAATAGCCGGCCTCGCGCGAGCGACCTTCGATGTCGAACACGGTATCGAAGGCACCATCGGCCGAGATGCCCTTGCCCTCGGCCTGGCGAACCTTTGCCAGCGCTTCGACGATCTGCGGCGCCGAACGCGCCGAGGACTGCAGCACTTCGTCCAGGGTGAGCGGCGCGGACTGGGCGAACGCCGCACCGGAGCAGAGTGCGATCAACAGGACGGCAAGACGCTGCATCATTTCTTGCCCGTCGCGTCGTCTTCGGCCTTGCCGGCGGCGGCTTTGGCCTTGCCATCTTCCTGCATCGACGCTGCGGGGCGCTGGCCGAACTCCAGCGGGAAGTTGTTGAGCTGGCGCCACAGTTCGTAGCCCACCTTCACCGTCTCGCCCTGCACCCAGCCGCGCACCTTTCCGCCCTGGCGGGCGAATTCCTGGGCCGGCCATGCCGGTTTGCCGGGTGCCGGTTCCACCAGGATGCGGAACACGCCATCGGGGGCGGCGTTGGGATCGATGGCGCGCACGCGGCCGTCGAACATTCCGTGCGCCACCGAAGGCCAGCCGCTGAACTGGATCGCCGGCCAGCCTTCGAATTCCAGCCGCACCGGGCGGCCCGGACGGATCAGCGGTACGTCGCGGCCATCGATGTACAGTTCGACCGCGCGTTCCACGCGTTCGGGGGCGATCACCGCCAACACCGTGCCTGGCGAGACCATCGCGCTGCCGCTGGCAGCGTTGAGTTGTTGCACGCGACCGTCGCGAGGCGCGCGCACCAGCTGGGCGGACTGGCGATTCAACTGGATGTCGATGCGGGTGAGCTTGGCGCGCGACTCCGCCAGCTTGGCATCGGCCTCGGCAACCTTGATCTGAGTCAACTCGTAGTCGCGACGGCCGGCCAGGCCTTCGGCGAGCAATTGCCGGCTGCGTTCCACGTCGATGCTGGCGACCGCACGCGATTGCTGGATGGCCGTGATCTCGGCCTGCACCTGCGCACGTTCGCTGGCGAGCCGGGTGAGCAGGTCCGGATCCAGATCGCCCACCCGGGCGATCGGATCGCCCTTGGAGACGTGCTGGCCATCGTGGACGTACCAACGCTCGACCCGGCCAGGAACGAAGGCGGTGACCTGCTGTTGGCGATCGTCGGGATCCAGCGCCACCACCTGGCCCTTGCCGCTGGCGGTCTGCACCCAGGGAACCAGCGCCAGGATGGCGCCGCAGAGGACGATGCCGATCAGCAGCATCCACGCCAGCGCCTTGGCGATGCTGGGCGGGCGCATGGCCGCCAGCGTGGGGAAGTGCATGACGCGGTCAGCGGCGTACGGCATTGCCTGCCTCCTGCGCGGATGCGATCAGTTCGGCCCGCGTGGCGTAGCGTTGCTGGTGTCCGGGTGCCAGGCGGAACCAGCCATCCAGCGTGATGTCTTCCGGGCGGCCGGTGCAGAGCAACACCGTGGTTCCGGCGTCCTTGAGCCGGCGCAGCGCGGCGGTCAGGTGTTCGGTGGGAATGAGGTCGAACAACTGCGACAGCATCAGTACCCGTGGCCGTACCAGCAAGGCATTGGCCAGCTTGAGTCCCATCACATCGCCGATCCACAGCGGGTAGCCCGAAGCGGCCAGGCGCGTATCCAGGCCCTGTGGAAGCGCGGCGATGCGTGCCCGCAGTCCCACCGCATCGATCGCTTCGAGCATGGCCTCGGAACTGACGTCCGGCGATGCCATCGACAGGTACTCGCGGATGGTGACTTCCACGATGCTGGGGCGATCGAGCACCGTCACTTCCGAACGCAGCAGATACATGTCGAAGGTCGCCATGTCCGCGCCGCCCACCATCACCAGCCCGCGCTCCGGGACCGCGTGGCGCTTGAGCACCATCGCCAGCAGGCGCTCGGCGCCGCCGGACGCCAAGGTGACCAATTGCTCACCGGCTTCCAGCGCGAAATCGAAGCGCGCACCTTCGATCACCACCCCATCCAGCCGCACTGCGCTGTTGTTAGGGGTCTTGCCGGGCACCGCCACCGCGCGCTCCTGCGGAATGGCGTACAGCAGCGACAATTCCTCGGCGCTGGCGACCAGGTCGTAGAACGTATCGAGATAGGCGCCGAGTTGAGCAATGCCATAGAACACCGCGCTCAGGATCAGCTCGGCGGCGACCAATTGGCCGATCGACAACTCTCCGCGCAGGATCAGGCTGCCGCCCAGGGCCAGCAGTGCTGCACTGGCCACCGCATAGGTCAGCAGGAAGGCCAGGGTCTGGGTGAAGGTGTAGCGGAAATGGCGGCGGTGGCGTTCGACGTAGGCGGCAGTCACCGCTTCGGAGCGGTCCATCGCGAAGTTGAGGTGGCGGCTGGACTTGTAGAAGCCGTTCGAGCCGCCGACGCTCTCGAGCCAGTGCGCGGCATTGTGCTTGGCATGGCTCAACTCGACTGCGGTGCGGATGGAACCGCGCGACCAGATCATCCAGATCGAGAAGATGACCAGCAGCAGCAGCGCATTGAAGGCCAGGAAGAACGGATGATAGAAACTGGTGACGATCAGGCCCACCGCCGACTGCAGCACGATGGTGAAGGCAGCGATCGCCAGGCTGGGCACGGCCTTCTGCAC
The DNA here is from genome assembly GCF_020783655.1 of Xanthomonas melonis. GTDB lineage: Bacteria > Pseudomonadota > Gammaproteobacteria > Xanthomonadales > Xanthomonadaceae > Xanthomonas > Xanthomonas melonis. The sequence goes on along the minus strand of NZ_JAJGQH010000014.1, from coordinate 156,205 downwards.
CACCACCAGATCGAAGTAGCGGTTGAACATGTCGTTGCGGTTCTGATCGGCGAAGAACGGGTTCTGGGCATGTACCGCCCGTACCGTGATCTCCGCCACCACTCGCGCGAACAGCCGGCGCTCGAACAGCGCCATGACCCACACCCGCATTGCACTCAGACCCGCCACCAGCAGCAACAGGCCCAGCAACAGGCCCGACAGCGTCCATAGCGGGGTGGGCAAGGCGATGTTGGCGACGCTGTTGATCAGCAATTGCACCGAAATGGGGGTGGCCAGCGACAGCAGGCTGATTGCGACGCCGTACACCAGGGTCAGGCGCACATACGGCATGTCCGGCCCGACGATTTCCGCCAGCCAGCCCGCTGCCTGCCGCCATCCGATCTGCTTTGCCGCCATGTACCTTCCACTGTTGATTTCAAACAAGCATTGACGAGTTGCGGCATCAGGACAAGGCCGAACCGCTTATCCATTGCATAGGATTTTCCTATGCAGCCGCCGCACGCAGCAAGTCGGCGATCAGGCCGAACGCGGGCGCGCGGCCGGCGCCCTGTCGCCAGAGCAGGCCGATTTCCCTGTAATAGCGCCCTCCCTTGATGGGACGTACCACCACATCGTCGCCCTCGCGGATTTCCTGGCGCACGTACAGGTCCGGCAACAAGGCCAGCCCCATGCCCATGCCGGCCATCTGTCGGATCGCATCCAGACTGGTTCCTTCGTAATCGCGCAGGACGTTCGCGCCGACATCCACCGCGATCGCGCCGATCTGTTCGGCCAGGCGGTATTCCGGCATCAGCGTCAGCAGGTTGGCGCCGCGCAGGTCGGCCGGGGTGATATGGCGTTTGCTGCGCAACGGATGATCGGCGGCCATGGTCACGTGCAAGGGCTCGCGGAATAGCCGTTCGCTGTGCAGATTGCGCCCGGCAACCGGTAGCTGCGCCAGCACCAGATCGTGCACGCCATTGGCCAGGTCGTTGGCGAGCACGGTCGGCAGGCCTTCGCGCACATGCACGCGCAGGGCAGGGTGCTCGCGGTGCAGGCGCGCCACCAGGCTGGGCATCAGGTACGCGCCCAGCGTCGGCGAGACGCCGAGCCGGATGGTGCCGAGCAAGGGATCGGCCGAGCTCGCGCGCAGCTCCTCCAGATCGGCGACATCGAGCAGGATGCTGCGCGCGCGGTCGCGCAGGTCGCGGCCCAGCGGGGTCAGGATGGCAGGCACGCCGCGTTCGAACAGCGCCGTGCCGATGATGGCTTCCAGCCCGCGGATCTGCTGCGACAACGACGGCTGCGATACTCCCATCTGCTCGGCCGCACGGGTGAAACTGCCGGTCTCGGCCAGGGCCACGAAGTAACTGAGCTGGCGCAGCGTGAGTCTGGGGCGGGGCATGGGCGCAGCGGTGCAGGGAAAGGGAGGGCGCAGCATCGTCGCCAAGGCGGTGAACGGACCGTGTCGGCCGTCGGCGCCTCGGCCGGGCATCACTGATCGATGAACTGCAGTCGCGCCAGTTCCGCGTACAGGCCGCCTTCGGCGATCAGCTGCGCGTGCGTGCCCTGCGCCACGATGCGGCCGGCATCCATCACCACGATGCGGTCGGCCTTGAGCACGGTGGCCAGACGGTGCGCGATCACCAGAGTGGTGCGGCCCTGCATCAGCCGGTCCAGCGCCTGCTGCACGGCGCGCTCGCTCTGCGCGTCCAGCGCGCTGGTCGCCTCGTCCAACAGCAGGATCGGTGCATCCTTGAGCAGCGCGCGCGCGATCGCGATGCGTTGCTGCTGTCCGCCGGACAGCCGGGTGCCGCGTTCGCCCAGTTCGCTGGCGTAGCCGTGTGGCAGTGCACGGATGAAGCCATCGGCCTCGGCGGCTGCTGCCGCGGCTTCGACCTCTGCGTCGGTGGCCTGCAGCCGCCCGTAGCGGATGTTGTCGGCGGCACTGGCGGCGAACAGGGTGGGCTGCTGCGGTACCAGCGCAATATGCTCGCGCAGCCGCACCGGATCGGTGTCGCGCAGATCCACTTCGTCGACGCGCACGCGGCCGCTCAGCGGGTCGTGGAAGCGCAGCAGCATCGACAGCACCGTGCTCTTGCCGGCGCCGGAAGGGCCGACCAGCGCCACGGTTTCGCCGGGGCTGACATGCAGGTCGAAACCGTCCAGCGCCGGCGCATCCGGGCGTTGCGGATAATGGAAGACCACCTTGTCGAAGTGGATCGCGCCATGCAGCGGCTGCGGCAGCGCCGTGGGCGTGGCCGGGGCGACGATGACCGGCTGCTCGTCGAGCAGTTCGCCCACCCGGCCCATGCCGCCGGCGGCACGTTGCAACTCGTTCCAGACCTCGGCCAGTGCGCCCACCGAGCCGCCGCCGATCAGCGCATACAACACGAACTGTCCCAGCGTGCCGGGGGTCATGCGTCCGGAGACCACATCGTGCGCGCCCAGCCACAACACCGCGACGATGGCGCCGAAGATCAGCACGATCGCCACCGCCGTCACCGCAGCCTGGGTGCGGATCCGCACGCGGGCGGTGTCGATGGCGGCGAACAAGGCCTGACTGAAACGCTGGCTTTCGTAGCGCTCGCGCGCATGTGCCTGTACGGTGCGTACCGCGCCCAGGGTCTCGGCGGCCAGCGTATTGGCGTCGGCCACGCGGTCCTGGCTGGCGCGCGAGATCTTCTGCAGCCGGCGCGCGCCCAGCACGATCGGCAACACCGCCAACGGAATGCCGATCAGGGTGAAGCCGGCCAGCCGTGGGCTGGTGACGAACAGCATCACCATGCTGCCGATGACCGTGACCGAGCTGCGCAACGCCACCGACATGGTGGTGCCGATCAGCCCGCGCAGCAGTTCGCTGTCGGCCGACAGTCGCGACACCAGTTCGCCGCTGCGGCTACGGTCGTGAAAGCCCGCATCCAGCCCGATCAGATGCGCGTACAGGCGGCCGCGCAGATCGGCAACGACCTTTTCGCCCAATAGCGAGACGAAATAGAAACGTGCCGCCGTGGCCAGCGCCAGCACCACCGCCACCGCGAACAGCAACGCGAACGCCTGGTTGATCTGCGCACCGCCGGAGAAGCCGTGGTCGATCATGCGCTTGACTGCGGCCGGCAGGCTCAGCGTGGCTGCCGAGGACACTGCCAATGCGATCAGCCAGGCGGCGAACAACCCGCGCTGGCGCCGCACGAACGGCCACAGGGTGCGCAGGCTGCCAAGCTTCCGCAACGGATTGGGCCTGGCGGCGGCTGGCTGATTCATGCGGCTTCCGGCATTGAGAGATGGACACGATTGCGAGTGGCGTCGCACAGGCGGGTTTTCAAGCCGGCAAGCCGATCTGCCTGCACTTGTACGCACAGCGCTGCGCCATCGGCATCGAAGCGCTCATCGAGCTTGTCGGCCTGGAACGCGGCAAGGGCCGCATGTACCAGGCCCAGGTCGTCGAACTGGCAGCGCAGATCGAGCCGCGTCGAGGCAATCAATGGCCGCCGCGTCGCCAGCCGCAGGCACTCGGCCGCGGTTCCGCCGTAGGCACGCACCAGGCCGCCGGCGCCGAGCTTGATGCCGCCATACCAACGCGTGACCACGACCACCACGCGATCGAAGCCCTGACCATCGATGGCCGCCAGGATCGGCCGTCCCGCAGTGCCGCTGGGTTCGCCGTCGTCGCTGGAGCGATAGTCCTGCTCGAAGCGGTAGGCCCAGCAATTGTGGGTGGCATCGGGTACCGCCACGTCCTGCACGATGGCCAGCGCCTGCTGCGCAGACTCCAGCGCACAGGCGGTCGCCACGAAGCGACTGTGCTTGATCTCCAGGCTGTGGTGCGCGTCAGCGGCAAGGGTATCGGGCATCGCGGTCATTCTATGCGAAGCGGTGTGGCACGCCGTGGCGGGGGATGCGAGGTGGTGCGGCCATTTCGACTTCGACCGGCCACGGTGCAGCGGCGCAGGCGAGCATGTCGGCGCCTCTGGTCCGGGCGCGGCGATCGCCGGGTCGTGACTGGATAACGGGCGAGGACAACGGCGGCCAACAGGACGTAGCGAAGCGATCGCCGGAGGGGCGTGGACCGCGCAGCTGGAAAAGGGATGTACAAGTGGCCGATGCCGACTGGGAGTGCCGCCGCACCGGCCTGGTGGTTGCGCAGTCGTCTCGCCGGCTGCCCCAGGTCGCTGTTCGCGCCGTGCGCTGCCGGCCCGGGGGTATCGCGGACCGGCATGGCAGCAGATGCCCGTCAGTACGAACGGGCCCGTGCAGCCCGGTGCATCCGCAATGCATGCGGATGGCAGCGTGATCACACCAGGGTGGAGCGGCGCTTCTCGTCGATCCACTTCGACGCCTGGGCCGGCGTGTAGTGCTGCATCCACTCGAGCATCTGCCCGATGTCGTTGCCATACCACAGGTCGGTGCGTTGATCCGGATGCAGGAAGCGCTCTTCCACCATGCGATCGATCATGCCGATCAGCGGCGCGTAGAAATCGGCGATGTCCAGGAACGCGCACGGCTTGTTGCCGATGCCCAGCTGGCGCCAGGTGAGCATCTCGAAGATCTCTTCCATGGTGCCGAAGCCGCCGGGCAGGGCGACGAAGGCATCGGAGAGCTCGAACATGCGCATCTTGCGCTCGTGCATCGAGCCGACGATCTCCAGTTCGGTCAGGCCGCGGTGCGCCACTTCCCAGTCCGCCAGCTGCTTGGGAATCACACCGGTGACCTCGCCGCCGGCGGCCAGGACGGCGTTGGCCACCGTCCCCATCAGGCCGACGTTGCCGCCGCCGTAGACCAGGCGTAGGCCTTGCTCGGCGATGCGCGTGCCCAGGGCGGTGGCGCGTTCGGCATAGACCGGCTTGTTACCGGCGTTGGAGCCGCAATAGACGCAGATGCTTTTCATGGGATTCGGGATTCGGGATTTGGGATTTGGGATTCGTAAAAGCGCGGTGGGGCGCGTCTATGTCATCTGGAAAAGCCGTCGAGAGACGGAGATGCTTTCGTGGGATTCGGGATTCGTAAAAGCGGGGCTGCGCTGCTCGCACGCGATGCTTCGGGGCCGGCCCTTGCCGATGCATTTGTCTGCTCTTCAGGCTTGAAAAACATAACGCCGGGTTTCCCCGGCGCCATGTCATTGCCGGGAGAGGTTCAGGAGCGGGAACCGCAGTTGCGAATCCCCACTCCCGAATCCCAAATCCGGACCTCAGTTGGCCTTATGGATCGCCCGCTTGCTCACGGCCATCGCGGCATCGTGGATGGCTTCGGACAGCGTCGGATGCGCATGGCAGATACGGGCCAGATCGTCGGCCGAGCCGTTGAATTCCATCGTCAGCACACCTTCGTGCACCAGCTCGGAGACGCCCACGCCCACCAGGTGCATGCCCAGCACGCGGTCGGTTTCGGCATCGGCGATCACCTTGACGAAGCCGGCTGGTTCGCCCATGGCCACCGCACGGCCGATCGCCGCGAACGGGAAGCTACCGGCCTTATAGGCCACGCCCTCGGCCTTGAGCTGCTGCTCGGTCTTGCCGACCCAGGCGATTTCCGGTTCGGTGTAGATGACCCACGGAATGGTGTCGAAGTTGACGTGACCCGGCAGGCCGGCGATCAGTTCGGCCACCGCGATGCCTTCCTCGAAGCCCTTGTGCGCCAGCATCGGGCCGCGCACGCAGTCGCCGATCGCCCACACGCCATCGACGCCGGTGTGGCAATGCCCGTCCACCTCGATCTGGCCACGGTCGGTGACCTTGACCCCGGTGCCCTCGGCCAGCAGGTTCTTGGTGGCGGCCTTGCGGCCCACGGCCACCAGCAGCTTGTCCACGGTCAGGGTCTGCTCGCCGGTAGCGTCGGTGTAACTGAGCACCACCTGCTTGGCATCGCCGCTGCCGGTGATCTCGGTCTTGCTGACCTTGGCGCCGAGCTTGATGTCCAGGCCCTGCTTCTTGAATTCCTTCAGCGCGGTCTTGGCCACTTCGGCATCGGCCAACGCCAGGAAGTCCGGCAGCGCCTCGAGGATGGTGACCTCGGCGCCCAGGCGCTTCCACACGCTGCCCAGCTCCAGGCCGATCACACCAGCGCCGATCACCGCCAGGCGCTTGGGAACGGCAGTGAAATCCAGGCCGCCGACGTTGTCGACGATGGTGTCGCCGTCGAACTTGGCGAACGGCAGTTCGATCGATTCCGAACCGGCCGCCAGGATCACGTTGGTGCCCTTGAGTTCGATCTCCCCACCTTCGTGCTGGGTGACCTTGACGATGTTGCCCGGCTGCAGCTGGCCGAAGCCGTAGTACGGGGTGATCTTGTTGGCCTTGAACAGCATCGCGATGCCGCCGGTGAACTGCTTCACGATCTTGTCCTTGCGGCCGATCATGGTGGGCACGTCCATCTTGGCGTCGTTGAAGCTGATGCCGTGGTCGCCGAACAGGTGGCCCATGTTCCAGAACTGGCGCGAGGAATCCAGCAGCGCCTTGGACGGAATGCAGCCCACGCGCAGGCAGGTACCGCCCAGGGCGGGCTTGCCGTCCTTGCCCAGTGCTGCGTCGATGCAGGCGACCTTCATGCCCAGCTGGGCCGCGCGAATTGCAGCGTGATAACCGGCCGGACCGGCACCGATGACGACGACGTCGAATTGTTCTTGTTCGCTCATTCTTCGCTCACGAGATTGGGAATTGGGGATTGGGGATTCGTAAAAGCGGGATGCTTGGGAAAGGGCGGCTCTCGCCAATCCCGAATCCCCAATCCCCAATCCCGGCTTTCATCACAGACCGAACAGCATGCGGCCCGGGTTTTCCAGCTGGTTCTTGATATCGACCAGGAACTGCACCGAGTCCTTGCCGTCGATGATGCGATGGTCGTAGGACAGTGCCAGATACATCATCGGGGCGATCACGACCTGGCCGTTCTCGGCGATCGGACGTTCCTTGATCGCGTGCATGCCCAGGATGGCGCTCTGCGGCGGGTTGATGATCGGGGTCGACAGCAGCGAACCGAAGGTGCCGCCATTGGTGATGGTGAAGGTGCCACCCTGCAGGTCGTCCAGGCCCAGCTTGCCGGCGCGCGCCTTGGCGGCGTAGTCGGCGATGCCCTGTTCGACGTCGGCGAACGACTGGCGTTCGACGTTACGCAGCACCGGCGTGACCAGGCCCTTGTCGGTGGACACGGCGATGGAGATGTCGCTGTAGCCGTGATAGATGATGTCGTCGCCGTCGATCGAGGCATTGACCAGCGGGAAACGCTGCAGCGCGTTGGCGGCGGCCTTGACGAAGAAGCTCATGAAACCGAGCTTGATGCCGTGCGCCTTCTGGAACTCGTCCTGCAGCTCCTTGCGCGCGGCCGAGACCTTGGCCAGGTTGACCTCGTTGAAGGTGGTCAGCATCGCGGTGGAGTTCTTGGACTCCATCAGACGCTTGGCGATGGTCTTGCGCACGCGGGTCATCGGCACGCGTTCTTCCGGGCGGGCACCCGAGGCCTTGCCCACGCCGCCGGCCTTGGCGAAGTTGACGATGTCTTCCTTGGTCACCGCACCACGACGGCCGGTGCCTTCGACCTGGGCCGGATCCACGCCCTGGGTGATGGCGGAGAAACGCGCACCCGGGGGCAGCGAATCGGCAGCGGACTTGGACGCAGCTGCCGGTGCAGCGGCAGCCGCCGGAGCCGGAGCAGCCGCCGGAGCCGGAGCTGCGGCAGCTGCCGGTGCATCGGCCTTCTTCTCTTCAGCCGGTGCAGCGGCAGCTGTGGCGCCTTCCTCGATGATCGCCAGGATCTGATTGCTGGTGACCGTGCTGCCGGTGTCGAACTTGATTTCCTTCAGCACGCCGTCGACCGGCGAGGGAACTTCCAGCACGACCTTGTCGGTTTCCAGGTCGACCAGATTCTCGTCGCGCTTGACCGCTTCGCCGGCCTTCTTGTGCCAGCTGGCGATGGTGGCGTCGGAAACGGATTCGGGCAGTACCGGAACTTTGACTTCGGTGGCCATTCGGGGAGCGTCCTAGGGTTTTCGGTCTTTGGGGAAGGAGTTATTCAGCGACTTGGTCGTTGAACGGGTTGATCAGCGCATCGGCAACCAGCGTCTGCTGTTCGACGATGTGGTCGGCCATGTGGCCGGCGGCAGGCGAGGGCGAGCGGGCGCGGCCTGCGTAGTGCAGGCTCTGGCCGCCGGCCAGGCAGAAGTTCAGGTGGTGGCGGATCTGGTACCACGCACCCTGGTTCTGCGGTTCTTCCTGGCACCACACCACGTCGGTGGCGTTGGCATAGCCCTTGAGCTCGGCCGACAGCTGCGCACGCGGAAACGGGTACAACTGCTCGATGCGCACGATGGCGACATCGTCCTGGCCACGCTTGGTCTGGTCTTCGAGCAGGTCGTAATACACCTTGCCCGAGCACAGCACCACGCGCTTGACCTTCTGCGCATCGGCCTTGGCGTCGGGAATCAGGTGCTGGAACTCGCCCTCGGCCAGTTCTTCCAGGCTCGACACCGCCAGCTTGTGACGCAGCAGCGACTTGGGCGTCATCACCACCAGCGGCTTGCGGGTGGTCATGCGCATCTGGCGGCGGATCATGTGGAAGCACTGGGCCGGCGTGGTCGGTACGCAGACCAGCATGTTCTCCAGCGCGCACAGCTGCAGGAAGCGCTCCAGACGTGCGGAGCTGTGCTCCGGGCCCTGGCCTTCGTAGCCGTGCGGCAGGAACAGCGACAGGCCCGCGATGCGGCCCCACTTCGCTTCGCCGGCGGCGATGAACTGGTCGATCACCACCTGCGCGCCGTTGGCGAAATCGCCGAACTGCGCTTCCCAGATGCACAGCGCATTCGGGTCGGTGGTGGAGTAGCCGTATTCGAAGCCCATCACCGCTTCCTCGCTCAGCAACGAGTCGATGATGGTGGCGTCTTCGGGGTTCTGCACCAGCTGGCGCAGCGGCAGGTAGTAATTGTCGTTCTTCTGGTCATGCAGGATCGCGTGACGGTGGAAGAAGGTGCCGCGGCCGGCGTCCTGGCCAACCAGGCGCAGCTTGTGGCCTTCGGCCAACAAGGTGGCGTAGGCCAGGTTCTCGGCGAAGCCCCAGTCGCCGAGCTGATCGCCAGCGGCCATCTTGACGCGATCTTCGTAGATCTTGGCAACACGGGCGTGCAGCTCGACGCCTTCGGGAATCGTGGTGATCAGCTTGGCCAGGCGGTCCAGCTGCTCGCGCTTGACGCGCGTATCGACCGGATCGGCGGCGGTGCCGACCAAGTACCTGGACCAGTCGATGGCGAATTCGTCCGGCTTGCGCTTGGCCAGCTCGGTGGTGTATTCGCCGGAATCGAGCTTGTTGCGGTAGCCATCCACCAGTGCCTTGGCCTCGTCGGCGCTCAGCACGCCTTCGCTTTCCAGCTTGGCGGCATACAGCTCGCGGGTGGTCTTGTGCTTGCGGATGGTCTGGTACATCACCGGCTGGGTCGCGGCCGGTTCGTCGGCCTCGTTATGGCCCCAGCGGCGGTAGCAGACCAGATCGATGACCACGTCCTTCTTGAACTGCTGGCGGAACTCGTAGGCCAGCTTGGACACGAACATCACCGCGTCCGGGTCGTCGCCGTTCACGTGGAAGACCGGTGCGCCGATCATCTTGGCCACGTCGGTGCAGTACAGCGTGGAGCGGGCATCGTCGCGGGTGCTGGTGGTGAAGCCGATCTGGTTGTTGACCACGATGTGCACCGTGCCGCCGACCGCGAAACCGCGCGCCTGCGACATCTGGAACAGCTCCATGACCACGCCCTGGCCGGCGAATGCGGCGTCGCCGTGGATCAGGATGGGCAGCACGGCCTTGCGCTCGGTATCGCCGAAGCGCTCCTGACGCGAGCGCACGCTGCCGACCACGACCGGGTCGACGATTTCCAGATGCGAAGGATTGAAGGCCAGCGCCAGGTGCACCTGCTTGTCGGCGCCAACGGCGATGTCGGCCGAAAAGCCCATGTGGTACTTGACGTCGCCGGTGTGCGCGCGGTCGTCATGGGCGTGTTCGAACTTGCCTTCGAACTCGTCGAACAGCTTGCGTGGGTTCTTGCCCAGCGTATTGACCAGCACGTTGAGGCGGCCGCGGTGGGCCATGCCGATCACGATGTCCTTGACCTGATCGTTGCCGGACTGACGAACGATTTCGTCCATCATCGGGATCAGCGAATCGCCGCCTTCCAGCGAGAAGCGCTTCTGGCCGACGTACTTGGTGTGCAGATAGCGCTCCAGGCCTTCGGCGGCGGTGAGCCGCTCCAGGGTTCGTTTGCGGCTGGCCGCATCGCCAGCGATCTTGCCGCCGGCATCTTCCAGGCGACGGTAGATCCACTGGCGCTGGTCGAATTCCTGGATGTGCATGAACTCCGCGCCGATGGTGCTGGCATAGGTCGCCTTCAGGCGCGCCAGCAGGTCCTTCAGCTTCATCCGCGGCTGTCCGCCGACACCGCCGGTGCTGAACTCGCTGTCCAGATCGGCCTGCGACAGGCTGTGGAACGGCAGGTCCAGGTCCGGCGGATTGACCGGCGGGGTGAGGCCCAGCGGGTCCAGCTGCGCGCCCAGGTGACCGCGAGCGCGGTAGGCGGTGATCAGGCGGCCGACGTTGCGCTCGCGCTCGTCGCTGGCGCCTGCACCGGTGCCGGCATGGGCGGCCTGCTTGGAAGCGGTGAGAATATGGGCGATGGCGGCCGAGTGCGGAACATCACCGGCATTGCGACCTTCGAAGCCATCGAAGTAGCTCTTCCACTTCGGATCGACACTGTCCGGGGCGACGAGGTACTGCTCGTACAGATCCTCGATGTAGGCGGCGTTGCCGCCGGCGAGCTGCGATGACTGCGCGAAGTGCTTTAGGAGATTATCCACGATGGTAAGTCGGGTCTGCTGTGGGGATGATTGTGCGGAAGCGGCAGGGCAGGATGCCTTGTCGGTCGGTCTCAAATCTCGAAAAATTATACCCCCTTGCGCTTGTGAGAGGGCGTCTGTGAGCTGACCGGCGAGGCAGACCAATCGCGGGCGCGCCTGCGCCGGCAAGGACTTGCGGCGTCAGATGCCGAGTGCGCGCGGTTCGTTCCAGAGCGCGCTGCGCTCCCATATCTGCGCGAATTCGCGCTCCAGCTGGCGGCTGCGCGCGGCCCCGGACAGCCAGGTTTCGCCGTCATCGTAGCGATGACCTGTTGGACGAAAGTAGTAGGCGTCGTCGCCGACCACGTAGGCCGATGCATAGCTCGTATCGACCGGATCGCTGACCGCGCGGAACCGGAACACGCTCGGCAGGCGCTGGGCCAGGCGCAACATCGCGCTGCCGCTGGCCATGGCCGCTGCCGGATCCTGTACCAGCACCTGCACGCGCTTGTCGTGGCGGGCAGTGGCGAAGCGGCGCAGCGCATCCAGCACCGCTGCATTGTCGAACAGGGGCGGATCCAGCGCGCGGCTGTAGATGAGTACCTGCCGGCGTGCGCCGCAGAGCAGGCCGGCGGTGGCGGCCAGGGCTGCGGTGAGGCTGTCCACGGCCATCGGCCCGTCGAGCCGGCGATGCAGCAGCGTGCCGGACGCGTCGCCGTCGTCGCCATGTTCGGCTGCAACGCCGGCGGAAGCGCGGGGAAGAAAGCCCTGGCGCGCGAACACCGCCTGGGCACTGGCGGTGGCACGTGCCTGCAGTTCGGGCCAGCCACGCTGGGCGGCGTTGGCCACGGCTGCGGTGAGCAACTGGTCGGCCAGGCCGCGGCGGCGCCAGTGCGGCAGCAGGCCGAGCCGGTCGATGCGCCGGTCCGGCGTCAGCCGGACCGAGGCAACCCATTGGCCCTGCTCGGTCCGCGCTCCCAGATGCAGGCTGAGCGGGTCCAGCGCGTCCCAGTCGGGCTCAAGCGGGTCAGCCGCGGGGGCTGTGGCACAGGCCAGGCGCAGCGCACGCAGGGCCGCGGCGTCGGTGGCCGGGTCCAGCGTGACGATCTGCGGGCTGCCTTGCGGGTTCATGCGCGAGACGGGATTCCATCGTCGCCGGTGTCAGACGGGTCTGCTTCGTCGTCCGTGTCCGCCTCGTCGTCCGCTGCCTCGGCGGCAGCGACGCGCTCCTCCGGGCTGTCGGCGTCGTCGGCGACCGCTTCGACATCGGCGTCGTCATCGACCGCATCATCGGCGTCCATGGTGTCGGCATCGTCACTGGCGTCGTCATCGGCATCGCCGTGAGCGGCCGACACGCTCAGCGCAGGTGCTGGTTCGTCGTCGATATCCTCGCGCGTGTCGTCGTGGGCGCGCTGGTAATGTCCCTGGGCCAGCAGTTCGAGCACGACCTCGCGGCCACGCGCCGACAACTGCCCGTAGAGCGCGCCATCGATCTCTTCGGCGGCCGCCAGGCGTGCGGCGTCCTTGGCCGACAGGGCGAACTCCAGGCCGCTGCAGAACAGGGTGGCGCCGCGCTTGGCACGCCGCCAGGCCAGCCGCGACCACGGGTGGCGATACAGCAGCACGCCTTCGTCCAGTGCCTGTTCCACTGCCGCGCGCGGAATCGGTTCCGGCGCCGGCACCACATCGCCGGAGGCGCGGTAGGTGGTCATGAAGCGGCCGAACCAGTCGCCCAGGCGATCGGGGTCGTTCATGCGCAAGGCGTTGAGCGCTTCGACCACGCGGTTCATCGCGGTGACGTCGATCTCGTAGGGATCGGCCGGCACCTTCAGGTCTTCGTCGTGATAGCGCACGGACTCGTCGGCATCGGCGATCAGGGTGTCCAGGTAGTCGCCGATCAGTTCGGCCGAAGAGGGCGCGCGGGTGCCGATCGAGAAGGTCAGGCACGGGTCCTGCGCCACACCGTGGTGCGGCACCAGCGGCGGCAGGTACAGCATGTCGCCCGGGCCCAGCACCCAGTCGTGGGTGGGCTTGAACTCGCGCAGCAGCTTGAGGTCGACATCGTCGCGGAATGCCTGCGGCGTGGGCCTGCGGCCCTGCGAGGCGCGTGCGTCGATCTGCCAGCGGCGATGGCCCTGGCCCTGCAACAGGAACACATCGTAGTGATCGACATGCGCGCCGACCGAACCGCCGGTGGCGGCGAAGCTGATCATGATGTCGTCGATGCGCCAGCGCGGCAGGAAGCGGAACTGCTCCAGCAACGCGCGCACGTCGGCATCCCACTTGTCCACGTCCTGCACCAGCAGGGTCCAGTCATGGTCGGGCAGGCCGGGGAAGTCGGTTTCCTGGAACGGGCCGGTACGCACGCTCCAGTCGTCGCTGGCGCGGTCGTGGCTGATCAGCCGTGCCAGCACGCCCTCCTCGCAAGCCAGCCCGGCCAGATCTCCCGGCTGCAGTGGCGAAGCGAAGTCCGCGAACGCATTGCGGATCAGCAGCGGGTGCTTGTGCCAGTAGGTGCGCAGGAAGCGCTCCACCGGCATGCCCAGCGGCTGGCCAGGGCGGGCCTGGACTTCGATGACGGGAGGGTTTGCCTTGCGTGCAGCCATGGGATTTCCTTGCAGGGGATCGACGGAATGCTGGCGGCGCGGACCAGGCCGGCGCGCACCGGCGCTATTGTCCGATGCCTGCGCCGGATCTGCACCTGCACACGGCAGCGCAGACAGGCAAGGTTTCAGGGAGGTGGTGAAGCGGATGTGCGCTGCGGATCGGCGGCGCCTGTGCAGGTCCGGCATGGGCGCGCATGCCATCACGCTGCAAGACGGCGGTCCGGCGCGGCGATATGCATGCGAGGTGTCGGGCGCCGCATGAGGCAGGCCCGCTGCCGACTTGGCGGGCAGGGTGCCCGATGGCACATGAGTCCGCTGCGGTACGCGCTGCACACTGCAGGACCGCAGCCGCTGTGCGCTGCAATCTCGACTAGGGATGGATGTGATGCGTCGATGGAAACCGGGTGCGCTCGTGCTGACTGCCGCCATGAGCTTGAGCGGCATGGTGCAGGCGGGCGATGCGAAAGGCTGGTTCGGTTTGAGCTTCGCGGTGCAGAGCGAAGGGTTTTCGTTCAATCCCACGCTGACCTCGGTGACCATCGACGCGGTCAAGCCTGCATCGCCTGCGGCCGCCGCCGGCCTGCAGGTAGGCGATGCCATCGTCTCGGCGCAGGGCATCCCAGTGGCCGGCAGCAAGGCCGACGTGCTCAAGTCCGCGCTCGATCGAAAGGTCGGGGAAACGCTGCGTTTCATGATCGTGCGAGGCACTGCCAAGCCGCGCGAGGTGACGCTGGTGGCGGCGCCTCGGCCCTGATCGGGCTGCACCTGGCATGGCCATGGCGCGACGAGTGCATGAAGCCATGCGCGGCGAAGCGATGCCTGCAGATGCCGGAACATCGCCACGGACGAGCGTGACCGTTGGTGGCCCTGTTGTCGGTCGTCAGGGCGCAGCCTCGTTTGCGGCGGTGGGCCCCCGACAGTGCCCTACATCAGCTTGTTGCCACTGCCGCTGTCGTCCAGCGTGGGCTTGCTGGACGGGTTGACGGTGTTGTCGTTACCCGAAAACCGCACCTGCTTCACCTCGCGCGCCAGCACCAGGTTCTTGTTGCCCTGGATGTCCACGCTGTCGACGTTGGTCAGATTGAGCGTGTTGTCGTGACCGGTCACGCTCAGTTGCCCGAGCTGCTGGTTGAGTACGGTGAAGTTGCTGCCTTCCACGCGAATGCTGCGCGCGTTGTCCAGGTTCATCGCACCACGCGAGGCGGTGATGGTGACTGCGCCGCAGTCGCCGTGCAGGATCCACTCGCTGTCGTTGCGGGTCAGCCGGACATCCTTGCCGCTGCAGTCCGCGCCGCTGGCAGGGTCGGTGAGGGTGGAGGACATGGCCGATACCGCCTGCGCGGCCGGGCGATCGGCACCGCAGCCGCTGACGGCTGCGCTGAGCGAGGCAAGCAGAACCGCATTGATCCGGAGTACGCGCATGGGTCGGTTCCTGGGTGGATGAGGCCGGCACCATAGCAGCCGCTGTGTTGCGCGTTGTCGACGAGGCGGGGCGCGCGCTGATGCCGCAGATCCTGCAGATGAAGATCCGCAGGCCGCACCGATGTGGGGTGCAGGCAGTCAGCGGCTGCCGACCGCGCCCGCTCGGGGCGCGGTGCGACCGCACGCAATGGCCAGGCTCAGATCGCGCGGGCCAGCTGCTCTGCCAGGCCGGTGTAGCCGCCCGGAGTGAGCGCGCGCAGACGCTGCTTGTCTTCTTCCGGCAACTGCAGGCTTTCCACGAACGCCTGCATCGAGGCCGCAGTGATGCCCTGGCCGCGGGTCAGCGCCTTCAGTTGTTCGTAGGGATTGGGCAGGCCGTGACGGCGCATCACGGTCTGCACCGCTTCGGCCAGCACTTCCCATGCCGCATCCAGATCGGCATCCAGACGCTCGGGGTTGACGGTCAGCTTGCCCAGCCCCTTGGCCAGCGAATCCAGCGCCACCTGGGTATGGCCGAACGCGGTGCCGAGGGCACGCAGCACGGTGGAGTCGGTGAGGTCGCGCTGCCAGCGGCTGATCGGCAGCTTGGCCGAAAAATGCTCGAACAGGGCGTTGGCGATGCCGAGATTGCCCTCGGCGTTTTCGAAGTCGATCGGGTTGACCTTGTGCGGCATCGTGGACGAGCCGACTTCGCCTTCCTTCAATTTCTGCTTGAAGTAGCCCAGCGAGATGTAGCCCCAGATATCGCGTGCCAGGTCGATCAGGATGGTATTGGCACGGCGGGTGGCATCGCCGATCTCGGCCACGTTGTCGTGCGGCTCGATCTGGGTGGTGTAAGGGTTGAACACCAGGCCCAGGCTTTCGACGAAACGCTGCGCGAAGCCGGCCCAGTCCAGCTGCGGGTACGACACCAGGTGCGCGTTGTAGTTGCCGACCGCGCCGTTGATCTTGCCGGTCAGTTCCACCGCGGCGATCTGCCGGCGCTGGCGTTCCAGGCGCGCGACCACATTGGCGATTTCCTTGCCCAGCGTGGTGGGCGAGGCGGTCTGGCCGTGGGTGCGCGAGAGCATCGGCTGGGCGGCCTGCGCGTGCGCCAGGGCGCGCAGCGAGGCGACGATGCCGTCCAGCGTGGGCAGCAGCACCTCGCGGCGCGCCTGCTCCAGCATCAGGCCGTAGCTGAGGTTGTTGATGTCCTCGCTGGTGCAGGCGAAATGTACGAATTCCAGCGCCGGGCCCAGCTCGGCGTCGTCCTTGAGCTGCTCCTTGATGAAGTACTCCACCGCCTTGACGTCGTGGTTGGTGGTGCGCTCGATCTCCTTGACCCGCGCGGCATGCGTCACGCTGAAGTCCTCGGCCAACACCCGCAGGCGCCGCGCGGCGGCGTCCGAAAACGGCGCCAGCTCGGCGATCCCGGGTTCGGCGGCCAGCGCCAACAGCCATTCGATCTCGACCTTGACCCTGGCCCGGATCAGGCCGTATTCGGAAAAGATCGGGCGCAACGCGTCCACCTTGGAGGCGTAGCGGCCGTCGAGCGGAGACAGGGCGAGCAGGGCGGAATCCGACATGGGCAGGGCACTGGGAAGCTGGCGGGGCCGGTATTCTACGCCGCCCCGGCCCCGGCTTCGCCCAGCGGGCGTACCGTGACCGCCTGGATGCGGTGGCCGGCCATGCGCCGGACGGTCAGCGCATGTCCATCCAGTTCCAGGGTCTCGCCCTCTTCGGGCAGCCGCTGCAATCGATGCACGATCAGCCCGCCCACCGAATTGACATGGTCCGGGGCGCTCAGATCCTGGCCGAGCAGGCGCTCCAGGCGGAAGATCGAGGTGCTGCCGGCCACCAGCAGCGAGCCGTCCTGGCTGCGGACCGGGGCATCGCGCACCACATGGCGGTGCTCGTCCTCGATCTCGCCGACCACCACTTCCAGCAGGTCTTCCAGGGTGAAGAAGCCCAGGATGCGGCCCTCGTCTTCCACGCACAGCGCCAGATGGGTGGTGCCGCTGCGGAACTGCTCCAACGCCTGGGGGATCGGAGTTTCCAGGGTCAGCCGGGTGGCCGGGCGCAGCAGCGGCCGCAAATCGTCCAGATCCTGGCCGCGCGCCATCGCCACCAACAGATCCTTGGTGTGCAGGATGCCCAGCACCTGTTCGCCATCGGTGTCGAACCACGGATAGCGGCTGTAGCGCGACTCGCTGAATTCTGCGAGCACCGCCTCCAGGTCCATGCCTTCGCGCAGGCTGCGCATGTGCTCGCGCGGGCGCATCAGGTCGCCGGCCACCAGGTCCGGCAGTTCCAGTGCGTGGCTCATCAGCGCCAGGCCGTGATCGGGTGCGGCCGCGTTGGGGTCCTGGCGGCCGACGATGAGCTTGAGTTCTTCGCGCGAGTAACGGTGCGATTGATGTTCGACATCGCCCCAGCCCAGCAGCCGCAGCAGACGGTTGGCGCTGGTATTGAGCAGCCAGATCGCCGGGTACATGATCCAGTAGAACAGGTACAACGGCGCTGCGGTCCACAGCGACATCCGCTCCGGGCGCCGGATCGCCATGCTCTTGGGCGCCAGTTCGCCCAGCACGATGTGCAGGAAGGAGATCAGGCTGAAGGCGATCGCCAATGCGGTGAACTGCGCCGCATCCGGCGACAGGCCCAGCGCATCGAACAGCGGCTGCAGCAGGTGCGCGAAGGCCGGCTCGCCCACCCAACCCAAGCCGAGCGAGGCCAGGGTGATACCCAGCTGGCAGGCCGACAGATACGCATCAAGGTGTGCATGCACACCGAGTAGAAGACGCCCGCGCCAGCCGTTGTTCTGCGCCAGCCCCACCGCCTGGGTGTGACGCAGTTTGACCAGTGCGAATTCGGCGGCGACGAAGAAGCCGTTCAATAGCACCAGCAGCAATGCGACGAACAGCAGCAGCACGTTACCGAGCATGTTCGCCTCCGCCCGGATCGGTGGCCACCCGCATCGGCGCAGCAGGGCAGAAGGCGATGAGGTCTACAGCGAAGAGCGACACGCTCGGTGCGTTTCTACAGTCAGGGTCGTCGCCCATGGCGGCGTGGTACCTCGGAAAGAATGAACGGCCAGTCTAGCCCAGCTGATGCGACGACGTGGTCGCAACGCACCCACCGGGTATCGTAGGCGGCCACGCCAGCATGGGCACGCCCGCTGCCAGCCATTGCGTCACCACAACATCACCAATTGCGGAGAATGCAGATGAGCGAACGTTTCAGGACCGAACACGACAGCATGGGCGAGCTGCAGGTGCCTGCCGATGCGTTGTGGGGCGCGCAGACCCAACGCGCCGTACAGAATTTTCCGGTCTCCGGGCAGCCGATGCCGCGCGGTTTCATTCGTGCGCTGGGCTTGATCAAGGCCGCCGCCGCCGGTGTCAACGCCGATCTGGGGCTGCTGCCGAAAGCGATCGGCAAGACCGTGCAGGATGCTGCCTTGCAGGTGGCCGAGGGCACATACGATGCGCAGTTCCCGATCGACGTCTATCAGACCGGGTCGGGGACGTCGTCCAACATGAATGCCAACGAGGTGATCGCCACGCTGGCCACGCGTGCCGGCAAGACGGCGGTGCACCCCAACGATCACGTCAATCTGGGGCAGAGTTCCAACGACGTGGTGCCCACCGCGATCCGTGTCTCTGCCTTGCTGGCGGTGCAGGAGCATCTGCAGCCGGCGCTCAAGCATCTGCGCAAGACCATCGACAAGCGCGCCAAAGGGTTGGACAAGATCGTCAAGACCGGGCGTACCCATCTGATGGACGCGATGCCGCTGACCTTCGGGCAGGAATTCGGCGCCTGGTCTGCGCAGTTGAGTTCCGCGCAGGAACGCATCGACGATGCGCTCAAGCGCCTGCGCCGGTTGCCGTTGGGCGGTACCGCGATCGGTACCGGCATCAACGCCGATCCACGTTTCGGTAGCAAGGTGGCCAAGGCCTTGTCGAGCCTGAGCGGGGCCAGGTTCGAAAGCGCGGAGAACAAGTTCGAGGGCCTGGCCGCGCAGGACGATGCAGTGGAGTTGTCCGGCCAGCTCAACGCGCTGGCAGTGGCCCTGATCAAGATCGCAAATGATCTGCGCTGGATGAATGCCGGTCCGCTGGCCGGGCTGGGCGAGATCGAGTTGCCGGCGCTGCAGCCGGGTAGCTCGATCATGCCGGGCAAGGTCAATCCGGTGATCCCCGAGGCCACGGTGATGGCCTGCGCGCAGGTCATCGGCCACCACACCGCAATCACCGTGGCGGGACAGACCGGCAATTTCCAGTTGAACGTGACCCTGCCGTTGATCGCCTACAACCTGCTGGATTCGATCACGCTGCTGGGCAATGTGGCGCGGCTGCTGGCCGATAGCGCCATCGCGGGCTTGAAGGTGCGCCAGGAGCGCGTGCGCGAGGCGCTGGATCGCAATCCGATCCTGGTCACCGCGTTGAATCCCATCATCGGGTACGAAAAAGCGGCTGCGATCGCCAAGCGCGCCTACAAGGAGCAGCGCCCGGTGCTGGACGTTGCCAAGGAAGACAGCGGCCTGCCCGAAGCCGAACTGCGGCGGCTGCTGGATCCTGCAGCACTGGCGCGCGGCGGGATCCAGGCCGGCGGTGGGGGCAGCGGCGGCTGACCGCCGCCAGCCTGTTGCAATGGCAGCATCCGGCTGCCCGCCGAAGTGGCAATCCGGTGGCGCGGTGGGCGATGGGTGGATGCCCGTCGCCCCGGAACCGGCAATCGGTCTTCGACGGCGCGGCTCAGTGCCGCTCGGCCTGCACGTTGTCGAAGCTCTCGCGATACGGATGCAGCGAGGGGATCTCATCCAGCAATTCGCGACTGAGGCGCTGAATCTCCGGCGTGGCCGTCAGCTTGATGGATTTGTACTCCGGGTCCGGGCCGGCATCGTTGACCGCCTGCTGGCGCAGCATCTGCAGATGCCCGAACAGCAACTGCAGCTTGGCCCGGGTCGGTTCCTTCTGCGGCAGCGCGATGTCGTCGATCTTGAGCGTCCCGTCGGGCGTGATCTGTGCGTTGGCAGCCGGCGGGCGGCGGATCATCACCGACTGCGTGGTGACGGCAACCCGCGGCTTGCCGCGCTCGGCACGCCGGGCCGACTGGTCGCCGCAGGCGGCGAGGGTGCAAAGCAGCAGTGCCATGCAAAGCATCACGAACTTGTTCATGGGATCGGTGGGTCGAGGGGAGCGCACTAGTGTAATCCCGCCCGATTCACCGGCGCGGGTGCCATGGGCGAGCCGGAGGGCGACATGCTGTCGCAGACAGCGCCAACCGGCAGCTGCCGCCACACCTCGGTGATTGCGCCTCGGTGATTGCGCCGACGCTGTCGTCGGCGCGCCGATGTCTCCCTCCAGCAGGGCGCGCACGCACATAGGCGGCGCAATTGCGTGCCCCCAGCGGCAAGCCGATCCACAGCCGGATCTCAGAAACTGGAGCCTGCCATGGCATTCACTCGCGGCAGTCGGCCACGTCTTTCTGGGTGAGGTTGGCATACGGCCCGAACTCGGGCACTGCGCTTGCTGCGGTGTCCTGCGCGCCGCGCAGCTTTTCCAGCTGGTCGCAGATCAGCAAGGCCTTCTGCTTGAATGTCTCCGCTTCGGCTTCGATCTTGTCGCCGATCTGCTCTGCGTTGCCGCTGAGGACGCCCTTGAGCGCTTCGCCGGCGGCGTGCGCGCCGAATGCTGCGCCCTGCGTGCCGATGTCGATGCCTTTGGCCGCGACACCCTGGATCTGCACGTAGTACTCGCGCATCGCACGTCGCTGCGCCTCGCTCAGTTGCACCGGCTTGCCGTCGATACTGAGCGCGCCATCGGCGCTGATCGTCGCCGCAGCAAGGCCATCGCGTTTGAGCGTGACGCTCTTGCCGTTGAACGTCACGCCGCTTCCGCCATTCTGGCCGGAGACCACGACCTTGGGCTCGGATTTTCCGCAGCCCACCAGCAATGCGCTCGCCAACACCACAGAAACGAACAGTTTCATCAGCATTCCCCCCTCATGTGGAAAGTTACCTGTCTGTCGGCACGCGCGTGGCACCGGCGACATCGCTCACGTCGATATCGCCGCTGCCCTTGCGCGCGACGCTGAGGTCGCCGCCGACCTTGCGCACGTCCAGCGAGCCGGAACTGATCGCCTCGACCGTGACGCTTCCTTGTACGTCTGCAATCTCCACATCGCCAGAGCCGACCGTACCAACAGTGACATTGCCCGCCACCCCCTGCAGTTGGACGTCGCCCGAACCGACCGCGCCGATGTCCGCCGCGCCGCGTATCTGTCTGGCCTTCAGGTCGCCGGAGCCCACGCTCAGCACACGCAGCGATCCCACGTCTTGCAGCTCCACATCGCCGGAGCCGACCTTGGCGGTGACACGGCCCTTGCTGTGGCGGACCGCCACATCGCCCGAACCGACATCGGCGCTGACCGTCGCGGCGCCGTCGATCTCCGCATCACCGGAACCGACGTCGAGCTGCACCAACAACGCGTCGGGCACGCTTCCGCGCAGGTCCAGATACGCGTAGTGCTCGCCGATGGACATGCGCGGCAGGCGATCCGCGGCCAGGGTCACCACCAGCTTGTCGCCGACCCGCTTCTGGGTGACGTTCAGGCCCTTCAGCAGATCGGCCTTGGCGGCACAGGCGCGTCCGCTCAGGCGTCCGTTGTTGCCTGGCTGCGCCTGCAGCCGCAGATCGTTGGAATGGACCTCGAACAGCACCGATTTCACTCCTGCCAGTTGCAGGTCGAGCTGACGCGGCTCGGAAAACTTGCATTGTTCTTCGGCAAGGGCGGAGGCGGGCAGTGCGAGGGCAATGACCAGACTCAGTAGCACACGCATGATGGAACTCCCTCAGGCTTCGGAACGCCGGCGGCGCAGGTAGATGGAGGCGGCGATCAGGGCGGCGCCGATGGCGGCACCCACCCAGATATCCGGGTTGCCATAGACGCGTGAACTGTCGGTGTGCTGCAGCGCCCACTGCACCAGATCGCTGGGGTTCTGCATGGCGCTGCTGTCCAGGTTGCCGCTGACCGCGCGTGGCGACCAGGTACCGGGCAGGGCGCTGAGCAGGCCGCGGTAGGCGACGATGTACCAGATCCAGCCGATCGGCAGCGACACGCCGGGCATCGCCGAGAGAATGCTCAGCATCACGCAGGCCAGCAGCGGAAACAGGACTGCCCACAGGAATGGCTTGCTGTTGGCCCAGGCCGAGCAGAACATCAGCCAGCCCACAGTGGGCAGTGACCACAACAGGCTCATCGGCACTGTCTTGAGCAGCAGCCACAACAGCGCGAACGGGTGCGAGTGCGTGGCCATCGCCCAGGGGCTGGGCGCACCGGCGATCAGCGCGCCGCCAATGGCGATCAGCCACAACGCCAGGCCCACCACCAGGCCGATCGCGATGGCGATCAGCGGCGCCAGCAGCAGCGCCCAGGCCGCCTTGGACAGCACGGTCTGCGCATCCGAGACCGGCAACGATTTCCAGAACAGCACGCTGCGATCGCGGCGATCGTCGTACAGGCTCCCCAGCGAATAGAAGAACACCACGAAGGCGAGCACCACCGAGGCGATGCCGATGCCGCCCAGCAGCAGGCCGTCGCCGACCTGACCCAGGGTACGAGCGTACTCGGCCATGTCGCCGGGGTTCACGCTGTCGTTGACCAGATTGCGGCGTGCGGTGATCGCACCGATCACCGCGCCCAGCAGCGCGAAGAACACGGCAATGCCGCCGGTGATCACCTGCGCCCAGACGAAGCCGCCGCGGTTTTCCCAGTACTCGCGTCTGAGCAGCCAGCCGAAGGTACGGGCGGGAGATGCTTGGTGGGTCATGGCATTCATGCGTAGGTCCCCTTCATGACGGCAACGAACAGATCGGCCAGGCCGGGATTGCGGGTTTCTCCAAAGCGGGCGAGCTGATCCTTGGGGGTGCCATCGAACAGCATCACGGTCTTGCCGAAGGGCAGGGCGCGTTCGTCGATGGGCGCGAGCGCGCGGGCGGCATCCAGCTGCTCGGGGCCGACCAGGACTTCGGTGTAGCGCTGCGCCACATCCTCCATGTCGGCGGTCAGCACGACGCGGCCGTCGCGGATGAACATCACGTCGGTGAGGATGTGTTCGATCTCCTCGACCTGGTGGGTGGTGACGATGATGGTTTTCTGTTCGTCGAAGTAATCCTCCAGCAGGCGCTGGTAGAACTGCTTGCGGTAGAGGATGTCCAGGCCCAGGGTGGGTTCGTCCAGCACCAGGATGCGCGCATCGATGGCCATCACCAGCGCCAGATGCAGCTGCACGATCATGCCCTTGGACAGTTCGCGCACCCGCGACTTGCGGTTGAGCTGGGTATTGGCCAGAAAGCGCTCGCACTTGGCGCGATCGAAGCGCGGATGCACACCGGCGACGAAATCGATCGCCTCGCCCACCCGCAGCCAACGCGGCAGCACCGCCACATCGGCGATGAAACACACCTCGTTCATCAGCGCATTGCGCTGGGTCCGCGGATCCATGCCCAGCACGCGCAGCTCGCCGTCGAAATCGGTCAACCCCAGCACCGCCTTCAGGGCGGTGGTCTTGCCCGCACCGTTGGGCCCGATCAGCCCGACGATGCGGCCGGCGGCGATGGTGAAGCTGGTGTTGTCCAGCGCCTGTCGATGCTTGTAGGCCTTGCGCAGCCCGCGTGCCTCGACGACGTGGTCGGTGGAGACGGCAGTCATGATGTTTTCCCCTGTGGCAACAGATCGTCGATGGACAGGCCCAACCGCTGGATGCGCTCCAGCACGGCTGGCCATTCTTCATTCAAGAAACGCTCGCGTTCGCTTCCGCGCAGCTTCTGCGCGGCCTCCGGGGTCATGAACATGCCCAGGCCGCGGCGCTTTTCCACCAGGTTCTCGTCTGCCAGTTCCTGGTAGGCGCGCGAGACGGTGATCGGATTGAGTTGGTAGTCAGCGGCCACCTGCCGTACCGAAGGCAGGGCATCGCCAGGCTTGAGGACTCCATCGAGCATCATGGCAATGACCCGCTCCTTGAGTTGGCGATAGATGGGAGCGCCGTCGCTCCACTGGATGTCGTTCATGATCAGCTCCGTGGGCGCAGAACCTGCGCGAAGGAGAAATAGGGCATCGACAGCGAGGCGCGCGGATGCCGGCTGAGCCGGGGGCGTGCATCGGGGGGAGTTGTCGCGTTTTCCGTAACCGCCTCCGACACGCCATAATCGGCGCCGGACTCCGTGACCTGACTGGAAGCGGCTCCCAGACAACCAAGGGCGAACAGGGTGCTGCCGAACAGCAACAGCGGTACTGGTCGCGTGAAGCGTGTGCTGTTCATGCTTTCCCCCTGCGTTGGATGACTGGTGTTGTATTCAACTATAACACCGACACGCGGCGAGTCAACTGCCTGTCATACCCAACCGATGGCACCCCTGGCACGGGCTGGGTTGCCTGCTCACCCTGAAGGGATTGTCATGTCGACCAAACCTCTGTTGATGCTTGTTTTGATTGGTTTTTTTGCGGCATCGGCGGTCGCTGCGAATGCGCCGTTGCTGGATGTGGACTACCGCCCGCTGGCCGGCAAGCAGCCAATCAACCTGAACCGTAGCTATGGGGGCAAGGTGGTGCTGGTGGTCAACACCGCCAGCAAATGCGGCAACACCCCGCAATACGCGGGCCTGGAGGCCCTGAACCAGCGGTTCGGCAGCCGAGGCTTTGCCGTGCTCGGTTTCCCGTCCAATGACTTCCAGGGCCAGGAACCGGGATCCGAGCAGCAGATCCAGGAATTCTGCACGCTGACCTATGGGGTGAAGTTCCCCATGTTCGAAAAGGTGCATGTGCTGGGCAAGGACGCGACGCCGCTGTATCAGCGGTTGACGCAGGCGACCGGGGTGGCGCCGGACTGGAACTTCCACAAGTATCTGATCGGCCGCGATGGACGCGTGGCCGAGCAGTTCTCCAGCAAGATCAAACCGGACGATCCGCGCGTACTGGCGGCGATCGAACGCGCACTGCAGGCGCCGTCGCGCTGAGCGAGCGCTCGCAATGCCGCGCGCGCATGCGACAATGCGCGTTCAGCGCCGTGGGCGGCGTGTCTTTTCACTCTCGGGAAGTGCATCGAATGAAGATGGGAAAGCGCGGCGCGGCGGCGTCGCTATTGATGGTGGCAATGACGGCTTCGGTGCCGGCGATGTCGCAGCAACCGGCCGCAGCGGCCACCAAGGAGAAGCCAGTTTTGAATGCATCGTCTGAGAAGAGCACGCGCGAGAACGTCAGTTACGCCATCGGCATGGACGTGGCGCGCTCGTTCGAGCCGATCGCCCAGGACATCGATCTGAGCGCGATGCAGCGCGCCATCGAGAATGCGTTCAAGGGCGGCAAGCCGTTGTTGTCCGACGAGCAGACCCAGGCCACCGATACCGCCCTGCGCACCGCGCTGGCGGCGCGTAACGGCCAGCAGGTACCGGGCATGGCGCCGGGGTCGGCGCCGGCCGCGCCGTCCAAGGAAAATGTCGGCCTGATGCTTGGCGATCGTGCGGTCGGCCCGTCGCTGGCCGGCATCAAGGACGAGATCGACCTGTCGATCCTGATAGAGGCGGTGCGCACCGTCTTCGCCAAGGGCAGCACGCGTCTGACCCAGCAGGAAGCCGCTGCCACCATGCAGGCCTTCGCCGCTGCCAAGCAGGGTGCTGCCGGTGCCAAGAACCGCGAAGAAGGCAATGCTTTCCTGGCCAAGAACAAGACCGAGAAGGGCGTGATCACCACCGCGTCCGGCCTGCAGTACATGGTGCTGCGCCAGGGCAGCGGCGAACGCCCGATGCGCACCAACAAGGTCCGCGTGAACTACGAAGGCAAGCTGCTCAACGGGCAGGTGTTCGACAGCTCCTACCAGCGCGGCCAGCCGGCCGAGTTCGGCCTGGATCAGGTCATTCCCGGCTGGACCGAGGGTGTGGCGCTGATGCCGGTGGGCTCGAAGTACCGCTTCTGGATTCCGTCCAACCTCGCCTATGGCCCGAACGGGACGCAGGGTGGGCCGATCGGACCGGATGCCACCCTGACCTTCGATGTCGAATTGATGGGCATCCTTCCCTGATAGTTCGCGGGAGTCATTGCGTCCATGTGCGTTGCGATCCCAGGCGCCGGTTACGTGGGTCATGTCACCGGTACTTGCCTGGCGGACGTGAAGCATCGGATCGTCTGCGTGGGCATCGAACCGGTCGAGGTCGATGGCCTCGACCACCGGGTGGTCTCTCGGTCGCGTCCCCGGCCAGGCGTCGCTGCTGAAAGCCTGCCGTGTCTGCTGCCGGTGGCGATTCACCGACGCCGCAGCGGCGGCGGTCGCGCACGGCGGGATCACTTCACCGCCATGCGCACGCCGCCGGCCCTGGTCGGCGGCGCCGGGCTGCGGCATCTGATGGCGATGGCGCAAACCGCAGGTCGTCATGACGACGGTCCAGCGATCGTGGTCAGCGGGTCCGCCATGCCGGAACCGATCGCTTACCCCATCGGACGAGGTTCTTCGTTGTATGCATGAGCAACTCCCGCTGCACGACCGCGCACTGGAAGAGCGGTTGATCGAACTGGAAACGCGCCTTTCCTTTCAGGAGCAGGCGCTCAACGAGCTCAGCGAAGCGCTCGCGGACGCCCGGCTGACGGGCGCCCGCAATGCCGAACTGATCCGCCACCTGCTCGAGGATCTGGGCAAGGTGCGCTCCACGTTGTTTGCCGACGCGGCCGATGAACCGCCGCCTCCGCACTACTGATTGCAGATTGCCGCCGCCATGAGCGATACCTTACGTGACCAGTTGCTTGGCTTGGGCTTCAAGTCCTCGCCCAAGCCCGAACGCAAATCCGACGCACGGCCGAACGCGCGTGCACACGGGCAGGGCGGCAAGCCCGCGCCCGGCAACACGCCGGGTGGCCAGGGCAGGGGGCCGCAGCGGCCGCAGTCGGCCACGCCCACGGATGGCAGGCCTGCGCACAGGCGCGACGGGCGGCCGGGAGGACCGGCACGCCCGCAGCAGGCCGCTGCCGACCGACGTGGCCCGAAGCCGGCGCGCAGCCGCGAAGACATCGACCTGGCCAAGGCCTATGCGATCCGTGCGCAGCGCGAGAAGGACGAGCGTATCGAAGCCGAGCGCGTGAAGCAGGAAGAGGCACGCCTGCGCCGCGAGGCCAAGGCCAAGCTGGAAGAGCTGCTCAAGGACAAGGGGCTCAATCATGCCGATGCCGATATCGCCCGGCATTTCCCGTACGGCGGCAAGATCAAGCGCATCTACGTGACCGCCGATCAGCTCAAGGCGCTCAATGCCGGCGAGCTGGGCGTGCTGCAGCTCAACGGGCGTTACCTGCTGGTCACCGCCGAAGTACTGGCCGCGGCCGAGGCGGTGTTCGCTCCGTCGGTGGCGTTGAAGGTGGATCCGAATGCGCCCGCGGGCGATGATCCGTATGCAGATCCCAAGTATCAGGTTCCCGACGATCTGGTCTGGTAACCGGCGGCATTGGGCGGTGTCGTCCACGGACACCTGAGGGTGTCCATGCGTTGAACGGCAGCGACGGCGGCGGGCGTCGACATGCGCCTGTTCGTGGTAACACCCGACGTGCGCGCTGCAGGAGGATGCCGCGCGTGTCGTGCAGGTCGCCCAGTCGCCCTGGTCTGCCGGACGAGGCCCGGTCCAGGCGACGGAGGACCGGCAGGGCGTGCCCGAGTTGGAGCCTGGGCGGCAGGCGCGTTCCGGCCCCATCACGGCCCGCCCGGGTTGCGCCCCCGTTGTCGGTGGACGCGGCCGGGACTATGGTCTGCCGTGTTGCCGCCCACTTCCTGCCGATGGTGTCGCCCATGTCCATGTCAGTCGATTTCCCGTACGCCGTAACGGCGGCGTGCCGCCTGTGGCGCAAGCCCGCGCGGCCAGGCCGGATCCGGGCGGGGGCATTGTTGGCGCTGGGTCTTGTCAGCGGGCGGGTGGCGGCACAGGCCGACGAGCCACCCGCGTTCGATCGGCCGGGACTTCCGTTCGCGGCGCAGGTGCTGCAACCCGGTGCGTTCGCCTGGGAGCAGGGCTTGCCGGATGCGAGTACCGATCGTGCGGACGGGCAGCGCACGACCCAGTACACCGCCGATACCGTCCTGCGTCTGGGCCTGTCGCAGCATGTGGAATTGCAACTGGGTAGCGATAGCTACAACTGGCAACGCACGGCCGGCACGCGCGTGCGCGGAAGCGGCGACAGCCATGTCGGGCTGAAGGTCGCGCTGCCATCGCGCTGGGACAGTTTTCAATGGGCTGCGCTGGGCACCTATGGCATGCCCACCGGCAGGCGCGCTTTCAGCGACGGCTATGCGCACGAGCTTGGCGTGACGGCGTCCTGGGATCTGGCGCAGGCGCGCTCGCTGGCGCTGTACGTCAATTACGCGCGCAACGACGGCGGCCACACCTGGACCTTCGCGCCGAACTACACGTTTTTTTCGGGCGAACATTTCAGCAGCTATGTCGAAGCGGGCGTGGACACCGGCAGCGAGCATTCGCGGGTGGTGGGCGCCGGCGGCGCCTGGCAGCTGCCGCATGCCATGCAGCTGGATATCTCGGTGCTGCGCGGAGTGACGTCGGAGAGCCCGGACTGGCAAGGCGGGATCGGTTTGTCGATCGCCTTCCGGTAAGCGGGCATGCCCTGGTGGTGCGCAGGCTGGAACAGGCTTCACGACCGGTTGCATGACCGAGCATGGCGGCGCACCGGGAAAACGATAGGCTGCCGGCGATGGGGCGCAGCCGGGTGTTCTGACGTCCACGGGGGCGCTGCCGCAGCCGACCGACGACCGTGTGCGTGACGTCTGGATGAGGTGGCACCGCAGGAGCGGCAATGCTGCGTCCTCATGGTCCGGGGACAGGCGGTGCGAGGCTTGGGGGATTGGAAGTGGGACGACAGCCCGAAAGGCAGGGGCCACGTCAGCCCCGGATCGCGGCCCTATGTTGCGCTGCCGCATGCAAAGCCTGCGGGGAACGGGCTTAATTGGATCGATCCAATTCAAGTCCATTGCATGCGCGACGTTCATTCAGCAGGGCCGGTCGCTTGACGCGTTCCAGGCCGGCGCCCGCCATCCCTGAGCCGGTCGATGCGCGCCCGGCGCGGCGCGGTGCGGTGACGTTGCGCGATATCGCCGCGGCGCTCGGCGTCTCGCGCGCCACCGTGTCGCTGGTGTTGCGTGGCAGCCCGCTGGTGCATGCCACGACCCGCGCACGCGTGGAGGCCGAGCTCGATCGGCAGCATTACGTCTACAACCGTGCGGCAGCCAATCTGCGCCAGCGGACCTCGTCCAGCATCGCGCTGGTGATCAACGATCTGTCCAACCCGTTCTTTGCCGAGTTCGCGGCTGGCGTCGACGAGGCGCTGGGCGCGGCCGGGTATGTGACCCTGCTCGGCAGCACCGGCGAGTCGACGCAACGCCAGCAGGCGGTGCTGACCTCGCTGATGGAGCACACGCCGGCCGGCATCATCCTTTCGCCGGCAGAGGGCAGCCAGGCGCAGGGCCTGGCGCAGGTGTTCGGCCGCCAGCGCAACGTGGTGCTGTTCAACCGCGAAGTGGAAGGGGCGGACTGGGATCTGCTGGCGCTGGATAACGAGCAGGGCGCCTTGCTGGCCTGTACGCATCTGATCGCCCAGGGGCACCGGCAGATCGTGTTCTTCGGCGGTCACGCCGATTCCAGCTCCTGCCGGCAGCGCCGTGCCGGCTATGTGCGCGCGATGTCCGAGGCCGGGCTGGCCGTGCACTACGTCGAGTCGGCGCCCAATCGCCAGGATGCGGCGCTGTGTGGCGCAGCCATGCTCGACGGCGGCGCGCACGGCGTCACCGCAGCGGTCTGCTACAACGACAGCGTTGCGCTGGGCCTGATGGCGGCCCTGACGATGCGTGGCATCGTGCCCGGGCGCGACTTCGCGGTGACCGGCTTCGACGATATTGCCGAAGCCGCGTTGTTCACCCCCGCACTGACCACGCTGGCCGTCGACCCGCGCGCGCGCGGCCGGCAGGCCGCGCAACTGGTGCTGCAACGCATCGGCAGCCCCGAGCTGGTCGCACAACGGCTCACCGCCGCGGTCGCGTTGAAGGTGCGCGCCAGCAGCGCCTGCACCCCGCCATCGGCCGGTCCGCTTCCGCCGTCGCACTCCCCCTCCCGTTTTCCCACCAAGGCCTCCGGCCGCTGACCAGGCAACTCCTATGGTTTCCCTTTCCACGCAATCCACCGTGCCAAGCGGCAGCAAGGCGCCCGTCAACAACGGCGTCGCGTTGTCGGTGGTCACCACGATCTTCTTCATGTGGGGCTTTCTCACCTGCCTCAACGACATCCTGATTCCGCACCTGAAGTCGGTGTTCGAACTCAACTTCGCGCAGGCGATGCTGGTGCAGTTCACCTTCTTCGGCGCGTACTTCCTGATGTCGCTGCCGGCCGGTTGGCTGGTGAACCGGCTGGGTTACAAGCAGGGCATCGTGGCCGGGCTGGCGGTAGCGGCGGTCGGTGCGCTGGGTTTCTGGCCGGCAGCGGAATTGCGCGTCTACGGCGCGTTTCTCGGTGCGTTGTTCGTCCTGGCGACCGGCATCACCATCCTGCAGGTGGCGGCCAACCCCTATGTCGCCTTGCTCGGCCCCGAGCGCAGTGCATCGAGCCGACTGACCCTGGCGCAGGCGCTCAACTCGCTGGGCACGGCGATCGCGCCGCTGCTGGGTGGCTGGTTGATCCTGTCCAACACGGTGATGAGCAGCGACGCGCTCAAGGCGCTGCCGGAACCCGAGCAGCTTGCCTATCGCGTGCAGGAAGCGCAGGCGGTGCAGGGCCCGTACATCGGGCTGGGCGTCGTGCTGTTCCTGCTGGCGATCTTCGTATTCCTGTTCCGCCTTCCGGCGCTGACCGATGCCAGTGCGCTCAAGGACGAAAGCGCGCATACGCTGCGCGATGCACTGCGCCATCCGCATGTGCGCTTCGGTGTGCTGGCGATCTTCTTCTATGTCGGCGCGGAAGTGGCGATCGGCAGCCTGATGGTCAATTACTTCTCGTTGCCGCAGATCGGCGGTTTCACCGAGCGCGAGGCGACCAAGTACGTATCGGCGTACTGGACGCTGGCGATGATCGGCCGCTTCATCGGCTCGGCGCTGCTGGCCAAGCTGTCGCCGCGCATCCTGCTATCGGTGTTTGCCGCGATCAATGCGCTGTTGCTGGGCGCGACCATGGCCAGCGGCGGCATGCTGGCGGTGTACGCGCTGGTGGCGATCGGCCTGTTCAACTCCATCATGTTTCCGACCATTTTCACGCTGGGTATCGAGCGCCTGGGTCCGTTGACCGGCCGCGGCTCCAGTCTGCTGATCATGGCGATCGTCGGCGGCGCCATCGTGCCCTACCTGCAGGGCCTGCTGGCCGACAGCATTGGCCTGCACGAGTCGTTCGTGCTGCCACTGCTCTGCTATCTGTACATCGTGTTCTACGGCATCTGGGGTTCGCGCCTGCGTGGTGACCTGGCGGAGGCGCGCGCATGAGTGCCGTCAGGAACCAGGTGATCTGCTTCGGCGAAGCCCTGATCGACATGCTGGCCTTGCCGCAGGCCGCCGGCGACGATGCGCGCACCTTCGCGCAGTATGCCGGCGGCGCGCCGGCCAACGTGGCGGTGGCAGTGGCCAGACTCGGTGGCGCAGCGCATTTCGTCGGCATGCTCGGGCGCGACATGTTCGGCGATTTCCTGTTGCAGAGCCTGCAGCAGGCCGGCGTGGCCACCGATGGCATCGTGCGTACCGACCAGGCCAAGACCGCGCTGGCCTTCGTGGCGCTCGACGCCGCGGGCGAGCGCAGCTTCAGTTTCTACCGGCCACCGGCAGCCGACCTGCTGTTCCGCGCCGAACACTTCGCGGCCGGCGGCTTCGCGCAGGCAGCGGTGCTGCATGTGTGCTCCAACAGCATGACCGAGCCGGAGATCGCGCAATGCACGCTCGATGGCATGCGCCGCGCACGCGATGCCGGCGCCATGGTCAGCCTGGACCTCAACCTGCGTCCGATGCTGTGGCCGCAGCAGGTGGACCCGGCGCCGGTGCTATGGGAGGCGCTGGCCCTGGCCGATGTGGTCAAGCTTTCGCGCGAAGAACTCGACTACCTGGCCGGCAGCTTGAACGCCGATGCATCCGCGGTGACGCAGAAGCTTTGGCAGGGAAGGGCGAGCTGGCTGCTGGTCACCGATGGCGGTGGCCCGGTGCACTGGCAGACGCGTACCGACGCGGGCCAGGTGCCGACCTTCGACGTGCAGGTGCGCGACAGCACTGCGGCAGGCGACGCCTTCGTGGGCGGCCTGCTGTACCAACTGGCTGCGCGCGCGCTCCCGCTCGAGCGGCTGTGCGTCGATCCTGCGGCGATGGCCGAGGTGATTCGTTTCGCTGCTGCCGTTGGCGCATTGGCGGTCACGCGCAAGGGCGCGTTCGCCGCCATGCCCGGTATCGATGACGTCCATACCCTGATCCAGGAACAAGCATGAGCCCGTTGCCCGCATCCCCCACACCCGATTTCCGTTCGGCCGATGTCCTGCGTCAGCACATCGCAGACACCATGGCGTTCTACCACCCGCGCGCGATCGACCCTGCCGGCGGCTTCTTCCACTACTTCCGCGACGACGGCTCCGTGTACGACGCCGGCCACCGGCATCTGGTGAGCAGCACGCGCTTCGTCTTCAACTACGCGATGGCCTACCGCGAATTCGGCAATGCCGAGTACCTGGATGCGGTGCGCCACGGCCTGGATTACCTGCGCAACGTGCATCGTAACGCCGCCACCGGTGGCTATGCCTGGACCTTGCGCGATGGCGTGGTCGAAGACGACATGAACCACTGCTACGGCGTTGCGTTCGTGCTGCTCGCTTATTCGTGCGGACTGAAGGCCGGCATCGCCGAGGCGCGCGCATGGATGGACGAAACCTGGCAGCTGCTGGAGCGATACTTCTGGGAGCCGGAATTCGGCCTGTATCGCGACGAGGCCGACGCGCGGTTCAACTTCACCACGTATCGCGGCCAGAACGCCAACATGCACATGTGCGAGGCGATGATCGCCGCGTACGAGGCCAGTGGCGAGCAGCGCTATCTCGACCGCGCGCTGCAGCTGGCCGATCACATGACCCGGCGCCAGGCGGCCAAGGCCGATGGACTGGTGTGGGAGCATTACGACCCGCAGTGGAACATCGACTGGGACTACAACCGCGACAATCCCAAGCATCTGTTCCGGCCCTGGGGCTTCCAGCCAGGCCATCAGACCGAATGGGCCAAGCTGCTGATGCTGCTGGATCGCTATGCGCCGGCCGACTGGTTGTTGCCCACCGCCCGACACCTGTTCGATGTGGCGGTGGAGCGCTCGTGGGATGCACAGCGCGGCGGTCTGTACTACGGCTTCGCGCCGGATGGCCAGGTCTGCGACGACGACAAGTATTTCTGGGTGCAGGCCGAATCGCTGGCCGCCGCTGCCTTGCTCGCTCAACGCAGCGGCGATGCGCGCTATTGGCAGTGGTACGACAAGCTGTGGGACTACTCCTGGACACACATGATCGACCACCGTCATGGCGCGTGGTACCGCATTCTGGATGCGGACAACCGCAAGTACAGCGACGAAAAGAGCCCCGCCGGCAAGACCGATTACCACACCATGGGCGCGTGCTACGAAGTCTTGAACGTGTTGCGGCCGGTTGCTTGATGCTGGCGTGATCAAGGGCGCCGCCGCGCGATGCGTCGGTGGCGCCTAGGGGCGCACGCGGGTGCGATGAAGCTTTTCCGATAACGCCCGTCGCGCCGGGTGCGCTCCTGCGATGTCTGCAGTCTGCAGATGCTCTTATTCCGGGTCGTAATCCAGGTTGGAGGCCAGCCAGCGCTCGGCCAGTGCCACGGTAATGCCCTTGCGCCTTGCGTAGTCGGCCACCTGTTCCTTGCCCAGCCGCCCGACCACGAAATACTGGCTCTTGGGATGGCTGAAGTAATAGCCGGACACCGCCGCCGTGGGCAGCATCGCAAAGCTCTCGGTCAGCGACATTTCGGCATTGCGCTCGGCGTCGAGCATGTCGAACAGCGTGCGTTTCTCGCTGTGCTCGGGGCAGGCCGGGTAACCGGGGGCCGGGCGGATGCCGCGATAGCGTTCGGCGATCAACGCCTCATTGTCCAGGTTCTCATCGTCGACATAGCCCCAGAATTCGGTGCGCACACGCTGGTGCAGGCGCTCGGCCAGCGCCTCGGCCAGACGGTCGGCCAGTGCCTTGAGCAGGATGGCGTTGTAGTCGTCGTGCGCAGCCTCGAAGCGGGCGACATGCGGGTCGATGCCGATGCCGGCAGTGACGGCAAACGCACCGATCCAGTCCTGTTTTCCGCTGTCCCTGGGGGCGATGAAATCGGCCAGGCAGAAGTCCGGACGATCGATGGGCTTGTCGACTTGCTGGCGCAGGAAATGCAGTAAACGCCGGGATTCGGGATTGGGAATTGGAGATTGGCCAGGCTGCTGCGAATCCCCAATCTCGGTTGCCGAAACCCGGTGGTCGGTCAGGACCACTTCAACATCATCGCCAGCCGCATTAGCCGGCCACAGGCCGAACACGGCCTTGGCCCTCAGCCATTGTTCGTCGACGAGTTGCGTGAGCATGCGCCGCGCGTCGCGGTACAGCTCGCTGGCCTGGGTGCCGACGATCTCGTCGCTGAGGATCGCCGGGAACTTGCCGGCCAGTTCCCAGGCCTGGAAGAACGGGGTCCAGTCGATCAGCTCGACCAGCTCGGCCAGCGGGTAGTCGTCGAACACGTGCAGGCCCGGCTGACGCGGCGTCGGTGGCGTGTAGTTGCTCCAGTCGCCATCGAACCGCTGCGCACGCGCCTTCTCCAGCGACACCAACCGCTTGGCGTCGCCACGGTTGCGGTGGCGGGCGCGGATTTCGGCGTAGTCGGCGTCGTTGGCGGCCACGAAGGCCTCGCGCAGGTCGCGCGAGATCAGCGATTGCGCCACGCCTACCGCGCGCGAGGCATCCTTCACCCAGACGGTGGGCGCGGTGTAATGCGGGTCGATCTTCAGCGCGGTATGCGCGCGCGAGGTGGTGGCACCGCCGATCAGCAGTGGAATCTCGAAGCCCTGGCGCTGCATCTCGCGCGCCACATGCGACATCTCTTCCAGTGACGGGGTGATCAATCCGGACAGGCCGATCAAGTCCGCATTCTCTTCGCGGGCGCGGTCCAGGATCACCTGCGCGCTGACCATGACGCCCAGGTCGACCACATCGAAGTTGTTGCAGGCCAATACCACGCCAACGATGTTCTTGCCGATGTCGTGCACATCGCCCTTGACCGTGGCCATGATGATCTTGCCGTTGGACTTGCCGACATCGCCGGTGCGCAACTTCTCCGCCTCGATGAAGGGCAGCAGGTAGGCGACGGCTTTCTTCATCACGCGTGCGGATTTGACCACCTGCGGCAGGAACATCTTGCCGGCGCCGAACAGGTCGCCGACTACGTTCATGCCGTCCATCAACGGGCCTTCGATCACGTCCAGCGGGCGCGTCGACTGCTGGCGCGCTTCCTCGGTGTCGATGTCCACATAGGCATCGATGCCGTGCACCAGCGCGTGCGCCAGGCGTGCGCGCACCGGCTTGTCGCGCCAGGCCAGGTCTTCGGTCTTCGCGGCGCCCTTGCTGCCCTTGTAGCGCTCGGCGATCTCCAGCAGACGTTCGGTGCCATCGCGGCGGCGATTGAGGATCACGTCTTCCACGCGCTCGCGCAGCTCCGGGTCCAGGTCGTCGTAGATCGGCATGCCGCCGGCATTGACGATGCCCATGTCCATGCCGGCCTTGATCGCGTGGAACAGGAACACCGAATGGATCGCCTGGCGCACGGTCTCGTTGCCGCGGAACGAGAACGAGACATTGGAGACGCCGCCGGATACGTGGCAATGCGGCAAGGTGTCCTTGATGATGCGGGTGGCTTCGATGAAATCCACCGCATAGTTGTCGTGTTCTTCGATACCGGTGGCCACGGCAAAGATGTTCGGGTCGAAGATGATGTCTTGCGGGGGGAAGCCGACCTGCTCGGTCAGTACCTTGTAGGCGCGCGTGCAGATCTCCACCTTGCGCGCACAGGTGTCGGCCTGGCCAGCCTCATCGAAGGCCATCACCACCGCGGCGGCACCGTAGCGCAGCACCTTGCGGGCCTGCTCGATGAACACCGCTTCGCCTTCCTTGAGCGAGATCGAATTGACCACGCTCTTGCCCTGCAGGCATTTCAGACCGGCTTCGATCACCGTCCACTTGGACGAATCGACCATCACCGGGATGCGCGCGATATCCGGCTCGGACATGATCAGGTTGAGGAAGCGGGTCATCGCCTTTTCGGAGTCGATCAGGCCCTCGTCCATGTTGACGTCGAGGATCTGCGCGCCGTTGGCGACCTGCTGGCGCGCCACCTCCACCGCCTCTTCGTAACGCTCTTCCTTGATCAGCTTGCGGAACTGCGCGCTGCCGGTGACGTTGGTGCGCTCGCCCACATTGACGAACAACAGGTCTTGGGTGATGACCAGAGGCTCCAGGCCGGACAGGCGGGTGTAGCGGGGAGTGCTCATGCAAGGCTCTGC
Organism: Xanthomonas melonis; assembly: GCF_020783655.1. Lineage (GTDB taxonomy): Bacteria > Pseudomonadota > Gammaproteobacteria > Xanthomonadales > Xanthomonadaceae > Xanthomonas > Xanthomonas melonis. Next base: position 119,818 of record NZ_JAJGQH010000014.1, on the reverse strand, counting down.
CGGACGTTGAGGGCGCGATCGGTGGTGGTGAACCGGTGTTCACGGCTGTGCCACGGAAGGTGACGCGAAGCAGCCCTCATCCGGCGCTTCGCGCCACGTTCTCCCGCTAGCGGGAGAAGGGAAGTGCGCTGTCCTCGGAGCGCCATCGTGGCAGGCGACGCGACGCCCTTTCCTTCTCCCGCTTGCGGGAGAAGGTGCCCGAAGGGCGGATGAGGGGGCGGTTGGCGCCTCACGCGGCCAGCTCCCGCGAGCCAGGCAACTGCCGCGGCGGTAGATCTGCCACCGCCTCGGCGATGGCGCGGATGTGGTCGGGCGAGGTGCCGCAGCAACCGCCGACCAGATTGAGCAGGCCGGCCTGTGCGAACTCGCGCAGCGTGTGCGCCATCTCTTCCGGCGTTTCGTCGTAGTCGCCGAATGCATTCGGCAGGCCTGCATTCGGATGCGCGCTGACATAGGCGTCGGCAATCTGCGCCAGCGTCTCCACGTGCGGGCGCAGATCCTTGGCGCCGAGCGCGCAGTTCAGGCCGACCGACAAGGGCCGTCCATGCGCCACCGAAGCATAGAACGCTTCGGCGGTCTGCCCGGACAGCGTGCGTCCGGAGGCGTCGGTGATGGTGCCGGAAATCATCACCGGCAGGCGCCCGCCGCGCGCTTCGAAGACTTCTTCGATGGCGTACAGCGCTGCCTTGGCATTGAGGGTGTCGAAGATGGTTTCCACCATCAGCGTGTCGGCACCGCCGTCGATCAGCCCTTCGATCGCCTCGCGGTAGGTTTCCCGCAACGCGTCGAAACTGGTGTTGCGGTAGCCGGGATCGTTGACGTCCGGGCTGATCGAGGCCGTACGGCTGGTGGGGCCCAGCACCCCGATCACGAAGCGCGGTTTGTGCGGGGTCAGCGCTTGAACCGCATCGCAACAGGTACGCGCGACCTGGGCACCTGCCTTGTTCAGCTCGTACACCAGGTGTTCCAGGTGATAGTCGGCCTGGCTGACCGAGGTGGCGTTGAAGGTATTGGTTTCCAGCAGGTCGGCACCGGCGTCCAGGTAGGCGCGGTGGATGCCAGCGATGATCTCCGGGCGGGTCAGCAGCAGCAGGTCGTTGTTGCCCTTGAGGTCGTGGCCTTCCGGCGCATGCGCGTGATCGCATCCAGGCCCATGCACGTGCGCGCTGTCGTAGCCGTCGGCGAAACGGGTGCCGCGGTAATCCGGTTCCTGCAGGTTGTGGCGCTGGATCATGGTGCCCATCGCGCCATCGATGATGAGGATGCGTTCGGCAAGCGCGGCAGTGAGCTTGGCTGCACGCTCCGGATGCAGCCACGGCAGCGAGAACGGGATCGGGGATTCGGGATTGGGGATTCGCGCGTGCGTCATGGTCCGGTTCTCCTCGCCGCAGTGTCTGTGTGTTCCACCAATCCCGAATCCCGATTCCCCAATACCGGCTTCACCGCGATCAACGAAATCACTTCGAAATGCGGCGGGCGCTTCTCGCGCGTGACCGTCTCCAGGCTGGAGACGTCCAGCCCGGCCTTTTCGACGAATCGGCGCAATTCCTTGGCGGCGAAACCAAGATTGACGTGGCCATAGGCCTGCACTGCGGCGCGATGCTCGTGCTTGGCCAGGCTGCACAGCAGCAAGCGGCCGCCCGGGCGCAGCACGCGCGCCGATTCGGCCACCGCCTGCGCCGGCTTGGCGGCGTAGGTGAGTGCGTGCATCAGCACCACCAGGTCGAAGCTGGCATCGGGGAAGGGCAGCGCATGCATGTCGCCTTCGCGCACTTCCACGTTACCCAGCTTGCGCAGGCGTTCGCTGGCGGCGGCGACCACGCGGGCGCTGGTGTCGATACAGATGTAGCGGGTGGCGTGCGGCGCCACCAGTTCGGCCAGCACGCCGTCGCCGGAGGCGATGTCCAGCACGTCGCCGGTTTCCAGCAAGGGCAGGGCCGTGCGTGCCAGCGCTTCCCAGGTGCGGCCGGGCGAATAGTGGCGCTCCATGTCGCCGGCCACCGAATCGGCCCAGTTCTGGTCGGCGGCACGATTGGCCAGCACGGCGGCCACGCGTTCGGCGTCCTGACGCAGCAGCGGGTCGTCGCTGCCGGTACTCAGCGCCAGCCACAGTGCGCGCTGGGCCGGATCCAGCGAGACCTCGTCGTAGCGGTAATACGCGGAGACACCGGCGCGGCGGTCGCGCACCAGCCCGGCTTCCTTGAGCTTGGCCAGATGGGTGGACACGCGCGGCTGGGCCAGGCGGGTGATGGCCGACAGCTCGGCCACGGTGAGCTCTTCCTGTTCCAGCAAGGCCAGCAGGCGTACCCGGGTGGCGTCGGCGAACACCTTCAGGCGGGCCGACCAGTCTTCCAGATCCATGAATATCTCTATATCGCGATATGGAGATATTTTCGGCCGGGCAGGGAGTGGGGTCAACTACATACGCATGCGAATGGTTGTGGCTACAATGGGCGCACAGTCAATACCCGGGAGGGGTCGAACGTGGATTTCAGCTTTACCGAAGAACAACTGATGATCCAGGACGTGGCCCGCCGGATCGGCCAGGAAAAGATCGCCCCCAGTGCCGAGCACTTCGACCGCAGCGGCGAGTTCCCGCTGGAAAACATCCAGTTGCTGGGCGAGAACGGCCTGATGGGCATCGAGGTGCCGGCCGAGTACGGTGGCGCGGGCATGGACCCGATCAGCTATGCGCTGGCGATGATCGAGATCGCTGCCGCCGACGGTGCGCACTCGACCATCATGTCGGTCAACAACTCGCTGTTCTGCACCGGCATCCTGAAGAACGGCACCGAGGCGCAGAAGCAGCTGTACGTACGCGCAATTGCCGAGGGCACCCACATCGGCGCGTTCGCGCTGACCGAGCCGCAGTCCGGCTCCGATGCGTCGGCGATGCGTTGCCGTGCAGTCAAGCAGGGCGATGGCAGCTTTGTCATCAACGGCAAGAAGAGCTGGATCACCTCCGGCCCGGTGGCCAAGTACATCGTGCTGTTCGCGGTGACCGAACCGGACAAGGGCTCGCGCGGCATCACCGCGTTCATGGTCGATACCGAGCGCGCCGGCTTCCACCGCGGCAAGACCGAGCCCAAGCTCGGCATTCGCGCCTCGGCCACCTGCGAGATCGAGTTCACCGACTACGTGGCGCAGCCGGACGAAGTGCTGGGCGCCGAAGGCGAGGGCTTCAAGACCGCGATGAGCGTGCTCGATGCCGGCCGTATCGGTATCGCCTCGCAGGCGGTGGGCATCGCGCGCGCCGCGTATGAGGCGACGCTGGCCTATGCGAAGGAGCGCAAGGCCTTTGGTGCAGCGATCGGCACCTTCCAGATGACCCAGGCCAAGATCGCCGACATGAAGTGCAAGCTGGACGCAGCACTGCTGCTGACGCTGCGCGCGGCCTGGCTCAAGGGTCAGGGGCAGAAATTCGGCACCGAGGCGGCCGTGGCCAAGCTCACCGCGTCCGAAGCGGCGATGTGGATCACCCACCAGGCGGTGCAGATCCACGGCGGCATGGGCTATTCGAAGGAAATGCCGCTGGAGCGCTACTTCCGCGACGCGAAGATCACCGAGATCTACGAAGGCACCTCGGAGATTCAACGCCTGGTGATCGCGCGTGGCGAGACCGGGCTGCGCTGAGGTCGGCCGCGCTCCAGCGCTGCCGCAGGCGCGGCAACGCTGGAGCGCTCACAGAGATGCGAAGATCACCGATGTCTACGAAGGCCTCCCAAATCCAGCGCCTGGTGATCGCGTGTCGGCACGCTCCTGCATCGGCCGGTGCGCAGGATGGGATGCAGCAGCGTTATCGGGCCAGTGGCGCACATTAGCCATCGCGCCGCGCCTGAGTGCAGATGCTGCGCGATGGCGCTTGTCGTTCGCCGCGGCAGCGGACCACAATCGCCGCTTCTCTCCGTTTCTGGTGCGCGCATGTTCCGGTCGTTGCATATTGCGCTTTTCCGCGCTTCGCTGTCTGCCATCGCGCTTGCGCTGATGTGCGGGGGGCTGTTGCTGGCCTGCGCCACCGCAGGGGCGCAGACGCCGCCGCCTTCCATCGTGCCCACCGACCGGCTGCAGGAGCCCTGGTGGGTGCAGCGGCATGCGCAGGTGCTGGAGCAGGTCAAACAGCACCCGAACACCAGGCTGCTGCTGATCGGCGATTCGATCACCCAGAACTACGAGAAAGCCAAGCTGCCAGACGAAGACTTCCAGTCCACCTGGCAAACCTTCTACGGCAGTCGCGGCGCCCTGAATCTGGGCTTCAGCGGCGATGGCACCGAAAACCTGCTGTGGCGGCTGGCCAATGGCGAAGTGGATGGTCTGCAGCCCAAGGTCGCGCTGGTGCTGATCGGCACCAACAACACCGGTCACCTCGACCAGAGCGCCGAGCAGACCCAACTGGGTATCGATGCGGTGGTCGCGGCGCTCGAACAGAAGTTGCCGCGCACCCACATCCTGCTGCTGAGCGTGCTGCCCAGCGAGATCTCGGTGGAGAAGTCGCGGCGCGACGCGCAGGTCAATCAGGGGCTGGCCGTGCGCTACGGCGACAATCCGCGCGTGACCTATCTGGAAGTGAGTTCGGTATTCCAGCGCGGCGGCGCACTGCGCACCGAGCTGTTCTACGACCCGCGCCTGCGCCCTGCCGCCGGTGCCCTGCATCCGGATACGCAGGGTCAGCGCATGCTGGCCGAGGCGATCGAGCCGACCCTTGCGCGGCTGCTAGGCGAGCCGCCGGTCAAGCCGGTGGCCGAGCTCGGCCGCGATGCGGCGACCTCGCTGATGCCGGTCGATTGGCTGGAACAGGATTCCTACGACTGGTACGCCCGCCACCATGCCGCGCTGGCCGAGGCGCGCACGCTCAAGCCCGAGGTGGTGATGATCGGCGACTCGATCACCCATTTCTGGGCCGGTCCGCCGCAGGCCACCCGCGTCAGCGGCCTGGATTCCTGGCAATGGCTGTACGGCAAACGGCGGGTGCTGAATCTGGGCTTCGGCTGGGATCGCACCCAGAACGTGTTGTGGCGCATCCGCCAGGGCGAACTCGACGGCCTGGATCCGCGCTGGGTGGTGCTGCACATCGGGACCAACAATCTCACCGGCACCGCGCAGGCGCGCGCCAGCACGCCGGCCGAAGCTGCCAAGGGCGTAGAGGCGGTGGTCGCCGAGGTGCGCCGCCGGTTGCCCGGCAGCAAGCTGATCCTGATGGCGATCATGCCGCGCGGCTTCCGTGCCGACAGTCCGCTGCGTGCGCCGATCGCCGAAACCAATCGTCTGCTTGCCGCCCGTTTCGCCAGGGATCCGTCGGTGCAGTTACTGGATATCGGGCCGCGGATGCTGCAACCGGACGGATCCCTGCCCGAAGCCTTGATGCCCGACAGCACCCATCCCAGCGACGCCGGCTACCGTATCTGGGCCCAGGCCTTGCGCGCTGCAGGCATCACCGCGGGGCGATGAGGTGGTCGGGCAGGTGCCAGGCGTGGCGCAGTCCAGGGCTGCGCTGACATCGACTGCGCGTGCCGGTCAGTGAGTATCGCGGGTCGCGCTGCGGCTTGCGTTCGCTTGTATCCGCTCGAGTGGACTGCGCGGCTAAATCGTCAGCCAGGCTGATCCGGAAGCATTGGCGCCGATACGACACAGCGCATGATCGTTGGCCGTCCTGGCATGCGTGGGGCCGATGCGAGAGCCGCTTGCACGCTGCGCCGTCGCCAGCGGCCGTTGAACTGATCGAACAGGCAGGGGCATGGTGCAGGCCGAGGTGATCAGAGGTGCCGGAAGACATCGGACCCCAGAAACCAGAAGACCCCCGATCGCTCGGAGGTCTTTTTAAACTGGTGCCCAGAAGAGGACTCGAACCTCCACGAAGTTGCCCCCGCTAGCACCTGAAGCTAGTGCGTCTACCAATTCCGCCACCTGGGCAGGTGAGCCGCGAATTCTGCAGACTCCCGCAGGGCTTGTCAACGCTTTTTACAGGCCGATCGCCGACGGCCGGCGTCGGCCTGCCGCCCACGCCAGGACCGCAGGGGGTACCATAAGCGCAATGACAAAGAAAAACCCCCCAGATTCCGCCCGGCCCAGTCGCCGTAAAGCCTCCAAAGCGGGCGATTCCTCTACCGCCGAGCAACAGAAGTTGCCGGGGTGGATGCCGGACTTTCTGGTTCGCGCCGCCGCCGGCGCTTCGACCAGGTCCGCAAACAAGCGCTCCGCCGCCAAGTCGTCTCCGGAGTTGCCCAGCGCCACGCGCGCACCGCATCCGCGCAAGAGCGGGCCACCGGCGCCGCCGCCCGAGCGGTTCGCCGAGCCTGCGGCCGCTTCCGCCCCGGGCTTCAAGGACCCGCATGCCGACCGCGAGGCGCTGCGCTATGCCGAGCCGATCGCCAGCCGCGAAGCCATCCTGCAGCTGCTGGAGGCCTGCGACGGCCCGCAGACCGCCGAAGAGATCGCCGAGCAGCTGGGCCTGAGCGCGCGTATCGACGCACTCGGCAAGCGCCTGGCCGCGATGGTGCGCGAGGCGCAGCTGGTGCAGAACCGCCGCGGCGGCTATGCACCGGTGCAGCAGACCAGCCTGATCGCCGGGGTGGTGATCGCCAACCCGGAAGGCTTCGGATTCCTCAAGCCGGACGAGGGCGGCGACGACCTGTTCCTGCCGCCTTTCGAAATGCGCAAGGTGATGCACGGCGATCGTGCACTGGTCAATGTCACCGGCATCGATCGCCGCGGGCGCCGCGAAGGCGCCATCGCACGTGTGCTCGAACGTGGCATGTCGCGCATGCTGGGCCGCTTCTTCTACGAACACGGCGTGGCCTACGTCGATCCGGACGACAAGCGCATCCAGCGCAATGTGCAGATCGCGCCGGACGGGATTGGCGAGGCGCGCGAAGGCCAGCTGGTGGTATGCGAGCTGATCGCGCCGCCGGACGCGCGCCGCCCCGCCATCGGCAGGATCATCGCTGTGCTTGGCGACAAGTTGACGCCATCGCTGGTGGTGGAGATGGCCATCCACGGCCACGAATTGCCGCACGAGTTTCCGCAGCAAGTGCTGGACGAAGCGGCGGCCGTGCCGCTGGTGGTGGAGCCGCAGATGATCGGCGGCCGGGTGGACCTGCGGCAGATGCCGCTGGTCACCATCGACGGCGAGGACGCCAAGGATTTCGACGACGCGGTGTACTGCGAACCCAATGCCGACGGTTTCCGTCTGGTGGTGGCGATCGCCGACGTGTCCAACTATGTGCGCCCAGGCACGCCGCTGGACGAGGAGGCGCAGAAACGTGCCACGTCGGTGTATTTCCCCGGGTTCGTGGTGCCGATGTTGCCGGAGACGTTGTCCAACGGCATCTGCTCGCTGATGCCCAAGGTGGATCGCATGTGCTTCGTCTGCGACATGCAGGTGGGGCGCGATGGCGAGGTGACCGGGTCGCGCTTCTACGAAGCGGTGATGAATTCGCATGCGCGCCTGACCTACAACCAGGTCTGGAAGGCGGTGGGCGAGGACGATGCCGACACCAAGGCCTTCATCGGTCCGCTGTTGCCGCAGGTGCAGCGTCTGCATCAGCTCTACCACCTGTTGTCGAAGGCGCGCACGCAGCGTGGCGCGATCGAGTTCGAAACCTCGGAAGTGCGCTTCGTACTCGACAACACCGGCGAAGTGACCCAGGCCGGCATGCTGGTGCGCAACGATGCGCACAAGCTGATCGAAGAATGCATGATCGCCGCCAACGTGGAGGCGGCGCGCTATCTGCTGAGCGTGCATGTGCCCGCGCCCTACCGCGTGCACGAGCGGCCGCCGGAGAGCAAATACGAGGACCTGCTGGAGTTTCTCAAGGAATTCCAGCTCAGCCTGCCGGCCTGGAGCAAGGTGCGCCCCGGCGATTACACCAAGCTGCTGAAGAAGGTGCGCGCACGTCCCGATGCGGCGTTGCTGGAATCGGTGCTGCTGCGCAGCCAGAGTCTGGCGGTGTATTCGCCCGACAACCACGGCCACTTCGGCCTGGCGCTGGAGGCGTATGCGCATTTCACCTCGCCGATCCGCCGTTATCCGGATCTGCTGGTGCACCGCGCGATCAAGCATGCGCTGACTGGCGCCAGCCCTGAGAAATTCCTCTACACCCCGCGGCAGATGGCTGCGCTGGCGCTGCAGTGTTCCGAGCGTGGGCGGCGCGCCGACGAGGCCGAACGCGAGGTGGACGAGCGCTACCGCGCTGCCTGGATGGAAAAACACGTCGGCCGCCAGTTCGACGGCGTGATCAGTGGCGTGACCGGGTTCGGCCTGTTCGTGGAGCTCAACGAGTCCAAGGTCAACGGCCTGGTACATGTCACCCAGTTGCCGCAGGACTATTACCAGTTCGACCCGATCCGCAAGACGCTCAGTGGCGAACGCCGCGGCCGTGAGTTCCGTCTGGGCGATCCGGTGCGCGTGCTGGTGCTCAAGGCCAGCATGGAAGAGCGCAAGATCGACTTCCGCCTGACCGACGATGGCGCAGCGCCTGAGGCGCCGCTGCCGCCGCGCGAGACCCCGACCAAGCGCAAGAAGAAAAAGTCGCTCTGAGATGTCCGATGGCGTGGCGGGCTTGCGGGATGGTGGCCCGCACGACGGCGAGGCAACCGGAAGAACGCCGGCAAGGTGGAGCGGGAAGTGAGCAGGTGGGTGCGGCTGCGCAGTCGTAGTGTCGGCCGCTCCCATCGATGGGTGGGCCGTAGCGGATGTTCCTGGTCCGCAATGGCGTGCGTAGCAGACCGACTTGCGGAGCAGACGATGGAGACTTCGAGCGAGTACAGTGGTGGCTGCCAGTGCGGGGCCGTGCGTTTTCACGTGCGTGGCGTGTTGGTCGATGCATCGATCTGTCACTGCCGGATGTGCCAGAAGGCCTTCGGAGCGTATTACGCACCGTTGGTGTCGGTACGCGGTACCGAGTTCCGCTGGACCCGCGGTGCGCCCAGGCGTTTCGCCTCCTCGTCGGTGGTGCAGCGCGGTTTCTGCGCCGAGTGCGGCACTCCATTGACCTACGAGGCGCCCGATGGCGTAGCGGTCGCCGCGGGCGCATTCGATGCACCGGAACGATTGCCGCCGCATATCCAGTACGGCGTGGATCGCAAGCTGCCCTTCGTCGATAACCTGGCGCAGTTGCCCCCGCGCCCGCCCGAAGACGATGCCGCCGCCGTGGCGTTCCTGGCCAGCGTGGTGTCGCGGCAGCATCCGGACCACGATACCGAGCGGTGGCCGGGGTAAGCAGCTCAGGGTGTGGCGCGTGCTCGATCGCGGTACGCAGGCATCCCGACGGTGTGGTCTGGTTCGCTACTGATATCCGCCTGCGGCAAGGCGCACGCAGCTAGCGGCTGACAGCCGATCATGGCGCGATGCGCGGCAAGGCGTCCGTGCCTTGGTCGGGAATCGCTGGTGCGCCAGTCGGGCCAGCCACTGCATGGCGTGCGGGCATCGCGGCCCCACGTCATGGCGCGTGCCCCGGCCGTGACGTATCCGGCCGCAGGCCCTACCATTCCCCTTTACCTTTTTCTATTCCCGCGCAATGAGCAAGCAGAACCAGTGGATCGTCGGCGTCAATGCCGTCGCCTCGTCCGTCGAGAACGACGCCGACAACGTGCGCGAGGTGCTGATCGAGGCAGGAAGCAAGAATCCACGCCTCACCGAGATCGAGGAGCAGGCGCGCCGCAAGGGCATCGACGTGCGCCGGGTTGCCACGCAGGCGCTGGACGGCGTGGGCGGGCAGGTGCGCCACCAGGGCGTGGCCGCGCGCTATGCCGCCGCGCGCCTGTGGGCCGAGAACGAACTGGAAGGGCTGATCGCCGCAGCCGACGGGCGCGCACTGGTGCTGGTGCTCGATGGTGTGCAGGATCCGCACAACCTGGGCGCCTGTCTGCGCAGTGCGGCGGCGGCAGGCGTGACCGCAGTGGTCATCCCAAAGGACAAGTCGGCCACCGTGAACGCCACCGTGCGCAAGACCTCGGCCGGCGCTGCCGACCGCATTCCGGTGGTGGCGGTGACCAACCTGGCACGCTGCCTGCGCGATCTGCAGAAGCAAGGCGTGTGGCTGTACGGCCTGGCCGGCGAAGCCGAGGCGTCGTTGTACGACGTGGATCTGCGCGGCAATGTCGGGCTGGTGCTTGGCGGCGAAGCCGATGGCCTGCGCCGGCTGACCCGCGAACACTGCGACGGGCTGGTCAAGATTCCGATGCCGGGCGATATCGAAAGCCTCAATGTATCGGTGGCTACCGGGGTGACATTGTTCGAGGCAGTGCGCCAACGGTTGGGCAGATGATCGCTCGGCGTTTCGCGCTGCGGTTGGGGTCGCTGACGTCGGCTTGCCGGTCGCGTCGGGCGAACGCGCGCGCGGCCGCCAGGGTGCCCCGTGGGCCTGTCGGCGATCCGCGCAGATCGCCGGGCCGGGATCGCCGCAAGTAACACCGGGGCAGACGCCCAACGCTGCTGGATCAACGCTTGCGAACGCGGAGGCCGCCATCGTTCAGCGCGCAGGCCGCTTTTTGCCTACCATATCGGCAGTAACCGGCGTGTCGTGTCTGATGAAACTTGGGGTGGGCGCCTGCGGCAGGGGCGAGAACGGAAATGCCGGCAAGGCGCGAGTACGCAGGCATCGGCAGTGGTGGCGCTGGCTTGGCGCCGGCGTGTGCACATGGTTGTTGCTGTACGCGTTCGCCGCAGCCGCCGAGCCCGTCGGCACGGCGCCATTGCGCAACTACGCCATCGACAGCTGGAGCTCGCGCAACGGCCTGCCGCACAATTCACTGCGCGATATCGCGCAAACGCCCGATGGCTACCTGTGGTTCGCCACCTGGGAAGGGCTGGTGCGCTACAACGGGTTGGAATTCAGCGTCATCGACCGCAGCACCCGGCCGGGTCTGCCCGACAACGGCGTCGGTGCCCTCTACGCCGATCGCGACGGCGCGCTGTGGCTCAGCGATGCGCGCGGCAATCTGGTTCGGCATGGCGCCGATGGGCAGTGGCGTAACTGGCAGCGCAAGGGGCAATGGCCGCAGGCGCTGATCCATGCGATGACGATGGACCCGCAAGGTCGTATGTGGCTGCTGTTCGAAGGGCATGGGTTGGGATGCCTGTGGCCTGACGGACGCTTCGTGTATTTTCCGCCGCGCGACGGCGTACCGCTGCAGAGCAGCTTTCCGCGCATGCTGTTCGACGCACGGGGCCGGCTGCTGATCGGCACCCTGGATGGGTTGATCTATCGCGAACCGGATGGGCGCATGCACCGTGCACCGGCCGCCTTCGGGTTTCCACCCGGCCTGGCGTGGCCGTATCGCGCCGCGGACGGCACGCTGTGGGTGGTGGCGGGCGATGGGGTGTACCGCCTGCACGACGAACGCGCCGAGCGGGTGCATCGCCTGCCGGGGCAGGGACACTTCACCGCGATGCTGCAGGATCGCAACGGCGATCTGTGGCTGGGCAGTGAAAACCGGGGGCTGTTGCGTGTCGGCAGGCATGGGGTGGAACACCTGCCAGCGGGGCGCGGCCTGCCGACTGGCCGCATCGTCAGCCTGCGCGAGGACGCCGAAGGCAGCATTTGGGTGGGTGCCAACGGGGGGCTGTTCCGTCTGCGCGAGACCTTGTTCAGCAGCTACAGCCAGCGTGACGGGTTGAGTGGGGACTATGCGCGTGCCGTGCTCGAAGACCGCGACGGCAGTCTGTGGATCGCCAGCACCGCAGGCCTGGATCGCATGCTGCCGGACGGCCGCATCGTGCCGGTACCGGTCGCGTTGCCATCCGGGCGCCGGCCGTCGGTCCTCAGTCTGGCGCAGGATCGTCGCGGCGACCTATGGGTGGGTACCTACGCCGACGGCGTCTTCGTGCTGCGCGACGGGCGGCTGCTGCGGCACTTCGGCGAGGCGCAAGGCATTCCCAGCGGCCATATCCGCGCCATCGCCATCGACGCACAGCAGGCGGTGTGGCTGGCCACCCAGCGTGGTGTGGTGAAGCTGGTGGATGGCAGGCGCGTGCCGCTGGCGATCGCCGGCATGCCCGATGGGGTGATCACCGCGTTGGCCAGTCTGGATGGTGCGCTGTGGATCGGTTCGGTCGACGGTGCGGCGGTGCTGCGCGATGGCCGCTTGCAGCAATTGGACCTGGAGCGCCTGGGCGGCGCGCGTAGTGTGTTCGGGTTCCGCTCCATCGGTGACGCGGTGTGGATCTCCACCGATCGCGGCCTGTATCGCGCACGTCGCGGCACGCTCGCACGCGTGGGCTTGGAGCAGGGGATGCCGGTCGATACGGTGTTTCAGCTGGTCAGGGACCGGCTCGGCAATGCGTGGATCAGCAGCAACCGCGGCGTGCTGCGCATCGAGTTCGATGCGCTCGACGCGGTGGCCGACGGACGCGGCACGCTCACGATCGAGCGTTACGGCGAGATCGACGGCATGGGCAATGCGCAGGCCAACGGCAGCTCCGGCCCGAGTATGATCGAGCGCACGGACGGTTCGGTGTGGGTGGTGACCGCAGGTGGCGTGAGCACGGTCGATCCGACACGTCTGCAGCGTTTTCGCGAACGCCGCCCGCCGCCGTCGGTGATCGAAAGCGTGCAGTTGGATGGGCAGCCGCTGGGCTGGCGTCGACAGGCCAGGTTGCCTGGCGGTCGCCGGCTCACCGTGGCCTACGCCGGCATGAGCTTCCTGCTGTCCGAACGCATCGAGTACCGCACACGCCTGGATGGCCTGGACAGCGCCTGGATCGAACGCGGGCGACAGCGCAGCGTCGAATTCATCGGGCTGCCTCCCGGCCATTACACGCTGCGCGTGAGCGCACGCCACCCGGGCGGGGCATGGAGCGGGCAGGAGGCACGCTGGACCTTCGACGTGCTGCCGCTGTGGTGGCAACGCCAGGATGTACGCCTCGCGGCGCTACTGGCGGCGCTGATCGCGCTGACCCTGTCCTACCGGCTGCTGCTGCGCCGTTACAAGACCCACAACGCCCGGCTCGCCGAACTGGTGCGCAGCCGGACCCAGGATCTGCAGCGGCAGGCGCAGCGATTGCTGCAGGCCAACCAGGAGAAGAGCGAGCTGCTGACACGCCTGCGCATCAAGTCCGAGGTGTTCGAGCGCCAGGCGCACGAAGACGCGCTGACCGGACTGCCCAACCGTCGCCATTTCGACGAAGCGCTGGCGCGCGACATCAGCCGCGCCCGTCGCAGCGGGCGTCCGCTGGTGCTGGCGATCCTGGATATCGATCACTTCAAGCGCATCAACGATCATTACTCGCATGCCAGCGGCGACGCGGTGCTGCACGAAGTGGGCGCACTGCTGACCGCCGCTGCACGCGCCACCGACCTGCCGGCGCGGTTGGGTGGCGAAGAGTTCGCACTGCTGCTGACCGATACCGGGCTGGACGACGCCCAGCCGCTGTGCCTGCGCATTCGTGCACTGTTCCACGCCCGCCGCGATTGGGGAGGCGTGGAAGGGCTGCAGGTGACCTTCAGTGCCGGCCTGGCGCAGTTGCACGACGACGACACCGCATCGTCGCTGATGCAGCGCGCCGATCACGCGCTGTACGACGCCAAGAGCGCGGGCCGCGACCGGATCAGCGTGGGCTAGTCGCCGGGATTGGGCATTCGGGATTCGGGATTCGTAACACCTGCTGTACCGGCGCTTCGCCTTTTCCGTTGACGGCCTACGCTCTGCAGTGGTGGGGTGTCCAAACCGATTGTGACTACATGCCGCGAGAGGATCTGGGCCACGCACAGGCTGTGTTTCATGGTTTCGACAGGACAAGCTCTCAGCCCGAACGCGTGCTCTTGTCAGTCCTGAATCCCGAATCCCGACCTAAACGGGCCCCGGCCAGGCATTGGCGATCGTGCAGAACAGCCGAGCGGTCTGCTCGGTATCGTAGACCGCGCTGTGCGCATCGGCAGTGTTCCAGTCCAGCCCGGCCGCCTGCGCGGCGCGCGCCAGCACGGTCTGTCCGTAGGCCACGCCGGCCAGGGTCACCGTATCGAACACGCTGAAGGGGTGGAACGGGTTGCGCTTATGCCCCACGCGCGCGACGGCCGCATTGAGGAAGTTCAGATCGAAGTGCGCGTTGTGGCCGACCAGGATCGCGCGCTGGCAGCCGTACTTCTTGACCGCCGCGCGTACCGGCGCGAACACATGGTCCAACGCGTCCTTTTCCTGCTTGGCGAAGCGGAACGGGTGGTCCAGCACGATGCCGGTGATTTCCAGCGACTTCGGGTCGATCTCCAGCCCTGGCGCGGGTACCAGATGCGCACTGGCGGTTTCGCCGGGGAAAAAACGCCCGGTCGCGTCCATTTCGATCGGCACGCACGCGATCTCCAGCAGGGCGTGCCGGTTCCAGTCGAAGCCACCGGTCTCTACGTCCACCACCACAGGCAGGTAGCCGCGGAAGCGCCGCGACATGGGCAGGAAGGCAGGGGCAGGCTGTGGGTCGACCGGTTCGTTCATCCGCATAGCCTAGCAGGTCGCACCGCGGCGCTGACCTGGGTCATCCTTTGCCATCCGGTGTGCTCTCTCGCTCGATAGCCAGGCGCTGGGAGACGCGGGCGGGGCCGTGGGCATTCTGACCGTCGACGCACTCCCCGAGCGCGCGAGGACCTGCCCGCTTGAATCGATAGCCCCCGGTGGCCGACAAAAACAAGGCCCGTACCACGGAGCCGTGGCACGGACCAACCTGACGACGCTTCAAGCCAACGGCGGTGCGCAACCAGCGCGCCGCGCACCGGTCGGCAGCGCTCGATACGCAGATTCTGGCGGCTCAGACCACGCCAGTGGTGCTGGTATCGTCGCGCTTCACGCGAGGCGGCAGCGGCTGTTCGCCATGCACCAGGAACCACACGTTCTCGGCGATGTTGGTGGCGTGGTCGCCGATGCGTTCCAGATTCTTGGCCATGAACAGCAAGTGCGTGCAGGGAGTGATGTTGCGCGGGTCTTCCATCATGTAGGTGAGCAGTTCGCGGAACAGCGCGGTGTACTGCGCATCCAGGCGCGCATCTTCGTCGCGCACGCGCACTGCCGCATCGGCATCCTTGTCGCGATAGGCCTGTACCGCTGCGCGCACCGCATCGGCCGCCATCCGGCCGAGCGCGCGCAATCCCACCGTCTGCGGCAGCGGCGGTGCGGAATTGAGGGCGATCGAGCGTTTGGCGACATTGGCCGCGTAGTCGCCGATCCGTTCAATATCGGCCGGAATGCGTAGGCCGGCCAGGATCTCGCGCAGGTCGCGCGCCATCGGCCCGCGCAAGGCCAGGCGCATCACGTCGTGGCTGATGGCATGCTCCAGCGCATCGATGGCTTCGTCGTTGACCACGATGCGGTGCGCGGCGTTGTCGTCGCGGCGTTCCACCACGTCCAGTGCCGCTTCCAGCTGCGCCACCGCCGTCTCGCCCATGCGCACGATTTCGGCGACGAGACGGTGCTGCTCCTCGTCGTAGCTTTTGACGATGTGGTCGTTGAGGTGCTGGTTCATCGTGGTCTCGCTCGTGGCAGGGGTGGATGTCCCTCGCCTGCGCGCGCGCGGCGTCGCGCGCGCGCGCGCGGGCAGGGCAAGGGAGCCGCTTCGTTGCGGCGCAGGTGAGGCTTCGCCTTACATCAACCGAACCGACCGGTGATGTAGTCCTCGGTCTGCTGCTTGGACGGCTGGGAAAAGATCGTTTCGGTGCGGTCGTGCTCGATCAGATCGCCCAGATACATGAAGGCGGTGTAGTCGGACACGCGTGCAGCCTGCTGCATGTTGTGGGTCACGATCACGATGGTGTAGTCGCGCTTGAGTTCTTCCACCAGTTGTTCGATACGGCTGGTGGAAATCGGATCCAGTGCCGAAGTGGGTTCGTCCAGCAGCAGCACGTCCGGCCGCAGGGCCACCGCACGCGCGATGCACAGGCGCTGCTGCTGGCCACCGGACAGGCCCAGCGCGCTTTGCCCCAGCTTGTCCTTGACCTCGTCCCACAGCGCGCCCTGGCGCAGCGCCTGCTCCACGCGGTCCTGCATGTCGGTCTTGGACAGTTTTTCGTGGTGACGGATGCCGTAGGCCACGTTCTCGAAGATCGTCATCGGGAACGGCACCGGCTTCTGGAACACCATGCCGACCTTGCTGCGCAAGCGGTTCATCGGGTACTTCGGCGACAGGATGTTTTCTCCGTCCAGCAATACCTCGCCGCGCGCCTCCATCTTCGGGTACAGCGCATAGATGCGGTTGAAGATGCGCAGCAGGGTCGACTTGCCGCAACCCGATGGACCGATCAGCGCGGTGACGCGCTTTTCCGGAATCTCCAGATCGATGCCTTTCAACGCGTGGTACTTGTCGTAGTAGAAGTCCAGATTGCGTGCGGCCACCTTCACCGGCGCCTGCGCTGTCGGTGCCCCCTTGGCGGCCGGAACCGCGATGCGATGCATCGGCTTGGCGTTTTGGAGATCGTTCATGTCAGGTGTCCGGAGGAAAAGGTCAGTCATTGGAAATCTTGTTGCGCAATAGCAGCGCACGTGCGCCAAGGCTCACCAGCAGCACGAACACGGTCAGCACCAGCGCGCCGGCCCAGGCCAGCGTCTGCCAGGACTCGTAAGGGCTGCCGGCGAACTGGTTCATGATCACCGGTACGCTGGCCATCGGCTGGAAGATGTTGCTGTTCCAGTACTGGTTGCCGAACGCGGTGAACAGCAACGGCGCGGTTTCCCCGCTGATACGCGCCAGCGCCAGCAGCACGCCGGTGACGATGCCGGCCGAGGCGCTGCGGTACAGCACCTGCACCGTCACCTTCCACTGTGGAATGCCCAGCGACAACGCCGCCTCGCGCATCTGCGCAGGTACCAGCCGCAGCATCTCGTCGGTGGTGCGTACCACCACCGGCAGCACGATGAAGGCCAGCGACAACGCGCCGGCGAACGCCGAGAAGCGACCGCCGGTCTGCATGACGTACAACGTGTAGACGAACAGACCCAGCACGATCGACGGCGCCGACAGCAGGATGTCGTTGACGAAGCGCACCACGATGCCGGCCTTGCGCGCATTGCCGTATTCGGCCAGCCAGGTGCCGGCCGCCACGCCCAGCGGGGTGCCGATCGCTAGCGCCAGGCCGCACATCACCGCACTGCCGAAGAAGGCGTTGAGCAGGCCGCCTTCCTGCATCGGCGGCGGTGTCATCTCGGTGAACAGCTTGAGGTCGATGCCGGGCACGCCCTTGGACAACAGGGTCCACAGGATCCAGGCCAGGAAGAACAGCCCGAACAGCGCGGTGATGCACGAGATCAGCAAGGCCACCGCATTGGTGATGCGGCGCCGGTTGTACAGCGACTGCGAGACCGAGGACATCAGTTGCCCTCCCGGCGCGACAGCTGCATGAGCATGAGGCGCGCGATGGCCAGCACGATGAAGGTCACGATGAACAGCACGAAGCCCAGCAGCAGCAATGCCGAGCGATAGGTCTCTGTAGCCTCGCCGAAGTCGTTGGCGATCAACGCGGCGATGGTGGTTCCCGGCTCCAGCAGCGACGGCGACAGGCGCACCGTATTACCGACCACGAAGGCCACCGCCATGGTCTCGCCCAGCGCGCGCCCCAGGCCCAGGAACACGCCGCCGATCACCGCCGAGCGCGTGTACGGCAGCACGATGTCCCAGCTGACTTCCCACTTGGTGGAACCCAGTGCGTACGCCGATTCCTTCAGACGGGTGGGAACGGTCAGGAACACCTCGCGCATCACCGAGGAAATGAACGGGATCACCATGATCGCCAGCACGAAACCGGCGGTCAGCAGGCCGATCCCCAGCGGCGGCCCCTGGAACAGCGGGCCGATCAACGGCAGCGTGCCCAGGTGGTCGTTGAGCCACGGCGTCACGTGTTCGGTCATCACCGGGACCAGCACGAACAGGCCCCACATGCCGTAGATGATCGATGGAATACCGGCCAGCAATTCGATGGCAGTGCCGATCGGGCCCCGTAGCCAGCGCGGCGCCACCTCGGTGAGGAAGAACGCGATGCCGAAGCTCACCGGTACCGCGATCAGCATCGCGATCATCGCCGTGACCAGGGTGCCGTAGATCGGCGCCAATGCGCCGTACTTGTTCTCCACCGGATTCCAGTCGGCGGAATAGAAGAAGCTCAGGCCCTGCATCTGCAGCGCATGGCGGCCGCCCCACAGCATCGACAATGCCGCGCTGCCCAGTGCGAGCAGTACGAACACCACGGTGGCCGCCAATGCCAGCTTGAACAGACGATCGGCGCGCGCATCGCGCAGGTCGCGTCCGCGCGGGGCGGTCATCGCTTCGGGAATGGCAGTGGCATTCATTCGATTGAACCCGTCACCCGCGCAGTGGCGGGGCGTGAGAGATCAGGAGCGGCAAGGCACCCGCAGGCACCTCGCCGCCGCGCAGCCCGCCGCGCAGGCGGGTGCAGGCCTTACTTGAACTCGCTGCCCCAGTAGGCTTCGATCTGCTTCACCAGCTCCGGCGGCAGCGGCACGTAATGCAGTTCGCTGGCCTGGGCCTGGCCGTTTTCCAGCGCCCACTTGAAGAAGTCCAGCGTCGCCTTGCTGCGCGCCGCGTCCTTGGCCTGCTTGTGCATCAACATGAAATTGGTGGCGGTGATCGGCCAGGCCTTTTCGCCCGGCGCGTTGGTGATCACCAGGTTGAAGTCCTTGGCGTTGGCCCAGTCGGCACTGGCGGCCGCGGCGGCGAAGCTGTCCGCGTTCGGCTCCACCCACTGGCCGGCCGCGTTCTGCAGCGAGGTATAGGGCATCTTGTTCTGCAGCGCATAGGCCAGCTCGACATAGCCGATCGAGCCCTTGATCTGCTGCACGTACGAAGCCACGCCCTCGTTGCCCTTGCCGCCGACGCCGCCCGGCCATTGCACCGAGGTACCTTCGCCCACCTTGCTCTTCCACTCCGGGCTGACCTTGGACAGGTAGTTGGAGAAGTTGAAGGTGGTGCCCGAACCGTCTGAGCGATGCACCAGGTTGATCTTGGCAGCCGGCAGGGTCACGCCTGGGTTGGCCGCGACGATCGCCGCGTCGTTCCACATCGTGACCTTGCCCAGGAAGATGTCGCCCAGCAGTGCGCCGGTCAGGCGCAGCTTGCCCGGTGTGATGCCTTCCAGATTGACCACCGGTACCACGCCGCCGATGGCCGACGGGAACTGGCCCAGGCCGGCCTGCTGCAGTTCGGCGCTGTCCAGCGGCTTGTCGGTCGACCCGAAGTCCACGGTGCCGGCCTTGATCTGGGCGATGCCGCCGCCGGAGCCGATCGACTGGTAATTCACCTTGTTGCCGGTGGCGGCGTTGTAGTCGGCCGACCACTTGGACACCAGCGGATAGATGAAGGACGCACCGGCACCCGAGATTTCGGCGCTCTTGCTGTCGCCTGCCGTTGCGCCGGCGCTGGCGGCGCCCTTGGTCGCGTCGCCGGATTGCGCGTCCTTGCCGGGCGAGCACGCGGCAAGCGCGATGGCGAGGGTAAGAGACAGGGCGGTCAGGCTGGCCGACTGCAATTTCATGGAAGCTCCGAGACTGGATTGGCCGGATGTCCGGCAGACCACGCTATGAAATGATGTTTTTGTTACACGTGCATGACAGCGTCTTCTGGCGAAGGCATCACAAAAAAAGACGCGGACCACGGAGGGCGGTACACCCTCCGGGATCCGCGTCCCGGTCCCGGCGCCGGGGAGAGAGACGGCGTCGGTCCTGACCTGCTGGGCGCCTACGGCGAGGGCGGCAAGACAGGATTCACCACGTGCCAGCCGATGCGCCTGGGGCAGGGTGTCTGCGTAGACCACGGTCCCCTACCGGCCGAGGCATCGCATGTCCCTGTTGCCACCGCATCGCCGAGATGCGGTGTGCTCAGTGCGGCAGGTTCGTGGCCCAATACGCTTCGATCCGGGTCACCAGCGCGTCCGGCAGCGGCACATAGTCCAGTTGCTTGGCCTGCGTATCGCCCTTGCTGTACACCCAGCGGAAGAACTCCAGGGTGTTCTTCAGGCCGGCCGGATTCTTGGGCTTCTTCTGCACCAGGATGAAATTGGTGGCGGTGATCGGCCAGGCGTTTTCGCCGGCGGCATTGGTCATCACCAGGTAGAAGTCCTTGGCATTGCCCCAGTCGGCGCTATCGGCTGCGGCGGCGAAACTCTCATCGGACGGCTGCACGAACTTGCCGGCCGCATTCTTCATCGCCGTGTAGGCCATCTTGTTCTGCAGCGCGTACGAGAGCTCGACATAGCCGATGCCGCCCTTGATCTGCTTCACGTAGGCGGCCACGCCCTCGTTGCCCTTGCCGCCGATACCGGTCGGCCACTGCACGGCGGTGCCTTCGCCGACCTTGCCCTTCCAGTCGGCGTTGACCTTGGACAGGTAATTGGTGAAGTTGAAGCTGGTGCCCGAACCATCGGAACGGTGCACCACGGTGATCTTGCCGGCCGGCAGCTTCATGCCCGGGTTGAGCGCGGCGATGGCCGGATCGTTCCAGGTGCTGACCTTGCCCAGGAAGATGTCGCCCAGGATCTTGCCATCGAGCTTGAGCGCACCGGCCGCGATGCCCGGCACGTTGACCACCGGCACCACGCCGCCGATCACCGACGGGAACTGCGCCAGGCCGGCGGCGGCCAGCTCTTCCGGCTTCAGTGGCGCATCGGAGGAACCGAAGTCCACGCTGGCGGCCTTGATCTGCGCGATGCCGCCACCCGAGCCGATCGACTGATAGTTGACCTGCTTCTTGGTGGCGGTGTTGTAGTCGGCCGACCACTTGGACATCACCGGATAGATGAACGACGCACCGGCACCGGTGACGTCGGCGGCCTGGGCGCACAGCGCCAGCGAAGCGGCGAGTACGCCGACGGCCAGACGGGTCTTGAAGAGATGGATCACGAAGCGGCTCCAGAATGGGTTGGGTCAAGACAGCCCCGCAGTCGCGCCATTGCAGGGCAGGGGCGTGACCGCGCGGTGTCGCATGGATGACAGATCGATGACGGGCAGGGACGTGCCCGCGGTGACAGAGAGTTGCAGGTGGGCGTGCATGGGCGCAGCCCGGCACCGACGGCACTACCAATAGAACTGCGCGCGCGCCTCGACGATCGACGGGTTGTCGTCGACCAGACCCCGGGTGGTGCTGTTGTAACGGGTGCTCTCGACCTTGGCGTAGTTCAGCGCGAGCTTGAAGTTGGAGCGCCAGTACCAGTTCGCACCGATCGTCCAGACGTCCATCTTGCCGCCCAGCACGCCATCGACGAACGGCGTGTTGCCGTTGGACACCAGGTGGCCGTCGTTGAGATCCAGGGTGTCGTAGCGCACCGCCAGTTGCCACATGCCCGAGGCCGGCGCATTGGGTAGCGGGGTGGTCGGCACGCCGGCCTTGTAGCCCCAGGTCTCGCCGGTCAGGTTCCAGACGCCGCTGACATACCAGCCGTCACTCTTGTAGTCCTGCGCGTTGCCGATGCGCTTGGCGTCTTCCTGGAAATACTCGCCCTGCAGCTTGAACGGGCCGCCGATCCACATCGCCTCGGCGCCGGCCACGCCCACGCGGTCCACATTGGTGAGCGCGCCGGTGTCGATCAGGCGAATGGTGGTGAGGTCCGCATCCGGGCGCGCACGCAGGCGCAAGGTGTCGTCGTCGGTGTCGTAGTCCAGATAGCTCAGGCCGAAGTGCAGCACACGGCCGGCTTCGTTGATCGGGGCCCAGGTGCCGCGTGCCCCATAGCCGCTGCCGTGGGCCTGGTTGCGGGTCAGTTCGCGGCCGAAGGCGCTGGCTGTCACGCTCCAGTCGTTGTCGCCCATGGCATAGGCCACGCCGAGGCGACGCGAGATGCCGTAGGTGTTGGTGACCGCGGCCTTGGAGACGAAGTCGTTGTTCCGGGTGCTGGACAGTTCTTCCAGGCTGTTGGGCTGCTTGAACTGGCCGATCTGCAGGTAGTTGTTGGCGTTGCCGCCGAACTTGTACTTGATGTTGTTGTCCAGGAAGCGCCCGCTGCTGCGGATGGTGGTACCCCGGATGGTCACCTCCTTCAGCACGCTCGGGTCGTAGCCGGCCACCCAGTCGATATTGCCCGGGCCCTTGCCCTTGAGCGACAACTCGGCGCGGCGGATGCTGAATTCGGAGTTGTCGCCGTTCGCACCGATCGGGCCATTGAGATCCTGCACATCGTTGTGGAACCAGTTGCCATCGGCCTGGATCAGGCCCTCCAGCGAGATCTCCGAGCCGCCGATGACGTCGATGGCGATCTCGGCGTGCGCTGCCGGCGCAGCGAGCACCAGCAGCAATGCGGAGCAGAGCAGGGTAGGAGCGGATTTCATGGAGCGTGCGACCTGGCGGGAAAGTGGGCGCAGGCTATGGTGTGAAGGTTGCGTTAATGTGACAAATCGGCAAACCGTCACATTGTATTTTTTGTCAATAAAGACAATAGTTTACGGGTGTTTCAATTATGTCGTCGTGTGTCGTCGGCCTGAACGTCGCCAGCGTGTGACCACCGTCCGGAGAGCGGGAAAATCGGCACCCGGCGGGTTGCCGGGCTGGCGACCTGAACCGGAAACATGACACCCTGAACATATATGTCAGCTTGTGCAACGCACCACTTGCATATGCCCGTTCCAACTTGTTAGTTTCGAGGCCATGTTTCCGCGAATTCTCCAACTGCTGCTGGTCTGCCTGCTCGCGCTCGGCGTGTGGTCGGCTGCCAGTGCCCAGACGCGCGTCCAGGACGCGTGGCTGGGCGACGGCGTGGCGATGATGGCGGAGGCTGGCGACGAGCGTGATAGCGCAGACATCCTGCAGGGCGATGCCGACGCGCAGAGCCAGGTCGACACCCATCCTGCAGACGATATTCCCTTGCCCTCCCAGGCTTGGCCGATGCTGGCGCGATACTCGCCCTCCTGGCATGCGCACCATGCGCCTGCCAATCAGAAACGCGACCTGATCCCACAACTGCGTCCTCCAAACGCGTTGCTTGGCTGATCCCCGCTGTCGCGATACCCGGTGCGCTACGCGCCGGCTTTCTCTTTGATTTGATTGTCTTTTTCAATCCGCGGCTCGCGTCGGGGATTGCTATCCGTTGCCTAGAGGAATCTCCCATGGAAAGTTTGCTAGAAGGTTTTCGCCATTTCCGTAAGGAAGTCTATCCGCGCCAGAGTGCGCGCTTTCAGGAGCTGGCCGGCGGCCAGAGCCCGCACACGCTGTTCATCACCTGCGCCGATTCGCGCGTCATGCCGGAATTGATCTTCTCCGCGCAACCCGGTGAACTGTTCGTCTACCGCAACATCGGCAACGTGGTGCCGCCGTACTCGCAGCACGTCAGCGGTGTGGTCGCGGCGATCGAATACGCCATCGCCGTGCTGGGCGTGCGTCACATCGTGATCTGCGGACACACCGACTGCGGCGCGATGAAGGCCGTACTCAAGCCGGAATCGCTGGAAGACGTGCCCTCCGTGGCGGCCTGGCTCAAGCACACCGACGCAGCGCGTCATGTCACCGCCCACCACGGCCACGATCCGCACAGCCATGATGCACTGAGCTGCATGACCGAGGAAAACGTGGTCTCGCAGCTGGATCACCTGCGCACCCAGCCGGTGGTTGCCGCGCGTCTGGCTGCCGGTACCTTGCGCATCCATGGCTGGATCTACGACATCGCCCATGGCGATATCCGCGCATTCGATGCCGAGAAGGGCGGCTTCCGGCCGTTGCTGGCCGATAGCACGCCCGAAGCCACCCCGCGTCCGCGACTGCAGCAAGTCGTTCGCGCCGAACTCGCCTGACGGAGCCGATCATGAGCACATCAGGTATCGGCGGATATTTCCGTCAGGGACTGTTCGGGCGCGATTTGTTGTCGTCGGTCGTGGTCTTCCTGGTCGCATTGCCCTTGTGCATGGGCATCGCGATCGCTTCCGGCATGCCGCCGGCCGCAGGCTTGATTACCGGCATCGTCGGTGGTCTGGTCGTCGGCTTCCTGGCGGGCTCTCCTCTGCAGGTGAGCGGGCCGGCCGCCGGCCTGGCTGTGTTGGTGTTCGAGCTGGTGCGTGAGCATGGTGCCGCAGCCCTGGGGCCGGTGATCCTGGTCGCCGGTGCGATCCAGCTCATCGCCGGCCTGTGCCGCGCAGGCGTGTGGTTCCGCATGACATCGCCGGCCGTGGTGGCCGGCATGTTGTCCGGCATCGGCATCCTGATCGTGGCCTCGCAGGCGCATGTGCTGATGGATGCAGCGCCCAAGGCGCGTGGTCTGGAGAACTTCGCTGCACTGCCTGGCGTGTTGTGGCAGGCCATCAGCGAAGGCACCGGGCGCACCGCGTTGTTCGTGGGTCTGGCGACGATCGGCATCATCCTGGCTTGGGAGAAGCTGCGTCCGCAGCGTCTGCGCTTCCTGCCCGGCGCGCTGATCGCAGTGGTCGCCGTCACCGCCACCGCGCAGTTGCAGGGGCTGAACGTCAATCGCGTTGACGTTCCGACCAATCTGTTCTCCGCGATCTCCATCCCCAGCGTTTCCGACATCTTCGGCGTGTTCAACCACACGCTGCTGGTGTCGGCAGTGACCTTCGCGTTCATCGCCAGTGCCGAGACCCTGCTGTCGGCAGCGGCCGTGGACCGCATGCATCAGGGTGCACGCACGCAGTACGACCGCGAGCTGGCGGCACAGGGTGTGGGCAATATGCTGTGCGGTTTCCTGGGTGCGTTGCCGATGACCGGCGTGATCGTGCGCAGTGCGGCCAACGTGCAGGCCGGTGCCGCCACACGCGCGTCGACCATCCTGCATGGCAGCTGGCTGCTGGTGTTCGCAATGCTGCTGCCGTGGCTGTTGCGGATGACGCCGGTGGCGTGTCTGGCCGGCATCCTGGTCTACACGGGCGTGAAGATGATCAAGATCGGGCAGGTCAAGGAACTGGCGACCTATGGCCGTGGAACGGCTGCGATCTATCTGGCGACCACTCTGGCGATCGTGGCGACCGACTTGCTGACCGGCGTGCTGATCGGCTTCGGACTGTCGCTGTTCCGTCTGGCGCTGCACTCCTCGCGTCTGAAGGTCGAAGTGCGCGAGCACGCCGACAAGAAGGACGAGATGCATCTGACCCTGCAGGGTTCGGCCACCTTCCTGAAAGTGCCGGCAATGGCGCGTACGCTGGAAAGCGTGCCGCCGAACACCGCGCTGCATCTGGACGTGGCCAAGCTGCATCACGTCGACCACGCCTGCATCGAGTTGCTGCGTGATTGGAGCCGGAACGCGGCTTCGCGCGGGTGCGAACTGGTGGTGGACTGGAACGAGCTGGATCGTCGCGTCGAA
The DNA here is from genome assembly GCF_020783655.1 of Xanthomonas melonis. Taxonomy (GTDB): domain Bacteria; phylum Pseudomonadota; class Gammaproteobacteria; order Xanthomonadales; family Xanthomonadaceae; genus Xanthomonas; species Xanthomonas melonis. The sequence goes on along the minus strand of NZ_JAJGQH010000014.1, from coordinate 94,604 downwards.
GGCCCGGCGAAAACCGAAACTGCGGTGGTGGACGCGCCGCGCAAGGCGGCCTGACGCCGTTGCAGCCCCGGCGTACGCGCCGGGGCCAGTGTGTCGCGATCGGATGATGCATGGCGCCATAAGACGCATCATCCGGTCGCGATTTTTTTGGGCCGGGATGTGGGAAGCGGGATTTGGGATTCGCAAAAGCACGTGCCGGCTTTGTCGGCGTGATGGCCTGGCGTCGGTTTGCGGGTTGGTTGTCGTGACGCCTGGTCAGCCTTTGGGTGCTCTCGGCCGTTCGGCGGGTGCGGGGGTCTTGTCGCGATAGCGGCACAGGTCGTGGATCACGCAGCCTGGGCAATCGGGTTTGCGCGCCTTGCAGACATAGCGGCCATGCAGGATCAGCCAGTGGTGCGCGTCATGCAGGAACTCGGCGGGAATGACCTTGACCAGCAGGTCTTCGACGGCGCGCACGTCCTTGCCGGGCGCCAGGCCGGTGCGGTTGGCGACGCGGAAGATATGCGTATCCACCGCCATGGTCGGCTCGCCGAACGCGGTGTTGAGCACCACATTGGCGGTCTTGCGGCCAACGCCGGGCAGCGCCTCCAATGCGGCGCGGTCGTGCGGGACCTCGCCGCCGTACTGCTCCAGCAGGATGCGGCAGGTGGCGATGGCGTTCTTGGCCTTGGCGTTGAACAGCCCGATGGTGGAGATATAGCGCTTCAGGCCCTCTTCGCCCAGATCCAGGATGTCGCGCGGCGTGTTGGCCACCGGATACAGCTTGCGGGTGGCCTTGTTGACGCCGACATCGGTGGCCTGCGCCGACAGCAGCACCGCGATCAACAACTCGAACGGGGTGGTGTATTCCAGTTCGGTGGTGGGGTGCGGATTGAGTTCGCGCAGGCGTTCGAACATTTCCTGTATGTCGGGCTTGCGCATGCGGCCGCCGCGGCGTGCCGGAGCAAGCGAAGGCGTGGCGCTCATGTCGGGTTCTGGCCTGCCGCCCGGGCTTTGGCGCGCGCCAGGATCGCCGCTGCCAACGGCGGCAGCGCGGGGGCTGCCGGCTGGCTGGGTGCCGGTGGTGGCGTACGGCGGGCATCGCGTTCTGCGGCACGCCGCTGCAGCCGCGCCGCGCGTGCGCGGTAGCGTTCTCGGGCGGCCCAGGCAACGCGCAGGCGTTGTTGCGCGGCGAGCAGCGCGGCAACCACCTGCGCGGTCGCCGGATCGCCAGCGTCGGCGTGCGGTTCGGGCCGGTAGTCCATCAAGCCAAGCGCCAGCGCGCGATCGAGATCGTCGGCCTGCACGCAGTCGAACAGTTGTAGAGGCAGCGGGCGGGGTAAGGCAGCGGTGTCGGGCAGCATGGCCGCGCTCACCGGTTGCGGAACTGCGCGGGGCGCTTTTCGATGAAGGCGCGAGTGCCTTCGCGCATGTCCTCGCTGGCGAACAGTAGCGAAAACTGCGCGGTTTCCAGCTGCAGACCTTCTTCGATGCCGCATTCGCCGCCGAACGTCACCGCGTCCAGGACGCCGCGCACGGCCAGCGGCGCGGCGGTTGCCAGGCGCTGCGCCATGGCCAGGGTCTCTTGTTGCAGGGCGTCCGGTTCCACCACGCGGTTGACCAGGCCCAGTTGCAGGGCGCGGGAGGCTTCGATGGGCGCGCCGAGCAGGCATAGCTCCAGCGCAGCAGCGCGCCCGGTCAGGCGAAGCAGGCGCTGGGTGCCGCCAAAGCCCGGGATCAGGCCGAGGTTGATTTCCGGTTGGCCCAGACGCGCGGTGGCCGCGGCGATGCGCAGATGGCAGGCCATCGCCAGCTCAAGCCCGCCACCGAGCGCAAAACCGTTGACCATGGCGATCACCGGCTTGGGCATGCGTTCGATGCGGCGCATCAACCGTTGACCGACCAGGGAGAATTCGCGTCCTTCCATTGCCGACAGCGCGCTCATTTCGGCGATATCCGCGCCCGCCACGAAGGACTTGGGGCCGGCCCCGGTCAGGACCACGACCCGCACGTCATCGGCATTGGCCGCGTCTGCAAAGGCCTGGTCCAGCGCCAGCATGGTGTCGCGATTCAGGGCGTTCAGTTTGTCCGGTCGATTGACCGTAATGGTCCGGACGGTGGCGTGGTCGGCGATCAGAATGGCGTCAGTGGACATCGGGAACCTTGCGAACGTAAAAAAATAGTAAATGCGGAACTTCCGAAAGCCTTGCTGGTCCTAGCTTTCGCGACAAGTAGCGGTTCGGTATCGCGGCCGCTATCCTAGCGCGTCATCTCAGGCGGCAGACCCGTCCTGTGCCACCACCCTGGAGAATTGTTTGATGAAGTTGCGTTCTATCGCGGTCGCCGTGGCGGCCCTGGCCCTGACGGGCAATGCACTGGCCCAGGACACGACGTCCGAGAAGGGCAAGTTGAGCTACTACTTCGGTTACGACTACGGCAACAACCTTGCCGAGCTCTCCGGTCGCGGCGAGCAGCTCGACATCAACTCGGTGGTCAAGGGTCTGCAGGACGCCTACGCCAAGAAGCAGCCGGCGATCACCGCCGATCAGCTGAAGCCGGCCGTGGAAGCGTTCCAGAAGCGTGAGCAGGGCCGTGCACAGCAGGCCAAGGCCGAATACGACAAGGCCGCTGCCGCCAACAAGACCAAGAGCGACGCGTTCCTGGCCAAGAACAAGGGCACTGCGGGCGTGCAGACGCTGCCGAGCGGTGTGCAGTACCGCGTGATCGAAGCGGGCAAGGGCGCCAAGCCGACCCAGGCCAGCACGGTGCAGCTGGAAGTGGCCGGTCCGTTCCCCTTCGGCGACCGTGAGAAGGCGCGTCCGGCGCAGCAGATCCCGGCCATCAAGGTCAGCGAAGTCGAGATGCAGGCCATGCGCGACACCTTGCTGCAGATGCCGGCCGGTTCCAAGTGGGAAGTGACCCTGCCGCCGGAAAAGGCCTATGGCGCCGATCCGCGGACCCCGTTCCCGCCGAACGTGGCGGTGCAGTTCGAGATCAAGCTGGTCAGCGTCAAGTAATCGCATCCGATGGTGCAGTGACAACGCCGGCCGTGGGCCGGCGTTGTCGTTTCGATCCGTCCAACTGTTCGGGCAATGCGATGCGAAGCCACTTCGGCGAGCCCAGGAGCGGGCGATGAGCGGCACTGCTGCGGCCAACGGGCGGCTGCCCAGCCCGTGTATCGGTGTATGTTCGCTGGACACGCAGTCGCACTGCGTCGGTTGCCTGCGCAGCCTGGATGAAATCGCACGCTGGATGAGCATGAGTGAGACCGAACGCCAGGAGTTGTTGCAGACCGTGCTGCCGGCGCGCGCGCTGGTGGCAGCGCTGGCCGAATACGCGCAGCTGCAGCGTGCGCTGTACCCGCTGGACACCGCACCGGATGGACCGGGCTGGAATCACGCCGAACTGGTGGATCTGAGTGAAGGCGGCCGCCTGGCCGAGGCGGCGGTGCTGTGCGGGCTGGTGCCGCGCGCGGAAGGCACCATGGTGTTGCTGACCCGGCGCACCGACAGCCTGCGTCACCATGCCGGGCAGGTCAGCTTTCCCGGTGGGCGGATCGAGCCTTCCGATGCCGATGCGGCGGCCGCAGCGTTACGCGAGAGCTGCGAGGAGATCGCGCTGGGCGCGCAGCAGGTGCATGTCCTGGGTTATCTGGATCCATTTCTGACCGTCAGCGGATTCCGGGTGACGCCGGTGGTGGCGGTGATCGATCCCGCGTTCGTCGCAGTCCCGCAGCCCGACGAGGTGGCCGAGGTGTTCGAAGTGCCGCTGGCCTACCTGATGGAGGCGGACAACCTGCGCAGCGTGGAACTGGAGTTCCGCGGGCGGCCGCGGCGTGTGCTCGAATACGACTGGCCCGGGCAGCGCATCTGGGGCGCCACCGCCGCCATTCTTCTCAATCTCCGTCGCCGCCTGGAGCAGGTTGCATGAGTGCCGATCCGAACTGGACCACCTTGGTCGACAGCGCCGCGCTGGCGGCTGTCTTGGAACACCCGCAGTTGCGCCTGCTGGACGCGCGCGCTGCGCCGCCGACCGCACCGGATCCGGCGGCCGCACGCATCGCCTATGCGCAGGGGCATCTGCCGGGCGCCCATTACGCCGATCTGGATGGCGATCTGGCCGACCTGTCGCGCGCCGGGCAAGGGCGGCATCCGCTGCCGCATGGCGCGACCTTCGCCGGGCGTCTGGGTGCCTGGGGCATCGATCCACAGAGTCAGGTCGTGGTCTACGACGCGGGCGACGGCAGCATGGCCGCCGCGCGCGCCTGGTGGATGTTGCGGCTGATGGGCCATCGCCGCGTGGCGGTACTCGACGGTGGGCTGGCCGCCTGGCGTGCCGCCGGCTTGCCGGAGACGACGCAGCTGCCGGCAAGGCGCGATGGCCCTGCATATCCGGGCCGTTTCGACGCCGATGCGGTGGTCGATGCCGAATATCTGCTGGCACGGCTGCAGCAGCCGCCGGGTTGGCTGCTGGACGCGCGGGCGGGCGAGCGCTTTCGCGGTGAAGTGGAGCCGATCGATCCGGTCGCCGGGCACGTGCCCGGCGCGCTGAATCGTCCGCTGGGCCTGAGTCTGCGCGACGGCCGCTTCAAACCCGCCGAGGAATTGCGCGCCGAGCTGTCGGCGTTGCTGGGAGCGTATCCACCGGAGCAGGCGGTGGTGATGTGCGGATCGGGTGTGACCGCCTGCCATCTGCTGCTGGCGCTGGAAGTGGCCGGCCTTTCCGGTGCGCGTGTGTACGCGGGCTCGTGGAGCGGTTGGCTGCAGGATCCGGCGCGCCCGGTCGAAACCACGGGCTGATGCATGCACAATGGCTGCAGGAACGGTGGCCTGTGCAAGTGCGGGCTCGCTGCGCGGAGCGCAGTTTCTTGCGGTGGTGGGGACGCGCATGTGGCTGCAATGGCGAGCTTGTCTCGTGGGGGTGGCGCTGTGTTCGATGGCGGCGTGTAGTGCAGGGTCGACAGCCGAGGCCGACGGTACGCCGGAGGACCGGCTCGGCGACGCGCAATCCAGTTACCAACTGACGCTGGCGCATGCCCGCGCGCAGCGCCTGGCGCGCCTGCGTGCGCCCGAGGGCTGGCTGAGTTTCATCGGTTCGGGCCGTGTGCAGGTGGGCCGACACCGGGTGGGCAGCGATGCAGACAGCGATATCGTGCTGCCGGTCGGGCCGGCGCAACTGGGGCAGCTGACCCTGGATGCGCAAGGCCATGCGCGATTCGAGGTGGCACAAGGCGCTGCGGTGACGGTCAACGGCCAGCCGGTGCAGGTCGCGGAGCTGCGGCCGGAGCGTGCGGGGCAGCGGGGCGATCGCCTGGAAATGGAAGGGAGGCAGTTCTTTCTGGTGCAGACCGGCCACGCATTCGGCTGGCGGTTGCGGGATCCGGCGGCGCCTGGATTGAGCCAGTTCGAGGGGCTGGAGTACTTTCCCACCGATCCGCGCTGGCGCGTGCGGGCGCACTGGCAAGCCTACGAACCCGCGCGCACCGCGACGCTGCTGACGTCGATCGGGACCACGCTGACGGTGCAGGTGCCGGGCGAGGCGGTGTTCGCACGCGACGGACGGCATTACCGCCTGCAGCCGATCGCGCAGGATGGCGGCGGTCTGGTGTTCCTGTTCGCCGACCGCACCAGCGGCAAGGAGAGCTACGGCGGCGCGCGCTATCTGGTCACCGCGTTGCCGCACGATGGCCAGGTGGTGCTCGACTTCAACCTGGCCGAAAACCCGCCCTGCGCCTTCACGCCGCATGCGGTCTGTCCCATCGCGCCGTTGCAGAATCGCCTGGCGATTGCGGTGAATGCGGGGGAAACCCTCTATCGCCCCGCCGATCCCTGAGCCGGCGCAGGCGTGGCGCCGATTTCTGGGTCGATCGCAGCGATGGCATTGCAGCGCGCCCGGCCGCGTCAGCGCATCGGCCGGAGTGGTGCAATGGATCGATCGCCAGCGTGATGGGCGGCACGCGCGCGCAGCCGTGCCGGGCTTTGGACAGACCTGTGCGTTTGGGCGCCGCTCAGCGCAGGCGGTGCGACCAGGCAACCGCCGCTTCGATCCGTGCCCATGGGAACAGCGGGCCGGGGTCGAGCTTGCGCCGGATCTTGCAGGCCGGATCGTCGCTGGCCGCTTCGAGGGTGGTGTCCAGCTCCTGGTGGCCGGCAATGCGGCGTACCGAAGGAAGCTGTTGTTGCAACCACTGCAGCAGCGTGACGAGTGCGGCGATCTGCGCATCCGGGTAGGGCTCGTGCATCGTCTGATGGCGCGAATCCAGCCAGTGCGGATAGCGGCCGCTGTTGACCAGTTCGATGCCCAGCGTATGCGGGTTGTGGCCGCGGACATGGTGCGCGACGCGGTCCAGCGCGACGTATTGCTGGATGCTGCCGTTGCGGTCGATGTAGTAATGCCCGCTGTTGCCGGTGCCGCTGTCGTACAGCACGCGCTCGCCGTAGTCGCGCGCCATCGCCATGTCCGGCAGTTCCGTGCAGTGGATGACCACCATGTCGATCTGGCCGAGCGCGCGGCGGGCCAGGCGCGATTCGTAAGGCAACGGCGCGTAGGTGATCGGCGGCGACGGCAGGGCGGCATCGGACATGAAGCGGATGCTAGCATTGCCCGATGGCTTTGAATCCCGACAGCCCGCTGGGCAAATTGATGGCGACGCTGCCGCAGACCGGTCAGGTGACCTGGATCGGCGTGCGCCCTGCGCGCGATGCGCGCATGCTGGAGGTGGATGCGGTGCAGGCCACCGCCGGTCTCGGTCTGGTGGGCGATCGCTACCAGGGCGGCAGTGGCAAGCGTGGAGTCACCCTGATCCAGGCCGAGCATCTGCCGGTGATCGCGTCACTGGCCGGGCATGCGGCGATCGCGCCGGCCACCCTGCGCCGCAATCTGGTGGTGGGCGGCATCCCGTTGATTGCCTTGAAGGGGCGGCGGTTCCGGATCGGCGATGTCGAACTGGAAGGCACCGAACCGTGCGACCCCTGCTCGCGCATGGAAGAGGCGCTGGGCGCGGGAGGCTATAACGCGATGCGCGGGCACGGCGGCCTGTGCGCGCGCATCCTGCGCGGCGGCGTGCTGCGTCTGGGCGATGCGGTGCAGGCGCTATGAGTCGCGGTCACTGCATTCTGGCGCACGGGTTCGAAAGCGGCCCGGCGGCACGCAAGGTCAGCGCACTGGCCGAGGTGGCCGAGCGCCTGGGCTGGACCCACGAGCGCCCGGATTTCACCGACCTGGACGCGCAGCGCGACATCAGCCGGCTCGGCGATGTGCAGGGTCGGCTGCAACGCCTGCTGCAGATCGCACGCGCCGCTGCCGACAAGGGGCCGCTGGTGCTGGTCGGTTCCAGTCTGGGCGCGTACATCGCCGCGCAGGTGTCGCTGCAGGTGCCGGTGAGGGGCCTGTTCCTGATGGTGCCGCCGACGACCATGGGCCCGCTGCCGGCGCTGGACGCCGCGCAGGTGCCGATCTCGATCGTGCATGCCTGGCGCGATGCGCTGATTCCCGCGGCGGACGTGATCGCCTGGGCACAGGCGCGGTGTGCGCGGCTGCTGCTGGTCGACGACGAACACGATCTGGCCGCGCACGTGGACGTGTCCGCGAGCGCGTTCGCCGACTTGTTGGGCAGCCTGTGATGCGCGCGCACACGTGCCTGCCGCGCGGCCAATGACGATGGATGTGCTGATACGCGAGGCCACCGCAGGCGATGCGGCCGCCATCGAGATCCTGACCATGGTGGCGTTCATGCGCGAGCCGCAAAGCCGCCACGACGCGCACCAGGTGATCGCCGCACTGCGCGAAGACGGCGCGCTGGCGCTGTCGCTGGTGGCCGATCACGAGGGCTACGTGGTCGGGCATGTGGCGGTGTCGCCGGTAGCGCTGTCGGACGAGGCGTCCGGTTGGTATGCACTGGGTCCGCTGGCAGTGGGGCCAGGGCATCAACGGCAGGGCCTGGGCACGCGGCTGGCGCAGGCCGCGCTGGCCACGCTGCGCGAGCGCGGCGCGGCAGGCTGCGTGGCGTTGGGCGCGCCGGCCTTCTTCCAGCGCTTGGGATTCGCGGTCGAACCCGGCCTGACATTGCCCGGCGCGGTCGTCCCCGAGCTGCAGGCGCTGGCATTCGGCGACCGCCTGCTGCCGTTGGCCGACGTCGCCTATCACCCGGCATTCGGACTGGGCTGAGCCGTGTGCATGGCTGCCCGGCGCCTTGCCTCGGCCTGCGGTCGCGTTCGTTCGCCGGCAGACTGCATCGCTCTGGTCACCGTCGCGGCCAGCGTCAGCCGTCACCATGGTCGATGGACCGCGATCAACGCTTGACGAGGTGAACGATGCAACACGAAACGCAACCGGTGTCGCCGCAGGCGCGCCTGATTTCGCACGCGGGCGATCTGCCGCGGGACGATGCGACCCTGCTCGCCTCGATCAAGGCGCGGCTTGGCCAGGACCCGGCACGGTCCGCGGCCGAGGTGGAGCGCCTGCTGCAGTTGCTCGATGCGCTATGGGAGGTGGAGCTGGGCCGGTTCCTGCTCCGCAACCGCGGGCTGGATGCGTCCTGGACCCATCGCCTGGTGACGCACCCACCAGGCAGCCTGGCGCGCGAGGCCACGCCGGCACTGGAATACGCCCTGTTCGAGACACTCCCGGCCGTGCTCGCCACGCGCGAGCGGTTCGGTATCTTCCGTGCGCAATTGCAGGCCCTGCTGCGGCCTGGCATGACGCTGGCTTCGGTGCCTTGCGGCTGGATGGGCGACGTGCTGAGCCTGGACTACCGGCAGTGTCCGGAGGTGCAGTTGCTCGGCATCGACCTGGATCCGCAGGCGCTGGAAGGTGCGTTGAAACTGGCGCGCCAGTACGGGCTGGAGGGGCGGCTGTCGCTACGGCTGGAAGACGCCTGGACGCAGGGCGATGCCGACAGCGTGGACGTGCTGACCAGTAACGGACTCAATCTCTACGAGCCGGACGACGCGCGCGTGATCGCCCTGTATCGCGCGTTCTTCCACAGGTTGCGGCCCGGCGGCACGCTGCTGACCAGTTTCCTGACTCCTCCTCCGAGCCTGTGCGCGCACTCGCCATGGCAGATGACGCTGATCGACCCGGCGGCGCTGGCATTGCAGAGCCAGATCTTCGTCGATATCGTGCAGGCACGCTGGGCATCGTTCCGCACGCACGCGCAAACGCGCGGGCAACTGGAGAGCGCCGGCTTTGCCGACATCCGTTTCATCGACGATCGCGCCAGCCTCTTTCCCACCGTTATCGCACACAAGCCCGCCAAGGCCTGAGAGGCGGTCACTGGCCGGTACGCCCGCGGCAGTGGCGGCGTTCGGCGGTGCCGCTGCCAGGTCCGGGCGATCCGGTCATCGCGGCAATTGGTGGGCGTTGCAGGCAGTCCCGGGCACTGAGCGGCGTGCGCTGGTGGCGCTGGCATCGGGGAGGGCTGGCACCGTGGTGAACCGTGCAGGGGGACGTCTGGCCGACGGGCTGGTAATGCTGGCTCCGATGGCCGACCATTTGCGCCCGTCCACGGCGGCCACGGCCCAGCTCCTGCGGGCGCCGGCCCGTTGTCCTGTTCCCACGCTCGCCGCCGCGGCCAGCGTCTTTATCGATACCTGCCCACGTGAAATTCTTCGCATCCTGCGCCAAAGGCCTGGAATACCTGCTTGCCGACGAGCTGCTGACGCTGGGGGCCAGCAAGGCCACCGCCACCATTTCCGGCGTCAACGTCGAAGGCCAGTTGCGCGATGCGCAGCGCGCGGTGCTGTGGTCGCGCCTGGCCAGCCGGGTGCTATGGCCCCTGACCGAATTCGACTGCCCGGATCAGGACGCGCTGTACGCCGGCGTTGCCGAGTTGCCGTGGCACGAGCATCTGGCGGTGGGGCACACCCTGTCGGTGGATGCGCACGTCTCCGGTACCGCCATCACGCATGCCCGCTACGCGGCGCAGCGCATCAAGGATGCAGTGGTCGACAGCATGCGCCGGCAGGGCCTGGAACGCCCGTCGGTGGACGTGGACAGCCCGGACCTGCGTTTGAACCTGTCGCTGCGCAAGGGCCGCGCCACCATTTCGGTGGACCTGGGCGGTGGTCCATTGCATCGGCGCGGCTGGCGCATGGCGCAGAACGAGGCGCCGTTGAAGGAAAACCTGGCTGCGGCGGTGTTGCTGCGCGCCGGATGGCCGCGCGTGTATGCCGATGGCGGCGGCCTGCTGGACCCGATGTGCGGCAGCGGCACGCTGCTGATCGAAGGGGCGCTGATGGCCGCCGACGTGGCGCCCGGCCTGCAGCGTTATGGCAGCGACGTGCCCAGCCGCTGGCGCGGTTTCGACCGCGAGGGCTGGCAGCAATTGGTGAACGAGGCACGCGATCGCGACAGCGCCGGACGTGCCGCGCTGAAGCAGGTGATCCACGGCAGCGACATGGATCCGCATGCGATCCGTGCTGCCAGGGAAAATGCGCAGGTCGCCGGCGTGGCCGAAGCGATCTGGTTCGGCCTGCGCGAGGTGGGCGATCTGCAGACGCCGCCACACGCCACCGGCGCGGTGGTGTGCAATCCGCCCTACGACGAACGCCTGGCCGCCGATGCGGCGTTGTATCGCCGGCTCGGCGACACCTTGCAGCGGGTCGTGCCGCAGTGGCGCGCCAGTCTGCTGTGCGGCAATGCCGAGCTGGCCTATGCGACCGGCCTGCGCGCGGGCAAGAAGTACCAGCTGTTCAATGGCGCGATCGAGTGCGCCCTGATCGTCTGCGACCCGATCGCAGTGCCGCGACGCACCCCGCTGGCGGCACCGACCGCGCTCAGCGATGGCGCGCAGATGGTGGCCAACCGCCTGCGCAAGAATCTGCAGAAACTCAAGAAGTGGCGTGCCCGCGAAGGCATCGAATGTTTCCGCGCCTATGACGCCGACCTGCCGGAGTACTCGGCCGCCATCGACGTATACCAGCAGGCCGATGGCGACCGGCGCAGCTTCCTGCATGTGCAGGAGTACGCCGCGCCGGCGACGATTCCCGAAGCCGATGTCCGCCGCCGTCTCAACGAATTGCTCGCCGCCGCACGCGAGGTCTTCGACGTCCCGGCCGAGCGCGTGGCGCTGAAGTCGCGCGAGCGCGGCAAGGGCGGCAGCAAGTACGGCCGTTTCGAGCAGCGCAACGAGTTCATCCACGTGCGCGAACATGGCGCGTTGCTGCGGGTGAACCTGTTCGACCATCTGGATACCGGGCTGTTCCTGGATCACCGTCCGTTGCGCGGGACCATGGCGCAGCAATGCAGGGGGCGGCGTTTCCTCAACCTGTTCTGCTACACCGGCGTCGCCAGCGTGGAAGCGGCGGTGGCCGGGGCCAGCGCCACCACCAGCGTGGATCTGTCCGGCACCTACCTGCAGTGGTGCGCCGACAACCTGGCCTTGAACGGGCTGAGCGGCGCACGCCACACGCTGGTGCAGGCCGATGCGCTGGCCTGGCTGGAAGCCGAACGTGCGCATTACGACGTGGTGTTCTGCGACCCGCCGACCTTCTCCAATTCGGCGCGCGCGGACGACTTCGATATCCAGCGCGAGCACGTGCGTCTACTACGTGCGGCGGTGGCACGGCTGGCGCCCGGTGGCGTGCTGTATTTCTCCAACAATTTCCGCCGTTTCAAACTGGACGAGGTGGCGGTGGCCGAGTTCGCGCAGTGTGAGGAGATCAGCCCACGCACCATTGATCCGGATTTCGAGCGGAATGCACGCATCCATCGTGCCTGGCGGTTGACGGCGTGAGTTGAGGCCGGCTGCCGGGACGGCATGACGCGTAGCGCTGGCGAGGTGGGCGTGCGTTGCCGCGACGCAGGCGCGTTCACCCAGGCGAGGGCGGAGCGCAGCGCAGTGAGCCCATGACGGCGCTGCGGTATGCTGGCTCGCATGTACTGGAGTCGACGATGACCGCATCACCCCGTATCGCCTTCCTGGCCAGCCCCACCGAGCCTGCGATGAACGCGCGCGCCCGCCTGGTGCAGCGCTATGGCGACCATCCGCTGGAGATGGCCGATGTGGTCTGCGCGCTGGGTGGGGACGGCTTCATGCTGCAGACCCTGCATCGCCACGGCGCCGCCGACAAGCCGGTGTTCGGCATGAAGCTGGGGTCGGTGGGATTTCTGATGAACCAGTACCGCGATGGCGAGGACGATTTGCTGGCGCGCCTGCAACGTGCCGAGCCGGCCCATTTGCGGCCGCTGGAAATGCTGGTGCAGACCGAGTCCGGCACCAGCGCCGGCTCGCTGGCCTACAACGAGGTGTCGCTGTTGCGGCAGACCCGGCAGGCCGCGCATCTGAGCGTTGATCTCAACGGCCAGACCCGCATCGCCGAATTGATCGGCGACGGCGTGATGGTAGCCACGCCTGCCGGCAGTACGGCCTACAACTACTCCGCGCACGGGCCGATCCTGCCACTGGGCTCGCATACGCTGGCGCTGACCCCGATCGCGCCATACCGCCCGCGGCGCTGGCGCGGCGCCATCCTCAAGGCCGATACGGAAGTACGCTTCCGCGTGCTCGATCCCTATAAGCGCCCGGTCAGCGTCACCGCCGATTCGCACGAGATTCGCGATGTGGTGGAAGTGACCATTCGCGAATCCAGCGAGCGCCGCGTGACCCTGCTGTTCGACCCGGAGCACAACCTGGAAGAGCGCATCTTCAGCGAGCAGTTTGCGGTTTGACGGCGGGGATTCGGGAGTGGGGATTCGGATTGATCATGACAACGGCACGGCACGCGATGCCGTCTGCCTGCGGTCGCGCCGACGCGTTAGCATGCGGCGCGGGTCGTGCAACGCCTGATTTCCCGTTCCCGATCGCCGCGCCAGACCAATCCCGAATCCCCAATCACCAATCCCGGCCTTTCCAATGCCCGACAACTCCCCCAGGTTATTGACCGTCGCAGTGACCTCGCGCGCGCTGTTCGATCTCGAGGAAGGCCATGCCTTGTTCGAGGCCAGCGGGGTGGAGGCGTATTCGGCATTCCAACGCGAGCACGAAGACGACATCCTGCAGCCGGGTGTGGCCTTTCCGGTGGTGCGCAAGTTGCTGGCGCTCAACCACGGTGCGCCGGAAGAAACCCCGCGCGTGGAAGTGATCCTGCTGTCGCGCAATTCGGCCGATACCGGCCTGCGCATCTTCAACTCGATCCAGCACTACAACCTGGGCATCGTGCGCGCCACGTTCACCTCTGGCGAGCCGACCTGGCCGTACGTGAAGCCGTTCGGCACCGATCTGTTCCTGTCCGCCAATCCGGAATCGGTGCGCCGCGCGCTGGCCCACGGCATCGCTGCGGCGACCATCATGCCGCGCGCGCCCGGCGAGCGCGCCGAGGCCGCCGCGGCGATCGCCGACAACGACGAAAGCCGCCTGTCCACGCAGCTACGTATCGCCTTCGACGGCGATGCGGTGATCTTCGGTGACGAGAGCGAACGTATCTCGCGCGAGCAGGGCGTGGAGGCGTTCGGGCGGCACGAGCGCGAGCGTGCGCGCGAACCGCTGTCGGTCGGGCCATTCCGCAACTTCCTGTCGGCGCTGCATACCCTGCAGGCCGCGTTTCCGCCCGGCGAAGCGTCGCCGATCCGGACTGCCCTGGTCACCGCGCGCTCGGCGCCGGCGCACGAACGGGTGATCCGCACCCTGCGCGAATGGGGAGTGCGCCTGGACGAGGCGCTGTTTCTCGGCGGACGGCACAAGGGCCCGTTCCTGCAGGCGTTTGGCGCAGACATCTTCTTCGACGACTCCCAGCACAACATCGACAGCGCACGCCAGCATCAGCACGTGGCGGCCGGACATGTGCCGCACGGGGTGGCCAACGACCCGCCGCAGGCATGAGCGAGGGGCCACGGCCGCCGGCGCGTGCCGGGCTGCTGCGCACCTGGCGCAAGCTCGAACTGTCCTTCAGCGACGACACGGTGCAGACCCGCATGTCGCGCTGGGCACCGCATCGGCTGGTGTTGCCGTACACGCGCAGCATGTTGGCAGCGCTGTGGCTGCAGCCACGCCCGGCATGCATCGGATTGATCGGCGTAGGCGGCGGTGCGCAGCTGAAGTTCTGCCACCGCTACCTGCCCAGCACACGCATCGAGGCGGTGGAAGCCGATGCGCAGGTGCTGGCGTTGCGCGATGCATTCGTGCTGCCGCGCGACGACGCGCGGCTGGAGATCACGCTGGGCGATGGGGCGCAGTGGATCGCCAGCCGCGCCGGGCGCTACGACCTGTTGCTGCTGGACGCCTACGACGCCGACGGCATTCCGCCGGCGCTGTGTACGCCGGAGTTCTACGCACAGTGCCGGGCCGCGCTGCGCCCAGGCGGGGTGCTGGCATTCAATCTGTACGATGTGCCGATCGCCGAGCATCTGGGGCAGCTGCGCACGCTCTTCGACGGCCTGGTGCTGGTCTTGCCCGAGCCTGATCTGCGCAACCAGATCGCGTTCGCCTGGACCAGACGAGGGACGCCGGCACCGCTGGAGCAGGCGCTGGCGCCGTTGCCGTGGATGGCGCGTCGCCAGCTGCGCCCGTCGATGCGGCGGCTGCAGGCGGCCTGGCAGCAACGGGCCTGGCGGTTTTCATAACCGGCGCGCCGCCGCCACAGCGCGGCACGTGCAGCCGCTGCGCCGCGCGCTACGGTGTGGGCGCCGTTGCCGTATCGGTCAGCGGCAGCCGGATATCGGTCAGCCGCCAGCGCAGGCCCTGGCGGGTCAGCACGAACACCACCGGCGCGCCGGCCGCGGTCTGCGTGGTGGCGGTGAAGCGGCGGATGGATTCGAAGCGCTGGTTGGCGTCCTGCAGCGGGCGCGCCGGTGCGGCCGCGGCATAGGTGTCGGCACTGACGGTGTCGCCGGTCACACGATTCCACACGTGATGGCCCTGCAGCACGGCGCCGATGCCCAGCGGCGTGACCAGGGTATCCACGCCCGCACCGCCGATGCCGCTGGCCAGTTGCAGGGCGAAGCCGCCGAACAGGCTCGATTGCAGGCCGCTGCCGGCCTGACGCACCAGATAATCGTCCAGCTGCGCCTTCAGGTTGACGCGTAGGCTGGGAAAATCCACGTAGCGCTCCAGCCGCGCGGCATCGCGCTCGGCGATGGCCTGGCTGATGCCGCGGATGGCCAGATACGGCCCGGCGATCACGTAGCCGGCCAGCAATACCACCGTTGCCAACGGCAACAGCCACCAACGCTTCTTCATCGTTCGCACCCGGTTGCCGTGTGGGAGGTGTCGGCGCGCAGCCGGCCGATGCAGGCGTGGAGTGAATCGCGCAGGCGATCCCGCGTCACCGCGAACGCCAGCTCGCGCCCGGGTGCGCGCCTGCGGGAGGACGTGGGGCTGGCTACCGACTTTTCGCCCGGCACTCGAGCAGCCGCGGGATGCCGGTAGCCGCGCCTCCGGGCGCGATGGGCGTTGCCGATGACGCGTGGCAACTGCAGGCCTGCGACGGCTTGCCTCGCCTGCCGCATCAGAATTCCAGATCCAGCGCCGCGCACAGGTAATCGACGAACGGGGCCAGGATGACCAGGTCCGCCTCGATGGTCTGGCGCAGGCGCGGCCCGGTCATGATGCTGTCGTCCAGATGGCGCAGGTAGGCCCAGTTGCGGTGCTTGAGATCGTCGATGAACTCGAAGTCGTTGGGAAAACCACGCGGTGCGCGCACCAGTTTTTCGCTGTCGTCCAACGCGAACTTGCGGCGCAGCGTGGGGCTGTGCGCGGCGGCCCTCCAGCTGCCGGGATTGTCGAAGATGAACTGGCGCAACTTGCGCTGGGTGTCCGGCTCGGGATGCCAGAGACCTGCGCCGACAAAGCTCTCGCCCGGTTGCAGATGGAGATAGAACGACGGCGCCGGCACCTGCCGCCGGCGCGCATGGAACAGGCGCGCGCCCTGCCAGGTCTTGTACGGCGATTTGTCGTTGGAAAAGCGTGCGTCGCGGTAGATGCGGAACAGCGAGCCGCCCTGGGTCTTGGGATCGGCGCGATAGTGTTCGCTCACCTGCGCAAGCGCCGGCTGCAGATCGGTGATCAGCTGCAGGAATGGCTGACGCACATGGGCTTCGTACTGATGCCGGTGGTCGTTGAACCAGGTCTTGTCGTTGTGGCGGGCCAGGGCGCGCAGGAACTTGAAACTGGCGTCGGAAAAATAGGTGGTCATAGCGTGCGTTGGAGATCCGAGCCCCAGGCGGCGAGCTGGTCGAGCAGGGCTTGCTTGGTAGCATCGTCGGGGTGAGCAAGCCGTAAATCCGCGATCTGCGCGTGGTACTGCTCCAGGGTGAGTTCGCCCAGGCCACGGTCGTCGAGCAGGCGCTGGCGGCGGTAGGCATTCCAGCGATCGAGTTCTGCGATCGACAGCGTGTGCGGCCAGTTGCGCGCGCGATAGCGGAACAGCAGCTCGATCAGGCGCGGATCGCGAAACCGCGTTTCCAGTGCGCCCAGTTCGGCCGGTGCGCTGGCGCGCACCTGGCTCAGCAGGCGCTTGTCGCCTTCGGCAAGGAAACCGTCATAGAGCGAGGCGTCGGCGTCGTTACCCGCCGCATCGGCGCTGCGCTCGCCCGCATACACCTGGCGCACCTTCTCGGCCAGGGTCGGGCCGAGTGCGCGCAGGCGCTCGGCCTTGGCCAGTACCGCCGCCCGGTCCACGCCCAGGCGCTGCAGATCGGCCTCGCGCAGATGCTGCCAGGCGACCAGTGCCGGCGACTTGTTCAGATGCACTTCCTTCAGCGGGATGCGTTGCTCGCCCTCGGGCAGATCGGCAGCGCGGATGTACAGGCGCTCGGCGATCTGATCCGGGCTCAGCCGCAGCAGCACCTCCGGATCGCCTTCCAGATCGAACACGATCACCCGGCTGTCGATGCGCGGATGCCGGGTCAGCGGCAACACTACCGCCGCGCACAGGCGCGAGGCGGGATAGCGCTGGGAAATGTGCAGCACCGGCTGCATGGCGATCACATCCAGCAGGGTGGCGGCGAAGCGCTTGTCGCGCAGGCGCAATGCGTAGTCCCATAGCTTGGGCTGGTGCTGCTGAAACCTGCGCGCCATGCCGATGGTGGCGTATACGTCGGACAGCGCTTCATGCGCCTCGCCCTCGCGCACGTCGTTGGCGTCGGCCAGGTGTTCCAGCTTGAACGAGGTGGCGCCATCCTCGCGCTGTGGCCAGACGATGCCGTCGGGGCGCAATGCATGCACCAGACGCAGCACATCCAGCAGGTCCCAGCGCGAATTGCCGCCGCGCCACTCGCGTTCGTACGGGTCGTAGAAATTGCGGAACAGGCCGCAGCGCACGAATTCGTCGTCGAAGCGGATCGAGTTGTAGCCCAGCGTGCAGGTCTGCGGGCGGATCATCTGCTCGGCGATCCGTGCGAACGCTTCGGCCTCGTTCACACCTTCGCGCAGCGCGTGCTGCGGGGTGATGCCGGTGACCATGGTGGCGTAGGGCGAGGGCAGCAGATCGTCGGCAGGCTGCACGAAGAAGCTGATCGGTTCTTCGATCACGCGCAGCTGCGCATCGGTGCGCACGGCGGCGAACTGCGCAATGCGGGTGCGGTGTGGGTCCTGGCCGAAGGTTTCCAGGTCGTAGAAGAGAAAGCTCTCAGGCATGCGGTGGCGACATCCGGATCCGCGGCGCACGGCGTATGCGCCGCCAGTGGCCGCTAGTATCCCTCATCGCCGGGTCCGCACGCTGAGGCGCGGCTGTGCCGCCGCGCGCGACACGCTGCAGGCGCCTGTTTCAGTGCGCGCCCTCCAGCGGCTCCAGGCGCGCATGCACCACCGTTTCCAGCGCGGCCCAATCGATCTGCGACAGGTCGCGATGCCCGCGCGTGGCATCGACCAGGATCTGCCGCTGGATCTCGCTGCGCGCCAGCGCGATCGAATAGCGCGTGCGCAGAAAGGTGACCATGGTGTAGTGCGGCACGAAACGGGTGGGCCAGCGCGCCTGCAGTTGCTGTTCGAGTTCGCGTTGCAGCAGGAAGTCGGCATCGCCCACGCGGTCGCGCATTTCCAGATAGTTCTCCAGCGCCATCTGCTGGATCGCGGAGGCATCGTCGCGGCGTGCGGCCTCGAATGCGGCGAACGCGCTGCCGATGTCGTCGTGCGCATCCATCTGCTCGGCCAATGCCACGCAGTCTTCGAATGCGCAGTTCATGCCCTGGCCATGGAAGGGCACCATCGCATGCGCGGCGTCGCCGATCAGCAGCGCACGGCTGTCCAGGTGCCAGCGCTCCAGGGTCAGGGTGCCGAGCAGGCCGGGCGGATGTTCTTCCCAGTGTTCTTCCAGCTGCGGAATCAGCGGCAGCGCGTCGGGAAAATCGCGGGCGAACAGGGCGTGGGCTTCTTCGCCGGTGCGGGTGGTGGCGAAACTGGGGTCGCCGGCGTTGGGCAGGAACAGGGTCACGGTGAAGGTGCCGCCGTCGTTGGGCAGCGCGATGCACATGTAGCGCCCGCGCGGCCAGATGTGCAGCGCATTGCGCTCGATGCGGAAGCCGCCATCGGGCAACGGCGGAATTTCCAGTTCCTTGTACGAATGATCGAGAAATTCGATGCGCTCGCCCAGCGGCGATTTGCGCTGCATCGCCGCGCGCAGTGCCGAGCCGGCCCCGTCGCTGCCGATCAGGCTCTGGAAGTGGATCTCGTGCGGCTGGTCGTCGCGGTCGTCGATGAAGCGCGCGTAGCCGGCATCGAAGTCCACCGTGTGCAGGCGGCGATGGAAGTGCACGCGTGCGCCGGCCTGTTCGGCCAGCTCCAGCAGCGCAACGTTCAATGCAGCGCGGTGGATGGACCAGATCACCTCGCTGTCGTCGCGGCCGTAACGCTGCAGCTGCGGCTCTGCGCCGATCGGGTGCACCATGCGTCCGCGCATCATCACCGCCTTGGCCATCACCGCCTCTTCGGCACCGGCCTGGCGCAGTGCGTGGCGGCCGCGTTCGGCCAGTGCGAGGTTGATCGAGCGGCCGGACTCGTAACCCTTGATGCGCGGGTCGCCACGGCGCTCGTACATGGTGATCTGCCAGCCGCGGCGCGACAGCAGGATGGCCAGCAGGCAACCGGCCAGGCCGGCGCCGATCAGGGTCAGGGAGCGGGGGGAAACTGGGCTCAATGCAATGTCCGGCAGCAGCCGGACGCAGCGCCGGCGAAAAGGGGGAAGACAACGGCTGGCAATGACGGCCGCCCTGGCATCAGCCGTGGGCGGGCTCGGAGTGTACGTTGACCTGCAGCGATTCCGCGCGCCGGCCGTGCGGCGTGGTGGCGGTGCAGTCAGCCTGAGCGCTCAGGCCGCGGCCCAGGCTTCGACCTGTTCCACGAAGGTGTGCAGATCGCTGAAACGGTTGTACAGCGGCACCGGCGCGATGCGGATCACGTCCGGTTCGCGCCAGTCGCCGAGTACGCCGACCGAACGCAGATGCTCGAACAACGCCCGCCCCTGCGTGCGCCCGCCAACCACGCGCAAGGACAGCTGGCAGCCGCGCCGCGCAGGTTCGGCCGGAGTGACGATCTGCAGCACCTGCGGCAAACGCGCATGGATCAACTGCTCCAGATGGCCGGTCAGCCGTTCGGACTTGGCCCGCAATGCGGCCATGCCGGCCTGGTCGAACAACGCCAGCGAGGCGCGCAGCGGTGCCAGCGCCAACACCGGCGGATTGCTCAGCTGCCAGCCTTCGGCGCCGGGCGAGGGGACGAACTGCGGGTCCATGCGGAAGCGGGTGTGCTGCTCATGCCCCCACCATCCCGCCATGCGCGGCAGCTCGCTGTTGGCATGCCGCGCGTGCACGAAGCAACCGCCCACCGCGCCCGGGCCTGCATTGAGATACTTGTAGTGGCACCACACCGCGAAATCGACGCCATCGTCATGCAGGGTCAGCGGGATGTTGCCTACCGCATGGGCCAGATCGAAGCCCACCGCGGCGCCCTGCGCGCGCGCCAGCCGCGCGATTTCGCCCAGATCGAATGCCTGCCCGGTGCGGTACTGGATACCCGGCCACAGCACCAACGCCAGGCGCGGACCGTGCTGCACGATGGCATCGGCAATGGCCGCCATCGACAACGTGCCGTTGGCTTCATCGGCCTCCACTTCGATCAGATGCGTGGCCGGATCCAGCCCGTGCAGGCGCAGCTGCGATTCGACCGCGTGGCGATCGGACGGGAAGGCACCGGCCTCGATCAGGATCGCGCCGCGCTCGGCAGTCGGGCGGTAGAAGCTGGCCATCATCAGGTGCAGGTTGACGCTGAGGGTGTTCATCGCCACCACTTCGCCGGGTTGCGCGCCGACCACGCGCGCCAGCCCGTCGCGCACCAGCTGGTGATAGGTCAGCCATTGGGTCGGGCCGGTGAAGTGGCCTTCCACCGCCAGCGCGCCCCAGTGATCGAGTACCTCGTCCACCATGACGCGCGCATCGCGGGGCTGCAGGCCCAGCGAATTGCCGACGAAGTAGGTCTGGTCCGCACCGGCATGCTGCGGGAAAACGAAGGCATCGCGCAGCGCGTGCAAGGGGTCGGCGGCATCCAGCGCTGCGGCATGGGAGCGGGACAGTGGGTCGGTGGTCATCGGGCTGGCAGTGGTCTGTAGCGATGCGGCAGTTTACCCGCCGGCTCCGTGGACGCCGTCATGCGCTGCGGATGTTTCTGTCGAGATCGCTCGCGCGGGGCGCAGCAGATGGGTGAGCGTGCCGATGCTGTCGGTGACGCGGTCGATGGTATCGGCCAGGGCGGCGCTGGCGGGCGAGCTGTCGGGCAGTGCGGCCAGCGCTTCGGAGAGCGTGCGCTCGGCGCTGCGCAAGGTGGCTGCGGCCGGCGTGCCACCGTCGACCAGGCAGGTAATGAGCTCGGCCAGGGCCTGGTCGGCGCGATCGGCAAACGCCGATAGCGCATCCAGCCTGGGCAAGGTATGGCCATCGCGCAGCACCGCTTCCAGCAGCAGGGTGGCGCGGATCAGCCGGTTGCCATTGGCCAGCAGCGACTCAGCGAGTTTGAGCTCCTGCAGGTTGCGCCGGCTGCGCGGCTCGCCACGCAGGCGTTCGATCGAGGCCTGCGTGTTGGTACGCGCCACGCGCGCCGCAGCGCGGCTGTCGCCCAGGTGGTCCATCCGCCCCAGCAGCAGGTTGTGCAGGTGCTCGCGATAGGCGTCGAGCAACTGCGCCAGCGCGGCGCGGATATGCCGACGTTCGCGCGTGGGCCACAGCGCATAGGCGATCAGCGCCAGCGTGCTGCCGGCCACCGTGGCTTGCAGGCGCGCGCCGACCGCTTCGCCGGGCGTGACGCCTTCGAAGGACAGCAGCAGCACCAGCATGCCGGTGAGGAAGGCCACGCCGATGCCGTAATTGACCTGGGTCAGCAAACGGAACCCCAGGCAGAACAGCGCCAGCAAGGCCAGGCGAATGCTGGCGCCATCCATCGCCAGGTGCGCCAGCAAGGTGGCCAGCAGCAGTCCGACGAAGGTGCCGGCCACGCGTAGCGCGCCGAAGCTGAAGGTGCCGCCGAAATCCGGCTTGAGCACGATGGCGGTGGTCATCGGAATCCAGAAACCGTGCGGAATCTGCTGCCAGCGCTGAACGGCGATGGCCAGTGCCAGGCACACGCCGCAGCGTAATGCATGCCGGAACGCCACCGAGGATAGATTCAGATTCGCGCGCAGGGTGGCCCATCTGGCTGCCGGCCGCAACGCGGCCGGTAACCGCGCCTCGGCCAGTTGCGCCTGGATATCGCCGCGGCTGCTGGCCCAGTGCGCATTGCGGATCAACGCTCGCAACTGCCCGCCCAGGCCTTGCGCACGCGCCACCGCCACGCGCACCAACCGGCGCTCGCGGGTGTCGGCATTGTCGTGCTGGATCTGCGCCATCGCGGCGATCAGATCGTCGAATCCGGTCATCGAGGCAGCGGCCGCCTCCGGGTCTTCGCCCACCGTCATCGCATGCGCCAGCTGGTCCAGCACGATGGCGCTGCGTTCGAGTACCCGTTCGATCGCCGGGCGCGCCTGCGACTCGCTCAATCGGGTGTCGGCGTCGGCCAGCGACAGCAGCTCCAGCCGCACGCGATCGCACAGCTCGGCGATGATGCGAAAGCTCTGCACGGCGATCGCGCGCGAGCGGTGCTCGCCATGCAGCATCACCATCGCATCCAGCACTTCCTGGGTGGCCGGCGGTGCCGCGCTGGCCTCCGGACGTTGCCGGGCGATGCCGGCCAGCTGGCGCATCAGCTCGGCCAGCGCGAAACGCTCCGGCCGGTAGCGCTGCAACGGCCAGGCCGCCAGCGCCAGCAGCACCTGCAGCAGGCCGCCGGCGAAGATCAGCGCCGCCACGCCGGGCGCCTGGTCGACCGGCAGCCGCATGTCGGCGCTGACCACCAGCAGGATCATGCTGGTCAGGCCGACCCGCGCCGCCACCGGGCCCAGTGCCACCAGCAGGCCACCACCCAGGCCGAGCAGCAGCCCGGCCAGCACCAGGGCCGGCGTGTCGTGCCCGACCCACACGCCCAGCAAGGCCGCCAGACCCGCGGCCAGCGCGGCCATCAGCATGCGCTGCAGGCGTGCGCGGTACGGGCCGGGTTGATCGGAGAACATGGTGTTGAGCGCGCCGCTGCACACCGCCAGGCCGGCGGCGACATGCCCGGTGGCGACGCCGACGGCCAGCGGCAGCACGACCGCCGCCGTATTGCGCAAGGCGACGCGCAGCGGCACATCGCGCGGTTTCAGGTCGATCAGTGCGCGCAGCATGGTGCCGGCGGCTGTGGTGCCAGTGGAGGGAGCTGACTCGGCGGCTGCCTGCGTACGCCAGATCCGGGCGGTTCAGGAATGCGGTTGATCATGCCCTGTCCCGGGCACGTCACGGCGCACGCCCGCTTCGCGTCAGGCCTGCCGCCCACTCAGTCGCCAGCCGCGGCATATCGTTCGGGCGCAGGGTGCACCTGCCCGCATCGGGTGCAGGTACGCAGCGCGGGCGAGCGGTAGAAGTGATCGAACACCGGCGGGAAGTCGGTTTCGATATTGCGCAGCGGGAACATCGCCTCGTACAGCTTGTGATTGCAGTGCGCGCAATACCACTGCAGCCCGTCGCGCTCGTTGGGCAGGCGCTCGCGCTCGATGACCAGGCCGACCGAGCCGGCGGCACGCTGCGGCGAATGCGGCACCTTCGGCGGCAGCAGGAAGATTTCGCCGGCGCGGATCGGAATGTCGCGCGCCACGCCCTCGTCCTGCACCTTCAGCACCATCTCGCCTTCGAGCTGGAAGAACCACTCCGGGCCTTCGTCGTAGTGATAGTCGGTGCGCGCGTTTGGCCCGCCGACGATCATGATGATGAAGCCGTCCTGCTGGATGCATTTGTTGCCCACCGGTGGCTTGAGCAGGTGGCGGTGCTGCGCGATCCAGGCATGCAGGTTGATCGGCGGGACCAGCATCGACGTTCCTCGGCAAAGAAGACGTCCAGCATAGCCAACCGGCGGCGCCGGTGGGCGCCGCGGTGGACCATGCGTGCGGCGGCGACTCAGCGTTCGGCGTGATCGGCTTGGATCTGCGCCAGCGCGGCGTCGTAACGCTCCTGCAGCAGCTCCGGGCGATCGATGGACATGCCCAGATCGTGCGCATGCCCATCGCGCAGGCTGTACACCCAGCCATGCACGCACAACGCCTGGCCACGGTCCCAGGCATCGCGCACGATGGTGGTGCGGCAGACGTTGACCACCTGTTCCAGCACATTGAGCTCGCACAGGCGTGCATGCTGCACCGGCAGGTCGCCCGCGTCGTGCAGGCAGGTTTCATGCTTGTCGGCCACGTCGGTGACGTGACGGATCCAGTTGTCCACCAGGCCCATCCGCTTCTGGGTGAGGCTGGCGAACACGCCGCCGCAGCCGTAGTGGCCGACTACCAGGATGTGCTTGACCTTGAGCACATCGACCGCGAACTGGATCACCGACAGGCAGTTCAGATCGGTATGCACGACCACATTGGCGATGTTGCGATGGACGAACACCTCGCCCGGCGCCATGTCGATGATCTGATTGGCCGGCACGCGCGAGTCCGAGCAGCCGATCCACAGGTACTCGGGCGTCTGTTGGGTGGACAGTTTGGAGAAGAATTCCGGATCTTCGCGACGGATACGCTCTGACCAGGCGCGGTTGTTGTCTAGCAGATGGTTGAGTTCGTTCATGTGGGCAGTATTCCAGAAAACGCGGTTGTGGTGGCTCCTGACGGAGCCGGAACGAATCAGCTTTCAGGCTCGATAGTATCGGCAACGGCGAATGTCCAGCCATTGCATTGATGCGGACACTGGCGCCGCAGATCGCTCGACCGGGGGCGCCGATGGCTGACTTCAACCATCCAGCAGCCCCGCGGGATCTCCTTGCCGCCGTACGCCTTTGCACTCGCTGAAAATCGGCGATCAATGAAGCGATGTCCGCGTGGCGTGCTTGGTTTGATGGCATTGCGTTGAAGCAGTGGCCGCTTCATCCGTCCGTGGACGTGCCACTGTCCGGTCTCGGCACGGTGCCAGGAGGTCGCTGTTGTCAGACGCCGATGCCCGTGCGGTAGCCGAGCGGCTGGCAACCGATGTGGCCGCCTTGCATACAGATCTTTGTCGGCGGTCTCGGTGCCGGCGGCGATCCATCTTCATCATAGGCTTGGCTGCCGTTCTGGTGACTGCTACAAGTGGCGTGCTGAGCAGTAGCTCGATCGGGCTTTCCATGCCGTCCAACTTCCTATCGGAGCTTTCCCATGTCTGGTCAAGGTCAACGTCACATCTTCCGCGTCACCTCGGCATTGGCCTTTTGTCTTTCGCTGACTGCAGTACAGGCTGCTGCGGTTGACGGCATACCGGCCGGTGACTGGCGCGGCATCCTGTCCTCAAGCACCAGCGCCGGCCCGGTCTATGTCCGCCTGAGCGGGCGCGCGACGGGAGCCGACGGCATACAGACGGCAGACTTGCGGTTCGGCCCTCCCTTCAACTGCGCGCTTGAGCTACGTGCGCAGCCGGACGGCTACGCGCTGTCGTCGCGCAATGGCGGCAGGTTTTGCGATGCGCTGGCCGGTGGGCGTGCCCAGCTTCAGGTGTCCGATGGTGCAAGCTCCCGCATGCAACTCACGCTGCAAGGCCGCGACTCGCCATTGATCGTTGTCCTGGACCAGAGCAGCGCAGGGCTGGCGGAAGCCGGGCGCTGGCGCGGGGCGGGCCTGATCTCCGCACAGCTGGAGATCGTGGCGACCACAATCCGCCCGGGAGACGTGCTCGGTCGCCTGCGCTACGGCGCCCCTCGCGACTGCCAGGTGGAATTGCGCTATGCCGGGCGTTCTGCAGACGCGTTGAATGCCTGGATTGTGGCTAACGATAGGGGCTATTGCCGTCAGCTCAGCGATGGCCAGGCCAGTCTGCGGATCCGCGCCGATGGCAGTGCAGAGCTCGCGCTTGTTGTGAGAGGTCAGCGCGATACGACGCTGTTCGAGCGGATGCCCTGAGGTGGTTGCAAGGGCGCATCTGCCAGTTAAGGATATGTCCTCAGGCAGCGCGCTGGGCTGCAATGTGATGTTCATTCTGGCCGGTGCCGGACTCGGCGCAGAGGCGGTGCCTCTGGGCTCAGTGCGGTACGGTTCGCCACGGCTCCGTCTAACGTGCGTACCACGCGCTGGACGCACGTACCCGTCGCGGCGCCGCATCGCCATCTGCACCATTGCGAACACCAGCATCTACGATGGCTAAATCAGTCCGGAACCGATAGTCCCTGGTGAGCGTATGACAAGCTCGCTCGCGTGCTCCTGCCGAACATCCGTCGATTCGCTGCAGCGTGCGCTCGGATGTGGCCGACGCGGCGCGGCGGTCTGGCGATAGTCGTCCAGGTGCGCAGCCGAGGTTGTCTCAGCGTGTCGTATCGGCATCCACTGCCGCCTGCATCAACGCTCCGATCGCGTGCGAGGCTTGGTCGTGTTGCTGCGCCAGGAACTGACTGACGCTGCGCT
Organism: Xanthomonas melonis; assembly: GCF_020783655.1. GTDB lineage: Bacteria > Pseudomonadota > Gammaproteobacteria > Xanthomonadales > Xanthomonadaceae > Xanthomonas > Xanthomonas melonis. The sequence goes on along the minus strand of NZ_JAJGQH010000014.1, from coordinate 68,718 downwards.
GATTGGCCGCCGGGTGGTTCTGGCTCAACTTGAAAGTGAGCTCGATACGGCGGGGGACGAAGCGAAAACCGACCAGGCCGCGCAACTGGCGGCGATGGCTGTCGCGTTCCATCTCGAATTGCCAGTCGCTGCCGACGCGCTGCTCGAAGTGACGGCTCATGCGGCCGATCAGATCACCTAGGGCCTGCTCGTCCTCCACCCGGCTGCATTCGCCATGCAGATGCGCAACGGCGTAATTCCAGGTCGGCACGCGCGCAGCTGCCTCCTTGTCCGGATACCAGTTCGGCGACACATAGGCGTGCGGCCCGTGCACCACGATTACCGCATCGCCAGTGGCGCGGGCCTGCGGATTGGGGCGCGCCCAATGCCCCTCGATGGTGACGGCCTCGCCATCGCGACGGTACAGCACCGGCAGGTGCGAGATCGCCGGGACACCGTCGTCGCCTGGACTGATCAGGGTGACGAACGGGTCGCGCGCCAGCAGGCGGTCCAGCAGCGCCAGATCGGTCCGGGCGAAGGCGCGCGGTGCGTACATCTCAGGCGCGGCCGCCCATGTTCACCACCATGCGTTCGCGCAGGTCGGTGTCGTCGTCGCCTCGCGGTGGCGTGATCTCGTGCAGCGAGAAGCCGCGGATCAACGCATCTTCTTCGTCCAGCCCGTCCAGCGCCACGAATTCGGCGTCGAACAGGGCGGCACGCGCGCTGTCTTCGCTGTCGTAGGCCAGTGTCTTGCCGTCGCTGTCCAGCACCTCGGCGGTGCCGGCGGCCTTGATGCGCAAGCGCGCCCAGATGAGGGTGCGGCCGATGGTGGCCAGCCACCATTGATCGCGATCGAGGTCGGTATCCGGTGCAGCAGTCGTCATGTCAGAACCTTGGAGAGCAGGCCGAGCAGGGCCGCCATGCCCAGGCCGAAGAAGATGGTGAGCAGCGAGAGCCAGGCGGGCGTGGCCAACCCGGACAGCGCATTGTCGCGGTAGCTGCGGTAATGGCGCGCCAGCAACCAGCGCAATGCCACGGGGCTGATGAAGGCCGGGTCGCCGAAGCTTTCCAGCGCCTGCGGATGGCGGTCGCGCAGGTGCACCAGGGTCAGCGGCCAGAAGATCAGCAGCGCGGTCAGACCTGCGACGGCCAGGCCGACGAAGCACAGGGCGAAGAACAGAATCATGCGGCCGCCAGCATCAGGAAAAGTTTCGGAAGTAGCGCGCCAATGATCAGCGCTGCAATGGCCCAGCGAAGCGGAGCCGTGGCATGCCGGGTTGCGGTACGCGCGCTGTTGGTCTGCCACCAGCGCTGCGGATCCAGCTGGCGCGACGCCAGCCGCGCCAGCGACACGTTACGTATCGCTGCCAGCCCGCCCGTAATCGCCGCCAGCCCGAAGGCCAGCGATTGGAGGATGGGGATGGCGGCCGGCAAGTTCACCTCAAAATTCCGCGCTGCCTGGCGCACGCGGGTAGGCGATGGCGTCGCGGATATTGCTCAGCCCGCACACGTAGACCACCAGGCGTTCGAATCCCAGGCCGAAGCCGGCATGCGGCACCGAACCGTAGCGGCGGAAATCGCGATACCAGCCGTAATGCTCCTTGTCCAGGCCGAACTGCGCCATGCGTGCATCCAGCACGTCCAGGCGCTCTTCGCGCTGGCTGCCGCCGATGATCTCGCCGATGCCCGGCGCCAGCACGTCCATCGCCGCGACGGTCTTGCCGTCGTCGTTCAGGCGCATGTAGAACGCCTTGATGTGTTCGGGATAGTTGGTCACCACCACCGGGCGGCCGATGTGGTCTTCGGTGAGCCAGCGCTCGTGCTCGGTCTGCAGGTCCAGGCCCCATTCCACCGGGAAGTCGAACTTCTTGCCGGCGTTCTGCAGCAGCTTCACCGCATCGGTGTAGTCGATCTGTTCGAACGGCGCGTTGATGAAGGCTTCGAGCTTGGTGATCGCGTTCTTGTCCACGCGCTCGGCCAGAAACGCCAGGTCGTCACCGCGTTCGTCCAGCACCGCGCGGAACAGGTACTTGAGGAAGTGTTCGGCCAGGCGTGCGTCTTCGGCCAGATCGGCGAAGGCGATCTCCGGCTCGATCATCCAGAATTCGGCCAGGTGGCGTGTGGTGTGGCTGTTTTCTGCGCGGAAGGTCGGGCCGAAGGTGTAGACCTTGCTCAGCGCCAGGCAGTAGGCCTCTACGTTGAGCTGGCCGGACACGGTGAGGAAGGTCTCCTTGCCGAAGAAATCGCGGCTGAAATCCACATTGCCGGCGGCGTCGCGCGGCAGGTTGACCATGTCCAGCGTGGACACGCGGAACATCTGCCCGGCGCCTTCGGCATCGGAGGTGGTGATGATCGGGGTGCTGATCCAGTTGAAGCCGTTCTGGTGGAAGAAGCGGTGCACCGCCTGCGCCAGGCAGTTGCGGATGCGGGTGACCGCGCCGAACAGGTTGGTACGTGGGCGCAGGTGCGCCACTTCGCGCAGGAACTCCGGCGTCATCGGCTTGGGCTGGATCGGATAGGTCAGGGGGTCTTCGACCCAACCCACGATCTCGACGCCACTGGCCTGGATCTCGAACGACTGGCCCTTGCCCTGCGACTTCACCAGCACACCCTTGGCGATCAGCGAACAGCCGCTGGTCAGGCGCTTGAGTTCGTCGAAGTTGGGCAGGGTGTCATTGGCCACCACCTGGATCGGAGCGAAGCACGAGCCGTCGGTCACGTTGATGAAGGCCAGTCCGGCAGATCCGCGCAACGTGCGCACCCACCCCCGTACCGTGACTTCGCCGCCTTCGGGCAGTTTGCCCGCAAGCGCATGTTCAACGCTGACCACCGTCATGACTATTCCCCGCCGTTGCGACCTTGAATGACCTGCGAGTTTACTGGCTGCGGCCGCGCTGGCGCGAGCATCTGAACAGCTTGCCCGGTGCCCGCTTGTCGCGCGCGCGTGCTGCCCCCATGTGTTGCAGACCCCGCCACCCGGCCTGCCACCCGTGATGTGCGGCCTCGCTATACTTGCCACCACCGTTCCGGAGAGCTCCCATGGCCGTCAGCCTCACCCCCGCCGCGCTGGAGCGCGTGCAGCGTTTCGTGCAGCAGACCCCGGGTGCCTTGGGTCTGCGCTTTGGCGTGACCAAGACCGGATGCTCCGGCTGGGGCCACATCACCGACCTGGCGCGCGAGGCGCGCGACGACGACGCGGTGTTCGAGCAGGGTGGGGTGCGCATCTTCGTCGACCCGGTCAGCCTGCCGCTGGTGGATGGCACCCGCATCGATTTCGGCAAGCATGGTCTGAGCGAGACCTTTACTTTCAGCAACCCCAACGCAACTGCCGAATGTGGATGCGGCGAGAGCTTCACTACCGACGCCGAGCATCGCTGAGCCGGCCGACGCGCGCTATCCCTTTTCCTGCGGGATAAGTTGCACGAAGGGCGGATGAGGGGGTGCCCCAGGCATCTGTCAGTGCCCGGAATCAAAAACGCGTCGCCACGCGCCTTCAGAAGTGACGCTACGACTGCTTTGCCCGTACCCTCACTCAACCCCCGGCCCGTGCTTGCGGCGCGGGCGCTCCAAGGCGCATGCGCCAGTGGCGCGTAAGCCGTGCCTTCTCGCCCCGGCGGGGGAGGGCGTTAGAACGTCCTTGCTGGACGGCCGGTTGCGGCTAAACGCCTGAGCTGCCATACTTTCGAGCTTCCTGCCTGGCTCTCGGGCGGGAACCCTTGCTCCACCGGCCGCTTGCGCGGACCACCGGGGGGCTGTCCGGCCCACGTGGCCACATCCGAAAGGTAAAACAAACATGAGTCGTCATTACGAAGTCGTGTTCCTGGTCCATCCGGACCAGAGCGAGCAGGTCCCGGCCATGATCGAGCGCTACAAGTCGCTGATCGAAGGCGGTAACGGCACCATCCACCGTCTGGAAGACTGGGGCCGCCGTCAGCTGGCCTACCCGATCCAGAACCTGGTGAAGGCGCACTACGTGCTGCTCAACATCGAAGTGGACCAGGCCGTGCTGAGCGAGCTGGTGGAAAGCTTCCGCTTCAACGACGCGGTGCTGCGTCACCTGGTCGTCAAGCGCGATGGCGCCGACACCGAGCAGTCGCTGATCATGAAGAGCAAGGACGAGAAGGGCGACCGGCCCGAGCGTAGCGACCGTCGTCGTCGTGACGACGAAGAGGGCGAAACCCCCGCCGCCAACGATACCGACGGCGACAACGCCGAAGCCGCTTAAGGAGCGCTGTCATGTCCAAGTTCTTCCGTCGCCGCAAGTTCTGCAAGTTCACCGCCGAGGGCGTCAAGGAGATCGATTACAAGGATCTCAACACCCTGCGTCAGTACCTCACCGAGAACGGCAAGATCGTGCCGAGCCGCGTGACCGGTACCAAGTCCAAGTACCAGCGCCAGCTGGCTACGGCCGTCAAGCGCGCACGTTTCCTGGCGCTGATCCCGTACACGGACAACCACGACGTTTAATCCGAGTCCCTCGGAAAAGCCCGCACGGTAGTATGTGAGTTCCTCACAAAAGCCCGCACATCCATGTGCGGGTTATCAATTGATAGGCGTCTGGTGGTTCGGGATGCGGTGTCGATCGCGCTCTTGCGATTCCCAAATCCCGAATCCCGAATCCCGTCTTTTCGGACAGCACCCGTTGCGCCCGCCATCGTGCTGGCGCTAACGAATAACGGAGTACCACCATGGATCTGATTCTTCTGCAGAAAGTGACCAACCTGGGCAATCTGGGCGACAAGGTCAGCGTCAAGCCGGGCTACGGCCGCAACTTCCTCGTGCCGCAGGGCAAGGCCGTGCCGGCCACCGCTGCCAACGTCGAAGCGTTCGAAGCCAAGCGCGCCGAGTACGAAGCCAAGGCCAACACCATTCTGGCCGACGCACAGGGCCGTGCCGCCAAGTTCGAAGGCGCCAGCGTCACCATCGCGGCGCATGCCTCGACCGAAGGCAAGCTGTACGGCTCGGTCGGCCCGCGCGATATCGCCGAGGCCTTCACCGCCGCCGGCCTGCCGCTGGAAAAGAGCGAAGTGATCCTGGGCGAAGGCGCATTCCGCAATGTCGGCGAGTACGACGTTGTGCTGCACCTGCACGCCGATGTGGAAACCTCGGTCAAGGTCATCGTCGAATCCGACGTCTGATCACCGCCGCACGCAGTACCCGAAGGGCGCCTGGTTAGGCGCCCTTCGTGTTTTACGGCCGGCCGCAGCGTAGCGACCGCGCCCGTTATACTCATGCCCCATCGCCGGTTGCGTGGCCCGTAGATCTTGTCGATCAAGGGCTTGGCGTCGGCTTCACAGGAAAGCGCCTGCCGGCTGGTCCGCGCGGTGCCCGGAACCCGCCCGTCCATGCGCCTGTCCACGATCAAACTGTCCGGTTTCAAGTCGTTCGTCGATCCGACGACCTTGCACCTGCCCACCAACATGACCGGCATCGTCGGCCCCAATGGCTGCGGCAAATCCAACATCATCGACGCGGTGCGCTGGGTGATGGGCGAGAGTTCGGCCAGCCGCCTGCGCGGCGACTCGCTGACGGACGTGATCTTCTCCGGCTCCTCGGCGCGCAAGCCGGTGTCGCAGGCGACGGTGGAGCTGATCTTCGACAACTCCGACCACACCATTTCCGGCGAGTTCGCTTCGTTCAACGAGATCTCGGTCAAGCGCCTGGTCAGCCGCGATGGCAACAGCGCGTACTACCTCAACGGCACCAAGTGCCGGCGGCGCGACATCACCGACCTGTTCCTGGGCACTGGCCTGGGGCCGCGCAGCTATTCGATCATCGAGCAGGGCATGATCAGCCAGATCATCGAGGCGCGCCCGGAAGACCTGCGCGTGTACCTGGAAGAAGCCGCCGGCATTTCCAAGTACAAGGAACGCCGCAAGGAAACCGAGACCCGCATCCGCCACACCCGCGAGAACCTCGACCGCCTGGGAGACCTGCGCGAGGAGATCACCAAACAGCTGGCGCACCTGCAGCGCCAGGCACGCCAGGCCGAGCAGTACCAGGCCTTGCAGGAAGAGCGCCGGATCAAGGACGCCGAGTGGAAAGCGCTGGAGTACCGCGCTCTGGACGGGCAGTTGCAGGGCCTGCGGGAGAAACTGAACCAGGAAGAGACGCGTCTGCAGCAGCTGATCGCAGATCAGCGCGATGCCGAGGCGCGCATCGAAACCGGGCGCGTGCGCCGCGAGGAGGCCGCCGAAGCGGTGGCCAAGGCGCAGGCCGATGTCTACCAGGTGGGTAGCGCGCTGGCGCGGATCGAGCAACAGATCCAGCACCAGCGCGAGCTCTCCCATCGCCTGCACAAGGCGCGCGATGAGGCGCAGAGCCAGCTGCAGGAGCTGTCCCAGCACATCAGCGGGGACTCGGCGAAGCTGAGCGTGCTGCGCGAAGCGGTGGCCGATGCCGAGCCGCAGCTGGAGCAGCTGCGCGAAGACCACGAGTTCCGCCAGGAAGCGCTGCGCGAGGCCGAAGCGCGGCTGGCCGACTGGCAGCAACGCTGGGAGACCCACAACCGCGACACCGGGGAAGCCTCGCGTGCCGGCGAGGTGGAGCGCACGCGCGTGGATTACCTGGACCGCCAGTCGCTGGAAGCCGAGCGCCGCCGCGAAGCGCTGGTCAATGAACGCGCCGGGCTGGATCTGGATGCGCTGGCCGAGGCGTTCGAGCAGATCGAGCTGCGCCACGAAACCCAGAAGGCTTCGCTGGACGGGCTGACCGAGCAGGTGGAGGCCCGCAAGCAGACCCTGTCCGCCTTGCAGGAACAGCAACGTGCCAGCCAGGGCGAGTTGGCCGAAGTGCGCAAGCAGGCGCAGGCTGCGCGTGGCCGCCTGTCGTCGCTGGAAACCCTGCAGCAGGCCGCGCTCGGTCAGGAGCAGGGCGCGGCCGTGGCATGGTTGAAGGCGCGCGGACTGGATTCGGCCGCGCGCGTGGGCGAGCGCCTCACGGTCGAAAGCGGCTGGGAAAACACCGTGGAAAGCGCGCTGGGGCAGTTGATCGAAGGCGTGCTGGTGGATGCGCCCGAACAGCTGGTCGATGCCTTGGACGAGCTGGGCGAAGGCCGCATCGCCCTGGTTTCCGGCGTCACCGACACTGCGAACTTCGCGCCGACCTCGCTGGCCGCCAAGGTACAGGGGCCGATCGCGATTCGCCGCCTGCTGGCGCGCCTGCACACGGCCGAGGATCTGGAGGCGGCACGCACGCTGCAACGCAGCCTGCCCGAAGGCGATTCGGTGATCACCCGCAATGGCGAACGCCTGGGCGAGGGCTGGGTGCGTGTATCGCGCTCGGGCGCGGCCAAGCAGGGCGCCTTGCTGCGTGAGCGCGAGATCCAGGAGTTGCGTACCCAGATCGAGACGCTGCAGGAGCGCGAGGCCGACCTCGAACACCGGCTCGCCAGCTTCCGCGAGCAGTCGCTGGCGGCCGAGCAACAGCGCGAAGATGCGCAGCGGCAGCTGTACATGGCCCATCGCAGCGTGTCCGAGCTGGCCGGTCAACTGCAGAGCCAGCAGGGCAAGGTGGATGCGGCGCGCACGCGCATCGAGCGGATCGAAACCGAGTTGTCGCAGTTGCTGGAAACCCTGGATGCCAGTCGTGAGCAGGCGCGCGAAGCGCGCACCAAGCTCGAGGACGCGGTCACCCTGATGGGCGATCTGCAGGGCACCCGGCAGTCGCTGGAGAACGAGCGCCGCCAGCTCACCGACGCGCGCGATCAGGCACGCGATGCCGCGCGCGGGGTGCGCGATGCGATGCATGCGCTGGCGCTCACGCTGGAATCCCAGCGCACCCAGATCGCCTCGCTCAGCCAGACCCTGGAGCGCATGGACAGCCAGCGTGGTCAGCTCGATACGCGCCTGGAAGACCTGCTGTCACAGCTCAGCGAAGGCGATTCGCCGGTCGAGACGCTGGAGCACGAACACCAGGCCGCCTTGAGCGAGCGCGTGCGCACCGAGCGCGTGCTCGGCGAAACGCGCACCCTGCTGGACAGCATCGACGGCGAGCTGCGCAGCTTCGAGCAGACCCGCCAGCAACGCGACGAACAGGCGCTGGCGCAGCGCGAACGCATCAACCAGCGCAAGCTCGATCAGCAAGCGCTGGTGCTCAACGCCGAACAGTTGTCGGCTGCGGTGGTGAAGGCGGGGTTCGTGCTTGAGGACGTGGTCAATGGCCTGCCCGAGGCGGCCAATGCCGCCGAGTGGGAAGCGGCGGTGGGCCAGATCGACGGGCGCATGCGGCGCCTGGAACCGGTGAATCTGGCGGCGATCCAGGAGTACGGCGAGGCCGCACAACGGTCCGAGTACCTGGACGCGCAGAACGTGGATCTGATGACCGCGCTGGAGACGCTGGAGGAAGCCATCCGCAAGATCGACCGCGAAACCCGCGGCCGCTTCAAGGACACCTTCGACCGCGTCAACTCCGGCGTGCAGGCGCTGTATCCGCGCCTGTTCGGCGGCGGACATGCGTATCTGGAACTCACCGGCGAAGACCTGCTCGATACCGGGGTGACCATCATGGCGCGCCCGCCCGGCAAGCGCGTGTCCAGCATTTCGCTGCTGTCCGGTGGCGAGAAGGCGATGACCGCGGTGGCGCTGGTGTTTGCGATCTTCCAGCTCAATCCCGCGCCGTTCTGCCTGTTGGACGAAGTGGATGCGCCGCTGGACGAAGCCAATGTCGGCCGTCTGGCCAACATGGTGCGCGAGATGAGCGAGAAGGTGCAGTTTCTGTTCGTCAGCCACAACAAGGCCACCATGGAAGCGGCGCGGCAGTTGTCCGGCGTGACCATGCGTGAGCCGGGCGTCAGCCGCCTGGTCAGCGTGGACCTGGAAGAGGCCGCCCGTTTGGCGGGTGCGGCATGACGTGCCATGCTTGTCGGAATGACGACACCTGTCACTTTACTGCGGAGGCACGCTGAATGTCCGACATGGCCATGATCCGGATCGGAATCCTGATCGCCGGGCTGCTGCTGGTCGCGGCCATCTTCCTGTTCGGCCGCCCGAAGAAGTCGCCACAGGGGCGTCGGGTCGACAAGGACGAGGGACAGCCGCGCGAGCGGCGCGAGCCGGTGATGTCCGGCGATGCCGACCGCTCCGATGCAGCCCCCGAGCGTGCCCAAGGCGATGTCGAGCAGAGCGAACTCGATCTGGATGCGCAGGACGCGGCCGGCGGTAACGAGGTCGGCAAGCGCCCGAATCAGGATTTCGACAAGATCGTCTCGCTGTTCGTTGCGGCCAAGGCCGGGCAGATCCTGCGTGGCGAAGACGTGGTGGTGGCCGCCGAGAAGACCGGGCTGGTATTCGGCCATATGAATGTGTTTCACCGCCTGGTGGAAGGTCACCCCGAGCGCGGGCCGATCTTCAGCATGGCCAGCATTCTCAAGCCCGGCAGCTTCGACATGGCCAACATCCGCGAGATGCAGACGCCGGCGATCGCGTTCTTCCTCACCTTGCCGGCGCCGATGACGGCGCTCGACGCCTGGGAAAAGATGCTGCCGACCGTGCAGCGGATGGCCGAGTTGCTCGATGGCGTGGTCCTGGACGACAGCCGCAACGCCCTGGGCCGCCAGCGCGTCGCGCATATCCGCGACGAATTGCGCGCCTACGACCGCCAGCACCAGGCGCCGCCGCTGACCAAGTCGCCGCGCTGGTGAGTTGAGCCCATGTTGAGTCTGCAGGGCGTGCTGGCGGTGGCGTTGCTGCTGGTGCTATGGGCGATCCTGGCGATGCCGTTGTTGTGGATCTTTACCAGGATCGCCACGCGTCTGCGCAAGCGCCCGCGACATTCGCCCTGGGTGGTCGTGGGCTTTGCTGCCGCGATCACCTTGCTGGTCGCGCCGGTGCCCACGCCTTTCATCAGCGTATTCATGCCGCACGCCATCGCGCTGCTGGATCGCCGCTACTACCTGCACATCCTGCAGGGCCCGCCGATGCTGCACGAACTGCTGCTGTGGAATGCCGGCTCGATGGCACTGACTTTCGTCATCAGTTATCTGTGGATCCGGCTCACGCTGCGCGCTAAAGCCCCTCTCCCTGCGGGGCGAGAAGGCACGGCTCCCGCGCCGTAGGCGCGCGGGCCTTGGAGCGCCCGCGCCGCAAGCGCGGGCCGGGGTGCGGAGCAGGGGTGCGGGGCGTGGCAGCGGAGCAGTCGGTGATTCAATTCTGACGGCGCGTGGCGACGCGTTCGCCATGACAGACGCTGGCAGATTCCCGAGGCGCCCCCTCATCCTCCCCTTGCGGGGCACCTTCTCCCGAGGGGAGAAGGGATAAGTGCTTCGCTTCACTGAGCGATCAGCGCTTGGCCTTGGCGAACGCTTCACGGAAGCGCAGCATCTCCGCCTCGGTGCCCACGGTCACGCGCACGCGCTTGGGCCAGATCGGCCAGCTACGGCCGACGATGACGCCTTGCTTCTGCATCGAATCGGCGAACACCTTGGCATCACGCTTGACGTCCACCATGAAGCAATTGGCCTGCGATGGCAGGCAGGCGTAGCCCTTGCTCTTGAGCCAGGCGATGGTGTCCTCGCGTACGCGTGCGTTGTCGGCACGCCGTGCCGGTACCAACTGCGGGTCGCGCAGGCTGGCGATGCCGGCGGCCATCGCCGGCACCGGCAGCGGGTTGCCGCCGAGCGTGGCGAGCTTGGTCAGCAGGCCCGGCGGGGCGATGGCCGCGCCCAGGCGCAACCCGGCCATGCCGTACAGCTTGGAAAACGTGCGCAGCACGATCAGGTCCTGGCGCTGGCGTACCAGCTCCACCACCGAGGTTTCGTTGCTGTACTGGATGTAGGCCTCGTCGACCACCAGCACCGCGCTGGCCGGCTTGTTGGCCAGCAACCATTCGATGTCCGCACGTGGCGTGATCGAGCCGGTGGGATTGTTGGGATTGCAGACGTAGATCAGCCCGGCGTTCGGATCTGCCTTGGCCATTGCCTTGACGTCGTGGGCGCCGTCGGCGCGCAAGGGGACGCGGCGCACCGGCGCGCCGTGCGCGAGCGCGACATCGGCGAGCGCTTCGAAGGTCGGGTCTGCGATCACCAGCCCCGCGCGTGGCGAGGTGAACAGTGCGCCGCTGCGATTGAGCGGGTCGCTCGAACCGGGAAAGAACGCGATATGGTCGTTCGGCAACTGCAGCTCGCCGGCCATCAGATTGCGCAGGTCTTGTTCCATCTCGAACTGGTAGCGGCCGGCACGCGCCAGCGAACGCGTCGCCGCCTCCAGCGCGGCGGGCGATGGGCCGAGCGGATGTTCGTTGTAGTTGAGGTACACCGTGCCGGCTGCAGGCGCCACGCCGGGAGTGGTCGGTGCGGCGGTGCGCTTGCGGGCTGCCCCGGCAGGCGGGCTCAACCCAAGTGCGGAGACCGCCAGCCCGGAGCTGGCAAGACCAAGAAACGAACGGCGCGAAACGGGCAGCGACACGATGAACTCCAGGGCAGGGTGCGGCAAACAGGGCGCCACGCTAGCGGGTTTGTGCCGGTCTGCCTATCGGGAAATGCCGCGTTGGGGCGATCGGACGGCCGATGGGGCGCGCGGATGGGCGCGCGCGCAACCACCACGGCCACGGCTGGCCGCCGTCGGTAGACTATGCGGCCGCCCATGCCGTTGCCGCCCCCGTATGACCGCCAGCCTGGACCCCGCTCAGCGCATCGATGCCCTGCGTCGCCGCATCGAAGATGCGAACTACCGCTATCACGTGCTCGACGAGCCGCAGATGGCCGATGTGGACTACGACCGGCTGATGCGCGAGCTGGAGGCGCTGGAAGCGGAGCATCCGGCGTTGGCCAGCGCCGATTCGCCGACCCAGCGCGTGGGCTACCTGGCGGCCTCGCGCTTCGCGGAAGTGCGCCATGCCCTGCCGATGCTGTCGTTGGGCAATGCCTTCAGCGACGAGGAAGTGAGCGAGTTCGTGCGCCGTATCAGCGAACGGCTGGAGCTCACGCAGCCATTGTTCTGTGCCGAGCCCAAGCTCGATGGGCTGGCGATCAGCCTGCGCTACGAAGACGGCGAATTCGTGCAGGGCGCCACGCGTGGCGATGGCGCCACCGGCGAGGATGTCAGCGCCAACCTGCGTACGGTCAAGGCGATTCCGCTGCGCCTGCGCGGGCAGGGCTGGCCGAAGGTGCTGGAAGTCCGCGGCGAGGTCTACATGCCGCGCGCCGCTTTCGAGGCCTACAACGCGCAGATGCGTGCCCACGGCGGCAAGGTGCTGGCCAATCCGCGTAACGGCGCGGCCGGTTCGTTGCGGCAGCTGGATGCGCGCATCACTGCGCAACGTCCACTGAGCTTCTTCGCCTATGGCGTGGGCGAGGTGCGCGACGGGGCGTTGCCGCAGACCCATTCGGCTATCCTGGCGCAGTTGCGCACCTGGGGATTCCCGGTCAGCGCGCTGGTCGAGGTGGTGCAGGGCTGCGACGGTTTGCTGGCGTACTACCAGCGCATCGGCGCCGCGCGCGACGCGCTGGCCTTCGATATCGACGGGGTGGTCTACAAGCTCGACGATCTGGCCGGCCAGCGCGAGATGGGCTTCGTCTCTCGTGCGCCGCGCTGGGCGATCGCGCACAAGTTCCCCGCGCAGGAGCAGTCCACCACGGTGGAGGCGATCGAGATCCAGATCGGCCGTACCGGTGCGGCGACGCCGGTGGCGCGGCTGAAACCGGTGCATGTGGCCGGGGTGATCGTCACCAATGCGACCTTGCACAACGCCGATCAGATCGCGCGGCTGGACGTGCGCGTGGGTGACACGGTGATCGTGCGGCGCGCCGGCGATGTGATTCCCGAAGTGGCCGGCGTGGTTGCCGATCAGCGCCCGTCAGGCACGCAGGAATGGCGCATGCCTACCCGGTGCCCGGTGTGCGGTTCGGAGATCGTGCGCGAAGAAGGCCAGGCGGTGTGGCGCTGCTCCGGCGAGCTGACCTGCCCGGCGCAGCGCAAGGAGGCGTTCCGGCATTTCGTTTCGCGCCGCGCGATGGATGTGGACGGCCTGGGCGAGAAGTTCATCGAGGTCCTGGTGGACAGCGGCCTGGTGCAGGGCGTGGCCGATCTGTATCTGCTCGATCTGGACCGTTTGCTGCAGTTGCGCCTGATCAGCAGCGCCGACAGCCCGCATGCCTTCCTGCGCGAGGCGCGCGAGCATCTGGCCAGTGGCGGGTACGCGCAGCTTGAGACCACCCTGGCCGGTATCGGCGTGGATCTTGCCGGCGAACGCGAGGCGCCGCAGACCTGGCAGGCCGATCTGCTGCGCGCCGGGCTGCCGGCCTTCGACTGGAATCGCCGCAAGATCGCCACCAAGTGGGCCGAGAACCTGATCGAGGCGATCGAGACATCGCGCGACACCACGCTGGAGCGGTTCCTGTTCGCGCTAGGGATCGAGCACGTAGGCGAGAGCACTGCAAAAGCCTTGTCGGCCTGGTTCGGCGATCTGGAACTGATCCGCCATCTGCCGTGGCCGCTGTTCAAGCGCGTGCCCGATATCGGTGGCGAGGTGGCGCGTTCGCTCGGGCATTTCTTCGATCAGCCCGGTAATCAGAAAGCCATCGACGATCTGCTGCAGCGTGGCGTGCGCATCGGCGATGCGCATCCGCCGTCGCCCAAGCTGCGCGAGGCGCTGAGCCTGGCCAGCGTGCTGGAAGACATGGATATTCCCAAGGTCACGCCGGTGCGCGCGCAGCAACTCGCAGCCGCGGTGCCATCGTTGGATGCCTTGCGCACGGCAGGTGCCGATGCCTTGCAGCAGGCGGGCGTGCCTGCGCCGGTGGTGGCCGCGCTGCTGCAGTGGCTGGATCGTGCGGAAAATGCTGCCCTGGCGAGTGCCGCGCAGCAGGCGATGGATACCGTGCTGGCACGGCTGCCGGACGCCGCAGCGGTGCAGGCCGGCCCACTGGACGGCCAGACCGTGGTGATCACCGGCACCTTGGCCGCTTTGACGCGCGATGCCGCCAAGCAACGCCTCGAAGCCTTGGGCGCCAAGGTCGCCGGCAGCGTGTCGAAGAAGACCGCCTTCCTGGTGGCCGGCGAGGAAGCCGGCTCCAAGCTGGAGAAAGCGCAATCGCTGGGCGTGGAGATCTGGGACGAGGCGCGCCTGCTGGCGTTCCTGGGCGAACACGGGCAACAGCCGTGAATCCGGCGCGGATCGATCTGGCGGCCTTGCGGCTGCGTGCACGACTCAATGCCACGATCCGCGACTTCTTCGCCGAGCGCGGCGTGCTGGAAGTGGAAACGCCGGTGCTGTCGCAGGCCGGCAACACCGAGCCGAACATCGAAAGCTTCAGTACCCGCTTCAGCGGGCATGTGGATGCCGGCGCGCCGGTGCGCTGGTTGCGCACCTCGCCGGAGTATCCGCTCAAGCGCCTGCTCGCTGCCGGCGTCGGCGATTGTTACGAGCTGGGGCGCGTGTTCCGCAATGGCGAAGCCGGCGGGCGGCACAATCCCGAGTTCAGCATGCTGGAGTGGTACCGGGTGGGCTGGGACGATCGCCTGCTGGCGCAGGAAACCGTTGCGTTGGTGCAGCGTGCGCTGGCGCTGGTCGACCGCACGGCGACGGTGCAGGTGCTGAGCTACCGCGAGCTGTTCGCCCAACGGCTGGGGATCGATCCGTTGCTGGACCCGATCGAGGCGCTGCGCGCGCCCTTGCAGGCCATTGCCATCGATCCGCAGGGGCTCACCCGCGACGATTGGCTGGACCTGCTGATGACCCACTGTCTGCAGCCCGGCTTTGCTGCCGATACGGTGACCGTGGTGCACGACTGGCCGGCCAGCCAATGCGCGCTGGCGCGGATCCGCCACGACGATCCGCCGGTGGCCGAGCGCTTCGAGCTGTATCTGGGCAACGTCGAGGTGGCCAATGGCTACCACGAATTGAACGACGCACAGGAGCAACGTGCGCGTTTCCAGCGCGACAACGCCGTGCGTGCCGCGCGCGGCCTGCCGCAGTTGCCGCTGGACGAACACCTGCTGGCGGTGTTGTCGCAACTGCCCGACTGCGCCGGAGTGGCGATGGGCGTGGACCGCCTGTTGATGGCGCTGCGCGCGACCACGCAGATCGCCGCGGTGCTGGCGTTCGACTTCGCCAGCGCCTGAGCCCCGGTCCGGTCCGAACCGCTGGGCAATGCCGGCGATGGCGTGATGCGTGGCACGGCCACGCTGGCGCGAAGCGATGGTGCGGCGATTGTGCGGGCGCTGCGCCGCCAGCGCGGGCAAGCTCGCGAAAGGGCGATCCGCGGCGTGCGCCAAGTGGATCACGCAGCGCATGCCGGCGTGCTGCCACGCCGCTGTCATGCGCGTCGTATTGCTATCTTCACATCGATGATGCTCTCATCTTCACGTCCACGGGGGCGCGACGTAGATCGTTTCGGGGTGAGGATTGTCGGCATGAAGTGGCTGATCGGCTTTTGCGGTGTGTGGTGCCTGCCGCTGCTGATATTCGCCGACGCACGCGCTGCCGAGCGCGGCTCGGACGTGGTGCGCTGCGAGTCCAGGGACATGGCGCGCGTGCATTGCGCGATGGAAACGGTGCACGGCGTGCAACTGGTCCGGCAGCTGTCCGAGACCAGTTGCATCCGCGGCAGCGAATGGGGTGTGGAGCGTGACGGAGTGTGGGTGGAGCAGGGCTGCCGTGCCGAATTCGCCACGGCCGCGCCTGCCGCCACGGTGATGCGTCGGGTGGTGCGCTGCGATTCCAACGGCGGCAAGGTGGTTTGCCCGGTGGTGCTGCGTGGTGCGCCGGTACGGTTGTTGCGCCAGCGTTCGATCTGGCCCTGCAAGGAAAACCGTACCTGGGGCACGCGCCGCAACGAGATCTGGGTATCGCGCGGCTGCGACGGAGAGTTCGAAGTGGGCGCCGAAGACGGCTCCGGCTTCGTGGCGATGCCGCGGCTGGTCACCTGCGAATCCAAGAAGAGCGCGCGCCGCACCTGCGGCGTATCGGTGGAGCGCAGCGTGCGCCTGGGCCGTCAGATGTCCAGAAACCCGTGCGTTGAAGGCCAGAGCTGGGGCTGGAGCCGCGATGGGGTGTGGGTGAACGACGGCTGCCGCGCCGAGTTCATCGTCGACTGAGCGGTTGGCAGGGCTGCTGCGCTACCAGGCGTCGGTCTATTGCTGGACGGAGGATTTGGGTCTTCGCCGCGAGGCGGTTGCTCTGCGGTTTGGCTGCAGGGCCCTTGCCCGCCCACCATCGCAGGACACGCCGTGAATCCGTCCCTGCAGGCTCTGGCGCGGCATCCATGCCGCTCAAGGTCCCGCGACGGTGAGCGAGCAAGGACCAGTCGAGACGGGCGGCGTGCGTGGTTTTCAACAAGCAATCGACAAGCCGCGACGCGCTCGCCGCTCTTCAACAAAACCATCAGCCAACCGTCTGGTGCGGTGTCCTCGCCGATTGCGGGACCCTTGGCGGCATGGATGCCGCCAGGGAGCCTGCAAGGACGTACTTGCGGCGTGTCCCGCGGGCGGTGAGGGCACCGCATCCTCGACGAACCAGGCGTTTGCGCTTGATGCATCGCCGCACGCACTGCGAGCTGCCCATTGACGGCCCACTGACTGCATCGCCCCTGCGCCCTACAATAGACGCATGAACGACAGCGCCCATATCGATTACGCCCGCTACGACCACATCCGCCCGCTGCTGTGGACCGGCGATGCCCTGGAATTGCTCGATCAACGCAAGCTGCCCTTCGTGGTGGAGCACGTGCGTTGCGAAAGCAGCGATGCGGTGGCCGAGGCCATCCATGCGCTGGCGGTGCGTGGTGCGCCGGCCATCGGCATCGCCGCCGGGTGGGGCGTGGTGCTGGCTGCGCGCGAGGTGCAGGCCGATGATGGCAGCGCCGCCTTGCAGAAGCTCGAACCGGCGCTGCTGCGGCTCAACGCTGCACGCCCCACGGCCGTGAACCTCGCCTGGGCCCTGATGCGTATGCGCCGGGTGCTGGGTGCGGCGGGCGGGGACTGGCGCGAGGTGATCGCGCGCGAGGCGCAGGCGATCGCCGACGAGGACCTGGCCGCCAACCGCCACATGGGCGCGTTGGGTGCCGGCCTGATCGCCCCGGGCAGCGGCGTGCTGACCCATTGCAACACCGGCTCGCTGGCCACCGCCGGCTTCGGTACCGCGCTGGGCGTGATCCGCGCCGGCATGGCGCAGCAGCGCATCGCCAAGGTCTTCGCCGGCGAAACCCGCCCATGGTTGCAGGGCGCGCGTCTGACCGTGTGGGAGCTGCAGCAGGATGGTATCGACGCCACCCTGATCGCCGACTCGGCCGCCTCGCACCTGATGAAGTCGGGGCTGGTGCAATGGGTGATCGTCGGCGCCGACCGCATCTGCGCCAATGGCGATACCGCCAACAAGATCGGCACCTACCAGCTGGCCATCGCCGCCCGTCATCACGGGGTCAAGTTCATGGTGGTTGCGCCCTCGTCCACGGTGGACATGGCCACGGCCGACGGCGACCAGATCGACATCGAGCAGCGCGATCCGGGCGAACTGTTCGGCGTGGGCGGGGTACGCACGGTCGCCGACGGCATCCACGCCTGGAATCCGGTGTTCGACGTCACCCCGGGGGACCTCATCGATGCCATCGTCACCGAACGCGGTGTGATCGAGCGTCCGGACCGGGAACGGATGCAGGCCGCTTTCGGCGGCTGAGCCCTACCCGGCGGCGGTGCGCCGCAATGGCCGTCAATTTCGCGCAAGTGCTTGTTTCTGGCCGCTAAAGCTGCGGTATCGGGCTGCCCCTTCGTGGTACAATCCGGGGCTCGAATCGATCGGCGGGAGCGTGGGGTCGGCAGCCTGATGCAGGGGCGCCCCCCGACGCGGCTTTCCGGCTCGCCCGCCACCTCACTTACGGAACCCGAATGGCAGAAACCGCCAAGGAAATCATCCAGGTCAATCTGGAAGACGAGATGCGCAAGAGCTATCTCGATTACGCGATGAGCGTGATCGTGGGGCGCGCACTTCCCGATGCCCGTGACGGCCTCAAACCCGTGCACCGACGCGTGTTGTACGCGATGCACGAGCTGGGCGCGCACAGCAACAAGGCCTACTTCAAGTCGGCGCGTATCGTCGGCGACGTCATCGGTAAGTACCACCCGCACGGCGACCAGTCGGTCTATGACACGCTGGTGCGCATGGCGCAGCCGTTCTCGCTGCGCTACATGATGGTGGACGGCCAGGGTAACTTTGGTTCGGTCGACGGCGACTCCGCCGCGGCGATGCGTTACACCGAGTCGCGCATGTCGCGGCTGGCGCACGAGCTGATGGCCGACATCGACAAGGAAACCGTCGATTTCCAGCCCAACTACGACGAGAAGGAACAGGAACCGACGGTCATGCCGACCCGGTTCCCGAGCCTGCTGGTCAATGGCTCGGCCGGTATCGCGGTAGGTATGGCGACCAATATCCCGCCGCACAACCTGACCGAGGCGATCAATGCCTGCATCGCGTTGATCGACACGCCCGAGCTGGACGTCGAAGGCCTGATGGAATACATCCCCGGCCCGGATTTCCCCACTGCCGGCATCATCAACGGTACCGCCGGCATCGCGGCCGGCTATCGCACCGGCCGTGGCCGCGTGCGCATCCGCGCCAAGGCCGACGTGGAAGTGGCCGACAACGGCCGCGAGGCGATCGTCGTCACCGAGATCCCGTACCAGGTCAACAAGGCCCGGCTGATCGAGAAGATCGCCGAGCTGGTCAAGGAAAAGAAGCTCGAGGGCATCAGCGAGCTGCGCGATGAGTCCGACAAGGACGGCATGCGCATCTACATCGAGATCAAGCGCGGCGAATCGGCCGAGGTTGTGCTCAACAACCTCTATCAGCAGACCCAGATGGAGTCGGTGTTCGGCATCAACATGGTGGCGCTGATCGACGGCCGCCCGCAGTTGATGAACCTCAAGCAGATGCTGGAGGCGTTCATCCGCCATCGCCGCGAGGTGGTCACCCGCCGCACCATTTTCGAATTGCGCAAGGCGCGTGCACGTGCGCACGTGCTGGAAGGCCTGACCGTCGCACTGGCCAACATCGATGAAATGATCGAGTTGATCAAGACCTCGGCCAACCCGCAGGAGGCGCGCGAGCGCATGCTGGCCAAGACCTGGCAACCGGGTCTGGTCGGCGCGCTGCTGGGTGCCGCCGGTGCCGAGGCATCCAAGCCGGAGGACCTGCCGCCGGGGGTGGGCCTGATCAACGGGTTCTACCAGCTCAGCGAAGTGCAGGCTGGGCAGATCCTGGAAATGCGTCTGCATCGCCTGACCGGACTGGAACAGGAAAAGCTGACCGACGAGTACAAGCAGCTGCTCGGCGTCATCGAGGGCCTGATCCGCATCCTGGAAAATCCGGACGTGCTGTTGCAGGTGATCCGCGACGAGCTGATCAATATTCGTGAAGAATATGGCGACGAACGCCGTACCGAGATCCGTCACAGCGAAGAAGATCTGGATATCCTGGATCTGATCGCGCCAGAAGACGTGGTGGTGACGCTCTCGCATGCCGGATATGCCAAGCGTCAGCCGGTGAGCGCGTATCGCGCCCAGCGCCGTGGTGGCCGCGGTCGTTCTGCTGCAGCGACCAAGGAAGAGGATTTCATCGACCAGCTGTGGCTGGTCAACACGCACGACACGCTGCTCACCTTCACCAGCAGCGGCAAGGTGTTCTGGCTGCCGGTGCACCAGTTGCCGGAAGCCGGTTCCACTGCGCGTGGCCGCCCGATCATCAACTGGATTCCGCTGGAAGCCGGCGAGCGCGTGCAGGCGGTGTTGCCGGTACGCGAGTATGCCGATAACCGCTATGTGTTCTTCGCCACCCGCAACGGCACGGTCAAGAAGACGCCGTTGAGCGAATTCGCGTTCCGTCTGGCGCGCGGCAAGATCGCGATCAATCTGGACGAGGGCGATGCGCTGGTCGGCGTGGCCCTGACCGATGGCGACCGCGATGTGCTGCTGTTCGCTTCCAACGGCAAGACCGTGCGCTTCGGCGAATCCACCGTGCGTTCGATGGGCCGTACCGCCACCGGCGTGCGCGGTATCCGGCTGACCAAGGGCGAGGAAGTGGTCAGCCTGATCGTGGCCGAGCGTGCCGGCGGTGTCGACGACGAGGCCGATGACGAGACTGGCGAGGACGTTGTGGAGACCGCCGATGCTGCCGAGGCGGGGGTGATCGAGGCCGCCGACGACGGCAATGTGGCTTACATCCTCACCGCCACCGAAAACGGCTACGGCAAGCGCACTCCATTGGCCGAGTATCCGCGCAAGGGCCGCGGTACCCAGGGCGTGATCGGTATCCAGACCACCGAGCGCAACGGCAAGCTGGTACGCGCGGTGCTGCTGGGCGCCACGGACGAGGTGCTGCTGATCTCCGATGGCGGCACCCTGGTGCGCACGCGTGGTTCGGAAATCTCGCGTGTGGGCCGCAATACCCAGGGCGTCACGCTGATCCGGTTGTCCAAGGGCGAGAAGCTGCAGGCGGTGGAACGGCTGGATGCCTCGCTGGACGAGGCCGACGACGCGGTCGAAGAGGTCGCCGCCACCGATGCCGCGTTGCCGCCGCCAAACGAGGCATGAGCACGCCGCAGCAGCGCGTCAGTTGAACGAGAACGCCGGCGCAAGCCGGCGTTTTTTTCGCTATCGACGATGGCCCGGCAGTGCGCCGCCGCGCCAGCCCTGGGCGCGAACGCTTTTACGACTTCCGACTCCCGAATCACCGCACCGCTACCGCATCCTCCTGCACCGCATCGCGCACATCCTGCGCCAGGGTGGCCTTGACGATGATCGAACGGATGGCGTCGGTGGCTTCGGCCAGCGGCACGTCGCTGCTCAGACGCTGAAACGTGTCGCGGCTGTTGTAGCCGGAGCCGTCCTTCAGATAGTGGTCGTACATCGACAGCAGATCCTGGCAGGCGGTGATCAGGGCGGCGGCATTGCCACGCCCCAGCGCATGCCCGATCTGATCGAAGCTGTGCAGGCAGTCCGCCAGCCAGTGCAGATCGTAGCGGGCGGTGCTTGGCTCCGGTGCGGTGTGGCCACGGCTGTACGCGCTGTAGCGCCGCAGGCTGCGTGCCACGCGTGCCACGTGCGCGAACAGCGTGCCGATCTCGTTGGCGACATCCAGCCGCTGAACCATCACCATCGGGATCACCTGGCCAGCGTCGTCCTGCTGCTGTCCGGCGGCATTCTGCTCCTGTTGCTCCAGCGATTGCTTGAGCACGGTATAGCTGCGCTGCAAGGATTCCAGTTCCAGTGCACTGGCGGCCGCGCGGGCCTTCAACTGCGACAGCGCCGCCTGATAGCGGCCCAGACTTTCCTGGGTACTGGCCAGCTGGCCGGATTCCGTACGCAGTTGGCGGCCACGCACGAACGCCATCGCGGTGGCGATCAGTGCCCAGAGTGCGAATGCAGGCACCAGGTAGATCAGGATGCCCATGGAGATCCCTCGAAACGTTGCATACATTGTCGGCACGACAACAACGTTCTTGAGGGCTTTCGACAGGGATCACGACCTGGCAAGCGACGCACTGCGTTCGCCAGGTCATCGGCGCAGTCTCGGGTCAGGGCAATGGAGGGGCGGGTGGCGTAGGCTGCACCGCCGCAGCTGCAGGGTTGGCCGTCGGCACCGGCACGGCGGCCGGCACGCCACGCGGACGCAGCAACAGCCATGTCCCCAGCCGGCGCAGCAGGGTATTTCCCGGCATTTCGATCAGCCGGTACATGCTCCAGGCAGCGGCGATGGTGATCGCGATGATCGGCAGGGCCAGGGTCGGTCTTGGCGGCAGGCCGTCCATGACCGCCAGGGCGGCATAGATGATCGGAATGTTCAGCAGATACATCGAGAAACTGCATTCGCCGCTGAGCATCATCAGGCGGTTGCCGAGCAGGCGCTTGCTCAGCGCGGTGTCGAAGGAAAACAGGAACACGAAGATGCCGGCGAAGCCGGCCGTCTCCAGGGTGAGATACAGCGCGCGCTTGGAACCGAGGTCGATATCGACAACGCCTGCAATCACCATCAGCACCAGCCCGATGACCCCGGCCTGCAGCAAGGCCAGGGTGGTCATGTTGACGCTGGCGCCGACTCGGGTGCGCACCAGGCCGAACACCACGCCGGCCAGGAAGTAATGGATCTTGGAACCGACGAAGGTGCCGGGCAGCTGCGCCCTGTAGGCGATGAGCATCAGGATGGTGCCGAGCACCGCCACCATCAGGGTGACGTTGCTGTTGGTGCGGAATGCACGCAATGCGAACCAGATGCCCACGAAGATCACGTAGAACTGGACTTCTGGCGGAATGCTCCACAGCGCAGACACGTTGCCGGAGAACAACAGATGACGCAGCAAGTTATGGTTGTCGACGGCGTAGACGAACTGCGGATCGATCAGGTTATAGATCAGATAGGACGCCAGCACGACGGTCAGATAGGCCGGTGCGATGCGGGAGAATCTGGAAATGGCATAGCGCGCCACCGAGGGATAGTTGGGTTCCTTTTCCCCGTAGAGAAAGGCCATCAGAAACCCGCTCAGGGTGAAGAACACCATGACGCCCATCTCGCCAGGAAACAGATGGGTATCGGTGAAGAATCTTTCTTCGGCCAGATGCGCGTAGACGACAAGCAGTGCAGCAAGACCGCGAATACCGGTCAACGAATCGATGCGCTGTTCCTGTTGCATGAGTGGGGGCTCTCACTGTGATCCACACGAGGAACCCTGCGCCAGCGAAGGTGCAGGGTCGTTTGCGTGGGTTGCCAAATCAGGATGGGCGGACGCTTCCCCCCGGTCGCCGGGCCCGCCAGAAGCTTACTTGATCGGCATCATCGGCGTCATCGTCCAGCGCGGGTGCGACGACACGCGGGATCAGGATCGGCCCGCGCCAGCCACGGGCCCAGATCGGCAACCCAGAGATAGGTGGCGAGCTGATGCGCATGGCGCAGTCGATGCATGCCGTGGCGGCGGGTGGCAGGGCCTGGCCAGGCATCGCGACATGCTGCTTCCGATGCGAGGGTGTTGATCGCCATCGCTGTACGGCGGTCTGCCCGACACAGCCGCCGGCCGGGTGCATGTCTTTGCTGTGGACAGCGCGGCCGGTCGCGGCAGCGTCCACCGCCGGTGCCCGGTCGTCCGTGCGGCGTTGCCGGCCAGGCTGCGGTGTCAGGCTGCGGTGTCAGGCAAGGATGGCCGGCAAATCCAGCCCTTTCTCCTTAGCGCAATCGGTTGCAATGGCATAGCCGGCATCGGCATGCCGCATCACACCGGTGGCGGGGTCGTTCCAGAGTACGCGTTCCAGGCGCCTGTCTGCGGCCTCGCTGCCATCGCAGACGATCACCATGCCGGCGTGCTGCGAGAAACCCATGCCGACGCCGCCGCCATGATGCAGCGACACCCAGGTGGCGCCGCTGGCGGTGTTGAGCAGTGCATTGAGCAAGGGCCAGTCGGACACCGCGTCGGAGCCGTCGGCCATGGCTTCGGTCTCGCGGTTGGGCGAGGCCACGCTGCCGCTGTCCAGGTGATCGCGGCCGATCACCACCGGCGCCTTCAGCTCGCCGCTGCGCACCATGGCGTTGAAGGCCAGGCCCAGGCGGTGGCGATCGCCCAGGCCGACCCAGCAGATGCGTGCGGGCAGGCCCTGGTAGGCGATCCTGTCGGCGGCCATCTCCAGCCAGCGATGCAGGTGCGCATCGTCCGGAATGAGTTCCTTGACCTTGGCATCGGTTCTGGCGATGTCCTCGGGATCGCCGGACAGCGCCACCCAGCGGAACGGGCCGATGCCGCGACAGAACAGCGGGCGGATGTAGGCGGGTACGAAGCCGGGAAAATCGAAGGCATTGTCGACGCCGGCCTCCAGCGCCATCTGGCGCAGGTTGTTGCCGTAATCCACGGTCGGCACGCCCTGCGCATGGAAGGCCAGCATGGCGCGGATGTGATTGGCCATCGAGCCGCGTGCGGCGGCTTCCACCTGCTTCGGCGCGCTCACGCGTTTGTCGTCCCATTCTTCCACGCTCCAGCCCTGCGGCAGATAGCCGTTGACCGGATCGTGCGCGGACGTCTGGTCGGTGAGCAGGTCCGGCCTGATGCCGCGTGCGAGCAGTTCCTCGAGTACGTCGGCCACATTGCCGAGCAGGCCGACGGACCGTGGCTTACCGGTGGTGCAGGCCTCGTCGATCAGCTGCAGCGCCTCGTCCAGCGAATCGGTCCAGGTGTCCAGATAGCCGGTGCGCAGGCGCATGTCGATGCTGGAACGTCGGCATTCCACCGCCAGGCAGGAGGCGCCGGCCATCACCGCCGCCAGCGGCTGCGCACCGCCCATGCCGCCCAGCCCACCGGTGAGCAGCCAGCGTCCGGACAGGTCGCCGCCGTAATGCTGCCGGCCCATTTCCACGAAGGTTTCATAGGTGCCCTGCACGATGCCTTGCGCACCGATGTAGATCCAGCTGCCGGCGGTCATCTGGCCGTACATCGCCAGGCCCTTCTGATCCAGTGCATTGAAGTGGTCCCAACTGGCCCAGCGCGGCACCAGGTTGGAATTGGCGATCAGTACGCGCGGTGCATCGGCATGGGTGCGGAACACGCCGACCGGTTTGCCCGATTGCACCAGCAGGGTCTGGTCGTCTTCCAGCCGAGTCAGCGCAGCCACGATGGCATCGAAGGATTCCCAATCGCGCGCGGCGCGGCCGATGCCGCCATAGACCACCAGTTCCTGCGGGCGCTCGGCCACATCCGGGTCCAGGTTGTTCATCAACATGCGCAATGGCGCTTCGGTCAGCCAGCTCCTGGCGGTGAGCGCGGTGCCGGTGGCGGCGCGGATGACGCGGGTTGCATCGTGACGGGTCATGCCGGGGTCCTTGCAATCAACGGGTGGCCGCGTGCGGCGCGGTGCCGGGCGGAGAGACATTGGCGAAGTGCAGGCAGGCCAGCAGCACCTGCTGCAAGGTTGCGCGCAGCGCGGCGGCATGCGCCGGCTGCCATGGCGTGGGCCAGTTGTCGGGGGTGACGCTGCCCGGCTCGCGCATATAGCCGCGGCAGGCCAGCTCCATCTGCAAGGTGTGCACGCCATGCTCGGGGCGTGCGTAATGGCGGGTGATCCAGCCGCCCTTGAAACGCCCGTTGCGCACCGTGCTGTAGCCGCTGCCGCGGCAGAGCCGCTCGACCGCGTCGACCAACGCCGGGTCGCAGCTGCGATCGTCGTTGCTGCCGATATTGAACTGCGGCAGCTGGCCGTCGAACAGATGCGGGATGACCGAACGGATCGAGTGCGCGTCGTATACCACGACCCTGGCGTGGTGCTGGCGCAGGCGCGCAATCTCGTCGGTGAGCGCGGCGTGATACGGGTCGAACCAGCGTGTGCGGCGCTGCTCGATCTGCGTCTGGTCCGGTGCCAGGCCATCGGCATACAGCGGCTGATTGTCGAAGGTGGTCAGCGGACACAGGCCGGTGGTGTTCTGTCCCGGATACAGCGATACCCCGCTGGGGTCGCGGTTGACGTCGATGATCGAGCGCGAGATCGCAGTGCGCACCGTGGTCGCGCCCAGCGCCTGGGCGAAGTCGTATAGCTGATGCACCCACCAATCCGCATCGCGGCGTGCCAGCCACGGCGACACGAAACGCTCGGCGACCTCGTCGGGGAGCAGGGTGCCGGTATGCGGGAAACTGAGGATCAGCGGCGCGTCGCCGCGGTGCAGTTCGAGCCAGTCGGGTAAGGCATTCATCGCTGTGTTTCCGGTGGCGGCGCAGCGAGCGCGCGGCACGCGTCGTGCGGCGGAGCGGTGCGATCACCTCGCACGCGCGATACCGCTTCGTCGCAGGTGTATACGCAGGGAAGTACCGCGGCAGACGCGATCTGCAGCTGCGGGAATGCAGACATCGCCTCGCCTCGGATGAGCTGGCGATTCATGCGTCCTGCTCCACACCCGGCAATGCGATCGCCACCACCTGCGCCAACGCACCCGAACGCACCAATGCGCAGGCCGCCAGCATGTCGGGATGGAAGTAGCGGTCGTCCTGCAGTGTCGGCACCTGGGCGCGCAGCAGCGCGCGTGCGGCTTCCAGCGCGGTACTGGAGCGCAGCGGTGCATGGAAATCGCAGCCCTGTACGGCCGCCAGCAGCTCGATGCCGATCACGTGCGCGGCATTTTCGGCCATCGCCAGCAGGCGACGCGCGCCGTGCGCGGCCATCGACACATGATCTTCCTGATTGGCCGAGGTCGGAATCGAATCCACGCTGGCCGGATAGGCGCGCTGCTTGTTTTCCGATACCAGCGCCGCCGCCGTGACCTGCGGAATCATGAAGCCCGAGTTCAGGCCGGGGCGCGGGGTGAGGAAGGCGGGCAGGCCGGACAAGGCCGGATCCACCAGCATGGCGGTACGGCGCTCGCTGATCGAGCCGATTTCGCACACCGCCATTGCCAGCATATCGGCTGCGAAGGCCACCGGCTCGGCATGGAAGTTGCCACCGGACAGTGCCTCGCCGGTGTCGCTGAAGACCAGCGGATTGTCAGACACGCCATTGGCCTCGATCTCCAGGGTGCGCGCGGCCTGTCGCATCACATCCAGCGCAGCGCCCATCACCTGCGGCTGGCAACGCAGGCAGTACGGATCCTGCACGCGCACATCGCCGAGCCGATGCGATTCGCGGATGGCCGAATCGGCCATCAAGGCGCGCAACGCCGCTGCAATGGCGATCTGTCCCGGCTGCCGGCGCAAGGCGTGGATGCGCGCGTCGAAGGGCGTGTCCGAGCCCTTGGCTGCCTCCACCGACAATGCGCCGGCGACCAGTGCCGCCTGCAAGACGGTTTCGATCTCGAACAGGCCGGCCAGCGCGCAGGCAGTGGAGAATTGCGTCCCGTTGAGCAGCGCCAGCCCTTCCTTGGCACCGAGTACACGCGGTTGCAGCCCGGCCTGCGCCAGGGCGTCTGCCGCCGGCAGCCGCTGTCCATCCACGAACGCCTCGCCGACGCCGATCATCAGCGTTGCCAGATGCGATAACGGCGCCAGGTCGCCGGAGGCGCCGACCGAGCCCTGGCAGGGCACCACCGGCGTGATGCCACCGCGCAGCAGTGCTTCCAGCAGGGCCAAGGTTTCCGGCTGCACGCCGGAAGCGCCCTGCGCCAGGCTGGTGAGCTTGAGCGCCATCATCAGCCGCACCACCGGCACCGGCGTGGGGTCGCCGACCCCGGCGGCATGCGACAGCACGATATTGCGCTGCAGGGTCTGCAGGTCTTCGCGCTCGATGCGCACGCTGGCCAGCTTGCCGAAGCCGGTATTGACGCCGTAGACGGGTTCGCCGCGCGCAACGATCGCCTCGACCGTCTGCGCACTGCGCAGCACCGCGGCCGCGCATGCCGGGTCCAGGGCCGCATCGGCACCGCGATACAACGCACGCCACTGCGCCAGCGTGACCGCACCGGATTGCAGAACAACGGAAGCACTCATGACGACTCCAGAACGCATCAGGTCGGACGCCCGCGCCAGACGCGGGCATGAAGAGGGTTGAAGCCCATGCGGTAGACCAGGTCGGCCGGCGCATCGATGTTCCAGATCGCCAGATCGCAGTCCATGCCGGCGCGCAGCCGGCCCAGCCGCGTGCTGCGGCCCAGCGCACGCGCCGCTTCGCGGGTGAAGCCGGCGATGCATTCGTCCACCGTCATGCGGAACAACGTGGCTGCCATGTTCATCGCCAGCAACGGGCTGGTCAGTGGCGAGGTGCCCGGGTTGCAGTCGGTGGCCAGCGCCAGCGGCACGCCGGCCGTGCGCAGCGCCGCGATAGGTGGCAGCTGGGTATCGCGGGTGAAATAGAACGCACCCGGCAACAGCACCGCGACCGTGCCGGCGCTGGCCATCGCCGCGACACCGGCCTGGTCCAGGTATTCGATGTGGTCGGCCGACAACGCGCCGTAATGCGCGGCCAGTTCGGCGCCATGCTGGTTGCTCAATTGCTCGGCATGGATCTTGACCTGCAGTCCGTGCGCCTTTGCGGTCATGAAGACCTGTTCGGCCTGCGCCGGAGAGAACGCCAGATGCTCGCAGAACACATCCACCGCTTCGGCCAGCCCCTGCGCGGCGATCGCCGGGATCATCTGCATGCAGACCGATGCGATGTAGGCCTGTGCATCGCTCTCCGGCGGCACCGCATGCGCGCCGAGAAAGGTGGGCACCACCTCGACCTGGCGCAGGGTGGCGAGTTGCCGCGCCACGCGCAGCTGCTTGGTTTCGTCTTCCAGGGTGAGGCCGTAGCCGGACTTGATCTCCAGCGTGGTCACGCCTTCGGCGAGCATCGCATCCAGGCGCGGCAGGCTGGATGCGAGCAGCGCCGCATCGTCGGCCGCGCGGGTGGCGCGCACCGTGGCCACGATGCCGCCGCCGGCCGCGGCGATCTGCGCATAGCTGGCGCCACGCAGGCGTTGCTCGAATTCGTTGGCACGATTGCCGGCGTACACCAGGTGGGTGTGGCAATCGATCAGGCCCGGGCTGATCCAACGGCGCCCGCAGTCGTACGTGGTGTGGGGTTGCAGGGCCGGTGCCCGTGCGGCCGGGCCTGCATACACGATGCGGCCTTGCGCGCATGCGACCACGCCGTCGGGCACCGCGCCCAGGCCGCCGTCGGCGTTATCCAGGGTCATCAACTGCGCGTTGTGCCAGAGAACGTCGCACTGCATGGCGTAGGTGTGTGCTGTCTGATATGTATATACAATAGAGTCGTCCATCGGAGGTGTCCAGTGGCAGATCAGCAAGCGCACGCGCAGGTGTTATGGGCTGCCCGGGCCCTGTTGCCCGACGGCTGGGCCGACCAGGTCAGGCTCACGTTGGCGCACGGGCGCGTGGTGTCGGTACAGCCGCAGACGCCACCGGCCGCCACCGATACCCGGTGTCAGGTACTGCTGCCGGGGCTGGGCAACCTGCACAGCCACGCGTTCCAGCGCGGTATGGCCGGCCTGACCGAGGTGGGAGGGCGCAGCGGCGACAGCTTCTGGAGCTGGCGCGAGCTGATGTACCGCTTCGTCGACCGGCTGGATCCGGACAGCCTGCAGGCGATCGCCGAACAGGCCTACGTGGAGATGCTCGAAAGCGGCTTCACCCGGGTCGGCGAATTCCATTATCTGCACCACGCCGGCGATGGCGCTGCGTACGCGCATGCCGGCGAGATGTCCGCACGCATCGCCGCCGCGGCCGCCAACACCGGCATCGGCCTGACCTTGCTGCCGGTGTTCTATGCGCATTCGGACTTCGGCGGCGCGGCGCCGAGTGTGGCGCAGCGGCGGTTGATTCATGACCTCGACGGCTTCGCCCGCTTGCTGGACGATTGCACGCAATGTCTCAAGCGCCTGCCGGACGCGGTGCTGGGGCTCGCCCCGCACAGCCTGCGCGCGGTCACGCCGTCGCAACTGGCTGCGCTGCTGCCGCTCACCGATGGGCCTATCCACATCCATATCGCCGAGCAGCAGCGCGAGGTCGATGCCTGTCTGGCCTGGTCGGGCCAGCGCCCGGTGCAGTGGCTGCTGGAGCATGCGGCGGTGGATGTGCGTTGGTGCCTGGTGCATGCCACCCATGTCCTGGCGAGCGAGGTGCAGGCGATGGCTGCCTGCGGTGCCGTGGTCGGGCTGTGCCCGATCACCGAGGCCAATCTGGGCGACGGAATCTTTCCGCTGCAGGCGTTCGCGGCGGCCGGCGGCCGCTTCGGGGTGGGTTCGGACTCGAACGTGTTGATCGCCGCGGCCGAGGAACTGCGCCTGCTCGAATACGGCCAGCGGCTGACACTGCAGGCGCGCAACGTGCTGGCGCCCGCCGGCATGTCCAGTGGCCGCTGGCTGTTCGAGCAGGCCGGTGCGGGTGCTGCGCAGGCCTTGGGCATGCCGCACGGCATCCGCCCCGGTGCGAGCGCCGATCTGCTGGAGCTGGACGCTACGCATCCGGCCCTGCTGGCGCGTAGCGGCGACGCGCTGCTGGACAGCTGGCTGTTCGCCGCCCGCGACACCGCGGTGCGTACCGTCTGGCGCGGCGGCCGCTGCGTGGTGCGCGACGGCCGGCATGTGGACCGCGCCCGTATCGCAGCGCGTTTTTCCACGGCGTTGCGCGGGTTACTGGCCAACTGAGCGAATGCGCGCACAATGCAGGTCTGGATTGGAGATCTCCCGCATTGGCCGCTTCCCTCACCGCCGCGCCCGGCACCTTGCATCAACGCATCCGGCAGGATCTGGAGCAGCGGATCCATAGCGGCGACTGGCCGCCCGGCCACCGCATTCCGCCCGAACACGAGCTGATGGCGCGCTACGGATGTTCGCGCATGACCGTCAACAAGGTGCTCGGGCTGCTGGCCGATGCCGGCATGATCGAACGTCGCCGCCGCACCGGCTCGTTCGTGGCGCGACCGCACCCGCATCTGGAGCAGGTGGCGCTGTCCATTCCCGACATCCAGGTGGAAATGACCACGCGCGGGCATGTCTACACGTTCTCGTTGCTGGCGCGGCGCTTGCGCAATGCACGCCAGCGCGTGCCGCAGGAGCGCGCGATGGGCAGCACCGGAAAGCTGCTGGCGTTGGACAGCGTGCATCTGGCCGACGGCAGCCCGTTCGCCCTGGAACAGCGCGTGATCGATATCACCACCGTGCCCGACGCACTCCAACAGTCGTTCACCGATCTCGCACCCGGCAGCTGGCTGTTGCGCAACGTGCCCTGGACGCGCGCCGAACACCGCATCAGTGCCGTCAACGCCGATGCCGCACAGGCCGAACGCTTGCAGGTGGAAGAGGGCGCGGCCTGCCTGCTCATCGATCGCCATACCTGGCGCGGCGACCAACCCGTCACCTATGTGCGGCAATGGTTCCTGGGCGGTTCCTACGATCTGGTGGCGCGGTTCGCGCCGGGAATGCGCTGAAGCGGAGCGCTTCTGCGGAACTGCGTATCGCTGCATCGTGCGGGCCGCAGCCGGATTCGTCTGCCGTCCGCTCTGCCATCATCGTGAGGGGACAGCGCGGCAACGACGGCCGGCGCGAGGCAGACGGTCACGCCTGCCGGATCACATCGTGGCGCATTGCCGCCAGCGCACCGGTTCGGCGGTGCCCGGTCGCGGATTGAGTTGCACGCGTACGGTGCGCAGGTAGGGATGGCGTTTGAGTTCGTTGCAGATCAACGGCCAGGCCGCACCGTCGTCCACCGTACGATCCACCGCCAGCGTCGCCTGGCTGATCCAGATGCCGCGCACCAGTCCCGGGGTCTGCGCCAACGCCTTGGACACATCGCGCCGGTAGCCCTGCAGGGTTGCCTCGTCCGGTTCGCTGTCGGCCTCGGGCTGTACGACCGCTGGCACCGACTGCGCTGCCTGCCTGCCCGTTGCGGGTGGTGTCGGGCGCGCGAGCGGCGGCGCCGCGACCGGGTTGGACGCGCGCCCCTCGGGAGCCGGCAGCTCCGGAGGACGGATCGCCAGCACGGTCACCACCGCCAGCGTCGCGAGCGCGGCGCCGGCGATGAGGCTATGACGCAGCGCGCGGCGCCTGGCCATGCCCACCACGCCGGCTTCCACATCGCCCGGCAGGTACGGCTTGAGCAGGGGCCACAGGCGCATGCCATCCAGCACTTCGACGGACTGTTTTTCCGCAGCGGCCAGGCCTGCGCGTTCCACCCGGCCCTCGGTCACCATCACGCCACCGCCGGCCCCGGCCAGGCGCGCCATTGCACCCAGCTCGTTCACCGCCGCCACGCCGATGCGGTAGCCGCGGCCGTGCTTGCAGGCCACCAGGCGCGTGCCATGGTCGGTTTGCATCATGAAGTCGGCCGTGGGCAGGCCATCGCGCGGGACCTGGAGCGGCTGCCAGCCGCGCTGCTCCTGCAGCACGCGCAGGACCACGGCGGCGAAGTCGCGCCAGTGCATGGCCGCCAGTGCGCGGACTCCCTGCAGGTTCTCGTCGGCGCGACGTCGCACCAGCCAGAGATACGCGCTCACCGCCAGCCAGAGCAGCAGTGCGATCAGGAGCGCCGAAATCCAGGAGGGCGTAAACATCTAGCGAAGGAATGGCGCGTAGAACGAGTCGATGCGTCTAGAAGAATCGTTCGCGCGGCGTTCGTCAATGGATGCACGGCAGCGATCGTGCGAGCCGTGATCCAGACAGCGAAAGACCCGCCAGTCCGAAGCCGTGAGGGGAGGGGAGCAAACGGACTTCGATGGTGCAGGACTGGCGGGTCGTTCCCGATTGTGCGAAATAAGATGTTGCTTTGCAACATGGCGGCCGCCGTAGCCGGCTGGCCGATCGGCTGCGGGTTCAGTTCGCCACGCTTGCCGCGAGCCACCGGTCCTCCAGCATTCCGGGATTGAGGGCCGGGGCACAGCGACGGCCGCACCTTGCTGCGCGGCGCCGCCTAGTCGCCGTCCAACGCGCCAGCAGTGCCCGCATGCGGCGTATTGCTGGAAGGTGTCTGCGTGGCCGAAGCGGCCGCATCGCCGCTGGCTGCCTGCGCCGCCTGGTTTGCAGTGCGGTTGGCACGCTTGGTCGCGGCGGTGTTGGCGCGCACCTGGGCCTTCAGCGATTCGACCTCCCGCCGCAGATTTTC
The DNA here is from genome assembly GCF_020783655.1 of Xanthomonas melonis. Classification (GTDB taxonomy): domain Bacteria; phylum Pseudomonadota; class Gammaproteobacteria; order Xanthomonadales; family Xanthomonadaceae; genus Xanthomonas; species Xanthomonas melonis. Next base: position 36,257 of record NZ_JAJGQH010000014.1, on the reverse strand, counting down.
CAGCTCTTCCTGCTCGGGGATGTTGAGTGTGCGCAGCACGCCCTTGACGCGCTCATCGAAGGCCTTGCCCAGCTTGTCCCAGCCGCGCACCGCCGTGTCGCGTGCCTGCTCGAACTGGGTTTCCACCTCCTCGCGCAGCTCGTCCACGCTGTTGGCGGCTTTGCGCTGGCCGCTGCGCTCGTAGGCCGCGCCCTCGCGCACCAACGAGTCGAACAGTTTGCTGCCTTCGTTCTGCACCCGTCCCAGCGCCCCGAGTCCGGCCAGCCAGACGGTCTGTGCCGATTCGCCGAGGCGGCGCGAGATCTGTTCTGCCTGCGCCTGGAAGCCATGCGCCGCGTCGTCGCGGCCAGCGTTTCGATCGTATCCGGTCGTCATGCGATGCTCCTCGATTGCCAAAGTGACCTTGCGTTCACCCTAGTGCCGACCCTGCATCGGGCAGGTGAAGCGCTGCCGTGCAAGCCTGCCGCAAGCATCCGCCCATCCTGCCCGGGGCGGGTGACTTGGCGCTGAAGCGCGGCGACGACGGCTCAGGCCAGTTTTTCCGCCAGCAGACGGCGAATTTCAGATTCCACCATCGGTTGCATCGCAGACAACAGGAAGCCGAGCTCGGCTGTGACATGCACCTGCTGCGGCAGCAGGGCGATCGCGCCGTCCACGCCGGCGCGCGCGATGCGCAAGGTGTCGCCTTCCCAGTGCGAGGCGACACCGTAGCGATCGGACAGCTTGCGCGCCGCTTCGTCGACCGCCGTGCGGGCCTGGGCGGGCGTGAGAGAGTGATCGTGGCGGATATCGATGCTGGACATGCGGGCCTGGAACGTCGTCGAAGGAGGCGCGCATTGTGCGCATGTGCGCGCCAGCCTCCAAGTGCAGGCGCGCTCGACCACCGGCGCCTGCCGCGCCTCCGCTGATCGCGGTGCCCGGTCTGCGATTCGAGCCACCGCGTACGGCAGTGGCCGCGGTCGTTGGCAAACCTGCTAGGCTGCGACCGGTGCGCGACCTGCAAGTTCATTTCACTCACCGGCAGCAGCCGGATCATTCGCTCAAGCCCGGCGTCCACCGGATCGTACGGCATGCCTCCGGCAGCGTGCGGGTGGTGGACGATGCGCAGGGCGCATTGCTGTTGGCGCAGTTCTGCCTGGATCAGCGCGGCCTGTGGTTGCAGGTCGCCAACGGCATCCGCGGCATTCACGTCAACGGACGTCCGGTACGCCGCATGGCCCTGCTGCGACCGGGTGACGCGATCTATGCCGACGGCGTGGAGATGCTGCTGCGTAGCGCGCCCTCCAGCGCGCCGGGCAACGATCTGCCGCAGGATGCTGCCGACCTGAGCGAGGTCTGCCTGCTGCTGCGCGGGCTGGGAGGGCGCCATCACGGACGCAGTTTTACGCTTGACCGTTCGCGCCTGGTCGGCAGCGACCCCGCAGCAGACATCGTCATCGACGACCCGGCCTTCGCCGCCCAGCACGCGCGCCTGGAACGTCACGGCGACCGCGTGCTGATCCGCGATCTGGGCTCGGAGGAGGGCAGCTGGATCAATGGCGTGCAGGTCCGCGACGGCTGGCTGCAGGCCGGCGACCAGGTCGTGTTCGACGCGCGCCACCGCTTCGTGGTGGAAGTGCCGCGCATCCATCACGCCACCACGTGGGATCTGCCCGAGACGGAGCCGCTGCCACCGCCGCATGCGGTCCCCGAGCCGGCCCGTGCGCCGATGAAGGTCGCCCGCTGGCCCTGGCTGTTGCTCAGCGCGGTGCTGCTGGCGGCGGCGCTGAGCGCCTTGCTGTGGTTCGGCGCGCGCTGAACTTCTTCCATGCCCGCCAGCCCAGCAGCAGTGCCAGGATGCCGGCATACAGGGCCGGCTCGCGAATGTCGGATTTCACCAGCCACCAGAAGTGCAGCACCGCCAGCACGCCGATCGGATAGATCAGCCGGTGCAACCTCCCCCAGTTGCGCTTGAGCCGGCGCATCCAGCCCTGGGTGGATGTGATCGCCAGCGGCAGCAATAGCAGCCACGCGGCAAAGCCCACCGTGATGTAGGGGCGCTTGAGGATCTCTTCGAAGATCTGCGTCCAGAAGCCGCGCAGGTCCAGGGCCAGGTACACCGCCAGATGCACGCTCGCATAGAAGAATGCATACAACCCCAGCATGCGGCGGAAGCGGATGATCACCGCCTGGCCGGTGAGCTGGCGCAACGGGGTGAGTGCCAGCGTAATCAGCAGCATCCGTAATGCCCACAGTCCGGTGCGGTGCTCGATCTCGGCGACCGGATCGGCGCCCAGCGCGTCACTACCGGTCTGCCACACCTGCCAGAACTGCCAGCTGAGCAAGGCGATCGGCGTCAGTGCGGCGAGGTGTACCGCAGTCTTGGCGGCGATCAATCCAGCAGAGGTCTTGGCCATGGGATCTCGAAGAAGGAAGCGATGCCCAAGCGTGGAAGCGCACCCGGGCGCGACTGGCTGTGTTGGCCATGCCAGTCGCGCCCGGGTGCGTTCCTACGCCAGGTGGATATCGGATTGTTTATTGGCTAGAACCACTTCTTCAGATCCATGCCCGCATACAACGACGCCACTTGGTCGGCATAGCCGTTGAACGGCTTGGTCGCGATCCGTTCGGCAAACAGCTTGCTGGCGGTGCCGGCGATGCGGCGCTCGCTCTTCTGGCTCCAGCGTGGATGGTCCACGGCCGGATTGACGTTGGAGAAGAAGCCATATTCGGAAGGCTGCAGATCGTGCCAGGCGGTTTCTGGCATCTTCTCGACGAAGCGGATCTCCACGATCGACTTGATGCTCTTGAAGCCGTACTTCCACGGCACCACCAACCGCAGCGGCGCACCATTCTGCTGCGGCAGCGGCTTGCCGTACAGGCCGGTGGCCAACAGGGTCAGCGGATGCATCGCTTCGTCGATGCGCAGGCCTTCGCGGTACGGCCAGTTGATCGAGCGGTAGCGCACGCCCGGCATCTGCTGCGGATCGGCCAGCGTAGTGAAGGCCACGTACTTGGCCTTGGAGGTCGGCGCAAAGCGCTTGAGCACCTCGCCCAGCGGCACGCCAGTCCACGGAATCACCATCGACCAGCCTTCCACGCAGCGCAGCCGGTAGATGCGCTCTTCCGGCGTGATGCCCTTGAGCAGTTCATCCAGCGACAGGCTGCCGGGCTTTTCGCATTCGCCGCCGACCTTCACTGACCACGGCGACAGCTTGAGTGTCCTGGCCGCCTTCGACGGATCGGTCTTGTCGGTGCCGAACTCGTAGAAGTTGTTGTAGCTGGTGACATCCTCCAGCTTGGTCAGCTCCTCGGCGGTACGGAAGCCGCTGCGCGCCTGCTCCGGGGTCACCACGGTCTTGGGCGGCGGTGGCGGGTCGGCGTCGGCGCATCCGGCCACGCCCAGTGCCGGCGTCAACGCCAACAGCTGCAGCAGCCGGCGCCGCTCGCGGTAGACGGACTCATCGGTGATCTCGCGGGACGGCAGTTGGAAGACATCGCGAAACGACATGGCAGGCTCCGGCAGTGGCTGCGACATTCAGAGTATCGGACCGGGACAGACGTTCGTCCCGACGCGTTCACCACGTTACGTCAGGCTCAGTCAAAAGGATGCAGCTGCAACTTTTTTGTCCGCTGCCAAGCGCGATGCGCTGCGGCATACTAGAAGGCTAGCTCGACAAGGTGTGCCATGACACGCGCGTTCAATTTCAGTGCCGGCCCTGCGACATTGCCGGAATCGGTCCTGCGCCAGGCGCAGGCGGAGATGGTCGAGTGGAACGGCTTCGGCGCCTCGATCGTGGAAATCAGCCACCGCAGCGCCGATTTCATGGCGGTGGCGGCCGCTGCCGAAGCCGACCTGCGCACCTTGTTGTCGATTCCCGACGACTACGCGGTGTTGTTCACCGCCGGCGGGGCGACCACCATCCAGGCGCTGCTGCCGCTGAACTTCGCCGCGCCGGGGCAGGCCGCCGACTACGTGATCAGCGGGCACTGGGGCAAGACCGCGATCAAGCAGGCGGCGCCATACGTGGATGCACGCATCGCCGCCGATGCGCAGGCCGAAGGCTTCGTCGATATTCCGCCGGTGGCCAGCTGGACCTTGTCGCCGCACTCGGCCTATGTGCACATCACCGCCAACGAGACCATCCATGGCGTGGAGTTTCGCGACATCCCGGCGGTGGGCACGCTGCCCCTGTTCGCCGATTTCAGCTCTTCGATCGCGTCCGAACCGTTGGATGTGTCGCGCTACGGCCTGATCTACGCCGGTGCGCAGAAGAATCTCGGCCCGGTCGGCATTTCGGTGATCATCGTGCGGCGCGATCTGCTGGAGCGTGCCGGCCAGCCGCGCGCGGATATCTTCAACTACGCCTCGCACCTGGCGCGCGATTCGATGCTCAACACCCCGCCGACCTGGAACTGGTACCTGCTCGGGTTGACCGTGAAGTGGATGCTGGAGCAGGGTGGGGTGGAAGAATTCGCGCGGCGCAATGCGGAAAAAGCCAAGCTGGTATACGCGGCGATCGATCGCTCCGGCGGTTTCTATCGCAACCTGGTCAAGCCGGCGGTGCGTTCGCGCATGAACATCCCGTTCTTCCTGCCCAACGAGCAGCTCGATGCCGTCTTCGTCAGCGAATCCAAGGCGGCCGGCCTGCTCGCCCTGAAGGGCCACAAGGCGGTGGGTGGCATCCGTGCCTCGCTCTACAACGCCATGCCGGTGGCCGGCGCGCAGGCGCTGGTGGCCTTCATGCACGACTTCCAGCAGCGTCACGGCTGAGCCCAGAGTCAACCGCGGCGCAGGCCGCGCAGGCGCATGCGCCGTCTTTTCGAGGAACGCCCAGCGATGGCACCCAAATCCAGCACGTCCAGGCCCGCCGTCGGCGGCAAGACCACAGCGACGAAAGCCTCCGCCGAGGCTACAGCAAATGCGCCCGTCGCCGACCGGGCCGGCAAGCCCGCCAAGACGGCCAGCACGACCGGCAAGCCCGTTCCTGCGGCACCGGCGCTTGCGGATGTGCGGGCCAAGATCGACGAGATCGACCGCACCATCCAGGCGCTGATCGCCGAGCGCGCCAACTTCGCCCATCAGGTCGGCAAGGCCAAGGGCAAGCTGGCCGCCGCGGTGGACTACTACCGTCCCGAGCGCGAGGCGCAGGTGTTGCGCATGGTGGTGGACCGCAACGAGGGTCCGCTCAGCGACGAAGTACTGGTGCACGTGTTCCGCGAAATCATGTCGGCGTGCCTGGCCCAGCAGGAGCCGCTGAAGATCGGTTACCTGGGCCCGGAAGGCACCTTCAGCCAGCAGGCCGTGCTCAAGCATTTCGGACGCTCGGCGGTCGGCCTGCCGATGGCGACCATCGAAGAGGTGTTCCAGGAAGTGGAAGCCGGCAACGCCGACTTCGGCGTGGTGCCGGTGGAAAACTCCGGGCAGGGCACCATCCAGGTCACGCTGGACATGTTCCTGACCTCCAACCTCAAGATCTGCGGCGAAGTCGAGCTGCGTGTGCATCAGTACCTGCTCTCGCGCAACGGCCGGCTGGAGGACATCGAACGCATCTACGCGCATTCGCAATCCTTCGCGCAAACCGCCGGCTGGCTGCGTTCGCATCTGCCCAAGGTGGAGAAGATCGCGGTCTCCAGCAATGCCGAAGGCGCACGCCGTGCACGCAATGCCGAAGATGCGGCGGCGATCGGCGGCGAGAGTGCGGCGCACGTGTACGGCCTGAAGAAGGTCATCATGAAGTCGATCGAAGACGACGACGACAACACCACGCGGTTCCTGGTGATCGGCCGGCAGATCTTTCCCTCCTCCGGGCACGACCGCACGTCGGTGCTGGTGTTCATCCACGACAAGCCGGGTGCGTTGTTCGACGTCCTCAGCCCGTTCGCGCGGCACGGCATCAGCATGAATCGCATCGAGTCGCGGCCCTCGCATCAGGCCAAGTGGGAGTATGGCTTCTTCATCGACCTGGTCGGCCACGTGGAAGACCAGGCGATGCAGCAGGCGCTGGCCGAGCTGAAAGCGCACTCGGCGCAGATCAAGGTGCTGGGCTCGTATCCGGTGGCCATCCCCTGAGCGCGTACGCCCGCACGCGTACGGCAACCGGCGCGCCGGCAGCGCCGGCACCGTCCTTTCTTTTTCGGCGCATCGTCCTGCATGGCGGTGCCGCAGCACTCGGATCATTCGCATGAGCAACAGCACGCAGCACTGGATCGCGCAGCAGGGCAGCGCATTGCGCGGTACCCTGACCATTCCCGGCGACAAGTCGGTATCCCATCGCGCGGTGATGTTCGCCGCGCTCGCCGATGGTGTTTCACGGATCGACGGTTTTCTCGAAGGCGAGGACACGCGCTCCACCGCGGCGATTTTCTCCAGGCTGGGCGTGCGCATCGAGACGCCGTCGGCCTCGCAGCGCATCGTGCATGGGGTCGGCGTGGATGGTCTGCAGGCCCCAGGCGAGGCGCTGGACTGCGGTAACGCGGGGACCGGCATGCGGTTGCTCGCGGGGCTGCTGGCCGCGCAGCGCTTCGACAGCGTGCTGGTGGGCGATGCGTCCTTGTCGAAGCGCCCGATGCGGCGCGTCACCGGACCGTTGGCACAGATGGGCGCCCGGATCGAGACCCAGGACGACGGCACGCCGCCATTGCAGGTGCGTGGCGGCCAGTCGCTGCGGGGTATCGACTTCGTTTCGCCGGTCGCCAGTGCTCAGGTCAAGTCGGCGGTGCTGCTTGCCGGCCTGTACGCACAGGGCGAAACCTCGGTGACCGAGCCGCATCCCACCCGCGACTACACCGAGCGCATGCTGTCGGCGTTCGGGGTGGAAATCGATTTCTCTCCGGGCAAGGCCCGCCTGCGGGGCGGCCAGCGGCTGCGCGCCACCGACATCGAGGTGCCGGCGGATTTTTCATCTGCGGCATTTTTCATCGTCGCCGCCAGCGTCATTCCCGGCTCGGAGGTGGTGTTGCGGGCGGTGGGCCTGAATCCGCGGCGTACCGGGCTGCTGGCAGCTCTGCGCCTGATGGGCGCCGATATCACCGAGGAAAACCCTGCCGAGCATGGTGGCGAGCCGGTCGCCGACCTGCGCGTGCGCCACGCGCCGCTGCAGGGCGCGTCGATTCCCGAGGCGTTGGTACCGGACATGATCGACGAGTTCCCTGCCTTGTTCGTCGCGGCGGCGGCGGCGCAGGGAAGCACCGTCGTCAGTGGCGCCGCCGAACTGCGGGTGAAGGAATCGGACCGCCTGGCGACGATGGCGACCGGGCTACGTACGCTGGGTGTACGGGTGGATGAGACGCCGGATGGCGCCACCATCCACGGCGGCGCCATCGGCAGCGGCGTGATCGAGAGCCATGGCGACCATCGCATCGCGATGGCGTTTGCGATCGCCGGTCAGCTGTCCACGGGCAGCGTACAGGTCAACGATGTGGCGAACGTCGCCACGTCGTTCCCGGATTTCGACAGACTGGCGCAGACGGCAGGCTTCGGGCTCAGCGCTCTGCGCTGAAGTCCACCGGGACCTGCAAGGTGCTGGCCACCGCACGACCGTCGCGCGTAGCCGGCTCGAAGCGCCACTGCAACAGCCTGCTCTGCACCGCGGCGTCCAGACGGGGATCCTCACTGCCGGTGCGTTCGACGATGGTCACCGCACGCACCCGGCCCTGCACATCCAGTTGCAAACGTGCGGTCCGGCCACCTTCGATGCCGGCCCGCGCCATGTCGGCCGGATAGATGGGCAGGGCATTGCCGGGCAGCGGAATGGCGTCCGTGCTGTGGAGCGGCGCGCGCGCAGGCTGATGCGGGATCATGGTCATGGCGCGCGGGCCGTCAGCGCTGGGCAGGATCTGCCTGGTCGCTACGGGCGCAACAGCCGCATCGGTCACGAACTCGTCGCCATGCCGCGCCCACCACCAGGCAGGAATGACGATCAGCACGGCCAGCAGCGTCGTCCATAACCACGGGGACGGGCGGTTGCTTTCTACGCGCCGGCGATCGTACGCAGGCGGCGTCTCCCGCGACAGGGCCGGGCGATGAGTCGAAGGATTCGAGGTGAAGGACATGGCCGACCTCCTGGCGCATCTGTGGGATGACCGGTCCAGTCTGGCCAGGCGTGTCTGAGGCGCAGCTAAGGCTGAGGGCAGATTGCGGGCTTCGGGTGGGGGCGTTGTTCAGCTAGCCGAGCTAGCGATAACCTGAACAACGACCTCGGTCGCACAAAGGCGTGATTCAGAGCGGCTAACAGAACTAGCGAGCAGTCGTCAGGCGGGTGTGGATGGCGGAGGAACCGCAGTGCACAAGTGGTACATGCCGATTCCGAGCACTGGCCATGCCCGCCTGGCGGGGAGTGCGGTCGTTTTGTTAGCCGCGCTTAACCCGGCCTTCCCCAGCCATTCGCATCCGCTTGCGGTTTTGCACAGAGTGCGGTGTCGGGCTTGGATTGCGGCTACTGCGCCGGCTTGAATTCGAACGGGATATCGACACTGCCGGCCACGGGCTGGCCATTGTGACGAGCCGGGTGAAAGCGCCAATGCCGCACTGCTTCCATCGCGGCGCGGTCGAGATCGCGCGAGCCACTCCGCTGTACCAGGGTCACGCCGCCCGGGTTGCCGGCGGCATCCACATCCACGCGTACCACCACATCGCCGGCATCGCCGCGGCGCAGTGCGGCCGCCGGATAGCGCGGTGGCGGCATCTGGCCTTGTACGGGAACAGGTCGGTCGCCTCCTGCCGCCGGCGCATTGGAGGGCGCCGCCGCTTCCGGCGCACCTGGCGCTGCGCCTTCCGGGAGTGGCGCCGGCGTGGCCGGTGCCGGTGGCGCGGTCTCCACCAGGGTGGGCGTTTCTACCGGAGGCTTGGCCTGCGGCATATCGCTGGCGCCGTCCTGTGCCGGCAGCGGCGCCGGCAACGGCTGGATGGCCTGTTCGCCTGCTGGCGCGTCGGCGCTCGGCTGTGTCGGCGATGCCTTGTAGAAGTCACCTTTGCGGCCGGTGGCCCAGACCAGCAGGAACAGCAACAGTCCCGCAGCGAAGGCGATGCCGGCGATTTTCAGGGTGTGGCGGGGCGGGCGCAGGACGATGTGGCGATCGGACGCGGAGCGGGGCGCGGGCATAGGGCTCACCTGGAGGATCGTCGCAATTCTGGCATAGCCCCGGTGAATCGATCGCAGCAGGTAGCGGAACAGGCGATAATCCTGCTCTTCCTACCGACACACAGACCTCCGATGCTAGATCCGGCCCTGCTTCGCCAACATCCCGCCGACCTTGCCGAGCGCCTGCGCAGCACGCGCAGTTTCTCCCTGGACACCGCGGAACTGGAGTCGCTGGAGAGCGAGCGCAAGCGTATCCAGGTGCGCACGCAGGAACTGCAGAGCCTGCGCAATTCCAGATCCAAGGCGATCGGGCAGGCCAAGGCCAAGGGCGAGGATGTGGCTGCATTGATGGCCGAGGTGGCCGGCTTCGGCGACGAACTCAAGGCCTCGGAAGAAGCGCTGGACTTGATCCGCGCCAAGCTGGAAACCATTGCGCTGGGTCTGCCCAACCTGCCGGCCGCGGATGTGCCGCCTGGCAAGGACGAAACCGAGAATGTCGAGCAATCGCGCTGGGGAACCCCGCGGACATTCGATTTCGCGGTGAAGGACCACGTGGAACTCGGTGCTCCGCATGGCTGGCTGGACGGCGAAACTGCTGCCAAGTTGTCCGGGGCGCGCTTCACCGTGCTGCGCGGGCCGATCGCGCGCCTGCACCGCGCGTTGGCGCAGTTCATGCTCGATCTGCACGTCGGCGAGCACGGCTACGAAGAAACCAACGTCCCGTTGCTGCTCAATGCCGACTCGATGCGCGGCACCGGTCAGCTGCCCAAATTCGAGGACGATCTGTTCCAGACCGAGGTAGGCGATTCGCGCCGCTATCTCATCCCGACCTCCGAAGTGCCACTGACCAACAGCGTGCGCGACGAGATCCTGGATGCCGAGCGGTTGCCGTTGCGCATGACTGCGCATTCGCTGTGCTTCCGCGCCGAAGCCGGCAGCGGCGGCCGTGATACGCGCGGCATGATCCGTCAGCACCAGTTCGAGAAGGTCGAGCTGGTCAGCGTCTGCGCGCCGGAAGACAGCGATGCCGAGCACCAGCGCATGACGCGCTGTGCCGAGGTGGTGCTGGAACGGCTCGGCCTGCCGTATCGCAAGGTGCTGCTATGCACCGGCGACATGGGGTTCGCTGCGACCAAGACCTACGATCTGGAGGTCTGGCTGCCTTCGCAGAACAGCTACCGCGAAATCTCCTCGTGTTCCAATTGCGGCGATTTCCAGGCCCGGCGCATGCAGGCGCGCTGGCGCAACCCGGCCAGCGGCAAGCCGGAACTGCTGCATACGCTCAATGGCTCGGGCACGGCAGTGGGACGCGCGATGATCGCGGTGATGGAGAACTACCAGAACGCCGATGGATCGATCGACGTGCCGCAGGTGCTGCGTCCGTATATGGGCGGGCTGGAAAAGATCGGCTGACGCCGTTGGCCTGACCACGTGGCCGGGTGGGAGCGTGTGCTTCGACACATTGCGCTGGCGCGATGCTGCAACACCGGCCAGCGCCTTGGCCGATGCAAGGTCCCGCGTCGACAACAGCCAAGGAACAGGAGCGGGGCCAATGATGGCCCCGTTCCTGTCTGCACGGGCGTGGTCCTGCACGGCGCTTACGGGCGGCCAGCAGCGGCTTCGTGCGCGCATGCAGCCGGGAAACAGTGCCCGCAGTGTTGGCGCGGACGATCTGGGCCGGACACGTCGTTCCGGCAGTGGCCCGGCTCGATTACGGCCGGAGACTATCCGCTCAGGCGGCCGCCGGTTCCGGGAACTGCAGCGATGCCAGCGCCTGCGCGAGTGCGTCGCTGCGATGCTGCGGCGAATAGGCGATGCCTTCTGCGCGGACGAAGCTGACGTCGTCGATGCCCAGGAACCCGAACAGCTGGCGCAGGTAGGGCTCCTGGAAATCCCTGCTCGCGTCGGCGTAGACCCCGCCACGCGCGCTGGCGATAACCACGCGCTTGCCGCCGGCCAACCCTTCCGGCCCGGTGGCGGTGTACCGGAACGTGCGTCCGGCCACCGCAATCCGATCGATCCACGCCTTCAGCGTGGACGGCACGCCGAGGTTGTACATCGGCGCACCGATCACGAGAACGTCGCTGTCCAGGAACTGCTGCAGCACCTGTTCTGCGGCCTCCGCCTCGGCCGGGTCGGCCTGCGCCAGCGAGCGGCCGGTGAGGTGCGCGACGGGTTCCAGATCCAGATCCCGGTAGCTGACCTGCAGGCTTGGCTGCAGCAGGCGCTGCTGCGCCACCACCGCAGCACTGAGTTCGCGGGTGACGGAGTTGGCGCCCAGCGCGCTGGAATCGAGGTGAAGCAGCTTCATGAAGAAAACCTGATGACAGGCGGCGGCGCCGCGGAAGTGAGCAGGCTATGTCGTTGCGCAGTTGGGATAAAGCTGTTTAAATGCCACGTATCGTTCCATCCATGGATGCAAGTGCCATGCACGACCTGAATGACCTGTACTACTTCGCGATGGTGGTGGACCACGGCGGCTTCGCCGCCGCCGAGCGCGCGCTCGGTATTCCCAAGTCGCGTCTGAGCCGCCGCATCAGTCAGCTCGAAACCGACCTGGGCGTGCGCCTGCTGCAACGTTCCACCCGACGCTTCGCGGTGACCGATGTCGGCACCAGTGTGCATCGCCACGCGCAGACCATGCTGGCCGAGGCCCAGGCTGCCCGGGAGGTGGTCGACCGCCTCAGCGCCGAGCCGCGCGGTCTGGTGCGTGTCAGCGTTCCGGTTTCGCTCGCACAGATCCAGTTGCCCAAGCTGCTGCCCGAATTCCTGGCCAAGTATCCCAAGGTGCGGCTGCAGCTCAACATCAGCAACCGACGCGTCGACGTCATCAACGAAGGCTATGACATCGCGCTGCGTGTGCGTTCGCGCCTGGACGACGATGGCAGCCTGGTGATGCGCAGCTTCGGCCAGGTGCAGGAGCTGCTGGTCGCAAGCCCCAGCTATCTGGATCGCGCCGGTCGCCCCAAGGACCCCAGCGAACTGGCCAACCACACCACCATGAGCTCCAGCGAAGACGAGGCACATCAGCGTTGGGAACTGCATGGCCCCAACGGCGAAATGCGTCGTGTGGACCTGCAGCCGCGTCTGGCCGGGTTCGATTTCCCGTTGCTGCAGTCGATGGCACGCGACGGTTTCGGCATCACCATGCTGCCCGAAACCGTCTGCGCCCAGGCGGTACTCCGCGGCGAACTGGAAGTGGTGCTGCCGCATTGGTCGCTGCCGCAGGGCATTTGCCACGCGGTGTTCGCCTCACGCCGCGGCCTGCTGCCGGCGGTGCGGGTGTTCATCGACTTCCTGGCCGAGCGTCTGCCGCAGGAAATCCAGCGCTCGCGCCTGGACTGCGGCGGCAACTGCGCCGAACTGGCAGAAAAGCTCAAGCGCGCGGCCGGCACCGCGCCGCGGCTGGTGGTGGCCGAGGCGGGCTGAGCGCCACATCGGCTCGCCGGACTGGCTGACACGCCACTAGCCAACGGCGGCCAACCCGCGTCGACCGCCCGGCCGCATGCGCGCGCGGTGGCGATGGCTGTGGCCCGCCAGCGCCGCATGCGGTTGCCGCCGTCATCGACGTCGTAGCACGCCGCGCCAGTGGAAGGCGCCACACAACCAAGCAAAGCGCGTCCAGGCATGCGAGAATGCGCGCCCGGCCACCGTCCGGGACTGGTGGCTGCACACAGAGGTCCAGTCGGGCGCCACCCGCGCAATGCGGGCCGCCAGCGCGACAGCCGAGACCTTCGGCGGTCGCGTGCAGCAGCATCGGAGAGATGGCCGAGCGGTTTAAGGCACCGGTCTTGAAAACCGGCGAAGGGTCAAACCTTCCGTGGGTTCGAATCCCACTCTCTCCGCCACATGTTTTGTAATGGCAAGGCTCTTCGGGTCATGTCGATCTCGTTTCTACCAAATAATCCACCATAGGGATCGCGGTGGCGGATCAGCGGGCTGTCCGGGAGTTGATGCGAGCGAATGTGATGCGAAATTAGTAGGGCTTGTGAAGGTTTGGGAGCCTGGTTCGGACTTGATGCTCCCAAACACACCCAATGCAAGCTGGGTTGCTGCCTTCTCGCAGCATCCCAGACTAGTGAGCGCCTTGGGAGGAAGGTCCTTGCTCAGGACCGGCGGGAGCGGAGGGCGAGCAGCCAACCAGCGTTCGATGAAGCGACGTGCCAGCCGAGCTGAGCGGACACCCCCGCGATGGCGGATGCCGCGCCGACTCACCCAGAACTGGCCGCCTTCCTCGACTGTGGCCACGATGTTTCCCTCCCACAGCAAGACAAAACTGCTCCTGTAGCGCTGCCAAGCGTAACGAGGCCGGATCTTCGGCCCTTGGAAGCCTTCGCCGCGTTTGTGATTTCCGCTTTGGTTCCATCTCTGTCCAACGATTGCTGGCTCGATCGCACTGAAGTGAGCGGCTCGTCTGCCTGTTCAGCAGCGACCTCACTCGTCAGGTGTACATTTGTACACCTCCTGGGTTCAGCTGTCTCTGGGCTGAGACGTGTCCAAGCGCGAGTTCGCACATGCAAGACCTGCCCATCTCCCGTACCCACGCCCGCTACCTGGGGCCTGTCGCCACTGATCCGCCTGTCGTTGGACTTCCCATCGGCGCAGTGAAGATCCAGCTTGGATTTTCGTCACCCGCCGAGGACTTCCAGGACGATGAGATCGACCTCAACCGGGTGCTGGTCCGCAATCCGCCTGCGACCTTCCTGTGTCCTCCGAGGGCTGGAGCATGCTGCACGCTGGCATTTGCGACGGCGACATCCTGATCATTGATCGCTCGGTGCGACCGCTGGATGGGGACATCGTCATTGCGACCTGGGAGGGCAACCAGCCGACCTGCAAGGTGCTCAAGGTCGCGGCCGACCACGTCGAACTGCATAGCCCGAATCCGCACTGTCCGCCGATCGTGCTGACATCGGGAACGGAAGTAGAAGTGCTTGCCGTGACCGGCGTGGCACGCCAGATCACTCGGGGTCATGGTCGAGCAGGGCGCTGATGTTCGCGTTGATCGACGGCAACAACTTCTACGCCAGTTGTGAGCGCGTGTTCCAGTCGGAACTGCGCAACAAGCCGCTGATCGTGTTGAGCAACAACGATGGTTGCGCTATTTCCCGCTCCAAGAGGCCAAGGCGCTGGGCATCACCATGGGTCACCCCATCCACAAGGTGCCACTTGGTGTGCGCCGCAAGCTGGCTATTCGTTCTGCCAACTTCGGTCTCCACGGCAATATTAGTGCGCGCAGTGGCCTGGAGCGGTGTGAGACGGTGGTGGCTGCCGACCAGTAGTTCGATGCTGAAATTCTTGGTGTGTCCGTCAAATGCGCACAGCATCCACAACAGGGTCTGGGAGAGCATCAGCACCTCCGAGCCCTTTGTGCGTTTGCGTGACTGGCGCAGGGTGTTGGCGATGCCAGCAGGCCATCGCTGCCATCGCTCAGCTACGCTCAATGCGACATTTTCAAGCAGCTCTGCCTCGGCAAGAAGTCGGGCAGGATGGTCGGCATGAAGCCATGCCCGCTCCAGAATCCCCTGGATCTCAACGTCTGAGATCACCGCCATGGATTCTTCTCCCTCCAGAAATTCCTTGAGCTCACCATGCGGCAGCCCGCCTTCGCCCACATCGCTGGCAATAAGCACAACATTGAGGCCTGTCGGAGACTTATCACTGTAGAACCGGAGAAGCGCGACATCCGCGGTTTTTTTCATGTTGTGGAGCTTAGGGGACTCCTCGGGAGAGCTGACCTGTAAACCAGGGCACCAGTTCTTCTCCTGCCTCAGAATCCTGCGTTAAGCACTCTAGTCTGAGGAAGGCCGCGCCCGGCCAAAAGACAGCCTGATTGGATAGACAGAAGCTGCTTCTTCTTCGCCTTCCTGCTCCGTTACCTCCTCAGCCTTCTGATCCTGCTGCCTGATCCTGCTGCTCTGCAGACTTCTTCTCGGCTTTTTTGAAAGTCCTCGTACGACTGGGCCAGAGGCACATGAACTCCAAGCACCAATAGATCCGAATTGGTATCCGTGGTGTAAGTGTATGCAATGTGGTGCAAAATGGCACCATTCCCTTCCCATCACCGGTCCTAAGCCCATGGCCCGACCATCTATTGCTCCGGATCGTAAGACTGTCAGGACGTCCGTCATGCTGGCTGAGGAAGTACACCTTCAGATCCAGGCGCTGGCCGATACCAACCAGGTCTCCTCTGCCTGGGTCATCCGGATGGCGGTTCAGCGCTTTCTGGACGAATTTCAAGGGCAGCTTGAGCTGCCCCTTCGCATCTCGCGACAAGGATCTGATTCATGAGTAACGACGTCATCCTCCGCAAGCTGGAGCGCCTGCGTTCGGGCGCAAAGCCGCGCGTGCTTGACCTGTTTGCAGGCTGTGGCGGCATTTCCTTGGGCTTTGAGGCCGCCGGCTTTGAGGTGCGGGCATCGGTTGAATTTGACCCCGACGCAGCGCGTTCTCATGGGCTCAACTTCCATGCCGGCGCCGCTGCGCACAGTCAGGCAATCGACATCACCGAGACCACGCCGGAGGACCTGTGCGATCGCATGGGCCTGGGCGGTACTTCGGATGCTTTCGATGTCGTGGTCGGCGGCCCGCCCTGCCAGGCATTTGCGCGCGTTGGCCGCTCCAAGCTTCGTGAGATCGAGGAGCATCCGGAGGCATTTATTCACGATCCCCGAGCGCAGCTCTACAAGAAATATCTGGAGTACGTCGACACGTTCCAGCCACTTGCTGTGCTGATGGAGAACGTTCCCGATATCCTCAACCATGGCGGCCAGAACATCGCAGAGGAGACCTGCGAGGTGCTGGCAGCCAAGGGCTACGTCTGCGGCTATACCCTGCTCAACGCGGCTTTCTATGGCGTGCCTCAGATGCGTGAACGTATGTTCCTCATCGCCTACAGAAAGGAGCTTGGGGTCAGCGTGTCCTTTCCTGCGCCGACCAACTGGCTGGTGCTTCCGCCGGGCTACGAGGGCTCGCGTTCGGTCGCACTCAAGACCCTGCGCACCTTGGCTGGTCAGGCCCACTCATATGTCACCCCGCCTGCAGCCACGATGGATCTTCCGCCGGCAGTGACCGCTGAGGATGCGCTGGCAGATCTCCCGCGGATCGATGCAAGGCAGCTGGTGGCTACCGGCAAGCTCTCGCGTGGTGCGCGCCGTTTCGACACGGCGGCCGGCTATGGCCGCAAGAAGCCTTCGGCTTATGCCTCGCTCATGCGTTCGTGGCCGGGGCACGAAGGTGCCAGCGATGGCCCCAACGATCATGTGATCCGCTATCTTCCTCGTGACTACGAGCTGTTTGCACGTATGAACGAGGGCGATCAGTACCCCCAGGCCTACGCCCACGCGGTAGAAATGTTCCAGGAAAAGCTGACTGCCGTGCGTAACAGCGGGCAGAAGATCCCTGAGGGTTCGGCTAGGTACAAAGCCCTTTGGGACTCGATCGTTCCGCCTTACGACGCCAGCAAGTTCCCAAACAAATGGCGCAAAATCTGGCGCAAACAGCCTGCGCGCACGCTGATGGCCCATCTGGGCAAAGACAGCTACAGCCACATTCATTACGACAGCAGCCAGGCAAGAACAATCTCGGTCCGCGAGGCAGCCCGCCTGCAGTCCTTCCCTGACGGTTTCCGTTTTAGCGGGACCATGAATCCGGCATTCAAGCAGATCGGCAATGCGGTTCCCCCGCTGATGGCCAGAGCGCTGGCTTCTCACATGCTCAAAACCATCAGGCAGAACGCCACGGAAAAGGAAACAACAGATGAGTCTCATCGAACGGCAGAAGCAGTTTCTTGAAGCAGCGCAACAGCATTTCGGGACTTCAAAGGCTGTTAGGCCGCGCGAGCTGTTCGGTGTATCTAACAGCGCAAAGATCATTGAAGGTGGCATCCAGCTTGGCGTCGTGAACCTGGAGAACGTCAAGGACGACGTTGAGGCTCTGATCCTTGGCTGCGTGCTCAGGTTTCCGCCGGAGGATGAGGTCTACTTTGCTGTCCTGATCCGCAAGGACAAAGCCAGTTTTCTGACCCGGCTCGCCGAGATGAAGCGACTTGGCGCTACCGGTGGTCAGAACGAGGAAGCAGCAGCCGATTTCTCTCTTGAGGCAGCTTCCGGAAGCGACGATAACGAGCCTGCGGAGGCCGGCATCAAATACAGTTCTAAGAACAACTTGGTGCCCATTTATCTTGCCGCCGATGGCCGGCTGTGGCTGCGCAACGCCAAATTCTGGAGCAGCCTGAACATCGATATGTCATCTTTCGGGCCGGCGACCGAGCCCGATGAGGTCGTTGTCGCGCTTCACCCGCCTACCGCCTCCGCAAGGCGCAGTCTTCTGGCGCGGGAGTTCATTGGCTGGCTCGGGAGCTTGGTCGGAAACGAGAAGATCCACGAGTTGACGGTCTGGTCTGACGTTGCCTCGCTCAGCCCTGAAATGAGGCGCATGCCCTCAGCCATTCCGGTGGCACAACTTGAGGCCGACGTCGCTGCGCTCGGGGGGCACTACCCGGGCGGTGAGGTCAGGCGCTTCCATGCCGCGCTGAACTTCCTGGAGCACAAGCACTTCGTCATTCTGTCCGGACTCTCAGGAACCGGCAAAACTCAGCTTGCCCTGAAATACGCCCGCGCTGTCCATGGCCTGACCTCTGATAAAGATGCAGACCCTCTGTTGTTTGTGTGTCCGGTGCGTCCGGAGTGGACGGATCCGGCAGGCCTGACCGGCTATCACGATGTCCTGACTAACCGGTACGTGGTCCCCACCTTCCTCGAAGCGGTACTGGTGGCTACCGCACATCGCCAGTCGCCGGTGTTCGTCATTCTGGATGAGATGAATCTTGCACGTGTGGAGTACTACTTCTCCGACATGCTCTCTGCGATCGAAACTGGCGGAGCGCTGCAGCTACACTCCAACAGCGTGCCCCTTGAAGGAACCACAGGCTCCTCGGTCCGCGCAGAGATTCCCCTTCCTTCGAACCTGTACATCATCGGCACGATTAATATCGATGAGACGACCAACCCGGTCAGTGACAAGGTGCTGGATCGCGCCACGGTGATCGACATGTCAGCAGTGGACGCGGCGGGCTTTCTCACCTCGTTAGCCTCCCGCAGTACTGAACTACGCGCGGCTTGCGATGCTTCCAGGGACAAGCTGCTGGAGTTCCATGGGCTGATGCAGCAGCATGGCCAGGGCTTTGGATACCGGGTACTGGAGGAATTCATCCGTTACCACGCTTTTGACGCTCTGCACCTGAAGAGTCAGGCAGACCAGATCACGGACGACCTTCTTGTACAGAAGATCCTGGTGAAACTGCGTGGCTCCGAGCGTCAGCGACCGCTGCTCACCTCACTGGAGAAAGCGGGACAGGGCCTTCCACGCACCCTCAGCTACATCAGCAGGCTGAAGGAAGATCTGGACGAGTTCGGCTCTTTCCAGGCCATGCGCTGAAGCATGACTTCGCTCCACATCCATAGCGAAGGTGGCGACCAGAGCTGGCAGGTCTGGCCCGCACGCGACAACATCCCGCCTGGATATATCCATGAGGCTGCCTCCTACTTCTTCGAGCTGCGCGACAGCGATCAGGCCCCTGAGACTGATCTGCTGATCGACGATGTCCCGGCAGAGGCACTGCGCTCCAAAAAAGCGGACAGAGCGCGCTGGCGATGGACGCCAGGTTTCCATGCCGGCGTAGTCCAGATTGCGTTGAAGCTTCCTGGCTCAGGCACTCAACGTTTTGAGATCACCACCGACCCTGACCTGCGCAAGCTCACGCGCGATGACTTCGACGCCATGGTGCGCGAAGTGCTCGAAGACACCTTCTCGCTTTTTTCCTTAAGTGCTTTTCGCAAAGGCATCGCGCGCCAACCCGGCACCCGTCCCCCGCCCTTGGCACGGCTTGAATTCCTGCACTCACGTGCAGAAGCGATCATCGAGGCGGTCGATGCGATCGGGCGCTTCCCGCGTAACTTTCTGCAGTCCGAGCAGGTCACATTGCCATTTCATCGTGCAAGCCGCCTGACCGGCCCTGAGATCATCAGGTCTTTCCGGAAAGGCGTAGTGTTGCAGGAGACCCGCACTCCATCGCGGTTGCCAAAAGCGCTGGGCGGACGCCTGCCAGCGCAGATCACGACCCGACGCCGCAGCAATAGCGCCGACATTGCCGAGCATCGTCAGATCAGGGCATGCCTGGAAGCCTGGGCTGCATGGCTTAGCAGCATCGCCGATACGCTGGAGGGCCTTGCGCGTAAGGATGACCCGGAGATGGTCAGCACTTCAGGGAGCTGGTCAGTTCGCTCACGACGCATCGCGCGCAAACTTTCCGCCACAGCTCGCGGCGGGTTTCTGGCAGACGTCGGCAGCTCGCCCGCCACCCTGAAGATGTCGCCTCTGTTCAGAGGCGATCCATCCTACAGCCGCTTATACCGGCTCTGGCAGGACATGAACCTCGGTCTGGCAGCACTGTTCGGGGATTTCCTGCAGATGCCTCTGGCCAGAACCTACGAGCTGTACGAACTCTGGTGCTTTCTGCGCCTGCTTCGTGCAGCGATCGAGGAGTATGGCCAGGAAGGAGCAGACCTCAGCGGACTGTTCACCACCGATGCTACCGGCGGGCTGACCTTGTCCTCAGGCTCGGTCACTGTGCCTGTGAGCCCTGACAGGCTCATCAGCTTCCAGAGGCGCTATCGGGAGTACTGGTCTGAGCCCAGCGGTGAAGGCAGCTTCAGCAGAACTATGGTGCCTGACGTGGTCTTTACCGGCACCGGATTCAACGCAGCAAAGAAGCAGATTATCGTGCTGGATGCTAAATACCGGATAAACGATGGCCTCAACGAGGCGCTCAACTCGATCCACACCTACCGTGACGCGCTTGTAACGCAGGCTGAGAACGAGCAAGTATCGGGCTTGGTAACTGCCGCCTATTTGCTAACGCCCCATGTCCCTGTGATAGGAGAGGACTTCGAAAAGACAGCGGTTCCCGGCCGGCTTTTTCATCCTCAATATCGGGAGAAGTTCCGGTTCGGAGCCATCACGCTGCGACCGGGAATGACCAGCCAGGAACTTCGAAGCGCATTGAGGACGATCGTGGCCGACGCTGGCACAAGCATCTAATGGTGGACGTCCTTACGCCGGCTCAGCGCCGGCTCAATATGAGTCGGATCCGCGGGCGTGATACCAGACCAGAGATGATCATCAGGCGTGGTCTCCATGCGCTCGGTTTCCGCTACCGACTGCAGGACCGTACGCTCCCGGGCCGGCCTGACCTAGTATTTCCACGCTATCGCGCAGTGATCTTCGTCAACGGCTGCTTCTGGCACGGGCATGACTGCCCTCTCTTCCGGCTGCCGGCAACACGCCAGAATTTCTGGGAAACGAAGATCTCGGCCAACCGGATGCGCGACGAGCGGGCTACGAAGAACCTATCAGAGCAAGGATGGCGGGTGGCTACTGTCTGGGAATGCAGTTTGAAGGGGGCATCAAAACTCGACCGGAACCAGGTCATCGGGCTATGCCGCGCATTCCTGCTCAATGACGAAACTGGCCAGGCCAACATACAGGGAACAGATCGCAGAGATGAACAACCAGCAGCCACTTGAGATGCCGGCGTTTGACGTAAGCCGGATTGATGACGATCAGCTGCTCGGACTGCGAGCTGTGATCGACACAGAAGCAAGAAGACGTGGTGTCAGCTTCAACGTGGGCGAGATTGGCGAAAAGCTTGTCATACAGCTCTTCAACAGTCGTCCTGACCTACCGGTTCTCCTAGTCGCGCAGCGTGGCACCAAAAGCATCGATGCGCTGCCGCGAGCCGGCAACCGCTATTCCATCAAGACGCTCCAGCGGGCAAAGAAGACCGGGACGATCTACCCGGACCCAAAGGTCCTGATAAGCAGCTTTTCGAGTTCCTCCTCATTGTTCTTATGAATGAAAATCTCGAGCTGGAACGAGTGATCGAACTGGACTGGACGCAGTTCTGCGCCGTCAGAAAGTGGGATATCACGATGAGGGCTTGGTACGTTGCTTGCTCAAAGCGCGCGCTTGAACATGGCCGCCAGATCTATCCAAAAACGTGAACAACTCCTGCTTGAATTCAGGGGTAAGCCGCCGGGTGCTCATACATTTCCTGTGCTCAACTCCTACCCGGTCGTGCTTGCTGCGCGGGGCGGGAGTCCAAACTCTTAACCCAAGCGTCCTTGGAAGCGGTGTAGAGCTCCGGTGTATCGGCACGATCCCAAAGAAAATCAGAAGCAACGTTTGCTAAACGCGCTGCGCTTCCGTCCTTAGCCAGTCCAGCACCTCTGCGGGCCCTAAGGCCGTGAGGTGGACTCGCGCCCTCGACAGCGCGACGTAGGCAAGCTCAGGGATATCTGAAAGCTCTCGCGTGGCGAGCACGATCACAAAGCGTCGTTCGAGGCCCTTGAAGTCGGTAATCGTCGAGAGCGTCAGGCCGGCATGGATCTGGTCGCGGAGAGGGGTGGCTAGCGCGGTCAGAGGCGCGCCTTCGGGGCTTAGCAGGGCAATATCCTCTGGCAACACGCTTTCGACGTTGATCAGTCGGCGCACTTCGCCAAGCGCGGTCCGCTCGATCTGACCGTCGTTGCAGGGCAGCCACTGCACCTCGGCTCCAACAGGGCCGTCTGCGATCAGGCCCGGGCCACGATAGAAACGCTGCGTGGCGTCGTGAATGTTCTGGGTGTTGCGCAGATTTCGGCTTAGGCGGATCGGAAGAAGCGTGTAGGCGTCGAAGTGGCTGCGCAGTTCGCCGTAGAGCCGCTGATTGCTATCGAAGTAGGCGCGCAGAGTGGCCCCGTCGCTCCGGCTCGCCAGTGCATCGATGGCCACCCATGTGCTCGGGGGGAAGTCCTGCGCTTCGTCCACCACCACCGCGTCGTAGGCGAGATCGGGCTTAGCGGCAAGACTGTCGAAGACGATCTCAGGCAGCTGCTCGGGGCGCGGTGTGGCCCGGTCTGTCAGGATCCCAGTCTCGGCGCCAAAGCGCCTAGCCAGCTCCGCAAAGGTCGACACATCAACCCCGCTCTCGCGTAGCACCAGCCGGATGTGCTCAGCGAGCTTTGCGGAGCCGCAGGTGAGGAGAGTGCGCTGCCCGGCTGCGCTGAGGCGACGTGCATCTTCACAGGCGAGCACGGTCTTCCCAGTGCCGGCGCCTCCCGAGATGGCCACTCGCCGCAGGTCCTCGAAAGCGTTGAGGATATGGAACTGCTGCGGCGTAAGATTTTCGATCGCCTCATCGTCATCCGCACTTGAATATGCGAGGGGCGAGTGGAGCTGGATGGGGCGGGCAAGTAGCTGTTCGAGCACGCGCATGCCATGCGGCCCGAGGGCGTCATCGTTTCCGCCCGATAGACGCTGGGCGACCCAGTCGGTGAGTTGATCAAGTTCGGGGCGAGTTGCGAACAGCTCCCTCGGCTTGTCGGGACCCATGTGCTGCGGCACCGCCTGGACGTCCGGAAAGATAACGCCATGGCGGAAACGGATGATGCCGCGTGGCCAGCCCCGTTCGGCCTGCGCCTTTCGTAGCAGCGTGTGCTTGCTCTTCGACGCCTGTTCGACTGGGTTTTTAATGGTGTGGTTGATGCCGTAGCGATCGCGGCTGGTCCAGCGATCCAGAGCGGGGTCATAGCTGATCGCGCCACCCTTTACCTCGATGAAGAGCACGCCGTGGTCGGGGTGCGCGACGACGAAGTCAGATTCTCCATCGATCTCGGCGCCCGAAGCGGTCTCGCCGAGCCAGGGGCGCGAGTAGAAAACCGTCCATCCGACTCCGAGCTGCGCCGCCAGCGCATCGAACACCTTTGTTTCTGCCGCTCGGCGCGACTCGGCCCGGATTGCAGAAGGGAGCAGCCGTGGCCACATCGTCGCCATCAGCGTTGTCCTTCGATAAGCGAACGAAAGAAACCGAGCGAGGAATCGGCAGGGGAGCCGACCAGGAGCGCACGGTCGAGGAACTGGTTAAAGGCTTCGCAGGAGGTCTCAGGTGAGAGCACACAGGCATGGCAGGCAGCAAGCGACATGCCGGCGTCGCCTGCGAGAAGATCTTCGATACAGAGGGGATCGGACGAGCACCACGCCTGGGCCTGAATAGCGGCCTGGATCGTGCGCTCTATCCGCTCGGGCATCCCCTCGCGCTGCAACCCGCCCAGCGTGCCGTCATCATCGGTCGTCGCCGTATAGATCAGTAGGCCCGCCATTGGCGCATCGCCGTGATCGACATAGAGCCGCTCACGGAGGGCGGTTGAGGAATACCCACAGTCGAGCGTGAGCTGGCGCATCAGCGCGTGGGCAAGGGTATGCACCAGAACGCGCCGTGGGGTGATAGAGCGAGGTGGCTCCTCCTCCCCGAAGCGCTGCTTCCAGTCAGCCTGATAGCGCTCGTCGAGCGTGCGAATGCGCTCGACGACGCCGGCCTGCGTTTCCCAGCGCGCAAGGGCATCTGCACTGAGTTCCAGGTAGATGCCTTCGCCACGCACTTCGATAGCAGGTAGCCATCCAAGGCCGCACACCGAAAGCTGCGCGTAGTTGGGCGAGTCAGGGTCGCCCGGCGGATGGATGCGGGTGAAGCCTTTCAAGGCGCTAACTTCGCGGAGGCGAACCACGCGCACCAAGTGGGAGAACCACTGCGAGAGCGCGGCCGGCACGGCGTGGGGCCGCATCTCGAACTCGCGATCCGGTCCATGGTCGGCGACGCCGCTGGTGAACTGGCGGTGCTCCTCGCCACGCAGGTTATCTATATCAATCTGCTCATGGGATGTCATGCGGCGGTTTAGGAGATCAGCGAACCCCTCGGGCGTCAGCCCGAGCTCCGCCAGCACCGGTTTCAGCTCGTTCTTGGCGAGAATGCGGACGTATGTCGCGCGCTCGTCGGGATCTTCGACATTCATGAACTGATCCCACATCACACCTAGCGCTTCCTGGATCTGATCCGACCACGGCGGGATGCTCAGCGCAGACTCGATCACCGGGAAGTAGAGATTGGATGCGCCGCGCTGGACGGCGCGCGCCTTGTGCTCGCAGGTCTCGTCCCCGCCCGCGAGCCAAGGCCTGCGTCCACGGCAATTGGGGAAGGTCTCCCAGGTTTCCTCGGAAAATACCCGGTCCATCGAGCGGCTGGCATGGCAGCTCGGGCAGCTCAGGATCAGGCCCGCTAGACCCGCACGCTCGGACACGAGGCTCAGGAAGGTGCGCTTCTGGCAACCTTCCTTGTGGCGCACCCAAGAGTGCCACGGGAATTCGTCGAGGTGCCCTGCCTCGCAGGCCATCACGAATCGCACCGGCACGACCCACACTTTGCGCCGTCCGGGCATGCGTTGGGTGCACTTCGCGCAGTAGAGCCCTGGCTGACCCGCCTCGTCCGACCATGCACGCGACTCGGCGAGGCGGCTGCACTGAGGGCATTGCAGCCAGTTTGGGAAGCGCACAGCCACGAGGGCCTTGCTATCCGGCCGGTTGAACTCCTCGGCCGACACCGGCGGAAGACGGAAACCCTGCACGCCAAGCTTCTTTTGGAGCCGCGCCTCCTGCACCGTCTGCTCGTTTCGCATGCCGGCCGGCGGGAAGTTCCGGTCCCACTCTTCAAGGCCGCCTGCGACGGCCGAGATCGGCGCATCGCCCGCTCGAAAGTCGATCACCGCCCCGGGCCCAAAGAGAGACGCTGCCGCGCTGCGGCGCAGATCGCCAAGCTTATTGCGTGACATCGTTGTTCCTCAGGCCGGGGACCAGACGGTAGGGTGTAGCGGGTTCTACTCCGCGCATGGAGTTCGGAGTGGCCCAAGCGTGGCCTTCGGCGCGGCCGGTGGCCCGTCGCGCCGCCGCCTCCTCGGCGCTTTGCATCAGGGGCATCGCGCGCGAGCCCTTTTTCTTCCAGTAGATTTCGGGCGCGCGGCGGATCCACGTATCGAGGCGGCGGTGCAGCTCATCGCGCACGCCCCCTTCGTCGGCGTCGATTCTGCCCGCGCGCGCCACGATGAGATCAATCAGCTGGCGGGCGCGGGCAATGCTTCCGTCCGACCACGTGGGCGCCTCGAGCATCTCGGGGATCAGGTGGCGCACTACTGCCACTAGGACCGCGTGGAGCGCCCGGTCGCGCGCGCGCGAGGCAAACGGCGTGGCGCTCGTGGCCTCAACGAAGCGATAGAGCATCGAGTGCCAAGTGCTGAATGTCTCGTAGTGCGAGCGGTCGCGCGGCTTGGCGTTGTTAAGGAGCGCCACCACGAGTCCTTCGACCTTGCCGCGGCCCACGCGGCTCGTGGCCTGGATGTATTCGGCCATCGTTTTCGGCTGGCCGTTCACCAGCATGAGGCCGAGACGGGGGATGTCGACGCCCACACTCACCATGTTGGTGGCGAGCACGACATCCACAGCGCCGGGCTGATCCACGCGCACAGCGAGCTTGTCGAGCATGTCGCGGATCTCAGCCTGCGTGCGCCGAGACGTGAGCTCCTCGATCTCCGACAGCTGTCGCGGCGCCACGCCTGCGCGCGTCGCGAGCAGGGCGAGCGTGTCTGATACGTCGTCTTGCATGAGCACGAGCGCGCCGCCCAGCTCGCGCAGCGAGTTGAAGTAGGCGAGGAGCGTCCAGTAAGGGTCGCGCTCCTCTGGGCTCAGGGCGTGAAGCGCGCCGTGCATGAGCGAGGCGGAAACTGCTTGCAGGGTGAATTTGGCGGAACGGCCTGCCGTAGTGAGACCGATGTAGCGTCTGCCCGCCAGCGCGGAGTCCTGCACGGCGAAGCCCGAATCCTCGGCATCGAGGCCTGGCGGCGGGAACTGGCAGGTGCCGCGGTCGAAGAGCGCGCGCACTTGCTCGCCCGCGCGGCGGATCGTGGCCGTCGAGCCCACGATCTTGGGCGGGCGGCCGTTGTCGGAGAGGATGATGTCGACGGCCGTCTCGTAAAGACCGGTGAGCGTGCCGAGGGGGCCTGCGATCAGGTGGAGCTCGTCTTGGAGGATCAACTGCGGCTGCATGGGCGTGCCTACACCGAAAAGCGCACGCGAGGCGGGGTTTCGGACGATCTGCGCGAACTTGTCGACCGTGCCCAGCAGCATCGTTGGCCGCTGCTGATAGACGTCTTCGTCTACCGTAAACACCGGGATCGGAGCCTTGGAGAGCGCGCATCCAGCCGTGCGGCATTCGACAACAACCGGGTCGGTATCGCGCGGCTGGACATAATCCAGATCAGCGTTGCAGCACGGGCACTTGGTGAGCTGACGCGCCTGGGGCTTGAACGCATCGCCCTTGTTGTCGAATGCGATTTTTCGCGAGTTCGGCGTTGCGTCCCCGCCGACCCAAAGACCGAGCGAGAAGGGCGTCTTTCCCAGCGCCAGCTTTTGTCCAGAGCTGACTGTGCCCCTCCGGATTGCCTCGCATGCGCAGATCGTGGCCGCAGCGCGGATGAACTGCTGCGTGGTGAGGAGGCGCAGGGTGTAACGCATGATGCAGGCAACGCCATCGCCGTCTTCGGGCCGCGCGCCAACAAGGCGACGATGGAAGGCCACCATGGCCACGAGGCCCAGATAGGCTTCTGTCTTTCCGCCGCCGGTTGGGAACCAGAGGAGATCCATCACGCCCCGATCAGGGTGCTGGGGATCGAGCGTGGATTCCATCGACAGTAGGAGGAAGCCAAGCTGAAAGGGTCGCCAGACGAGCGAAGAGCCGCCCCAGACCCGCTGCGTCTCCATTGCAAGATTGGCGAGCCGAAACGCTTCCGCCATCGCGCCGTCGGCCGCCAGCCGATCAACGCCGCGGCGCATCCGTCCAAGCACATGCGCGATTTCATCGAGATGCGCGTTGGCGGTGTCCATAAGGGGTGCTGGAATGTCTTCCAGATTCGCACGCTGATCGTCCTGCCACGCGCCATAAGCGTCGCAAAGTGCGCCGAGGTGGCCCACCAGCTCGTCGTCGGTGCTCTGCGCCAAGGTGGCAGCTGCCAGCGAGCCCGACCTAGTAAGGCTCGCGAAGTGGCGTGAGCCGTCTGGGCTCACCGCTGTGGCGGTGCCCTGAGGTATCCATGCCGTGCGCACCGCGTCAATCTCGCGACCTTCGGTGCCCGCGTCCCACTCGGCCGAGCAGGTGTGGCCTGTGGCGTATTCGCGCGAGCGCCGGAAGAGGAGGGCATTGGAACGGTCATCAGCGTCGATCGCTGCCTTTCGGCTTGGACGCGTGATGAGTCGGGACCCTTCGGCGGCGCGAATAGTGAAGCGGGTCTGAAACAGAGTGGCGACCTCGATCGCTTCGCGACTGCGCTCGGGCCGCGAGCCATTGACGAGCGTGATGGTGGCCAGCACGCCGGCATCGAACGAAAGGACCCGCACATTCAGGCGAACGCCAGCGATGCCGACAGCCGCCAGCGGGATGTCATCGCTGCCTGGGCTCAGCTCGATCTCGATTGGCGACAGCGCGATGTCGACCCGTTCCCACCTGTCCTTCTCTTCCGAATGCGGCTGATAGCGGCCACAACCGATCTCCACAATCACGCGCGGCGCAGCTTCGCCTGCGGAGGTGCAGGCGAACGAGATGCCAGCTGTCGAGGGGCGGCGCATCTGGGCGGCGGGAGGCTGTGAGGACTCGTCGCTCTCCTCATTGGTATCGCCGTCGCCACCCGCTACGGCAAGACGATCGTCCTGTTCGGGAGGTATCGCCAAGTTCTGGGGCCACAGGATGCCGGTGAGGTAGACATCCGACGGCTTGGCGTCGACGGTTTCGTCGGGCGCAAGGGGGCCGATGAGATCGACCGCGAGGCGGTCAATGAGTGCGTCGCGTGCTGACATCAGCGGGATTTCGGCTTGGAGTGAGAGAACGAAGTCAGAAGCGGCGCATAGAGAAAGCCGCTCGACTTCCACGGTTCGAGCATGGTTTCGAGGTGAGGGCTATCGGGCGCAACGACCATCGTGCGCAGACCGATAGACCGGCCGTATGCAAGCCAAGTGATCGACTTGTTGAGACGCCAGGCAATCTTTTCGATGTCGCCGCGAAAACGATCGCTCAGCCCGCCCAACCGCTGCTCTCCATCGTTGATGGTGAACTGCCAGCCTAGGGTCGACTCGGCGCGCAACATCAGGCGCAGGCGGCGGGGCTGGCTCGCCCACGCCTCCTGAGCGACGCGGGCATCTTCCTGCCGGGCGAAGAAGGTGCGCCCGACGAGTCCTGACGGCTCGATGTCGTGCGGACGCCCCACTTCGACCTCAATCGAGATGCCAGTGCGACGCCACACGCGGCCATTCATCTTGTTTCCGCCGGGGCCGCCCGTGGTGCCCACCAGCAGGCGATCGCGCGGTCGGGTAGCGCCGACGAACATGATCCGCGACTCTTCGCCCGTCTCGTCGGCGGCCGCTGTCTCTTGCAGGTAGAGGTAGACAGTCGGCGCTTCGCGCCCCTTGCTGGCGTGGATGGTGCCGAGGATCGGCCCGGCGGTGCCGAACTCGGGCGTGCAAAACTGCATGGGCGGGTTGGTGCGGGCCAGCACCTTTCGCAGCGAGTGGAGATCAACGACATGGACGGAGTCTCCGGCCACTTCTACGCAGCGGCTCCATGCTTCGGCGCAGTCGAAGGGCGCCTGGATGTCGCGCGCGTGCCAGCGCTTCTCGAAGCTGTCGCGGGTAATCCGCCGCTGGGTGTAGTCCCAGAGCAACTGGGCAACCCAGCCGCGCACGCAGACTGGCATGCCGGACAAACGCAGACGGTGCGGCAAAAGTCCGGCGCGGCTCGAGGCGATCAGAACGTCCAAGCGGTTGCGCATGAGGACGAGCGCATCGTGTGGCAGCGCATCGAGTTTGAGCTTCGCGACCTCACCTGCATCTGCATGGGCCAGACGCCGGATCTCGCTCTTGACGTGCTTCTCGAGGTTTGCCTTGCGGCCAGACAGAAGGTCACGGCGCAGTTTGGTGAAGATGGCAAGGAGGTTCGGGTCCGAAGTGCGATGCACTTCGGTCAGCTGCATCTGGCGAAAGCCGCGCGCTGTTAGCGCGTCGAGCAGATTCGTGCCATTGGAGTCGTCCTCGCCTTCGGCGAACGCGTAGATCGCTTGGGCGCGGTCGGCGAAGACAGTGATCCCGCTCTCGGGGCTGAGACCGTCCACCATCGCAAGGATAAGATCCGCGCGAGGGCCGACGATGTCTTGTGCCTCGTCAACGATCAGGTGCTCGATGCGCGCCAGATCATCGCGCACATCCTGATCCTTTCGAAGGAGTTGCAGGGCAACGTTGATGTTGTCCTCGTAGCTACCCGTAAGGCGTGCTTCCTTCATGAAACCGGAGTGCACGGCCCACGCGAAGGCATCGAGAGTGATGACGCGAACGCTCGCGGCGTCGCCGGGCTCCTCCAATGTCCGCGCAATGCGACTTCGGATTTCGACAACCGCCGTGCGGGTAAAGCTCACGAGGCAGATACGGGAAGCTGGGATGCCGCTATTGACCATCGCCGCGACACGCGCACAGGCCGCATGCGTCTTGCCGGTACCAGGGCCGGCGTCAACGATCAGGCGGGCAGCCGGCGGCTCGGCGACCGGGTCGTCCTGCCAAGTCGGTGCGCCCTCGCCAAGGTCCTCGGTCTCAGGCGGTAGGGGGGGCGGAGGCTCGGCGCGCACCGGAACTTCCCGCTTGAACATCTCTTCGGCGTCGGCCGACAGCTGTGGCGGGCGTAGCGGGGGGCCAGACATGGCCGCACCGATCTCGATGGAGTTGCCGTTCAGCAGCCAGAGCTGCTTACGATAAGTGATCGCCGGCTTCCCGTCGAGTTCTCTCAGTGGCCTTTGGATTGTGGCTACGACCCTGCCGTTCTCGCGAACGCGAACCTCTACTTCTTCCCCTGACACGCATCCGCTCCCTAGTCGCGTCAGCCAAGCGTAGCTGGTCGGAGACGCCCAACTCAAGTCGGGAACCACCTAGCGCGCCAACGCGCACTGGCGGTGGCAGCTGTACCTGGCGTGGATCGACGCTGGTCCCGGCTTGCGCTAGACCGGGGGGGGAGACGGGTCTCATACAAGCAGGGTAATCAGCATGAGCAGCAGTAAGCAGTGCGGGCCCCATGCCCAACGCTCGACTCAAGTTCGGGCGAGGATCGGCATTGGCAGGGCAACTGTGTATGCGTGGATGGACGGGGCCTCCCCGTATCACGACCCGGAATTCCTGAAGCCGATTTGCCCCGGTCGCAACATCGGCTTCATCGAGTGGGAAGTGAACCAGTACATCGCCGAGTTCATGGTGAAGCGTGCAAAACCATGATTTTTCTAGAGATCAACGAGGGCTTTGCAGGCTGGCTCGCTGAATTGGTCAGTGGAGCTTGGCTTTTCGGAGCCCTGTGGCCACTTGCGCGTAGATTGCATTGACATCGAAGCCCATGGTCGGTCCGTGGAAGAGTGAAATCTATGCGTAGTTACCGAGGGTATGCCGTGGTGTAGGAACTCGCCTCAGTGATGAGTTTGCACAAGAACGCTCTGACGGTGCACCAGAAGTGCGGCTGAGGCAGCCGCTTGAGCGCGCGCTTTGGCGTGAGACGGTAGACTCTGCTCGACTGAGGTAAGAACCATACCCAAGTGGCCGGGAAACGCATGGAAACAACGACGACCAATCAGCCCAAGAAAGGGGAGTTCTTCCACCTGCAGCCGGACGTTCGGCGCGGGGGAAAAGGCCATGGGGTTGTTTTTGAGAACCGAGACGTTCTCCTCACTCCGCCAAGGCTAATTCTGAAGCCCAAGGACGGCGGATTTCCCGCCTTGCGCGAGATCCCACGCCTTGTCTACCAGCCCGGTGAAGGCGTGCTTCCCGAAGACCTGGAAGGGGGATTCAGTGGTTACTGGCTGGTGTCAGAGCGCCTACGTCGAGTGATGGAGGCGGTAGATCCTCGGGCGTTCGCGTTTGCCGAGACTGACTATCGCTTGGCCGATGGCTCGAAGGGGCCAAACGTCTACCTGTGCGATGTGGTCCGCACCGTGGACGCGTTGGATGAAGATGCCTCTCACTTAGATATTAAGGTGAGTGACGAATACGAAGACGGTAAATATTACAGCCTGGCGGGGGGCTCTCGGCTGGCCTTCAAACGCGACGTGCTGGGGTCGGCGCACGTGTTCAGGCTACCGTTTCACGGCGGCGTCTTTTGTGACCGGGTGTTCAAGGATGCTGTGAAAGCAGCCGGGATAGGCACTCAAGGGCAATCGGATGGCCTGTGGTTCTACGATGTAGTCAACCGATAAGGCGATGCACAAGGTCGCAAGGAAGGAGCCCGATCCGTGCCGAACTACCGAACGCTTTTTCAGGACCACCACAGTATTGAACAGCAGACGCTGAAGAACAGCGAGTTGCTTGATGAGCTTCAACGGGCGGGGAAGTTTGATATCCACGCACCGCAAAACCGACTGTTCCTTCCGGCCAATCCCGCGTTTGCTCAAATGATGGGCATCACGCCACACAGCGGCGGCCCTCTTAGCGCATACCAGTATGGGCTGCTTGATCGCCTTGAAGATATTTATGCGTCTCGAGATGGACGAGCCATGTTGGAGGGCGACCCAGCGGCAATGGACCGCGTTGTTCAGCGCGTCGAGCAACTACGCGATACCGTCAAAGTAGGCCTAATCAACAGCGACTTGAACACCAATACACCTGTTGGTTTAACCCCTGCGCAGACCAGCCAGAGGGTTAAAGAATTTTTCCGCGACATCCAGGCATATCAGCAGACTCATGCTCAACAGATTGATGCCCTAAAAAGCTTCACGGGGGTGGATCACGGCTGGGGAGCTGTGGCGCATTCGGAGTCGCGCATCGTCACTACGCTCAACCAGATCCATGTCGGCAACATCGCCATCGTTCGAGGCGGGGACATCGAACTTCAGCGCCATGGGTTGTCGCTCGCCATCGCCAATGCCCATCATGACGGGCGCGTGGTTTTTTCAGAACAGGGCATCCTCAAGGTCGAGCAGGTTCTGGGCGAAGAAGCGGGCGGACCTCTGCGAGTTCCCCGTGGGCAAAGGGGTGCCGCGTCCATGGAAGTGTTGCTGGGCAACGCATCCGCCAGCACCTTGGTGCGCTCGGGTGGCTTGCTAGCCACTGGCGCCGATGCGGTGCTGACTGCGCGCAACTCGGCAGAGCTGCTGGAGCAAGGCAATGCCACGGCCGCGCAATCGGAAGTTCAGCACGCCATTGCCCGCAACGCGGGCGGCTGGGCCGGCGGTGCGTCCACGGCAGCGGTGCTGGGCGGCAGTGGCTTCGTGCCCGCGGCGCTGGTGGTCGGCGATGCGCTGTTGATGAGCAAGGCGTTCGACAAAGGCGCCGACTTGCTCGACAACCGCGCCATCTACCACCAAACCGACAAGGCCGGTGTGGAGTGGCAATTCAATGGTCGCAACTGGCAGCGCGAAGCGGCCATCGACTTTGCCCAGGATGGCGGCCGCACATCGGGCGAGCAGCCCGTGGTTGCGAGCTACGAAAAATCCCAGGAACTGGGTGCGTTGGCCAACGCCAAGGCAGTGGAGTTGGCGCTGGGCAAGGCTCCACCACCACAGGACCCGTTCAACCTCCCTGCAAGAGCCAGCGACCAAGTTGGACTAGACAACCAGAACTGGCATCGCAATCCGGAAAGCCAGGCATGGGAGCGCCAAGTCAAAACCGCAGTATCCGGTGCCAACGACCGGGGCAGCTACGAACACCAAACCGCTTCCCCGGAACGCGCACGACAGCTCAATCAAGAAGCCCTTAGCCGCATCGAAAGCAACATCGCCACCGGACGCGAAGCCATCGCCGCCGCATACTTGGAAAACCATGCCGCGCAACGTGCCCAGGCTTACGGGGTCGAAGTGCCTGCGGCCGTCCAAGCCGCCCAAGCCAAGCCTGGAGCGGTGCTCGGTTCAGACGCTCAGCTCTACCAGCGAAACGAGTCTGGGCAGTGGGCCGGCAAGAATGGCGTCGCCAGTGGCAACCTGGCGATGGAGCTGGAACTGACCGACCAACTGCGGCAGCCCTCAATCGAGCGCGCCCAGGAAGCCTTGGCAGCGATCCAGGCACTTCCCCCACCCACGGCTGCGCAGATGGAGCACAACGAACTGCTGCATCGTTACCGGGCCGCCGGCGTTGATTTGAACGTCAGCCCGCAAGCCCAGCAGGCCGTGGAGCTGGCCTCGCAGCGGACCATGGCGGCCAGCGGCATCACCGGGCCGACCATGCAGCAGTTGCAGCGCAATGAGTCGGGGCAATACGGCTACGACAGCCCCATTGCGCACCTCCAGCGCGGCAGTGATGGGGTCACTCGTGTGGTGGCTGTCACTAGCAGCGAGGATATCCGGCAGGCATTGAGCGAGGCGCAAGGCAATCGACCAGATTCGCCAAGCGTTGGGCGCGCGGCCGAGGCAACGGCAGATGCGGACACCTCGACCTCCGAGTCGTCCAATCCGCAGCAAGTGCTGGATATCCAGGCACGCATGCAATCCTCTGTCGCGGCGCAGGCGCAGCAAGAACGCGCACAGCAAGATCGCCTCGTGCAAGAGCAACACGCTGCGCAGGTGCGCGAGCACCTCCAGCAGGCACAGCCTGAGCACGAAGACAGGTCACAAAGCGAACAAGTGGTCCAGGCGCACGCGGTGTTGGAAGGTCAACGCCAAGCCGAGCAGCAACGCGAACAGGAAGAACACGAGCAACAGGAGCGCCAAGCACAGGCCAGCCAGCAGCGCGAACTGCAGGAGCGTGAGGAAAGGGATGTCGAGCAACGTCAGGCGCAAGAGCGCCAAGCCGACAACCAGCATCGGGAGCAGCAAGACCGCCAGGCTCAAGAAGCCAGGCAGGTTGAGGCCCAGGAAGATCAGGCTCGGCAAGCACAGGATCAACAGCAAGTTCAAGGACTCGAACAGCAGCAGGCCCAGCCTCAGGAATCCTCGCCGCAACCGGACCCTCAACCGCACGCTCAAGATGCCGCGCTGGCTCAACAAACGCCGTGGCCCGGGTTGCAGCAGAAGGAGACGCGTCAGCAGTCTGAAGTCCAGAACCAACAGGCAGGCGAACAGCTGGTTCACAACCCACCTGACCCACCAAAGCAGACGACGGGCCTGGGTGACGCGCAGCCGCATCAAGCACAAAAAGCAGAGCGCGCGCCGGAAAGGCAGGCATTGGAGAGTCGCGATGCTGCGCACCTCCAAGTGTCTCCCTCTGGGGGCCGGGAACGCAGCGACCAACCTGTGCAAAGCGTGCAGGCCGATACGGTGTCCCCGGCGCTGTCTCGCCATGTGCAAACGCAGCCGGCGGAGATGGAGCAAGCGTCGGTCCGTCAGCAAGAGGTGGCGCGTGAGCAGGAAGCAGCGCCGGTTCAGACCATGGCCCCAACAGTGCCTGCGACAGCAGAACCGTTGATTGCATCGCTTTCCACAGCGTCTGCCACGCCTGAGCGAGAAGCCGAACAGCCCCGTCCCTCAGACGCCTTGCTCGCTGATCATGGTGTGCCGGTGCTGCCCCCAGAACACTTCGCGCAAGCGCGTGAGCAGTCATTGGCAAGCAGTGCCGCCACTCACGTGTCTGTCGGGTCTGCTGACGCAGAAGACCAACGAACGCAATCAACCCCGGCGCAGGACCGCAGTGCCGTAGACCCGGGCGGCGCCCTGTTCCTGGAAGAGACCATGCGCTCGCTGCGTCAACTGCAACAGGAGATTGAGGCGGCGGATCGGGAAGACGAACGCTTCCACAAGCAATGGAGGGAGTATCGCGAGCGTGGAGAACCCTATCCCTTCGCTCGCGACGACACCCGAAGCGTGGACGGCACAAGCCTCGACGAGTTCCCGCAGCGCGAGCAAGCGCGTCGCTCTCCCAGTGAAGCGGCAGAGCAAACCGATGCTTACCCACCTCTAGCTCAGCGCTTCGCCGGTCCAGGGGCAGGGGATGCGCCAAACGATGCGTCGCAGACTCAGCGAAAATCCATCACCGGCGACCCGGACATCGACGAAGTGCTCTACGCGCTCGACAGCAAAAACGAGCTGGCGATCGAGCAGGCCCTGAACCGGGTGGCCAACAGCGCAGCAACGCAGGCGCTGATCAAAACAGGCAACGAGTTCCTGGAGGAACAGGCCCAGCAGGAGGCCCAGGAGCTCGCCGCCTCACGCCAAGCACTGGGGATGGATGTCTCAGCAGAGGTCAACACCAGCCGTGGGTCGGTGATGGTGCTGACGCTGCCGGAGTTCGCCAAGGGGCCGATGCAGAGCGGTCCCCAAGGGGACGGAGGCGGAGACGGTGGCGGGGGAGGAGGAGGCGGTGGTGGTGGTGGAGGCGGTGGTTAGTCAAAATCGCTTCCGTGACCAGCCAAGCTCAGGAGACCTCATGGACAGGCAAGACGCCGCAATGGCGAGAATGATGGCCACGTTGAATGCATCGAACGCCTCGTTACAGGAGACGGTCAAGGTGCTGACGACCCTGGTGGCATCCATGCAGCAGCGCGAACAACGGCTGCGGGAGGTGGTCACCGAGCAACTCCAGGTGCTCCAGAACGCGGTGGGCAGCGCCGACTCCAAGATCAATCGCGTGCTGGAGAACGCACTGCCGAGGCTGACGCAGCTGACCAATCAGGCGTTGACGCAGACGCTGGAACCGGCAGCCCAACGATTCAACAAAGAAATGGCCACTGCCGACGAGACATTGCAGCACGCCACGCGGCGTTACATGCAAGCGCAGCAGACGTTGGAGACTCGGAGCACCCGGCGCATGTGGATCGCCTCGGCCACGATGCTGGTGGCGGGCGTGC
This sequence comes from Xanthomonas melonis, assembly GCF_020783655.1. Classification (GTDB taxonomy): domain Bacteria; phylum Pseudomonadota; class Gammaproteobacteria; order Xanthomonadales; family Xanthomonadaceae; genus Xanthomonas; species Xanthomonas melonis. The sequence continues at coordinate 488 of NZ_JAJGQH010000014.1, read as the reverse complement.
TGGGATTGGGGGCGATGGCTTACTCGGTGGACATCGTCAAGGAGAAGCGTCACGAGCTCGCACAGCTGCGCACCTCGATCGACTATTGGGAACGGGTCGCTCAAGCGGACCTGGCACCCTGTGGAGAGGAGCGACTCTGCGCCACGTTCGAGAAAAACGGGCCGCGTTACGGCAAGCAACGGCAATACAGAGCTATCAACCTGCGCACAACATCGGCTACGCGGTAATGCGTGCCGATGCCGATAGAGGCGCGTCATCTCGCCAAATTAAGAGTGCGCCAGCTTCATTCCCGCTGATCACATGGCGCAGCCCGGCGCGTTTCTTCTAAACAAAAATATTTGAAACCCTTAATACCTACATGAGCGCTAGGAGATGCCTGGCCTTGCGTAGGAGCGGTCCGCACTGATCCGTTTGTTAGCGCCGATGTAAAACTGACCCACAGCGCCGAAGTAAAAGTGACCCACCTGGGCCACGATGGTGGCCTTTTG